>DYIY01000007.1 GCA_020723405.1 Thiobacillus denitrificans | reverse complement strand
GGACATCGCCCTTTCACGGCGGTAACCGGGGTTCGAATCCCCGTGGGGACGCCAGTAGAAATCAAAAACGGCTTGCAGCGATGCAGGCCGTTTTTGTTTTGTGTCCTGACCGGCCGGAACCGGCCCGGCTTGCCCGCCATCCTGCCGGTCGGGCGCCATGCCCCTGGGCCAGGCGGGGGGGCTGGAGGTTCGTCGTAAAGACCCTGTCATGGGTGTTGCCGGGGCTTGCGGCGGAAAGTTAGAATCCGCCCATTCAAGGAGAAAGCCCATGTTCAGCAAAGCGAATCTTCCCCTGACCATTGTCCTCGTGATGATCGCGTGGGCTTGGTTCAGCCTCTTCTCGGTCGTGCTGGGTTCCCTGTTCTGATAAGCTCGGGCGCCAACAAAAAGCCCCGCGGAAGCGGGGCTTTTTGTTGGCGCCGGGATACTCAACGGCTGAGGGCGCCCCGGAGTTTCTGCAGGGCCTTGGCCTCGATCTGCCGTACCCGTTCGGCGGAAATGCCGTAGATGGCCGCCAGTTCGTGCAGTGTGGCGGGGTTGTCTTCAGCCAGCCAGCGGGATTCCACGATATGCCGGCTGCGCTCGTCCAGGGTGCCCAGGGCCAGACTCAGTCCTTCGCCGGCCATCCGTTCCCGTTCGGCAATTTCCAGGTGCTGGGTCGGTTCGGCATTGGGCGCGGCCAGATAGGCGATGGGCGCGTAGGCGTCTTCCTCGTCATCCAGACTGGGTTCCAGAGCCATATCCTGACCGTACAGACGGGTTTCCATTTCCCGCACGTCCGATTCCGGGACGTTGAGTGCCTGGGCCACCTGCTCCACTTCGGCGGCGCTCAGGGTGCCGCTGCCCTGCTTCATGCTGCGCAGGTTGAAGAACAGTTTGCGCTGGGCCTTGGTGGTGGCTACCTTGACCAGCCGCCAGTTCTTCAGGATGAACTCGTGGATTTCCGCCTTGATCCAGTGCACGGCAAAGGACACCAACCGCACGCCCCGGTCCGGGTCGTAGCGCTTGACGGCCTTCATGAGGCCCACGTTGCCTTCCTGGATCAGGTCGGCGTGGGGTAGCCCGTAACCCAGGTAGCCCCGGGCGATGGCCACCACCAGGCGGAGATGGGAGAGCACCAGTTGCCGTGCCGCTTCCAGATCATTGTGATCGCGCAGGCGGACAGCCAGATCGTGTTCCTGTTCCGCGCTCAGGAGCGGGAAACGGTTCACGGCCTGGATGTAGTTTTCCAGGCTCCCCAAGGCAGAGGGAACGGGGAAGTTCAAAGCTTGAGCGGTCATGTAAAAACCTCCTGCATACCAGTCAGTCCAATTTTAGCACTCGCGCTATGAGAGTGCTAAGACTGGAAAGTTCCTGGTCAGGATTGTTCCACCTGTCGCAGGGCCTGGCCCACGGCGAAATAGGCGCCCAGCCAGCCCAGGATGGCGCTCAGGGCCGCCAGCAGGATCAGGTCCAGGGGGGTCAGGCTGGCCAGGGTGAATTGGGCGCCGTAGGCGGCAGCCACTCTTTCCACACTGGTGTCCAGCAGGGTGGCGCCCAGACTCACCAGGGCGCCGCCGGTCAGGCCGCCGGCCAGGCCCTGGATGCCGCCGAAATAGAGGAAGGGCCGGCGGATGAAGCGGTCGGTGGCGCCGATGAGCCGGGCCACTTCGATCTCGTCCCGCTGGGCATAGATCTGCAGGCGGATGGTGTTGGCGGTGATGGCGGCCAGGGCCAGACCCAGCATGGTGGACAGCATGAACACCAGGTCGTGGCCCAGACCCATGAGGGCGGCCAGGCGCTTGATCCAGTCGGTGTCCATGAGCACCCGGTCCGCTTCTTCCAGTTGTCGCAGCCGGGTTCCCAGGTTTTCCAGGGCGGCGGGGGTGGTATCCCGGGGAGTGACCACCAGGGCGTCGGGCAGGGGGTTGTCGGGCAGGCCGGCGGCAATGTCGGACAGGCCGGCGGCTTCCAGCTTGCCCACCCCCTCCTGGCGGCTGACGAAGCGCACCTGGGCCACCTCCGGCTGGCCGGCGATGCGGTCTGCCAGGGCCTTGCCCTGGGCGGGGGCCAGTTCAGTCTTGAGGAATACCGTCACTTCCGCCTGGGGACGGATGCCCCCGGCCGCCCGGTCCAGGTTGTCCAGCAACAGGTAGAGGCCGGCGGGCATGGCCACGGCCACACCGATGACCAGGATGGTGAACAGGCCGGCCACCGGGGCGTCGAGAAAGCGCCGGACGGCGATCTTCAGGCTGTGCAGGTGATGGGCGAGCCAGGCCTTCATTGCACCAGCTTCCCGTAGGCCAGGTGCACGTTCCGCCCGCCGTAGCGCTGGATCAGGTCCTGGTCGTGGGTGGAGATGAGCAGGGTGACGCCCACTTCGTTGAAGGCCCGGAACATGTCCATGATGTCCTTGGCGTAGGCGTCGTCCAGGTTGGCGGTGGGTTCGTCGGCCAGCACCAGGGCCGGCCGGCTGACGATGGCCCGGGCGATGCACAGGCGCTGCTGTTCGCCGCCGGACAGGGTGATGGGCCGGGCCTTTTCCTTCTTCAGCAGGCCCACCTTGTCCAGGGCCGCCCGCACCCGCTTGGCTGCGTCGTTGCCGGTGAGGCCCTGGATGTGCAGGGCCAGCAGCACGTTGTCGAACACGCTGCGGTCGTAGAGCAGCTTGTGGTCCTGGAAGATGAGGCCGATGTTGCGCCGGAAGAAGGGCAGGGCGGGGCGCTTCATGCGGCCCACGTTCTGGCTGTTGACGATGACGTGGCCCACCGTGGGCCGCTCGATGGCCGCCACCAGCTTGAGCAGGGTGCTCTTGCCGGCGCCGGAATGGCCGGTGAGGAAGACCAGTTCCCCCTGCTCGATCTTCAGGCTTACGTCGGACAGGGCCTCGTGGCCCCCGGGGTAGCGTTTGGTGACGCCGGCGAGCTCGATCATCCCGGGATCATTCGAACAGGGCGTCCACGAACTCGCCGGCGCGGAAGGGTTGCAGGTCTTCGAGACCCTCGCCCACGCCGATGAAGCGCACCGGCACCGGTTGTTTTTTTGCCAGGGCGGCGATGACCCCGCCCTTGGCGGTGCCGTCCAGCTTGGTCATGACCAGGCCGGTGAGGCCCAGGGCCTCGTCGAAGGCCTTCACCTGGAGCAGGGCGTTCTGGCCGATGTTGGCGTCCAGCACCAGCAGCACTTCGTGGGGGGCGCCGGGATCGGCCTTCTGCAACACCCGTTTCACCTTGCGGATCTCGTCCATCAGATGGAGCTGGGTGGGCAGGCGGCCCGCCGTGTCGGCCAGGACGACGTCGATGCCCCGGGCCGTGGCCGCGTGGAGGGCGTCGAAGATCACTGCCGCCGGGTCGCCGGCCTGGGACTGGATCACTTCCACATTGTTGCGCCGGCCCCATTCGCCGAGTTGTTCCCGGGCGGCGGCCCGGAAGGTGTCGCCGGCGGCCAGCAGCACGGACTTGCCTTCCGCCTGGAAGCGCCGGGCCAGCTTGCCGATGGTGGTGGTCTTGCCGGCGCCGTTGACCCCGGCCAGCATGATGACGAAGGGCTTGGCCGGGCCGGTGACCAGGGGCTGCTCCAGGGGGGCCAGAAGCTCGCCCAGTTCGGCCTTCAGGGCGCCCTTGAGCTGTTCCGCTTCGGTGATCTTGTCTTTCTTCACCCGGGCCCGCAGCCGTTCGATCAGGTGGCTGGTGGCCTCCACCCCCACGTCGGCGGTGAGCAGCACGGTTTCCAGTTCCTCGAACAGGGCCTCGTCGATCTTGGCCCCCACGCCGAACAGGCCGGCGATCTGGCCGGTGAAGGCGGTGCGGGTGCGGGCCAGGCCCTGCTTGAGGCGCTGGGCCCAGGACTGCCTGGGGGCGGGTTCCGCCGCCGCTTCGGGCACGGCGGGCAGAGGGGGTTCGGGAACCGGTTCGGTAGCAGGTGGGACAGCGGCCTCTTGCGGGACATCGGTCGCCGGGGCGTCGTCGGGGGTGCCGGATTTGCGGGACTTGAAGAAACCAAACACGGGATGGGTCTGTCACAGGCTGCGTTGAAAGCCCGGAAATTCTATCATGCGACCCCTTTCCCCCCTATTTCACCCAGCGATGAAAAGAACCCTGCTTCTGGCCGGTCTGGCCGCCGCCCTGGCCCTGCCGGCCCGGGCCGAGATCGTGGAACAGACCCTGGGCAACGGCCTCAAGGTCATTGTCAAAACGGACCGCCGGGCGCCGGTGGTGGTTTCCCAGGTCTGGTACCGGGCCGGCAGCATGGACGAAAGCTACGGCGCCACCGGCGTGGCCCACGTGCTGGAACACATGATGTTCAAGGGTACCAAGGAGGTGCCCGCCGGGGAGTTCTCCAAGCGGATCGCCGCCGCCGGCGGCCGGGAGAACGCCTTCACTTCCCGGGACCACACAGCCTATTTCCAGACCCTGCAGAAGGATCGCCTGGAACTGGCCCTGAAGCTCGAAGCCGACCGCATGGCCAACCTGATCCTTTCCCCGGACGAATTCGCCAAGGAGATCAACGTGGTCATGGAGGAGCGGCGCATGCGCACCGAGGACAATCCCCAGGCCAAGCTCTACGAGGCCATGATGGCCACGGCCTGGCAGGCCCATCCCTACCGGCACCCGGTGATCGGCTGGATGGACGACCTGAAGAACATGGGCGTGGCCGACGCCCGCCAGTGGTACGAGCGCTGGTATGCCCCCAACAACGCCACCCTGGTGGTGGCCGGCGACGTGGATCCGAAGCAGGTCATGGTCTGGGCCGAACAGTATTTCGGGCCCATCCCGGCCCGCGCCTTGCCTGTGCGCAAGGTCCAGCAGGAACCGGCGCAACCGGGCACCAAGCAGGTCACGGTGAAGGCCCCCGCCAAGCTGCCTGTGGTGGCCCTGGCCTGGCATGCACCCCGCCTGTCCGATCCGGACAAGGAGCGGGACCCCTACGCTTTGGAAATTCTGGCCGGTGTGCTGGACGGCCACGCCTCCGCCCGTCTCAATCAGTCATTGGTGCGTGAGCGGCGCCTGGCCACCGACGCCGGTGCCGGCTACGACGGCATCGCCCGGGGGCCGGCCCTGTTCTACGCCGAGGCCACCCCGGCCGAAGGCAAGACCGTGGCGGAGGTCCAGGCCGCCCTCAAGGCCGAGATCGACCGCATTGCCCGGGAGGGGGTGAGCGAGACGGAACTGGCCCGGGTCAAGGCCCAGGTCCTGGCGGGCCAGGTGTTCCAGCAGGATTCCCTGTTCTACCAGGCCATGCAGATCGGCGAATGGACCACGGCGGGCCTGGATTACCGGGACCGGGACACCCGCTATGCCCGGCTGCGGGAAGTGAGTGCCGCCGACGTCCAGGCGGTGGCCGCCAAGTACCTGGTGGACGACCGGCTGACCGTGGCGGTGCTGGACCCCCAGCCCCTGCCCGAAGGACAGCCCCAGTTCCAGCGCAATCTGATGGGAGCCGGCCATGTCCGCTAAGACCCTGTTCGCCGGTCTGCTGGCCCTGTTGCTGACGTCCGCCGCCTGGGCCGGCCTCAACATCCAGCAATGGACCACGCCCCAGGGTGCCCGGGTGTTTTTCGTGGAAAACCACGACCTGCCCATGCTGGACCTGAGCGCCGACTTCCCCGCCGGCAGCGCCCGGGATACCCGGGCCACCTCGGGCCTGGCCAACCTGACCCGCCACCTGATGAGCCTGGGCGCCGGCCCCTACTCGGAGAAGGACATCGCCGAGAAGCTGGCCGACGTGGGGGCCCAGATGTCCGGCCGCCTGGACGGAGACCGGGCCGGCTTCACCCTGCGCACCCTGTCCGGCAAGTCGGAGCGGGACGCTGCCCTGGCCCTGTTGACGGCGGTTCTGACCGCGCCCCGCTTTGACATCGACATCCTGGAGCGGGAAAAGGCCCGGGTCATCGCCGCCATCCAGGAGGCCGCCATCCAGCCCGAGACCATCGGGGCCAAGGCCTTCCAGCAGGCCCTTTACGGTGACCATCCCTACGCTCTGGACGACAGTGGCGAGGAGGACAGCGTGAAGTCCCTCACCCGGGCGCAACTGGCCGACTTCCATCGCACCCACTACCGTGCCGCCGGCATGGTGCTGTCCATCATGGGCGACGTCACCCGCGCCGAGGCGGAGGCCCTGGCCAGTCAAATGGCGGCCGGCCTGCCGGCTGGCGATGCCCCGCCCCCCATCGCCCCGGTGCCGGTGCGGGACAAGGGGGGGGAGCTGGTGATTCCCCACCATGCCACCCAGAGCCACCTGTTCATGGGCTTGCCCGGCCTGAAGCGGGTGGATCCCGACTACTTCCCCCTGCACGTGGGCAACTACGTGCTGGGCGGCGGCGGCTTCGACTCCCGCCTCACCGAGACCATCCGCCAGAAGAAGGGCTTGGCCTACAGCGTCTACAGCTACTTCATTCCCATGGCCGAGCAGGGGCCCTTCCAGATCGGCCTGCAAACCCGCCGGGACGCCACCCGGGAAGCGGTGGAATCGGCCCGGGCGGAGCTGGCCCGCTATCTGCAGGACGGCCCCAGCGAAGCCGAACTGGCCCAGGCCAAGAACAACCTGATCGGCGGCTTCCCCCTGCGCATCGACAGCAACAAGAAGATCCTGGAGTACCTGGCCGTCATCGGCTTCTACAACCTGCCCCTGGACTGGCTCGACGCCTACTCGGCCAAGGTGGCGGCCGTGACCCGGGAGGACGTCCTGCGTGCCTTCCAGGCCCGGGTGAAGCCTGCGGCCATGAGCACCGTCATCGTCGGCGGGCAGCTTGAAAAGCCGGCCCAATAGCCAGCCCGGCAACGTGGTGCGCATCGTCGGCGGCCAGTTCCGCAGCCGGCTGTTGCGCTTTCCCGACCTGCCGGGCCTGCGCCCCACCCCGGACCGGGTCCGGGAAACCCTGTTCAACTGGCTGGGCCAGCGCCTCCACGGCTGGTCCTGCCTGGACGCCTTCGCCGGCAGCGGTGCACTGGGCTTCGAGGCGGCCTCCCGGGGAGCGGGGCGGGTGCTGATGCTGGAGCGGGAGGCGGCGGCGGAGGCGGCCCTGCGTCGCCACGCGGCGGAACTGCCGGCGCCCATGGTGGAGGTGCGCCGCCAGGACGCCCTGAGCTACCTGTCCGGGCCGGGGGAATGCTTCGATCTGATCCTGCTTGACCCGCCCTTCAGTGGGGATTTGCTGGAGCCCGCATTGCGAAGCGCGGCGACACGGCTCAATCCCGGCGGTAAAATCTACGCCGAATCGCCCCAGCCCCTGGCGCCGGAAGGCTATGCCGTCCTGCGCTCCGGCCGGGCCGGCCTGTCCCATTTCTGCCTGCTGGAGACCGTTTGAACCGTACCATCGTCTATCCCGGAACCTTCGATCCCCTGACCCGGGGCCACGAGGATCTGGTGCGACGGGCCCTGCGCCTGTCCGACGAGGTAGTGCTGGCGGTGGCCAGCAACGTGCCCAAACAGCCTTTCTTCGACTTGGAGGAACGGGTTGAACTGGCGCAGGCAGTGCTTGCCGACCTGCCGGGGGTGAGGGTGGTGCCGTTCTCCGGCCTGCTGGTGGATTTCGTGCGTAGCCAGGGGGCCTGTCTGGTGCTGCGCGGGCTGCGGGCGGTGTCGGACTTCGAGTACGAGTTCCAACTGGCCGGCATGAACCGGCGCCTGGACCCGGAACTGGAGACGGTGTTTCTCACGCCGGCGGAGCAGCATATGTTCGTCTCCGCCAGCATGGTCCGCGAGATCGCCCGGCTGGGCGGGGATGTGCGGCCGTTCGTGCATCCCCTGGTGGCTTCCCGGCTGGCGGATCGCTTTGCTTTGAACAACTGAATAGGAAAATGCCATGGCCCTGATGATCACCGACGAGTGCATCAACTGCGATGTGTGCGAACCCGAATGCCCCAATGGGGCCATCACCCAGGGGGAGGACATCTACATCATCGACCCCAACAAGTGCACCGAGTGCATCGGCCACTTCGACACCCCCCAGTGCCGGGAAGTCTGTCCCGTGGACTGCATCCCGATCAACCCGGATTACGTGGAAGACAAGGATCAGCTCTATGCCAAGTACCAGGCCCTGACCGCCGGCAAATGACCCCGGGCTGGTGATCGACCCTTGCAAATGAAAAGCGCGGCCACCCGGGCCGCGCGTTTCCTTTGCGGGAGGGCGCTCAGGCCGCCATGACCGCTTGACCCGGCATGGCCTGGGGCGACAGGGTGGCACGGATGCCGTTGGTGATGCGGTTGAGTTCGTCGATCTGCCGCTGCACCTCGGCGTGCATGCCGTCCAGTTCGCCGATCCGGTCTTCCAGGGTATCGGCCGCCTTGTGGATGCGTTTCACGCTTTCCAGGCGGCGGCGCAACTGCATCTGGTGTTCCCGCACCTGGCTTTCCATGGGCGACATGATGGCCTTGAGCCAGTTCTCCACGTCCTTGTTGAGGATGTCGAAGACCTGTACCACCCGGCTGGCCAATGTTTCGAAGAAACGGGAGGTCAGGGTGTACTGCTCGGTGGTGAGGAAGGTGTAGAAGGTGTTGAACTTCTGGTCGTAGGCCTCTTCCAGGCGCTGCATTTCCTTGCGGTAGCGGAGCATGGAGAAGGGCGGGATGGAAATGAGGTTGATGCCGTGCTCGGAATTGAGCTTGCGGTACATGGCCTCCATCATCTTGTTGATTTCCTCGATCTGGCCGTTGGCGCCGTCCAGGTGGGTCTCCACCTGTTTGAAGAAGCCGGTCATGGCGTCGCGGATGCCTTTGGTGAAACGGCTCTTCACCATGGCTTCCCGGGCCTCGCGCACCTCGGAACGCAGCACGTCCATGCCGATCTGGGAAAACAGTTTGATGCTCTGCTGGGAGTAGATGGAACGCAGGGCCTGGAACTGTTGCAGGCCCTTCTCAAAGGTTTCCTTGTCGTTGGAAATCTTGGCCATGATGTGTTCCACCACATCCTGATTCTTGCCCTGGAGCCCGCGTAACTCGCCCAGTTGCTCTTCCACGCCCTTGCGCCGGGAATGGAGCAGGGCCAGGCTGTTGTCCAGCAGGTCGCCCAGTTCCGCCTCCGTCTGGTCCCGGACGATGGCCTGCTTGGAGGAGATCAGTTCCTCGGAGAGGGCCTTTTCCAGCCCGGCCAACTGGCTGCGGGCCAGGAGATTCTGATCGCCGTTGATCTTGGCCAGAAGACCCTTCTGGGCGGAGACCGGGAAGACCTGGCTGGCATCCACACCCAGCAGCTCGGCGCAGGACTTCACCTGGCCGTCCAGCTCCGCCTGGATCTGGGCCTCGGTCTTCAGTTCGTCCCACAGGCCGTCGATCTTGTTGAGGGCCACCAGGCGCCCCCGGTTGTTACCCCGGGCATAGATGTGGTTGCGCCACACCTCGATGTCCGACTTGGTCACCCCGGTGTCGGCGGCCAGCACGAACAGCACCGCGTGGGCGTTGGGCAGCAGGTTGAAGGTCAGTTCCGGTTCCACGCCGATGGCGTTGAGGCCCGGGGTGTCATAGACCACCAGGCCCTTTTCCAGGAAAGGGTGGGGGAAATTGATGATGGCGTGGCGCCAGGCCGGGATGCTCACCGTGCCGTCGTCGTTGAGGTTGAGGCTGGATTCCTTGTCCTCGGGGTTGAACAGGCCGTAGCGGGTGGCATCGTCAATGGATACGTTCTTCACCCGGCAGACTTCCTGCATGGCCTGGGTCACGCTGTCCGGCGAGGTGGTGTCCATGGTCACCTGGGTCCACTCGTCCGGGTAGCCCCGGTATTCGCTGATGGTTGCGTTGGAGCCCCGGGTCTCGATGGGCAGCAGCTCGATCATGGGCTTCTTGGCCGGGTCGTAGAGCAGCTCGGTGGGGCACATGGTGGTGCGCCCGGCGGTGGAGGGCAGCAGGCGCTGCTTCAGATCGGAGAGGAAGATGGCGTTGATGAGTTCCGACTTGCCCCGGGAGAACTCGGCGATGAAGGCCACGTGCAACTTGTCTTCCGCCAGGCGGTCGATGAGTTGTTGCAGGCGCAGGTCCCGCTGGGAGTCATTGAGGTCCTCGCGATTGAGCCATTGCCGATACTCGCCGATGCGTCTGGACAGATCCATGCGCCATTGGCTGTAGGCCTCGAAATCACTGACGAGAGAGGGTGTTGTCATCGTTCTCCTCCGGGTGCCGGGTCGCCCCTGTTAAAGGACCAGGCGGACTCTAGCACAAAAGGCCTATGTCCCTGGCAAGGGTGCGCCTATTTTCAAGGGGTTCGGGGCGGTGCCATGACCCGGGTCAACGTTTCTGGCAATTGGGGCAGAAATAACTGGCCCGGCCCCCCTGGCGGACCAGACGGATGGGTGTGGCGCAGCGCCGGCAGGGTTCCCCGGCCCGGGCATAGACGAAATACTGCTGCTGGAAGTAGCCCGGATTACCCTGGCCGTCCACGAAATCCCGCAGGGTGCTGCCGCCGGCGGCGATGGCCCGGGTCAGGGTGTCCTGCACCGCCGCCGCCAGGATGTCGCAGCGGGGCCGGGACAGGCGACCGGCCGCCTGGCGGGGCGAAATGCCGGCCTGGAACAAGGCTTCGTTGGCGTAGATGTTGCCGATGCCCACCACCCGGTGGGCGTCCATCAGCAGCAGTTTGATGGCCAGGTTCCGGCCCCGGCACAGGTCGTGGAGGAAGGCGCCGTCGAAGGCCGTCTCCAGGGGTTCCACCCCCAGGCCGGCGAGCAGGGGGTGATGTTCCGGCGTATCGCTCCACAGCAGGGCGCCAAAGCGGCGGGGATCCCGGTAGCGCAGCAGGGTGCCTCCCTCCAACAGCAGATCCAGATGATCGTGCCGGTCGGCCGGCGTGTCGCCGGAGCACAGGCGCAGGCTGCCGGACATGCCCAGATGGCAGATGAAGCCGCCCCGATCCAGGTGGAAGATCAGGTATTTGCCACGCCGGTCCAGTCCCTCGATGGTCCGGCCGGCCAGCAGGGCATCCAGCCCGGCGGGGACGGGCCAGCGCAGGCGGGATTCCCGCACCCGGGCTCCGGTGAGGCGGCGTTGCAGCAGATGGGGGGCGAGGCCCCGGCGGACGGTTTCGACTTCCGGTAGTTCAGGCATGGCACGGGTGGCATGGAAGGGCCTGGCGATGGTAGCCCAGGCAACTTCCCAGGGGTGGGCGTGTCTAGCATAATCGCCTGACACCTCCAAGGACCCCAGCATGCACGCCAAGCCCCTCTTCCTTGCCTTGCTCGCGTTCTCCCTCTCGGCCTGCGCCCAGTCGCCGATTCTGGAGACGCCCGCCGTGCCGCTGGCGCCAGCCGCCGCCGAGGGGCTCAGTTCCCAGATGCTGTATCAGTTCCTGCTGGGGGAGATCGCCGGACAGCGGGGAGAGTTGAAGCTGTCCGCCGAAGCCTACGCCGATCTGGCCGGCAAGACCCGGGATGCCCGGGTGGCCCGCCGGGCCACCGAAGTGGCCCTTTACGCCCGCCAGTCGGCCCTGGCCCTCAAGAATGCCCTGCTCTGGCTGGAACTGGAGCCCCAGTCGGCCAAAGCCCGCCAGACCCTGGCCTCCCTGCTGGTGAGCGCCGGCCGCCTGGACGAAGCCAAGCCCCACCTGATGGCCTGGCTGCGCACCGGCAAGGGCGGGGAGATGTTCATGCAATTGCATGGCCTCATCGCCAAGCAGAAGGACAAGCCGGCCGTGCTGGATCTGGTGGCGGATCTGGCCACCGGTTTTCCGGGTACCCCGGAGCCCCAGTTCGCCGTGGCCCAGGTGGCCTGGCAGGCCGGTCAGGCGCCCCGGGCCCTGGGGGCCCTGGACGAGGCTCTACGCATCAAACCCGGCTGGGAGTCGGCGGCCCTGTTCAAAGGGCAGGTCCTGCAAAAGGCCCAGGGGGATGCCGCCGTCCTGGCCTATTTCAAGGACTATCTGGCCGCCAATCCCCACGCCCGGGAGGTGCGTCTCAGCTACGCCCGGCAATTGGCCCGCTCGGGCAATCTGGCCGAGTCCCGGGCCCAGTTCGAAACCATGACCCGGGACAATCCCGACGATCCGGAAGCCCATTTCTCCGTGGGCCTGGTGGCTCTCCAGACCAACGATCCGGACAGCGCCAAGGCCAGTTTCCTGAAAGCGCTGGACCTGGGCCATCCCGACGAGGGCAACGTGCGCCTCTATCTGGGCCAGTTGGCCGAGGTGCGCGGCGACCTGGAGGAGGCCCTCACCTGGTACAAGTCCGTGGCCCGGGGACGGGGGGTGTTCGACGCCCAGTTGCGGGTCGCCCTGGTGTTGGGCAAGCAGGGCAAGCTGGCCCAGGCCCGGGAATGGCTGGCTGGATTGACGCCCTCCAGCGATGCCGAGCGGGTCCAGCGGGCCCAGACGGAAGCCCAGTTGCTGCGCGAAGCCAAGGACCACGAAGGGGTGTTCACCATTCTCAGCCAGGCCCTGGAAGTCGTGCCCGACACGCCGGAACTCCTTTACGACCGGGCCATGGCCGCCGACAAGACCAACCGCCTGGATGTGCTGGAAAAGGACCTGCGCCGGCTGATCCAGATCAAGCCGGAATATGCCCATGCCTACAACGCCCTGGGTTATACCCTGGCGGACCGCACGGACCGGATCAAGGAAGCCATCGAACTCCTGGAAAAGGCCCTGAAGCTGGAACCCGAGGATCCCTTCATTCTGGACAGCATGGGCTGGGCCCTGTTCAAGGCCAAGCGCTACGGCGAGGCCGTGGATTACCTGCGCCGGGCCTATGCTGTCAAACCCGACGCCGAAATCGCCGCCCACTATGGTGAGGCCCTGTGGATGAAGGGTGACCGGGACGAGGCCCGCAAGGTCTGGAAGACCGGCCTGGAGCGGGAGCCGGACAACGAGACCCTGCGCGAGGTGTCCTCGCGGCTGAAGCCCTGATGGGGCTTGGCGGGCGCGGCCTGGCGGCCGCGCTGGTCCTGCTCCTGGAGGGGTGTGCCGCGTTGCCCGGATTCACACCGGACACGGGGGCCCGGACCACCTTCGTTCCGACCCCTCCCCCCGCCGCTTTCCACCTGGAGGGCCGGGTGGCCGTGCGCCATGGCGAGGAATCCTTCTCGGGCGGGTTGGCCTGGAAGCGTATGGGGCGTTTCGAGGAACTGCTGCTCAACACCCCTCTGGGCCAGGGGGTGGCGGAAATCCGCAGCGACCCCGATGGGGTGGCCCTCACCGACGCCAAGGGCCAGACCCTGCGCGCCGCCGACCCCGATACCCTGGCCCGCCAGGCCCTGGGCCTGGAACTGCCCCTGCGGGGCCTGGGCTGGTGGGTGGTGGGCCAGCCCAGGCCCGATACGCCCTACCGGGCCGAGCCGGATGCCGACGGCCGGCTGGCGGTGCTGGAACAGGACGACTGGCGCATCGAGTTCAGCCGTTACGCCCCCCAGGGGGAGCGGCCCCTGCCCGGCAAGCTGCTGGCCCGCCGGGGCGATGCCCTGGAGGTGCGGCTGGTGGTGGACCGCTGGGAGCTGCCTTGAAGTGCAACCGTGGGAAGGGCCGCCGGTGAATTGGCAATGGCCCAGCTTTCCGGCCCCGGCCAAGATCAACCTGTTCCTCCACGTGGTGGGGCGCCGGCCCGATGGTTATCACCTGTTGCAGACCGTGTTCCGCTTCCTGGACCGGGCCGACGCCCTGCTGATCGAAGCACGCCCGGATGGTGACATCCGCCGACTGGATCCCCTGCCCGGGGTGCCCGTGGAAGCAGACCTCTGCTGGCGGGCCGCCCGCCTGCTCCAGCAACACACCGGCTGTCGTCTGGGAGCCGACATCCGCCTGGAAAAACGGCTGCCCCTGGGGGGCGGCCTGGGGGGCGGGAGTTCCGACGCGGCCACCGTCCTGCTGGCCCTCAACCGGTTGTGGGGCTTGCACCTGCCCCGCAAGGAATTGCAGGCCCTGGCCCTGGCCCTGGGGGCTGACGTGCCGGTGTTCGTCTTCGGCCGGTCAGCCTTCGCCCAGGGGGTAGGGGAAGTGCTCACGCCCTGGGCGCCTGCGCCGGCCAGCTATGTGGTGCTGACGCCACCCGTCCAGGTGTCCACGCCGGCCATCTTTTCCCATCCGGGATTGACACGGAATACGCCGGAAGTCACAATCTCGGCCCTCTCGGATGGCTTCGGGCACAATGATTTGCAGCCCGTGGCCTGCGCGCTGAACCCCCCGGTGGCCGAGCATCTGCACTGGCTGGGGCAATGGGGTGAGGCGCGCATGACCGGTTCGGGGGCCTGTGTGTTCGCGGCCTTTCCGGAGCGGCGCCAGGCGGAGCGGGTGTTGGCCGCCCTGCCGGATTCGATGAGGGGTTTTGTTGCCGATGGCGTCGATCTGCATCCCCTGCACGGGTTTGCCGATTGAAGCGGTCGGGCAGTACTTGGGGAGTCGCCAAGTGGTAAGGCACCGGATTTTGATTCCGGCATTCGTAGGTTCGATCCCTACCTCCCCAGCCAGATAAGGCGCCCGCCTTTGTGGCGGGACGAAGAGCGTGCCGCTGGTGCTGCACGCTTTTTTGTTTTTGTGTTGTTTTTTGCGTTAATTGCACTTTGCGATCGACGCGCCGATGGGGGGGCATTCGGCGTGGCGAGGAGGCGGGGCTCGAAAATGGCATACGACAGCTTGATGGTGTTCACCGGCAACGCCCATCCCAGGCTGGCCGAGGATGTGGTGAGGCATCTCAACATCCATCTCGGCCGGGCGACGGTGGGCCGTTTCTCGGACGGCGAGGTGAACGTGGAGATCCTGGAGAACGTGCGCGGCAAGGACGTGTTCGTACTCCAGTCCACCTGCGCCCCCACCAACGACAGCCTGATGGAGATCATGCTCATGGTGGACGCCCTGCGCCGGGCCTCCGCCGGCCGCATCACCGCTGCCATCCCCTACCTGGGCTATGCCCGCCAGGATCGCCGGGTACGCTCCGCCCGGGTGCCCATCACCGCCCGGGTGGTGGCCGACATGCTCACCGTGGTCGGCGTGAACCGGGTGCTGACCATGGACCTCCACTCTGACCAGATTCAGGGCTTCTTCGACATTCCGGTGGACAACATCTATTCCACGCCCATCCTCATGGGCGACATCTGGAAGCAGAACTACGACAACCTGATGGTGGTCTCCCCCGACGTGGGCGGCGTGGTGCGCGCCCGGGCCGTGGCCAAGCGCCTGGAGTGCGACCTGGCCATCATCGACAAGCGGCGGCCCAAGCCCAACGTGGCCAAGGTGATGAACATCATCGGCGACGTGAAGGACCGTACCTGCCTCATCATGGACGACATGGTGGACACCGCCAACACCCTGTGCGAAGCCGCCAGTGCCCTCAAGGAGCACGGCGCCAAGCAGGTCATCGCCTACTGCACCCACGCCGTCCTGTCCGGCAGCGCCGTGCAGCGGGTGAGCAATTCCGCCCTGGATGAACTGGTGGTCACCGACACCATCCCCTTGCGCGATGAGGCCCGGGCCTGCACCCGGATCCGCCAGCTTTCCGTGGCCAATCTCATGGCCGAAACCATCCGCCGCATCAGCGACGAGGATTCCGTGAGCTCGCTGTTCATCGAATAGCGGACTCGCCCAACCGGGCCGCCTGGTCGCGGGCGGCCCTTCTTCAACCCCAAGGAGTTTAGTCATGCACATCGAAATCAATGCAAGCAAGCGCGAAGCGCAGGGCACCGGAGCGAGCCGCCGCCTGCGTCGCGCCGGCCGGGTTCCCGGCATCGTCTATGGGGGCGGCAAGGACGCCCAGGCCGTGGACTTCGACCACAAGGAACTCTACTTCGCCCTGAAGAACGAGGCCTTCCATTCCTCCGTGCTGGCCATGAACGTGGACGGTGCCAAGGAAAACGTGCTGCTGCGCGACTTCCAGATGCACCCCTACAAGCCCCTGGTGCTGCACGTGGACTTCCAGCGCGTCGATGCCACCCACAAGGTCCACCTCAAGGTGCCCCTGCACTTCGTCAACGCCGACGTGGCCCCCGGCGTGAAACTGGGCGGCGGCGTGGTCAACCACATCCTCACCGAAGTGGACGTGACCTGTCTGCCCGACGCCCTGCCCGAGTTCCTCACCGTGGATCTGTCCAAGCTGGAAGCCGGCCAGGGTCTGCACCTGTCCCAGCTCAGCCTGCCCGCCGGCGTGGAACTCACCGCCCTGCATCGCGGTGACGACCAGGTGGTGGTCAACATCCTGGCCGGCAAGACCGCCAGCGCCGAAGGCGAGGGCGGCGAGGCGGCCTGAGGCCGTCCCCATCCTGACCGGATGCCGTGACGACGATGCAGGCCGCCGTCCGCCTCGTCGTGGGCCTCGGCAATCCGGGTCGGGAATATGCCGACACCCGGCATAACGCCGGGTTCTGGTTTTGCGAACGCCTGGCTGCAAAGCTGGGCGTTTCGCTTTCCGTGGAGTCCCGATTCCATGGCCTGGCCGGACTGGCCAGGCCCCAGGGGCTGTGGCTGCTGCTGCCCCAGACCTTCATGAACCGCTCCGGCCAGGCCGTCGGCGCCCTGGCCCGCTTCCACCGCATCACCCCGGCGGAAATCCTGGTGGTCCACGATGAACTGGACATCCCGCCGGGCCAGTTGCGCCTCAAGTTCGGCGGCGGCCTGGGCGGCCACAACGGCCTCAAGGACATCACCGCCCACCTGGGCACCCAGGACTACTGGCGGTTGCGTGTCGGCATCGGCCATCCCGGTGACCGCAACGAGGTGGTCGGCTACGTGCTCAAGCCCCCTCGCCGGGAAGAGCAGGCCGACATCGACCAGTCCCTGGATCGGGCCCTGGATCTGTGGCCCCTCATCGCCAAAGCCGACTGGAATGCCGCCGTCAAGCGCGCCAACACCAAGCCCCCGTCACCTTCCACCCCCAACACCTCAGCGGAAAAATCATGAGCCTCAAATGCGGCATCGTCGGCCTGCCCAACGTGGGCAAGTCCACCCTGTTCAACGCCCTCACCAAGGCCGGCATCGCGGCGGAGAACTACCCCTTCTGCACCATCGAGCCCAACGTGGGCATCGTGGAAGTGCCGGATCCGCGCATGCAGCAACTGGCCGACATCGTCAAACCCCAGCGGGTGGTGCCGGCCATCGTGGAATTCGTCGACATCGCCGGCCTGGTGGCTGGTGCCTCCAAGGGTGAAGGCCTGGGTAACCAGTTCCTGGCCAACATCCGGGAGACCGACGCCATCGTCAACGTGGTGCGCTGCTTCGAGGATGAGAACGTAGTCCATGTGGCCGGACGGGTGGATCCCCTCTCCGACATCGAGGTGATCGGCACCGAACTGGCCCTGGCCGACCTGGCCACCGTGGAGAAGGCCCACGCCCGGGACGCGAAGAAGGCCCGGGCCGGCGACAAGGAGGCCCAGAAGCTCATCGCCGTCTACGACCGGTTGCTGCCCCACCTCAACGAAGCCCGGCCGGCCCGCAGCCTGGGGCTTTCCGCCGAGGAAAAGGCCCTGCTGGCCCCCTTGTGCCTGATGACCATCAAGCCGGCCATGTACGTGGCTAACGTGGCCGAGGATGGCTTCGAGAACAACCCCCACCTGGATCGTCTGCAAGCCCTGGCCCAGAGGGAAGGTGCGCCGGTGGTGGCCCTGTGTGCCGCCATCGAGGCCGAGATCGCCACCCTGGAGGATGCCGACAAGGTGGATTTCCTGGAGTCCATGGGGCTCCACGAACCGGGCCTCAACCGCCTGATCCGCGCCGGCTACGACCTGCTCGGTCTGCAGACCTACTTCACCGCCGGGGTGAAGGAAGTGCGGGCCTGGACCATCCACAAGGGCGACACCGCCCCCCAGGCCGCCGGGGTCATCCACACTGATTTCGAGCGGGGATTCATCCGCGCCCAGACCATCGCCTTCGAGGATTTCATTGCCTGTGGCGGTGAACAGGGTGCCAAGGAAGCCGGCAAGATGCGCTCGGAGGGCAAGGAATACGTGGTCCGTGATGGGGACGTGATGAACTTCCTGTTCAACGTCTGAGGCGCGGGGGCCTTGGCGCAGCGCAAAATAACCCCGCTTTGTGATTGACAAGAAAACTGAAGCCCGGAATAATGCCGCGCTTTCCCGGTGGGGTTCCCGAGCGGTCAAAGGGATCAGACTGTAAATCTGACGGCACTGCCTTCGAAGGTTCGAATCCTTCCCCCACCACCAGATTTGCTGTTTGCGATTTTGAGTTGGATTGCCGCGCCATTGAGCGGCCCCGAGAACGGGAATGTGGTCCAGGCGGGTGTAGTTCAATGGTAGAACCTCAGCCTTCCAAGCTGATGACGCGGGTTCGATTCCCGCTACCCGCTCCAGATGCGGAGTAGTGGTTGCAGTTGTAAAGGTTTTCGCCCATGTAGCTCAGTGGCAGAGCACTCCCTTGGTAAGGGAGAGGTCGCCCGTTCAATCCGGGCCATGGGCACCAGTTTTTTTAATGTTGACCGGGTGTGATGTTCATCCGTTTTTGCTAGGGGAAAGACGATGGCCAAGGAAAAATTCGAGCGTACGAAACCGCACGTGAACGTTGGAACGATTGGGCACGTGGACCATGGCAAGACGACGCTGACTGCGGCGATCACCACGATTCTGTCGAAGAAGTTTGGTGGTGCTGCGAAGAACTACGCCGACATTGACTCTGCGCCGGAAGAGAAGGCCCGGGGCATCACCATCAACACGGCCCACGTGGAATACGAGACGGCGAACCGCCACTACGCCCACGTGGACTGCCCCGGCCACGCCGACTACGTGAAGAACATGATCACCGGAGCCGCCCAGATGGACGGCGCCATTCTGGTGGTGTCTGCGGCCGACGGCCCCATGCCCCAGACCCGTGAGCACATTCTGCTGGCCCGTCAGGTGGGCGTGCCCTACATCATCGTCTACATGAACAAAGCGGACATGGTGGACGACGCCGAGCTGCTGGAACTGGTGGAAATGGAAGTTCGGGAACTGCTCTCCAAGTACGACTTCCCTGGAGACGACACCCCCATCATCATCGGCTCCGCCCTGAAGGCCCTGGAAGGGGACGCCAGCGACATCGGCGAAGGCAGCATCTTCAAGCTGGCCGACGCCCTGGACAGCTACATCCCCGAGCCCGAGCGGGCCATTGACCAGCCGTTCCTGATGCCTGTGGAAGACGTGTTCTCCATCTCTGGTCGGGGCACCGTGGTGACCGGTCGTGTGGAGCGGGGCATCATCAAGGTGGGCGAGGAAATTGAAATTGTCGGGATCAAGCCCACGGTGAAGACCATCTGCACCGGCGTGGAAATGTTCCGCAAGCTGCTGGACCAGGGACAGGCTGGCGACAACATCGGCGCGCTGCTGCGTGGCACCAAGCGTGAAGACGTGGAGCGTGGCCAGGTGCTGGCCAAGCCGGGTTCCATCACCCCCCACACCAAGTTCACGGCCGAGATTTACGTGCTGAGCAAGGACGAAGGTGGCCGTCACACCCCGTTCTTCAACGGCTACCGTCCCCAGTTCTACTTCCGCACCACGGACGTGACCGGCGCGATTGACCTGCCTGCCGGCACCGAGATGGTGATGCCTGGCGACAACATCAGCATCACGGTGGCCCTGATCGCCCCCATCGCCATGGAAGAAGGTCTGCGCTTCGCCATCCGCGAAGGCGGCCGGACCGTCGGCGCCGGCGTGGTGGCCAAGATCATCGAGTAAGACAGCGTGTGGCTTGTGGCTGGTGGTCAGTAGCGCGAGGCTACCGGCTACCGGCTACCGGCTCCAAGCTGAACTAGGCCAGTAGCTCAATTGGCAGAGCGTCGGTCTCCAAAACCGAAGGTTGGGGGTTCGAGACCCTCCTGGCCTGCCACACAACAGAAAGACTCTACGGGTTAGGCCGGGTAACGAATCCCCAGATGGCGGACAACATCAAACTTCTGGCTGCTGGCTTGCTGATCGCGGCCGGCATCGCCGGGTTTTACCTTTTGGCGGACATGCCCACCGTGGTGCGGGTCCTGTCTGTTCTCGCCGGTCTGGCTGCGGCCACCGGTGCGGCCTGGTTCACCGAACCCGGGCAGCGCTTCTTCGTCTTCAGCCGCGAATCCGTGGTGGAGGCGCGCAAGGTGGTATGGCCCACCCGCAAGGAAACCTTGCAGATGACCGGGGTGGTGATCCTGTTCGCCGTCGTCATGGCGCTGTTCCTCTGGATCGTGGACGGCTCACTGACCTGGCTGGTGCAGTTGCTCATGGGCAGGAGCGAGTGATGGCGATGAATTGGTACGTGGTCCACGCCTATTCCGGCTTCGAGAAGAGCGTCATGCGCGCCCTCAAGGAGCGGGTGGAGCGGTCCGGCATGCAGGAAAAGTTCGGCGAGATCCTGGTGCCCGTGGAAGAGGTCGTGGAAATGAAGGGTGGCCAGAAGCGGACCACCGAACGCAAGTTCTTCCCCGGCTACGTGCTGGTGCAGATGGAGATGGACGACGACACTTGGCACCTGGTGAAGAGCACCGCCAAGGTCACCGGCTTCGTCGGCGGCACGGCCAACAAGCCGGCCCCCATCAGCGAGAAGGAAGTGCAGGCCATCCTCACCCAGATGCAGGAAGGGGTGGAGAAGCCCAAGCACAAGATCACCTTTGAGATCGGCGAGGTGGTCCGCGTCATCGACGGTCCGTTCAACGAATTCAACGGCGCCGTGGAAGACGTGAACTACGAGAAGAACAAGGTGCGCGTGTCGGTGACCATCTTTGGTCGCGCCACCCCTGTTGAACTGGATTTTTCCCAGGTCGAGAAGGCGTAACCCTGGGGGGTGCGTCTGCTGGATCTGCGCCGGGATGGCCCGGCACGAGGAGCGCCGGGCGAATGAGCGCCGGTGCGATTGGACTCACTTTTAGGAGTTATTGAACATGGCCAAGAAGATCGTCGGCTACGTCAAGCTGCAAGTGCCGGCTGGCAAAGCCAATCCCTCGCCGCCCATCGGCCCCGCCCTGGGCCAGCGCGGCCTGAACATCATGGAATTCTGCAAGGCGTTCAACGCCCAGACCCAGGGTCTGGAGCCGGGCCTGCCGATTCCCGTGGTGATCACCGCCTACGCGGACAAGTCCTTCACCTTCATCATGAAGACGCCGCCCGCCACGGTGCTCATCAAGAAGGCTGCGGGCATCCAGAAGGGCTCCGCCAAGCCCCATACCGACAAGGTGGGCAAGATCACCCGTGCCCAGCTCGAAGAAATCGCCAAGACCAAGATGCCGGACCTCACCGCCGCCGATATGGACGCCGCCGTGCGCACCATCGCCGGCAGCGCCCGCAGCATGGGTCTCAACGTGGAGGGCGTGTGACATGGCTTCCAAGCGTATCGCGGCCCTGAAGGCCAAGGTGGAACGCACCAAGAACTATCCCGTCGACGAGGCCCTGGGTCTGGTGAAGCAGGCCGCCACCGCCAAGTTCGACGAAGCTGTCGATGCCGCCATCAATCTGGGCGTCGATCCCCGTAAATCCGACCAGGTGGTACGCGGTTCCGTGGTGCTGCCCCGGGGCATCGGCAAGACCGTGCGGGTCGCCGTGTTCGCCCAGGGTGCCAACGCCGAGGCCGCCAAGGCTGCCGGCGCCGACATCGTCGGCTTCGACGATCTGGCTGCTGAGGTGAAGGGCGGCAAAATGGACTTCGACGTGGTCATCGCCACCCCCGACGCCATGCGCGTGGTGGGCCAGTTGGGCCAGATCCTGGGTCCCCGGGGTTTGATGCCCAACCCCAAGGTGGGCACCGTGACCCCCAACGTGGCGGAGGCAGTGAAGAATGCCAAGGCCGGTCAGGTCCAGTACCGCACCGACAAGGCCGGCATCATCCACGCCACCATCGGTCGTGCTTCCTTCGAAGTGGAAGCCCTGAAGGAAAACCTGGCTGCCCTGGTGGAGGCCCTGAACAAGGCCAAGCCCGCTGCCAGCAAGGGCGTGTACATGAAGAAGGTGTCGGTCTCCAGCACCATGGGGATCGGCGTGCGCGTGGATCAGGCCAGCCTGACCCAGACGCAATAAGGATTGAAGCGCCGCCGGTTGGCGGCGTGCAGTGCTTTGGGCCGTCGTCCGATCCTTCGGGGCAGGGCGGCGGATCGTCAAAGACCGCAGGCGCCGGGGAAGCAGTCGGTCCACCGGCTTAATCGGAAGGCCTGCGCAGACGGTGTTGCCCGAACAGGATGGAAGGTCGTCCGGCCCTGGCCGGACGGCAATGCTCCTGATTCAGGTCGCCGTGGGCGCGGCGGATTTTCCGCCGCATGTTGACTTGAAAGGAGGAAAGACCTTGAGTCTGAATCTCGATGACAAGAAAGCCGTAGTGGCGGAGGTGTCGGCACAGGTAGCCAGCGCCCAGACCATCGTGGTGGCCGAGTACCGCAGCGTGAAGGTGGCTGATCTCACCGTGCTGCGCAAGAAGGCCCGCGAATCTGGCGTGTATCTGCGCGTGCTGAAGAACACCCTGGTGCGTCGCGCCGTGGTGGGCACCCCGTTCGAAGGCCTGGGCGAGCACATGGTGGGACCGCTGATCTACAGCATGTCCGCCGATCCCGTTGCCGCCGCCCGGGTGTTGAACGACTTCGCCAAGACCAATGACAAGCTGGTGCTGAAGGCGGGTTCCTACGCCGGCAAGGTGCTGGACAAGGCGGGGGTGCAAGCCCTGGCCACCATCCCGAGCCGCGATGAACTCATCGCCATGTTGATGGGCGTCATGCAGGCCCCGTTGACCGGTTTCGCCGCCGCCGTGGCCGCCCTCGCCAAGAAGCGCGAAGAAGGTGCTGCCGAAGCAGCCCCTGCCGAAGCCGCCGCTTGATCGTTTACCCACGCATTCTCACGCTATCGAATTAGGAGTATTTGAAATGGCTATCAGCAAAGAAGACATCCTGGAAGCCGTCGGCGCCATGACGGTGATGGAACTGAACGACCTGGTGAAGGCGTTCGAAGAGAAATTCGGCGTGTCCGCCGCCTCCATGGCCGTGGCCGGCCCCGCTGCCGGTGCCGCTGCCCCGGCCGCCGAGGAGAAGACCGAGTTTGACGTGATCCTGGCCGCCGCCGGCGCCAACAAGGTCAACGTCATCAAGGCCGTCCGCGCCATCACCGGCCTGGGCCTGAAGGAAGCCAAGGACCTGGTGGACGGCGCTCCCAAGGCCGTCAAGGAAGGCTGCCCCAAGGCCGAGGCCGAGGACATCAAGAAGCAGCTCACCGAAGCCGGCGCCACCGTCGAGATCAAGTAAACAAGACGTGGCAAGGGCTTTCGCCCTGGGAAGGCTGGCGGCCTCGGGTCGCCGGCCTTTTTGCGTTGCTGTCGTAGTTCGTAGTTTCGCAGGCTTCAGACATCAGTTCGTGGGCACCGCCCGTGCGGAACTCGCCGCCTGATTTCTGATCCCTGATCCCTGTCACCGACTCGGAGCCGTCATGACCTATACCTTCGCCGAGAAAAAGCGCATCCGCAAGAGCTTCGCCAAGCGCGTCAGCGTCCTGCCCGTGCCTTACATGTTGACCACCCAGATCGAATCGTTCCGGGAATTCCTGCAGGAAGACGTGCTCATGGAGGCGCGCCAGGATGTGGGTCTGCAAGCGGCGTTCACCTCCATCTTTCCCATCATCAGCCACAGCGGCAACGCCCGGCTGGAGTTCGTCAGCTACACCCTGGGTACGCCGGTGTTCGACATCGTCGAATGCCAGCAGCGGGGCCTGACCTACGCGGCCAGCGTGCGGGCCCGGGTGCGCCTGGTGATCCTGGACCGGGAAAGCGTCAAGGAAAAGATCAAGGAAGTGAAGGAGCAGGAGGTCTACATGGGCGAGATGCCCCTGATGACCCCCAACGGCTCCTTCGTCATCAACGGTACCGAACGGGTCATCGTCTCCCAACTGCACCGCAGCCCGGGGGTGTTCTTCGAGCATGACCGGGGCAAGACCCACTCCTCCGGCAAGCTGCTCTTCTCCGCCCGCATCATTCCCTACCGGGGATCCTGGCTGGACTTCGAGTTCGATCCCAAGGACTTCGTCTATTTCCGCGTGGACCGGCGCCGCAAGCTGCCGGTGTCCATCCTGCTCAAGGCCCTGGGCTACAACGTGGAACAGATCCTGGAGATGTTCTTCGAGACCGATACCTTCCACCTGGGCAAGAAGGGCATCGAGTTCGAACTGCGTCCCGAGCGTCTGAAGGGCGAGACCGCCAAGTTCGACATCCATGGCAAGGATGGCAAGGTCATCGTCGCCAAGGACAAGCGCATCACCGCCAAGCACATCCGCGATCTGGAAACGGCCGGCGTGAAGAAGCTGCTGGTGGACAACGATTACGTGCTGGGCCGCATCCTGGCCCGCAACCTGGTGGACGGAGAAACGGGCGAGTTGCTGGCCCGGGCCAACGACGAGATCACCGAGACCTTGCTGGCCAAGATCCTGGAGTCCAAGGTGGACACCCTGATCACCCTGTACACCAACGAACTGGACCACGGTGCCTTCGTGTCCCAGACCCTGCGCACTGACGAGACGGTGGATCAGTGGACCGCCCGGGTGGCCATCTACCGCATGATGCGTCCCGGCGAGCCGCCCACGGAAGATGCCGTGGAAGCCCTGTTCAACCGGCTGTTCTTCAGCGACGAGAGCTACGACCTGTCCAAGGTGGGCCGCATGAAGTTCAACCGGCGCATCAATGCGCCCGGCAAGGTGAGCTGGCAGATCGTCTTCCCCCCCCACCACCGGGAGAACAAGCTGGGTGCCGCCCTGCGCGACTTCTATGGTGTTTGCCCCGAGGCCAGCCTGTCCAAGGCCAGCCTGGAGGACATCACCAGCCGCGAGGAAGCGGAAGCCCGCCTGGCCGATCTGAACAAGTACCTGAAGTCCGCCGGCTTCGACCCCAAGGCCCTCAACGCCCACGTCGAGGAGCGTTACACCCTGAGCCCCCGGGATATCGTGGAAGTCATCAAGATCCTGGTGGAACTGCGCAACGGCCGGGGCGAGATCGACGACATCGACCACCTGGGCAACCGCCGGGTGCGGTCCGTGGGCGAACTGGCGGAGAACCAGTTCCGCGCCGGTCTGGTGCGCGTCGAGCGGGCCGTGAAGGAACGCCTCAACCAGGCCGAGTCCGACAACCTGATGCCCCACGACCTGATCAACGCCAAGCCCATCAGCGCCGCCATCAAGGAGTTCTTCGGCTCCAGCCAGCTGTCCCAGTTCATGGACCAGACCAACCCCCTGTCCGAGATCACCCACAAGCGGCGCATCTCCGCCCTGGGCCCCGGCGGTCTGACCCGGGAGCGGGCCGGCTTCGAAGTGCGCGACGTGCACCCCACCCACTACGGCCGGGTCTGCCCCATCGAAACCCCGGAAGGCCCGAACATCGGCCTGATCAACTCCCTGGCTCTGTACGCCCGGACCAATGAGTACGGCTTCATCGAGACCCCCTACCGCAAGGTGGTGGACAACAAGGTGACGGACCAGATCGAGTACCTGTCGGCCATCGAGGAAAGCCAGTACGTCATCGCCCAGGCCAATGCCGAGCTGGACGAAGCCGGCCATTTCACCGGCGAGCTGGTGTCCTGCCGGAACCGCAACGAATTCACCCTGGCCACCCCGGACCGCATCCAGTATATGGACGTGGCCCCGTCCCAAATCGTCTCCGTGGCGGCGTCCCTGATCCCCTTCCTGGAGCATGACGACGCCAACCGGGCCCTGATGGGATCCAACATGCAGCGCCAGGCCGTGCCTTGCCTGCGGCCGGACAAACCCCTGGTGGGTACCGGCATCGAGCGCACCGCCGCCGTCAACTCCGGCACCGTGGTCACCGCCCGCCGCGGCGGCGTGGTGGACTACGTGGACGCCAGCCGGGTGGTGGTTCGGGTCAACGACGACGAGGCCCTGAGCGGCGAAGTGGGCGTGGACATCTATACCCTGACCAAGTACCAGCGTTCCAACCAGAACACCAACATCAACCAGCGTCCCCTGGTGCGCCTGGGCGACAAGATCGCCAGGGGTGACGTGGTGGCCGACGGCGCCTCCACCGACAAGGGTGAACTGGCCCTGGGGCAGAACATGCTGGTGGCCTTCATGCCCTGGAACGGCTACAACTTCGAGGACTCCATCCTCATCTCCGAGCGGGTGGTGGCCGAGGACCGCTACACCTCCATCCACATCGAGGAACTCTCGGTGGTGGCCCGGGACACCAAGCTGGGCCCCGAGGAGATCACCCGCGACATCTCCAGCCTGTCCCAGGTCCAGATGGGCCGTCTGGACGAGGCGGGCATCGTCTACGTGGGGGCCGAAGTGACTGCCGGCGACGTGCTGGTGGGCAAGGTCACCCCCAAGGGCGAAACCCAGCTCACGCCGGAAGAAAAACTCCTGCGTGCCATCTTCGGCGAGAAGGCCTCCGACGTGAAGGACACCTCCCTGCGGGTGCCCACCGGCATGAGCGGCACCGTCATCGACGTGCAGGTTTTCACCCGGGAAGGCATCGAGCGGGATACCCGGGCCAACCAGATCATCGACGAGATGCTGCGCAAGTATCAGAAGGACCTGGCCGACCAGATGCGCATCGTGGAAGAGGACGCTTTCGCCCGGATGCGCCGCATGCTGGTGGGCAAGCCCGTCAAGGGCGGGCCCAAGAAGCTGGCCAAGGGCGCCGAGGTCAGCGATGACTACCTGGACGGCCTGGATCCCCACGACTGGTTCGACATCCGCGTGGCCGACGAGGACCTGGCCCGGCAGATGGAAGGCATCAAGGATGCCTTGGACAAGCAGCGTCTCGAGTTCGACCGCATGAAGGAGAACAAGAAGAAGAAGCTCACCCAGGGTGACGAGTTGCCCCCGGGTGTCATCAAGATGGTCAAGGTCTACCTGGCCGTGAAGCGCCGCCTGCAACCCGGCGACAAGATGGCCGGCCGGCACGGCAACAAGGGTGTGGTGTCCAAGATCGTGCCCGTGGAAGACATGCCCTTCATGGCCGACGGCAATCCCGTGGACATCGTGCTCAACCCCCTGGGCGTGCCGTCCCGGATGAACGTGGGCCAGATCCTGGAAACCCACCTGGGCTGGGCCGCCCGGGGCCTGGGCGTACGCATCAACGAAATGCTGGCCGCGGAGACCCAGGCTGCCGAGGTGCGGGGGTTCCTGGACAAGATCTACAACGCTTCCGGCAAAGCCGAAGACATCCAGGGCCTGACCGATGCCGAGATCATGGAAATGGCCGGCAACCTGGCCAAGGGCGTGCCCTTTGCCACCCCGGTGTTCGACGGCGCCCACGAAAGCGAGATCAAGGCCATGCTGGACCTGGCCTATCCCGACGGCGACACGCGCACCCAGCGCAACGGCTTCACCCCGGCCAAGACCCAGGTGCAGCTCTACGACGGCCGTTCCGGCGACGCCTTTGATCGCACCACCACCGTGGGCATCATGCACGTGCTGAAACTGCACCACCTGGTGGACGACAAGATGCACGCCCGCTCCACCGGCCCCTACAGCCTGGTCACCCAGCAGCCTCTGGGCGGCAAGGCCCAGTTCGGCGGGCAGCGTTTCGGCGAAATGGAGGTGTGGGCCCTGGAAGCCTACGGGGCTTCCTACACCCTGCAGGAGATGCTCACCGTCAAGTCCGACGACGTCACGGGCCGCACCAAGGTCTACGAGAACATCGTCAAGGGCGAGCACAGGATCGACGCCGGCATGCCCGAGTCGTTCAACGTGCTGGTGAAGGAAATCCGGTCTCTGGCCATCGACATCGATCTGGAACGTTATTGATAGCGGGTAGCTGGTAGTGAGTTGCCAGTAGCGAGTATTTGCGCGCCCAGGCGCGGAAAAAAGCTACCAACTACCAACTACCGACTTCCAGCTCAGGAGAAGACATGAAAGCCCTACTCGATCTCTTCAAGCAGGTCACCCAGAACGAGGAATTCGACGCCATCAAGATCGGCCTCGCTTCCCCGGAAAAGATCCGTTCCTGGTCCTACGGCGAAGTCAAAAAGCCGGAGACCATCAACTACCGCACCTTCAAGCCGGAGCGGGACGGCCTGTTCTGCGCCAAGATCTTCGGTCCCATCAAGGACTATGAATGCCTGTGCGGCAAGTACAAGCGCCTGAAGCACAGGGGCGTGATCTGCGAAAAGTGCGGCGTGGAAGTCACCCAGGCCAAGGTGCGCCGGGAGCGCATGGGCCACATCGAACTGGCCTCCCCCGTGGCCCACATCTGGTTCCTCAAGTCCCTGCCCAGCCGCCTCGGCATGGTGCTGGACATGACCCTGCGGGACATCGAGCGGGTTCTGTACTTTGAAGCCTTCGTGGTCACCGAGCCCGGCATGACCCCCCTGACCAAGGGCCAGCTCCTTACCGAGGAAGACTACCTGGCCAAGCTGGAAGAATACGGCGACGAATTCAAGGCCGGCATGGGCGCCGAAGGCGTGCGCGACCTGCTCAAGGGCATCGACCTGGAAGGCGAGGTGGAGAAGCTCCGTTCCGAGCTGTCCAAGACCTCCTCCGAAACCAAGATCAAGAAATACGCCAAGCGTCTGAAGGTCCTCGAAGCCTTCATGAAGTCCGGCATCCGGCCCGACTGGATGATCCTGGAAGTGCTGCCCGTGCTGCCCCCGGAACTGCGCCCCCTGGTGCCCCTGGACGGCGGCCGCTTCGCCACCTCCGACCTGAACGACCTGTACCGCCGGGTCATCAACCGCAACAACCGCCTCAAGCGCCTGCTGGAACTGAAGGCCCCGGACATCATCGTGCGCAACGAAAAGCGCATGCTCCAGGAATCCGTGGACTCCCTGCTGGACAACGGCCGGCGCGGCAAGGCCATGACCGGCGCCAACAAGCGTCCCCTGAAGTCCCTGGCCGACATGATCAAGGGCAAGGGCGGCCGCTTCCGCCAGAACCTGCTGGGCAAGCGGGTGGACTACTCCGGCCGTTCCGTCATCGTGGTGGGCCCCACCCTCAAGCTGCACCAGTGCGGCCTGCCCAAGCTGATGGCCCTGGAACTGTTCAAGCCCTTCATCTTCAACCGTCTGGAAGTCATGGGCCTGGCCACCACCATCAAGGCCGCCAAGCGCATGGTGGAAGATGAAGAACCGGTGGTCTGGGACATCCTGGAAGAAGTCATCCGCGAGCATCCGGTGATGCTGAACCGGGCCCCGACCCTGCACCGCCTGGGCATCCAGGCCTTCGAACCGGTGCTCATCGAGGGCAAGGCCATCCAGCTCCACCCCCTGGTCTGTACCGCCTTCAACGCCGACTTCGACGGCGACCAGATGGCCGTCCACGTGCCCCTGTCCCTGGAAGCCCAGATGGAAGCCCGCACCCTGATGCTGGCCTCCAACAACGTGCTCTCCCCGGCCAACGGCGACCCCATCATCGTGCCGTCCCAGGACATCGTGCTGGGCCTCTACTACATGACCCGGGAGCGCATCAACGCCAAGGGCGAGGGCATGCTCTTCGCCGACGTGGATGAACTGCGCCGGGCCTGGCAGTCGGGCCTGGTGGACATCAACGCCCGGATCACCGTGCGTCTCAAGGAACGGACCTACGACGAGACCGGCCACGTGGTGGAAAAGGTCAAGCGGGCCCAGACCGTGACCGGCCGCGCCTTCCTGTCCGAGATCCTGCCTCCCGGCCTGGACTTCGCCCACGTCAACAAGGTGTTGAAGAAAAAGGAAATCTCCAAGCTCATCAACGCCTCCTTCCGCAAGTGCGGATTGAAGGACACCGTGGTGTTCGCCGACAAGCTCATGTACACGGGCTTCTCCATGGCGGCTCGCGGCGGCATCTCCATCTGCATGCAGGACATGCTCATGCCGCCCCAGAAACACGACATCCTGGCGGCTGCCGAACACGAAGTGAAGGAAATCGAGGCCCAGTACACCTCCGGCCTGGTGACCCAGGGCGAGCGCTACAACAAGGTGGTGGACATCTGGGGCCAGGCCGGCGACAAGGTGGCCAAGGCCATGATGGAGCAGCTCTCCCACGAGACCGTCACCGATCGGGAAGGCAAGACCGTCAAGCAGGAATCCTTCAATGCCATCTACATGATGGCCGACTCCGGCGCCCGGGGTTCCGCTGCCCAGATCCGCCAACTGGCGGGCATGCGCGGCCTGATGGCCAAGCCGGACGGCTCCATCATCGAGACCCCCATCACGGCGAACTTCCGTGAGGGCCTGAACGTGCTGCAATACTTCATCTCCACCCACGGTGCCCGGAAAGGTCTGGCGGATACCGCCCTGAAGACCGCCAACTCCGGCTATCTGACCCGACGTCTGGTGGATGTGACCCAGGATCTGGTGATCACCGAGGATGACTGCGGCAGCAGCAACGGCATGGTCATGAAGGCCCTGGTGGAAGGCGGCGACGTGGTGGAACCCCTGCGCGACCGCATCCTGGGCCGGGTGGCCGCCGCTGACGTGATCCATCCGGACACCGGAGAAACCATCATCGACGCCGGCACCCTGCTGGACGAAGCCAAAGTGGATCTCATCGACGATCTGGGCGTGGACGAAGTCAAGGTCCGCACTCCCCTGACCTGCGATACCCGCTGGGGCCTGTGCGCCAAGTGCTACGGCCGCGACCTGGGCCGGGGCTACCTGATCAACGCCGGTGAGGCCGTGGGCGTCATTGCCGCCCAGTCCATCGGTGAACCGGGCACCCAGCTCACCATGCGGACCTTCCACATCGGTGGCGCCGCCTCCCGGGCCGCCGCCGCCAGCCAACTGGAAGGCAAGTCCGCCGGCTCCATCCGCCTGCTCCCCTCCCTGCGTACCGTGACCAACGTCAAGGGCGAGCAGGTGGCCATCTCCCGCAACGGCGAAATCCTCATCGTCGACGACAACCATCGCGAGCGGGAACGGCACAAGGTTCCCTACGGCGCCACCCTGGCCGTGGTCGAGGGCCAGGTGGTCAAGGCCGGCACGGCCCTGGCCAACTGGGACCCCCACACCCGGCCCATCATCACCGAGTATTCCGGCCGGGTGAAGTTCGAGAATGTGGAAGAAGGCGTCACCGTCGCCAAGCAGATCGACGACGTGACCGGCCTGTCCACCCTCATCGTCATTGACGGCAAGCGCCGGGGCAGCACCCAGTCGAAGGGCGTGCGGCCCCAGGTGCGCCTGATCGGCGCCGACGGCATGGACGTGAAGGTGTCCGGCACCGACATCTCGGTGAGCATCACCTTCCAGGTGGGCTCCCTGATCACCGTGAAGGACGGCCAGGAAGTGAACGTGGGCGACGTGCTGGCCCGTATCCCCCAGGAAACCTCCAAGACCCGCGACATCACCGGCGGTCTGCCGCGCGTTGCCGAGCTGTTCGAAGCCCGTTCCCCCAAGGATGCGGGCGTGCTGGCGGAAATCACGGGGACCGTCTCTTTCGGCAAGGACACCAAGGGCAAGCAGCGCCTGGTCATCACCGACCTGGACGGCGTGCCCCACGAGTACCTGATCCCCAAGGACAAGCACGTCACCGTCCACGACGGCCAGGTGGTGCAGAAGGGCGAGACCATCGTGGACGGCCCCGCCGATCCCCACGACATCCTGCGTCTCCAGGGCATCGAGGCCCTGGCCCGTTACATCATCGACGAAGTCCAGGACGTCTACCGCTTGCAGGGTGTGAAGATCAACGACAAGCACATCGAAGTGGTGGTCCGGCAGATGCTGCGCCGCGTCAACGTCACTGACCCGGGCGATACCGGCTTCATCCCCGGTGAGCAGGTGGAGCGCTCCGAATTGTTGCAGGAGAACGACCGGGTGGTGGCCGAGGGCAAACAACCCGCCAGCTACGAGAACATCCTGCTGGGCATCACCAAGGCCTCCCTGTCCACGGATTCCTTCATCTCCGCCGCCTCCTTCCAAGAGACCACCCGGGTCCTCACCGAGGCCGCCATCATGGCCAAGAAGGACGACCTGCGCGGCCTCAAGGAAAACGTCATCGTCGGCCGCCTCATCCCGGCCGGTACCGGTCTGGCCTATCACCGCAACCGGCGGGGCCAGTCGGTACAGGAATACCCCGAGGTGCAGGGCGAACCCATCCTGGTGGTGACGGAGGGTTACGACGACGGACAGGGTTGACAGGACTGCCTGTCACTCATAGAATCCGCAGTCTTTTTTAAGGTGGCCCGCGTGGCGTATACGCGGGCCAATTTCTTCAAGTCAATGATTAAGCTGGGAAAGCGTTAAATGCCGACCATCAACCAACTGGTGCGGAAGCCCCGTCAGGCTCCGATCGACAAAAGCAAGGTACCGGCCATGGAAGCCTGCCCGCAGAAGCGTGGCGTGTGCACCCGGGTCTACACCACCACGCCGAAGAAGCCGAACTCCGCCCTGCGGAAGGTGGCCAAGGTCAGGCTGTCCAACGGCTTCGAGATCATTGGCTACATCGGCGGCGAAGGCCACAACCTGCAAGAGCACTCCGTGGTGCTGGTGCGGGGCGGCCGGGTGAAGGACCTTCCCGGTGTGCGTTACCACATCGTGCGCGGCAGCCTGGATACCGCCGGCGTGAAGGACCGCAAGCAATCCCGGTCCAAGTACGGTGCCAAGCGGGCCAAGGCCGGCAAGTAAGGATAAAGGAGTTTCAGCATGCCCCGTCGTCGTGAAGTTCCCAAACGTATCGTCCTGCCGGATCCCAAGTTCGGCAATGTGGAAGTGGCCAAGTTCATGAACGTGATCATGAACAGCGGCAAGAAGTCCGTGGCCGAGCGCATCGTCTATGGTGCCTTCGAGCAGATCGGCAAGAAGAGCGGCAAGGACCCGGTCGAGATCTTCGGCCAGGCCATGTCCAACGTGCGTCCCGTGGTGGAAGTCAAATCCCGCCGGGTCGGTGGCGCCAACTACCAGGTTCCCGTGGAAGTGCGTCCCGCCCGTCGCGCCGCCCTGGCCATGCGCTGGATCAAGGAAGCCGCCCGCAAGCGCGGCGAAAAATCCATGGGCCAGCGTCTGGCCGGTGAACTGCTGGATGCCGCCGAAGGTCGCGGCGGCGCCATGAAGAAGCGCGAGGAAGTGCACCGCATGGCCGAGGCCAACAAGGCCTTCTCGCATTTCCGCTTCTAACAAGGAAAAGACAAAGTGGCACGCAAGACCCCCATCGAGCGCTACCGCAACATCGGTATCTCGGCCCACATCGACGCCGGCAAAACCACCACCACCGAGCGGATCCTCTTCTACACCGGCGTCAATCACAAGATTGGCGAGGTGCACGACGGCGCCGCCACCATGGACTGGATGGAGCAGGAACAGGAGCGGGGCATCACCATCACCTCCGCCGCCACCACCTGCTTCTGGAAGGGCATGGACCTGTCCCTGCCCGAGCACCGGGTCAACATCATCGACACCCCGGGCCACGTGGACTTCACCATCGAGGTGGAGCGCTCCATGCGGGTGCTGGACGGCGCCTGCATGGTGTATTGCGCCGTGGGCGGCGTGCAGCCCCAATCCGAAACCGTCTGGCGTCAGGCCAACAAGTACGGCGTGCCCCGTCTGGCCTTCGTCAACAAGATGGACCGTCAGGGCGCCAACTTCTTCCGCGTCTACGAACAGATGCGCATGCGCCTGAAGGCCAACCCCGTGCCCATCCAGGTGCCCATCGGCGCCGAGGACAAGTTCGAGGGCGTGGTGGACCTGGTCAAGATGAAGGCCATCATCTGGGACGACGCCTCCCAGGGCATGAAGTTCGAATACGGCGACATCCCTGCCGAACTGGTCGACACCTGCCAGGAATGGCGGGAAAAGATGGTGGAGGCGGCCGCCGAAGCCAATGAAGACCTGATGAACAAGTACCTGGAAGAGGGCGACCTCTCCGAAGCCGACATCAAGCTGGCCCTGCGTACCCGTACCATCGGCGGCGAGATCGTCCCCATGCTGTGCGGCTCCGCCTTCAAGAACAAGGGCGTGCAGGCTATGCTGGACGCCGTCATCGACTACATGCCTTCTCCGGTGGACATCCCCCCGGTCAAGGGCGAAAAGGAAGATGGCTCCGCCGACGAGCGTCCCGCCACCGACGACGCCCCCTTCTCCGCTCTGGCCTTCAAGATCATGACCGACCCCTATGTGGGTCAACTGACCTTCTTCCGGGTCTATTCCGGCGTGGTCAACTCCGGCGACACCATCTACAACTCGGTCAAGGGCAAGAAGGATCGCCTGGGCCGCATCCTGCAGATGCACGCCAACAACCGGGAAGAAATCAAGGAAGTGCGGGCTGGCGACATCGCCGCCGCCGTGGGCCTGAAGGATGCCACCACCGGTGACACCCTGAGCGCCCTGGACAAGCCCATCATCCTGGAACGGATGATCTTCCCCGAGCCCGTGATCCACGTGGCCGTGGAGCCCAAGACCAAGGCCGACCAGGAAAAGATGGGCCTGGCCCTGAACCGCCTGGCCCAGGAAGACCCTTCCTTCCGCGTCCGCACCGACGAGGAATCCGGCCAGACCATCATCTCCGGCATGGGCGAACTGCACCTGGAGATCATCGTCGACCGGATGCGCCGGGAATTCAACGTGGAAGCCAACGTGGGCGCGCCCCAGGTGGCCTACCGGGAAGCCATCCGCAAGCAGGTCGAGCAGGAAGGCAAGTTCGTCAAACAGTCCGGCGGCAAGGGCCAGTACGGCCACGTCTGGCTCAAGATGGAACCCAACGAAGCCGGCAAGGGCTTCGAGTTCGTGGACGCCATCAAGGGCGGCACCGTGCCCCGCGAATACATCCCGGCCGTGGAAAAGGGCCTGAAGGAAGCTCTGAACAACGGTGTGATGGCCGGCTTCCCGGTGGTGGACGTGAAGGTCACCCTGTTCGACGGTTCCTACCACGAGGTGGACTCTTCCGAGCAGGCCTTCAAGATGGCCGCCATCATGGGTTTCAAGGACGGCATGCGCAAAGCCAGCCCGGTCCTGCTCGAACCGATGATGGCCGTGGAAGTGGAAACTCCGGAAGACTACATGGGCGACGTGATGGGCGACCTGAACCGCCGTCGCGGCATCATCCAGGGCATGGACGACCTGCCCGCCGGCAAGGCCATCAAGGCCGAAGTGCCCCTGGCGGAAATGTTCGGCTATTCCACCGATCTGCGTTCCATGTCCCAGGGCCGCGCCACCTATTCCATGGAGTTCAAGCACTACTCCGAGGCCCCCAAGAACGTGGCTGAAACCGTGATCAACAGCAAGAAGTGATTTGAGGTAATCGAAATGGCCAAGGAAAAATTCGAGCGTACGAAACCGCACGTGAACGTTGGAACGATTGGGCACGTGGACCATGGCAAGACGACGCTGACTGCGGCGATCACCACGATTCTGTCGAAGAAGTTTGGTGGTGCTGCGAAGAACTACGCCGACATTGACTCTGCGCCGGAAGAGAAGGCCCGGGGCATCACCATCAACACGGCCCACGTGGAATACGAGACGGCGAACCGCCACTACGCCCACGTGGACTGCCCCGGCCACGCCGACTACGTGAAGAACATGATCACCGGAGCCGCCCAGATGGACGGCGCCATTCTGGTGGTGTCTGCGGCCGACGGCCCCATGCCCCAGACCCGTGAGCACATTCTGCTGGCCCGTCAGGTGGGCGTGCCCTACATCATCGTCTACATGAACAAAGCGGACATGGTGGACGACGCCGAGCTGCTGGAACTGGTGGAAATGGAAGTTCGGGAACTGCTCTCCAAGTACGACTTCCCTGGAGACGACACCCCCATCATCATCGGCTCCGCCCTGAAGGCCCTGGAAGGGGACGCCAGCGACATCGGCGAAGGCAGCATCTTCAAGCTGGCCGACGCCCTGGACAGCTACATCCCCGAGCCCGAGCGGGCCATTGACCAGCCGTTCCTGATGCCTGTGGAAGACGTGTTCTCCATCTCTGGTCGGGGCACCGTGGTGACCGGTCGTGTGGAGCGGGGCATCATCAAGGTGGGCGAGGAAATTGAAATTGTCGGGATCAAGCCCACGGTGAAGACCATCTGCACCGGCGTGGAAATGTTCCGCAAGCTGCTGGACCAGGGACAGGCTGGCGACAACATCGGCGCGCTGCTGCGTGGCACCAAGCGTGAAGACGTGGAGCGTGGCCAGGTGCTGGCCAAGCCGGGTTCCATCACCCCCCACACCAAGTTCACGGCCGAGATTTACGTGCTGAGCAAGGACGAAGGTGGCCGTCACACCCCGTTCTTCAACGGCTACCGTCCCCAGTTCTACTTCCGCACCACGGACGTGACCGGCGCGATTGACCTGCCTGCCGGCACCGAGATGGTGATGCCTGGCGACAACATCAGCATCACGGTGGCCCTGATCGCCCCCATCGCCATGGAAGAAGGTCTGCGCTTCGCCATCCGCGAAGGCGGCCGGACCGTCGGCGCCGGCGTGGTGGCCAAGATCATCGAGTAAACGCTTGATTAATTTTTGAAAGGGCGGGTATAATCCCGCCCTTTCCTGTTTCGGGAACAGCAATGCAAAGCCAAAAAATCCGCATCCGACTGAAGGCCTACGATTACAAACTGATCGACCAGTCGGCCATGGAGATCGTGGACACCGCCAAACGGACCGGTGCCGTGGTCAAGGGCCCCGTGCCCCTGCCCACCGCCATCGAGCGTTTTGACATCCTCCGCTCTCCCCATGTGAACAAGACCTCCCGGGACCAGTTGGAGATCCGCACCCACAAGCGCTTGATGGACATCATCGACCCCACCGACAAGACCGTGGACGCGCTGATGAAACTGGATCTGCCTGCCGGCGTGGATGTCGAGATCAAGCTGCAGTAACGAGTTGGATTGAAGGCCCAGGGGGCGGCCCGAGTCCCCGAACCATGAACCTGCCGGCCAATTGAAGTCGGCGCCTTATGTGAAGGAAACTAGAAGATGAGTCTAGGCCTTGTCGGTCGGAAGATCGGCATGACCCGCATTTTCGCCGAAGATGGTGCGTCCATCCCGGTGACTGTGCTGGATGTGTCGAACAACCGCGTCAGTCAAGTCAAGACGACCGCCACGGACGGCTACACCGCCCTCCAGGTCGCCTATGGCAAGCGCAAACCCAGCCGCGTCAGCAAGCCCGTCGCCGGTCACCTCGCCAAGGCGGGTGTGGACGCCGCAGCCGGCATGACCGAGTTCCTCGTTGCCGAGGATCTGCTGGCCCAATATCAGCCCGGAACAGCGGTCAGCGTGGAGATCTTCCAGGCTGGACAGAAGGTGGACGTTTCCGGCGTCACCCAGGGCAAGGGCTTTGCCGGCACCATCAAGCGCCATAACTTTGGTTCCCAGCGTGCCACCCACGGTAACTCCCGTTCCCACAATGTGCCCGGCTCCATCGGCCAGGCCCAGGATCCTGGCCGGATTTTCCCCGGCAAGCGCATGTCCGGTCACCTGGGTGCGGTGAATCGCACCGTCCAGAACCTGGAGGTCGTGCGCGTCGACACCGAGCGGCAATTGCTGCTCATCAAGGGCGCCGTGCCCGGTTCCAAGGGTGGTGACGTGGTCGTCCTGCCCGCCGTGAAGGGAGCCGCGTGATGGATCTCAAGCTCATCAATGATCAAGGCGGGGACGTCGGCGCCGTGGCTGCTTCCGACAGCCTTTTCGGTCGCGAATACAACGAAGCCCTGGTGCATCAACTGGTCACTGCCTACATGGCCAACGGCCGTAGCGGCAATCGCGCCCAGCTTACCCGTGCCGAGGTGCGCCACACCACCCACAAGCCCTTCAAACAGAAGGGCACCGGCCGCGCTCGTGCCGGTATGTCCTCCAGCCCCTTGTGGCGAGGTGGTGGTCGGATCTTCCCGAACAAGCCTGACGAGAACTTCAGCCAGAAGGTCAACCGGAAGATGTTCCGCGCCGGTATCGCCGCCATCCTGTCCCGTCTGGTTCAGGACGGCCGTTTGACCGTGGTGGACAATCTGGCCGTGGATTCCCCCAAGACCAAGATCCTGGCCGGGAAACTCAAGGGCATGGGCATCACCGATCGCGTGCTGATCATTTCCCCCGTGGTCGATGACAACCTGTGGCTGTCCGCCCGCAACCTCCAGAACGTCCTGGTTCTTGAGCCCCAGCAGGCCGATCCGGTCAGCCTCATCCGTTTCGACCGGGTGTTGATGACCAAGGAAGCGGTCAAGTCCTTCGAGGAGATGTACGCATGAACGCCACCCCGATGAAAGAGGAGCGGCTGCTCCAGGTCATCCTGGCGCCGGTCATCTCCGAAAAGGCCACCATGCTGGCCGACAAGCGCGAGCAAGTGATCTTCCGCGTGGCCACCAACGCCACCAAACCGGAGATCAAGGCCGCTGTCGAGTTGCTGTTCAAGGTCCAGGTGGAGGCCGTACAGGTCACCAACGTCAAGGGCAAGAACAAGCGTTTTGGCCGCTTCAACGGCCGCCGTTCCGACTGGAAAAAGGCCTTCGTCTGCCTGAAGCCGGGTCAGGAACTCAACTTCGCGGCAGGAGAATAAGCCATGCTGGTCAAAGTCAAACCGACCTCCGCCGGCCGTCGCTCCCTGGTCAAGGTGGTCACCCCCGGCTTGCACAAGGGCAAGCCCGAGGCCTCCCTGGTCGAAAAGCAGAATCGCAAGTCCGGCCGCAACAACAACGGTCACGTGACCACCCGCCATAAGGGCGGTGGTCACAAGCAGCACTACCGGATGGTGGATTTCAAGCGTGACAAGGATGGCATCGCCGCCAAAGTGGAGCGCATCGAATACGATCCCAACCGCAGTGCCCACATCGCCCTGCTGTGCTATGCCGACGGCGAGCGTCGCTACATCATTGCCCCGCGTAACGTTGAAGTGGGCGCCACCCTGATGAACGGCTCCGAGGCGCCCATCAAGCCGGGCAATTGCCTGCCCCTGCGCAACATCCCTGTGGGTTCCACCGTGCATTGCGTGGAAATGCTGCCGAAGAAGGGCGCCCAGATCGCCCGCTCCGCTGGCGCCAGCGTCCAACTGCTGGCCCGGGAAGGCAGCTACGCCCAGCTCCGTCTGCGTTCCGGTGAAATCCGCAAGGTGCACATCGACTGCCGTGCCACCCTGGGCGAAGTGGGCAACGAAGAGCACAGCCTGCGCTCCATCGGCAAAGCCGGCGCCAACCGCTGGCGCGGCATCCGCCCGACCGTGCGCGGCACCGCGATGAACCCCATCGACCACCCCCATGGCGGTGGCGAGGGCAAGACCGGCGAGGGCCGCGTGCCGGTTTCTCCCTGGGGACAGCCCACCAAGGGTTATCGCACCCGCAACAACAAGCGGACCGACGCCATGATCGTGCGTCGCCGGCACAAAGCGTAAGAGGTGATCTGAATGGCGCGTTCCGTCAAGAAAGGCCCGTTCGTGGACGGGCATCTGCTGAAGAAGGTGCAAACGGCCCTGGCCACCGGCGATAAGAAGCCGGTCAAGACCTGGTCCCGGCGTTCCACCGTCCTGCCCGACTTCATCGGGCTGACCCTGGCCGTGCATAACGGTAAGCAGCATATCCCCGTGTTCGTCACGGAAAACATGGTGGGCCACAAGCTCGGCGAATTCTCGCTGACCCGGACGTTCAAGGGTCACGCCGCCGACAAGAAGGCCAAGAAGAAATAAGGAGAGCAGCGATGCAAGTTTCTGCCATTCTGCGCGGCACGCGGCTTTCCTCCCAGAAGGCCCGCCTGGTCGCCGATCTGGTCCGCGGCAAGCCCGTGGACCAGGCCCTCAACATCCTCACCTTCTCTCCCCAGAAGGCCGCCTTCACCATCAAGAAGGTGCTGGAGTCCGCCATCGCCAATGCCGAGCACAACGAAGGTGCCGACATTGACGAGCTGAAGGTCAAGACCATCTACGTGGACCAGGGCCCCACCCTGAAGCGCTTCACTGCCCGTGCCAAGGGCCGTGGCAACCGCATTAGCAAACCCACCTGTCACATCACCGTGACGGTCGGCGACTGAAGGAAGGCACATGGGACAGAAGATTCATCCGACCGGCTTCCGGTTGAGCGTCAATAAGGGCTGGACCTCCAAGTGGTTCGCCAACAGCAAGAACTTCGCCGGCACCCTGAATGAGGACATCAAGGTTCGCCAGTTCCTGAAGAAGAAGCTGGCGCACGCCTCCATCAGCAAGATCGTCATCGAACGTCCGGCCAAGAACGCCCGCATCACCCTGTTCTCCAGCCGTCCCGGTGTGGTCATCGGCAAGAAGGGCGAGGACATCGAATCCCTGCGCAAGCAGCTCAACAACCTCATGTCTGTGCCCGTCACCCTGAACATCGAGGAAGTGCGCAAGCCGGAAACCGATGCCCAGTTGATCGCCGATTCCATCGCCAACCAACTGGAAAAGCGGATCATGTTCCGCCGTGCCATGAAACGGGCCATGCAGAACGCCATGCGCTTCGGCGCCCAGGGCATCAAGATCATGTCTGCCGGCCGTCTGAACGGTGCAGAAATCGCCCGTACCGAGTGGTATCGTGAAGGTCGCGTGCCCCTGCACACCCTGCGCGCCGACATCGACTACGGCACGTCCGAAGCCAACACCACTTACGGTGTGATCGGTATCAAGGTCTGGGTCTACAAGGGTGAGAACCTGGGTCGGGGCGACAAGCCCGTGGCCGCCCCCGAGCCCGAGCGCAAGCCCCGTCGTCCCGCCCGGGGCGCCGCCAAGGAGTAATCGTCATGCTGCAACCCGCACGCAGAAAATACCGCAAGGAACAGAAGGGCCGGAATACCGGTCTGGCCACCCGTGGCGCCAAGGTCAGCTTCGGTGAATATGGTTTGAAGGCCATCGCCCGGGGCCGCATCACCGCCCGGCAAATTGAAGCCGCCCGTCGTGCCATGACCCGGCACATCAAACGGGGTGGCCGCATCTGGATCCGCATCTTCCCTGACAAGCCCATTTCCCAGAAACCCGCTGAAGTCCGGATGGGTAACGGCAAGGGCAACCCTGAATATTGGGTCGCCGAGATCCAGCCCGGTAAGGTGCTCTATGAAATGGAAGGCGTGGATGAAACCATCGCCCGGGAGGCGTTCCGCCTGGCTGCCGCCAAGCTGCCCATCGCCACCACCTTTGTGACTCGTCATTTTGGGATGTGACATGAAAGCCAGCGAACTTAAGACCAAGAGCGTCGCCGAGCTCAAGAACGAGCTGAAGGAATTGCTGCGTGCCCAGTTCAGCCTGCGCATGCAACTGTCCACCCAGCAGACCAACAAGACCCACGAAATCCGCAAGGTTCGTCGTGACATCGCCCGTGTGCGCACCGTGATGCACGCTACGAAGTCCCAGGCCGGCAACTGATGAGCAGCATCATGAGCGAAATGCAAAGCGAAAAGATCGTCCGCGCCCTGACCGGCACCGTGGTCAGCGACAAGATGAACAAGACCGTCACCGTGCTGGTGGAACGCAAGGTCAAGCACCCCCTTTACGGCAAGATCATCCGCCTGTCCAAGAAATACCACGCCCACGATGAGAACAACGAATTCCATCCCGGCGACGTTGTGGTGATCGAGGAATGCCGGCCCCTTTCCCGGACCAAGACCTGGAAGGTGACCCGACTGGTGGAAAAGGCTCGCCTGGTCTAAAAAAGACTTGCGCAGTTGATGTAAGGGCTGGCATAATCTCCAGCTTTTCAGCGATCGGGTTTCCCGATCGGTTTTTTTGAATGGCGCGCTCCGGCGCGCTCAACCCGAACGGGATCCAAAACTGCCGGCTCCAGAGCTGGCAAGTTGGAGAGAAAACATGATCCAGATGCAATCCATGTTGGACGTGGCCGACAACACCGGCGCTCGCACTGTCATGTGCATCAAGGTGTTGGGTGGTTCCAAGCGCCGTTATGCCGGCGTTGGCGACATCATCAAGGTCAGTATCAAGGATGCCGCCCCCCGGGGCCGCGTCAAGAAGGGCGATGTATACAACGCCGTCGTGGTGCGAACCGCCAAGGGCGTCCGCCGCGCCGACGGTTCCCTGATCCGGTTCGACAAGAACGCGGCCGTGCTGCTCAACAACAAGCTTGAGCCCATCGGTACCCGCATCTTCGGGCCTGTCACCCGCGAACTGCGCACCGAGCGATTCATGAAGATCGTCTCGCTGGCGCCTGAAGTGCTGTAAGGAGTTCACCATGCGCAAGATCCGCAAGGGCGACGAAGTGATCGTGACGACCGGCAAGGACAAAGGCAAGCGGGGAACCGTTCTGCGTGTTCTCGATGCCAGCCTGGTGGTGGAGGGTGTGAACCGCGTCAAGAAGGCGGTCAAACCCAACCCCATGCGCGGCACCACCGGTGGTTTCATGGACAAGGATATGCCTATCGACCTCTCCAACGTGGCGCTGTTCAATCCCGCCACGGGCAAGGGTGACCGGGTGGGCATCAAAACGCTGGAGGACGGGCGCAAAGTGCGCTTCTTCAAGTCCAATGGCGAAGTGGTGGATGCGTGAGGGGCTGACCATGGCGCGTATGCATGATTTCTACAAGGATACCGTGGTCAAGCAATTGACTGATCGGTTCGGATACAAGTCTCCGATGGAAGTCCCCCGGATCACCAAGATTACCCTCAACATGGGTGTCGGTGAGGCGGTGGGCGACAAGAAGGTGATGGAACACGCTGTGGGCGACATGACCAAAATAGCCGGTCAGAAACCCGTGGTGACTCTGTCCCGCAAATCCATCGCCGGTTTCAAGATTCGTGATCACTACCCCGTGGGCTGCATGGTCACCCTGCGCCGGGAGCAGATGTACGAATTCCTGGATCGCCTGATCACCATCGCCATTCCCCGCATCCGCGACTTCCGTGGCATCGGTGGCAAGGGGTTCGATGGCCGTGGCAACTACAACATGGGCGTGCGCGAACAGATCATCTTCCCGGAGATCGAATACGAGAAGATCGATGCTCTGCGCGGCATGAACATCACCATCACCACGACCGCCGGCTCCGATGAAGAGGCCAAGGCCCTTCTGGCGGCGTTCAAGTTCCCTTTCAAGAATTGAGGTTGCGATGGCCAAGCTCGCACTGATCAACCGTGAAGACAAGCGGCGCAAGCTGGTGAAGAAGTACGCCACCAAGCGGGCCGCCCTGAAGGCGATCATCAAAGACATGAAGCGCGACGACGCCGAACGCATGGAAGCCCAGCAAAAGCTGCAAGCCATGCCCCGCGACGCCAGCGAATGCCGGACCCGCAACCGCTGCCAGTTGACCGGTCGGCCCCGTGGTGTGTTCCGCAAGTTCGGTCTGTGCCGCAACAAGATCCGTGAGATCGCCATGAAGGGCGAGATCCCCGGTGTCGTCAAGGCCAGCTGGTAAGGGAGAACGAAAATGAGCATGAGTGATCCCATTTCCGACATGCTGACGCGCATCCGCAACGCGCAAATGACCGAGAAGGTCTCTGTGCGCATGCCCGCGTCCAAGCTGAAAAAAGCCATCGCCCAGGTCTTGCAGGACGAGGGTTACATCGACGGTTATGTGGTCCGGGAAAACGCCGGACTGCCCGAGATGGAAGTGGCGCTGAAGTACTACGCCGGCCGCCCGGTCATCGAGAGGATCGAGCGTATCAGCAAGCCCGGTCTGCGCATCTACAAAGGTCGCGATGATCTGCCCCGCGTGATGAATGGTTTGGGCGTTGCCATCGTCTCCACCTCCCGCGGCGTCATGACCGACCGCAAGGCCCGTTCACTGGGTGTGGGCGGTGAAGTCCTGTGTATCGTGGCTTGAGGTGAGACATGTCCCGCGTTGCTAAGAATCCCATCACCGTGCCGGCCGGCGTCGAAGTCAAGATCGACCCGGCAGCCATTACCGTCAAGGGGCCCATGGGGGCCCTCAGCCAGAGCCTGGCTGGCGGTCTGGTGAGCGTCACCCTGGACAACGGCGTGCTGCAGGTGGCTGCCACTGGCACAACCCGTGAGGCCCAGGCCATGTCCGGCACCACCCGTGCTCTCCTGGCCAACATGGTGCAAGGCGTATCCAAGGGTTTTGAGAAGAAGCTGAACCTGGTGGGTGTGGGCTATCGTGCCCAAGCCCAGGGGAACAAGCTGAACCTGACCCTGGGTTTCTCCCATCCCGTTGAGCACGTGATGCCTGAAGGCATCAAAGTCGAAACCCCGACTCAGACCGAAATCCTGATCAAGGGCATGGACAAGCAGAAGGTCGGCCAGGTGGCCGCCGACGTGCGCGCCTACCGCAAACCCGAGCCTTATAAGGGCAAGGGCGTGCGCTACGCCGACGAAGTCGTGGTCATCAAAGAGACCAAGAAGAAATAACCTGGAGCGAATGCAATGGACAAGAAAATCCGGCGTCTGCGCAGGGCGCGCAAAACCCGCGCCAAAATCGCGGAGCTTGGCGCGATCCGTCTGTGCGTGCATCGCAGCAACTCTCACATTTATGCGCAACTCATCGATGCAACCGGTGGCCGCGTGCTGACCTCCGCTTCCACCGCCGAGAAGGATCTGCAAGGACAGATCAAGAACGGCGGCAATGTGGAAGCGGCCAAGCTGGTAGGCCAGCGTATCGCCGAGAAGGCCAAGCAAATGGGCGTTGAGAAGGTTTCCTTCGACCGCTCCGGCTTCGCCTTCCACGGTCGGGTCAAGGCCCTGGCTGATGCGGCGCGTGAAAACGGTTTGCAGTTCTAAGCGAGGAAGATCATGGCGAGACCCGTACAGCAGCAGGAAGAGCAGGGCGACGGCCTGAAGGAGAAGATGATCTCGGTCAACCGCGTCACCAAGGTGGTGAAGGGTGGCCGGATCCTCGGCTTCGCGGCCCTGACCGTGGTCGGTGACAACGATGGTGGCATCGGCATGGGCAAGGGCAAGTCCCGAGAAGTGCCCGTTGCCGTGACCAAGGCCATGGAGGAAGCCCGGCGCAAGATGATCAAGGTGCCTTTGAAGAACGGCACTTTCCATCACGCAGTGGTGGGTAAGCACGGGTCCTCCGTGGTGCTGATCCAGCCCGCTTCCGAAGGTACAGGCATCATCGCCGGCGGTGCCATGCGCGCCGTCTTCGAAGTCATGGGCGTGCACAACGTCCTGGCCAAGTGCCTGGGTTCCACCAACCCCTACAACGTGGTCCGCGCCACTCTGAACGGTCTGCAGCAAATGATGACCCCCAGTGACGTGGCTGCCAAGCGCGGCAAGACCGTGGCGGAAATCCTGGAGTAAGCCATGTCCGGCAAAGTCAAAGTGACCCTGGTCAAAAGCCCCATCGGCGCACTGGAAAGCCATCGTGCCTGCGTGCGCGGCCTGGGCCTGAAGAAGATGCATCAGTCCCGTGTCCTGGAAGACACCCCGGCGGTGCGCGGCATGATCAACAAAGTCTCCTTCCTGGTGAAGGCTGAGGTGGCCCAATGAAGCTGAACACCATCAAGCCCGCTGCGGGCAGCACCCATGCTTCCAAGCGCGTCGGTCGCGGCATCGGTTCCGGCCTCGGCAAGACGGCCGGGCGTGGCCACAAGGGCCAGAAGTCCCGGGCCGGCGGTTTCCACAAGGTGGGTTTTGAAGGCGGTCAGATGCCTATGGCCCGCCGTCTGCCGAAGCGTGGCTTCATTTCCCTGGACCGTGCCTTCAAGGTTGAGGTTCGCCTGGATGATCTGGCTGCCCTTCCCGTTGATAGTGTGGACCTGCTGGTCCTCAAGCAGGCCGGTCTGGTGCCGCAAATGGCCAAAAGCGCCAAGGTGATCCTGGCTGGTTCCATCGACAAAGCGGTCAAGCTGGTCGGCGTGAATGCCACCAAGGGCGCCAAGGCCGCCATCGAAGCTGCCGGTGGTAGCGTCGAAGCTGCGGCCTGATCGGAGACACGCACTTGTCCGGCGCTGCCAACCTGCTCCAGATGTCGGGAAAGATGGGCGACCTAAAGCGTCGCCTGTGGTTCCTCCTGGGCGCCCTCGTGGTCTATCGCATCGGCACCTTCATTCCGGTGCCGGGTATCGACCCCGTGGTCCTGGAAGATCTGTTCAACAGCCAGCAAGGCGGTATTCTGGGCATGTTCAACATGTTCTCCGGCGGCGCCCTGTCGCGCTTCTCTGTCTTCGCCCTGGGGATCATGCCTTACATTTCCGCCTCCATCATCATGCAGTTGATGACGGTGGTTTCACCCCAACTTGAGGCTCTCAAGAAGGAAGGTGAAGCGGGTCGGCGCAAGATCACCCAATACACGCGTTATGGCACTGTGGCTTTGGCCGCCTTCCAGGCCATCGGCATCTCCATTGCCCTGGAAAGCCAGGCAGGCCTGGTGCTGGATCCCGGTTTCATGTTCCGCGTGACCGCCGTCGTCACCCTGGTGGCCGGCACCATGTTCCTCATGTGGCTCGGCGAGCAGATCACAGAGCGGGGTCTGGGCAACGGCATCTCCATCATTATCTTCGCCGGTATCGCTGCCGGTCTGCCCAGCGCCATCGGCGGGACTTTGGAGTTGACCCGCACGGGTGCCTTCTCCATCCCTCTGGTCCTGATGCTGTTCATCGGTGCACTGCTGGTGACTGCCCTGGTGGTATTCGTGGAACGCGGCCAGCGCAAGATCCTGGTGAATTACGCCAAACGTCAGGTAGGTAACAAGGTCTATGGCGGCCAGAGTTCCCATCTGCCTCTGAAACTCAACATGGCCGGCGTCATTCCGCCCATCTTCGCCAGTTCCATCATCCTGTTCCCCGCCACCCTGGCAGGGTGGTTCGGCAGCCATGAATCCATGACCTGGCTGCGAGATATCCAGGGCGCCCTGTCTCCCGGTCAACCGATCTATGTGCTGCTCTATGCGCTGATGATCATCTTCTTCTGTTTCTTCTACACGGCCCTGGTGTTCAACCCCAAGGAAACCGCCGACAACCTGAAGAAGAGCGGCGCGTTCATTCCGGGTTACCGGCCCGGCGAACAGACGGCCCGTTACATCGACAAGGTGATGACCCGGCTGACCTTGATCGGTGCCGCCTACATCACCATCGTCTGCCTCATCCCCGAATTCCTCATCGTGCAATGGAATGTGCCCTTTTATTTCGGTGGTACTTCCCTGCTGATCCTGGTGGTCGTCACCATGGACTTCATGTCCCAGGTGCAGGCCTACATCATGACCCATCAATATGAAAGCCTGCTCAAGAAAGCCAATTTCAAGGGCGGCAACTTCATCGCCCGATAGACACCATGGCGAAAGATGACGTCATCCAGATGCAGGGTGAGGTGGTGGAAAACCTCCCCAATGCCACTTTCCGGGTCAAACTGGAAAATGGCCACGTGGTTCTGTCCCACATCTCCGGCAAGATGCGCATGCATTACATCCGCATCCTGCCCGGCGACAAGGTGACCGTGGAACTCACCCCTTACGATTTGTCTCGGGCGCGCATCGTTTACCGCGCCAAGTGAAAGATAGTTGAGAAAAGGAAACGAACATGCGTGTTCAGGCCTCCGTCAAGAAGATTTGCCGCAAGTGCAAGATTGTCCGCCGCAAGGGTGTGGTTCGCGTGATCTGTAGCGAAGCCCGCCACAAGCAGCGCCAGGGTTGAGCGAGTTGATGGGTTCATACCTTGTATGAACCGTCTTGTTTCAATATAATTTTCCGTTTTTGTTGCTGGGGGTTAGTTCATGGCCCGGATTGCTGGGGTAAACATCCCGAACCATAAGCATGCTGTGATCGCGCTGACCGCGATCTATGGCATCGGTCGTACTCGTGCGTTGCAGATCTGCGTGGAAGCGGGCGTCAATCCCGCCGCGAAGATGAAGGATCTGTCCGACGCCGAGGTGGACAAGCTGCGCGAGGGCGTGGGCAAATTCGCGGTGGAAGGTGATCTGCGCCGTGAAATCACCATGAACATCAAGCGCCTGATGGACCTGGGCTGCTACCGCGGTACCCGTCACCGCAAGGGTCTGCCCTGCCGGGGCCAGCGCACCCGTACCAACGCGCGTACCCGCAAGGGCCCCCGTAAACAAATGCAAGTCAAGAAGTAACAGGACAACGACATGGCCAAGGCAACTGCCGCCCGTGCGCGGAAGAAAGTCAAAAAGAGCGTGGCCGATGGGGTCGCCCACATCCACGCTTCTTTCAATAACACCATCGTGACCATCACCGATCGTCAGGGCAATGCGCTGGCTTGGGCGACCGCTGGTGGAGCCGGCTTCAAAGGCTCCCGCAAGAGTACCCCCTTCGCCGCCCAGGTGGCAGCCGAGAATGCCGGCAAGATGGCCCTGGAATACGGTGTGAAGAACCTGGAAGTGCGCATCAAGGGCCCCGGCCCCGGCCGCGATTCCACCGTGCGTGCCCTGAATTCCCTGGGTTACAAGATCACCAGCATTTCCGACGTGACGCCCATGCCCCATAACGGCTGCCGTCCGCCCAAGAAGCGCCGCATCTAAGGAGAACACAAGTGGCTCGCAATCTTGATCCCAAATGCCGTCAGTGCCGCCGTGAGGGCGAAAAGCTGTTCCTCAAGGGCGAGAAGTGCTTCACTGAAAAATGCGCCATCGAGCGGCGCAACCAGGTTCCTGGCCAGCATGGCGCCAAACAGGCCCGTCTGTCCGATTATGGCGTCCACCTGCGCGAAAAGCAGAAAGTCCGCCGCATCTACGGCGTTCTGGAAGCCCAGTTCCGTCTGACATACAAGGAAGCCGATCGGCGCAAAGGCGTTACCGGTGAAAACCTATTGCAGATCCTGGAGTCCCGTCTGGATTCCGTGGCCTACCGCATGGGTTTCGGTGCCTCCCGTACCGAATCCCGGCAGATCGTGCGGCACAACGGCATCAAGGTGAACGGCCGTCGGGTCAACATCCCCTCCTACCAGGTGAAGCCCGGTGACGTGGTGGAAGTGGCTGACAAGGCGAAGGGCCAGTTGCGTCTGAAGGGTTCCGTGGAAGCTGCCGAAGGGCGAGGTTTCCCCGAATGGGTGGAAGTTGACGCCAAGGCCATGAAGGGTACCTTCAAGGCCCTGCCCCAGCGCGCCGAACTGCCCGCCACCATCAATGAATCTCTGGTGGTCGAACTCTATTCCAAGTAATCGCATCGCGGACGCGCCCTCCAGGGCGCGCCAGGCACAGTAAAGGGAACCCATTATGTCCAACACCGGTGAACTGCTGAAACCGCGCATCGTCGAGGTCAACAGCATTTCCCCTCGCCAGGCCCGCATCACGCTGGAGCCTTTCGAGCGTGGCTATGGCCACACCCTGGGTAACGCCTTGCGCCGCATCCTGCTGTCCTCCATGCAGGGCTACGCACCTACCGAGGTGCGCATTGCCGGCGTCGTGCACGAATATTCCGCCCTGGATGGCGTTCAGGAGGACGTGGTCGACATCCTGCTGAACCTGAAGGGTCTGGCCGTCAAACTGAACAGCCGTGGTGAAGCACTGCTGTCCATCAGCAAGAGTGGTGAAGGCCCCGTCACCGCGGCCGACATTCAGGCCGGCCATGACGTCGAGATCATCAACAGCGACCATGTCATCGCCAACCTGACCAAGGGTGGCAAGCTGGAGATGGAAATCAAGGTGGAAAGCGGACGCGGCTACGTGCCTGCCAGCACCCGTGCCCAGAACGAGGAAACCCGTCCGGTGGGTGTCATTCCTGTTGATGCCCTTTACAGCCCCGTCAAGAAGGTGGCTTTCAGCGTCGAGGCCGCCCGCGTCGAGCAGCGTACCGACCTGGACAAGCTGATCCTGGAGATCGAGACCAACGGCGTCATCGAACCCGCCGAGGCTGTGCGTGCTGCTGCCCGCATCCTCATCGAGCAACTGGCGTCCTTCGCCGACCTACAAGGCGTGGTGCCCATGGGCGGAGACATGCCCATGATGAAGTCCGCTTCGCCCCAGATCGATCCGATCCTGCTGCGTCCCGTGGACGAACTGGAACTGACGGTACGCTCCGCCAACTGCCTGAAGGCCGAGAACATCTATTACATCGGTGATCTGATCCAGCGCACCGAAACCGAACTGCTCAAGACCCCCAACCTGGGTCGCAAGTCCCTGAACGAAATCAAGGACGTGCTTGCCGCCCGTGGTTTGACCCTGGGCATGAAGCTTGAGAACTGGCCTCCCGCCGGCCTCGACAAGCCCTGATCAAGAGGTAGAAGAAAATGCGCCACCGCCTGTCCAATCGCAAACTGAACCGCACCAGCAGCCACCGTGCCGCCCTGTTGCGCAACCTGTCCAACGCCCTGCTCAAGCACGAGGCCATCAAGACCACCCTGCCCAAGGCCAAGGAACTGCGCCGGGTGGTGGAGCCTCTGATCACTCTGGGCAAGACCCCGACCCTGGCCAACCGTCGCCTGGCCTTTTCCCGTCTGCGTGACCGGGACATGGTGGTCAAACTGTTTGACGAGCTGGGTCCCCGCTTCATGCAGCGACCCGGCGGCTACCTGCGTATTCTCAAGTTCGGCTTCCGCCAGGGTGACAATGCGCCCATGGCCTATGTGGAACTGGTGGACCGCGCCGCCGACGCCGGCGAGCCCGTCGCCGCCGAGTAAATCCGCGGGCATCCGGAAGAAGCCGGCTGAGGCCGGCTTTTTTCATTCCGGCTATCCTTGGGGAACGCGCTTGGCCATCCCCTTGGAGACATCTGCATGCTTGTCCTGTTCACAGACTACGGTTGGTCGGACCCCTACGTCGGGCAGATGAAGGCAGTACTGCATACACGGGCGCCCGGCATGCCCGTGGTGGACCTGTTCCATGACGTGCCGGATTTCAACGCCCATTCCGGCGCCCAGTTGCTCGATGCGCTATGCCCGACGTTCCCCGAGGGAGCGGTGTTTGTATGCGTCGTGGACCCAGGCGTGGGCAGCGCGAGGGAAGCTCTGGTGGCCGAGGTGGATGGACACTGGTTCGTCGGGCCCGACAACGGCCTGTTGTCCATCGTCGCGGGACGGGGAAGGGCGGCCAGGTATTGGCACATCCGCTGGCGGCCCGAGGGGCTTTCCGACACCTTCCACGGGCGGGACCTGTTTGCCCCGGTAGCGGCTCGGCTTGCGACCCGGGAGAGCATGGATTCGTGGTTGGAGACCATCCCCGCGCCCCAGGTCCAGTTCGACCTGGCGGACCTGCCCCGGGTCCTCTACATCGACCATTACGGCAATGCCTGGACCGGCATCCGGGGCGGGCTGGCGGGGCCGGAGGACTACCTGGAGGCAGCGGGGCAACGGCTTCCCTGGCGGCGGATTTTCGCCGACGCGGCCAAGGGCGAGCCGTTCTGGCACGTGAACAGCAACGGCCTGGTGGAAATCTCTGCCAACCGGGGCCATGCCGCCGGTCTGCTCGGCTTGAAGGTGGGGGATCGTGTCACGTTATCAGGATCGCCCGGAAGTCGTTCACATTAGTCCGGGTTGGTCCGGTAACGATCCGGTCTTCCAGCGCCGCGAAGAAACGATCCCCGTCGTTATCGTCCAGGCAGCGGCGTGGCGCCAGGCCCAGGGCCCTGGCCCGGGAAAGGCTGTCCGGGGCCAGCACGGCGCCGGCCGCTTCGCTCTGGCCGTCGATGCCGTCGGTGTCCGCCGCCAGGGCGTGGACGCCCGGCATTCCTTCCAGGGCCAGAGCCAGGGCGAGCAGGAATTCCATGTTCCGGCCGCCGCATCCCCGGCCACGCACCGTCACGCTGGTCTCCCCACCGCTCAAGAGCGCCACTGGGGGGGTCCAGGGTGAACCGTAGCGGCGGATTTCCCGGACCAGGGCCCCATAGACCTGGCCCACATCCCGGGCTTCGCCGCTCACCGTATCACCGAGGATGATGCTGGGAATGTTCCACGTCGCAAAGTGCTCCACGGCCCCCTGGAGGGCGGTGCGTCCACCACCCAGCAGGCGATGGTGGACCCGGGTGAAACAGGGATGACCCTGCTTGGGCGTGTCCGCACGGGCGCCCGTCGCCCCTAGTTCCAGGTAGGCCCGGACCACCGGGGGAACGGTCGCGCGCCAACGGTCGATGACCTCCAGTGCGTCGGCCCAGGTGGTGGAATCCGGGGCGAAGGGGCCGGAGGCGATGATGGCCGGATCGTCGCCGGCCACGTCGGACAGGAGCCACACCTCGACGGGTGCCCGGCAGTGGGTGGCGAGCCGGCCGCCCAGGGTCAGGGACAGGTGCTTGCGCACCGTGTTGATGTCCTGGATTGGAGCGCCGCTGGCCAGGAGCGCCGCCGCGGTGGCGGCCAGGTCCCCCAGGGTCAGCTCCGGGGCGGGCAGGGACAGCAGGCTGGAACCGCCGCCGGAAATGAGGGCGATGAGCCGGTCCCGGGGCTCGGCGGATGCCACTATGGCCAGCAGTTCCCGGGCGGCTTCCTGGCCGGCGGCGTCGGGCAGGGGGTGGCCCGCTTCCCGAACGCGGATGCGACGGGTGGCCTCCCCGTGGCCGTGGCGGGTGATGACCAGACCGTCCAGGGGCCGTGTCGGCGGCCAGCGTCGCTCCAGGGCGGCCGCAAACGCCGCCGCCGCCTTGCCGGCGCCGACTACCCAGGTAGGCCCCTCGGGTGGCGGGGGCAGGGCGGGGAGCAGGCGTTCGGCGGACACGGCGGCCAGGCCGGCCTGGAACGCCTCCAGGAGCAGGTTACGGGGATCGATGTCAGGATTCTCCTTCCAGGGCCCCCGCCGGGGAATCAGCGTCGACGCCGTGTCCGGGTGGCGAGGAGGGCGATACCGGCGAGCATCATGGCATAGGTTTCCGGTTCGGGAACACTGGTGATGAAATGGAACTGGAAGTCGTCCATGGCCACGAAGGACGCGTCCCCGAGCAGTTCCACCCGGTCCACGGCGCCTGCGTAACCGCTGGCCAGAAAGGCGGAGGTGTCGGTGGGCGTGAGCCAGTCGGACTGGTGCACCAGAACGCCGTCGTTGTACAGGGCGAAGCTCACGCTTTTTGGGAAGTAGAAGCTGCTGTAGCCGGCGAACCAGGCCCCGTCGAAGACGAAATCACGGACCGGGTTGTCGCTGTACACCGCGTTGGGGCTGGGCGTGGTCGGGGGGTAATAGGTCATGTGGAAGAGCCGGGTCTCCCCCGAGTGGGCGTTGTAGGGCGGATTGTCCCAACTGTAGTAGTTCCAGCCGATCCAGTAGAGGCCGCCGTAGCCCTGGGGCATGGCGGGACCGCCATAGGGGGTGTCGTAGACCAGATCGTCGAAAGTCAGCACCTCGGCCTGGGTGGCCATGGGAAAGGAAAGGCAAAGGCCGAGCAGGGCGGCCGGCAGGATGGAACGCATGGGGGTCTCCCGGATTGATTGCACAGTGTGTGGTGTGTCGCCTTGAATCATGCGCGTGTAAAGTATGCACACGCTATGGACACAAAGGCAATAGGGTTATGTGCCACTGCCACATGGCAGGGGCTGCCGGGCCGGTGTTAGCATCCCCGCCCCATGCGCATCGATCACCTACGCCAGCGCCTTGCTGAACTGGGCGCCAAGCCGGATCACCTGCGCCGTCTCCTGGCGGCCTGGGCCCGGGGTTTGCCCATGGAACAGGGACACCGGCGCCCCGAGGGGTATTTCCCGGCCGCCTTGCGACAAGCCCTGCCCGGGCTGGAGGCCGAGCTGGGCCGGCTCGCCCGGCTGGATTCCGCCCATCCCGGCGAGGACGGGGCCAGCCGCCTGCTGGTGACCCTGGAGGACGGCCAGGCGGTGGAAAGCGTCCTGCTGCCCCGGGGGGGGCTCTGCGTGTCCAGCCAGGTGGGCTGTGCCGTGGGGTGCCTGTTCTGCATGACCGGCCGGGAGGGCCTGCTGCGCCAGCTGGGCTCCGCCGAGATCGTGGCCCAGGTGGTGCTGGCCCGCCGCCTGCGGGCGGTGGACAAGGTGGTGTTCATGGGCATGGGGGAGCCGGCCCACAACCTGGACAACGTGCTGGAAGCCATCGACTTCCTGGGCACGGTGGCCGGCATGGGCCACAAGAGCCTGGTGTTCTCCACGGTGGGCGACCGGCGGGTGTTCGAACGCCTGCCCCGGGGGCCGGTGAAGCCGGCCCTGGCCTTGTCCCTGCACAGCACCGATGCTGATCTGCGCGCCCGCCTGCTGCCCAGGGCGCCCCGCCTGGACCCGGAGGAACTGGTGGCCGAAGGGGAGCGCTACGCCCGGGCCACCGGCTATCCCATCCAGTACCAGTGGACCCTGATCGAGGGCGTCAACGACGGGGAGGCCGAGATGGACGGCATCGTCCGCCTGCTCAAGGGCAAGTACGCCCTGATGAACCTGATTCCCTTCAATACGATTCCCGGCCTGGCGTTCCGCCGGCCGGCCTGGGAGAAGGCGGCGGAACTGGCCCGGGGCCTGCATCGCCGGGGCGTGCTGACCAAGTTGCGCCATTCGGCGGGCCAGGATGTGGACGGGGGATGCGGCCAGTTGCGGGCCCGGGCCGCCGGACGCCTGGCCGGCTCCTGAAGGGCCGCCGCGCCCTTCGGACGACCCCGGCGGGGGTTCAGAAGCGTTCGCCGTCCCGGAGATAGCGCCACTGGCCCAGGGGCAGGTCCCCCAGGCGCACCTGGCCGATGCGCACCCGCTTGAGGCCCACCACCTTGAGGCCCACCAGCTCGCACATGCGGCGGATCTGCCGCTTGCGCCCTTCCTTGAGGATGAAGCGCAACTGGTCGGCGTTCTGCCAGGCCACCCGGGCCGGGCGCAGCTTGCGGCCGTCCAGTTCCAGGCCGTGGTTGAGGAGCTTCAGGCCCGGCTCGGTGAGCTGGCCCTGGACCCGCACCAGGTATTCCTTCTCGATGTCCGAGTCGTCGCCGATGAGCTGCTTGGCGATGCGCCCGTCCTGGGTGAGCACCAGCAGGCCGGTGGAATCGATGTCCAGGCGCCCGGCCGGGGCCAGGCCCTTGAGCATCACCGGCCTGAAGGCCGGGCCGCCGCTGCCCGGCCACTGGGACTCGGCCTTGATCAGGGTGACGGCGGGCTGGAAGCCGGGTTCCGGCTGGCCGGACACGTAGCCCACCGGCTTGTGCAGCAGGATGGTGACCCGTTGCTCCTGCTGGGTCCGGGCCCGCTGGGCCAGGTCGATCTTGCAGTCCGGGTCCACCCGGGTGCCCAGTTCCGAGATGCGCTGGCCATTGACGAACACCAGGCCCTGTTCGATGTAGGCGTCCGCTTCCCGGCGGGAGCAGATGCCCCGCTCGGACATGAGCTTGGACAGGCGGATCGGCTCGGCCACGGGCTTCAGTGCCGGTGCACCCAGTCCGCCCCCAGGCCGCCGCGCAGGCTGTCCAGGTAGGCCGGCGATTCCACCAGGGCCAGCCGGGCCCGGGCCTGGCCCAGGGCGGCCTGGCAGCGGGCCAGGCCTTCCGGTTCGCAGCGGGTGTCGGCCTCGGCCAGGAAGGCCTCCAGGTAAGCCACCTGGCGCCGGCACAGGGCCGCGTCCCGGGCCTGCTTGATGGCCAGCCGCTCCCGGTACCAGTCGCTGTCCAGCAGGGCTTCCCGGCTGAACAGGCGGCGGATGTCCGGGGCGGCCAGGTCCCGGCCCTGGTAGTGGCCCTCGGCCATGATGTGCAGCAGGGCCTTGAGGGGCGGGCAGGCGTCTTCCACCGAGCCGTCGGCGAAGTAGCCCCGGGCCACCTTCTGCTGGGCCGCCACGATGTGCTCCACCCCGGCCACGAAGGCCTCCAGGTCCTGGGTTTCCGGGCGCAGCATGGCATCGTCGAACACCCCCACCGGGTCGTCGAAGATCTTGCCCAGAAAGGCGTGCAGGAAACGCGGCGAGATGCGGTAGCCCAGGCGGCTGGCCAGCACCTTGCGGCCCTGGTGGTCGAAGTCCTGGACCGGCTCCAGGTAGCCCCGCTCGATGAGCCAGCCGGCTTCCCGCTCGTGGGGCGCCAGCCGGCACCAGATCTCGGGCATGAGGAAGCTGATGTCGTGGTCCACCCGGCGGCTGGCGCCGATGTGGCCGGCGGCGGTGGAAAAGCCGTCGTGGCCGCAGAGGATGAAGGACACCAGGGCGTTGTTCAGGTCCGCCGTGGGGGTGAGGGCGTTGAAGGGCCCCTTGGTCAGGGCGCCCTCCGAGCCGGCCCCGGTGGTGGAGGGGGACTTGCCGGACAGGCTGGCGATGAAGTCCATGAACAGTTCCGGCAGTTCCTGGTAATGGATGGGGCCATACACGGCCAGGGGCGGGATGCCCGGGGCCGGCGGGTTGTTGCGCCGGCCGGGCAGCATGGCGTCCACCGGGAAGTGCACCGGCAGGCCGGCGGGCAGGCGGCGGGCCAGGCGGGTGCCCATCTCCGCCAGGTAGGATTCCCGGGGATTCACCAGGTCGGGCCGGGCCTGGAGATAGCGCACGTTGGGACTGGGCCTGCCGTTCACCAGGCGGGGATGGGCGGAGGAGACGAAGTAGCCCTCCTCCCCGGCGGCGGCCTCGATGAGGCGGCGCATGGGCTCGGTGTAGTGGTGGAAGCCCACTACGTCTTCCAGCAGTTCCCGGGCGTCGGCCCGGGCCAGGGGCTCGAAGTTGGAGATGAAGTTGTCGGGCAGGGTCAGGTCCCGTTCGGTCTGGGCGTCCAGGCCCCGGTGCCGGGCATCGTCGGGACGCTGGAACAGGCGGGCCTCGCAGTTGGCCACCAGCTTCACGGCGGGGTGCTTCAGCCTGGGGGCAGCCTCGCCCAGGGCCGTCAGGGGCACGGTGGCCGACACGGCGATGTCGTCGGCCAGTTGCACCTTGCGGGCGCCGACGAAGTCCTGGCGCACCTTGTAGACCCGCCAGGCGCCGTCGTCCAGGCGACCGACGCGCAGGTAGCTGGCTTCCAGCTTGCGCCGGTGGAACTTGAGCTCGTGGCCGGGCCGGCCGTTCACCTGGTCCACGTTGAAGTGCTCCCGCCAGTTGTCGCCCCACTCGGGCCGGTAGAAGCGCTTGATGACGAACACCAGGGCCAGCACGTGGTGGGGGATGGTGGCCAGCCAGGTGTTGTATTCCGGGGTGTATTCCTCGGAGGGCGTGAGCAGGCGGATCACCGAACCCACGGTGCGGTTGGGCGACAGCAGGGGCCGGGTGTCGGGGCCGTTGGCCGGGGTGACGCGGAAACGGTCGGCATAGTCCCGGTTGACGATGAGCTCCACCCAGTTGAAGTCGGTCCACAGGTCCTGCACATAGTAGGGGCCGGAGAGGAGGGCGGATTCCAGGGCCTTGGAGATTTCCGACTTGCCGCCGCCGGATACCGTGCAGGGCTTGTAGCAGAAAGTGCCTTCCGCCTCGCTACCCACCAGGCGCCAACTGGGGGCGTGGGGATGCTTCTCCAGATGGACCTTGAAGCCGCAGGGATAGACGTATTCATGGCCGGCCAGCAGCTTGAGCTTGCGGGTCTGGCCTTCCCAGCTCCAGGTGGCCTCCTGTTCCAGCAGGTCCAGGTGGGCGTCCTCGGGCAGGTAGAGGATGTCGGCGTGGTGCCGGTCGATGCCGTGGCCCTCGGGCTGGAAGTCGATGAGGGCGCCATAGCGGGCCCGCAGTTCCGCCATGGTGTGGCCCCCGGCCAGATAGCGTGAATCCAGGCTGTAGCTGTCCCCCAGGTTGAAGCTGGGGAAGGCCAGGGCGCCGCCGGAGTGTTCCTCTTCGCTGCCGCCGTAGAGGTTGGCGGCATAGCTGATCTGGGACTTGATCTCCTTCTTGCTGTAGCCGAAGTAGTTGTCGGCGATGAGGGTCACGACCACCCCGTCCATGTCCCGGCACACCACCTTGAAGGCGGAACCGTCGTTGTAGCGCTCCGCCTCGTCCTTCCAGCACATGCCGTCCCGGCGCTGGCGCTCGCTGGCCTGGTCCCAGTGGGGCAGGCCCAGCTCCTTCTTGCCCAGGGTGATCAGGTGGGGCGCCAGGATCACGCAACCGCTGTGGCCGGACCAGTGCGCCACGTCGATGCCCGCATCGTTCAGGGGCAGGTAGGGGTCGCCGCCGTTGCCGAAGATGCGCTCCACGAAGTCCAGGTTGGACACCAGTCCGCCGGGAGCAAAGAAGCGGGTTTCCATGCGCTTTTCCGGGGCCGATCCGGGGATCTCCGGGGATACCAGGGGGCGCAGCAGCAGGGACACCCACAGGTGGGCCTGCTTCTCCTGGCTGGCGGTGAAGGGCAGGCGCAGCAACTCGGCGGGCGGGTTCAGGGCCGCCTTGAACAGGGCGGCGAAGGTGGCGGCCGGGACGGCCTTCTTGTCCCAGGGAATGGGCAGGCCGCCTTCGGCCACGTGGAACACGCCTTCCGTGGTGCGGCGGTCCTTCTGGGGATTGTGCAGCACCCCCTGCCTGACCCGGTAGGAGGTGAGCCAGGGGGATTCGAAACGGTCCCCGTCCACCGGCAGGGACAGTTCGGCGGCCAGGCCGGGCCGGTCCAGCACGAAGCTGGTGGCCGGGAGTTCCAGGCCCTCGGCCACCCCGTTGCGGGCCAGGTAGGCATTGAGAAAGTCCTGGATGCGCCGGTCCGCCGGGCAGCGATAGCCCTTGAGCAGGCGGCGGTGCTGGCGGTAGTTGCGCAGCAGGTCGTCGGCGATGTCCAGCCAGTCGTCCGCGTCCCCCTGCCAGCCGGGCTGGTTGAGGGCGGCCAGTTGCAGGTTGATCTGGCGGATGGCGCGCAGGCGCTCGGGCGCGACGGGGCGACGCGCCGGCAGGGCGGCGCGGGGGAGATCGTCTTTCATGGGGAGACCAGGCGGGGTTGATTACGCCGCGTATTGTCGCATTAGACCGTGTCCAGGCGCACTTGGCGCTGCAACATGGCCAATCAGGCCACCGAGGCGCCCTTGGGGTTGACGATCTCCAGGAGTTCGAAGGACTGGATCAGGGACACCTGCATGATTTCCGCCAGGATCTCCCGGGGCTGTTCCAGGGAGGTCCACACGGCTTCGTCGAAATTCAGGTTGAACTCGCCCAGTTGATAGCGGGCCTTCAGGTCCGGCGCCATGTGGAAGGCCATGTCCCGGGCCATATGCACGATGGCCGATTCCCTGGCGTAGTTGGGGGCGTTGAGGGGGTCGAGCTGGTTGGCCACCATCTCGTCCAGGGCCGCCGGCACCCGCCAGGCCCGCAGCAGGGCACCACCCAGCTCCGCATAGGTGAAGCCGAACACCTGGCGCTCCGCTTCCAGCACGGCGGCCTCGCCCATGTCCTTGTCGGCCAGTACCTGGCGGTATTGCAGGGGCCGGGCCGTGTAGAAAACCAGACGGCCGATCTTGTGCAGCAGGCCGGCCAGGAACATGCGTTCCGTGGAACGGATGCCGCAACGCTGGGCCAGGTTGCGCGCCACCACCCCGGCGGTGACGCTGTTGTCCCAGAAATCCATCATGTCCACGAACTCGGAGGAGATGCCCTTGAAGGTGGTAATCACCGAGGTGGACAGCACCAGGTCGCGCAGGGCCTGGAGGCCGATCAGGGTGATGGCCCGGGAGATGGTGTCCACCCGGGAAGGCAGCCCGTACCAGGCACTGTTGGCCAGGCGCAGCACGGTGGCGGCGATGTTGGCGTCCAGTTGGACCACATTGACCAGATCCTGGGTGGAGGTGTCCGGCTGCTCGATGAGTTCGTTGAGCCGGATGGCCACGTCCGGCAGGCTGAACAGATGCTCGACTTCCTGGACCAGTTGCTGGGCGCTCATGCGGATGCTCGTTGGAATCATGGGGGAAGCATAGCGCCAATCTGCGGGCTTGGGAGGGGCAGAAGCCGCATTCCGGTCAGCCCACGACTGGGAGGCTTGTCTTCCATCGCCCAGGCATGGACCAAGGGGCGGCAGTTGCGCTCACAGTTTGGGATACCCGCAGCGCCCGGCGCCGTTCGGGCCCCGATGATGATCTTCTCCATGCCTATCCGCGCTTCAACACCGGCTGCAGATACTTCCCAGTATGGCTGGCCTTGTTCCGCGCCACCTGCTCCGGCGTACCCTGGGCGATGATCTGCCCGCCCCCTTCGCCCCCTTCCGGGCCCAGGTCGATGACCCAGTCGGCGGTCTTGATCACGTCCAGGTTGTGCTCGATGACCACCACGGTGTTGCCGTTGCCCACCAAGCGTTGCAGCACCTTGAGTAGCATGTCGATGTCGTGGAAGTGCAGGCCGGTGGTGGGCTCGTCCAGGATGTAGAGGGTCCGGCCCGTGTCCCGTTTGGACAGTTCCAGGGCCAGCTTGACCCGCTGGGCCTCGCCGCCGGACAGGGTGGTGGCGGCCTGGCCCAGGCGGATGTAGGTGAGGCCCACGTCCATGAGGGTTTGCAGCTTGCGTTTCACCACCGGCACGGCATGGAAGAAATCGAAGGCTTCCTCCACGGTCATCTGCAGGATCTCGTGGATGTTCCTGCCCTTGTACTGCACCTCCAGGGTCTCCCGGTTGTAGCGCTGGCCGTGGCAGACGTCGCAGGGCACGTAGATGTCCGGCAGGAAGTGCATTTCAACCTTGATCATGCCGTCCCCCTGGCAGGCTTCGCAGCGGCCCCCCTTCACGTTGAAGGAGAAGCGGCCCGGCTCGTAGCCCCGTTCCCGGGCCTGGACCGTGCCGGCGAACAGTTCCCGGATGGGGGTGAACAGGCCCGTGTAGGTGGCCGGGTTGGAGCGGGGAGTGCGGCCGATGGGGGCATGGTCCACGTTCACCACCTTGTCGAAGAACTCCATGCTGGCTAGTCATCTTGTTGGTCAGGTAATCTGGGTTACAGATGCCATTGTTCTGGCGGTAACATCGCCTATCAAATATGAGGAACTTGGTATGCGAACCGACTCACTGGAAATCCGCCCCGAGATTCGCGCAGGTCTCCACGACTTGGCGATCGAGACTCAGAGGCGCGAAGCGGACATGCTGAACGAAGCGCTGGCCGCATATCTGACCCACGAACGCTGGGCCATCGCCCGGCTGCGTGAGGGTTTGGCTCAGGCGGACAGGGGCGAATTTGTCCCGGATGAAGAAATGGAAGCTTTCTTCGCGCGTTACGCCGACTGAACCATGCGGGTGCGCTACACCCCCGCCGCGCTTGCGCATCTGACCGAGATTGGCGACTACATCGCCAAGGACAACCGGGAAGCGGCCAAACGGGTCATCCAGGCCATCCGAAATAGCGTGGAACAACTGCGAGACAACCCGGAAATGGGACGTCGGGGTCATCTGGAGGGTACGCGTGAGATGGTCATTCCTCGGCTTCCCTACTACGCGGCTTATCGTGTGAAGGAAGCCGCAATAGATGTTTTTGCCGTCATTCATACCGCCCGTAACTGGCCGAACAAATCTGAATAGCTGGTGTCTCTATAACCCGGCGATGCCCGTCATTCCAGGCCGGTAATTGGTCGGTGTGGGGAGTTGGCGGGACATCTTGGTGCTTAGGGCGTCCCGCCCGCGCCGCAGCCGCATCCGGGCGAAGGTGGCTTTTTTCGCGCCATTCGGTCCCGCGATGATGATGCTCTTGGGCATCCTCAACCCCGCTTCAACACCGGCTTCAGATACTTCCCCGTATGGCTGGCCTTGTTCCGTGCAATCTGCTCCGGCGTACCCTGGGCGATGATCTGCCCGCCCCCTTCCCCCCCCTCCGGGCCCAGGTCGATGACCCAGTCGGCGGTCTTGATCACGTCCAGGTTGTGCTCGATGACCACCACGGTGTTGCCGTTGCCCACCAAGCGTTGCAGCACCTTGAGTAGCATGTCGATGTCGTGGAAGTGCAGGCCGGTGGTGGGCTCGTCCAGGATGTAGAGGGTCCGGCCCGTGTCCCGTTTGGACAGTTCCAGGGCCAGCTTGACCCGCTGGGCCTCGCCGCCGGACAGGGTGGTGGCGGCCTGGCCCAGGCGGATGTAGGTGAGGCCCACGTCCATGAGGGTTTGCAGCTTGCGTTTCACCACCGGCACGGCATGGAAGAAATCGAAGGCTTCCTCCACGGTCATCTGCAGGATCTCGTGGATGTTCCTGCCCTTGTACTGCACCTCCAGGGTCTCCCGGTTGTAGCGCTGGCCGTGGCAGACGTCGCAGGGCACGTAGATGTCCGGCAGGAAGTGCATTTCAACCTTGATCATGCCGTCCCCCTGGCAGGCTTCGCAGCGGCCCCCCTTCACGTTGAAGGAGAAGCGGCCCGGCTCGTAGCCCCGTTCCCGGGCCTGGACCGTGCCGGCGAACAGTTCCCGGATGGGGGTGAACAGGCCCGTGTAGGTGGCCGGATTCGAGCGGGGAGTGCGGCCGATGGGGGCCTGGTCCACGTTCACCACCTTGTCGAAGAACTCCATGCCTTCGATGGACTCGTAGGGGGCCGGCTCGTGGGCGGCGCCGTTCAACTGGTTGGCGGCGATGGCGTAGAGGGTGTCGTTGATGAGGGTGGACTTGCCGGAACCCGACACCCCGGTGACACAGACGAAGATGCCCGTGGGCAGTTCCAGGGTCACGTTCTTCAGGTTGTTGCCCCGGGCGTTGACGAGCTTCAGCACCCGGCCTTCCCGGGCCGTGCGGCGGGATTCGGGCAGGGGGATGGCGCGCCGCCCCGAAAGGTACTGCCCGGTGAGTGAATCGGTGTTGGCCAGGATGTCTTTCAGACTGCCCTGGGCCACGATCTCGCCGCCGTGTTCGCCGGCCCCGGGGCCCATGTCCAGGATGAAGTCGGCGTGGCGGATGGCGTCCTCGTCATGCTCCACTACGATGACCGAATTGCCCAGGTCCCGCAGGTGCTTCAGGGTGCCCAGCAGGCGGTCGTTGTCCCGCTGGTGCAGGCCGATGGAGGGTTCGTCCAGCACGTACATGACCCCGGTGAGGCCGGAGCCGATCTGGCTGGCCAGGCGGATGCGCTGGGCCTCGCCGCCGGACAGGGTGTCGGCGGAGCGTTCCAGGGACAGGTAGTCCAGGCCCACCTCGTTGAGGAAGCTCAGGCGGGCGCGGATCTCCTTGACGATCTTCTCCGCCACCTGGGCCCGGTTGCCTTCCAGTTGCAGGCCGTCGAAGAAGGCCAGGGTCTGGCGGATGGGCAGGCGGGACAGGTCGTGGAGGGTCCAGCTCCCCACGGTCACGTTGCGCGCCTCGATGCGCAGGCGGGAGCCGCCGCACTCCGGGCAGGGCCGGCTGGCGATGTACCTGGCCAGTTCTTCGCGGATGAGCTGGGATTCGCTTTCCTTGTAGCGCCGCTCCAGGCTGGGGATGACCCCGTCGAAGCGGTGCCGGCGGATGACTTTCCGTCCCCCCTCGCCCAGGTAGTGGAAGGGGATCTCCTCCCGGCCGCTGCCGTGCAGGATGATCTGCTGCAAGCCCTCGGGCAGGTCTTCCCAGGGCCGGTCCATGTCGAAGCCGAAGTGCAGGGCCAGGGACTCCAGCATGCGGAAGAAGAAGGCGTTGCGCTTGTCCCAGCCCTTGATGGCTCCGGCCGCCAGGGACAGATGGGGAAAGGCCACCACCCGCCTGGGATCGAAGAAAGTGATCTGGCCCAGGCCGTCGCACTTGGGGCAGGCGCCCATGGGGTTGTTGAAGGAGAAGATGCGCGGTTCAAGTTCCGGCAGGGCGTAGTCGCACACCGGGCAGGCGAACCTGGCGGAGAAAAGCATTTCCCGGCCGCTATCCATCTCCACCGCCAGGGCCTTGCCCTCGGAATGGCGCAGGGCGGTTTCGAAGCTTTCCGCCAGGCGCTGCTTCAGTTCGGCCCGCACCTTGAGCCGGTCCACCACCGCCTCGATGGTGTGCTTCCGGTTCTTTTCCAGGGCCGGCAGGCTGTCGATGTCGAACACCTCCCCGTCCACCCGCAGGCGCACGAACCCCTGGGCCCGCAGTTCGTCGAACAGGCCCGCCTGCTCGCCCTTCCTGCCCACCACCAGGGGGGCCAGGATCATCAGCCTGGTGTCCTCGGGCATCTGCAGGACCGTGTCCACCATCTGGGACACGGTCTGGGCCGCCAGTTCGATGCCGTGGTGGGGACAGCGGGGGGTGCCGGCCCGGGCGAAGAGCAGGCGCAGGTAATCGTGGATCTCGGTGACCGTGCCCACCGTGGAACGGGGGTTGTGGCTGGTGGCCTTCTGCTCGATGGAAATGGCCGGCGACAGGCCCTCGATCAGATCCACGTCGGGCTTCTCCATGAGTTGCAGGAACTGCCGGGCGTAGGCGGAAAGGGATTCCACGTAGCGGCGCTGGCCCTCGGCGTAGAGGGTGTCGAAGGCCAGGGAGGACTTGCCCGAGCCGGACAGGCCGGTGATCACCACCAGCTTGTGGGGGGGCAGGTCCACGTTGATGTTCTTGAGATTGTGGGTGCGGGCGCCGCGGACGCGGATCATGATGGCAGGCAGAACCGGAAAACGGCCAACTATACGCAACTCACCCGGGCTGCCCAAACCCGCGCCACCCCCTCCCCGGCGGCACCCCCATCGGAATCAGGCCGGATCACTGGCCGACGATCTGCCCCTTGAAGGGCATGATCAGCCCCAGCAACTCGCTTTTCTCCCGGTCCGGCACCTTGAAGGCATCCAACACCTTCACCAGGTTCTCTCCCACGGCGCCGAACTCGGCCTCGGTGACGGCCAGGCCGGCGTGGGCGCTCTTCATGTCCCGGCCCGTGTAATTGCAGGGTCCGCCGGTGGCGGCGCAGAGCTGTTCCTTGAGCTTGGTCGCGCAGCCCCCCGACAGACGGCCGGCCAGACGCGGGTCGGCCCTGGACAGCTTGATGGTTTCATCCACCGCTGCGCCGATGGCGTCATGGCCGCCCAGACGCCAGAACAGGCTGGCATCCTTCAATTCCAGGGGCTTTTGCCCGGCGTAGAACATGGCCATGTCCTGGGTATCCTGTTCGGTGAGGCCTACCGACAGGATGTTCATCACCGGGTGGAAGCGCCGGCCGGCCTTGAAGGCCAGCAGCCCGTCATGGAATCGCTGGGTGGATTGCCCGGCCAGCCGGGCGCTGATGTAGGCCACGTTGCCGTCCACGCCGTGGCAGCCGGCGCAGAACATGGATTTTGCCGATCCGGCCTGGGCGTTGCCGGTGGCGGACGCTGCGGTGGCGGCCAGCAGGGCCAGGGCGCCAAGCACGGCGCCGGTGAGCAGTCTTTTCGCTTTCATGATGCGCTCCTTGCGTGGAGAGGGCAGCGCGGCACCGCAATGAAGGGGACATGCAACCACTATGAAGAATGCGCTGTCCATGACTACTTCATTCATAGCATCTAAGGAAAACAACTAGGCAAAACAATCTATTTATGGTTTTCCTGGCTGCCTGGCCGGTGGCTGATAATGGCGTGGACTTCGTCGATCTGCAGACCCAACAGCCAATCCCCATGCAAGCCTCGAACTATCAAGCTCCACTCTGGCTGCCCGGTGGCGACCTGCAAACCCTCTGGGCCGTCACCCTGGCCCGGCCCCGGGTGGATTACCGGCGCCAGCGCTGGGAACTGCACGACGGGGACTTCCTGGATCTGGACTGGATCGATGGCGCCCCCGATGCCCCCTTGCTGGTGCTGTTCCATGGCCTGGAGGGCAGTTCCGACAGCCACTATGCCCGCTACTTCATGGCGGAAGTGCAGCGGCGCGGCTGGCGTGGCGTGGTGCCCCATTTCCGCGGCTGTTCCGGAGAGATGAACCGTCTGCCCCGGGCCTACCACTCCGGGGACAGCGCCGAGGTGGACATGATCCTGCGCCGTCTGGCCCGGGAGGCGGGTGGTCCCCTGTACGCCCTGGGCTTCTCCCTGGGCGGCAATGCCCTGCTGCGCTGGCTGGGGGAAAACGGCGAGGCGGCGACAGGGCTGCTTTCCGGCGCGGCCGCCGTTTCGGCCCCCCTGGACCTGCCCGTGGCCGGCGCCACCCTGGACCAGGGATTCAGCCGGGTCTATACCGCCCGCTTCCTGAAGACCCTGAAACGCAAGGCCCTGGACAAGCTGGACCGGTATCCCCTGCTCTACGACCGGGCTGCGGTGGAGGCCCTGGACAGCATCAAGGACTTCGACACCCTGGTGACCGCCCCCCTGCATGGCTACCGGGACGCGGACGATTACTGGGCCCGGGCGGCCAGCAAGCCGGTGCTGGGCGCCATCCGGGTGCCCACCCTGCTCATCAACGCGCGCAATGATCCCTTCATGCCGGGGGACGTGCTGCCCACCCAGGCCCAGGTATCGGACCGGGTGCAACTGGAGTTCCCGGATAGCGGCGGCCACGTGGGATTCGTCAGCGGGCCCTTCCCCGGTGGTTTCGCCTGGCTGCCCGAACGGGTGCTGGGCTACTTCGGGAATTTGATCGAAGTCCGTTGAGCAGAGCCAGATCCCGGGCATCGGGACAAGGCAAACCCCTGAATTGGCGGGAAATACCCCTAAGCAAAACGGACATTAAAGTCCTACTAATTTAGTCCGATAAATAACCCTGAACAGAACGCATAAATAAGGTCCACGGACCTGCAACCCAGCCAATTGAGGAGACTCAGCGTGAAGAACAACCAGCCGGTCACCCAGCAGGAATACGTATTGAAGGAGGGGGTCGCCATCATTTCCAAGACCGACGCCAAGGGGCGCATCACCTGGGTCAATGCGGATTTCATCGAATCCAGCGGCTTCCCGGAGGAAGAATTGCTGGGCAAGGCCCACAACATCGTCCGTCATCCGGATATGCCGGAAGAAGCCTTCCGCGACCTGTGGGCCACCATCCAGGCCGGCCGGCCCTGGAGCGGACTGGTGAAGAACCGGCGCAGGAACGGCGACCATTACTGGGTGCGGGCCAGTGTCACGCCCCAGGCCGACGGGGGCTACATGTCGGTCCGGCAGCGGCCCTCCGCCCAGGAGACCCAGGCGGCCGAAGCCCTGTACCGGGAAATGCGGGAAAAACGCAGCCCCTACCGCTTGCTTGATGGGCAACTGATCCGGCCGGGGCTGCCGGGCAGCCTGCGCCGCTGGCTGGCGAACCTGTCCATCCGCCGGCGCATGTGGGCGACGGCCGGCCTGGGCATCGCGATCCTGGCCGGAATCGGGGCCAAGGCCCAACTGATGGCCCTGACGGGCCAGATGGACGCCAACCTGCTGCCCGGTCTGGTCCTGTCAGGCAGCGCATTGTTCCTGGCCATGGCCGCCTGGCTCAGCCACAGTGTGCTTACCCCCCTGGCCCAGGTGACCGAGGCGGCCCGGGACATGGCCCGGGGCGATCTGACCCGGGCCCTGCCCCTGGCCACCCGGGACGAGATGGGCGCCCTGGTGACCGAACTCACCCGCACCCGGGACAACCTGTTCGAGATCGTCTATTCCATCCGCCAGAACGCCCGGGGGGTGGCCGTGGCGTCGGCCGAACTCAATCAGTCCGCCGAGCAGACCGCCCGCTCCGCCCAGGACCAGTCCAACGCGGCGTCATCCATGGCGGCCACGGTGGAGGAAATGTCGGTCTCCATCGACCAGGTGGGCCAGCACGCCGACACGGCCCAGCGCATCGCCCTGGAATCCGGCGACGCCTCCCGCCAGGGCGGTGAAGTGGTCCACCAGGCCGCCGGGGAGATGCAGCACATTGCCGAAGCGGTCAGTGGTTCCGCCTCGGCCATCCAGGAACTCGAATCCTACTCGGCGGAAATCAGCACCATCGTCAGCGTGATCCGGGACATCGCCGACCAGACCAACCTGTTGGCCTTGAACGCGGCCATCGAAGCCGCCCGGGCCGGGGAGCAGGGCCGGGGCTTCGCCGTGGTGGCCGACGAGGTGCGCAAACTGGCTGAACGCACCGCCAATTCCACCAGTCAGATCGGCGAGATGATCGGCCGCATCCAGGACGGCGCCCGCCGGGCCACGGCGGAGATGCGGGCCAGCGTGGAACGGGTGGGCACGGGGGTGCAGTCCGCCCACGCGGCCGGCGATTCCATTGCCCGCATCCAGGACGGGGCGGGCAGGGTGGGCCGGGCCATCGACGACATCGCCCTGGCTCTGAAGGAACAGGGTGCGGCCATGCAGGAGATCGCCCGCAGCGTGGAGCAGATCGCCCAGCGCAGCGAGGCCAACAGCGCCGCCGCCGGACAAACCTCCCAGGCGGCCCGGGGCCTGGCGGAAATGGCGGGCCGTCTGCAAGGCGATGCGGCCCGCTTCAAGGTCTGACACTCACCCGGGAGGAGCGCGGACATCATGGTGAGAATCGGCTTCCTACCCCCGGCGACGCCGCCCGAGCCCACCGGCGAGGCGTGTTCCACATGCCTGTTCGCGGCCATCGTCAACGATGCGCCCGATGCCATATTCGCCAAGGACCGGGCGGGCCGCTATCTGTTCTACAACCGGGAATCCTGCCGTCAGGCGGGGCGCGAGGCGGATGAGGTGCTCCAGCAGGACGACCGTCTGCTCTTCTCGACGGGGGAGGCGGACAACATCGCCCGCCACGACAGCCTGGTGCTCACCGGGCAGCGTCAGGTCAGCTACGTGGAAAGCCTGACAACCGCCGATGGCGAGCGGATCTTCCTGACCGCCAAGGGGCCCCTGCGGGATTCCGGGGGCGAGATACTGGGGCTCTACGGCATTGCCCGGGACATCACCGAATTGAAGCGGATGGAGGCGGAACTGCGTATCGCCGCCGTGGCCTTCCAATCCCACGAAGGCATCATCGTCACCGACGCGAACAAGGTCATCCTGCGGGTCAACGAAGCCTTCACCCGGGTCACCGGCTATGCCGCGGCGGAAGCGGTGGGCAACACGCCGGCCATGCTCAAGTCGGGCCGCCAGTCCCCGGCCTTCTACCGGGCCATGTGGGACGCCATCGGGCGGGAGGGCCATTGGGAGGGCGTGGTGTGGAACCGGCGCAAGGATGGGGCCGTGTACGCCGAATGGCTGTCCGTCACCGCCATCCGTGACGAGTCGGGGCAGGTTGCCCACTACCTGGGCGTGTTCTCCGACATCAGCGAACCCCGGGAAGCCAGGAGCAAGATCATGCAACTGGCCTTCTACGATCCCCTCACCGGCCTGCCCAACCGGCGCCTTCTCCAGGATCGGCTGGGCCAGGCGGTGGCCGGCTGCGCCCGGGGCACGGCTTACTGCGCCCTCATGTTCCTGGATCTGGACAACTTCAAGACCCTCAACGACACGGATGGCCACGACGTGGGCGATCAGTTGTTGGTGGAAGTGGCCCGTCGCCTGGGACGGGTGCTGCGCCTGAGCGACACGGCCGCCCGCCTGGGGGGGGACGAGTTCGTGATCCTCCTGGAGAATCTGGACAGCGACGAACTGACCGCCGGCAATCATGCCGAGGCCGTCGCGGAAAAGCTCCGCCAGGCCCTGTGCCTGCCCTACGAAATCCATGGCCGCACCCGCTACAGTTCCGTGAGCATCGGCATCACCCTCTTCCAGGGGCACGTCCAGGGCACGGAAAGCCTGCTCAAACAGGCGGACCTGGCGCTGTACCAATCCAAGGCGGCGGGCCGCAACACCATCCGTTTCTTCAACCCGGCCATGCAGGCCGCCATCGACGCCCATGCCCGCATCGAAGAGGGCCTGCGCCGGGCCCTGGCCGAGCAGCATCTGCGTCTGCTCTACCAGCCCCAGGTGGACGGGAGCGGCGCGCTGGTGGGCGTTGAGGCCCTGTTGCGCTGGCATGCCCCGGATGACGGCAGCGTCTCACCGGCCACCTTCATTCCGGTGGCCGAGGAAAGCGGCCTGATCCTGCCCATGGGCCGCTGGGTGCTGGAAACCGCCTGCCGGCAACTGGCGGCCTGGGCCGGCGACCCGGCCACCCGGCACCTGACCGTGGCGGTGAACATCAGCGCCCGCCAGTTCAATCAGCCCGACTTCGTCAGCGACGTGGCCGCCATCCTGGCCGAGACCGGCGCGGATCCGGTCCGCCTCAAGCTGGAACTCACCGAAAGCCTGGTGGTGAGCGACGTGGAGCAGGCCATCCAGACCATGGGCCGGCTCAAGGAACTGGGCGTCACCTTCGCCATGGACGACTTCGGTACCGGGTACTCCTCCCTGGCCTATCTGAAGCGTCTGCCCCTGGAGGAGCTCAAGATCGACCAGGGCTTCGTCCGGGACATTCCCCACAGCGCCGATGACTGCGCCATCGCCATGGCCATCATCGCCCTGGGCCGCAGCCTGGATCTCAAAGTGGTGGCGGAAGGGGTGGAGTCCCAGGCCCAGCGGGATTTCCTGGCCGGCCAGGGCTGCCACGTGTATCAGGGTTACCTGTTCGGGCGGCCGGTACCCGCCGAGGCAGTGGGGGAACTGGCCCGGGACCGGGGGTGAGGGGCTGTTGCCCGGCGAAATCGTCCAATGCATCCGTGACGGGGACGCTTTCCGCTTGCGGCGCACAGTCCGCCAGGCACCCGGCGGCCATCCCCTGCTGACGTCAGGGGCAAGGGATTTTGGGCTTTGCCGGATCCGGCCGGTAGAATGCCGGGCTGTTTGTCGTCCCCCGCGCGCCTCCCTTGTCCACCCCCGATCCCCTGACCCGGCACGAACGCCGGGCCGCCACGTCCCTGGCGGCCATTTTCGCCCTGCGCATGCTGGGCATGTTCCTCATCCTGCCGGTGTTCGCCCTCTACGCGAAGACCCTGCCGGGGGGCGACGACCACACCCTGGTGGGCCTGGCCCTGGGCATGTACGGCCTGACCCAGGCCGTATTGATGATCCCCTTCGGCATGGCCTCCGATCGGCTGGGGCGCAAGCCCGTCATCGTCGCCGGCCTGGTCCTCTTCGCCCTGGGCAGTTTCATCGCCGCTTACGCCGACAGCCTCTTGGGGGTGATGCTGGGGCGGGCCATCCAGGGGGCCGGCGCCATCTCGGCAGCGGTCACCGCCCTGCTGGCCGATCTGACCCGGGAGGAGAAGCGCACCCAGGCCATGGCCACCATCGGCGCCAGCATCGGCCTCACCTTCGCCGCCTCCCTGGCGGCCGGCCCCCTGTTCTACCGCTGGATCGGCGTGCCCGGCATCTTCGCCATGACCGGGGTGCTGGCCCTGCTGGCCATCCTGGTGGTGAAGTACGTCACCCCCGACCCCGGGCGCACCGCCTTCCATTCCGACGCCCAGGCCAACCCCGCCCGGCTCAAGGACGTGCTGCGCCACGGCGAACTGTTGCGCCTCAACTGGGGCATCTTCGCCCTCCACGCCGCCCAGATGGCCATGTTCACCGTGGTGCCTTTCGCCCTGGTGCAAGCCGGCGGCCTGGACGGCGAACACCACTGGCAGGTCTATCTGCCCGTCCTGCTGCTTTCCTTTGCCCTCATGGTGCCGGCCATCATCTACGGCGAGAAGCGGGGCGAACTCAAGCGGGTGTTCGTGGCCGCCGTGGCCGCCATGCTGGCCGCCCAGGTGGGCCTGGCCCTGACCATGGAGCTCTTCTGGGGCGTGGTGGCCGCCCTGTTCGTCTATTTCGTGGCCTTCAACGTCTTGGAGGCCACCCTGCCGTCCCTCATATCCAAGATCGCGCCCCCCGAGGCCAAGGGCACCGCCATGGGGGTCTATAACACCGCCCAGGCGATTGGGTTATTCTTCGGCGGCGCGGCCGGGGGATGGCTGGCCCAGCACCAGGGGTTCGGTTCCGTGTTCCTGTTCTGTGCCGGTCTCATGGCCGTCTGGCTGGTGCTGGCGGCCGGCATGGCGTCGCCGCCCCGGGTCAAGACCCAGATGTTCCATGTCGGGAGGCTGTCTGAGCAAGGCGTGGCCAGTCTGCTGGCCAGGCTGCCGGTGTTCGTCGGGGTGGAAGCGGTCACCGTGCTGCCGGAAGAGGGGGCCGTGCTGCTCAAGGTGGCCCAGACCGGCTGGGACGAGGAAGGTGTTCGGCATCTGTTATCGCAAATCTCTGAAGGGGGTTAGTCATGGCTTCGGTCAACAAGGTCATTCTCATCGGCAACCTGGGCCGGGATCCGGAAATGCGCTACATGCCCAGCGGCGACGCCATGGTGACGCTGAATCTGGCCACCACCGATACCTGGAAGGATCGGGACGGCAACAAACAGGAATCCACGGAGTGGCACCGGGTGACCTTCTTCGGCAAGCAGGCGGAGGTCTGCGGCCAATACCTGAAGAAGGGCAGCCAGATCTACGTGGAAGGCAGCCTGCGCACCCGCAAGTGGCAGGACAAGGAAGGCCAGGACCGCTACACCACGGAAATCCGCGGCGACCGCATGCAGATGCTGGGTAGCCGGGGCGGCGGCGGGGGTGGCGGCATGGCCGACTTCGATTCTCCCCCTCCGGACAGCGCGGGTGCCCCCCGGGGCAAGCCGGCGGGCGGCGGTTCGGGCGGAGGCGGGGGCTTCGACGGCCTGGACGACGACATTCCGTTCTGACAATCACCCGTTACGACACCCAAGGGGGAAAACAACAATGCAGCGAGCACGACTTGCCCTGGCCCTGGCGGGCCTGGCCACCGGCGCCGTCCAGGCCGCCGGCTTCGCCCTCATCGAACAGAACGCCAGCGGCCTGGGCAACGCCTACGCCGGCCAGGCTGCCGTGGCGGAAGACGCCAGCACCATCTACTTCAACCCGGCCGGCCTGACCTACCAGTCGGGCAAGGAAGCGGTGGTGGTGCTCCATGCCATCAAGCCCACGGCGGAGTTCAGCGATGGAGGGAGCGCTGCCGCTTCCGGCCTGAACGCCCTGGGCGGCGAAGGCGGCGATGCCGGCAGCCTGGCGCCGGTGCCCAACCTGTTCCTGGCCATGGACCTGTCGCCCAAGGTACGCCTGGGTCTTGGGGTCAGCGCCCCGTTTGGCCTCAAGACGGAATACGACGCCACCTGGATCGGGCGTTTCCAGGCGGTGGAGTCTGATCTGAAGACCCTGAACGTCAATCCCACCCTGGCCTACAAGCTGAACGATGCCTGGTCGGTGGGGGGCGGTCTCAACCTGCAACGCATCCAGGCCACCCTCAGCAACATGGCCAACTACGCCGCCTTCGTCGCCGTAGCCAGCGGCAATACCATCTTTCTGCCTGGCTCCGAGGGGCTGGCGACGGTTGAGGGCGATGACTGGGGTTGGGGCGGCAACCTGGGACTGATGTTCTCGCCCAGCCCCGATCTGCGCCTGGGTGCCGGCTACCGGTCCCGGATCAATTACACCCTGGAAGGGGATGTCCGTTTCGCCGGCGTGCCCACCACCCTCAATGCCGGGGTTGACGCAGCCCTGGCTGCCCAGTTCGCCAACGGCGGGGTGACCGCCAAGGTGACCATGCCCGACACCCTGGCCCTGAGCCTGTTCAAGCGCGTCAACAGTACCTGGGATCTGCTGGCCGATGCCACCTGGACCAACTGGTCGGTGTTCGACACCCTGGCGGTGAACCGCAGCAACGGTACGCCCCTGACCGCCACCCCCGAGAATTGGGACGACACCTGGCGCTATTCCCTCGGCGCCAACTACCACGCCAACCGCAACCTGACCTGGCGCTTCGGCCTGGCCTACGACCAATCCCCCGTGCCCAACGCCAACCGCACCGCCCGCATTCCGGACGAGGACCGCACCTGGCTGGCCGTGGGCGGCCAGTACCGCTACAAGGAGAATTCCATCCTGGACTTCGGCTACGCCCATATCTTCGTCAAGGAAGCCGGCATCAACCAGACGGCTGCGGGTGCGGGCACCTTGCTGGGCAGCTACGATAACAGTGTGGACATCCTCAGCGTGCAGTACACCCGGCGGTTCTGACCGCCAGGAGGCGAGCCATGAGCAGGCCAAGCCATGGCCGGGTGGTGCCCGCCCGGCCCTTCCGGCACCAGCCGGGAGATACCTTGTTCACCGCCCTGGTGGCGGCCATGGGGCGTATCGGCCGTAACAAGCCGGACCAGTGGGAGGACCAGAAGCCCGGTTCCTACACCTACGGCGACCTGCTCAAGATGACCCTGGCCCTGGGGCGTCTGGCCGGCAAATTCACCCGGGAAGGCGAGCACGTGGGGGTGCTCATGCCCAACATGGCCGCCACCATGGGGCTCATGATCGGCCTGTCCGCCTTCCGCCGGGTCCCCTGCATGCTCAACTACACCGCCGGCACCGAGGGCATGCAAAGCGCCTGCCAGGCGGCCCGGGTGCGTACGGTGTTTACTTCCCGGGTGTTCCTGGAAAAGGCCGCCCTGACCGAGCAGGCCCAGGCTCTGGAAGGGGTGGAACTGCGCTATCTGGAAGATCTGCGCAAGGAATTCAGCCTGGCGGACAAGGCCTGGCTCATGGGCTTTGCCCTGTGGTTCCCCTTGCGGGCCGTGCCCAAAGGCGACCCGGAAGCCCCTGCGGTGGTGCTGTTCACCTCCGGTTCGGAAGGCAAGCCCAAGGGGGTGGTGTTGTCCCACCGGGCCCTGCTGGCCAACGTGGCCCAGGTGCTGGCCAATTTCGACCTGGGGCCGCCGGAAGTGTTCATCAACGCCCTGCCCATCTTCCACTCCTTCGGCCTCACCGCCGGCACCCTGCTGCCCCTGGTTTCCGGGGCTCGGCTGATGCTCTACACCAGCCCCCTGCATTTCAAGGTCATCCCCCAGTTGGTGCGGGAAAAGCGCTGCACGGTCATGTTCGGCACCGGCACCTTCTTCAACCACTACGCGCGCAACGCCGAACCGGGTGACCTGGGCTCCCTGAAGTTCGTGGTGGCCGGTGCCGAGAAACTGGCCGAAGGCGTCCGCCAGACCTGGCGGGAGAAGTTCGGCATCGACATCCTGGAAGGCTACGGGGCCACGGAAACCGCCCCCATCCTCTCGGTGAACCATCCCGGCAAGAACCGGCCCGGCACCGTGGGGCCCCTGTTGCCCGGGGTGGAAGCCCAGATCATCCCCGTGCCCGGCATCGAGCATGGCGGCGAGTTGCACGTGCGCGGCCCCAACCTCATGTCCGGCTACTACCGCTTCGACACTCCGGGCCTGCTGGAGCCGCCCAACTCCGAGGCCGGGGCGGGCTGGTACAACACCGGTGACGTGGTGGACCTGGACGCCGACGGCTACCTGTCCATCCAGGGCCGTCTCAAGCGCTTCGCCAAGGTGGCCGGGGAGATGGTCTCCCTGGAGGTGGTGGAGGCCATCGCCCGCAGCGTGTCCGGAGAAGCCATGCACGCCGCCACCTGTATCTCCGACGAAGGGCGGGGGGAGGTCATCATCCTCTTCACCACCGATTCCGAGCTCACCCGGGAGCAACTGGCCGCCGCCGCCAAGGGCCTGGGCTATCCGGAAATCGCCCTGCCCCGGCGCATCCGGGTGGTGGACAACCTGCCTCTGCTGGGCTCCGGCAAGGTGGATTACGTTCGCCTCAAGCAGCACGCCCACCTGGGCTGACGGGACCGGTCCGCCACGCTCCTTCCGCCGTGTACCCCTTGAAATCCGCAGGGTGCGGCTAAATATCAGATAACGTTGATATAATTCCCGCCATTCACCTTCCAGGAGCAGGCCATGCCGATCTACGCCTACAAGTGTGCCGAGTGCGGCTTTGAACAGGACGTCATGCAGAAGATGAGCGACGCGCCCATCAGCGTCTGCCCGTCCTGCGGCAAATCCGCCTTCGCCAAGCAGTTGTCCGCCGCCGGATTCCAACTGAAGGGCAACGGCTACTACGCCACCGACTTCAAGAACAGCGGCGCCAAGCCGGCCCCGTCCCCCGCCTGCGGCACCGGCGCCTGTCCCGCCTGCGCAAGCTGAAGCGCCCCACCCTGCCGATCGGGCAAACGCCAAGGCGTTTGCCCGATTTGTTTAGCGAGCCCCCATGGCTGCCCTCAAGCGCTACTTCCTCACCGGCCTCCTGATCCTGGTGCCCCTGGGCATCACCTTCTGGGTGCTCACCGCCCTGTTCGGCTTCATGGACCAGAGTCTGCTGCTGCTGCCGGAAACCTGGCGGCCCGAGGCCTGGCTGGGGGTCAGCGTGCCCGGCCTGGGCCTGATCCTGACCGGCCTGGTCATCGTGGTCACCGGCCTGCTGGCCACCAACCTCATCGGCCAGCGCCTGGTGGCCTTCTGGGAAAGCCTGCTCAACCGCATCCCGGTGGTGAAGTCCATCTACGGCAGCGTCAAGCAGGTGTCCGACAGCCTGCTGTCCGGCTCCGGCATGGCCTTCAAGAAGGTGCTGCTGGTGCGCTATCCCCATCCCCAGGCCTGGTCCCTGGCCTTCCAGACCAACGTGCCCGAGGAAGTGGCCGGACACCTGGATGCCGAACACGTGGGCGTGTTCATCCCCACCACCCCCAGTCCGGTCAACGGCTTCTACTTCTACGTCCGGCGCGATGAGGTCATCGAACTGGACATGAGCGTGGACGCCGCCTTCAAGGCCATCGTCTCCATGGGCGTGGTGGCCTCCCCCGTCAAAACCGCCAGCGCCACCTACCCGGGCGACTGAGTCACACACTAGGAAAACAGCATGCGTACCCACTACTGCGGCGCCGTCAACGCCGACCACATCGGCCAGATCGTCAACCTGTGCGGCTGGGCCCACCGCCGGCGTGACCACGGCGGCGTCATCTTCATCGACCTGCGCGACCGGGAGGGCACGGTGCAGGTGGTGATCGACCCGGATACCCCGGAAGCCTTCAAGCTGGCCGAGGAGACCCGCTCCGAATTCGTCCTGCGGGTGGTGGGCAAGGTGCGCCCCCGTCCCGCCGGCACCGAAAACCCCAACCTGCCCACCGGCATGATCGAGGTGCTCACCCAGGAACTGGAAATCCTCAACGCCAGCCTGACCCCCCCTTTCCAGATGGATGACGACACCATCAACGAGAACATCCGCCTGCAATACCGCTACCTGGACCTGCGCCGGCCGGCCATGCAGGCCAACATGCGCCTGCGTTACCGGGTGTCCAAGCTGATGCGCGACTACCTGGACCAGAACGGCTTCATCGAAGTGGAAACCCCCATGCTGACCCGTTCCACCCCGGAAGGCGCCCGGGACTACCTGGTTCCCTCCCGGGTCCACGACGGCATGTTCTACGCCTTGCCCCAGTCACCCCAGCTTTTCAAGCAGTTGCTGATGGTGGCCGGCTACGACCGCTACTTCCAGATCACCAAGTGCTTCCGCGACGAAGACCTGCGCGCCGACCGCCAGCCCGAATTCACCCAGGTGGACCTGGAGACCTCCTTCCTCGGCGAGGAAGAGATCATGACCCTGGTGGAAGGCATGATCCGGGACATGTTCAAGAAGGCCCAGGACATCGACCTGCCGGACCCCTTCCCGCGCATGACCTTCGCCGAAGCCATGGGCCGCTACGGCTCCGACAAGCCGGACATGCGGGTGACCCTGGAGATCACCGAAGTCACCGATGCCATGAAGGACGTGGCCTTCAAGGTCTTCTCCGGCCCGGCCAACGACCCCAAGGGCCGAGTGGCCGCCCTGCGCATTCCCGGCGGCGCCAGCCTGTCCCGGGGCGAGATCGACGGCTACACCGAGTTCGTGAAGATCTACGGCGCCAAGGGCCTGGCCTACATCAAGGTCAACGACGTGAGCCAGCTCAACGAAACCGGCCTGCAATCCCCCATCGTCAAGAACCTGAACGCAGCCGCCCTTCAGGCGGTCATGGAGCGCACCGGCGCCAAGAACGGCGACCTCATCTTCTTCGGCGCCGACAAGGCCAAGGTGGTGAACGACGCCCTGGGCGCCCTGCGCCTCAAGGTGGGCCACGAGAAGGGCCACGTGGACGGCCGCGCCTGGGCCCCCCTGTGGGTGGTGGACTTCCCCATGTTCGAGTACAACGAGGACGAAAACCGCTGGGACGCCCTGCACCACCCCTTCACCAGTCCCAAGGACGGCCATGATGACTACCTGACCAGCGACCCGGGCAAGGCCCTGTCCAAGGCCTACGACATGGTGCTCAACGGCTGGGAAGTGGGCGGCGGCTCCGTGCGTATCCACAAGGAAGAAGTCCAGGAAAAAGTCTTCGCCGCCCTGAACATCGGCGAAGCGGAACGGCGCAACAAGTTCGGCTTCCTGCTGGACGCCCTCAAGTACGGCGCCCCGCCCCACGGCGGCCTGGCCTTCGGCCTGGACCGGCTGGTGACCCTCATGACCGGCGCCGAATCCATCCGCGACGTCATCGCCTTCCCCAAGACCCAGCGGGCTTCCTGCCTGATGACCGACGCCCCCAACGCCGTGGACGAGAAACAGTTGCGGGAACTGCACATCCGCCTGCGCAACCCGGCGGGCACCCCGGGGGCCTGAGCCGGGGCCCATCCGGGTGCGGCCTGTGGGGCACGCCAGCACGGGGGCGGGCAGTCCGGTTCGCGGATCAAACCGGCCCTTGCCCGGGCGGTAGCCCGTCCGGGGCTCCGGCTTGGTGGCATGCGTCAGGAGAAGCGGCCCACCCGCAAGGGGCGGGCCGGGGCTGAACAGCCCCGCTCTCAGGTCGCGCCAGCGCGTTCGCCAACGTCGCACCCGAACGCACCATGGGGCGCGTCCAACTGCTCAATGGGCTTTGTCCAGGGTGTCCAGGGCCTCGTCGTAGTCGAAATTCTCCACCTGGCGGGCCAGTGTCGGGTAATGCTCCCCCAAGGCGGCCCGCAGTGGCTCAGCCATCTCATGCAGCAACAGGTTGGCGCCAACGTCGTTGGCCATCAACAAGGCCCTCAGGTCATCCAAAAGCCGTTCGGGTACCCCCTCATCCACATGTTCCCGGGACGCCCGGGACGCCCGGGGAGCTGGCAAACCGGCGCTGCGCGCAACGATCCGGCCCAGGGCCTGTTCCAGTTCAGCGAGTTGCCGTGTCCAGTCCGCACCGCCTTCCTCCATGGGCTGGGAGGCCCTCAGGCGTGATTCCAGATCAACGGCCAGGCGGTGGGCATCCAGGAATCCCAGGGTGGCGGCCACGCCCTTCAGCGTATGGGCCAGACGCCGGGCGTCAGCGTATTGCGCCGATGCCACCAGACGGGCCAGCAGGGCAGCGTCCTGGCCATGGTTGTCGGCGAACCTGCGCAGGGCGGCCGCACACTTCTCCGCGTCACCCTTGAAGCAGCGCAACGCCCGCTGCGCATCCAGGCCGGGCCAGTCCCGCAGCCGGGTGGCCAATTCCTCCCCCATGGGGCCGGGGGTCACGCCGGACTCTGCCGGGGATGGCCGGATCGCCGCCGGCGCGGAGGGGGTCTCGGGCAGCCATTGCAGCAGGGCCAGATACAGAGCTTCCGGTTCCACTGGTTTGGCGACGAAATCGTCCATGCCGGCCGCCAGACAGGCGGCCCGATCCTCATCGAAGGCGTTGGCGGTCATGGCCAGGATGGGTTTGCGTCCCCAGTCAGGCAGCGCCCGGATGGCCCGGGTGGCTTCCAGGCCGTCCATCACCGGCATCTGCACGTCCATCAGGATCAGGTCGATGGGCTCCCCGGCACGGACCCGCTCCAGGGCCGCCCGGCCGTCCTCTGCGCTACTCACCTGGAGACCCGTGTCGCGCAGCAACTCCTGGGCGACTTCACGGTTGACTTCGTTGTCCTCCACCAGCAGCACATGGGAACCGCTTCGACGCTGGGCCAGCAGGGTCAGCGGATCGCCCTCCAGGCCATGCCGCCGGGGGGCGTCCGGGGCGGCACCCAGGGTCAGGCGGGCGGTAAACCAGAACAGGCTGCCCTGGCCCGGTGTGCTCTCCACCCCGGCCTGGCCACCCATCAGGTTGGCCAGGCGGCGGGTGATGGCCAGGCCCAGACCGGTCCCGCCAAAACGGCGGCTGGTGGAAATGTCCGCCTGTTCAAAGGCCTGGAACAGCCGGGCCTGCTGTTCGGGTTCGATGCCCATTCCCGTGTCCTGCACTTCGAAACGCACCAGCAGTTCATCCCCTGCCGATTCCAGCAATCGGGCGCCCAGGGAAACGCTTCCCCGTTCGGTGAACTTCACGGCATTGGCCCCATAGTTGAGCAGGGCCTGGCGCAGGCGGGTCACGTCGCCGCGCAACCAGGCAGGCACGCCATCCGCTTGGATCGTCACCCGCAAGCCCTTGGCCTGGGCCTGCTCGCCGATCATGGAAGCCACGTTGTCCAGCAGCCCCTCCAGGGGGAAGTCCTGTTGCTCCAGGGCCAACCGCCCCGCCTCGATCTTGGACAGGTCCAGGATGTCGTTGATGATGGAAAGCAGATGTTGGGCGGCGCTGTCGATCTTGCCCAGACGCGCCGCCTGGCCGGTCGTGACGCCATCCCGCCGAAGCAGGTGGGTCAGGCCCAGGATGGCGTTCATGGGGGTGCGGATTTCGTGGCTCATATTGGCCAGGAAGGCGCTCTTGGCCACGTTGGCCGCTTCCGCCGCCTCCTTCGCCCCCAGCAGCGCCCGTTCGGATTCCTTGCGCTGGGTGATGTCGCTGATGAAGGTGATGAAGCGTCCCGACTCCCCTTCCTTGCCGCGCAGGTAATAGAGCACGATCTCCACGGGAATGTCCCGGCCATCCCGGGTGCGTTCCACGGATTCGAAGGTGATGCTTTCCCGCCCGGCCAGATCCTCCAGCAGACGGCTGAAGCGGGAGTCGTCGTAGGTGGTGTCGATATCCGGCACCCGGAGACGGAGCATCTCCGCCACCGGGTAGCCGAGCATGTCCGCCGCCGCGCGGTTTACGTAGAGCAACTGCCCGCTGGCCGCATCCACCCAATGGATGCCGATGCCGGCGCTGTCCATGGCGAACTGGGTGAGTTGCAGTTTTTCGTTGCTGTCCTGCAAGGCGGCGGTGCGTTCGTGCACCAGTTGCTCCAGGTGCAGTTGGTAGTCCTTGAGTTCGGTGATGTCCAGGCTGATGCCGGACAGTCGGGCCACCTGGCCGGAGGACTCGTACCGGGCCCGACCCTTGCTCACCAGCCAGCGGATTTCCCCCGAAGCCAGCCGGGTACGGAACTCCACTTCAAAGGGTTCCTGGCGGGCGACGGCCTCCGTCCACTGGGCGTCGATGCGCGCCAGATCATCGCCAACGATGAGGCTGCGCCATTGTTCCCAGGTCTTCAGGGTGCCCGGCGGCAGGCCGTACAGGCGTTCGCATTCCGGTGACCAGTAGCTCTCGCCGGTGCCGGGGTTCCAATCCCAGATGCCCACGTGGGCGCCTTCCTGGGCCATGACCAGCCGCTGTTCGCTTTCGCGCAGGGCCGCGTTGGCTGTTTCGGCCCGGGTCCGGGCGGCCTGGGCATCCTCCATCAGGTTCAGGGCCGCCAGCCGCGCCTGCCGTTGCTCCTCGATGATCCTGTTCTGGCTCTGCTGCATGGCCTGGTCCAGAGCCTTGGCGCGGGTGATGTCCTCGGAAAAGATGACGATGCCGCCGATGCTGCCGTCGTGGGCCAGCCAGGGCCGCATCTCCCAGCGCAGCCATTGTTCGGAACCGTTGGCCCGCAGGAAACGATCTTCGTCGGCGCGGACCACCTCGCCCGCCATGCCCCGGCGATGGATGGCCTTCAAGTCCTCGCCGACCTCGGGGAATACATCGTAGTGGGAGCGGCCGAGGATGTCGCCGGCGGCCAGGCCATAGTCCTCACACCAACGCCGGCTGGCGGCCAGATAGCGCATGTCCCGGTCGAACATGGCCAGGGCGGCGGGGGCGTGCTCGATGAACAGGTTCAGCCGTGCCTCGCTGTCGCGTACGGCGTCCTCCATCCTTTTACGTTCGGTGATGTCCACGTTGACGCCGAATACTCGCCGGGGGCGGCCCTGCCCGTCATAACTGGCGGCACCCTTGCAGTTGACCCAGCGCGTTCCGGCTTCCGGCAAGCACACCCGGAAATCGAAGTCGAACTCCTGGTGGGCCGCCACGGCGGCATCCCGCACCCGTTCCAGCATCGCAAGGTCGTCTGGATGCACCCGGGAGGCGAAATCCCCATAGGCGCCGGAAAAATCAGCGTCCGTATATCCGTAAAGGTGTTGCAACTCCTCGGTCCAGGTGAGGTGGCCGCTGTCCAGGTCCCAGTCCCAGATGCCCAGCCCGGCGCTCTCCTGGGCCAGACGCAAACGCTCCTCGCTGGCGCGCAGCCCGGCCTCCGCCACCTTGCGCGCATTGATGTCCTCCACCACCGAGATGAAGTAGTCGGGCGCACCATCCGCCCGCATCACCAGTGAGGCGGTGAGGTTGATCCATACCGCGCCGCCATCCTTGCGCAGGTAGCGCTTCTCCATGGCATAGGTGTCGATCTCCCCCGCCAGCATGCGCCGCACCTGGGCCAGGTCGGCATCCAGGTCGTCGGGGTGGGTGATGTCCTGGAAGGTCTTGGACAGCAATTCGGCCTGGCTGTAGCCGACGATGCCACACAGTTTTCTGTTCACCCGCAGCCAGCGGCCATCCGGCGCCACCAGGGCGATGCCCACCGCCGCCTGATCGAAGGTGGCTTCGAAGCGGGTTTCGCTTTGCCGCCGCTCAAGGGCCGACCGGTCCAACTCGGCGCGTACCGCAGCGATTTCGGTGATTTCCATCGCTGCACTGGCCGTTCCAGACGGCTTGACCAGCGCCTGCACCTGCCGGCCGATACGACGGCTGGCCAGCACGCCCACCAGGCCGCCAAGGAGGGTGGCGAGCAGAATGCCGGAGGCCAGGAAGAGGAGCGACCGGGATTGGCTTGCCCAATGGATGTCCCGGGGAATCTCCACCACCACCGACCAGGACGACAAGGCCGAACGTGCGGTGAAGCGGAAATCCTGGTCCACGTCACGGGCCCCCTCGAAACCGGGTGGCGAGCGCCGGGCAATGTCTGCGCCCGTCCCGTCCAGCACAGCGAGGGACCAGCCCTCCGGCAAGGCCAGGGCGTCGAGGCGCGTCTGGAAGTCGGCGGTCTCCATGATGGACAACATGAGCCGTGTCGGTTTGCCGGGGCGCCGCATGGGCACGGCAATGGCCACCAGGGGAGCCTTGGCCACGGGGCCCAGGACGATGTCGCCCACCTGGGGCTTGCCCGTCGCCAGGGCCAGGGGCGCGGCCGTCTTGCCTTTTGCGTCTGGCAGGCGGGGCAGGGGAACACCGAACGGAAGCCGCGTGTTGAACAGCATTTGCCGTTCCTGGTCGGCGAAGATCACATGGCTGCCGAAGCTGGCCCGAAATCCCTGGGCCTCGGCGTAGAGATCCCGCCAGCGGCCCGGATCGTCGGCCAGGGGCGAGACCACCAGCAGATTGAGGGCATCGATTCGCGCCTGCAGATGCTGGTCGATGCCCAGGGCATAGTTGCGGGCCAGGTTCTCGCCTTCGCGCAGGTGCCCTTCCTCCTGGATATGCAGGCTGTCCCAGGCCAGCCAGAGCGCCAGCAACTGCAATGGCGCCATGCACAGCCAGATCAGCCAGGCCAGATAGGTGGCGAGGGGACGTTGCCTCATGGCGCATGGGCCCCACCGGGGCCCGCCGTGAAGGACAGATCATAGGGTTCAGGCTGGCCCAGTTCGCGGGCCAGTTCGTTGACCTGCTTCTTCAGTTCGATCATGTCCAGTTCCCGGCCCACGGTGGCCCGGTTGAAGCGTTCCAGCTCGGCGTTGCGCTCGGCCAGTTCCTCCGTCTTGCGGCGCATTTCCGCCTCGGCGGCCTTGGTGAGGCTGATGTCGGTATGGGTGCCGATCATCCGTGCTGGTTCACCATCGGCGGCCCGGGCCACCACCCGGCCCCGGTTCAGGATCCACTTGTAGCGGCCATCCTTGCAGCGCATCCGGTGTTCACAGATGTAGGTTTCCGTTTCGCCGCGGAAATGCCGTTCCAGGGCGGCTCGGCAGTGGGGGAGATCTTCCGGGTGCACCCGCTTGGACCATTCTTCCTGACCGCTGCCGATTTCGTCCTCGCCATGGCCCAGCATGGTTTTCCAGGTGGGCGAGAAAAACACCCTGCGGGTTTCCATATTCCAGTCCCAGACCCCGTGGCCGGCGCTCTCGATGGCCATGATCCAGCGTGCCTCGCTCTCCCGGAGGGCGATTTCCGCCAGTTTCCGTTCCGTCACGTCCCGATCCAGCCCCCGGTAACCCAACAGTTCTCCGGCTTCGTCCAGGATGGGCATGCCGTTGGTCTGGATGTAGCGCAGGCTGCCATCCCGGTGCAGGTTGATGTTCTCCAGGTCGCGGAAGGGCGCTTTGCGGGCGGCGATGTCGGCGAACTCGGCCCTGATCCGCTGCGCTTCCCCCGCCGGCATCAGATCGAAGGGGGTCTTGCCCAGGATGTCCGCCGCCGAGTGGCCCAGCAGGTCCCGGACGCTTTCCGAGGCGTAGGTGTAACGGCCCTGGGCATCCACTTCCCAGACCCAGTCGGCGGAGGCGTTGACGATGTCGTGGAAACGCAGCTCGCTGGCCCGCAAGGCATCTTCAGCGGCCTTGCGGGCGGTGATGTCCAGAATCAGGCCGATGACCGCCGGCCTGCCCTCGTAGTCGAAGGCGCGGCCGTGGACTTCCACGTCGATGCGGCTGCCGTCCCGGCGCAGGCCCTTGAACACGTAATGGATGTCGGCGATTTCCCCTTCGACCCGGCGGCGCACGTTGTCCCCCACCCGTTCCCGATCCTCGGGGGCCACCAGTTCCATGGTGTTTTTGCCCAAGATGTCCTCGGGCACGGCGTAACCGAAAATGGCGGCAAAGCCCGGGTTGACGTAGCGGAAGCCACCGTCCTGGATGATGTAGATGCCGGCCAGGGACTGTTCCACCAGGGCCCGGAAGCGGGCCTCGCTTTCCCGGATGGCGGACTCGATGTGCTTGCGCTGGCTGATGTCCCGACAGATGCACAGCACCAGGTTCTCCCCGCCCCAGCTTGCACCGCTGACGCTGACCTCCACGTCGAACTCACTGCCGTCCTGGCGCCGGTGGCGGGTCTCGAACAGGCGCCGGGTCTGGCTTGGGTCGGACAGATTCGCCAGGATGTCCGCCTCGCCCTGGGGGGACTCGAAATCCCGTGTGTGGAGTTGCAGCAGGTCTTCATGGTTGTAGCCCAGCATGTCGGCGAAGCGCTGGTTGGCCTCAACCACCCGGTGATTCTGGTCGATGATGACGATGCCATCCCGGGAGGAGTCCAGGAGCAGGCGGAAGCGGCGCATCTGATCCATCAGCCGGTTTTCCGCCTGCTGGCTTTCCGTGATGTCCCGGGAGATGCCGAAGGTGCCGATGATCTGGTCGTTCTCGTCCCGCAGGGGGCCCTTGGTGGCCAGGAATATCCGGCTTCCCTGGGGCGTGGACAGCACTTCCTCCTGGGTGCGGATGCGGTTTTCCTCGATGGCCCGGCGATCCAGGGCCATGATCAGTTCCGCCTGCTCCCGGGGGAACAGGGCCCTGTCATCCCGGCCCAACACGGCCTCCACCGGCTTGCCGACGAACAGGCCGGCGGCCCGGTTGCAGAGAATGTAGCGGCCCGACAGATCCTTGGCGAAGATGGCGTCATCCGAGCTTTCGGCGAAGGCGCCCAGCAGTTTCAGGGCCCGGGTCCGTTCCATCTCGGCCTGCCGGGCATGTTCGGCCAGGGCCAGGCGATGGCGCTGGCGCAGGATGGCCAGGCTGGCCAGGATGATGAACAGGGCCAGAATGCCCGTCAGGCCCATCCAGATGGTGTCCTGGTAGGCGTCGGCATAGATCTCCGAACGATCCATCTTGGCCACCAGGAACCAGTCCGTGTCGGGAATGGCGCGCACCTTGCCGAGCACCGGCACGCCCCGGTAGTCAACGCCCGAGAGGGTTTCCACGGCCCGGGTCTTGCCGGCCAGAGCCTGGGCGGCCAGCATGCTGCTGTTGCCAAGGGGCACGCGAAAGGTCACCGCTTCGCCTTTGTGATGGCGCAGGTCGTTGAGAAACTGAATCTGCTCCCCGTCCCGGCGCACCAACTGGATTTCACCGCTCCTGCTGGCCACCGGCCAGGCTTGCAGCATGGGGTAGAGCCAGCCTTCCGGGTCCAGATGCAGCACCACCATGGGCGGCAAACCCTCGCTCACGGTGAGGGGCACGACGAAATCCATGCGCCGGTGCCCGTTGTTGCCGACGTAGGGGCCCACCCGCCGGACCTGGCCGTCCCAGGCCAGCTCCACGGCGGCAAGCAACGGGGGGGCCAGTTGCCCGGGGGCCTCCTTGGACGCCCACAGCCGCTTGCCGTTGGGGTCCAGCAGGGAGACGGCATGCAATCCCCGGTTGTTGAGCAATTGCTCCAGGCGGGTGGTCAGCCGTTGCCATGCCGTGTCCTGATGATGGTTGGCCCATGCCTCGTACTGCTCGGCGAAGAAGAGGCTGCTCTGGACGAACCGGGCATTCCCCATGCGTTCCTGGAGCCAGTCGTTGATCTGGTTGGCCTTGAGGTCGGCGATGGCGTGCAGACGCGCAGCTTCCACCTCGCGCTTCTGGGCCAGGGTGCTGGCGATGCCGCCTGCGGTGACGGCGACGATGGCCAGCAGCACGACCAGGGCAGGCCAGGCGTAGCGTGCCGGGGCAATGGGCCCGGGGGACGGATACCCGGATTCAATGCTGCGGCGTCGCAGCAGGAAGTAGAACAGCAGGGCGGTGACGGAGACGAACAGCCAGCCCTTCAGGGTGTTGGCCAGGGAGACGTGGAGCGGGTCCTTGAACAGCCAGGTGACCATTTGGTCCGACACCAGAATCCACAGGGCGGCGAAAATCGCATAGAGCAGGGCCGGAACCAGCGCGCCCATGTTGGCCGGCCGGTTCGGGGTTCCGTTGGGCGCGGCGTTCAAGGCTGGAACCGGGTGGACGTCCAGCCGCCCCGGAAAACCGGGCGGTGCTGTGCCAGGGGGTCAGGCATCCCGATGCCGTTCGGCGATGGCGCGGAAGTCATCGTAGTGCTCCAGGAAAACGTCGGTCATGTCCGGATCGAAATGCCGGCCCCGCCCCTCGGCAATCATCGCCTTGGCCGTTTCAAAGGGGAGGGCGGCCTTGTACACCCGGCGCGAAATGAGGGCATCGAAGACGTCGGCGAGGGCCATCATCCGGGCAGACAGGGGAATGTCCGCGCCTGCCAGGCCATCCGGATAACCACTGCCGTCCCACTTCTCGTGGTGCCAATGGGCGATTTCCTTGGCCAGGGCCAGGAATTCCACGGGGGTTTCCGCATCCCGTTCTGCCAGGGCAATGGCATCCGTGCCCAGCTTTGCATGGGTCTTCATGATTTCCCATTCCCCAGCGTCCAGGCGGCCGGGTTTTTGCAGGATGGCATCCGGTATGCCCACCTTGCCGATGTCGTGCAGGGGGGCGGACCGGGCCAGCAATTCGACGTGACGCTCGTTGAGCACGCCACTGAAGCGGGGATGCCGCCCCAGCAGGGAACCCAGCAGGCTCACGTAACCCTGGGTACGCAGGATATGGTTGCCGGTCTCCGAGTCCCGGGTTTCTGCCAGGTGGGCCAGGGCGCGGATGCTCACCAACTGGATCAGATCGTTTTCGCGCATGCGGCGGCGCACCTCCGCCTCCAGCCATTCGTTCTGGTTGCGCAGGCGGTCCCGGGCCTGTTTCAACTCCAGTTGGTTCTGCACCCGGGCCAGCAGGATGTCGGGCACGATGGGCTTGGTGATGTAGTCCACCGCCCCCACCCCGAGACCGTGGAGTTCCGCATCCACGCTGTCCATGGCCGTGACGAAGATGACCGGGATGTCGGCCGTGGCCGGATCGGCGCGCAGCCGGGTGAACACCGCGTAACCATCCATGCCGGGCATCATGACGTCCAGCAACACCAGATCGGGCCGGGACGGACCCCCGGCGATGCGCAAGGCCTTCTCGCCGCTGTTGGCGGCCCGCACCCGGTAGGCGGGGTGCAGCAACTCGCTGAGAACGTTCAGGTTCTCGGCCGAGTCGTCCACTATCAGGATGGTCTGGGAAAGGGGCTCCATCGTCGATCAGCCATTCAGAGGGGCTTTGATCCATTTGGATGTCTACCCGAGCCCCTGGTTTTCTCATTGGTTCACACCACTGATATCAGTATCGGAACGTTGGGGGAAAACCTGAGGGGGAGGCATGCAATCCTGGGCATAGGCGTCAGCCATTTTGGCGAATTGCGAAAGCGAGTCCACCGACGCGCTGCAGGGTGAAGTCCAAGCCCAACCTCCCGCGCGAGTCAGCCAGCCGGGACGTGGAGGATACGGTCGATCTCCACTTGTAAGAGGCAGGCAACCAGATTGCGCTCCTGGCCCTTGCAAGGGTATTCCTGACTGGTTGCACTGTGCACCGACACCAGTACGGATACGTTGTGCTGAACGCGACTTGATGGTCTTTCGCTGCCAGGCAAGCAGTGGGAGCACCCGGATGCTAAGAGTGATGCAGCTGTGTGCAGTGGGGAGCGGGCGGTGCGGGGGGGGCCGGAGGGGAACGCTGAGCTTCAGCCTAGTGCACTGTGGAGGTGGATGACAGACCCAATGAGCCGTGCTCAAACAGGATGTTTGCCAAAATTTGGCAAACATCCTAATGTGGTGCCATGACCACAATGAATATCTCCCTTCCCGACTCCCTCAAGTCGTTCGTCGACGAACAGGTGGACCTGCGCGGCTATGGCACGAGCAGCGAGTATGTGCGCGAGCTGATCCGCAAAGATCAGGACCGCACCCGGCTGCGCGGCTTGTTGCTGAAGGGCGCTGAGTCTGCACCAGGAAAGCCTGTGGACAAGGCGTATTTTGATGACCTGAGAAATCGGGTCCATCGACGCGCTGCAGGGTGACGCCCAAGCCTATCCTCCCGCGCGAATTAGCCAACCGGGATATCGAGGATGCGGTCGATTACTACTTGAACGAAGCGGGCAAGCAGGTCGCGCTCGGCTTCATCGAGGCGCTGGAACATGCCTATCTCCAAATTGCCAGCCAACCGGCAATTGGCTCTCCTCGCTTCGCCCATGAACTGAATCTGCCTGGCTTGCGTTTCTGGCCCTTGCAACGCTATCCGTATCTCATCTTCTACGTCGATCTGCCCAGCCACATCGACGTCTGGCGTGTACTGCATAGCCAGCGAGATATCCCAGCATGGCTGCACGAAGACAATGAAATCCTCCCAGGCGAGCCACCCTGAACCGAAGTAACTCGGACGCCTCTGCGGGATGAGTGGCCCACGGCATTTATGTGCCAGCGACCGTAAGCTGCGCCACACCAGCCCTTCACCAGCGGAAGAGCCAAGGTCCGCAATGGCCGACTTCCAGCCCCCCGGGCTTGCATCACTGGCTCCCCGCCCGCTTCCCGTAAAACACCACCGGCACCGCCGATGGCGGCGGACTTTTCAGCACGTGCTTCTTCATCTTCCCCATGACGTGCATCTCGCAGGCCCGGCAGTCGAACCTGAGGGTCAGGGTCTCGTCGCCGTTCACCAGCACCATGGGATCGGCCCGCACCTGGCCCTGGACGCCGGTGACGCCCTTGGCCTGTTTGGGGCAGAGGCTGAAGGAATAGCGCAGGCAGTGCTTGGTGATCATCAGGGAGACTTCGCCGGCTTCCTGGTGGGCTTCGTAGGCGGCGGCGATGAGGCGCACGCCGTGCCGTTCGTAGAAGCGCCGGGCGGCCTGGTTGTAGACGTTGGCCAGGTAGCTCAGGGTCTCTTCAGGATAGGGGGTGGGCGGCTCCACGGCCGGCCGGCGGGGCAGGCGCCGGTGGCCGGCCAGGCGGGCGGCCTCCAGTTTCTCCACGGCTTCCCGGCGCAAGCGGTTGGCCAATGAGGCGGGCACGAACCAGGGCCGGGACCAGGCCACGTCAAGACTTTCCAGGATGAAGTCCGTGCCGCCGAAGCGGTCCAGTTGTTCCCGCAACTGGGTCTCGGCCCGGGCCGGGTCCCGGGCGGGCTGGCGGTCGAAGGGGGCGGTGGCGCCGGCCCGGGTGCCGTCCTCGTCCAGCAGGTCCAGGGCGAAGCCGTCCGCCGTTTCCCGGAAGGTGCCGTGCAGGGTCATGCGCCGCTCGGCGGATTTGCGGGCCAGGGCCTGTTCCCAGGCGTGGTCCCGGTTGCGGCTGAGGGCGGTGCCGGGTTTCAGGCCGGGGAGGGCGGCCAGGGGTTCGTTGGGAAAAACCCGCCAGCGGCCCGGGCCCAGGGCTTCCACCACGTTGGCCTGGAGGCCCACCACCACCCGCTTGTTGAGGTAGGTGAGGCCGTCGCCGTTGGCCATGGCCTGGTCGGTCTCCACCTCGAACCAGTCCGGGCCCAGCCGGGTCACCGTGCCCAGGGGCAGGCCCACGAAGGCCGGGGTGTCGAAGGCGCCGATGTCGGCCTTGCGGCCGGTGGCGAAGTAGTCGGTGGAACCGCGATGGAAGGTCTTGTCCGGGTCCGGCTCGAAGAGCAGGCGGGTGCGGCCGCTGGAGGCCCGGGCCAGGCTGGGCCCATGAGCGGGCTGCCGTTCCAGCAGGCCATCCAGCAGACGCCGGTAGTGGCCGGTGATGTTCTTCACGTAGTCCGCGTCCTTGTAGCGGCCCTCGATCTTGAAGCTGCGCACCCCGGCGTCCACCAGGGCGGCCAGGTTGGCGCTCTGGTTGTTGTCCTTCACCGAGAGCAGGTGCTTCTCGAAGGCCACCACCCGGCCTTGTTCGTCCTTCAGGGTGTAGGGCAGGCGGCAGGCCTGGGAGCAGTCGCCCCGGTTGGCGCTGCGCCCGGTGTGGGCGTGGCTGATGTAGCACTGGCCGGAGAAGGCCACGCACAGGGCGCCGTGGACGAAGTATTCGATGACGGCGTCGTCGGGCAGGGCGGCGCGGATGGCGGCGATCTCGGCCAGGGCCAGTTCCCGGGCCAGCACCACCTGGGAGAAGCCGGCGTCCACCAGGAAGCGGGCCTTTTCCGGGCTGCGGATGTCGCACTGGGTGGAGGCGTGCAGGTCGATGGGCGGCAGGTCCAGTTCCAGCAGGCCCATGTCCTGGACGATGAGGGCGTCCACTCCGGCGTCGTAGAGCTGGTGGACCAGCCTGCGGGCCGGTTCCAGTTCCGCATCGTGGAGGATGGTGTTGAGGGTGGCGTAGATGCGGGCGTGGTAGCGGTGGGCGAAGTTCACCAGCCCGGCGATGTCGGCCACGCTGTTGCCGGCATTGTGCCGGGCGCCGAAGGAAGGTCCACCGATATAGACCGCGTCGGCCCCGTGCAGCACGGCTTCCCGGCCGATGTCGGCGGTGCGGGCCGGGGCGAGCAGTTCCAGGGAGGGGGGGGAGGCATGGCGGGGCGTGCTGGTAAAACGTCATTGTCCCGGGGCGGGGGGTGGTCCTCAATAGTCAGCATTGAAAGAAACAAGCCCCTACTGCTTTGACAAGTATATAAGCGGATACTAACGTCCAATAAAAGGCACCCGCCGCCGGTCCTCACGACTCTCCGCTGCCGCGATCCCTCCGGCTGCGGCGCCTGGCCTCTTCTCTGGAGGACTGCATCGTGACTGCGGCATCCCATTCATCGACTCCAGCCTTTGCTGGCGCGGCGGGCTTCCTGGGCCAGGTCATGGCCGCCACGCCGGGGGACAACCGCCTGGACCATTGCATCCAGTGCGGCACCTGCGGCGGCTCCTGCCCCTCGGGGGCGGAAATGGACCACACCCCGCGCCGGCTCTTCGCCCTGATCCGGGCCGGGGAGCGGGATGCGGTGCTGGCCAGCAATGCCCCCTGGTACTGCGTCTCCTGCTACTACTGCACGGTGCGCTGTCCCCAGGACATCCGCATCACCGACCTGATGTACACCCTGAAGTCCATGGCCATCGAGGCCGGGCTGTTCCACGACGCGTCCCTGCCGGACTTCTCCGAGACCTTCGTGGACTACGTGGAGAAATACGGGCGCAGCTTCGAACTGGGGCTGGCCACCCGTTTCAACCTGCGCCACCACCCCATCGGCCTGGCGGGCATGGCGCCCCTGGGCCTGGGCATGTTGAAGCGCGGGCGCATGGATCTGCTGCCCCAGCGGATCGACAACCTGGCGCAACTGACCGCCATCCTCGACAAGGCCAAGGCGCTGGAGAGCCCATCATGAAAGCGCTGTTCTACCCCGGCTGCGCCATGCAGAAGAATGCCCGGCCCTACCTGGATTCACTCCAGGCGATCCGCGAGGACATCGGCCTGGAACTCCGGGAGGTGGAGGACTGGAACTGCTGCGGCGCCACCGAGTACATGTCGGTGTACCGGGTGGCGGCCCATGCCCTGGTGGGCCGCAACCTGGCCCTGGCCCAGGACCAGGCCGGAGACACCCGGGTGCTGGCCGCCGGATGCAGCGCCTGCTACCTGAACCTGGCCAAGACCGACGCCCGGATGGGCGAGGATGCCCACCTGAAGGCCACGGTCAACGAGGCCCTGGCGGCCGGCGGCCTGGAATACCGGCCGGGCAGCCTGGAGGTGCGCCATCTGCTGGACCTGGTCTGCCACGACATCGGCTATGAAGCGGTGAAGGCCCGGGTGGTGAAGCCCCTGCACGGCCTCAAGGTGGCGGCCTACTACGGCTGCCAGGTGGTGCGCCCGGACTACGACGGCCGCTGGGACGACCACGAGCATCCCACCGCCATGGACAAGCTCCTGGCCGTCCTGGGCGCCGAGCCGGTGGACTGGGCCCTGAAGACCCAGTGCTGCGGCGGCCACATGTCGGTGATCGGCCCGGAGGTGGCCTACGGGCTGATCCGCCGGTTGGTCCACGGGGCCCAGCAGGCGGGGGCCGACCTGGTGGTGACCCTGTGCCCCATGTGCCAGTTGAACCTGGACGCCTACCAGGTGGAGATGAACCGGCACTTCCACAGCGACTACCGGATGCCGGTGCTGTATTTCACCCAGTTGATGGGCCTGGCCTTCGGCAAGCCGGCCAAGGCCCTGGGTATCGGCAAGGAGTTCGTGTCCGCCGCGCCGGCCCTGGCCCGCATCCAGGCCGAGGCCCCCAAGGTGGCCGAGACCAAGCGCAAGCGCCGGCCCAAGCCGGGGGATGCGCTGCCCATGCCGGGCATGGAGTGAGGCATGGGTTGTGCCATGACATTCCCACAGGTCACCCCCCTTTTGCAAAGGGTGAGTGAAAGGGGAGGGGGTCCCCGGCGCAGGATGAAAGAGGTTCGATATGGCATCTGACAAGCAACCCGAAGGCCAAGAACGCATCGGCGTCTACGTCTGCCACTGCGGCAGCAACATCGCCGGGGTGGTGGACGTGGAATCCGTGGCCCGCTTCGCCGCCGATGACCTGAAGGACCGGGGCGTGGTGCTGGCCCGGGACTACACCTTCATGTGTTCCGTGGCCGGCCAGGAACTGATCGAACAGGACATCCACGAGCAGCGCCTCACCCGGGTGGTGGTGGCCGCCTGTTCCCCCCACCTGCACGAGAAGACCTTCCGGGGCGTGTGCGAACGTTCCGGGGTGAACCCCTACCTGTCCGAGATGGCCTCCATCCGCGAGCACGTGGCCTGGGTGCATGCCGACAAAGCGGCGGCCACGGCCAAGGCCAAGGCCATCGTCAGCGGCACGGTGGAACGGGTGCTGCAGAACGACCCCCTGGAAGCCATCAAGGTGCCCATCGACGCCCAGACCCTGGTGGTGGGCGGCGGCATCGCCGGCATCCAGGCGGCCCTGGAGGTGGCCGAGGCCGGCTACGACGTGGTGCTGGTGGAGCGGGAGGCCTCCCTGGGCGGCCACATGGCCCAGTTCGACAAGACCTTCCCCACCCTGGACTGCGCCGCCTGCATCCTCACCCCCAAGATGGCGGCGGCGGGCGCCCACCCGAAGATCCATCTCTACACCTGGAGCGAGGTGGAGAAGGTGGAAGGCTTCGTGGGCAGCTACACGGTCACCGTGCGGAAGAAGCCCCGCTACGTGGACGAGGACATCTGCACCGGCTGCGGCATCTGCGTGGAGAAGTGCCCCGTCCTGGTGGTGGACGACAAGTTCGAGGCCGGCATCGGCTACCGCAAGGCCATCTACTGGCCCTTCGCCCAGGCGGTGCCCAACCTGCCGGTGCTGGACCCGGACACCTGCACCTACTACGTCGGCGGGAAAGGCGGGGCCGGGGGCGGCTGCAAGGCCTGCGAGAAGTTCTGCCCCACGGTGCCCAACTCCATCAAGTTCGACCAGACGGAGGAGCGGGTCACCCTGCGGGTGGGCAACATCATCCTGGCCACCGGCTGGGACCTGTTCGACGCCCGGCGCATCCCCCAGTACGGCTACGGCCGCCTGGCCAACGTCTTCACCAACCTGGAGCTGGAGCGCATGTGCAACGCCGCCGGGCCCACGGGGGGCCGGGTGGTGCTGCGGGACGGCCAGAACGCGCCCAAGCGCGTCGGCATCGTGCATTGCGTGGGCAGCCGGGACCGCCACTACAACCGCCACTGCTCGGCCATCTGCTGCATGCAGAGCCTGAAGCTGGCCCACCTGGTGAAGGAGCGCACAGGCGCCGAGGTGTACAACTTCTACATCGACATCCGCACCCCGGGCAAGGAATACGACGAGTTCTACCAGCGGGTGCTGGACGACGGCGTCCACTTCGTGCGCGGCAAGGTGGCGGAAATCACCGACGTGCCCTTCGACCCCGCCGAAGCCGGCCGCGAGGTGGAGGGCACCCTCTACGTCCAGGTGGAAGACACCCTGGCGGGCCTGCAACGGCGCATCCCGGTGGACATGGTGGTGCTGTCGGCGGGCCTGGAGCCCCGCCGGGACAGCGCGGCAGTGGGCAAGACCTTCGGCATCGCCTGTTCCACCAGCGGCTGGTTCATCGAGAAGCACGCCAAGATGGACCCCATCGCCACCATGACCGAGGGGGTGTTCATCGCCGGCTGCGCCGCCGGGCCCAAGGACATTCCCGCCAGCGTCTCCCAGGGCTCGGCGGCAGCAGCCCGGGTGCTGAACTACATCCGCCAGGGGGAACTGGCCCTGGAACCGGTGCGGGCCAGCGTGCTGGAGGCCCAGTGTTCCGGCTGCCGCATCTGCAACGGCCTGTGCCCCTTCAACGCCATCTCCTTCGTCGCGGAACGCCAGGTCAGCGAGATCAACGCCGCCCTCTGCCAGGGTTGCGGCACCTGCGTGGCCGCCTGCCCGGCGGGCGCCATCCAGGGCACCGGCTTCAGCGACGCGCAGTTGTTCGCCCAGATCGAGGGCCTGCTGCGGGACGTGCAACGGGAACCGGAGGCCGCATGAGCACCCCATCCACGCCAACCCCCTTCGAGCCCGTCATCATCGGCTTCACCTGCAACTGGTGCTCCTACCGGGCCGCCGACCTGGCCGGCACGGCACGCATCAAGTACCCCCCCAACGTGCGCCTGATCCGGGTCATGTGCTCGGGGCGCATCGACCCCACCCTGGTGCTCAAGGCCCTGTCAGAAGGCGCCGACGGGGTGCTCATCGCCGGCTGCCATCCCGGCGAGTGCCATTACCTGGAGCAGAACTACAAGGCCCTGCGCCGGCACCGGCTGTTGCAGAAGACCCTGGCCCAGTTCGGCATCGAGCCGGCGCGGGTGCGCCTGGCCTGGGCCAGCGCCGCCGAAGGGGCGAAGTTCGCCGGGGAGATCGCCGCCATGGTGGACCAGGTGAAGGCCCTGGGGCCCCTGAACTGGCCGGCCCGGCCGGTGCCGGAGGGACGCGCCCATGCAGACGAGGTGGCTGCATGACGCACCTGCAACCCTCCCCCCAGCCCCCCTTTTCCAAAGGGGGGAGTTACCGTGCTGCGGGTTTGAGGGTTCCCCCCTTTGCAAAAGGGGGGACGGGGGGGATTTCGCCCCGCTTCCCATCTCTGCCACAGCTCCATAAGGCCACCCCATGAGCAAACCCCAATTCGCCATGTACTGGGCCGCTGCCTGCGGCGGCTGCGAGATCGCGGTGCTCAACACCGACGAGAAGGTGCTGGACCTGGACGCCCACTTCGACGTGGCCTTCTGGCCGGCGGCCATGGACGCCAAATACAAGGACGTGGAGGCCCTGGCGGACGGGTCCCTCCTGGTCACCCTGTTCAACGGCAGCATCCGCACCGACGAGAACGAACACATGGCCCGGCTGCTGCGGCGCAAGTCGCAGATCCTGGTGGCCTTCGGTTCCTGTGCCAACGAGGGCTGCATTCCGGGGCTGGCCAACCTGAGCCCCCGGGAACAGATCTTCGCGCGGGCCTTCGAATCGCCCAGCACGGACAACCCGGACCATCTGCGCCCCCAGGCCGTGAGCCAGGTCCCCGAAGGCACCCTGACCCTGCCGCCCCTGCAAGCCGTGGTGCGCACCCTGGACCAGGTGGTGGCGGTGGATTACCACGTGCCCGGCTGCCCGCCGGAATCCCACCAGATCGCCGCCATACTCGATCTGCTCATCCGGGTGGTGAAGGGGGAGGCCGAGCTGCCCCCCCGGGGGGCGGTGCTGGGGGCCGGTGATTCCACCGTGTGCGACGAGTGCGCCCGCAAGCGGGACGTGAAGGCCATCCACCGGCTGGCCCGCATCCAGGACCTGCCGCCACTGGCCACCGACCTGTGCCTGCTGGAGCAGGGCCTGGTCTGCGCCGGTCCGGCCACCCGCAGCGGCTGCCGGTCCCGCTGTCCCGCCGTGGGTGCCCCCTGCATCGGCTGCTACGGCGCCGCTCCGGGGGTGGTGGACCAGGGCGCCCGGCTGCTGACCGCCATCGCCTCGGTGGTGGACGAAAAGGAGCCGGAGGCCATCGACCGGGTGCTGGACGGCCTGGTGGACCCGGCCGGCAGCTTCTACCGCTTCAGCCTGGCCCATTCCCTGCTGCGGGCCAACCGCCAGGCCCTGGCGGAACAGGAGTAAGCCATGGAACGCATCAGCATCGACCCCCTGACCCGCCTGGAAGGCCACGGCAAGATCGAGATCTTCCTGGACGAGGCCGGCGAGGTGGCCAACGCCTATCTTCAGGTGCCGGAACTGCGCGGCTTCGAGAGCTTCTGCCTGGGCCGCCCGGTGGAGGAGATGCCCACCCTCACCAACCGCATCTGCGGCGTCTGTCCCGAGGCCCACCACATGGCCGCAGCCAAGGCTGCCGACGCGGTCTACGGCCTGAGCATCCCCCCCGCCGCCCGCAAGCTGCGGGAACTGCTCTATTCCGCCTTCTTCTTTGCCGACCACACCACCCACTTCTTCATCCTGGGGGGGCCGGATTTCATCATGGGCCCGGAGACTCCGGTGGCCGAGCGCAACATCCTGGGGGTCATCCACAAGCTGGGCCTGGAGATCGGCGGCAAGGTGATCCAGGCGCGCAGATTCGGCCATCGCACCGTGGAGATCATCGGCGGCCGCAAGGTCCATCCCTGCACTGCCGTGCCCGGGGGGCAGACCAAGGCCCTGGTGGAAAGCGAGCGCAAGGAGATCGAGGCCATGGGCCGCTGGGCGGTGGAGTTCGGCCAGTTTGCCCTGCAAGCCTTCCACGATCTGGTGCTGGGCAACCCGGAATACCGGGACATGATTCTGGGCGAGGCCTATACCCATCGAACCTATTACATGGGCCTGGTGGACGATGACCTGCGGGTCAACTTCTACGACGGCCGGGTGCGGGTGGTGGGTCCGGACGGCCGGGAACACGCCCTCTACGCCCCCGCCGACTACCGGGAATGGATCGCCGAACGGGTGGAACCCTGGAGTTACCTGAAGTTCCCCTATCTCAAGAAGGTGGGCTGGAAGGGCTTCACCGACGGGGCCGATTCGGGCATCTACATGGCCACCCCCCTGGCCCGCCTGAACGTCTCCGAAGGCATGGCCACCCCCCTGGCCCAGGCGGAGTATGAAAAGTTCGTCGCCACCCTGGGCAAGCCGGCCCACAGCCGCCTGGCCATCCACTGGGCCCGCCTCATCGAACTGCTCTATGCCGCTGAACGCTGGTTGCAACTGGCCCGGGATCCCCAGATCACCTCGCCGGAAGTACGGGTCGTGGCCAGCAATCCCCCCGGAGAAGGGGTGGGCATCGTGGAAGCTCCCCGGGGCACCCTGACCCACCACTACCGGACCGACGGGCAGGGTCTGCTCACCCTGGTCAACCTGGTGGTGGGAACCACCAACAACAACGCCGCCATGAGCCTGTCCATCCAGAAGGCGGCGAAGAGCCTGATCCAGGCCGGCACGGTGGTCACCGAAGGCCTGCTCAACCGCATCGAGATGGCCTACCGGGCCTACGACCCCTGCCTGGGCTGCGCCACCCATGCCCTGCCCGGCAAGATTCCCCTCCAGGTGAGCCTCCACGACGCCAGCGGCGCCCTGCTGGAAGTGCTGCGGGGATGAACGCGACCACCCTGGTGGTGGGCCTGGGCAACCCCATCCTGGGGGACGACGGCGTGGGCTGGCGGGTGGCCGAAGGCCTGAGGCCCGCCCTGGCCGGCAGGGACGTGGACGTGGCCTGCCTGTCCCTGGGGGGGCTGGCCCTGGTGGAACACCTGGCCGGCTACCGGCGGGCCATCATCGTCGATGCCATGACCACCGGCGCCGCGCCGGGCACCCTGCATGACGTGCCGGCCGCCGACTTGGCCGGCGCCCGGCATACCGCTTCGGCCCACGACCTGGGCCTGACCGCCGCCCTGGACCTGGGCCGGACCCTGGGCCTGGAACTGCCGGAGGAGATCCGGGTGGTGGGGGTGGAAGCCCTGCCGGATTTCGCCTTCCGGGAAACCCTGAGCACACCGGTGGCAGAGGCGATTTCCGGCGCCACGGCCCGGGTGCTGGCCCTGCTGGAGGGGTGATCCCCCCCATTGGGGCATGCCGGCCGGGGGCGCTTGGACTAAGATGCTGTCCAGCCGTGTGGAGGCTTTTCCGACGGCCAGCAACCATCCCTAAAACCGAGGTTCAACCCATGCAGTCCGGTCCCCGCGAAATCGTCACCCCCTTCCGCCAGATCCCCCTGGAAGTGCCCGAGGGCATGAAGCCCAACGAGTTCTTCAACAGCACCGAGAACCTGAACGACCTGGTCCACAACAACGGCCTCCTGCAGAATCCGGAAGGGCTGCTGCTCTACCGCAAGGCTCTGGGCCACAGCAACGAGTTCGACACGTCCATCATCTACAACACCTCCCAGTCCATCCTGGACCCTCTGGGCCGGCCGGTTCGGCGCACCCAGGTGCCGGAGGGGGTGAAGCACGTGTGGAACCGGATGAACGAGATCCTCTACGAGTACATGCTGGAACAGTATCCAGACCCGGAACGGCATCTGGTGCTGGCCGGCGAGGCCAGCCTGGACGCCACCTGGCCCCTGACGTCCCCCGGGGTGCCCAGCATCCGCATGCTGCATAACCACTTCATCGTCTTCGACAAGGCCCAGTTGCGCGATGCCCCCATCGCCGACGCCAGCAACCCCAACCTCACCGACGGGGGCCAGCATTCCCTGTTCCAGGCTTACATGCGCGACGTGTACCGGGCCTTCTTCGACGAACTGGACCTGGAGATCCTGCGTCCCTGCGTTCCCGGCTCCTGCAAGATCGCCATCACCGGCTATCCCCAGGGCCTGCCTTCCTGGGAAGTGACCGGCGGCGCCGAATCCCTGAAGGAAGTGCGTTTCTGGAAGGAGTACGACACGATTCTCAAGGGCTTCATCGACTTCTACCGGACCTTCTTCGGCCAGGTGTCCACCCGCAACGCCCCCATGGCCCGGGACATCCACTTCCCCGACCTGGTGGAGAACAAGCTGTTGTTCAACAACGACCTGCTGAAGACCGCCAAGATGGTCCGGGACCGCTGCATCAAGGACGCCAAGTACGCCAACTCCATCCGCTGGCAGCCGGCCTTCAAGCAACTCATCTACCGCAACGACGCGGGCAAGCTCATCGTCACCATCAGCCAGAATTCCATCGGCAACGCCATCACCGAGTTGCTGGGCGTGGTGGTGAAGCGGGTGCCGGATGCGGATGCCTACGGCCAGGCCGAACCGGCCCTCATCGACAGGTTGCTGGCCGTGCGCCGCCGCCTGGTGGCAGCCGATCTGGGCAGCCCCATCGCCACGGCCCAGTGGGGAACCGACTAGTGCCCCTGGATGCCGCCGTGACTGCCGGGGAAAACCCGGACGAATTGTTCCGCCACGGTCGCCGGCTGAACCGGCTGCTGCGCCAGGCCACCCGCCACGACCTGGACGACGAGGCCCGCTTCACCGCCATCATGGACGAGGCGGCCCGCAGCCTGGGGCTCAACCTGCTTTTCCTGGCCGAGTGGGACGACATCGCCGGGGTGCGTTTCCGCCATGTCCGCTTGGACGGCGATCCGGCCGCCCTGGACGGGGCCGTGGAGGAAGCCCTGCGGGGGCTGGCCCTGGCTTCCCAGGAACCCCTGGTGCTGGACGATCTGGCCCGGGATCCGGTAGGCGACGGCCAGGTGCTCAGGCGGGAAACGGGCATGGTGTTCTATGCCGGGGTGCCGGTGTGGAGCGGCGACGCCCTGGCCGGCGTGCTCGGCGGCCTGGCCCGCTGTCCTCCGGAGGGCGAGGGCTTCGCCGAGGCGGACCTGGCCTACCTGGAACTGGTGGCCGGCTGGCTGGGCCACCACCTCTACCAGGTGCGCCAGCGTCTGCTGTTGGAACGCCACGCCCTCACCGATGCCCTCACCGGTCTGCTCAACCGCCGGGCGGCGGAAGGCCGCCTGCACGAGGAAATGGCCCGGGCCCGGCGCCATGGCGAGTCCTTCGCCGTGGCCCTGGTGGACATCGACCATTTCAAACGGGTCAACGACCGCTACGGCCACGCCGTGGGGGACCAGGTGCTCAAGGTGGTATCCCGCCGCCTGGAGGCGGGCCTGCGCGATGACGACTGGCTGGCCCGCTGGGGCGGGGAGGAGTTCCTCATCTTCCTGCGCGATGCCGACGTTCAGGAGGCTTCCTACGTGATGCAGCGTCTCACCGGCCACGTGAAGGCCCAGCCCATCGCCACCCAGGTGGGCAACATCGCCATCACCCTGTCGGCCGGCATCGGCCTGCCGGAGCGGGACGACGCCGACTATCACCCGGCCTTGGAACTGGCCGATTCTTGTCTCTACCAGGCCAAGAGCAACGGCCGGGACCGGGTGGAGGCCTTCGATGCCACGGCCACCCACTGGCCCGTCCAGGTAGTCAAGCGGGCCCTGCGGGATGCCCGGGTCCGGGTGGCCTCCCAGGTGATCGTGGATCTGCAGACGGGCCAGCCGGTAGCCGACGAATCCCTGGCCCGGGTGGCCCTGCCCGACGGCCGCCTGGTGAGTGCCGGGGAGTTCGTCGAGGTGGCGGAAGGTCTGGGCCTCATGTCGGAAATCGACCGCTACGTGACCCGCCAGGCCATGGCCCGCTGCACTGCCAATCTCAGCCAGGGCAAGGTGGGCAAAGATTTCGCCCACTTCGTCAACCTGTCCCCCCAGTTCCTGGCCCGCCGGGATCTGGTGGAGGAGATGCTGGCCAACGCCATGAGCTATTGCCAGTCCTGCAACCTGGATCTGGGGCCGGTGAAGCCCATCGTCTTCGAGATCACCGAACGCCAGTTCCTCAGCAACCTGGAGACCCTGGAGGCCGACCTGAAGCCCCTGCTGGATTTCGGCTTCCGCCTGGCTCTGGACGACTTCGGCAGCGGCTATTCCTCCTTCCTCTATCTGGCCCGTCTGCCCATCAGCTATCTCAAGATCGAGGGCTGGATGGTGGCCAACATGAAGCAACAGCGGAAGATCGCCGCCATCGTCGAAAGCCTGGCCGGCTTCGCCCGGCGGGAAAACATCATCACCGTGGCCGAGTGCATCGAGGACGAGGAAACCGCCCGCATTCTGCGCGACATGGGGGTCCACCTGGGCCAGGGGTGGTATTTCGGCCGCCCGGTGCTTGAGGAAAATCAGTATTGAGCGTTTGAGGTGGGTTTTTTCCCGGATTTCGGGGGTAAAATCCGCCCTCCCATAACAATTTGTCCGCGAAGGAATCCGCCATGACCAAAGGGCTGCAACTACAAGACCCCTTCCTGAACGCATTGCGCCAGGAACAGGTGCAGGTGTCTGTTTATCTCGTCAACGGCATCAAGCTCCAGGGTCATATCGAAAGTTTTGACCAATACGTGGTGCTGCTCAAGAACGCAGTCACCCAGATGGTCTACAAGCACGCCATCTCCACGGTGGTGCCCGCCCGTCCGGTGATGCTGCAACGCGCCGGCGGCGACGACGCCTGATCGCCACGATCCTGAAACGCCTCCCCCATGTTTGAACGCCCGGACCGGGGGGAGGCGGTCGTCCTCGCCTCTCTCGATTTCGGCGATCCGGATTACGCCGAAAGCCTCCACGAACTGATCCTCCTGGCGGAAAGCGCCGGCTTGATCGTGTCCGCCGTGGTGGAGGGCAAGCGGGCCAAACCCGATGCCGCCCTGTTCGCCGGTTCCGGCAAGGCCGATGAGATCGGCGATGCGGCCCGGGCCGCCGGGGCTTCCCTGGTCATCTTCAATCATGAGTTGTCCCCCATCCAGGAGCGCAACCTGGAACGGCGCCTGCAATGCCGGGTGCTGGACCGCACCGCATTGATCCTGGACATCTTCGCCCAGCGGGCCCGCAGCAACGAAGGCAAGCTGCAGGTGGAACTGGCCCAGTTGCGCCACTATTCCACTCGCCTGGTGCGGGGCTGGACCCACCTGGAACGGCAGAAGGGCGGCATCGGCATGCGCGGCGGCCCCGGGGAAACCCAGTTGGAACTGGACCGGCGCATGATCGGCAACAAGATCAAGACCATCGAGTCGCGGCTGGACAAGCTGGCCAAGAGCCGGGCCCTGCAACGGCGCAGCCGGCAACGCAGCGGGGTCGTGCAGGTCTCGCTGGTGGGCTACACCAACGCCGGCAAGTCCACCCTGTTCAACACCCTCACCAAGGCCGGGGCCTACGCCGCCGACCAGCTCTTCGCCACCCTGGACACCACCTCCCGGCGGGTCTGGGTGCCGGAAGCTGGAGGGTACGACCCCCTCGCTCACTCGGGTTCGCTGCCCCCCGAGGGGGCGCACTGCCCGCCTTGGGGCGGTCCGGCGGCGGGCAGGGAAGTGGTGCTGTCCGACACCGTGGGTTTCATCACCCGACTGCCCCACACCCTGGTGGCCGCTTTCCACGCCACCCTGGAGGAAACGGCCCGGGCGGACTTGTTGCTGCACGTGGTGGATTCCGCCAGTGCCAACCGGGAACGGCAGATGGCCGAGGTGGACAAGGTGCTGAAGGAGATCGGTGCGGAACAAGTTCCCCAATTCCGGGTCATGAACAAGATCGACCTGACCGGGGCGGAGCCCCATGTGGCCAGGGACGAGTATGGTAAGATCGCGGCCGTCTGGCTTTCCGCCAGGACTGGCGCGGGAATCGAGCTGCTGCGCGGCGCCCTGGCCGAATGGGCAAAGGATGCGCGCGAGGCGGCGGCCCATTCCCCCGATCCCCTCCCAACCTTCATGGACAACGAAATCGATGGCCTGGAACGACCCCCAGTGGGGTAACCAGAACGGCGGCAACAAGAACAACGGTGGCCCGCCGGATCTCGACGAACTCTGGAAGAACTTCAACCGCCGGCTGAACGGCCTGTTCAACCGCAAGGGTGGGGGTGGCAATGAGCCGCCGCCTCGTCCCGGTGGCGGTGTGCCCGAATTCAACCTGCCCGGCGGCGCCGGCCTGGTGGTGACCCTGGCGGTCCTCATCTGGCTGGGTTCCGGTCTTTACATCGTGGATGCCGGCGAGCGCGGCGTGGTGCTGCGCTTCGGCAAGTACGCCGAAAGCACCCAGCCCGGGCCCCGATGGCATTTGCCCTATCCCGTGGAGAGCGTGGAACTGGTCAACGTGGAACAGGTGCGCACCGTGGAGGTGGGCTACAAGAACAGCGTCAAGACCAAGGTGCTGGGGGAATCCCTCATGCTTACCGACGACGAGAACATCATCGACCTGCAATTCTCGGTGCAATACACCCTGAAGGATGCCGAGGACTACCTGTTTGCCAACCGGGAACCCGACGAGGCCGTCAAGCAGGCCGCCGAGACGGCCATGCGGGAGATCGTCGGCAAGAGCAAGATGGACTACGTGCTCTACGAGGGCCGGGCCGACATCGCCGCCCGGGCCACCAAGCTCATGCAGGACATCCTGGATCGCTACAAGACCGGCATCAACGTGAGCAAGCTCAACATGCAGAATGCCCAGCCCCCCGAGCAGGTCCAGGCGGCCTTCGACGACGCCGTGAAGGCCGGCCAGGATCGGGAGCGCCTGAAGAACGAGGGCCAGGCCTACGCCAACGACGTGATTCCCCGGGCCCGGGGCGTGGCGGCCCGGCTCATGGAAGAGGCCAACGGCCACAAGCTGAAGGTGGTGGCAGAGGCCGAGGGCGAGGCTTCCCGCTTCAAACAGATCCTGGTGGAATACACCAAGGCCCCCCAGGTGACCCGGGAGCGCCTCTACCAGGACACCATGCAGCAGGTCATGTCCAACACCACCAAGGTGCTGGTGGATGACAAGCAGGGCGGCAACCTGCTCTACCTGCCCCTGGACAAGCTCATGCAGATGACCCAGACCGGTGGCGCGCCGGCCCCCGAGGCGGCGGCGCCGCGCCCCGTCGAGCAGTCGGCCAGCCCGTCCCAGGAAGGCCTGTTCCGCAGCCGCGACGCCTTCCGCAACCGGGAACGGGAGGAACGGCCATGATGAAGAACATGACCGGCGTGGTGATCACCCTGGTGGTGGCCCTGCTGCTCCTGGCCCTGTCCCTGTTCACCGTGGACCAGCGCCAGGCGGCCATCGTCTTCCGTCTTGGGGAGATCGTCCGCATCAACAAGGAACCGGGCCTCTACTTCAAGATCCCCGTCATCGAGAACATCCGCTATTTCGACACCCGGGTGCTGACCCTGGACGCCGCCGATCCGGAGCGTTTCATCACCTCCGAGAAGAAGAACGTCCTGGTGGACTACTTCGTCAAATGGCGGGTGTTCGACGTGGAGAAGTTCTACGTGTCCTTCAAGGACGGCGAGCGCAGCGCCATCAACCGCCTGGCCCAGACGGTCAACGACGGCATGCGCGCCGAGTTCGGCAAGCGCACCGTCCACGACGTGGTGTCCGGCCAGCGGGACGACGTGATGGAAAGCCTGCGCCAGTCCGCCGACGCCGATGCCCGCCGCTTCGGCGTGCAGGTGCTGGACGTGCGCATCAAGCGGGTGGACCTGCCCAGCGAGGTGAGTGAATCCGTCTACCGGCGCATGGACGCGGAACGCAAACGGGTGGCCAACGAACTGCGCTCCACCGGCGCCGCCGAGGCGGAGAAGATCCGCGCCGACGCCGACAAGCAGCGGGAAGTCATCGTCGCCGAAGCCTACCGGGACGCCCAGCGCATCAAGGGTGAAGGCGACGGCAAGGCCTCCGCCATCTATGCCGAGGCCTACGGCCGCAACCCGGAGTTCTATGCCTTCTACCGGAGCATGGAGTCCTACCGCAACAGCTTCCGCAACAAGTCCGACCTGATGGTCGTGCAGCCCAATTCCGAGTTCTTCCGCTACATGAAGTCCTCGAAGGGCGGCGGCAAGTAAGCGCCTGTCCGGTCGGCCATGAGTCTTGGCGACATTTTCATGCCCGCCCTGGCCCTCATGCTGGTCATGGAAGGGGTTCTCCCCTTCCTGGCCCCGGCGGCCTGGCGGGAGGCCTTCACCCGGATGATCCAGTTCAGCGACGGCCAACTGCGTTTCATGGGCCTCGTCTCCATGCTGGCCGGCCTGTTGCTATTGCTTTTCACCCAACCATGACCCCCGCCTGGCTTCTCCCCGAATACCTGGAAGACATCCTGCCCCACTACGCCCGGGCGGCCGAAGGCCTGCGCCGGCGCCTGCTGGACCTGTTCGACGGCCACGGCTACGAACTGGTGAGCCCGCCCCTGGTGGAATACCTGGAATCCCTGCTCACCGGCGCCGCCCGGGACCTGGACCTGAAAACCTTCAAGGTGGTGGACGGCCTGTCCGGCCGCATGATGGGCGTGCGGGCCGACATGACTCCCCAGGCGGCACGCATCGACGCCCACCTCATCAATCACCAGGGCCCCACCCGGCTCTGCTATGCGGGCCCGGTTTTGCGCACCAAGCCCGCCGGCCTGGGCAGCCGGGAGCCCTTCCAGGTGGGGGCCGAACTGTTCGGCCACGCCGGCATCGAAGCCGACCTGGAGATCCAGGCCCTGCTGCTGGCCGCCCTCAATCTGGCCGGTGTGCCGGACTGGCGGGTCAGCCTGGGCCACGCCGGGGTGTTCCGCGCCCTGGCCCAGGGGGCCGACCTCGCGCCGGAAACCGCCGGCGCCCTGTTCGCCGCCCTGCGCGACAAGGACGGGCCGGAAGTGGACGCCCTCACCGCCAGCCTCAACGAACCCTGGCAGAGCGCCATCCGGGCCCTGCCCAACCTGTACGGCGGCCGGGAGGCCCTGGACCGGGCCCGTGCCGTGTTGCCCGACCTGCCGGCCATCCGCCGGGCCCTGGACGACCTGGACCGGCTGCTGGCGGCGGGGCAGGGGGCCGACCTGGGCATCGACCTGTCGGACCTGCGCGGCGACGGCTACCACAACGGCGTCATGTTCGCCGCCTACGCCGGCGGCCAGTCCCGGGCCGTGGCCCTGGGGGGCCGCTACGACGGGGCCGGCGCCGTGTTCGGGCGCAGCCGTCCGGCCACCGGCTTCAGCCTGGACCTGCGCCAGATCCTGGACTGCCTGCCCCAGCCTGCCGGCCGGCCCGGCATCCTGGCCCCGGCCGACGCCGACCCGGCCGCCGTGGCCGATCTGCGGGCCCGGGGCGAGCGGGTGGTGCAGGCCCTGCCCGGCCACGATGCCCACCGGGCCGAATTGGGCTGCGACCGGATGCTGGTCAAGCGCGACGGCGCCTGGTTGGTGGAAAATACCTGATTTCGCCGTCCGGCCAGGCTGGCCGGGCTTTTCAACAAGGGAATGAGCATGAGCAAGAACGTAGTCGTGATCGGCACCCAGTGGGGTGATGAAGGCAAGGGCAAGATCGTCGATTGGCTGACCGACCGTGCCCAGGGCGTGGTGCGCTTCCAGGGCGGCCACAACGCCGGCCACACCCTGGTGATCGGCGGCAAAAAGACCGTGCTGCACCTGATCCCCTCCGGCATCCTGCGCGAAGGCGTGCGCTGCTACATCGGCAACGGCGTGGTCTGCTCTCCCGAGGCCCTCATCGAGGAAGTGGAAATGCTGGAGAAGGGCGGCGTGGACGTGGCCAGTCGGCTCACCATCTCCGAAGCCTGCCCCCTCATCCTGCCCCACCACGTGGCCCTGGACCATGCCCGGGAAGCCGCCAAGGGCGCCGGCAAGATCGGCACCACCGGCCGGGGCATCGGTCCCGCCTACGAGGACAAGGTGGCCCGCCGGGCCATCCGCATGCAGGACCTGCTGCATCGCGAACGCTTCGCCGCCAAGCTGGGCGAAGTGCTGGACTACCACAACTACGTGCTCAAGCATTACTTCAAGTGGGAGACGGTGGATTTCCACCAGACCCTGGACCAGGCCATGGAACTGGCCGAGAAGATCAAGCCCATGATCGGCGACGTACCGCGCAACCTCTACGAAGCCAACAAGCGGGGCGAGAACCTGCTCTTCGAAGGCGCCCAGGGCACCCTGCTGGACATCGACCACGGCACCTACCCCTTCGTCACCTCCTCCAACTGCACCGCCGGCGGCGCTTCCACAGGTTCCGGCATGGGCCCGTCCTCCATGCACTACATCCTGGGCATCACCAAGGCCTACACCACCCGCGTGGGCTCCGGCCCCTTCCCCACGGAACTGTTCGACGACAACGGCAAGTGGCTGGCCGAGAAGGGCCACGAGTTCGGCGCCACCACCGGCCGGCCCCGCCGCTGCGGCTGGTTCGACGCCGCCGCCCTGAAGCGCTCCATCCAGATCAACGGCCTCACCGGCATGTGCGTCACCAAGCTGGACGTGCTGGACGGCATGGACACCATCCGCATCTGCACCGGCTACAAGCTGGACGGCGAAGTCTGCGACATCCTGCCCGTGGGCTCGGAGATGCTGGCCGACTGCGAGCCCATCTACGAAGAGCATCCGGGCTGGAAGGACAGCACCGTGGGCGTGAAGACCTTCGAGGCCCTGCCCGCCAACGCCCAGTCCTACCTGAAACGCATGGAAGAACTGTGCGGCGTGCCCGCCGACATCATCTCCACCGGCCCGGACCGGGAAGAAACCATCGTGCGGCGGCATCCCTTCGAGTGAACAGGCCGGCCAGGACGAAGTGAGCGATGCCCAAGCTCTATGAATACTTCGGCCTGATCAGTGCGGCCGGAGCACATCACGAGGAGATTGAAGTGATTCCTTCCGTCATCAACGTGGTCGCCGCTGAGGTCGTCGGGGAGCTCAAGTTGCGTGTGCAGTTTGACGACGGGACTGAGCAGACCATCGACTTCAAGACTTTCCTGAGCACTGCGCTGCATCCCGATATTCGAGCCTGGTCATTCCCGGAGCGTTGCGCCGAATATCGCATCGAACATGGCGAGCTGGTCTGGGGAGATTACGAACTGTGCTTCCCGGTCATGGATCTATACCGCAACCGCATCACCCCCGACCCGGCGCTGGAAGCGGCGGCGTGAACGCCAATCCGCCCGGTTCGCCGGATCGATGCCAGACGGGGTCTGCAAAATGCCACCCCACGGCGAAACACCTGCTTCGCCGGTCCGGGGGATCGTCGTTCCCGGCCCGGGGCCGAGAAAGGGGTAGGGCGTGACCATCGATGGCCTCGAGGGGCGGGGTGGATGTGGATGATCCGGGGGTGAGGGTGGCCCGCCACCCGACCGTTTCCGGCCCCACGATCAAGGCGGTCATGGCGGTTCTTCTGGCGAGCTTGCTCAGCGCCTGCTCCCAGCCGGCCAACAGCCCCTATCCTCCGGCCCCGCCGGGCCAGTCCGTCCTCTATTCGGCCTTCGAAGAGCGGCCCAAGCATCTGGATCCGGCCCGTTCCTATAGCGAGAACGAATACGTCTACCTGGGCAACATCTACGAGCCGCCCCTGCAATACCACTACCTGAAGCGGCCCTACACCCTGGAGCCCCAGACGGCGGCGGCCATGCCCACGGTGCGTTACTACGACGGGGCCGGCAGGCCGCTGCCCGCCGACGCCCCGGCCAAGGCCATCGCCGTGTCGGAATACGAAATCCGCATCCGTCCGGGGGTGCGCTACCAGCCCCACCCCTGCTTCGCCAGGACTCCTGAAGGCAAACCCCGTTACGTCCCCATCCGGGCCGACGAACTGGCGGCCATGGACAGCTTCCAGGACTTCACGGAAACCGGCACCCGGGAGCTGACGGCCGAGGACTTCGTCTACCAGATCCGTCGCCTGGCTAATCCCCGGGTCCAGTCGCCGATCCTGGGCCTCATGGCCGATTACATCGTCGGCCTGGGGGACCTGGCCAAGGCCCTGGGCCAGGCCGCCAAGGCCCAGCCCAAGGACGCCTACCTGGACCTGAACGCCTTCGCATTCAAAGGCGCCTACAGCGTGGACCGCTACACCTACCGGGTGCGCATCCAGGGCAAGTATCCCCAGTTCCTCTACTGGCTGGCCATGCCCTTCTTCGCGCCGGTGCCGGAGGAGGCGGAACGCTTCTACCGCCAGCCCGGCATGGCGGAGAAGAACTTCAGCCTGGACTGGCAGCCGGTGGGCACGGGAGCCTACTACCTGGCCGAGAACGATCCCAACCGGGTCATGGTGCTGGCCCGCAATCCCCATTACCACGACGACTTCTATCCCGCCGAGGGTGACCCGGGGGACCGGGAGGCCGGCCTGCTGGACGACGCGGGCAGGCGCCTGCCCATGGTGGACAAGGTGGTCTATTCCCTGGAGAAGGAGGATGTGCCCTACTGGAACAAATTCCTCCAGGGCTACTACGACGCCTCCGGGGTGAGTTCCGACAGCTTCGACCAGGCCATCCGCATGAACGCCGACGGGCAGCCGGACCTGACCCCGGACATGCGCGAGCGGGGCATCCAGCTGTCCACCGCCGCCCGGCCGTCCCTCAACTACATGGGCTTCAACATGCTGGATCCGGTGGTGGGGGGCAACGGGGAGGCCGCCCGCAAACTGCGTCAGGCCCTGTCCATCGCCGTCGATTACGAGGAGTTCATCTCCATCTTTCTCAATGGCCGGGGCATTCCCGGCCAAGGCCCCATCCCCCCGGGGATATTCGGCCATCGGGAAGGGACCCAGGGCATCAATCCGGTGATCTTCCGACCGGACTGCGGCGCGGGCGAACCGGCCTGCGGGAAATTCAAGCGGCGGCCACTGGAGGACGCGAAGAAGCTCCTGGCGGAAGCCGGCTATCCCGATGGTCGGGACGCCCGGACCGGCCAGCCCCTGACCCTCTATTTCGACACCATGGCCAGCGGCCCCGAGGCCAAGTCGCGCATGGACTGGTTCCGCAAGCAATTCGCCAAACTGGGCATCCAGCTGGTGATCCGGGCCACCGACTACAACCGCTTCCAGGACAAGATGCTCAAGGGCAGCGAGCAGCTCTTCGAGTGGGGTTGGAACGCCGATTACCCGGATCCGGAGAACTTCCTGTTCCTCCTCTACGGCCCCAACAAGAAGGTGGGGGCAGGGGGCGAGAATGCGGCCAACTACCAGAACCCGGAATTCGACCGGCTGTTCGAGCAGATGAAGGACATGGACAACGGGCCGGAACGGCAGGCCGTCATCGACCGCATGGTGGAGCTGGTCCGCCAGGACGCCCCCTGGCTTTTCGCCTTCCATCCCAAGAGCTTCGGCCTGCGCCATGGCTGGGTGAAGAACGCCAAGCCCAATCTCATGGCCCACAACCTGCTCAAGTACCGGCGGGTGGACCCGGCCGCTCGCGAGGCCTACCAGGCCCGCTGGAACCAGCCGGCGTTGCTGCCCGTGTTCGTCATGGTCGCCCTGCTGGCGGCGCTGGTGTGGCCGGCAGTGACGGCCTATCGGCGGCGCATGCGCAGTCGCGCCACGGATGGAATCTGATTGCCTTGAACTCCGTTGCCATCGTGAACCCGCGCGGAAATTTCAGGCAGATCCCGGTGCGCGAAGCGGCGCCGCTTTGCGCAGAGGCCACGGTGTGTTTACCAACAAGTGAATACGGGGCTACAAGGGGCCGAGCATGAAACGAAAATCCATCCTGCTGTCCGTTTTGTCGTGCCTCGCCCTGTCCCTGCCGGCCCCCGCGCTTGCCGCCGGCGCTGGGGCCAAGTTCGTGGATGCTCAAGCCGTGTTCGCCGCCCTGGACGCCCAGGACCGTTCGGAGGACACGCTGCTCAAGCTGGAGGACATGGCCCGAAAGGGACACCTGGAGGCCCAGTTCCGGATGGGGCTGGTCTTCGCGGAACGCGGCGCCCATCCCCAGGCGTTGATCTGGTTCAGACGGGCGGCACGGCAGGGCGACGCCAATGCGCGGCTTTACGTGCTGACCGGGTATCGCAAGGGGATCTCGCCGATGGACGGCGAAAAGAAGCAGTACGACCCGCCGGGGGCCGATTCCGGCGACCCGGAAGATCTTCTGGACAAGGGGCTCCACTATCAATACGGCCGCCTGCTTCCCAAGGACGAAAAGCGTGCCGTCGCCCTGTTCGAGCAGGCTGTTGCCAAGGGCAGCGGCCATGGGATGACCCTGCTCGGCCGCATACACGAGCAAAGCCAGGACCCGGCGATCAGGAACCCTGATCTGGCCCTCAAGTGGTATCGGCGGGGCATGGAGGCCAACGAACCCCTTGCCATGCACAACCTGTCGGCGATGCTGGACGAGAGCGAGGACACCCGCGATCAGGGCCTGCCCTACCTGCAGAGGGCGGCCGACCTGGGGTTTGCCGCTTCCTTGTCCGATCTGGGGAGAAAGTTGAAGCATGGGGCCGGCGTCGCGAAGGATCCGGGCAAGGCCGAAGCCCTGTTCCTGCGTGCCGGGTCCCTGGGATACACCCCCGCACGCTATGAGTTGGCCCTGATGCTGAAAGCGCGCTGGGAGGCGGAGAACACGCGGCTGAAGTCCGAATTCCAGGCAAGCTGGGACCAGGCCGCCCAGCGGATTCAAGACGGGGAAAACGCCGACAAGGCCAAGGCGGAATTTCGTACCTATCATTTGGAACATCGCACGAAGGAAAGCCACAACGATGTCGTCCTTGGACAGCTTGTCCGTGCGGCTGCCGGCGCCTGCTACGACGGTGATTCCAGCGCGGCCATCCTCGCCCTGGCGGACGCCGCTTCCGTGGATGCCTTCAAGGCCCTGCCCACGTTGCAGAAGGAGGGGACGGCCGACTGTCTGTTGGGGGCCTGTCTGAAGCGGGGCGAAGACGCGGCCTGCAAGCCGGCCGTGTTGAGCTCGGCCAGCATCAATGCGGTGCCGGCGTGCCTTCATGCGGCCCTGAGGGAGTTCGAGCATGGCCTCAAGGGCGGGCTCGAAGATTGGCGGTACTGCCTGGAGCCCTTGCCGGCCATGACCGAGGGGGATTACGTCAGCTATGTCCAAAACAAGAAGGCCCTGGCCTGGGACTCGTTGATCCATATGCCGAGGGAACTGGTAGCGCGGGAGATTCTGCTGAAGATGACGGCGGCGCTCCCGGATAAGGCGAGCGTCAATCGGCAGATATTGGACCAGTCCCTGGCCACCGTTGACGAGAAGATCTCCCGTCTGGACCCTGCCTTCAAGGCGGCCAAGGAAGCGCAATACAAGGCTTTGATGACCCGGGCGCAGTATTTCCGATCCGAATGGAAACCTCCGTCCCCGGGTTGCGGCAGCCGCCCGGCGGTGGCCTCGCTACGGGCATCGGAAAGCGAGGTGGACAGGTCCCTCGCCCGCAGCCGGGAGTTCGTGGACTGCGCCCGTCGCTGGCTGGATGAGGTGAAGCAGGGCAACGTCCGGGAGATCGTCGGCGAGGAAATCTGGCGGGACATGGGCAATTCCGTCTACAGCCTGGACGAAGAGGACGTGAAGCGCATGGGCGCCGCCCTGAAGGCCATCGATGCCTCCCTTCGGCAGGAGGTGGACGCCTTGAATGCCGAGTGGAAGGCGCGCAACGACCGGTTGGACGCCAGGAACGCCGAGGTGGAGCGGGCCAATCTGCGCCGTGAACTTGAAGCGACGCTGCGCGCCAATCAGCGGGTCCTGGACAACGCATCCCGCCCGTCGGTGCCGGGCCGACCGATGTTCGTCCTGCCGGGGATGAACTGATGATTTATTGCCGCAACGTCCACCTGCCTGGGGCTGTGCTCGTGGCCTGGGCCATGGCTGCGCCATGGGGACATGCGGCCGGGGTGGAGTGCGTGCCGGAAGTGAAGTACGAATGTTCCTCTCCCCGATGCACGCGGGTGGCGGAAGGGTTTGCCCATGCCGAGGCCTATCGCTACGACAGCCGGTCCGGTGTGCTGACCGCCTGCCTCTGGTCCGGTTGTTTCCAGGGAAAGGTTCGGCGCACGGAGAGCGGCAGCGCCTATCTGCTCAGCGGTTTGCTGGCCGATCACCGGGGCGACCGGCGCCTGGTCAGCCTGCACATCGATGATGGGGGCCGCTTCAGCGCCCAATGGCATGACGCGGCGGCGCCCGTCCTTGAACTGGGACGCTGTCAATCCGGAGCGTGGCCATGACGCCCTCGCCTGCACTGCACAGGGATAATCGGCCGTCCCGGTCGCTGGATTCCTTCCCGGAGTCCCGGCCCCCCGCCAGCGGAATCCCGCCATCGTGCTGAACTATCTCCTGCGCCGCGTCCTCTACGCCATCCCCATCCTGCTGGGGGTGAACCTGCTCACCTTCGCCCTGTTCTTCATGGTCAACACCCCGGACGACATGGCCCGCATCCACCTGGGCGCCAAGCACGTCACCCCGGAGGCCATCACCCGCTGGAAGACGGAGCACGGCTACGACAAGCCCCTGTTCCTCAACGACCAGGCCCCGGGTCCGGGGGCGGTGACGGACACCCTGTTCGTGGAGAAATCCCTCAAGCTGTTCGCCCTGGATTTCGGCCCCGCCGACGACGGCCGGGACATCGCCCGGGAGATCAAGACCCGCATGTGGCCCAGCCTGGCCATCGCCCTGCCCACCTTCCTGGTGGGCCTGCTGGCCTACCTGAGTTTCGCCCTCCTGCTGGTGTTCTTCCGGGGCACCGCCCTGGATACGGCCGGGGTGGTGCTGTGCGTGGCCCTCATGTCCGTTTCCGGCCTGTTCTACGTGATCGGCGGCCAGTACCTCATGGGCAAGCTCTGGCACTGGTTCCCCATCTCCGGCTACCAGCCGGGCCTGGAGGCCTGGAAGTTCCTGCTCATGCCGGTGCTGGTGAGCCTGGTGGCGGGCATCGGCGATTCCGCCCGCTTCTACCGGGCCCTGTTCGTCGAAGAGATCGGCAAGGATTACGTGCGCACCGCCCGGGCCAAGGGCCTGTCGGAACTGCGGGTGCTGTTCCGCCACGTGCTGGGCAACGCCATGATCCCCATCCTCACCGGGGTGGTGGTGGTGATTCCCCGGCTGTTCCTGGGCAGCCTGATCATCGAGTCCTTCTTCGGCATCCCCGGCCTGGGCAGCTACACCATCGACGCCATCCAGGCCCAGGACTTCGCCATCGTCCGCTCCATGGTGTTCCTGGGCTCGGTGCTGTACATCGTGGGCCTGGTGCTCACCGACCTGTCCTACACCCTGGTGGACCCCCGGGTGAGGCTGGAATGAGCATGAAACCCGTCCTGCTCTGGTCCGACATGTTGATCCTGGTGCTGCTGGCCCTGGTGGTGGCGGGGGTCTGGCTGTTGCGCCACAACGAGACCTTCCGGGCGCCCTTGCGCCAGGTGCTGGCCCGGCCCCTGGGCGCGGCCACGGCCCTGGTGCTGGGGGTCTACGTGGCCATCGGCCTGCTGGATTCCGTCCATTACGTGGAGCGCCTGCCCGACGGGCCCCAGGGCGAGGCCCAGTACAGCGGGGAGGTGCTGTCGGCCCTGGACGCCCTGCTCACCCCCCTGCGGGAACGGGTGGAGAAGACCTATTCCGCCCCCTTCGCCACCCACCTCTATGCCAAGGAAACCCTCACCGGGCCGGACGGCAGGCAGGTGCGGGACTATCCCCGGCTGGTCCATGGCGGGGCCCATCTGGCGGATACGGACCAGGAATTTTGGGGAGACGTGCTGCTGCGCGGTGGTTTGGGCGCCCTGGGCGGTGTGATCGCCTGGCTGCTGTGCTTTCCCCTTTGGAAAAATCGGCCGGCTGGCCGGCCCTTCGCCCTGACCCTGCTGGTCACACTGGTCGTGCTCGGCCTCCTGGTCGCTTTGGCCCCCCACTACCACGTGCTGGGCACCGACAAGGTGGGTCAGGACGTGCTCTACCTGTCCCTCAAGTCGGTGCGCACCGGCCTGCTCATCGGCACCCTCACCACCCTGGTGGTGCTGCCCCTGGCCATCGGCCTGGGCATCGCGGCGGGCTATTTCGGCGGTCGGGTGGACGACCTGATCCAGTACCTCTACACCACCCTCAATTCCATTCCCGGGGTGCTGCTCATCGCCGCTGCCGTGCTGGTGGTGCAGGTGCAGATCGAGACCCACCCGGACCTGTTCGCCACCGCCGCCGCCCGCACCGACGTGCGCCTGCTGGCCCTGTGCGCCATCCTGGGCCTCACCGGCTGGACCGGGCTGGCCCGGCTGTTGCGGGCCGAGGCCCTGAAACTGCGGGAACTGGAATTCGTCCAGGCCGCCCGGGCCTTCGGCGTCACCCGGGCACGCATCCTGGCGCGCCACCTGCTGCCCAACGTCATGCACCTCGTGCTCATCAGCCTGGTCATCGACTTCTCAGGCCTGGTGCTGGCCGAAGCGGTGCTGTCCTACGTGGGGGTGGGGGTGGATCCGGCCATGATCAGCTTCGGCAACATGATCAACGGCGCCCGCCTGGAACTGGCCCGGGAGCCCGTGGTGTGGTGGCAACTGGCCGCCGCCTTCCTGTTCATGTTCGTCCTGGTGCTGGCCGCCAACCTGTTCGCCGACACGGTGCGGGACGCCCTGGATCCCCGGGGGAGCCGCCCATGAGCCTGACGGTGAAGGACCTGCGGGTGGAAATCCGCGCCGGGGGCCGCACCCTGACGCCGGTGGAAGGGGTGGATCTGGTCGTGGGCCGGGACCAGTGCCTGGCCCTGCTGGGGGAATCGGGCTGCGGCAAGTCCATGACGGCCCTGGCCCTCATGCGCCTGCTGCCCGAGGGCGGCCGGGTGGCGGCCGGCCGGGTGGAGTTGTCCCGGGAGGGGGCCGGCGTGGAAGACCTGCTGGCCCAGCCCGAATCGGCCATGGGCCAGGTGCGTGGCGGCCAGTTGGCCATGATCTTCCAGGAACCCCAGACCTCCCTGAACCCGGTCATGACCGTGGCCGAGCAGATTGGCGAGACCCTGGCCGCCCACCGGGCCCTGACCGGCGTCGCCGCCCGCAGCGAGGCGGGCCGCCTGCTGGAGGCCGTGGGCCTGGGCACGGACAAGCTGGACGCCTATCCCTTCCAGCTATCCGGCGGCCAGCGCCAGCGGGCCCTCATCGCCATGATGCTGGCCGGGGAGCCGGAAGTGCTCATCGCCGACGAGCCCACCACGGCCCTGGACGTGACCATCCAGGCCCAGATCCTCAAGCTGCTCCAGGATCTGCGCCGGGAACGGGGCATGGGCCTGCTGCTCATCACCCACGACCTGGACGTGGCCCGGGACATGACCCGGGGCCCCGACGACCGGGTGGCCGTGATGTACGCCGGGCAGATCGTGGAGTCGGCGCCGGGCCAGGCCCTCCAGGCCGAGCCCCGCCACCCCTATACCCAGAAGCTGTTCGCCGTGCTGCCCCGCCTGGAGCGGCGGGGCCAGCGCCTGGACAGCCTGCCCGGCCGGGTGCCGGTGTTGGACGGCAGCAGCGCCGGGTGTCGCTTTGCCGAGCGTTGTCCCCAGGTGTTCGAGCGCTGCCGGCAGGAGGTGCCGGGTTTCCACGGGGTGGCGGAGGGCCATTGGGTGCGCTGCCATCTGGCGGATCCGGAGGCGGCTTCCCCGGCGGACAGCCAGGGCCGTGGCGTGGAATCGGCCGGCGAGAATCCCCCCCGGCCCCCCTTTGGCAAGGGGGGGAGCGAGGCCGGAACGCCCATCCTGGCCATCGACGATCTTTCTGTCCATTTCCCCATCCGCAAGGGCCTGCTCAAGCGCACCGTGGGCCAGGTGAAGGCCGTGGACGGGGTGAGCCTGGCGCTGGCGGCCGGTGAGACCCTGGCCCTGGTGGGCGAATCGGGCTGCGGCAAGACCACCCTGGCCCGGGCCGTGCTGCGCCTCATCGAGCCCACCGGCGGGGAAGTGCGCCTGGCCGGGGAACCCCTGGGCGGCCTGCGGGGCGAGGCCCTGCGGCGCAAACGGGCCCAGATGCAGATCGTCTTCCAGGATCCTTTCTCGTCCCTGAACCCGCGCATGGGGGTGGGGGACATCCTGGCGGAGGGTATGGCGGCCCTGTTGCCGGACCTGGACCGGGCGGGGCGCGCACGGCGCACGGCGGAACTGCTGGACCAGGTGGGCCTGCCCGCCGACGCGGCGGGCCGTTATCCCCACGAATTCTCCGGCGGCCAGCGGCAGCGCATCGCCATCGCCCGGGCCCTGGCCGTGCGCCCCAAACTGCTCATCCTGGACGAGCCCACCAGCGCCCTGGACGTGTCGGTCCAGGCCCAGATCCTCAACCTGCTCTCCGACCTGCGCCGGGAACACGGCCTGGCCTACCTGTTCATCACCCACAACCTGGCGGTGGTCAGTTACCTGGCCGATCGGGTTGCGGTGATGCGGGGCGGAAAGATCGTGGAAAGCGGCCCGGTGGAGCAGGTGCTCACCCGGCCCCGGACCGACTACACGAAACTGCTTCTGGATTCCGTGCCGGGACAGGTCCTTCCGGATAAGTAGGCCCGGTAGGAAGGGGTGAGCACAGCGACCCGCACCAGGCCCGGCCCGTCGATGATGCGGTTCGCTATGTTCACCCCATCCTTGCCGGCCGGCCGGGTGGTGGTTTAGCTGGCTACCGGGGGAATGGTGAGTTTGGTGCCCGGCTTGAGGGGTTCGGCCTTGCTGTTCACCCGGCGCAGGTCGGCCACCTTCACGTTGTAGAGCTTGGCCAGATGGGACAGGGTGTCGCCCCGGCGCACGGTATGGACGCGGGCGGCGGGCTTGGCTACGGCGCGGGGTTTGGCCTGGGCCGCCGGCGCCGCCTGGGCGGTGCGGGTGGCGGGGACCACCAGGGTGGTGGGCTTGGCCACCTTGCCCTTGATCAGGTTCAGGGGGTTGTACTCCTTGAGCCAATCCAGGCTCACGCCGAACTTGCTGGCGATGCTGGAGGCGCTCTCGCCCCGCTGGGCGGTGTAGGTCTGCAACTGTTTCTCGGCGCCCTGGCGGTGCATGTTGAACTGGAAGGTTTCCACCCGATCCACGGGCAGGAGCAGCACGTTGCGGCTGTCGGCGTAGATGACCCGGCGCTGGAAGGCGGGGTTCAGGGACAGGAACTCGTCCAGGCTCATTTCCGCCATCTTGGCGGCCTGGTGGGCTTCCATGGGCCGGCTCAGGGTCACCTGCATGAAGTAGGCCTCGTTGACCACCGATTCCAGGTTGAAGCCGAAGCGCTGGGGATCCTGGATGATGTTGCGCACCGCCACCAGCTTGGGCACGTAGTTGCGCGTTTCGTTGGGCAGCTTGATGCTGGCGTAGTCGCTGCCGTTGCCCCGGTTGCGGGCCCGGGCCACGCAGCCTTCGCCGCAGTTGTAGGCGGCCAGGGCCAGTTCCCAGTCGCCGAACATGGCGTAGAGGTTCTGCAGGTAGTCCAGGGCGGCGTCGGTGGCTTGCAGCACGTCCCGCCGGCCGTCGTACCAGGCGTTCTGCTCCAGGCCGTAGATGCGGCCCGTGGAGGGAATGAACTGCCACATGCCGGAGGCCTTCATGGGCGATTGGGCTTGGGGATTGAAGGCCGACTCGATGATGGGCAGCAGGGCGATTTCCGTGGGCATGCCGCGCTTTTCCACTTCCTCGACGATGTGGAACAGGTACAGGCGGCTGCGTTGGACGGCCCGCTGCAGATAGCCCGGGTTGCCGGCGAAATACTGTTCGTGGACCCGGGTCAGGCGGGGGTCGGATTCGGGCAGTTTGAAACCGGTCCGGATGCGCTCCCACAGGTCGCCGTCTTGGGCCGACGCTTCGTCGTCACGGGCTTCGGACAGGGTGGTGAGGGAATAGCTGATCTTCAGTTCCGGGTTGGAACCGAACAGGTCGGCCTGGGCCGTCTGGGGGATCAACTGGGCGCCGATGAGCAGGAAACCGGCGCTGAACAAGGAAAGGTATCGATTCATGTTGTTTCGGGGTTCAGGGGTCGAAACCCCTCGCAACATCTTGATGTGATTGCAATTTTACCCCGCCTTACGGTCCAATTTCAAGGAAAATCTCCCTGCCGGCCTCAGGCCTTGCCAGCAGCGGCCCCACGGGGAAAACCTGCCCCTATTCCTCGTCTTTCCAGGCACGCACGGCGGCAAAGGTCTGGGCTCCCGGGGCCAAAGCCCGGCCGGTGTGTTGCGATGCGGCAACACGGACGCTTTCCAGATGGCAACGCAGGAAGGGGTTGGTCTCCCGTTCCCTGGCCAGGCTTACCGGCAGCGTGGGCTGTCCGGTCCGGCGCAGGGCCCTGGCTTCCCGGTCCCGCGCCTGGAGGGCCGGGTTGTCCGGTTCCACGTCCAGGGCAAAATCCAGGTTGGCCAGGGTGTATTCATGGGCACAGTGGACCTGGGTCTCTCCGGGAAGTTCCATGAGGCGGGACAGGGAGGCGTACAGGGTGGGCGGGTCCCCTTCGAAGGCCCGCCCACAGCCGCAGGAGAACAGGGTGTCGCCGCAAAAGAGATGCCCTTCGCCGACGAAGCATACGTGGTCCCGGGTATGGCCCGGGGTGTCGATGACCCGCACCTGCCAGGGCAGGCCGGGCAGGTCCAGGATGTCCCCGTCGGCCACCGGCCGGCTCGGTGCGGCGCCCCGGGTGGGTCCGAAGACCGGCACGGGGAAGCGATCGAGCAGGGCCGGAAGGCCGCCCACGTGGTCCCAATGGTGATGGGTGACCAGGATGCCGGAGGGGACGATGCCACGGGCCTCCAGCCACGCTAGAATCGGCGGTGCATCACCCGGGTCCACCAGCACGGCCGAGCGGCCGTCATGGAGGGCCCAGACGTAGTTGTCCGCCAGGATGGGGATGGCTTCCACGATCATCATCAAGGCATTTTCATTGAGGTCCGGCGCGCGGCGCAATCATGGAATGGTATGAAAGCGACCTGGGGCGCTATGTCCTGGAACGGGAACTGGACTGGTTCGATGCGGTGAGCAGCGACCTGTTCGGCTTTCATGCCGTACAGATCGGCGACTGCGCCATCGACTACCTGCGGGCCAACCGCATGCCCCAGCGTTTCTGCCTGTGCCCCCGGGAGGGCGTGGTGCGGGGCCAGCCGGAATCCCTGCCCATCGCCGGCCAGAGTCTGGATCTGGTGGCCCTGCCCCACGTGCTGGAGTTTTCCAGCAATCCCCACCAGGTCCTGCGGGAGGCGGAGCGGGTGCTGCGTCCGGAAGGGCGTCTCCTGATTGCCGGTTTCAATCCCCTGAGCCTGTGGGGGCTGCGCCGGGTGGGCGGCTCCAGGGAGGCGCCGGGGCCCTGGGAAGGCCGTTTCATCCACCTTGCCCGCATCAAGGACTGGCTGGCTCTGCTGGGTTTTGAACTGGCCGGTGGACGCATGGCCTGCTATGCCCCGCCCATCAACCGCAGCCGCTGGCTGTCCGGCTTCGGTTTCCTGGAGGCGGCCGGGGACCGCTGGTGGGCCCTGGGGGGCGGGGTGTATCTGTTGCACGCGGTGAAACGGGTCCACGGCATGCGCCTCATCGCCCCCAAGTGGGACAGCAGTTGGCGGAGCCGGCCGGCCTGGGCCCAATCGACCACCACTTCCATCCAGAAAAGCAAACGCCCATGAACGACAGCGCGTCCGGCAAGGACACCGACAAATCCGTGGATATCTATACCGACGGGGCCTGCAAGGGCAATCCGGGCTGGGGGGGCTGGGGCGCCCTGCTGCGCTTCGGCACGGTGGAAAAGGCCCTGTGCGGCGGCGCTGCCCAGACCACCAACAACCGCATGGAACTGCTGGCCGTCATCGAAGGGCTCAAGGCCCTCAACCGGCCCTGCCAGGTGCGGGTCCACACCGACTCCCAATACGTGCAGAAGGGCATTTCCGAATGGCTGCCCAACTGGATCCGCCGGGGCTGGAAGACGGCGGGCGGCGGGGCGGTGAAGAACCAGGATCTGTGGCAGCAACTGGCCGACCAGGCCGGCCGTCATCAGGTGGAATGGCGCTGGGTGAAGGGCCACGCCGGCCATCCGGAGAACGAGCGGGCCGACGCCCTGGCCAACGAGGGGGTCCGCCGGGCCCGGGAAGGGAAAAGCTGATGCGTCAGGTGGTGCTGGATACGGAAACCACGGGCCTGGATCCGGCCCAGGGCCACCGGGTCATCGAGATCGGTTGCCTGGAGATCCTCAACCGGCGCATCACCGGTGCCACCTATCACGTGTACATCAACCCGGAACGGGACATCGACGCCGGTGCGGTCCAGGTCCACGGCCTGACCCGGGAGTTCCTCTGCGACAAGCCCCGCTTCGCCGACGTGATGGGCGAGTTCCTGGAATTCGTGCGGGACGCCGAACTGGTGATCCACAACGCCCCCTTCGACGTGGGTTTCCTGGACGCCGAACTGGCCCGTCTGGATGAGGGGCCGGTAAAACGCTACTGCGGCGTCACCGATACCCTGAAGATGGCCAAGGGGCTGCACCCGGGCCAGAAGAACAACCTGGATGCCCTGTGCAAACGTTACGGGGTGGACAATTCGGGCCGTTCCTTCCACGGCGCCCTGCTGGATGCCCAGTTGCTGGCCGAGGTGTTCCTGGCCATGACCCGTGGCCAGGAAACCCTGGGCATCGAGGTGGCGCCGCCTCCGCGCAGCGCCGGGTTGGCCGGTACCCGTCGGGGGCCCCTGCCGGTGATGCGGGCCGGCGATGCGGAACGGGCTGCCCACGAAGCCTACCTGGTGGCCATGAGCAAGGAATGCGGGGAGATACCTCCTTGGTGATAAGGAAGCTTGCCGTCCTGTATCTGGCCGGCTTGATTTCCGTCCGGGCCGGTGCGGGGGAACTGAGCGAAGCGGATTTCCTGGCGGACCTGCCGGTGGTGCTCACCGCCAGCCGCCTGGTCCAGCCCCTGGCTGACGCCCCCAACGCCGTGACGATCATTGACCGCAAGCTCATCGAGGCCTCCGGTTACCACACCCTCACCGATCTGTTCCGCCTGGTGCCGGGCATGTTCGTGGGCCAGAAGACCGGCTGGTTCCACAACGTCTCCCATGGTTTCGTGGATGAATATCCCCACCGCATGCAGGTCATGGTGGACGGCCGTTCCATCTACCTGCCCTCCATCGGCGGTGCACGCTGGGATACCCTGCCCCTGGCGGTGGACGACATCGAACGCATCGAGGTGACCCGGGGGCCCAATGCCGCCAGCTACGGCGCCAATGCCTTCACCGGTACCATCCACATCATCACCCGGGATCCGGCCGATGTGGCCGGCCGCCTGCTGCGCATCGTGGGGGGCGACCAGCGCCACGGCGAGGGCTGGTTCCGCTGGGCCGGTGGCGACGAACGCCTGCGCCAGCGGGTCACCCTGGGCCTGCGCCAGGATGGGGGCTTCGTCCATCAGAACGACGACGAATTCTCCCGGATATTCAGCTACCGGGGCGATCTGGCCCTGGGCCGGGGTGGGGGCCTGAGCCTTCAGGCGGGCCTGCTCACGGGAACCCGCAGCAACGGCAAGGCCAGCAATCCCACCGACCAACCCCACGACCAGTTGGTGGACAGCCGCTTTTTCCAGGTGGACTACCGCCATGAGGCGGAGCCGGGCCGGATGTTGCTGGCCAAGCTGTATTACAACGGCCTGGATACCCGGGAAGACGTGCCCACCCTACTGGCGCCGGGCGCTTACTTCGATGTGGACCTGCTCTCCGAGCGCTGGCACGGCGAAGTCCAGTATGACCTGGAACTGGGCCAGGACCTGCGCGCTTCCCTGGGCGGTTACCTGCGCCGGGACGGCGTCCGCTCCCAGACCTACTTCAATTCTTCCGACAAGCTGACCGCCGGATCGGCCGGAGCCTTCGCCCATCTGGAGTGGCGCCTGGCGCCGGCCTGGCTGATCAATGCCGGCGTGTTCCTGGAGGACTACGAGCTGGTGGACGGGGTGCACCTGTCGCCGCGCATGACCCTGCATTGGCAACCTTCGACCCGCCATGCCTGGCGTCTTGGCGTTTCCCAGGCCTATCGCAATCCCGTGCTGTTCGAGACCAGCGGTTATTACCAGCTCACCCTGCTGGACAGTGCCGGCACGCCCTTGTTCGCCGCCCGGCCTTTCTACATCTCCTCGGGCAACCTGGAACCGGAACGCATGCTCAGTCAGGAGATCGGCTATCTGGGCCAGTGGCCGGAACTGGGCCTCGGTCTGGACCTGCGGCTGTTCCGGGAACGGGTCAGCCAGGTGGTGGACGTGGTCTGCCCCAGCGGGGTGTCGGCCGATTGCAAACCCGGCGGCAACCCTCTTTATCTGGCCCGGGATTGGGACAACGGCGGCTCAACCCGGCAGTGGGGTCTGGAGTTTCAACTGAAGGCCCAGCCCCGGGCCGCCACCCAGGTGTGGGTCAACTATGCCTTTTTGCATATAGACAGCCATTTCGGAGAGCGGCGATATTCCCCTCCTCAGCAAGCTGGACTGCATGTCCAGCAACGCCTACCCGGGGAGATCGAACTCATGCTGTCCCATTACTGGGTGTCCGCCTTCGAGCCCATCGGCCAGGGGCCCCTGCCGGCCTTCCGGCGGCTGGACTTGAGCCTGTCCCGGCATTTCCGCTGGTTTGGGCGCAACGTCCGGCTTGGCCTTACCGGCCAGAACCTGGGCGGCAATTACGTGGAGTTCTCCGACGAGGTGCCGGACAACCTGTACGACCGCCGCTGGTATCTCCATGCCCAGATGGATTTCTGAAGGGTGTTCCCCGTGCCCCCCATGGCCAGGATGATCCGCCTGTTCGTCCTTGGGCTGGCCTGGCTGCTGGCCATGCCGGCCCACGCCGAGGGAATGGTGCACATCCTGCTGGGGGACCCCGGGCCCGCCTACCAGGAAGCTGCCGAAGCCTTTCGCGCGGGCTTGGGTGGCCGCCGGCCCCTGCGGGTGTGGAACCCGGCCGAGCTGAATGCTGCCCAGTTGCAGGTCCTGAGCCGGGGGGGGGATCTGCTGGTGCCCGTCGGACTGAAGACGGCCCGCATGCTGGCCGAGCAGCATGGGGGCCGGGCGCCTGTGCTCACCCTGCTGCTGCCCCGGGCGGCGGCGGAGCAACTGCCCTGGCCGGCCAGCCTGCCGCGCAATCGCGTTTCCCACGTCTACATCGACCAGCCAGCCGCGCGCACCCTGGGTCTGCTGGATATGGCCTTCCCCAACCTGCGCCGCATCGGCTTGGTGGTGTCGGATGAAAACCAGTCCCAGGTCCGGCAATTGCTCCAGGAAGCGCTCCGGCGCAAGCAGGAACTCGTGGTCGAGACCATCGACAGCGCCGATGGCCTGGCCCCGGCCCTGCGCCGGCTGTTGCCGACGGTGGATGCCTTGTTGCTGGTTCCGGACAGCCTGGCCATCAATTCCGGCAATGCCCAGAACGTGCTGCTCACCACCTACCGCTACCGGGTCCCGGTCATGGGCTTCTCCCAGGGACTGAGCAAGGCGGGGGCCATCGCTTCGGTGTATTCCTCCCCCGCCCAGATCGGGCGCCAGGGGGCCCAGATGGCCGTGCGTTGGCTGCACGACGAGGGCGAACTGCCACCGGCCCAGTCTGCCGGTGAGTTTTCCCTCGCCTTCAACGCCCGGGTGGGCCGCTCCATGGGCCTGGCCATGCCCGACGAGGCGGACATCCGCCGCAAACTGGGAGCCCGCGATGAATGACCGGGGCATCCGCCAGCGCGTGCTGATCCTGGCCCTGCTCCCGCTGATCCTGGTGTCGGCGGGCCTCTCCTGGTATTTCATCCAGGCCCGCTACGACGAGATGGAACGCAGCCTGGAGGAGCGGGCCCTGGCCCTGGCTGGGCAATTGGCCAAATCCTGCGAACTGGCCCTGTTCAGCGGCGACGTGGACACCCTGGGCCAGATCGCCCGGCCCCTCTATCGGGCCGAGGACATCCAGGCGGTGACCATCGCCGATGCCGACGGCAAGACGCTGCTCAACGTGGGAGAAAGCCGGGGTTTCCAGGACTTGCGGGTCCATCAAGCCATGGTGGTGGCCCGGGACGACACGGCCATCCTGGTCATCAGCCCGGTGCTGCAGCGCTTCCTCGACATCGGCGATGCAGCCCTGCCGACGGACAACATCAGCCTGGGCTACGTGGCGCTGGAAGTCTCCCGCCACGCCACCCGCCAGCGCCAGCAGGCCATGCTGGTCACCGGTCTGCTCATCACCGGCCTGGGCCTGACCCTGGCCGGCCTGCTGGCCTGGCGCCTGGGCCAGGATATCGTCCGCCCCCTGCGCCGGTTGACCCAGGCGGTGGAACAGATCGGCGAAGGGGACCTGAATGTCCGGGTCCAGGTGGACAGTGGCGGCGAATTCGCCGTTCTGGAAAAAGGCGTGAACCACATGGCGGCGGAGTTGAAGGCCTCCTACGACACCCTCCAGGAAAAGATCCGCGCCGCCACGGCCCGGCTGTCATGGCAGGCCACCCACGACGGCCTCACCGGACTGCTCAACCGCAACGGATTCGACGAATCCCTGCGCCAGGCCTGGGATGAGGTGGGGAGCGGAGTGGGCATCCGCCATTGTCTGGTTTACCTGGATCTGGACCAGTTCAAGGTGGTCAACGACACCAGCGGCCACCAGGCCGGCGACGAACTGCTCCGCCAATTGGCCGTGCGCATGCGCCAGACCTTGCGCGGCAGCGACGTGGTGGCCCGCCTGGGGGGCGACGAATTCGGCGTGTTGTTGAGCCACTGCGACGTGGCCACCGGCGAGGCCCTGGCCGAGAAACTGCGGCGCATCATCGAGGAATTCCGCTTCCGCTGGGAGGAGCGCATCTACCAGGTGGGCGCCAGCATCGGCCTGGTGGAGATCGATCCCCTCTGGCCCGATCCCGCCCAGCTCATGAGTGCCGCCGACGCCGCCTGTTACGCCGCCAAGGACGCCGGACGCAACAAAGTCCGCGTCTATCGGCGGGGCGACGAGGACGTGGCCCGGCGGCGGGGGGAGATGGAATGGGTGGGGCGTCTCAATCTGGCCATGGAAGAAGGACGGCTGAGCCTCTACTACCAACCCATCGTCGCCCTGGCCGACCCGGACCAACCCACCCATTACGAACTCCTTCTGCGTCTTGCGGAGGGTGACGAAGCCGTGCTGCCCATGGCCTTCATCCCGGCGGCCGAACGCTACCAACTCATGCCGCAACTGGACCGCTGGGTCATCGAACATGCCCTGGGCCAGTGCACGGAAGGTCTCCTGGCCCTGCCCGACAACGGCTCCGTGCTCGGCATCAACCTGTCCGGCGCCTCCCTGTCCGACGCCCGCTTCCAATCCTTCATCCGCGACATCCTGGGCCGCCACGCCCACCTGGCCGGGCGGCTTTGCTTCGAGATCACCGAAACCGCCGCCATGTCCAACCTGGACACGGTGCTGCAACTCATCCAGGACTTGAAGGGGCTGGGCTGCCACTTCGCCCTGGACGATTTCGGCAGCGGTCTGTCCTCCTTCGCCTACCTGCAAAACCTGGCGGTGGACTACATCAAGATCGACGGGGCCTTCGTGCGCGACATGGTGCGGGACCCGGTGGACGCCGCCATGGTGGAGGCCATTGCCAAGGTGGCCCACATCATGGGCATCCGCACCGTGGCGGAGTACGTGGAGGATGAAGCCACCCTGGCGGCCCTGAAAGACCTGGGGGTGGACTATGCCCAAGGCAACCTGTTCGCCCTGCCCCGGCCCATCGCCACGTTGCGGCAGATGATGGCTGGTTGAGCGTTTTCACCGGTTTATCCTGGATCCTGAAAACCCCAGTTGATCGCTCCATGGGCAGCGTAACGTCATGAACTTTCTCAGGCTTCTGCCTTCCTTCCAGATCGCCCGCCGGGTGCCCCCGCTACACGCCCGCCTGGGCACCAGACACCCGCTCCGCCACGCCCCCGGGGGTGTTCGGCCGAGGCATCAAGGATGAACCGGAAGCGCCGGCCATGACCCTGTCGCGCAAGGCTGACGCCAAGCCCTACCTTACTCTGGACGGGTCCACCATCCGGGAGCTCATGCACCCCGCCGTCCACGGCAACCGATCCCAGAGCCTGGCGGAAGCCACCCTCCCGCCGGGTGCCCAGACCGTGCTGCATCTGCATCGCAACAGCGAGGAGCTGTACCACGTCACTGCCGGCTGCGGCTGGGTCTGGCTGGCCGATGGCTGGATTGCCGTGGCGCCTGGCGACACCCTCTGCATTCCGCCTGGGACACCCCATTGCGCCCAGGCTGACGGAGCCGGGCCCCTGGTCATCCTGTGTTGCTGTAGCCCGCCCTATGCCCATGGGGACACGGTGTTGTTGGATGCCAGGCCGCCCCCCCGCCCCTAGGAGCCTGTCGGGCTTGAAGGGGCCGTAAAGCCGCTCAAGCGGCAACAGCACTGCTCTCATCGCATTGCGCCAGCTCATTTGCCAAAATCGCGCCCGAACGCACCCTGGGGCACGTCCAACTGCCGTTTCCAGTTTGTAGGGGGGTAAAAAGCAAGAGGCGCCCCGGGGCGCCTCTTGCAACGGGTTTCCTGGCCGGTCAACTGTTCTGGATGACGATGCTGGGGAATTTGGAGGAGTGGTCCACCGCCAGGTCGCCCACCTTCACCGCCACCCGGCGGGCGATGGCCCGGTAGATCTCGGCGATGCGGCTGTTGGGGTCGGCCACCACGGAGGGCTTGCCGGTGTCGGCATCCTCGCGGATGTGGATGTCCAGGGGCAGGCCGCCGAGGAATTCCACGCCGTAGTCCTTGCACATGCGCTCGCCGCCGCCTTCGCCGAAGATGCGCTCCTCATGGCCGCACTTGGAGCAGATGTGCAGGCTCATGTTCTCCACCACGCCCAGGATGGGCACGCCCACCTTCTCGAACATCTTCAGGCCCTTGCGGGCGTCGATGAGGGCGATGTCCTGGGGGGTGGTGACGATCACGGCGCCGGTAACCGGCACCCGTTGGGCCAGGGTGAGTTGAATGTCGCCGGTGCCCGGGGGCAGATCCACCACCAGGTAGTCCAGATCCTTCCAGGTGGTTTGGTTGAGCAGTTGTTCCAGGGCCTGGGTGACCATGGGGCCCCGCCACACCATGGGGGTTTCCACGTCGATCAGGAAGCCGATGGACATGGCCTGCAGGCCGTGGCCCAGCATGGGCTCCAGGCTCTGGCCGTCGGCGGATTCGGGGCGGCCGGTGATGCCCAGCATGGTGGGCTGGGAGGGGCCGTAGATGTCGGCGTCCAGCATGCCTACCCGGGCGCCTTCGGCGGCCAGGGCCAGGGCCAGGTTCACCGCAGTGGTGGATTTGCCCACCCCGCCCTTGCCGGAGGCCACGGCGATGATGTTCTTCACCCCGGGCACCAGTTTCACGCCCTTCTGCACGCTGTGGGCGACCACTTTCCAGGTGACGTTGGCGGCCACGCTCTCCACGCCGTCAACGGCCTTGATCTTGTTTTCGATCATGGCCTGGATTTCGCTGGCCACCATCCTGGCGGGGTAGGGCAGGACCACGTCCAGGCTCACCTTGCCGCCGTCCACCTTGATGTTCTTGGCGGACTTGGTGGCGATGAAGTCCTTCTGGGTGTTGGGGTCGATGAGTTCTTTCAGTGCGGATTGCACGTTCTGTTCGGTAACCGGCATGGTGGGGCCTCGATATAAGGGGAAAAAAGCCGCCCGGGGGCGAAATTGACATCCACATGGTGGCGGCAGATGCCAATTTCAAGTCCGGGCCTTACCCGAGCATTTTGCTGGGCAATGGCCTGCCTGGGGATAACCCGGACGGGTAGCGTTCAGGGGCAGACGTCCAGTCGGCCATCCTTCCAGCACAGTTTGCGGGGCTTGAGGGTGGGTTTCTTCTTGGCCTGGGTCTTGGCCTTGGGTTTGGCCTTGGCGGGAGAGGGGGACGGAGGCATGTCCACGCTTTGTCCGCTGCTTGCGGCATTCCCGGGCAGGGGGGTGGCAGCGATGCCGGGGGTGGGGGCCGGCGTGGTGACGACGGCGGAGGAGTGGGCCGTGGCTGGCTCCGGTGTGGGAACGGTCTCGGGAGCCGGCAGGGAAGGGGGGGGAGCCGCAGTTTCGGTCACGGCAGCCGACGCATTGGCGGGGGCAGGCGTCGGCACGGAATCCGGAGCCGGAACAGGAGCCGGAACGGGAGCCGGAACGGGAGCCGGAACGGGAGCCGAAACGGGAGCCGAAACGGGAGCCGGAACGGGAGCCGGAACGGGAGCCGGAACGGGAGCCGGAACGGGAGCCGGAACAGGGGCCGGAACAGGGGCCGGAACAGGGGCCGGAACAGGGGCCGGGACAGGAGCCGGGACAGGAATCAGAACCGACTCGGGGGCCGGGGCAGGTTCGGCAGCCTTGACGGGGGGCGCCGGCTCCGTGGCGGGCAGGGGGGCGGTCATCTTGGCTGGAGCAGGTGCCGGAGAGGGAGGGGCTGTCTTGATGGGGGTTTCGGCCGGCTCTTCGCGGGCAGGGGCCGGGGCTGTCGGGGTGGCCTGGGGGGAGGCCATGGGTGCGGGTTGGGCGGGTGATTGAACGGGGGGCTGGGTCGGTGGCTGGAACGGCAGCATCCCCGGCAGGGGGGCAGGCCAGAAGGGTCCGGGCCACATCCAGAAGGGGGTGGGGAAGGGCGCCGGGGTGCCGGGGCCGGCCACCGGCACGGGCACCAGCCAGAAGGGGACCACCGGCAGGGTGGCCTGCTGGGCCTGGACGGCGCCGGACAGGGCAAGAAAAAGGGCCGTGCCCAGGGGCAGCAGGCGGTTGCGACTGGACATCCTCATGGTCATCCCCGTTGTTCCGGATGGTGGGCCACCAGCTTGAATTCCGGAGCCTGGGCCCGCAGGGAGGCAACCACCTGGGCCATGACGCCGGGCTGGTATCTCAAGGAGACCCACAACACGTTGAGTTTCAGGTTGAAGTCGGCGAAAACCACCCACTCCTCGTACCGGGTAAGTACCGCTTGTACCACCCGGGCGAGGCATTCGATCTCGTGGGCGGATTTTTGTTTCAGGCCCGGGGCCAGCAGCATGAAGTCCACATAGGGCCGGCCCTCGTCATCGCGCTTGGGGGCCCGTTTCCAGAGGGGCTCGCCGCACTCCCACTGGCCGGGGTCGCCGGGCAGCAGGTTGGCTCGGCGGGCCAGGTGCATCCTATCTGCCCAGTTCGTTGCCCAACTCGGCAAAGGTGCGGGCCACGCCGGCAGTCTCCACGGTGGTGCCCAACTGGCGGCTGATCTGGGAGACGGAGAACATGCCCCGCAGGATCTGGCTTTGGTCGCCGCCCTTCTCCACCACCAGAGCGTGTTGCCGGCCATGGCTCTTCAGGGTGTGCACGATGTCCCCCACGTTGGCCTTCTGCAGGTCATCCATGCACAGGACTTCCAGCTTTTCCCGGGGTGTCATGATGTCCTTCACCATGACGTCGGAGTGGCGGATGCCCTGGGTCTGGACCACCTGCATGGGCTTTTCGCTGGTCAGGTCGGTGGAGGTGATGAGGCCCAGAATGTGGTTCTGGTCGTCCACCACCAGCAGCATGCGCACGCCCCGGTGGATCATCTTGGCCCGGGCCGCTTCGATGGTTTCCAGGGGGAAGATGGTGTAGGCGGTGACGACCTTGAAATCGGTCATCACGTGGGATGCCGGGGATTCCAGGCCCACCTGCTCGGGCAGGGCCTGCCGGGGTTTGTGGAAGGTGGCGCCCTTCTGCAAGGGGGCGGTGGGGATGACGTTGAAGGTTCGGGTCACGATGGTTCTCGCTGCGGTTCAGGTCAGGGGCGGCCGGCGCCCTGGGTGCGCATGGCCAACATGTAGGGGTGGCAGTGGCGGTGGGCTTCGGTTCCCCCCGTCAGGAAGCGTTCCAGCTCAGTCAGGGCGGAGCGGTAAACCTCCCGTTTGAACTCCACCACCGTCTCGGCGGGGGCCCAGTACTCGTTCCAGCGCCAGGCGTCGAATTCCGGATGGTCCGATGCCCGCAGACGCACGTCGCAGTCCCGGCCCACCAGGCGGAGCAGATACCAGATTTGCTTCTGGCCCCGGTAATGGCCGCGCCACTCCCGCTTCACCCAATCCTTGGGCACGTCATAGCGCAGCCAGTCCCGGGTGCGGCCCAGGATGCGCACGTGGCTCCGCTCCAGGCCCACTTCCTCCATCAGTTCCCGGAACATGGCCTGCTCGGGGCTTTCCCCGTGCTTGATGCCGCCCTGCGGAAACTGCCAGGAGTTCTGGCGCACCCGCTTGCCCCAGAAGACCTCGTTCCGGACATTGCAGATGATGATGCCCACGTTCGGCCGGTAACCGTCCTTGTCGATCATGGCCGCCTCGAATCAATCAGTTAACTGAGAAGAATTCTCCCACCCTTCCCGGGCCTTGGAAAGACGGGCGGGGCCGGCTCAGAGGATGAAGCCGTCGCCGCAGGCAGGATTCCAGTCGCGCATGCGTTGGATGAACCCGGTGAAACCCAGGCCCAGGCTGCCGTCCAGTGCCTCGGCCCGGGCGGTCAGGGGGGCGAAGCCGGCGTCGGGCAGGGGCTTGTTGAATGCGAAGACGATGATGTTGCCCTTCTTCTCGGCGGGCAGTTGCAGCACATGTTCGCCGAAGGCCCGGGCCAGCCGATCGTGGTAGCGGGGAAAGTAACTGTCCGACCCCCACAGGTTGAAGGCGGCCATGCCGCCGGGGCGCAACATGGCCTTGCAGGCCCGGTAGAACTCGGGGCTGGCCAGGTCCTCCACGATGCGCTTGGCGTCGTAGCCGTCCACCAGCAGCACGTCCTGGCTGGCGGGATGGGCGTGGACGAAGGCGGCCCCGTCTCCCGTCAGCACGCTCAGGCGCTCGTCGTCCGCCGGCAGGTGGAAGTATCCCCGGGCGGCCGCCACCACTTCCGGGTTGATCTCCAGGGCAGTCAGCCGGCTGGCGGTGAGGTGCCGGTGGATGTATTTGGCGATGGAGCCGCCCCCCAGTCCGATCAGGCAGATGTCCCGGGGCGCGTCATGGAAGAGCAGGAAACCCAGCATGGCCCGGGCGTATTCCAGTTCCAGGGCGTCCGGGTCCTTCAGGCGCATGGCACTTTGCACCGCCGGTCCGCCCAGGTGCAGGTAGCGCACGCCCTGGCGTTCGCTGATCTCCACGGCGGTCTGGCCGGCGGCGCGGCGGCGGGAGAAAAGGCTCATGGCAGATGGGTGCGGGTTGGGACAGGTTGGGGGCGCCGGATTCTAACCCGGTGTCCGGGCGCCTTCGTTTGGCTTTTTCTTCCCGGGGAGATAACCTTCCCGTTGCTGTGTTTGTCCTGGACAGTCGTGCACAACGGGTACCCCATCGCCTTCATCGAACGAGCCACCGGCATCAGCCGGGAGACTCTACGCATCTGGGAGCGGCGCTATGGCTTTCCCGCTCCCGCCCGGGATGCCCAGGGGGACCGGATTTACAGCCAGGGGGACATGGACCGCCTGCGCCGCATCAAACGCCTCATGGATCAGGGCCACCGGCCCGGCAAGCTGGTGCCGCTGGGGGTGAAGGCCCTGGCCCGGCTGGAGGTGCCGGCCCGGACCGAAATGCCGGAGGTTGCTGAGGGCCTGGAGGACTTCCTCACCCTGCTGCGCCGGCCCGGCGCGGAAGGCGCTCGGGACTGGCTGCGCCGGCGCATGGCCCGGGAGCCCCTGGCCAGCGTCACCACCGGTCTCCTGGAGCCCCTCACCCGGGCCGTGGGGGATGCTTGGGCGGCGGGCCGCCTGTGCGTCCATGAGGAGCATCTGTATTCGGAAATGATGAGCCGCCTGTTGCGCGGGGCCATCGACGCCCTGCCGCCGGGGACCGGCCCCACCATCCTGCTCACCACCCTGTCCGAGGAGCGCCACGGCTTGAGCCTGCTCATGGTGGAAGCCCTGTTGCGGGCCGAGGATGCCCGCTGCATCAACCTGGGTGTGGACACGCCCATTCCGGAAATCCTTCTGGCCGTGGAACGCCACGGCGCCCGGGTGCTGGCCCTGTCTTTCAGTCGGGCGTTTCCCCGGCGGCGCATCGGCCCCCAATTGACGGCATTGCGCGAACAACTGCCGGCTGGCTGCCAGATCTGGGCGGGGGGAGGAGGGATGGCCCATTGCAAGCCTCTGCCCGGAATCCAGGTCTGCCACGAACTCCCCGACGCCACCGCCCTGCTGGCGGCCATGGGGGCCACCGAAGTCGGATAGAATCCGCAGGTTTTCGATTCGCCGGGAGTGATGGTCATGGATGTCGAGCAGGCGCGCTTCAACATGGTTGAACAGCAGATCCGTCCCTGGGAGGTTCTCGATCCCAAGGTGCTGGACCTCTTGTCCAAGGTGAAGCGGGAGGACTTCGTGCCCCAGGTGTATCGCTCCCTGGCCTTCGTGGACATGGAGATTCCCCTCGGCCACGGCGAACAGATGTGGCCGCCCCGGGTGGAGGCCCGGGCCCTCCAGGCCCTGCAAGTGCAAGGACACGAACGGGTGCTGGAAGTGGGCACCGGCAGCGGCTACTTCACCGCCCTGCTGGCCAGCCAGGCCAACGCGGTGATCAGCGTGGAACTCCATGCCGACCTGAAGAGCGAGGCGGACAGGAAGTTCCACGCCCACGGCTACACCAACATCCAGACCCGCCTGGGCGACGCGGCCCGGGACTGGACCGATGACGGCGCCTTCGACGTCATCGTGCTCACCGGATCCTCCCCCCTGCTGCCCGAGGCCTATCTGCACAGGCTCAATCCCGGCGGCCGGCTGTTCGCCGTCATCGGCGAGGGGGTCATCATGTCCGCCCGCCTGGTCACCTGCGTAGCGGCCGGCGCTTTCCGCCACGACAGCCTGTTCGAGACCAAGGTCAAGTCCCTGGACAACGCCCTCGAGCCGGAACGCTTCAGCTTCTGAGCATGCGCCACGTCAGCCCCGCCGAACTCAAGGCCTGGCTGGATGATCCGGCGCGCGGCAAGCCCCTGCTCCTGGACGTGCGGGAGGCCTGGGAATTCGAGCGCTGCCATCTGGAGGGCGCGGAACTCCTGCCCATGGGCAGCATCCCAGGCAGCATCGGGCTATTGGATCCGCAACGGGAAACGGTGGTGATCTGCCACCATGGCGTGCGCAGTTTCCATGTGGCCCGTTTTCTGGAACACAATGGCTTCAACAACGTGATCAACCTGACTGGCGGGGTGGATGCCTGGGCCAAGGTGGTGGATCACACGATGGCAACCTACTGATCATGTCCCGCCCGCTGCCCCTTTCCCTGCTCTCCGCTCTGCTGCTGACCCTGCTGCCCGGCCTGGCCCCGGCCGCCAAGCTGGGTGACGTCTATCTGCTGGCCCGGGAAAGCGACGCCAAGCTGGCCGCTGCCCGGGAGGCCCAGAAGGCCAGCCAGGAGAAGATTCCCCAGGGCCGGGCCGGTTTGTTGCCCAGCCTGAGCCTGGATGCCTTCCTGCGCCGCACCGAAAGCCGCACCAGCACCACCAGCAACGACTACACCTCCCACGGCTATTCCCTGGCCCTGGTGCAGCCCCTCTACCGTCGGCAGAACCTGGAGGCCTACGAGCAGGCCAAGCTCCAGTCCCTGCTGGGCGACCAGCAATTCAAGGTGGCGGAACAGGATTTGCTGTTGCGGGTGGCCACCGCCTATTTCGACGTATTGCTGGCCCAGGACGCCCTGGCCACCGCCCAGGCCCAGAAAAAGGCCTTCGCCGAGCAACTGGCCCAGGCGCGCAAGAGCTTCGAGGTGGGGGCGGCCACCATCACCGACACCCATGAGGCCCAGGCCCGCTTCGACCTGACCACCGCCCAGGAAATCGCTGCCCTCAATGACCTGGAAGTGAAGCGGCGGGCCCTGGAAAAGATCATCGACCGGGAGGCGCCGGCCCTGGCCACGCTCGATGACAAGGTTGCCATGCCCCTGCCCGAGCCCGCCAGCCTGGATCCCTGGCTCAGGCAGGCGGAAGAATCCAGCCTGGCCGTGGCCCTGGGCCAGAGCGGCCTGGAACTGGCCCGCCGGGAAGTGGCCCGGCAACGGGGCGGCCACCACCCCACCCTGGACCTGGCCGCCACCTATTCGGACAACCGCAACGTGGGCTCCGGCGCCACCACCATCGACAGCCGTTCGGGGGTGCTGGGCCTGGAGTTCGGCTGGGTGTTGTTCCAGGGGGGCGGCTTGTCCGCCGCCGTCCGGGAGGCCGTGGCCAACCAGGAGAAGGCCCGCCACGATCTGGAGGAAGCCCGCCGCCAGGCCCGACTGGACGCCCGCCAGGGTTTCCTCGGTGTACTTTCCGGGGATGCCCAGGTGAAGGCGCTGGAACAGGCCCTGGTGTCCAGCGAGGCCCAGTTGAAATCCACCAAGCTGGGTCTGGAAGTAGGGGTGCGCACCCGGGTGGACGTGTTGAATGCCCAGCAGCAGGTGTTCACCACCCGCCGGGACCTGGCTGCCGCTCGTTATCAGACCCTGCTGGCCGGGCTCCAGCTCAAGGCCGCCGCCGGCAGCCTGGATGCCGAGGATCTGAAGGCCGTGGACGCCTTGTTGCGGGAACCGGCCGCGCCCTGATTCACGCTCCGGGCTGGCTCAGTCGGCCCCCTGGGAGGCCTGTCCTTCCTTTACCTTATCCCACCAGACCAGCAGCCCCTGGGCATTGAGTTCCACGTCGTTGGCCAGCAGGGCCCGGCAGGTGGCGTCATCCAGTTGGCAACCGTGTTCCCGCAACCGGGTCAGCAGGGCCCGTTCGATGCCGGCGCCCAGGCCCCGGTGCCGGGCCTGGCCTTCCCCCGCCGTGGCCTGGGTGAGGGCCACGAATTCGTCCAGCATGGCGTGCAGGTCCGGCACCAGGTCGGACAGGCCGGTGATCCGACCGTAGTGGGTGAGGAAAGCCGCCTGGGCCCCGGTGGCCACCAGCCGGTCAAAGGAAGCGTGCAGGGCTTCCGGCTCGAACTGCACCGGGGTGGTGGTGGGAAACACGAAGGGCCGGCCCGCCACGTCGAATTCCCGGTAGGAGATGCCGAAGGTGTCGCCGGTGAACAGGCTGTTGCTGCCCCGGTCCAGGACGCAGAAGTGGTGCCGGGCGTGGCCCGGAGTGTCCAGGAACACCAGGGTGCGGCCGTGGAAATCCAGCTCGAAGCCGTCCCCGGCCTCGATGACCCGGTCCGCCGGGACCGGCACGATCTCGCCGTAAAGTTCCCGGAAGACGGTTTCGCCGTAGACGGCGACGGAGCCGGCCACCAGCTTGCCCGGGTCGATCATGTGCCGGGCCCCCCGGGGATGGACCACCAGCCGGGCCTTGGGACAGGCGGCCAGGAAGGCCCCCGCCGCCCCGGCGTGGTCCAGGTGCACGTGGGTGACGATGACGTAGTCCAGGGCGTCCGGGCCCAGGCCCAGGCCGGCCAGGGCCGACAGCACGTGGGGCACCGCCTGGTGGGTGCCGGTGTCGATGATGGCGGCCCGTCCGTTCTGGACGATGAGATGTACCGAGGCCAGGCCGGGGCGCACGTATTCCGCGTCCAGGGTGTGGATGCCGTGGTCGTGGTGCATGGGGGGCAGGGGAACGGACATGGGGGGCTCCGTAACAGAAGTCAGGCTGAAATTTCCAGGCGGGTTTCGCCCCGGCCCTCCACGCCCAGGGCCTGGCCCAGCACGGGCAGGCACTGGCGCAGGGTGTCGGCCAGGGTCCAGGGCGGGTTGACCACGAACATGCCGCTGCCGTGCATGCCCGGCTCCCCGGGGGCGGCCTTCTTCACCGCCAGGCTCACGTCCAGCCAGTCCACGCCGTGCAGGGCCCGCAGGCGCTCGGGCAGGCGGCGGGCTTCCGGCCGGGCCAGTTGCGGGTACCAGAGGGCGTAGGTGCCGGTGGGGAAACGCTTGATGCCCTCCTTGAGGGCGGTCACCACCTGGTTGTAGTCGGTCTTGTCCTCGTAGGACGGGTCCATGAGCACCAGGGCCCGCCGGGGGGGCGGCGGCAGCAGGGATTTCAGGGAGGCGAAGCCGTCGCCCCGGGTGACGATGATCCGCTTGTCGGCCTGGAAGGTCTTGCCCAGCAGGTCCACGTCGGTGGGGTGCATTTCATAGAGGCGCAACCGGTCCTGGGGACGCAGCAGCTGGGCGGCGATGTAGGGCGAGCCGGGATAGAAGCTGGGCCGGCCCGCCGGGTTCATGCCGCGCACCAGATCCACGTAATCGGCCAGGGCCGGGGGCAGATCCCGCCGTTCCCAGAGGCGGGCGATGCCCCCTTCCCATTCGGCGTTCTTGGTGGCGTAGCCTTCGTCCAGGCCATAGGCGCCGGCCCCCGCGTGGGTGTCCACCACCCAGAAGGCCTTGTCCTTTTGGGCCAGGTGGCGCAACAGGCAGACCAGGACGAAGTGCTTGAGCACGTCGGCGTGGTTGCCGGCATGGAAGGCGTGGCGGTAGCTGAGCATGGGGCGGGCGGCGGGAAAAGGCCGCCATTGTCCCATCGGAACCGGACGGGCGACAGGGGAAGGGCTCAGCCCGGCCGGCCCAGCGCCTGTTCGATGCGTCTGGCCAGCCGGTCCGCCAGGTCCGGCGCCGCGCAGTCCAGCTTCTCCGCCGATGCCCAGCCGCGCAGCCAGGTGAGCTGGCGTTTGGCCAGTTGCCGGGTGGCGGCGGCGCCCTGGGCGTAGAGGGTGTCCCGGTCGATCTGGCCGTCCAGATGCTGCCAGGCCTGCCGGTAGCCTACGCAGCGCATGGCGGGGAGGTCCGGCGTCAGGGGGTATTTCCGGCGCAGGTGTTCCAGTTCGTCCACCAGGCCCTGCTCCAGCATCAGGCGGAAGCGGAGGTTGATCCGTTCGTGGAGCCAGGCCCGATCCTGGGGGAACAGGGCGATCTCCAGCCAGGGGGGGACTTCCCGTTCACCCTTGCCCAGCAGGGCGGACAGAGGGGCGCCGGTGGTCAGGCACAACTCCAGAGCCCGCTGGATGCGCTGGCTGTCGTTGGGTTGGAGGCGGGCCGCCGCTTCGGGATCCAATCCCGCCAGTTGGGCATGGAGGGCGGGCCAGCCTTCCCGCTTGCCGCGCGCTTCCAGTTCGGCCCGCAGTTCCGGCGCTGCCTGGGGCAGGTCGTCCAGATGGCCCGCCAGGGCCCGGAAGTAGAGCATGGTGCCGCCGACCAGCAGGGGAATCCTTCCCTGGCCGGCGATCTCGGCCATGGCGGCTTCCGCATCCCGCTTGAAGCGCCCGGCGGAATAGGCCTCCGTGGGGGGCAGCAGGTCGATGAGCCGGTGGGGTGCCCGGGCCAGGGTGGCGGCGTCGGGCTTGGCGGTGCCGATGTCCATGTCCCGGTACACCAGGGCCGAATCCACGCTGATGATGTCCAGGGGGAATCGCTCGGCCAGCCAGACGGCCAGATCGGTCTTGCCGCTGGCGGTGGGGCCCATGAGGCTGATGGCGTGTACGGACATGGACGGATTATCCTGGATAATGCGCGGAGTCCGGCCCCCATCCGGCGGGTGGGAGACCGGGAGGGAGAGCAGCGCCGTGCCCATATACAAATAGGAACGCAAACCGTGGATACCACCGTACCCCAGCGCATCGTGCCCGTCCTGGCCGGCGGCGGCACCCGCCTGCCCGCCCACGTGGGGGTGCTGAGCGCTTTGCGGGATCTGGGCATCGGCTACCGGCATCTGGTGGGCGTGTCGGGCGGCAGCGTGGTGGCGGCCCTGGCGGCGGTGGGCAAGGACATCGACTACATGCAGGCCCTGTTCCGGGACGTGGACTTCAGCCAGTTCCGCGGCTATTCCCTGATCAACCTGTTCCTGCGCGGCGGCCTCTCCACCGGCAAGCGCTTCGAGCGCTGGATGGACGGGGAACTGGGCGGCGCCAGATTCCGGGATCTGGACGTGGAACTGCACGTGGTGGCCACCGACGTGCGGTCCGGCCAGCCCGTGGCCTTCAACCGCCAGACCTCCCCCGACCTGCCGGTGGCCAGGGCGGTGCTGTATTCCATCTCCATCCCCCTGCTGTTTCCCTTCCACCACCACGGCGACCACGTCCTGGTGGACGGCAGCATCCTGGCCGAGGATGGCCTGTTCCGGGACTGGGCCGGCGACCACACCCCGGTGGTCTGTTTCCGCCTGCGGGACAAGCGCATCGCCGCCAACCACTTCTCGCGGCGCATCCTGCCCCTGGCCGACTACCTGTTCATGCTCATCCGCACCTTCATGAGCACCCTGTCCCGGGAATATCTCAGCGAAGCCCTGTGGCTCAACACCGTGCTCATCGAAACCGAGGGCATGTCGCCCCTGGAGTTCCGCATGAGCCATGAGCAGAAACTCACGCTTTACCAGACCGGCTACCAGACCACCCGGGACTATCTGCCGGTGAAATTGGCGAAGTTGGCGCCCGGTTCAACAGCGGGTGATCCGGCGTAGCCCCTTTTCCCGGCAACTCGCCATCAGCGTGGTCAAGGCGGGGGCCCCATCCAACGTGCCGTGGTCCCAGTCCAGCCGGGTTTACTGGTCGATCCCCTCATACAACGTATCCAGGGCAACGCTCAACCCCACGCTGGCCAACTCGATCGTCTCCGCGCCGTAACGCCGGGTCGCGCTCCAGCCATCCGTCTTTCGATAGACGGTCGCCTCCCGCCGGTCCTGGGCCAACAGCACATACTCTTCCAGCGCTTCGATGTGCTGATAGGCGAACAGCTTTTCCCGGGAATCAATGCGCTCAGTGCTGTCCGACAGGACTTCCACCACCAGTTTAGGCTGCTCCCGCCAGTAGCGGGCGTTGTCCTCCGGCCGGCAGGCCACCATCACGTCCGGGTAATAGAAGTAGTCATCCCGGGCATGGCGCAGACGCAATTTCATGTCGCTCATGAAGACCCGGTAGGGTCCACCGCGCAAGTGGGTGTGCAAGGCGGTGAACAGATTGCCGGCAATGATGTTGTGTGCCGCGCTGGCGCCGGTCATGGCATACACCTCGCCGGCCAGATACTCGTGGCGCATTTCGGAATGCAGTTCGCCCTCCAGGTAGGCTTCCACGGAAAGCGGGGTCTTGAACTCAGGCTGATTCATGATGGATGCACATGACGAAACGAATGTCTGCATATTGGTCCCATGAAGCGTCAGGTTCAGATTCCCGTATCCGCGTAAAGCTCCGCCATGGGCACCTCCAGCCCCACGCTGGCCAGGCTCACCACCTCGCCGGTTTCGTAGATGTCCTGGGTCCAGCCCCCGGCCGTGCGGCGGAACACCTCCACCCAGGCCCGGTTCTGGTCCACCAGGACGTATTCCTCCAGGCTGGCCAGGCGGCGGTAAGACAAGAGTTTTTCCCGTCGGTCCACCGGTTCGGTGGATTCGGACAGCACTTCCACCACCAGCCTGGGTGATGCCAAGTGGTCTCGAGGCGCATCGGCACCCAAATCATCGGGAGCCCAAGTCACCACCACGTCCGGATAGTAATAGGCCGAATCCGCCTGGACCCGTACCTTCATATCCGCCATCCAGACCCCGCAGGGCTTGCCGCGCAGATGCTGGCGCAGGGCGATGAAGGCGTTGCCGGCCAGCGTGCCGTGGCGTTTCGAAGCCCCGGCCATGGCGAACACTTCGCCAGCTACATACTCGTGTTTGACCGGGGCGAGCCGTTCGTTATCCAGATACCGGGATTCATCGTAATAGGTGACGGCGGCATGACGCCTGGCAAGCTCCGGAATCGATGCTCGAATTCTCGCACGGCCATCGGACGGCTCCGCCACGGCCTGGCGAGGGCGGGTGAGAACGCATTCCCCCCGGTTGGGCAAGAGCCGAATCCCAAATATTTTGAGGGGTGGAGGGTGCGGTGTTGCGGTCGTGCTACAGCACACTTGAGAAATTACTTGAAATGCGATTGCGGACTTGGTCCTCCTGATAAGACCTGTTCAGAATGCGCTCCAACTTCTCGCGCGAGAGGTTTTGTGGGCCCCCTTCCCAGGAAGGGCGGAGGCAGGGGAAACCAGGCCGCCGCGTTAGGGCAAACAGTTTCATCAACCTGATAGGAGTATGAACATGAAGAAGTCCCTGATCGCTCTGGCTGTTGCTGGCGCCTTTGCCGCTCCCGCTTTTGCCGCCACCTCCAACGTGGACGTGTACGGCGTGCTGAACATCGCCATCGAAGATTCCGACATCGCCGGTTCCGACCTGACCATCCTGGACAACACCTCCCGGATCGGCTTCAAGGGCACCGAGGATCTGGGCGGCGGCCTGAAGGCCGTGTGGCAGATCGAATCCGCTCTGGGCGGCAACGGCACCACCGCCATCGGCTCCGGCGCCACCCTGGGCACCCGGAACACCTTCGTCGGTCTGGCCGGTGGTTTCGGTACCGTGCTGATGGGCCGTCACGACACCCCCTACAAGCTGGGCACCGTGTCCCTGGACATCTTCGGTGACACCGTTGGTGACTACAACCTGGGCCGTCTGGATGGCGTGCAGCTGATCAACAACACCCACGACCATCGTAATGGTCAGGCCCTGGCCTACGTTTCTCCCACCTGGTCCGGCTTCCACTTCGCCGCCGCCGTGGTGATGAGCAACGGCGAACCCGGTTCCGCCCTGAACACCGCCGATTCCATCGACGCCATCTCCGCCACCGGTGTCTACTCCAACGGCCCCCTGTTCCTGTCCCTGTCCTTCCAGGATGCCGACGCTGCCGCTCCTGCTGCTGACACCGCCTGGAAACTGGGCGCCGGCTACACCTTCGGCGACACCAAGGTCGGCTTCGTGTACGAAGACATCGAGTCCGCCCGTGACTCCTGGCTGCTGAACGTTGCCCACACCATGGGCCCGATCGTTCTGAAGGCTCAGTACGGTACCGTGGATGCTGGCGCTGCCGATCAGGACGCCTTCATGCTGGGTGCTGACTACAACATGTCCAAGCGTACCTCCGTGTACTTCGTCTACGGCAACGGCGACAACGACGCCGGCGCTGACGAGTCCTCCTGGAACCTGGGCGTGAAGCACAGCTTCTAATCTGACACCCGTCGGATTCCAAGCTTGAACGGGCGCGAGAAATCGCGCCCGTTTTTCATTTCAACTTGCCGTATCCCGATTCCGTGTCATCCGGATGGGTGGTCGGGGCTCCAAGCTTCCCCTTCAGGTAAATTGCCTAAAGCTTCCGGGGAACTGGCCGATACAAGCCCCTGTCATTCCCCATTCATAGCGATCACTGCTCAGGAGGAAACAGCATGGTTGAGAGCCCAAAGCCGTCCGGAAAGCGTACCGTGAAGGCCACTGATACAGCGGAAAAGGAAGTAAAACCCAAAACCGCCAAGCCCAAGTTGCCTGCCGTTAAGGGCAGGATTGAAACGGCAAAGCCTGCGGTCAAGGCACGCAAACAGCCAGCCGACGAGGCCGTGGTTACAGGGGAATCCAGCCCCAAGAAGGTCAAGCCCGCCAAGGGCACGACGGCTGCCCAAGCCACTCCGGCCCAGGCCACTAAGGCCAAGTCCGCTACAGCCAAGTCCGCTACAGCCAAGACTTCCCCCGCGACCCCCGTCGCTGCTGGCAAACGCGGGGATGGGTCGGAGAAGAAGCCGGCCAGTCGCCGCAAGGTGGTGGCCAAGCCCGCCGCGCCGTCCGTGGAAGAACGCCAACGCTGGATCGCCACGGCGGCCTACCACCGGGCCGAGAAACGGGGCTTCGCCCCTGGCTACGAAATGCTGGACTGGCTGGAGGCCGAGGCCGAGATCGACGCCCTCATCGGCAAGGCCTGAGGCCAGAAGCCTGTCGGACCTCGGACTCTTCTGCGTAAAGCGCAATCTCGGGTCCATTTTTCGCCGCATTCCTGGGCAATGGTTCGACTATTGCCCGGCGAAATCGCCAAAACCGTTCTCGACGGGGACGCGTTCCGCTTCGATGAGCAAAGTCCTGCAGGCGCCCGGCCTTTCAGCGTCGGGGGGATCAGCCTGGCGTGTAGACCGATTCCATGATTTCCATGAAACGCCGGGCCTGGGGTGACAAAAAGCGTCCCCTGCGTAAAACCAGCCCGTAGCTGCGCTGGGGGAAGTATTTGGTCAGGGGGATGCGCACCAGGGGTTCGCCCCCCTCCAGGCAGATGTCCGTGACGATGGAAATGCCCATGCCCAGGCTCACGTACTTCTTGATCACTTCCCAGCCACCGGCTTCAAGGGTCACCGTGAAGGTCAGGTTGTTCTGCTGGAACACGTATTTGACGATGCGCCAGGTGGAAAGATGGCTGGGGGGCAGGATGAGGCCGTATTGGCTCACGTCTTCCAGGGTGATCTCTTCACCGGTGGCGTTCTTTTCCGCCAGGGGGTGGCCCAGGGGGGTGATGAGCATGGGGTCGTAATTGACCACCGGCTTGTATTCAATGTCCTCGGGCACTTCCAACATGGAGCCCACGGCGAAGTCGATTTCGTCGGAGCGCAGCATCTTCAGGCCGTCGCGCCCGGTGACGTTGTGCATCTTCAACTGTACCTTGGGGTAGGCCGAGACGAACTGGCGCACCGGTTCCGGCAGGATGTAGAGGATGGTGGATTCCCCGGCGCCGATCTTCAGTTCGCCCGATTCCAGCTTGCCGAAGTGGGCGGCGAAGCTCTCCTGGAGTTTGTCGATGCCGTCCACCAGGGGCTCGGAAAGCTGGAACAGCACGTCACCTTCCGGGGTGAGCTTCAAGTGGGGGCCCCGCCGTTCGAACAACACCACGGCCAGTTCCCGCTCCAGGGCCTGGATCTGCAGGGACACCGAGGGCTGGGAGAGGAACAGCTTGTCGGCCGCCTTGGAAATGCTGCCGCAGCGGACCACCTGATAGAAGGCCCGTAACTGTTTCAGGCGGTTGTTCTTGTAATAGAGGGGCGCGTCGGCGGTCATGGCGTGTCCTTCTTCTATAACGAAAGCGGTGACGGGTGGGTTATCGGCAATTGTGCATCGCATCATTAAATCAGCCAATGGCCAAGATTGAAATTATTGGCTCGTCATAGGCATGAAACTTTCTACACTGTGCACTGCAACAATTTAGACCTGATGGTCTTTAATTGTTGACGTAAATAGTCAAGAAAGGTGTGTTTGAGATGGAGATCATGTCCAGCATCGCGGTGGCAGGGGCCTTCATGGCCGTCCTGGGCACCCTGTTGGCCTGGCTGTTGGCCGTGGCCAACAAGCGTCTCTATGTCTATGAAGATCCGCGCATCGGCGAAGTGGAAGAGCTTCTGCCCAAGTCCAACTGCGGCGCCTGTGGCACCGCCGGTTGCCGCAACTTCGCCGAGCAGGTGGTGGCTGGCGAGATCGTGCCGGCCAAGTGCACGGTCAACGCGCCGGAGATGAACGTCTACATCGCCAATTTCCTGGGTGTGGAAATGGGTGACGTGGAGAAGCAGGTGGCCCGTCTGGCCTGTGCCGGCGGCAGCCACGTGGCCTACATGCGGGCCAACTACAAGGGCCTGGGCACCTGCCGGGCGGCGGCCACCGTGTCCGGTGGCGGCAAGGCCTGCGCCTGGGGCTGCCTGGGCCTGGGCGACTGCGAGGTGGAGTGCGACTTCGACGCCATCGCCATGAATCAATACGGCCTCCCGGTGGTGGATGCTGGCAAGTGCACGGCCTGCGGCGATTGCGTGGACGTGTGCCCGAAAGACCTGTTTTCCTTGCAGCCCGTGAGCCACAAGCTCTGGGTGGCTTGCAAGAGCCGGGCGGATGGTGATGTTTCCGAGGCGCAATGCCAGGTGGCCTGCACGGCCTGTGGCAAATGCGTCATGGATGCCGCCCCCGGTCTGATCCGCCTGGACAACAACCTGGCGGTGATCGACTACGTCAAGAACCACTTGGCGTCCCCCGTGGCGATCGAGCGCTGCCCCACCGGGGCCATCGTGTGGCTGGATGACAGCCGCATGGTGAAAGGCCGCGAAGCCAAGAAGATCATCCGCACAGAAGCGCTGCCCCTCAGCGCCAACGTTGTTTGAAAGGCTACCCAACATGATCAAGAATCCTCTCACCAAGCTCCTCGGTTCCATGCACCTCATCGAGCCGGGGTCGGCCACCAAAGTGGACGCCAAGACCGCCAAGTACCCCGGGGTGCGCGATGCCATCGACGGCAACACCGCCGTGATCCTGGTGGAGCGGGAAGCCTCCGACGCCGCCGGCGCCTATCCCATCACCCCGTCCACCAACATGGGCGAGTACTGGTCCGAAGCCGCCGCCGCCGGCCACACCAACATCTCCGGCCGGCCCCTGATCTTCCTGGAGCCCGAGTCCGAGCACGCCGCTGCGGGCGTGACCGCCGGCATGGCCATGACCGGCCTGCGCTCGGTGAACTTCACTTCCGCCCAGGGCGCCGCCTTCATGCACGAGTCCCTGTACGGCGCCGTGGGCAAGCGTCTGCCCTACGTGCTGAACATGGGTTGCCGGGCCATCACCAAGGCCACCCTGAACGTCCATTGCGGCCATGACGATTACCACTGCGTGGACGACACCGGTTTCATCCAGGTGTTCGCCAAGAGCGCCCAGGAAGCCGCCGACCTGAACCTGATCGCCCGCAAGACCGCCGAGTTGTCCCTGACCCCGGCCATCATGGGCATGGACGGCTTTCTTACCACCCACCTGATCGAGCCGGTGCTGGTGCCCGAGAAGGGCCTCATCGAGGAATACCTGGGCCGGCCCGACGACCTGATCCCCACCCCCACCCCGGCCCAGGAGATCATCTACGGTCCCCAGCGCCGCCGGGTGCCGGCCATCTGGGACGTGGATTCCCCGGTGGTGTCCGGCGGCGTCGCCAACCAGGACGCCCACATGCAGGCCACGGCGGCCCAGCGTCCCTATTTCTTCCAGCACATCCCGGCCATCCTGGATCAGTGCATGGCCGAGTTCGGCCAGCTCACCGGGCGCAAGTACGGCCGCATCGACACCTACCTCTGCGATGACGCCGACTACGTGATCCTGGGCATGGGCTCCATGACCGTCCAGGCGGCCGCCGTGGCCGACTGGCTGCGGGAGCATCGCAAACTCAAGGTGGGCGTGGTCAACCTGACCTGCTTCCGTCCCTTCCCCGGCGATCTGCTGGGCCATGTGCTGAAGGGCAAGAAGGGCGTGGCCGTGCTGGAGCGCACCGATCAGCCCCTGTCCGAAGACCTGCCCCTGATGCGCGAAGTGCGGGCCACCGTGACCAAGTGCGTCGAGAACGGCATGGACGCCACGTCCTTCCCGGGTTATGCCGCCTACAAGGCCGGCGAGATGCCCCGCCTGTATTCCGGCTGTTACGGCCTGGGTTCCCGGGACCTGCAACCGGAAGCCCTGGTGGCCACGGTCGAGAACATGACCGAGAAGGGTGCCCACAAGAAGTTCTTCTACCTGTCCATCGACTTCGTCCGGGATCAGGCCGCCAATCCCAAGCAGGAGATCCACCAGCAGGAACTGCTGGCCGCCTATCCGAAGATCAAGGAACTGGCCCTGCGCGGCAGCGAGAACCCCAACCTGATGCCCCGGGGCGCCATCGCCGTGCGCATGCATTCCGTGGGGGGCTGGGGTGCGGTGACCACCGGCAAGAACCTGGCCATGACCCTGTTCGAACTGCTGGGCTGGGACATCAAGGCCAACCCCAAGTACGGTTCCGAGAAGAAGGGCCAGCCCACCACCTATTACCTGTCCGCCGCCCCGGAACCCATCCGGGTCAACTGCGAGTACACCCACGTGGACGTGGTGCTCTCCCCCGATCCCCAGGTGTTCGGCCACACCAACGCCGTGGCGGGCTTGTCCAAGGGGGGCGTGTTCATCATCCAGAGCAACCTGCCGGATGCTGCGGCGCTGTGGGCCAGCTTCCCGGTCCACATCCAGAAGTACATCGCCGAGAACGACATCCGGGTGTTCTACCTGGACGCCTTCACCATCGCCCGGGAGGAATCCTCCAACCCGGACCTGCAACTGCGCATGCAGGGCAACGCCTTCCAGGGGGCCTTCTTCCACGCCTCCGACGTGAAGGAACGGGCCGGCCTGACCGAGGAAAACCTGTTCAAGGCCATCGAGAACCAGCTCAAGGACAAGTTCGGCAAGAAGGGCCAGCGGGTGGTGGATGACAACCTGCGGGTGGTGAAGCGGGGTTATACCGAGATCCACGAGATTCCCGCCGAAGTGAAGAAGGTGGGCGCCCGCCAGGCCCCCGCCGCCAAGCTGGCCGCCGCTCTGCCCATCATGTTGAAGCGTCTGCCCGAGAACGAGGGCAAGCTGATGAAGGCCGCCGACGTGCACCGCTTCTGGGAGCAGACCGGCAACTTCTACATTTCCGGCAAGGGCTCCGACAACCTGGCCGACCCCTTCATGGGCATGGCCCTGATCCCCGCCGTCACCGGCGTGTACCGGGACATGACCCAGATCCGCTTCGAGCATCCGGTGTGGATTGCCGAGAACTGCACGGCCTGCGGCAACTGCTACACCCAGTGCCCCGACTCGGCCATTCCCGGCCTGGTGTCCACCGTGGCCGACGTGCTGAACACCGCCGTCAGCAACATCGAAATGAGCGGTCGCCCCACCCGCTTCCTGCGCAAGGGCATCCGCAACATCGAGAAGAAGCTGCGCGGCGTGCTGGACCGGGATGGCCTCAACGTCCACGCCCTGCTCAAGCAGGCGGTGGAAGACGCCATGCACGAGGATCCCAACCAGGGCAACGCGGCCATGGAGGAGGAATACCACCTCCTGGAAAGGGAGATCGGCGGCTTCCAGTTCGCCACCACCAAGCCCTACTGGACCAACAAGGAAAAGAAGGCCAAGGGTTCCGGCGGCCTGTTCTCCATCACCATCAATCCCTATACCTGCAAGGGCTGCGCCCTGTGCGTGGACGTCTGTGACGACGACGCCCTGAAGATGGTGACCCAGACCGCCGAAACCATCGACACCCTGCGCAACGACTGGCGTTTCTGGCTGGACCTGCCCACCACGCCCAAGGAGTTCGGCCGCATCGACGACCTGGACGAGAAGATCGGCGCCCTGGAAACCCTGCTGCTGGACAAGAAGAACTACAACTCCATGGCCTGCGGCGACGGCGCCTGCCTGGGTTGCGGCGAGAAGACCGCCATCCACCTGTTCACCTCCACCGTCACCGCCCTCATGCAGCCCCGGGTGGAATCCTTCGTCGCCAAGCTGGACGGCCTCATCGACGGCCTGGAAAAGCACCTGCGCATGAAGCTCACCGAAACCGTGGACCTGTCCAACACCGGTGCCGTGCTGGCCGCCGTGGAGGCCAGCAAGGGCCAGGACCTGACCCTGGCCAACCTGTCCGAGAGCCTCAAGCAGCAGTCCCACGCCCAGCCCATCGACCCGGCCTGGCTCAAGTGGGTGACCCAGTTGCTGGCCCGCCTGAAGGACCTGAAGTGGCGTTACGTGGAAGGCCCCACCAAGCGCGGCCGCGCCGAGATGGGCATCGTCAACTCCACCGGCTGTACTTCCGTGTGGGGCTCCACCTTCCCCTACAGTCCCTATCCCTTCCCCTGGACCTCCCACCTGTTCCAGGACAGCCCCTCGGTGGCCATGGGCCTGTTCGAGGGCCACATGGCCAAGATGGCCGACGGTTTCAAGGCCGTGCGCATGGCCGAGATCGAACTCAACGGGGGCTACAACCCGGCCGAGCATGATGCCCAGTTCACCTACTTCAACTGGGAGAAGTTCTCCGAAGAGGAGTGGAAGCTCTGCCCGCCCGTGGTTTCCGTGGGTGGCGACGGCGCCATGTACGACATCGGCTTCCAGAACCTGTCCCGGGCCCTGATGACCGGCATGCCGGTGAAGATCCTGGTGGTGGACACCCAGGTCTATTCCAATACCGGCGGCCAGGCCTGCACCTCCGGCTTCATCAGCCAGGTGGCGGACATGTCCCCCTACGGCAAGAAGGACCACGGCAAGAAGGAAATCCGCAAGGAAATCAGCGTCATCGGCATGGCCCACCGTTCCGCCTACGTGATGCAGGGGGCCATTTCCAACCCCACCCACCTGATCGAGAGCTACATCGACGGCCTGAATTCCCGCCGTCCGGCCCTGTTCAACATCTACGCCGTCTGCCCGCCGGAACACGGCGTGGGCGACGACACGGCGGTGGAGCAATCCAAGCTGGCCGTGGAATCCCGGGCCTACCCCCTGTTCCGCTACGATCCGGACCTGGGCACCACCTTCAGCGAGTGCGTGAGCCTGGAAGGCAACCCGGACATGGACGCCGAGTGGCCCGTATACACCCTGGAGTACAAGGACGAGGAGAGCAAGGTCCAGAAGATGGAACTGCCCATGACCTTCGCCGACTTCGCCCTCACCGAAGGCCGCTTCGCCAAGCAGTTCCGCAAGGCGCCCCAGGAGACCTGGAACGACGACATGGTGCCGGTGGCGGACTTCCTGAAACTGTCCGCCGACGAGCGGGACGGCAAGTTCCCCTTCATCTGGGCCGTGGACAAGAAGCAGCGCCTGATGCGGGTCATCGTCTCCGCCGAACTGGTCAATTCCTGCGAGGAACGCCAGCAGTTCTGGCAGCAGTTGCGCGACGTGGCCGGCCTCAACAAGGAAGCCGTGGATACGGAAGCCATCGCCGAACAGGCCCGGGCCGAACTGCTGGGCAAGATCAGCGCCAGCCTGGCCAGCTTCGGCACCGGCATCCCCGTGGACGCCCAGGCCGTGGCTGCCGCACCCGCCGCCGGCAAGCCCGCCGCCGGTCCGGATGGCTATGAAGCCGTGTACATCGACACCCCGGAATGCACCGCCTGCGACGAATGCACCAAGCTGGCCCCCAAGACCTTCGCCTACAACGATGACAAGAAAGCCATCGTCATCAATCCCCAGGGCAGCAAGTTCGCCGACCTGGTGAAGGCCGCCGAGAAGTGCACCGCCGGCTGCCTGCACCCCGGCACCCCCTGGAACATGAGCGAGCCGGGCATCGACAAGCTCATGGCCCGGGCGGCGAAGTACAACTGATGGGAGACCGTAGGGTGTGGTGAGGAACGAACCGCACCGCCTTCGGCAACTGGCCGGTGCGGTTCGCTGCGCTCACCACACCCTACACCCTGACCATGGACTTCTTCTCTTTCTTCTCGGGACGCAAGACTTTCGCGCGTGGGGTTCACCCCGACGCGCACAAGAGCACTGCCGGCAGTCCGATTCGTCGGATGCCGTTTGCGTCGCGCATGATCCTCCCCCTCGCGCAACACATAGGTAAGCCGGCAGTGCCCCTTGTCCGGGCCGGCGAGGAGGTTCTGCGTGGCCAACCCATCGCCAGGGCCGACGGATTCCTGTCGGTCCCCATCCATGCCCCCGCCGATGGTGTCATCGAAGCCATCGAGCTGAAGCCCAGCGCCCGGGGGCCCATGGTGGAAAGCATCGTATTGCGGGTCTATGAGGCCTCCACCCAGGAACTCCGTTGGGCCGAACCCCGGGATCTGGCTGCCCTGGAGCCCAAGGAACTGATCCAGGCCATCCAGGACACCGGCATGGTGGGCCTGGGGGGCGCCACCTTCCCCAGCCATGCCAAGCTGTCGGTGCCCGGGGAATTCCCCATCCACACCCTCATCGTCAACGGTTGCGAGTGCGAGCCCTATCTCACCTGCGACCACAAGCTCATGCTGGAGCACCCGGACGACCTCATGGTGGGCACCCGCCTGGCCATGCGGGCCATCGGCGCCAGGCGGGCCATCATCGGCGTGGAGGACAACAAGCTGGACGCGGTGGAATCCATCCGCCGCCACCTGCCCGCCGACGGCAGCATCAGCGTGGAAGCGGTGCAGACCAAGTATCCCCAGGGGGCTGAGAAGATGCTCATCAAGTCCCTGCTGGGCGTGGAAGTGCCCCCCGGCAAACTGCCCATGCACGTGGGGGTGGTGGTCAACAACGTGGGCACCCTGGCCCAACTGGGACAGATCCTGCCCGCCGGCCAGGGCCTCACCGAGCGGGTGGTCACCGTCACCGGCCCGGGCATCAAGAAGCCCGGCGATTACTGGGTGCCCATCGGCACGCCCATGCGCACGGTGCTGGAATGGGCCGGCGCCCCGGACGTGTCGGAGCGGGAGATCATCCTGGGCGGCCCCATGATGGGCCAGGCGGTGGCCTCATTGGACGTGCCGGTGACCAAGGGCGTGTCCGGCATCCTGGTCTTCGACAAGCCCCACATGGATGACGGGGCGGAGCGCAAGTCCTATCCCTGCATCAAATGCGGCGAGTGCGTGAACGTCTGCCCCATGGGCCTCAACCCGTCCATGATGGGCATGCTGGCGGCCCGGCGGGAGTACGACGCCATGGGCGAGCACTATCACCTGGGCGACTGCTTCGAATGCGGTTGCTGCACCTATGTCTGCCCCTCCCACATTCCCCTGGTCCAGCAGTTCCGCGTGGCCAAGGGCATCCTGCGGGAGAAGGCCCAGTGAGGCCGCCTGTCGGGCCCACCGCCGTACTCTCCTGTCCCGCTGGCGGGACAGGGACGGGGGTGAGGGGGCGCAGTCTGCTTCACCCGGTTCGGAATTCCCACTTCTGCTACCCATCATGAAACCCAACCTGACCCGCGAGTTCATCGCCGACACCCTCTCCCAGTCCGTGCTGGACCCCCGCACCCGGGCCCTCTACGACCTGTGCTTCATGCACCGGGACCATCTGCGCGACGTGATCGTCGCCGACAAGCTGCGCCTCATCGCCCGGTTGTTCGAGGAGTATGAGACCGGCGCCGGTTTCTCGCCGGAGCGGGGTGCCCACTGCCTGACCCAGTCCCCGGTGGACCACTGGTTCGCCACGGTGGCCACGGCCGAGGAACTGGGCGGCTGGCTGCCCCTGGAACTGCACAAGCGGGTCATGGACGTGTTCGCCGAACTGCCGGTGGAGGAAGCCCGGTCCCTGGCCTCCAAGTACCTCCACTTCCATTTCCCCGAACTGTTCTTCATCCATGACAGCCTGGTGGAACGGGCCGCCCGGCGGTTGATGGGAGAGGAGTGCGGCTACCTGGCCATGAGCGACCACGATCCAGCCTACGGCCAGTTCCACGCCTGCTGCCGCAAGCTGGCCGAACGTCTGGCCCGGGACCTGGGCCGCCGCCTGTCGCCCCGGGAACTGGACCGGGTCCTGCGCGCCTGGGCGGACATCGAAGGGGCGGGTTACGGCGAAGGGGCTCCGGGTTACGATGGCGTGACCGCCCAACCCCTTGCCCTGGCTTCCTGAGTCCCCCCGCCCCATGAACGAACCCCTCCGCCTGGAACTGCGCACTTCGCCCCATGTGGTGAAGGACAACAGCGTGGAACGCATCATGTTCCACGTGGTGCTGGCCCTGCTGCCCATCGCCGCCTTCTCGGTCTGGCAGTACGGCCTGTCGGCCCTGGCCTTGCTGGTGACGGTGACCGGGACCTGTCTGCTGACCGAGCGGCTGTTCAACCGGCTGGGCGGCACGGCCAGCACCCTGTCGGACTGGTCGGCCACCATCACCGGCCTGTTGCTGGCCCTGACCCTGCCCCCGGCCTTCCCCTTGTGGATGGGAGCGGTGGCCGGCTTCACCGCCATCGCCCTGGGCAAGGCCCTGTTCGGCGGCATCGGCTTCAACGTGCTGAACCCCGCCCTGGTGGGCCGGGCCTTCGTCCAGGCCGCCTTTCCGGTGGCCATCACCACCTGGATTCCGGCCTTCTCCGCCCAGCGCTTCAGCGAATTCGCGCCCACCACCTTCACCCTTCCCTTCATGACTCCGCCGGACATCGGCGACTGGGCCAGGGCGGCGGTGGACGGTTTCACCGGCGCCACCCCTCTGGCCCGCTGGAAGTTCGAGAACGTGCTGGCCGCGCCGGGGGATTTCCTGTCCGGTGCCGTGACGGCTTCGGCGGGGGAGACCTCGGCCATCCTGATCCTGCTCTGCGGCCTTTACCTGGCGGTGCGCCGGTTCCTGGACTGGCGTATTCCCGTGGCCGTGCTGGGCAGCGCCGCCCTCACCGCCTGGGTGTTTCAGATGATCGATCCGGCCCGCTACCCGGATCCCCTGTTCGTGCTGCTTTCCGGCGGCCTCATGATCGGCGCCGTGTTCATGGCCACCGACATGGCCACTTCCCCGGTGACCCCCAAAGGGGTGTGGCTCTACGGTGCCCTCATCGGCGTGGTCACCGTGATGATCCGCTACTTCGGCGGCCTCACCGAGGGCGTCATGTATGCCATCCTCATCGGCAACGCCCTGGCCCCCCTCATCGACCAGGTGACCCAGCCCCGGGTGTTCGGCGCCGCAAAGGGGAAGAAAGCATGACCCCCCTTCGCTCCACCCCCCACGTCATTCCCCCTTTTCCAAAGGGGGGAACACCCCCCGAAGGCTCACGGCCATGACTGAAGCCACCCTCCAGCCCGCCACCCCCAGCGCCGCCATGATCCGCACCCTGGGCCTGGTGGCCACGGTGTGCGGCGTGCTCATCGTCACCGCCTACGAGGGCACCCTGGACGCGGTGAACGCCAACAAGAAACTCGCCCTGGAGCGGGCGGTGTTCAAGGTGATCCCCGGTGCCGCCAAGGTGGACGAATACTTCGCCACCCCTGCGGGCATCCAGCCCGCGGCCACCGGCACACCGGAGGGCGGCGTGAAGTTCTACGCCGCCTACGACCAGGCCGGCACCCTCAAGGGTATCGCCGCCGAAGGGGCCGGCAAGGGTTACGCCGACACGGTGCGCATCCTCTACGCCTACGATCCCGCCCGCCAGGTGGTCACCGGCTTCGGCGTCGTTGCCATGCGGGAAACCCCGGGCATCGGCGACAAGATCTACACCGACCCGGCCTTCCTGAAGAACTTCGAAGCCCTGGACGTGAAGCTGTCCGCCGATCTGAAGTCCCTGGCCAACGCGGTGAAGGTGGTCAAGCACGGCAGCAAGCAGAACGCCTGGGAGATCGACGCCATCGCCGGCGCCACGGTGACTTCCAAGGCCGTGGGCCGGGGCATCAACGACAGCGCCCAGAAGCTGCTGCCCCTGCTGGTGCCCAACCTGGAGAAGTTGAACGCGGCGCCACAGTCCCGGGTGAGCGCTTTTCCCCCCATTGCAAAGGGGGGGGAGGGGGGATTTGAAGCCGCCCCTACGCCTTCGTCCACGCAAAATCCCCCCCAGCCCCCCTTTACGAAAGGGGGGAGTGACCTTGCCAGTCCTCGTCAGGAGGCCAGCTCATGATCCCCGGCCAAAAACAACTCACCAACATGGAAGAGCTTCTGGAGGGGATCTGGAAGCAGAACCCGGTGTTCGTCATGGTGCTGGGCATGTGCCCGGTACTGGCGGTGTCCGTGTCGGCCATGAACGCCATCAGCATGGGTCTGGCCACCACCTTCGTGCTGGTGGGCTCCACCCTGCTGGTGTCCCTGCTGCGCAGCGTCATCCCCAAGGAAGTGCGCATCGCCACCTACATCGTCATCATCGCCACCTTCGTCACCGTGGTGGACTACCTGATCCAGGCCATCAGCCTGGCGGTCTATGACGCCCTGGGGGCCTTCATCCAGCTCATCGTGGTGAACTGCATCATCCTGGGCCGGGCCGAGGCCCACGCCTCCAAGAATCCCCCCCTGCGCTCGGTGCTCAATGCCCTGGGCATGGGGGCCGGCTTTACCCTGGGCCTCTTCGCCCTGGGCGCGGTGCGGGAAATCCTGGGCGCCGGCAAGCTGTTCGGGGTGGCCCTGTTCGGGCCGGATTTCCAGCCCTGGGTGGTCATGGTGCTGCCCCCGGGCGGTTTCTTCGTCCTGGGGAGCTGGCTGCTGTTGTTCAACTGGCTGAACAGCCGCAAGACCGATGCCGCGCAAGCCAAGCCGGTGGAGGGCCACGCCCATGTCTGAGTCCCTGTCCCAGATCTTCATCGGTACCCTGCTGGCCAACAACTTCGTGCTGGCCATGTTCCTGGGCCTGTGTCCCTTCCTGGGGGTGTCGGCCCGTCTCAATACCGCCCTGCCCATGGGGGCGGCCACCACCTTCGTCATGCTGGTGGCCAGCCTGTGCGCCTTCGGCCTCAACTGGCTGGTGACCACTTTCCATCTGGAGTTCCTGCGCCTCATCTCCTACATCGTGATCATCGCCTCGGCGGTGCAACTGGTGGAGATGGTGCTGAAGAAGTACAGCCCGGCCCTGTTCCGGGCCCTGGGCATCTACCTGCCCCTCATCACCACCAACTGCGCGGTGCTGGGGGTGGCCCTGTTCCAGACGGCCCGGGAGTACAGCTTCACCCAGTCCCTCACCTTCGCCGCGGCGGGCGGGGCCGGCTTCACCCTGGCCCTGCTGCTGATGGCGGGCCTGCGCGAGCGCCTGAACCTGGCCAGCGTGCCCAACGTGGTCCAGGGCACGGCCCTGTCGCTGATGCTGGCCGGCCTGCTGTCGCTGGGGTTCATGGGCTTCGCCGGCCTGGGAGCGGGGGAATGACGACGTATCTGCTGGCCATCGGCCTCATCCTGGCCATCGCCCTGTTCGGCATCGCCGTGCAGCGGGCCTACGAACGCTTCGCCCGGCAACACCCGGAACTGGGGCCCTTCCGGGATACGGGCAAGGGCTGCGGCTGCTGTGCCGGCGGCGGGTGTTCCGGTTCTTCCTGCGACAGTTCGGCCCGGTAACTGGCGAGCCGCCCTTTTGCGGCGCTCTGGGGCACAATCCGGGCAGGACAACAAGCCCACCGCCAGGGATGGACCCCCTCTTCGAACGCCTGCACGCCGTCTTCGGCTATGACACCTTTCGCCCCCACCAGGAGGACATCGTCCGTCAGGTGGTGGGCGGTGGGGATGCCCTGGTCATCATGCCCACCGGGGGCGGCAAGTCCCTGTGCTACCAGTTGCCGGCCCTCCTGCGTCCGGGCACCGGCATCGTGGTGTCCCCCCTCATCGCCCTCATGCAGGATCAGGTGGCGGCCCTGAAGCAACTGGGGGTGCAGGCCGAGTTCCTCAATTCCTCCCTCTCCGCCGAGGCCGCCCGGCGGGTGGAGAACGATCTGCTGGCCGGCCGCCTGGACCTGCTCTACGTGGCGCCGGAACGCCTGCTCACCGAGCGTTTCCTGGGGCTCCTGGAGCGCATCAAGCCGGCCCTGTTCGCCATCGACGAGGCCCACTGCGTTTCCCAGTGGGGCCACGATTTCCGCCCGGAATACGTGCAGTTGTCCCTGCTCCACGAACGCTTCCCCCGGGTGCCGCGCATCGCCCTGACGGCCACGGCGGACGCGCCCACCCGCAAGGAGATCGCCCAGCGGCTGCAACTGGAGGCGGCCCGCCACTTCGTCACCGGTTTTGACCGGCCCAATATCCGCTACCAGGTGCGGGTGGACGAAGGGGGCGCCCGGGAACAATTGCTGCGCTTCATCGAGGAACGCCATGCGGGGGAGGCGGGCATCGTCTATTGCCTGTCCCGGCGCAAGGTGGACGAGGTGGCGGACTGGCTCAATGGCAAGGGGCTTACCGCGCTGCCCTACCACGCCGGCATGGATGGGGCCCAGCGCAAGCATAATCAGAGCCGCTTCCTCAACGAGGACGGCATCATCATGGTGGCCACCATTGCCTTCGGTATGGGCATCGACAAGCCGGACGTGCGTTTCGTGGCCCATCTTTCCCTGCCCAAGAGCCTGGAGGCCTATTACCAGGAAACCGGCCGGGCCGGCCGGGATGGAGAGCCCGCCGAGGCCTGGATGCGCTACAGCCTGGCCGACGCCATCCTGCTGCGCCAGATGGTGGACAACTCGGAGGCGGACGAGGCCCACAAGCGCCTGGAGCGGCGCAAGCTGGACGCCATGCTGGGCTACTGCGAGTTGACCTCCTGCCGCCGCCAGGCCCTGCTGGCCTATTTCGGCGACGTGCTGCCCGAGCCCTGTGGCAACTGCGACAACTGCCTTGAGCCCCAGGAAACCTGGGATGCCACCGAGGCGGCGCGCAAGGCCCTGTCCTGTGTGCATCGCACCGGCCAGCGTTTCGGCGTCACCTATCTTATTGACGTGCTGCTGGGCAAGGACGACGAGCGCATCCGCCGCTTCGGCCACGACCGGGTGTCCACCTTCGGCATCGGCACGGATCTGGGGGAGCGGGAATGGCGGGCCGTGTTCCGGCAACTGGTGGCCCGGGGCCACCTCAAGGTGGATGCGGAAGGCCATGGCGGCCTGGCCCTCAGCGACACCTGCCGGCCCCTGCTCAAGGGCGAGGAGACTCTGGAAGTGGGGCGCCAGCATCTGGAACCCCGGCGCAAGCGTGGCAAGAGTGGGACCAAGGCCCGGGCCGGGGCGCCGGCGCTGGCCGGCAATCCCCTGTTCCAGGCCCTGCGCGACAAGCGCATGGAACTGGCCCGGGCCCAGGGGGTGCCCCCCTACGTGGTGTTCGCCGACAAGACGCTGGCGGCCATGGTGGAAGTGCGCCCGCAAAGCCTGGCCGAGTTCGCGCGACTATCGGGAGTGGGGGAACACAAGCTGGAACGCTATGGGGAAGCGTTTCTGGCAGTGATCCGGGGGAACGGCTGAGGGCGGCGGCGATGGGGCCCTCCGGCCTGTCCATGACGGCCCCGGGGGCGTTCAGAGCAGATCCTCGTCCCGCTTGGCGATGCGTTCCTGATAGACGCGGGCCTGATCCTGAAGCCAGGCGTGGCGCTGCTCCTTGCGCTTGCGCCGCTCTTCTTGAAGAAACTCCAGCCGCTGCCGGCGTTCCTTGGCCAGGCGGCGATATTCGTAGCGCTGGTAGCTGATCACCAGGGCGGCGGAAATGAGCAGAAAGCCGCTCAATTTGCCCAGGCCGGATTCAAGAAAGATGGCAGCCGCCACACCGGAGGTGGCATACACATAAGGCAGGGGCTCATAGAGCCATTCGGGCAGGATCATCGTAAAGTTCCCTAATATATTTTTTTAGTCATCTTCCCCTCCTCGGGCAAGCTTTGCAACGCTCATCCGTCCACGGCCAGGGGCCGGTAGCAGAACACGAAGCGGCCCCGGCTGAAATTGACCATGAGGCTGCCGCCCCGGTTGGCAGCGTAGTCCTGCCAGCCCGGGATGGGGCACTGGAAGTGGCATTCCGAAACGCCGTGGGGGGATTCCAGGCCCCGCAGGTCGTCCCAAAAGGACAACAACATGGCCCCGCCCAGGGGGGCCAGCAGATGGTCGGCGCATTGGTTGGCGAGTTTCAGGGCCTGGTCGAAGCCCAGGTCCAGTTCGTCGGCGTCCAGGTGTAGCGTTTTCATGGTGGGGTCCGGGGAGGGGGAACGACGATTCTGCCCGGGAGTCCGTCGGACTTGAAGAATCGAAACGCAAAAAGCGCTGGCCCCAAAGGCCGGGCCCCCTTCTTCTCAGCACCTTGATCTGCTTGGGTTCAGGCGGGCTTGCCCTTCAGGACGGTCAGGCGCCCAGGGGAGGAGGGGCTGTACGGGGGCCTCAGCCTTCCTCCCGGAGCAGGTTGATGGCCACTCGCAGGTCATCCAGCTTGGCCATGAGCATCTCCTGGTGTTCCAGCAGGCGCTTCTTCTCCGCCTGGGCCTTCTTCTTTTCCCCCATGGCGGCGGCGGCCAACAGGCGGCGGGCGGTGTCGTGCATGGCCATGTGGATGGGCTGGATGCCGCTGTATTCGTCCAGGAAGCCATATTTGTCCCGGCCCCGGCGGTCGTACCAGCGGCCGAAGCCGCAGGCGTGGATGTCCAGGTTCACGCAGGCGGCGGCGGAGCCGTTTTCCACGGCGGACAGCACCTGGTCGATCCAGCGCCGGTGGGCCAGTTCGGCGGACAGCAGAGGCAGGTCTTCCCGTTCCACGGGCATGGTGGAGGGGGACCATTCGTAGCCCAGTTGGAAGGCCTTGATCCACTCCACCAGCCGGCCGGCCGGCATGGGCATGGCCAGGCCGAAGCCCTGGGCCACGTCGCAGCCGAACTGCATGAGCACGTTGCCCTGGCTGGCGGATTCCACCCCCTCCGCCACCACCTTCAGGTCGAAGGCGGCGGCCAGACCCAGCACGCCCTCCACGATGGCCAGGTCTTCCATGTCGTCCAGCATGTTGGCGATGAAGGTCCGGTCGATCTTCAGCGTGGTGGTGGGCAGGCGCTTCAGGTAGGTGAGGGAGGAATAGCCGGTACCGAAGTCGTCCAGAGCGAAGCTCACTCCCAGGCGGCCACATTCCTGGATCACCCGGCCCACCAGTTCCACATCCTCCAACGCGGCGGTTTCCAGGATTTCCAGTTCCAGGGCGGCGGGGGCCACGGCGGGATGGGCGGCGAACAGGGTGGCCAGCCAGTCGGCCAGATCCGGCTGATGCAGCAGGCGGGCGGAGATGTTGACGCTCACCGGCAGGACCAGGCCCTGGGCCACCCACACCGCCATCTGCCGGATGGCTTCGCCGATGACCCAGCGGTCCACCTGGGCGGACAGGTCGGAGTCTTCGATGGCCGACAGGAAGTGGGCGGGGGTGAGCAGGCCCTGGGTGGGGTGGCGCCAGCGGATCAGGGCTTCCGCCCCCACCACGCCGCCTTGGCGCATGTCGATCTTGGGCTGGTAGTGGAGCAGGAATTCCTCCCTTACCAGGGCCAGGCGCACGCCGGTGAGCATTTCCCTCTGGGTGCGGGCCATGCGGTCCCGCTCGGCATCGAAGATGACGCAGGTGGCCCGGCCGTTTTCCTTGGCGGCGTACATGGCCTGGTCGGCGTGGCGCAGCAGGGTGTCGGCGTCGCTGTCGTCCAGGGGATAGAGGGTGACGCCGATGCTGGCCGACACCCCCAGGCGCAGGTCGCCGATCATCACCGGCTGTTCGATGGCGGTGAGCATGCGTTCCAGCACGTGGCGGGCCTCGTCGGCGTTTTCCAGGTCCACCAGCACCAGGGCAAACTCGTCCCCCCCCAGGCGGGCCACGGTATCCCCGGCCCGCACCCCGGCCTTGAGGCGGTGGGCGATTTCCACCAGGAGCAGGTCGCCGATGTGGTGGCCGTGGGCGTCGTTGATGGGCTTGAACACGTCCAGGTCCAGGTAGCCCACGGCCATCAGGGTCTGGTGGCGGCGGGACTGGGCCAGGGCCTGGTTCATGCGGTCGGCGAACAGCACCCGGTTGGGCAGGCCGGTCAGCGGGTCGTAATGGGCCAGGGATTCCAGGCGGTTCTGGGTTTCCCGCACGTGGGTGATGTCGGAAAAGACGCCCACGTAGTGCAGCAGTCGGCCCAGGCTGTCGCGCACGGCGTGGATGGCCAGGGATTCCAGGAACAGGCTGCCGTCCTTGCGCCGGTTGGTGATCTCCCCCTCCCAGGCGTCCTTCTCGGCCAGATTGCGCCACAGGGCCCCGTAGAAGTCCCGGTCGTGCTTGCCGGACTGCAACAGCCGGGCGTTCATGCCCACCACCTCTTCCCGGCTGTAGCCGGTGAGGCGGGAGAAGGCCTGGTTGACTTCCAGGATGCGGCCCTCGGCATCGGTGATGAGGATGCCGTCGTTGGTGTTGTCGAACACGCTGGCCGTGCGATGCTGGCGGATTTCCGCCGCCACCTGATCCGTCACGTCGGCCACCACCTCGATGAAGCCCTGAACGTCGCCCAGGGGGCCGTAGTGGGGGAAGGCGCTGACGTGGAGCCAGCCTTCGCCCCCGTCGGCCCGGGCCACGCGCAGACGGGTTTCCGCTCCCCGCCCGGTGGCCAGGGCCTGTTGGCCGGGACAGTGCTCGCAGGGTGTGTCCCGGTGCTCGAAGATTTCAAAGCAGCGGCTGCCTTCCAGGGAGCCCGGTTCCCGACCCAGCATGCGTTCCAGGCCGGCGTTGGCCATCAGTACGGTGTATTCCCGGTCCACCAGGGTCACGCCCATCTGGATGTTGTCCACCAGGGCCCGATAGAGGGCCTCGGATTGGCGCAGGGTGTCCAGCACCGCCTTGTGCCGGGTCACGTCTTCCCGGTAGTTGAGGCAGTGGGCCAGACGGCCGTCGGCATCGCGGATGGGCACCAGGCGGGCCTGCTCCACCGCCAGTTCGCCATTGCTGCCCGGGGTGACCAGTTCCCCTTCCCAGGGTCGTCCGTTGCGCAGGGCATTCCACATCTTCTTGCGATTCTGCCGGGGGGCATTCTCATCCTCCACCTCGCTCAGGGACAGGCCAGCCAGTTCGGCGGCCGGGCGGCCCCGGGTTTCCCCGAAGCGGCGGTTGGCGTAGGCGATGCGGCCTTCCGCGTCGGTGACGGCCACGGCCAGAGGGGTATGTTCCAGGGCTTTGGCCAACAGGCCCAGGGCGTCGAGCAGGGCCTGGGTGTCCATGGGCGGCGCCTCACCGCGCAACAGCCAGCCCAGGCCTGGCGCCAGCGTCCTGCCGGCGACGGCTTCGGCCGCTGCGGGGCCCACCCTCTTGCGTTCACTTCTGTTCATCTGCTTGCCACCCTTGGTACGCCCTCCGGCTATTCCGCTCGGGCTCCTGGAGGCTGGCCCGAGTCCCGTCAGGATACTTGATCCCCCGTCCCGGGAAAAACCCGGAGTGGTTTGGCGGTGTCCCCCGGCGGATGGGCGGCATCGTCACGCCGGCAGCGGTGTGGATGATCTAATATCCGAGTAAACCGTTCGGCCCACGCCGGCCCACGATCCCTCCCAGCCGAGTCCACGAAGGAAAACCATGGCCAAGTTCAGCAAGCCGGTGGAGCAGGTGCAATACACCGCCCTGAGCCCGGAAGAACAGGAGCAGGTGCTGCTGCTGCAACAAGCCGTGCTGGAGGAAGTGGCCCTGGGACAGGACCCCATCCGGGTGGTGGAGAACATCTGTCGGCTGGCTGAAGCCGCGCTGCCCAATTCCGTGGCCACCTGCATGCTGCTCAACGACGCGGGGGACCATCTGGACGTGCTGGCCGCCCCCAGCGTTCCCGCCGAGGCCATCGCCCGGCTCAACGGCCTGTGTCCGGGTCCCGGCGCCGGTTCCTGCGGCAATGCGGTGTACCGCCAGGAGCCGGTGTACGTGGAAAACACATTCGTGGATGCCCGCTGGCACGACATCCGCCTTCTGGCCCGTGACTTCAACATCGGCGCCTGCTGGTCCATGCCCATCCGCAGTGCCGGAGGCAGGGTGCTGGGCTCCTTCGCCCTGTCCAGCTTCGAGCATCGCCTGCCCAGCTCCTTCCACCGCAAGTTGCTGGAGATCGGCGCCCACCTCATCGGCATCACCCTGGCCCGCCAGGAGTCCGACGCCCGCATCGCCTTCCTGGCCAGCCACGACGCCCTCACCGGCCTGCCCAGCCGGGCCCTGGTGCGGGACCGGCTGGCCCAGGCCGTGGCCCGGGCCCAGCGGGAGCGGCGCGGCGGCGCCCTGCTGTTCATCGATCTGGACAACTTCAAGCTGGTCAACGATTCCCTTGGCCACCACTTCGGCGATCTGCTGCTGGAGCGTATCGCCGGGCGCCTCAAGTCCTGCGTGCGGGATTGCGACAGCATCGGCCGCCAGGGGGGGGACGAATTCCTCATGGTGTTGGCCGACGTGGAGGGCACCGAAGCCGTCAGCGTGCTGGCGGAGAAGGTACTGGACAGCATGGGGGACCCCTTCCAGGTCGAGGGCCACGAACTCACCGCCAGCCTGTCCATGGGCATTGCCGTCTTTCCCGGCGACGGAACGGACCCGGACATGCTCATCCGCAAGGCCGACGCGGCCATGTACCACGCCAAGGATGCGGGACGGAACACCTACCGCTACTTCACCGAGCGCATGAACGTCGATTCGGCCGAGCACCTGGCCCTGCGCAACGACCTGCGCCGGGCCCTGGAGCAGGGGGAGTTCGTCCTGCATTACCAGCCCCAGTTGCGGCTGGCGGACGGGGCCGTGCTGGGAGTGGAAGCCCTCATCCGCTGGCATCATCCCCGGCAGGGCCTCATGGCTCCTGGCCGCTTCATTCCCATCGCCGAAGCCTGCGGGCTCATCGTCCCCCTGGGCGAATGGGTGCTGGGGGAAGCCTGCCGCCAGGCCGCTGCCTGGCAGGCCCGGGGCCTGACGCCCCTGGTGGTGGCGGTGAACCTGTCGCCCATCCAGTTCCGCCGGGGCAACCTGGAGGCTGCCGTGGCCGGTGCCCTGTCGGCCAGTGGTCTGGAGGCCCGCTGGCTGGAACTGGAGATCACCGAATCGGTGCTCATGCATGACACCGGCGCCATGACCGGCCTCATCCAGGGCTTGAAGGGCCTGGGGGTGAAGCTGTCCATCGATGATTTCGGCACGGGCTATTCCAGCCTGGCCTACCTGAAGCGCCTCAAGGTGGACAAACTGAAAATCGACCAGTCCTTCGTGCGCGACATGGAGAGCGACGAGGAGGACGCCGGCATCGTCCGGGCCGTCATCCAGATGGCCCGGGGCCTGCACCTGGCCACCGTGGCCGAAGGAGTGGAGACGGCGGGGGCGGCGGACATGCTGCGTGCCGCCGGCTGCGACGAGGTCCAGGGCTACCACTATGCCCGCCCCCTGCCCGCCCATGACCTGGAGGCCTGGCTCAGCGCCCGCTGAGAGCTCGGCAGGGCTGGATATCCCGCCGGGAGGGCGGGACAATGGCGCCGCAAACCGACAACCCGCCCCAGCACCATGACCCTCTCCATCGGCATTCTCACCTCGGGGGGCGACAGCCCCGGACTCAACGCCGCCATCCGTGGCGTGGGCAAGGCCTGCCAGGCCCATTACGGCATGCACGTGGTCGGCTTCCGGGACGGTTTCCGGGGCCTGGCGGAGAACCGCACCATGGCCCTGGAAGGGGAAGCCCTGTCGGGCATCCTGACCCTGGGGGGCACCATCCTGGGCACCAGCCGGGACAAGCCCCACAAGATGCCCCTGCACGGCAAGGTGCTGGACATGACCGAGACCATCGTCGCCAACTACCGGGCCAACGGCCTGGACTGCCTGGTCTGCCTGGGCGGCGGCGGCACCCAGAAGAACGCCCTGCGCCTCATGCAGGCGGGACTCAACGTGGTGACCCTGCCCAAGACCATCGACAACGACGTGGCCCTCACCGACACCACCTTCGGCTTCGACACGGCCCTGGGCATCGCCACCGACGCCATCGACCGGCTGCACAGTACCGCCCATAGCCACCACCGCATCATCGTGGTGGAGATCATGGGCCACCGGGCCGGCTGGCTGGCCCTGGGGGCGGGTATCAGCGGCGGCGCCGACGTGATCCTCATCCCGGAGATTCCCTATTCGGTGGAAGTGGTGGCTGAAGCCATCAAGGCCCGCAAGCGCAAGGGCAAGCCCTTCTCCATCGTGGCCGTGGCCGAGGGGGCCCTGACCCGGGAGGAATTCGCCGCCCGGCAGGCCGCCGCAGCCCGCAAGAAGGACAAGAAGGTCAAGGAACCCGCCTTCGAGCCGGAACTGGTCTATGCCGAGCGGACCCTGCACCTGGCCCAGCAACTGGAGCACCTCACCGGTCTGGAAGCCCGGGTCACCATTCTGGGCCACCTGCAACGGGGCGGGACCCCCTCCGCCGCCGACCGGCTACTGGCCACCCGCCTGGGCACCGCTGCCGCCGACCTGATCCAGCAGGGCCGGTTCGGCGTCATGGTGGCGGCCCGGGGCGAATCCAGCGAAGCCGTGCCCCTGGAGCAGGTGGCCGGCCAGGTCAAGACCGTGCCGCCGGACCATCCCTGGGTGGACAGCGCCCGGGGGGTGGGAACCAGCTTCGGGGATTGAAACCGGCGGCTGTTCCGGCCTGTATTGACCCTAAGGGAAAGCCGGACTACAGACCTGGGCGGGGGTGCCGTTAACGGTGTGCACAAGCCATGGGGCCACCCCGTGGCAAGGACCGACGCCCATGACGAACACTGCCTCCATCGACATCGCCTCCATCCACGGCCGCGTGCTGGTGGTGGATGACGACAAGTCGATCCGCCTGTTGCACCAGGCCCTCCTGAAAGGGCAGTTCGAGGTGGACAGCGCGGCCGGGGGGGAGGAAGCCCTGGCCCGCTGTGCCGAGGCTGCCCCCGATCTGGTTCTTCTGGATGTGGAAATGCCCGGCCTGAACGGCTACGAAACCTGCCGGCGCCTGCGGGAGACTTCGGACATTCCCATCCTCTTCGCCACCAGCCACCAGTCCCTCGAAGAGCACGTCAAGGCCTACGACGCGGGGGGCGACGACATCATCACCAAGCCCGTGGCCAGGGAGATCCTGTTGCGCAAGGTGGCCCTGGCCATCCACCAACACCGTCTCGCCGCCCGCCTGGCCGAGGAAAAGAACGACCTGAAGCGGATGGCCATGAGCTTCCTCTCCAGCGTGGGGCAAAGCGGCATTCTGCTGAACTTCATGCGTGCCAGTCTGGGCTGCCGGTCCCACGCCGCCCTGGCGGCGGGCCTGGTCCAGGCCCTGGGGGAAATGGGGGTGGTGGGCAGCGTCCTGATCCGCCACCAGGATGGCCCCACCGCCATGACCCCCCATGGACCGCCCACGCCGCTGGAACTGGCCATCCTGCAACAGGCTGCGGAAATGGACCGGATCTTCCAGTTCAGCCGGCGCCTGGTGGTGAACTATCCCCGGGTGTCCATCCTGGTTGCCGACATGCCCGACCCGGGGAACGATGCGGAACGGGCCGGCCAGTTGCGGGACAACGTGGCCATCCTGGCGGAAACCCTGGAAGCCCTGTGCGAAACCGTGGACATGCGCAGCACCGCCTTGGGCCGTGCCGAGCAGTTGCATGCGGCCCTGTCCGACGCCGTCGGCGCGGTGGAGGAACTGCGCCGGCATTTGGCCGACACCCTGTTACAGACCGAAAGCGACCTGCACCAACTCGTGGAACAGGTTGAAGCAAGCTTTTCCTGGCTGGGCACGAACCAGGCCCAGGAACAGGCCATCAGCGGCGTCATGCAGCAACACCGCGAGCGCATCCTGAACAGGCTGGCCGACAACGCGGCCATGGACCAGCAGTTCAACCGTTTGTTGACGGCTCTGCGGGGCGGCGAAGCCGCTGATCCCGAACTATTCTGAACAACGACAGAACAACAGGTCAGGGGACGAGTAGCCCCGGTCTGGCGAGAGGAAAGGTGCAGACAGGGGTGGCCCAGGGGCCACCATCAATCAAACAGGATTCAGTGAGGTTGCCATGAAACAATCGCTGTTGTGGGGGGTGCTGCTGGCCCTGAGTGTGGGCCCCGTCCAGGCTGGGGAAAAGGAAGTCGCCATGAAACTGGTGGGGGAGGCGGCGGCCGCCGTTGCCAAGGACAGGGCGGGGGCCCTGGCCGAGATCGGCAACAAGGCCGGCCGTTTCGTGAAGGGTGAGGTCTATGTGTTCGCCTATGACCTGAACGGGGTCATGGTGGCCCACCCCATCAACGCCAAGCTGGTGGGCAAGAATCTGCTGGAGGTGCCCGACGCGGACGGCAAACTGTTCCGCAAGGAGATCATCGGCCAGGTGAACGCCAGCGGCGGCGCCATGGTGGAATACAAGTACAAAAACCCCCAGAACGGCCTGGTGGAGGACAAGGTGAGCTTTTGCAAGAAGGCGGCCGATCTGGCCGTCTGCGCGGGCTATTACAAGTGACCTGAACCAGGGGGCCGCCGGGGCAATCCGGCGGTTGCAACAATGAAAACATTGGGATTGAAGCGGGGTCTGACCCTGCTCGCCGTGGTATCCGGGGTCAGCGTGTCCCTGGCCAACCTGGGCGGCCTGTGGCAGGCCCGCAATGCCACGGGGGTGGCCCGCCACATCTACGAAGCGCGCACGGCACCGGCGGCCAGCCTGGTCCAGGCGGTGAATACCCTGCACCAGGGCCGCCAGGCCATTCTGCTGGCCGCTTCCGAGGAAAATGATGCGGCGGCCGAGGCCCACCTGGCCCGCCTGAAAACCCTGGATGAAACCCTGGTCAGGGCCCTGGACGCCTATGCCAGGGCGGTGCCGGACCAGCAGCGTGCCATGACCGAACTCCGTGCCCTGCTGGCCGACTACGACAAGGCCCGGGACCAGTCGGTGATGATGATCCAGGTGGGCGATCTGCCCAGCGCCGTGGCCAACATCAAGAACAACGCCGGACCCCGCTTCGACCGGGTCATGGCCACCCTGGCCGGGGTCATCGACGCCCAGGCCACGGGAGCCCGGACGGATTACGAGGCGGTGGAGCGGCAGCTTTCCACCCAGGCCTATCTCCAGCAAGGCCTGGCCCTGCTCACCCTGGCAGGCATCATCCTGGCCTTCATGCTGTTCAAGCGGGCCCTGGCCGGTCCCCTGGACCACCTGCGCCAGGTCATGGTGGACAGCCAGAAGAATCAGGACCTGACCCTGCGCGCCCGGGTGATGCGCGAAGATGAGATCGGCGAGACCGCCCGGGCCTTCAATGAACTCATGGAAGGCTACCGGGCCGTGCTCACCCAGGTCCATGACGCTTCTGAATCCCTGGCCCGCATGGCCGAGGACCTGGCTGCGGCCTCCAACCAGGTGGCCCGGGCTTCGGAGCGGCAAAGCGAATCGGCCTCTTCCATCGCCGCCTCCATCGAGGAGATGACGGTGAGCGTGGATTCCATCTCCGACAACGCCCGGGATGCGGCCAATCAGTCTGCCGACGCCAGGGGACTCTCCAGCCAGGGAGGGGAATTCGTCGATCACCTGCTGGGCAAGATCGACCACGTGGCCGACGCGGTGCGGCGTTCGGCGGATACTATCGGCGTGCTGGGCCAGCGTACCCAGGAAATCCAGCACATCGTCCAGGCCATCAAGGACATCGCCGACCAGACCAACCTGTTGGCCCTCAACGCCGCCATCGAGGCGGCCCGGGCCGGCGAGACGGGCCGGGGTTTCGCCGTGGTGGCCGATGAGGTGCGCAAGCTGGCGGAACGTTCCGCCCAGGCGGCCAGCGAGATCGCCGGCATGACCGCCAGCATCCAGGCCTCCACCCAGGAAGCCGTGCTCCAGATGCAGGCGGAGGTGAAGGAAGTGGAGGAGGAGGCGGCCCTGTCCCAGGAAACCGGCCAGGCCATCGCCGGCATCAGCCAGGCGGCGGCCAGGACGGCCACCGCCATCGCCGAGGTGTCGGCGGCCATGCGCGAGCACAGCGCCGCCAGCCGGGAGGTGGCCCGGCACGTGGAAGCCATCGCCCAGATGACCGAGGAGAACAGCGCATCGGTACGCCAGGCCGCCGGCGCCGTGGCCAGCCTGGGCAGCGAGGCGGATCGGTTGCGCAACCTGGTGGGCGGCTTCCGCATCGGCTGAGGCCGGTCCGGACCAGGCTCAGACCAGGCCCAGCAGCTTGGCCAGCAGGGCGTCCCGCAGGGCTTCCAGTTCGCCGCGCCGGGCCAGGGCTTCCCGGCCCCGGCCCCGGCTGCGCCAGTCCGCCAGCTCGTCGGCCAGGGTGTGGATGGCCAGGTGCATCCGCTCCACGTCGGTAAACACCGGGTCGGTGCCGTGTCGGGAGCGGCCCTGGGCAGCCAGCCAGCCACCGAAGCGGCAGCGGGTGGCATCCATGGGCGGTGTGGCGTCCCGTTCGCCAGCCAGATATTCCAGCAGGTGCTTGACCCAGGCCTGGAGTTCCACGGCGGCGAACAGCAGGGGCAGGTCGTCCCGGCTGATGCCGTGGATGTGCTTCCATTCCGGGTGGGCCTCCCAGGCGCCGCGCCAGGCCGGGATGGCCTCGGCCGGCATGGGCCGGGCGATCTGGTAGCCCTGGGCCATTTCGCAGCCCAGGCGCAGCAGCATCTCGCCGTGGGCGGCCGTTTCCACCCCCTCGGCGATGGCCTGGCGGCGGAAGGCCCCGGCCAGACCCAGAATGCCTTCCAGGATGGCCAGATCGTCCGGGTCGTCGAGCATGTTGCGCACGAAGCTCTGGTCGATCTTCAACAGCCCGGCGGGCAGGCGCTTCAGGTAGGTGAGGGAGGCATAGCCGGTGCCGAAGTCGTCCAGGGCAAAGCCCACGCCCAGTTCCCGGCAGGCCTCCATGATCCGGGCTACCAGGCTGATGTCGCCCAGGGCACTGGTTTCCAGCACTTCCACTTCCAGGTCGCCGGGACCCACACCGGGATGGCGATCCAGCATGGCGGCCAGGCTGGCGACGAAGCCGGGTGACTGGAGTTGCATGGCGTCCACGTTGACGCTCACCGGCAGGTTGAGACCGGCCTGCTTCCAGGCTTCGATCTGGGTCATGGCGGTTTCCATGACCCACTCGCCCAATTCGATGGTCAGGGGATGGCCGTCGATCACCGGCAGGAACAGGGCGGGCGGCAGCAGACCCCGCTCCGGATGGAGCCAGCGGATCAGGGCTTCCACCCCCAGGACCTGGCCCGTGCGCATGTTCACCTTGGGCTGGTAGTGCAGCAGGAACTCCCCGTCGGCGAGGCCCCGGCGGATTCGTTCCAGGCTTTCGTGGTGGCCCCGCACGGTGCGGTCGTGTTCGGTGTCGAAGACGTGGTAGCGGTTCTTGCCGGCCAGCTTGGCCTGGTACATGGCCTGGTCGGCCTGACGCAGCAATTGGTCGGCGTCCACCTCCTCCGCCTGGGGAAAGAAGGTGACCCCCAGGCTGGCGGACACCCCCAGGCGGTAGCCCTTGTGCTGCACCTGCTCGGCGGCGGCGGCCAGCAACCGGGCGAGCAGGGGCACGCAGGCTTCCATGTCGGGCAGGTCCAGCAGCACGGCGACGAATTCATCACCCCCCAGCCGGGCCAGGGTGTCCCCTTCGCGCAGGGCGTGCTTCATGCGCTCGGCCAGGGTGGTGAGCAGGCGGTCGCCCACGTCGTGGCCGTGGTCATCGTTGATCAGCTTGAAGCCGTCCAGGTCCAGGTAGGCCACCGCCAGCCTGCGTCCCTGTCTTTGCGCCTGGGCCATGGCCTGGTGCAGACGGTCGGCCAGCAACAGGCGGTTGGGCAGGCCGGTGAGGGCGTCGTAGTGGGCAATGTGCTCCAGTTGCCGCTCGTGTTCCTTGATCTGGGTGATGTCGGTATGGATGCCCACCATGCGGGTCGGCCGGCCCTGATCATCCCACTGGACGATCTTGCCCACCGAGCGGATCCATTTCCAACCGTCGTTGGCGGTGCGGCGCCGGTAATCCATGGTGTGGGGGCCGCCGTTCTGGAGGCAGACGCGGAAGGCTGCCTGGATGGCGGCCTGGTCGTCGGGATGGATGTTGGCCATCCAGGTTTCCAGGTTGGAGGTGAACACGCCAGGGTCGAACCCCAGCATGCGCGGATACTCCGGACTCACGGAGAGGGCGCCGCTGGCCAGGTCCAGCTCGAACCAGGCCTGATTGGCTGCGGCCAGGGCCAGGCGCAGGCGCTCCTCGCTGTCGCGCAGGGCCTGTTCCCGGGCCAGTTCTTCGGTGATGTCCAGGCTCAGGCCCACCAGGGCTTCCGGCCTGCCCTGGGCATCCCGCTTCACGGCCTTGATGACGCGCAGATCGTGGATGCGCCCGTCGGTAAAGGGCAGCCGTTGCAGGGTGTCGCTAGTTTCGCTGCTGGCCAGGGCCTTGGCGTCGGAGTCCAGGCACTGGGCCCGGAATGCCTCCGGAATCAGTTCGGCGTAGTGGGGTGCCGCCAGGAAGCGGCTTTCGGCAATCCCCGTGGCTTCGCAGAAGGCCTTGTTCACGAAGCCCAGCTTGCCGGTGCCATCCTGGAGCCAGATGCCGATGGGGGCGTAATCCAGGATCAGTTGCAGGGTTTCCCGCTGCCGGCGCAGGGCTTCCTCGGCCTGGCGCCGTTCGGTCACGTCCCGGGACAGCAGGATGAAGCGGGGCAATCCCCCATCCTCCAGCAGTTTGCGCGAGACGGACAGTTCGAACCAGTGGCGTCCGTCGGCGAGATCCAGGGCCAATTGCCGGCCGGTGGAATAGCCGCTGCGCTCGGCTTCCTCCAGGGCCGCCAGGCAGCTTGCCGCCGCCTCGGCGGGCAGCATTTCGCTGACCGTCCGGCCCAGGAGCAGTTCGGCCGGGGCCGCCAGCAGGTCGTCCCGGCGGGAGTGGTAGTTGAGGTAGCGGCCTTCCCGGTCCAGTTCGAACAGCAGGTCGGGGATGGCATCCAGGGTGGCCTGGAGCTGATTGCGGATGGCGGTGATCTCCGCCTCCTGGCGGCGCCGGTCGCTGATGTCGGCACACAGGCCCATGACGTTGCCGTCGGGCAGGACGATGCTGCGCAGGATGACGTAGACCTCGCTCCCGTCCTTGCGGCGCAGGGGCAGCTCCAGGGTCAGGGAGCCTGTGCGTTTGATGGTCTCGTAGAGATCCTGGTGTTCTGCGCCGGACCCCGCCGGCGCCAGGTCGGCGATGGATCGCTCCAGCAGCTCCTCCCGGCTGTAGCCCACCATGGCGCAGCCGGAGGCGTTCACGTTCAGGTAGCGGCCGCCGGGCTCGGCGACGAAGATGCCTTCAGGGGCATTCTCCACATAGGCCCGGTAGCGGGCTTCGCTGTCCTTCAACTGCCGGTGCAGGCGGGCCACCGTGACGAAACGGGATGCCAGGATGCCCGTCACCAGCAGGCCGCCCAGAACCAGCATGGACCAGAATACCCGGGCGGTGCTCCAGAATTCCTCCGGCGTGCCGTACCACTTGAGGTAGGCGTCCCTGTAGCCGGGTGAACCGACGAAAGCCTGAAGAGACTGGGCCAGCCGATCCCGCAACCGGACGGCATCGGCCCGGAACAGGTAGCCACGCTTCAATTCCAAGAGGGGTGCACCCACCACGCTCAGGCGTTCCGCCACGCCGATTTCCCGGGCTTTCTTGAGGAGCACGGACTGGGGGAAGACCAGGGCGTCCACGTCGCCGGCCAGCAAGGCGAACAGGGCGGCTTCCTGGCCATCGAAGGTCTTCAGGCGGACCTGGCCATCCGCCGCCAGGCGGGTGGCTGCGGCGCTTTCGGCGAGGGCGGCCACCGGACGGCCGCGCAGGTCGGCAGGGGTCCGGATGGTGGTGCTTTCCGTGCGGATGAACCAGGATACCGGCACGGTTTCCATGGGGCTGGAGAAGATGAATTCTCCGCTCCGGGGCTCGCTGATGCCGATGCCCGGCACCAGGTCGGCCCGGCCCTGGCGCACCGCCTGCATGGCCTCGGCCCAGTTTCTGACCGGCAGGTAGTCCACCTCCAGTCCGGCATCCCGGGCCACGGCTTCCAGGACGTCGATGGCGAAGCCTTCCGGTCGGGACCGGTCGTCAAGGTGATAAAGGGGGGGGAAGTCGTTGAGCACCGCAGCGGTGATCCGCTCCGCCCAGCTCCAGCTTGAACCGGCGGCCAACAGGGCGGCGAGGGCCAGCCGGGCCAGCCCCCTGTGGCAGGTTCCGGCCCGGCGCCCCATCAGAGCAGCTTCCTCAGGGCGTAGAGCTGTTCCAGCGCTTCCCGGGGGCTCAGTTCGTCCGGGTCGAGTTCCATGAGCCGGGCCAGGGCCGGGCTGGGGGCCGGTTCCGGCGGTGGAGCGGCGAACAGGTCCCCCTGTCCGCCGGGGGCCAGTTGCTGGTTCTCCAGGAGTACCAGCTTGCGCCGGGCGGCCTGGATCACCGGGGCCGGCACCCCGGCCAGGCGGGCCACCTGGAGGCCGTAGCTCTGGCTGGCCGGGCCGTCTTCCAGGGCGTGCAGGAAGGTGAGGCCGGACCCGGTCTCCACCGCGTCCAGGTGCACGTTGGCCACGCTGCGGAATTCCTGGGGCAATTGGGTCAGCTCGAAGTAATGGGTGGCAAACAGGGTGTAGGCCCGGGTCTTGTCGGCCAGGTGGCGGGCCACGGCCCAGGCGATGCTGATGCCGTCGAAGGTGGAGGTGCCCCGGCCGATCTCGTCCATGAGCACCAGGCTGTGTTCCGTGGCGCCGTGCAGGATGCCGGCGGTCTCGGTCATTTCCACCATGAAGGTGGAGCGGCCCCCGGCCAGGTCGTCGGAGGAGCCCACCCGGGTGTAGATCTGGTCCACCGGGCCGATGCAGGCCGAGTCCGCCGGAACGAACAGGCCGCAGCAGGCGAGCAGGACGATGTGGGCCACCTGGCGCATGTAGGTGGACTTGCCGCCCATGTTGGGGCCGGTGATGAGCAGCATGCGCCGGGCGGGATCCAGCACCAGGTCGTTGGGAATGAAGGCGTCCACCCGGCTTTCCACCACCGGGTGACGGCCGCCCCGGATGTCCAGGCCCCAGGCCTCGCTGAAGCGGGGCGCCACGTAGCGCCGCGCCCGGGCCAGGCCGGCGTGGCCGGCCAGCAGGTCGGCCTCGGCCACGGCGGCGGCCACCCGGCCCAGATCGCCGAGCACGGCGGCCAGCCGGTCGAGGAGGACCTCGTAGAGCAGCTTTTCCCGGGCCAGGGCCCGTTCGGCGGCGGACAGGAAACGGTCTTCGAAGGCCTTGAGTTCCGGGGTCAGGTAGCGCTCCACGTTCTTCAGGGTCTGGCGCCGGTGGTAGTCGGCGGGGACCTTGTCGGCCTGGGCCCGGGTCACTTCGATGTAGAAGCCGGACACCTTGTTGTATTCCACCCGCAGGTTGGCGATGCCGGTGCGTTCCCGCTCCCGGGTCTCCATGTCCAGCAGGAAGCTGCCGCAGTCCGATTGCAGGGCCCGCAGTTCGTCCAGTTCCGGGTCGTAGCCGTCGGCGATGACGCCCCCTTCGCGCAGCACGGCGCCGGGTTCGGGTTTCAGGGCCCGGGCCAGGTGGGTCGCGGCATCCTCCGGAAAGTCCAGTTCACCCACCAGGGGGGCCAGGGCTTCGCCAGCCGAAGCCAGGGCGGCGGCCAGTTCCGGCAGGCGGGCCAGACCGTCGCGCAGGCCCGCCAGGTCCCGGGGGCGGGCCGTGCGCAGGGCCACCCGGGCGGCGATGCGTTCCAGGTCGGCCATGCCTTTCAGGGCGCCGTCCACGCCGCGCACCGCATCGGGCTGCTCCAGGAAGGCCTGGATGGCCCCCAGCCGGCGCAGCAGCAGGCGCCGATCCCGGCGGGGATGGTGCAGCCAGTGCTTGAGCAGGCGGCTGCCCATGGCGGTCCGGCAGGCGTCCAGTTCCGAGAACAGGGTGGGGGCCGCCTCGCCGCGCAGGGTCTGGGAGATTTCCAGGGTGCGCCGGGCCGCCGCGTCGAGGAGGACGAACTCCGCATCCCGCTCCAGGCTGAGGCCCGTCAGGTGGGGCAGGGCGCTTTGCTGGGTGTGCCGGGCGTAGTCCAGCAGCAGGCCGGCGCTGGCTTGCAAGGCCGGCTCGTCCTGGAGGCCGAAGGCCGTCAGGTCGGCCATGCCGAAATGTTCGCAGAGCAGACGCCGGCCCCGCTCCGCGTCGAACTGCCAGTCAGCCCGGCGGGTGAGGGCGGTGGCTTGCCCGGCCAGATCCGGGTGGGTGAAGGTTTCCGGGAGCAGGATTTCCGTCGGCGCCAGCCGCAACAGTTCGGTCCCCAGCCGGTCCGCTTCGATCAGCTTGGCAGCGAAGCGCCCGCTGGACAAGGTGAGCCAGGCCAGGGCCAGGGCTGGCCGGCCCTTGTCCCGGGGGGCTGGGGCCAGAGCCAGCATGGTGGCGTCGGCCTTGTCGTCCAGCAGGGCTTCGTCGGTGAGGGTGCCCGGGGTGACGATGCGTACCACCTTGCGTTCCACCGGCCCCTTGCTGGTCTTCGGGTCGCCGATCTGCTCGCAGATGGCCACCGCCTGGCCTTGTTTCGCCAGCCGGGCCAGGTATTGCTCGGCGGCGTGGTAGGGCACCCCGGCCATGCGGATGGGCTGGCCCGCCGAGGCACCCCGGGTGGTGAGGGTGATGTCCAGCAGCCGGGCCGCCTTTTCGGCATCGTCGTGGAACAGTTCGTAGAAATCCCCCATGCGATAGAACAGCAGCATGTCGGGGTGGTCCGCCTTGATGCGCAGGTACTGCTGCATCATGGGGGTGTGTTGGGCGGTGTCGGTCATGAAAGGGGCGGGTCAGGTAAACGTGCCGGGCGGTCCAGGCGTTGGGTAGGGCCTGCCTGATTTGCTTTTTCCCGTAAAAAACCCATTCTACTTGCATGCCCGTCCGGTGGAACTCGACATACAATCCTCCCCTTGGTGGTCATGGGCTTTCCCGGCCCACAGGCTGTGGCCAGCCCCCCGTGGGGGCCTGGGCGTCCAGGCGGGCCGTCGTTCTTTCTCGAGAGATACAAAGACTAACAACCCTTGGAGTGTGTTCGGCATGAAGCGCATTTCGTCCCTGTTGCCCGTCCTGGCTGCTGCCTGTCTGATCAGCGTGTCGGCCCTGGCTGCCAAGCCTGAGCCTGCCGCGTCCCAGGCCGAGGTTGAAGCCCGCCTGATGCGCGTCATGGCCGATAGCCGAGCCCGGGACAGCGCCGCTGCGGCCGGCAAGCGTGCAGCCTTCCTGTGCGTCCACTGCCATGGCGAGCAAGGGGTGAGCCCCCTGGACTACGTGCCCAACCTGGCCAGCCAGAATCCGGTCTACCTGCTGGCCCAGATCGACAAGTTCGGTGATGGCCGGCGCAATGATGAATTCATGTCCGGTCTGGTGAAGGTGCTCAAGCCGGAAGACCGCTTCAATATGGCCGTCTTCTACGCCAGCCAACCGGTCATTCCCCGGCCCAGCAAGGACAAGCGTCTGGAAAGCGACGGTGCCCGGCACTATGCCCGGGCCTGCGTGGGCTGCCATGGCGCCCAGGCCCGGGGGACCAAAGAAGTGGCCCGCCTGGCTGGACAGCAGCCCGTCTACGTGAAAAATGCCCTGAACGGCTATCGCCAGGCCACGGGGCTGCGTGCCGATCCGCGCATGACCGGTGTGGCCAAGCGCCTGTCCCCGGCGGAAATCAACGCCCTGGCGGCCTATCTTTCCACCCTGCCCTGAAGGGGCGCTCAAGAATCCCCGTTGCCTGCCGATGATGGCCTGTCGGCGGGCGCCCCCGGGCGTCCAGGAGCCATGGAGACCGGATCGATGAGTGACGACATACCCAGCGCGAACATGCCCCCCTCCTCTGCCGCGCGACCCGACCTGGACTGGAGCCAGGTCCGGGAAACCATGCTGATGCTCAATCTGGCCGTGGCCCAGATCGAAGTGGCCATGCGCGATTCCAGCGGTTCGGTGGAAGTGCTGACCAACAGTTTCACCGGCATGTACGGTAACCTCATGGCCCTGGTGGAAGCGGTCCACACCTTGCCCGAATCGCCGGTCAAGCAGGCCATCCAGGATACCGGCGAAGCGGTGTCCGGGCAGATGCAGCACGCCATCGTGGCCTTCCAGTTCTATGACCGGCTGGCCCAGCGCCTGACCCACGTGACCCGCAGCCTGGACGATCTGACCGCCATCGTCAGCGAGCCGGCCAAGCTCTACAACCCCTTCGCCTGGCACGCCCTCCAGCAGAAGATCCGTTCCCGCTACACCATGGAAGACGAGAAGCTGATGTTCGACACCCTGCTGGCCACCGGCAATGTGCAGGTGGCCCTGGACCAGTACGTGAACAGCAAGCACCAGCAGGCCGGGGATGCCTCGGACATCGAACTGTTCTGATGCGCGTGGCGTCCCTTGACCATCTGGTGCTGACGGTGGCCGATCCGGAAGCCAGCGCCTCCTTTTACGAGCGGGTATTGGGCATGGAACGGGTGGTGTTCGGCGCCGGCCGCCTGGCACTCAACTTCGGTGTCCAGAAAATCAACCTCCATCCGGCCGAAGCCCCCCTGGCCCCCCATGCTCGCCGGCCCACCCCGGGCGGCGCCGACCTGTGTTTCATTTCCGACCTGCCGGTTGGGGCCTGGCTCGATCATCTGGCCGCCCAGGATGTGGCGGTGGAGGCGGGACCGGTGCCCCGCACGGGAGCCCGGGGGCCCATCACCTCAGTGTATTTCCGCGACCCCGACGGCAACCTGCTCGAGGTGTCCAACTACCTGGATTCATAGGCGCCATCGTTCCGGTGCTCAAGGAACCCGTTTCAGTGCTGGTGTTGATCCACACCACGGATCTGCGGGTGCTGCTGCTGGAACGGGCCGATGCGCCCGGTTTCTGGCAATCGGTCACCGGCAGCCGGGACCCGGGGGAAACCCTGGTTCAGACCGCCATCCGCGAAGTGGCCGAGGAAACAGGCCTGGATGCCCGGCAATTCCCCTTGCGGGACTGGTATCACAGCAACGTGTTCGAGATTTTCGAACGCTGGCGGGCCCGCTACGGCCCGGGGGTCACCCACAACACCGAACACCTGTTCAGCCTGAGCCTGCCGGACGCCCTACCAGTGCGCCTGGCGCCCCGGGAGCATCTGGCCGCCCGCTGGCTGCCCTGGCAGGAGGCGGCTGAGGAGTGTTTTTCCTGGACCAATTCGGCGGCCATCCGGCGTCTGGGCGAAGGGGGCTAGTTAGGTCGGCTAGTCCCCATGGGCCAGGGTCCGGGCCACCACCCAGGCGCTGACTTCCACGGCACCGGCCCGGCGCGCTTCCCGGGCCAGTTCGTCCAGGCTGGCGCCGGTGGTCATCACGTCGTCCAGCAGGGCCACCCGTTTTCCCGCCAAGTCCAGGTCGCAACGGAAGACGCCACGCAGGTTGCGGCGCCGGGCCTTCAGGTCCAGGCCGGCCTGGGGAGGCGTGGGGCGCAGGCGCCGGCAGGCGGTGGCGTCCCAGGCCATGCCCAGCCGGGGCGCCAGGCGCCGGACGATTTCGACGGCCTGGTTGAAGCCCCGTTCCACCAGCCGGGATTCGTGGAGGGGCATGGGCAGGATCAGGTCCGGCAATGCACGGCCGGCCAGTTCTTCGGCCAGGGTGTCGGCGAAGAAATCCGCCAGGGCCAGTTGTCCCCGGTATTTGAAGTCCCGCACCAGGCCGTCCAGGGGCGGCCCATAGACGTGGCGGACCACGGTGGCCTGGAAGGCCGGCGGATGCTTCAGACAGCGGCCGCACAAGGCGCCGCCCGGGCTGGGCAGGGCGCATTGGGGACAGCGCTCGGCGGGCAGGCGGGGCAGGTGTTCCGCACACACGGGACAGAGGAGGGCGCCCACCACCCGGGTACCGCAGACGAGGCAGGACTGGGGAAGATGGGATTGCACATAAATAATGCAATTGTTCAGAAAATGACTGATTGAATTTGACAATGTGCCTGGCCTCCCCGAATATCCCCGGGCTTTTCCGTTCATTTTGCGCCAATATCCTCGCCCCGCCGATCCTTCCGCGCCTTTCCGGGGCTCACGTCGTCATGACCGAAAAACACCTCATCACCGCCGCCTCCTGCAAGCTCAGCGCCCGGCTGTTCAACCTGCTGGCCATCGCCTCCACCCTGCTGGCGGCCCTCATGTTCAGCCTGGGGCTGATGATCGGCGACAAGAAGCTGGCTTTCCTGCCCATGGCCATGTCCCTGCCGCCGGTGATGATCTGGCTGGCGGCCTCCATCTTCGTCTATGCCTCCATCGCCCACCATCCCGACCTGACCGTGCGCCATTACAACAAATGGGCCGGCTACCGCTATTACGCCGTGGTGGGCACCCTCACCGTGTTCTCCAACGATCTGGCCCATTTGCCCACCGGCTGGCTGGGGGTGTGGGGCCTGTTCATCCTGACCCTGGTGCCCTGGGCGTCCTGGGACATCTGGAAGGCGGGCAGGGAACCCTGGCGGGATATCGAATTTGAAAAGGAAGTCCACGGATGAATGATCTCACCCACCCCCCCGTCACCTGGACCCTGGCCCAGGTGGAAGCCCTGTTCGCCCTGCCTTTCAACGACCTGCTGTTCCAGGCCCAGACCGTACATCGTCGGCACTTCGACGCCAATGCGGTGCAGTTGTCCACCCTGCTGTCCATCAAGACCGGCGGTTGCTCCGAGGACTGCGGCTACTGTTCCCAGTCGGCCCGCCACGACACGGGCCTGGAACGGGAAAAGCTCCTGGACGTGGCGGAAGTGGTGGAGGCGGCCCAGGCGGCCAAGGCGGCCGGCGCCACCCGCTTCTGCATGGGCGCCGCCTGGCGCGGTCCCAAGGACAAGGACATGGACGCCGTGGCCGACATGGTCCGCCAGGTGAAGGCCCTGGGCCTGGAAACCTGCGTGACCCTGGGCATGCTCAAGCCCGGTCAGGCGGAACAGCTCAAGGAAGCCGGCCTGGACTACTACAACCACAACCTGGACACGGCCAGCGAGTTCTACGGCCAGGTCATCACCACCCACACCCACGCCGACCGCCTGGACACCCTGGGCCAGGTGCGGGACGCGGGCATCCACGTCTGTTGCGGCGGCATCGTCGGCATGGGGGAGTCCCGCCGGGTGCGGGCCGGCCTGATCCTGGAACTGGCCAACCTGAACCCCCAGCCGGAATCTGTGCCCATCAACATGCTGGTGAAGGTGCCCGGGACCCCCATGGGCGAGGTGGAGGACCTGGATCCCCTGGAGTTCGTGCGCACCATCGCCGTGGCCCGCATCACCCTGCCCGCCTCCCACGTGCGCCTGTCCGCCGGCCGCCGGGAACTGGGCGAAGCGATCCAGGCCCTGTGCTTCCTGGCCGGCGCCAATTCCGTGTTCTACGGCGACAAGCTGCTCACCACCGGCAACCCGGACGTGGATGCCGACCAGATTCTGTTCGCCAAGCTGGGCCTCCGGGGCGAGGGCGTCCAGGGACGCCGTTGCGCCGGGCACTGAGGGTTTTCCTCCCCCGCCGGGGGAGGGGAGCGGGCCATGAAGCCTGAGCAGCTCGCCGCCGCCCTGGCCGACCTGGACGCCCAGGGCCTGCGCCGCCGCCGCCGGGTGCTGGACGGTCCCCAGGGGGTGCGGGTGACGGTGGACGGCCAGGCCCTACTGTCCTTTTCCAGCAACGACTACCTGGGCCTGGCCAATCACCCGGAAATCGCCGTGGCCGCCCAGTTGGCGGCGGCCCGCTACGGCGTGGGGGCCGGCGCGGCCCACCTGCTCACCGGCCACCATCGCCTGCACCACGACCTGGAAGCGGAACTGGCCGCCTTCGTGGGGCTGCCCGCCGCCCTGCTGTTCTCCACCGGCTACATGGCCAGCCTGGGGGTGATCCCGGCCCTGCTGGACCGCCACGGCGAGGTGTTCGAGGACAAGCTCAACCACGCCTCCCTGGTGGACGGGGCCCTGCTTTCCCGGGCCAGACTCACCCGCTATCCCCATGGGGATCTGGCCTGGCTGGGGCGCCGGCTGGCGGAAAGCCCCGCCCCGGTGAAACTCATCGCCAGCGACACGGTGTTCAGCATGGACGGCGACCTGGCCCCCCTGGCCGACCTCCTGGCCCTGGCGGAAAAGTACGACGCCTGGCTCTACCTGGACGACGCCCACGGCTTCGGCGTTTTGGGGGAGGAGGGCCGGGGTGCCCTGAATCATGTGAACCCCTCACCCCTCACCCCTCACCCCTCACTGATTTATCTAGCCACCCTGGGTAAGGCAGCCGGCGTGGCCGGCGCCTTCGTGGCCGGCTCGGCGGACCTGGTGGAGTGGCTGGTGAACCGGGCCCGGACCTACGTGTTCACCACGGCCCAGCCGCCCCTGCTGGCCGCCGCCCTGTCCGCCAGCCTGAAACTCATCGCCGGGGAACCCTGGCGGCGGCAACGGCTGGCGGACCTCATCGCCCGCCTCAAGGCCGGGGTGGCCGGACTGCCCTGGTCCCTCATGCCCTCCGATTCGCCCATCCAGCCCCTGCTGGTGGGCGACAACCAGGCGACCCTGGACCTGGCCGACGGCCTGCGCCGGCGGGGCATCCTGATCCCGGCCATCCGTCCCCCCACCGTGCCCGCCGGCCAGGCCCGCCTGCGCATCTCCCTGTCTGCGGCCCATAGCCCGGACGATGTGGAGTGTCTGCTGGCGGCACTCCACGAACTGGCCCATGACTGAGTCGGCCAGCATGATTCTCCGGCGTCTCCATCCCGGGGCGACCTGTTCCCCCCTTTGCAAAAGGGGGGCCAGGGGGGATTCCAGACCACTCACCCCCCACCCCTTCCCGGGAAACCCACGCCGCCACCCGGTCTGCTCGGGCCGGTCACGAGACGCCGCCCCGCCCTTGCTCCCCGAGGCCGCCCGATGATCCCGACCCATCAGCGGGTCTTCCTCCACGGCTGGGGCCTCCACGGCGGCATCTGGACGGAATCGGGCCTGGCCGGGGCCACCCCGGACCTGCCCGGCTATGGGGGCCGGCCCGCCCCCGCCCCCTACACGGCGGAGACACTGGCCGACGTCCTGGCCGGCGAATTTCCCGAACCCAAGGCCCTGGTGGGCTGGTCCACGGGGGGCATCGTGGCCCTGGCCCTGGCCATCCGCCACCCGGACAAGGTGGCCCGGCTGGTGCTGGTGTCCGCCACCCCGGCCTTCATGCAGCGGCCCGACTGGCCCCACGGCCTGGAGCCGGCGGTGCTGGCCGGCTTTGCCGACTCCCTGGTCCAGGACTACCGGGCCACCTTGCTGCGTTTTCTATCCCTCCAGGCCCGAGGCGGTGAGGCGGCCCGGGAAGTCATCGCCCGCCTGCGCCAGACGGTGTTTGCCCGGGGCGAGCCGGACCCTGCCACCCTGGCCGCCGGCCTGGGCCTGTTGCGGGACGTGGACTTGCGCGCCCAGGTGGGCCGGGTGGCCTGCCCGACCCTGGTGGTCCACGGCGGTTACGACGGCCTGTGTCCGCCCCTGGCCGGGCGCTGGCTGGCCGAACACATTCCCGGTGCCCGCCTGGCCTTTCAGGAACGGGCGGCCCATGCGCCCTTCCTGTCCCATCCCGCCTGGTTTGCCGCGACCGTGGGGGGCTTCCTCGATGCATGAGGCGCTGAAGCGGGCCATCCGCCGTTCCTTCGAAGCGGCCGCCGCCAGTTACGACGAAGCCGCCTTCCTGCAACAGGAAGTGGCCCGCCGCCTGGACGACCATCTGGAGGGCATGAAGATCCAGCCGGCCCGCATCCTGGACGCGGGTTGCGGCACCGGGTTCGGCCTGGGTCTCTTGGCCAGACGCTTCCCCGAGGCCCGGCTCCTGGGCCTGGATCTGGCCCACGCCATGGCCGGCCGGGCCCGGGACCGCTTCGCTCCCGCTTCGCTCTGGAAACGCTGGCTGGGACGAGTGACGGGGCCTGACAAGGTCCCGACCACCCTGTGCGGCGACCTGGAGTCCCTGCCCCTGGCCGGTGCCAGCCTGGACATGATTTGGTCCAGCCTGGCCCTGCAATGGGTGGGGCCACCCGACCAGGCCTTCGCGGAAGCCCGCCGGGTCTTGCGGGAGGAAGGCCTGTTCCTCTTCGCCAGCTTCGGCCCGGACACCCTCATGGAACTGCGCGCCGCCTCCAGCGGCCTGGACGGCCACCAGCACGTGAACCGCTTCATCGACATGCACGATCTGGGGGACGCCCTGGTCCGCGCCGGCTTCAGCGGCCCGGTGATGGAGATGGAGAAGATCGCCCTGACCTACGCCACCCTGCCCGAGTTGCTGCGGGACCTGAAGGCCATCGGCGCCCACACCGTCCTGGAGAACCGGCGCACCGGCCTCATGGGCAAGGCGGAATGGCGCCGTCTCGTGGACAACTACGAAACCTTCCGCCGGGATGGCCGCCTGCCCGCCACCTACGAAGTGGTCTACGGCCACGCCTGGGCCGGTCCCCGGGAACGCCTGCCGGACGGACGACAGGTGGTGCACTTCAAACCCCGCGCCTGACCGCGCCCTCACCCACCCCTCACCCCTCACCCCTCACCCCCCATGCCCGCCTTCTTCATCACCGGCACCGACACCGGCATCGGCAAGACCCTCTTCTCGGCGGCCCTGCTCCATGCCCTGAATGATCTGGGCTATACCGCCGTGGGCATGAAGCCCGTGGCGGCAGGAGCAGAGCAGGGCCCCGCAGGCTGGGTGAACGAAGACGTGGCCCTGCTGGGCTCGGCCTCATCCGTTTCGGCCCCGGGGGAATGGGTGAATCCCTACCTGTTCCGGGAAGCCATCGCCCCCCATCTGGCCGCCGGGCACAAGGGCGTGGCCATCGAGATTCCGCGCATCGCTGCTGCCCTGGATGAACTGCGCAAGCTGGCCCAGGTGGTGGTGGTGGAGGGGGTGGGCGGGTTCCGGGTGCCCCTGGGGCCGGACCGGGATACGGCGGACCTGGCGGTCCGCCTGGGCCTGCCGGTGATCATGGTGGTGGGCATGCGCCTGGGCTGCCTGAACCATGCCCTGCTTACCGCCGAAGCCATCGCGGCACGGGGGCTGACATTGGCGGGCTGGGTGGCCAACCACCTGGACCCGGACATGGCCGCCTACGACGGGAACCTGGCCACCCTCCAGCGCAGTCTTCCGGCCCCCCTCATTGCCGAGTTTCCCCACCAGACAAAACCGGATCCCGCGCGTCTGGCCCACTACCTGGCGGCGGTGCGTCTGAGGGCCTTGCCGGGCTTGGATACTTGACTTGAGGGTGAGCCCCTAAAAAATGCTTTGCGCGAAAACCCATTGCCTTTGATAATTCAGGATAAAAATGTCTTTGGAGTGGGTTATGGTCTTGTCTCGCACCAGCCAGTACGCTGTCCAGGCGCTGATCTACATCGCCACCCAACCCGTGGGTGAGCCGGTGCTGAACCGGGACATCGCGGATCGGTTGAACGTTCCGGCCGCCTATCTGGCCAAGATTCTCCAGAACCTCTGCAAGCATGGTCTGCTGGATTCCTTCCGCGGCCGACTGGGCGGTTTCTGTCTGCGGGAGGGCATGCACCGCACCACCCTCATGCAGGTCCTTCTCCTCACCGAGGGGCCTGATTTCACCAAGAGCTGCATCCTGGGCTTGAAGGAATGTTCCGACGACACCGCCTGTCCCATGCATTTCAAGTGGTTGCCGGTGAAGAAGAAGATCCTGGGCATGCTCAACGAGATGAATCTGGAGGAATTGGCCAAGGCCGTGTTGACCGGCAAGTACCGCCTGGCCGACCTGCCGGCCGCCGCTTTGCCGGCCTGAGGCCCCCATGGGGCGTCTTCTCCTGGCCGGCCTGCTGAGTCTGTCGGCCCTGGCCGGGTGCGGAGGCGATGGGCCGGGCTTCAAGGGCAGCGACATCACCGGCGCCGATTTCGGCAAGATCCTGGCCCTCACCGACCACAACGGCCGCCAGGTCACCCTGGATAGCTTCCGGGGCAAGCTGGTGGTGCTGTTCTTCGGCTACACCCATTGTCCCGACGTCTGTCCCACCACCCTGTCGGACATGGCCCAGGCTTTGAAACTGCTGCCGCCGGACGTGGCTGCCAAGGTCCAGGTGTTGTTCATCTCCGTGGACCCGGAGCGGGATACGGCGGACACCCTGAAAGCCTACGTTCCCTACTTCCACCCCAGCTTCCTGGGGCTGCTCGGGGATACGGCCCAGATCCAGTCGGCCGCCCGGGAATTCCAGGTGGTGTACCGCAAGCACGTGGAGCCGGGAGCCACCGGCTATCTGGTGGACCATTCGGCGGGCAGCTATGTGCTGGACGGGGAAGGGCGCCTGCGTCTGTACCTGCCCTTTGCCCAGACGCCCAAGGACATCGCCCATGATCTGGCCATCCTGGGTAAAGCCCTTTGAAGCGCAGGGTCGCCTTGCGGGATAAAGGGGCCTCGAACTATACTCGCCCGTCTTTTCGCCGGTGATTTGGTGAGATGGGCATGAACACGATGGTCCGGCCCGGCCCGGAATGGCGGTAACCCTAGGAGGCGTTATGTCAGCAGCCAGTATGGAAGCAAACGAGCAGTACAACTACGACATCATCAAGAAGTTCGCCGTCATGGCTGTTTTCTGGGCCGTGATCGGCATGTTCGTGGGGGTGTACATCGCCTCCGAACTGGCCTGGCCGTTCCTCAACTTTGACAGCCCCTACATCTCCTTCGGCCGCTTCCGGCCCGTGCATACCGGCGGCGTGATCTTCGGCTTCGGCGGCTCGGCCCTGTTCGCCACCTCCTACTACGTGGTGCAGCGCACCTGCCAGACCAAGCTGTTCGCCCCCGGCCTGGCCACCTTCACCTTCTGGGGCTGGCAGGCCATCATCGTCCTGGCCGCCCTGTCCTACGTCACCGGTTACAGCCAGGGCCGCGAATACGCCGAGATGGAATGGCCCATCGATCTGCTGATCCTGTTCGTCTGGGTCGCCTACATGATCGTCTACATCGGCACCCTGATGCTGCGCAAGCAGCCCCACATCTACGTGGCCAACTGGTTCTACCTCTCCTTCATCCTGGCCACCGCCCTGCTGCACACCTTCAACAACATCGCCGTGCCGGTGGACCTGTTCACCCTCAAGTCCTACAGCCTGTTCTCCGGCGCCCAGGATGCCATGACCCAGTGGTGGTACGGCCACAACGCCGTGGGCTTCTTCCTCACCGCCGCCTTCCTGGGGATGATGTATTACTTCGTGCCCAAGCACGCCGGCCGCCCGGTCTACTCCTACCGGCTGTCCATCGTCCACTTCTGGGCCCTGTCCTTCATGTACATGTGGGTGGGCACCCATCACCTGCACTGGACCGCGCTGCCCGACTGGGCTTCCACCCTGGGCGCCACCTTCTCCATCATGCTGCTGCTGCCTTCCTGGGGCGGCATGATCAACGGCATCATGACCCTGTCCGGTGCCTGGGACAAACTGCGCACCGACCCCATCATGCGCTTCATGATCGTGGCCCTGTCCTTCTACGGCATGTCCACCTTCGAAGGCCCCCTCATGTCCCTGAAGGACGTGAACGCCCTGTCCCACTACACCGACTGGACCGTGGGCCACGTGCACTCCGGCGCCCTGGGCTGGGTGGCCATGATCTCCTTCGGCTCCCTGTACCACATGATCCCCCGCCTCTGGAACACCCCCATGTACAGCGTCAAGCTGATCAACGCCCACTTCTGGCTGGCCACCATCGGCGTGCTGCTCTACATCACCGCCATGTGGATCTCCGGTATCTCCCAGGGCCTCATGTGGCGCGCCTTCGATGACTTCGGCAACCTCCAGTATTCCTTCGTTGAATCGGTGGCCGCCATGCATCCCTTCTATGCCATGCGGGCCATCGGCGGCATGTTCTACCTCACCGGCATGTGCCTGATGGCGTACAACGTGTACATGACCATCCGCCAGGCCGCCCAAGCCACCGAGACCGCCGGCGCTCCCGCCGCCGCCACCGCCTGATCCGGACGAGGTTGACCATGTTCAAGAACTTCAAGCACGAGAAGGTCGAGACCAACGCCGGCGTCCTGCTGGTGTTCACCATGCTGGCCATCAGCGCCGGTGGCCTGGTGGAGATCGCCCCCCTGTTCTTCATCAAGGACACCACCGAGCAGGTGGACGGGGTGCGGCCCTACACCCCCCTGGAATCCCGGGGCCGGGACATCTACATCCGGGAAGGCTGCTACACCTGCCATTCCCAGATGATCCGCCCCTTCCGCGACGAGCAACTGCGTTACGGCCACTACTCCCTGGCCGCCGAGTCCAAGTACGACCACCCCTTCCAGTGGGGCTCCAAGCGCACCGGTCCGGATCTGGCCCGGGTGGGGGGCAAGTACTCCAACGAATGGCACGTGCAGCATCTGATCAAGCCCACCTCCGTGGTGCCCGAGTCGGTCATGCCCAACTATCCCTGGCTCATGACCCCCCTGGACACGGCCGACGTGGCGGACCGGCTGCGGGCCCTGCGCATCACCGGCGTGCCCTATTCCGCCAATGATGCGGAATACCAGCGCAACGTGAAGCAGTTCGGCGAGGCGGTGGCCAAGACCCTGCACATCCCGGATGCCCAGAAGATGCTGGTGGCCCAGGCCCAGGAAGGCAATTTTGACGGCGACCGCGCCAGCGTGTCCGAGATGGACGCCCTGGTGGCCTATCTCCAGGTGCTGGGCACCATGGTGGATTTCAGCAAGGTCAAGCCGGAAGACCTGGTGAAGTATCGCTGATGGAGTGGTTTGCTCATCCGGAAAACACCAAGCCCCTGGGCCTGCTGATCTTTTTCATCACCTTCTGCCTGATCGTGCTTTGGGTGTATGGCAGCAGAAAGCGGGGCGAGAAGCTGGAAGAGCACAAGCACATTCCGTTTCTTGATGACGACGACGAAATGAAGGACAAGTCCAATGGCTGACAACGCGCATGGCCAACCCCAATCCTCCGGTGGCGTCCAGACCACCGGCCACGTGTGGGACGGCGACCTTCAGGAGTTCAACAACCCCCTGCCGGTGTGGTGGACCTACACCTTCTACGTGACCATCGTCTTCGCTCTGGTCTACTGGGTGGTGTATCCCTCCTGGCCCGTGGGCAAGGGCTTCCTGCCCGGCATCAACACCGTGACCTACGTCAACGCCGAGGGACAGGAAGAGTCCTGGCACTGGAACACCCGGGCCAAATTGCTGGCCGAGACCCAGGAAGCCAACCTGGCCCAGAAGCCCTACTTCGACAAGATCGCCGCCATGGATTTCGACAAGGTGGTGAAGGATCCTGAACTGTCCAGCTTCGTGGTGTCCGCCGGCAAGGTGCTGTTCTCCGACAACTGCGCCGCCTGCCACCAGGCCGGTGGCCAGGGCAAGATCGGCTTCTTCCCCAACCTGACGGACGATGACTGGATCTACGGCGGCCATTTCGACAAGATCCAGGAAACCCTCATCAAGGGCCGACGTGGCTACATGCCCCCCTTCGGTGAAGCCCTGTCCGCCGCCCAGATCGATGAGCTGGCCAACTACGTGGCTTCCCTGTCCGGTATCAAGGCCGATGCCGCCAAGGCCGCCCAGGGCAAGGAACTGTTCCATTCCCACGCCGCTGCCTGTTTCTACTGCCACAACGACGACGCCAAGGGCCGCCAGGACATCGGCTCGGCCAACCTGACCGACAAGGTCTGGCTGTGGGCCGACGTGCCCGGTGCAGAAACCGACGCCGGCAAGGTGGACGCGGTGCGCAAGGTCATTGCCAGCGGCCTGGACAAGGGCGTCATGCCCGCCTGGGAAGGCCGCCTCAAGCCGGAACAGATTCGCTTGCTCACGGTCTATGTCCATGAATTGGGCGGTGGCAAGTAAGCGGAGACCCCATCCGGAAAAACCCCGGTTCGCCGGGGTTTTTCTTTTACCCAGGACCGATTCCCGAAGCCATTTCGCCGATGGCTTCGGAAATCCGTCAAGCAGGTGATGTCGTGGACAACGAACAGGCAAGCAAAGATCTCTACTTCAAGCGGAACCCCGTGATCCCCCGCTCCATCAAGGGGCCCTTCCGCAACTTCAAGACCGCGCTCCTCTGGTTGAGCTTCGCGGTCTATTTCCTGCTGCCCTGGCTTCCCTGGGACCGGCCCAACGCCCCCTCCCAGGCCATCCTGTTCGACATTCCCGGCCGCCGCTACCTGATATTCGATCTGACGGTCTATCCCCAGGACATCTTCTGGTTGTCCATGTTGCTGTTCATCGCCGCCGTCCTGCTGTTCTTTGCCACCGCCCTGGTGGGGCGGGCCTTCTGCGGTTACTTCTGTTTCCAGACCCTGTGGACCGACGCCTTCATCTGGCTGGAGCATCTGATCCAGGGCGAACGTCCTGCCCGCCTGCGCCTGGCCCGGGCCGATTGGAACAACCGGGAGAAGCTCATCAAGGTGGGCGCTACCCGGGTGGCCTGGGGGCTGCTGTCCTTCTGGACAGCCCTGACCTTCGTGCTCTACTTCGGTCATGCCCCGGAATTGCTGGCGGACATCTTCACCGGCCGGGCCCCTGCCGCCGCCTACATCACCACCCTGGCCCTGAGCATTTCCACCTATCTGGCCGCCGGTGTGTTGCGGGAGCACGTGTGCACCTTCATCTGTCCCTACGGCCGTTTCCAGAGCGCCATGTACGACCCGGAAACCCTCACCGTCCACTACGACAAGCCCAGGGGCGAAGGGACCGCCGGCCGCATGGCCGCCCGGACCGGACTGCGCACCCGGGCCGAACGGGAAGCCCGGGGCCATGGCGACTGCGTGGACTGTGGCCTGTGCGTGCAGGTCTGCCCGGTGGGCATCGACATCCGCAACGGCCTGCAATACCGCTGCATTTCCTGCGGCCTGTGCGTGGATGCCTGCAACAGCATCATGGACAAGATGGGCTGGTCCCATGGCCTGGTGCGCTATGACTCGGAGACCAACCTGGCCAAACCCCGGCCCGGGCCGGTGAAACTGCATTGGAAAAGCCTCAAGGTGTTGGGCTATGGCGTTTCCCTGGTGCTCATGACCGCCTACCTGGTGTACGACATGAGCCACCGCAGCAGTTTCGAACACAGCATCCAACAGGTCCGCCAGCCCCTGTTCGTCACCCTGTCCGACGGTTCCATCCGCAACCGCTACCAGATCCGTCTGACCAACCTGTCCGGGACCGAGGAGCGCTTCGCCATCGAAGCCCGGGGCCTGCCGGCCGGTGCCCTGGACCTGGGCAATTTCCAAAGCGTGAACATCCGCACCGGCAAGAGCGTCATCATCCAGGCCAGCGTCAGTCTGGATCCGGAGCGGGCTGCCCAGGTCAGTGATTTCGAGTTCGTCATCCGCACCGGGCATGGAGAAGAAGTGGTGGACCCGGCCCGCTTCTTCACCCGTCACTGAGGTCCCCCATGAATCTGCTCATCACCATCTTCGGCGGCATGTTGCTCACCGTGCTGATCTACGCCGCCGCCCGGGGGCTCAAGCTGTCCAACTTCTGGGCTGCGGTGGCCGCCTCGGCCTTGCCCAGCGTGGCCTACGTGATCTACGCGGTGGCCCTCTGGCCCGGCCTGGACGTGCTGACCCTGCACGTCATCGCCTACCCCACGGTGGCCGTCCTGCTCTATCAGCTCTACGGCGGCAAGGCCTCCATCCAGCAGGGCACCCATTGGGCCCCCAAACTGATGATCGGCTTCTTCGTGGTCATCACCGTGCTCTACGGCGGCTTCGTCTACATCGCCGGACAAGGGCTGCCTCCCGCCCTGGCCCGCCTGCTGCTGCCTGGCGCGGAGAACAAGAACATCCACACCGGCTTTGCCGGCGTGGTGGCCCACGGCGAAGATGCGGCCAAGGAGGTGGGCCACCACCTGGGCATGGAAGCCAAACTCCATAAATTGGGCTGGCGGCTGGAGGTTTCCGGTCTGGACGCCCTGACTCCCCAGCGCTCCGGGTCGGTGGAGGTGCGCGTCATCGACCCGGATGGCCAGGGCGTGGACGGGGTGCCGGTCACCCTGACGTTACGCCGTCCCGGCCAGGATGCCGGGGAGGTGGTGACTCTGGCCGGCCTGGGCGGCGGGCAGTACCAGGCCCCGGCGCGCTTGCCGGCGACGGGGGCCTGGCTGGCCGTCCTCGGCTTGCGTGCCGGCGACGAATACATCAGCCTGGAGCGCCGTGTCGGTGGGGAGTGAAGGGTCGCCTGGCCCATGGGGTCAGGCAAATCAGTAGCCGAAAAGCCTTTTTTCTGATGTATAATCCACAAGTTTTCTAGATGGGCTTCGCGCCCATTTTTTATTTCTCCAGCATGGACTTGCACGCACTGATCGAACCGACCCTGGCGGGAATGGGATATGAACTGGTGGCCCTGGAACGGGCCGGCCGGGGCCTGTTGCGCCTCTACATCGACCAGCCCGGGGGCATCGCCCTGGATGATTGCGTGAAGGTGAGCAACCAGCTCACCCGGCTGTTCATGGTGGAAAACGTGGATTACGACCGTCTGGAAGTCTCTTCGCCGGGCCTGGACCGGCCCCTGGTCAAGGAAGCGGATTTCGTCCGCTTCACCGGGGAACGGGCCAACATCCGCTTGCACGCCCCCCTGGAGGGGCGCAAGCGGTTCACCGGCATACTGAAGGGGTTGGCGGACGGCATGCTGCAATTGGAGATGGACGGCGCCCTGGTGGCCATTCCCCTCGCCGAGGTGGAATCGGCCCGGCTGGCGCCGCAGCTTGAGGGTCATACCCGGAGGATGCGATGAGTCGGGAAGTACTGATGTTGGCGGACGCCCTGGCGCGTGAGAAGAACGTGGATCCGGAGGTGGTGTTCGGTGCCCTGGAGGCGGCCCTGGCCCATGCCACCAAGAAGCGGCTCACCGAAGATGCCGAGGTGCGGGTGGAGATCGACCGCAAGAGCGGTGAATACGCCGCCTTCCGCCGCTGGGAAGTGCTGCCCGACGACGTGGAGCTGGAGGCTCCCGAGCGCCAGTACACCCTGGAGCAGGCCCGGGAACGGAACGGCGAAGTCCAGGTGGGGGAGTTCATCGAGGAACCCCTGGAGGCCGTGGCCTTCGGCCGCATCGGTGCCCAGGCAGCCAAGCAGGTGATCCTGCAACGCATTCGCGACGCCGAACGGGAGCAGGTGCTCAACGACTTCCTGGCCCGCAACGAGAACCTGGTATCCGGCACCATCAAGCGTATGGAGCGGGGCAGTGCCATCGTCGAATCCGGGCGTATCGAAGGCCGTCTGGAAAAAGACCAGATGATCGCCAAGGAGAACCTGCGCGTGGGTGACCGGGTGCGGGCCTATCTGGTGCGCGCCGAGCGGGGTGGCCGGGGCCCCCAGTTGACCCTGTCGCGTACCGCCCCCCAGTTCATCATGGAGCTGTTCCGCCTGGAAGTGCCCGAGGTGGAAGAAGGCATCGTCGAGATCAAGGCCGCCGCCCGGGATCCGGGCATGCGCGCCAAGATCGCCGTCAAATCCAATGATCCCCGGGTGGACCCCCAGGGCACCTGCATCGGTGTGCGCGGCAGCCGGGTCACCGCAGTCACCAATGAGCTCAACGGCGAGCGGGTGGACATCGTGCTGTGGTCCCCGGACCCGGCCCAGTTCGTCATCAACGCCCTGTCCCCCGCCGAAGTGAACAGCATCGTGGTGGACGAGGAAAAGCACGCCATGGACGTGGTGGTGGAGCCTGCCCAGGTGGAAGTGGCCATCGGCCGCTACGGTCAGAACGTGCGCCTGGCGGCCGAACTCACCGGCTGGGACATCAACATCCTGTCCGTGGAAGAAGCCGAGCAGAAGCACCAGCAGGAGGCCAGCAGCCTCATCGGCATGTTCATGGTCAAGCTGGACGTGGATGAGGACGTGGCCCAGGTGCTGGTGGAGGAAGGCTTCACCAGCCTGGAGGAAGTGGCCTACGTGCCCCTGGCGGAAATGCTGGAGATCGAGGCCTTCGACGAAGATACCGTCAATGAGCTGCGTGCCCGGGCCCGGGATGCCCTGCTCACCGACGCCATCGTCCGTGAGGAGGCGGTGGAGAGTGCTGCCGCTGACCTGATGAGCGTGGCCGGCATGGACGAGGAAACCGCCGCCAAGCTCACCGCCCAGGGCATCGCCAATGCCGAGGACCTGGCCGATCTCGCCGTGGACGAACTGGTGGAACTGGTTGCCATGGACGAGGAACGCGCCAAGGCGCTGATCATGACCGCCCGCGCACCGATGCTGGCGGGGTCCTGAAGGGGTAGAAAATGAACGTCGAACAGTTCGCCACGGAACTCAAGGTCGATCCGGCGCTGCTGGTGAAGCAGCTCCAGGCCGCCGGCGTGGCGGTCCAGGGCACCCGGGATGTATTGTCCGACCAGGACAAGACCCGCCTGCTGGACTACCTGCGCGGCAAGCACGGCGCCAAGGAACCCAAGACCAAGATCACTCTGACCCGCAAGCAGTCCAGCGAGATCAAGACCGCCGACAGCGCCGGCCGCACCCGCACCGTGCAGGTGGAAGTGCGCAAGAAGCGCGTACTGGTGCGCCGCGAGGGCGGCGGACCCGAGGCTGCCGCCGAGACGGCCGTGCCCGTGGCCGAGACCGCTCCCTTGGAAGTGCCGATCCCGGTTGAACCTGAAATCATGCCGGCCCCGGAACCGGCCCCGGCATCCATGCCCGAACCGGTCCCCGAGCCCGAAGTGGCCGCCCCGGAACCGGAATCCCTGCCCGAGGCCGTAATCGAAGCGGAACCGGCCCCCGAACCCGAGCCCGAGCCCGAGTCCGAGCCGGCTGCGGCCACGCCGCAAGTGGAGGCGCCCGCCCCGGTCAAACCCGCCGCACCCCGGGTGATCCCCTCCATCCTCAGCGATGCCGAGCGCAAGACCCGGGAACAGGAAGCCAAGCGCACCGCCCAGTTGCGCGCCATCCAGGAAGCTGAACTGAAGGCCAAGCAGGATCGGGAGGCCGCCCGTCGGGCCGCCGCCGAGGAAGCCGCCAAGGCCGCCGCCGCGCCCAAGCCTGCCGAAGCCAAGGCAGGTGAGGCCAAACCCGCCGAGACCCGTCCCGGCGTGAAGCCCTCGGTGAAGCCCAAGACCGACAAGGCGCCCGCCAAGAAGGCCAAGGAAGAGCCGGCCCCCAGCAAGCGGCCCGGACTCAAGACCCGGGGCGCCATGGATTCCGGCGATGGCTGGCGGTCGAAGAAGGGCCGGCACAAGTCCGACCACGAGGCCGCTCAGCAGATGCCTGCCGAACCCGTGGTGCGGGAAGTTCTGGTGCCCGAGACCATCAGCGTGGCCGATCTGGCCCACAAGATGTCCGTGAAGGCGGCGGAAGTGATCAAGGCCCTCATGAAGATGGGCTCCATGGTCACCATCAACCAGGTGCTGGACCAGGAAACCGCCATGATCGTGGTGGAAGATCTGGGCCATATCGCCAAGCAGGCTGCCACCGATACCCCCGAGTCCTATCTGGAGGACACCGGCGAGCACAAGGAAGCCGAACTCAAGCCCCGGGCCCCGGTGGTCACCGTCATGGGCCACGTGGACCACGGCAAGACCTCCCTCCTGGACGGCATCCGCCGCACCCGGGTGGCGGCTGGTGAAGCGGGCGGCATCACCCAGCACATCGGCGCCTACCACGTGGAAACTCCCAAGGGGATGATCACCTTCCTGGACACCCCCGGCCACGAGGCTTTCACCGCCATGCGGGCCCGGGGTGCCAAGGCCACGGACATCGTCATCCTGGTGGTGGCCGCCGACGACGGCGTCATGCCCCAGACCCGGGAAGCCATCCACCACGCCAAGGCCGGCAACGTGCCCATCGTGGTGGCGGTGAACAAGATCGACAAGCCCGACGCCAACCCGGAGAAGATCCGCCAGGAAATCTCCAACGAAGGCGTGGTGCCGGAAGAGTGGGGCGGCGACGCCCAGTTCGTGGACGTGTCCGCCAAGACCGGCAAGGGCATCGACGACCTGCTGGACGCCGTGCTGCTCCAGGCCGAAGTGCTGGAACTGAAGGCCCCGGTGGACACCCTGGCCAAGGGCGTGGTCATCGAATCCCGTCTGGACAAGGGCCGCGGCCCGGTGGCCACCGTGCTGGTCCAGTCCGGCACCCTGCGCCGGGGCGACGTGATGCTGGCCGGCTCCGCCTTCGGCAAGGTGCGCGCCATGCTGGATGAGGACGGCAAACCGGTGAACGAAGCCGGTCCGGCCATTCCCGTGGAAATCCAGGGCCTGTCCGACGTGCCCGGTGCCGGCGAGGACGTGCTGGTCCTGCCCGACGAACGCAAGGCCAGGGAAATCGCCCTGTTCCGCCAGGGCAAGTTCCGCGACGTGAAGCTGGCCCGCCAGCAGGCTGCCAAGCTGGAGAACATGTTCGAACAGATGGGCGAGGGCGAGGTCAAATCCCTGCCCCTCATCCTCAAGGCCGACATGCAGGGTTCCTACGAGGGCCTTTCCCACGCTCTGGGCAAGCTGTCCACCACCGAGGTCAAGGTCAACATCATCCACGCGGCCGTGGGCGCCATCTCCGAATCCGACATCAACCTGGCCATCGCCTCCGGTGCCGTGATCATCGGCTTCAACGTCCGGGCCGACGCCCAGGCCCGCAAGCTGGCGGAAAGCGCCGGGGTTGACGTGCGCTACTACAACATCATCTACGAAGCCGTGGATGACGTGAAAGCCGCCCTGTCCGGTCTGCTCTCCCCCGAGAAGAAGGAAAGCGCCTTGGGTCTGGCCGAAATCCGCCAGGTGTTCCGCATCACCAAGGTGGGCGCCGTGGCCGGCTGCTACGTGCTCGACGGCATGCTCAAGCGTTCCGCCCGGGTGCGGGTGCTGCGTGACAACGTGGTGGTCCATGACGGCGAACTGGACTCCCTCAAGCGCTTCAAGGATGACGTGAAGGAAGTGAAGGCCGGCTTCGAGTGCGGTCTCTCCCTGAAGAACTTCAACGACATCGAAGAAGGCGACCAGCTCGAATGCTACGAGGTGGTCGAGGTGGCTAGAACCCTGTAAGGAGCAGGTAGTCGGTAGCGGTAGTTTGTAGCTCTTTCTTTCCGCGCCAGAGGCGCGCAAACCAAGGGCTACCGACTACCCCCTACCTTCTACCGACCATGAAATGACCAGCCCCCGCTCCCTCCGCATCGCCGAACAGATCCGCCAGGAACTGGCGGCCCTCGTCCAGCGCGAAATGAAGGATCCCCGTGTCGTGGGCGTGTCCTTCACGGCGGTGGAGGTCACCAAGGATCTGGAGCATGCCAAGGTCTGGTTCACCAGCTTCACCGGCGAACCGGAAGCCGCCCTGCGCGGTCTGGCCCATGCCGCCGGCTTCCTGCGCAGCGAACTGGCCAAGTGCATGCGCATGCGCACCGTGCCCAAGCTGACTTTCCAGTACGACGTGTCGGTGGAGCGGGGCGCCCATCTTTCCCATCTCATCGATCAGGCGGTGGAAGAAGACCGTCGGCATAGTCTGGACAACCCGTCCCGGGACGATGAAACGCAAGGTTGACGGCGTCCTGCTCCTGGACAAGCCCGCCGGCCTGACTTCCAACAGCGCGTTGCAGAAGGCCAAGCGCCTGTTCCGGGCGGAAAAGGCCGGCCACACCGGGACCCTGGACCCCTTCGCCACGGGTCTCCTGCCCCTCTGCCTGGGGGAAGCCACCAAGTTCTCCCAATTCCTGCTGGATGCCGACAAGGTCTATCTGGCCCAGGTGAAACTGGGGGTGCGCACCCGTTCCGGCGATCTGGACGGGGAGGTGATCGCCACCCGCCCGGTCAGCGTGGCGGAAGCCGACCTGCGCCAAGCCCTGGCCCACTTTCTCGGTGAGATCGAGCAGATTCCACCCATGCATTCCGCCCTCAAGCACCAGGGCCGGCCCCTCTACGAATACGCCCGGAAGGGCGTGGAGATCGAGCGGCAGCCACGCCGGGTGACGGTCCATGGCCTGGAACTGGAAAGCCTCATCGGCGACACCTGCCAACTTCGGGTCCATTGCAGCAAGGGTTTCTATGTCCGGGCCCTGGCCGACGACCTGGGTGAACTTCTGGGCTGCGGTGCCCATCTGGATGGCCTGCGCCGTCTGGCCGTCGGGCGATTCGGCCTGGAAGGGGCCCAGACCCTGGACGACCTGGGGGCCATGGAGGAAGCCCAGCGGGATGCCTGCCTGCAACCCGCAGACGCCCTCATCACCGACCTTCCTCGGCTGGAACTGGATGTGGATGCCGCCTGGCAACTGAGCCATGGCCAGGCCATCTGGCTGCCCCGCCTGATCCTGGGCCAGCAGCATCGGGCCTATGGACCCGATGGACGGTTTCTGGGCGTCACCCAGGTCAACGAGGACGGCAAGGCCGCCCCTCGCCGGCTGCTCGCCAATTGACGGTTCGCCGTTCCCAAGCGCTTGAAAACGTTATTTTTTATTGCTGATCAAGGTTTCGCGGCATACAATCGCCGACTTTCCAGAACGTGTCCTGAATAGCCTCGGGCCACGCGATTTCACAGGAGTCATGCCATGGCTATCACCACCCCCCAGAAAGCCCAGATCGTCAAGGATTACCAGCGCGCCGCCGCCGACACCGGCAGCCCGGAAGTGCAGATCGCCCTGCTCACCGCCCGCATCAACGACCTGACCAGCCACTTCAAGGCCCACACCAAGGATCACCACTCCCGTCGTGGCCTGCTCAAGATGGTGAGCCGTCGCCGTCGCCTGCTGGACTACCTGAAGGATCGCAATGCCGACAGCTATACCCAGCTGATCCAGCGCCTGGGCCTGCGCAAGTAATCCGGCAATTCCGCGGCGCGGGCCTGGTCCCGCGCCGGCATCGGCCCAGCATCCGCCCCGGCGGTACTTGGCGTCATCGGCACAGAACATGAGGAAGAACACAGCGTGAATCCGGTCAAGAAGACATTTCAGTACGGACGCCACCAGGTCACCCTGGAAACCGGCGAAATCGCCCGCCAGGCCACCGGCGCGGTCATCGTCAACATGGACGACACCGTGGTGCTGGTCACCGTGGTGGCCAAGAACGAGGTGAAGCCCGGCCAGGACTTCTTCCCGTTGACCGTGGACTACATGGAGAAGACCTACGCGGCCGGCCGCATCCCCGGCGGCTACTTCAAGCGCGAAGGCAAGCCCACCGAGAAGGAAACCCTCACTTCCCGGCTCATCGACCGGCCCATCCGCCCCCTGTTCCCCGACGGCTTCTTCAACGAAGTGCAGATCATCGCCACGGTCATGTCCGCCAATCCCGAAGTGGATTCCGACATTCCCGCCCTGATCGGTGCCTCCGCCGCACTGTCCCTGTCCGGCCTGCCCTTCAACGGCCCCATCGGCGCCGCCCGGGTGGCCTACGTGGACGGCCAGTACGTGCTCAACCCCACCCAGTCCGAACTGAAGGAATCCAAGCTGGACCTGGTGGTGGCCGGCACCGAAAGCGCTGTGCTGATGGTGGAATCCGAGGCCCGGGAACTGCCCGAAGACGTGATGCTGGGCGCCGTGGTGTTCGGCCACGAGCAGATGCGCGCTGCCATCGACGCCATCAACGAACTGGCCGACGAAGCCGGCAAGGACGAGTGGGAGTGGACCGCCCCCGAGACCCCCACCGCCCTCATCGAAAAGATGAACGCCCTGTGCGGCGACGGCCTCAACCAGGCCTACTCCATCAAGCAGAAGCAGGCCCGGGTGGCCGCCGTGGACGAGATCCGCAACCGGGTCTTCGCCGAGATGATCACCGCCGACATGGACACCTCTGCCGCCAACGTGGTGAAGGACCTGTTCCACGCCCTGGAAGCCCGCGTGGTGCGCGGCCGCATCCTGGCCGGCGAGCCGCGCATCGACGGACGCGACACCCGCACCGTGCGGCCCATCACCATCCGCACCGGCGTGTTGCCCCGCACCCACGGTTCCGCCCTGTTCACCCGGGGCGAAACCCAGGCCCTGGTGGTCGCCACCCTGGGCACCGGCCGGGACGAGCAGACCATCGAAGCCCTGACCGGCGAGTATTCCGACCGCTTCCTGTTCCACTACAACATGCCCCCCTTCGCCACCGGCGAAACCGGCCGCGTGGGCAGCCCCAAGCGCCGCGAGATCGGCCACGGCCGCCTGGCCAAGCGGGGCCTGCTGGCCATGCTGCCGGGCAAGGAGGAGTTCGGCTACACCATCCGCGTGGTGTCCGAGATCACCGAATCCAACGGGTCCTCCTCCATGGCCTCCGTGTGCGGCGGCTCCCTGGCCCTCATGGATGCCGGCGTGCCCATGAAGAAGCACGTGGCCGGCATCGCCATGGGCCTCATCAAGGAAAGCAACCGCTTCGCCGTGCTGACCGACATCCTGGGCGACGAGGATCACCTGGGCGACATGGACTTCAAGGTGGCCGGCACCACCGACGGCGTCACCGCCCTGCAGATGGACATCAAGATCCAGGGCATCACCAAGGAAATCATGCAGGTGGCCCTCACCCAGGCCAAGGAAGCCCGCCTGCACATCCTGGGCATCATGAACAGCGCCGAGGCCAAGCCCCACGAGATGAGCCAGTACGCCCCGCGCATCATCACCATGAAGATCAACCCGGAAAAGATCCGCGACGTGATCGGCAAGGGCGGCGCCACCATCCGGGCCCTCACCGAGGAAACCGGCACCCAGATCGACATCGCCGAGGACGGCACCATCAAGATCGCCTGCACCAGCACCGAAGCCGGCGCCCTGGCCAAGAAGCGTATCGAGGACATCACTGCCGAAGTGGAAGTGGGCAAGACCTACGACGGCACCGTGCTGAAGATTCTCGACTTCGGCGCCATCGTCAACGTGCTGCCCGGCAAGGACGGTCTGCTGCACATCTCCCAGATCGCCCACCAGCGGGTCAACGCCGTCAGCGACTTCCTCAAGGAAGGCCAGGCCATCCAGGTGAAAGTGCTGGAGACCGACGAAAAGGGTCGTATGCGCCTGTCCATGAAGGCCCTCATCGACCCGCCGGCGGCCGCCCCCGCGCCCGCCCCCGAAGCGCCCGCCGGCCAGTAAGGCAGCGTTCGCCCAAGAAAATAGCGGCCCAGGCCAAGCCGTTCCGGAAGGCTGTTGATCGCAGTCCGCAACGGCTTGGGCGCTTGGGTCATGTGCAGCGGTAGCGGGTTGATGCGGTTCGTTGCGCTCACCACATCCTACGAAACCGTCTACCCGTAGGGTGCGGTGAGGCACGAACCGCACCGCAACCCTGATGCGGTTCGCTACGCTCACCACATCCTACAGTGGGGGCGGACGTAGGATGTGGTGAGCGCAGCGAACCGCATCGTGTTTGTGAGTACGCGCCCCGGGGCGCGGACAGCCTTGCCCCCCCAGCGATAGCCTGGCACTCTGAACCGATGCTATGCCTGGGCCGGGCGTTGTCCGAAGACTGACCAAGGCCACCAGTACGATGCAAAGCAAAGGGCCGCTGTAGCCAGCTCCCCTTTCGTCGACACCCACTTTGACTCCCTTGGGCCCAGGCCGCTTTTTTCGTCGCTCGCGGAAGAACGCTCAGTGGGCGCCGATCAGATCCATGAAACCCTGCCACCAACGCTTGCGGTTCTGGGGCACGAAGGAGGGGGGCTCCAGGTCAGAGGGGGGCATTTTCGACAGCACCCAGCCGGGCAGGATCCTGTGCTTGCTGGAACCGCAGGAGGTCCCCAGATGGTTGGGGTCATAGATCTTGATCAGCCTCGGGCTGTCCAGGTCGTCGGCGTAGACGATGCCGCAGTAGTCCTCGTGGTGTTCCTTGTGCAGCAGGGCGTCGATTTCCCGCAGGAAGGCCGCCACGTGTTCCGCGTCGGAAGCGCTCTCCGGACAGGCTTCGCCTACCGCGTAGATGTACCAGCCGGCGGCCGGGTCCACCCGGCCCCAGAAGGCGGTAAGCTGTTTCCACGACAGCAGGCTGTACAGCGTGCCGTCGAACAATTGGTCGAATTCGGGGTTCTGCCGGGTGACGACGTCCATGGCGGACTCTTGACTAGGGGGTGGACGACCATTGTAACCCCCGCTAAACAATTGCAAACGCATCGCAAGGACTCGACATGCTCAAGGCACTGATCTTCGACGTGGATGGCACACTGGCCGATACCGAGCGGGACGGCCACCGCCCCGCCTTCAACGCCGCGTTCCGGGAATACGGCCTGGACTGGGACTGGGACGCCCCCCTCTACGGCCAGTTGCTGGCCGTCACCGGCGGCAAGGAGCGCATGAAGTACTACGTGGAACGCTTCCGCCCCGACTACGTGAAACCCGCCGGCTTCGACGACCTGGTGGCCGAACTGCACAAAGCCAAGACCCGCCACTACACCCGGATGCTGGCCGAAGGCGGCATCCCCCTGCGCCCCGGCGTGAAGCGCCTGCTCACCGAAGCCCGGGGCGCCGGTCTCACCCTGGCCGTGGCCACCACCACCACCCCGGAAAACGTCATCGCCCTGCTGCGCCACAGCCTGGCCGAAGACGGCCCCGACTGGTTCGCGGTCATCGCCGCCGGTGACATCGTCCCGGCCAAGAAGCCCGCCCCGGACATCTACGTCTGGGCCCTGGAGAAACTCGGCCTCACCCCTGACCAGTGCCTGGCCTTCGAGGACTCGGAAAACGGCATCCTCTCCTCCCGGGGTGCTGGGCTGCCCACCGTGGTGACGGTCAACGACTACACCCGGGACCACGACTTCAGCGGGGCCCTGGCCGTGTTGTCGGACCTGGGAGAAGCAGACGCGCCCTATCAAAGGCTGGATAAGGCGGAACCTGCTGAAAAGGGCGTGGTTGACCTGGCGCGAATCAGGGGGTGGATGGGGCCCGGTTGATCGGGGGGAATGGAGGGCCGGCCAGTGCGGGAGTAACGTGCTAGCTCAGGGGCGCCACTTGCGGGCGTCCCTAGGAGCGCAGGGTTGGGCCTTGCTGCCAATTTTCATCTTATCGTTTTGCCAATGCTGCGCACCCCGCTTGAAGTTTTTTCAGTGCGGTTGGCGAAATATCTATTTCAAATGCATCCGATTGTTTCTTAACCGCGACAACCGAATGATCATTTGTTGAGAAGAGAGTCCAAGGTGTAATTGGTTCGCCCGAGACCGCATCCTTTACCTCGATGGCGCCGAGTATCACTGGATACTTTAGTTTTAATTCTTTGGGGGAGATTTGCTTCTTTACTTTGCTTAGGGCAAATGACGACAACACTCCATCTAAACCTGTATCCGAAAGGCAATATTGAGGTGGTCGGTTGTCTGGATAGGTCACTAGAATTGCGAGAGGCCCACCTGCTTTTGATCGCTGCGCGGTTATCGTCATACTAGTGGTTATGTAGGAAAATGAACGAACCTCGTTGATATCTGCCTCGAAGAGAGTGACTCCAGGCTCTAATTTTGTCTCACCTTGCCACCAACCGGATTCATTCATGCTGAATACCGTAAGTCCGATGCCACTTATAAGGCCTATCCCAAACAACAGTAGTGCCCGCCCAAAGTTGCTAGCGCTCATAGCACATGCACCGCTGTGCCAATTGATGCCCATTCGTAAATCGCTTTAGCGTCATTTTCAGCGAGACGAACACACCCATGTGAGCCGATCCAGTCACTAACATTGTTACGAGCAGACCGCAGCACCCATATTGGTATTGGCCCGTGATACTGGTGGAGCGCTTTGCCGTCGTGGGTGAAAAACAATGGATAGTTCATTTGAACGTTATAGGCATGACTTCGATAACGGAAGTGTGGCTTTCTTAAGACGTGAAAGAACCCGCGATCTGTTGGGTGGTCTTTATCGCCTGTGACACATTCAAAGCTGAATATTTTTGTCGCTCCATCAAAGGCTTCGACAATTTGCTGCGTGAGGTTAACCTTTATGATCTTCTTCCCTTTTGATTTTGGTTTTTGTGCGGCAGTGACCATAGAAAATTTCTCCTTCGTTGGTTGATAAAAAGTGTGTGTGCTGGGTGTATTGAGGCCCAACGTTCGAGTTCAGGGGACTGGCGCGGCTTTATGCGCCAGGTCCCCTGCAACGAAGGGTTGGGCGTCTTGGAAACACCAATGCCACGGTTCATATTGGTAGCCCCAGCGGTTGCCAATGGGATACGAGAGATAGTAGCGGAATTCGGCAGCGTGCTGAGTGAGCCAAGCATATGCAGCGGTTTGGTCGAACTCGACTTCTAGCGCGCGACTGCCGGAGGTTGAGAGGTCGACGGCGCGCCCGGTGTGGTGTTCGCTAAAACCCGGAGGCGCACAGACGGTGAGGATGCTTTCAACCGCCGCCCCACTTTCAAGCTTTCGGCGAACTATCTCGGCCTGCCGGTCAATGCTGCGGAAGGCAGAAACGATGAATAGATCAATGCCGTCAGCGAGCGCCGCTGCCTTGAGGCCGCGCCATGATTCGGCGGCCAAAGGGACAAGCAAGTGATCTCGACCATCCGCTCCAACTTCAGCAACTTCAAGCGTCGCGGCCTCCTCGCATTCGCGTAAGCCACGAGCCTCTATCAATTCGCTCGAAATGCCAAGTGCGGTGAGGTGCGGATTCATGCGGACTAAGACGCCCAACGTGGAAGTGAGCGGCCTTGCGCGGCTTTATGCGCAAGGTCCGCTCGACTGCC
>DYIY01000027.1 GCA_020723405.1 Thiobacillus denitrificans | reverse complement strand
CCAACGCCCAGGTGGATTTCGCCGGGGCCAAGCGCATTGTGATTGCGGTGAAGGGCGGCGCGTCCATCACCATCGATGGCGGGATCACCGTGCAGTGCCCGGGGACCATTACGGTGAAGGCGAGCAGGAAGTCGTTTAGTGGGCCCACATCCCTGGATCGGGAAGCCCTGTCCTTCCTGCCCCCGGACAACCATCACGTACAGCCCATCCTTTATTGGGACGGCACCGACGACCCGGTGATCAGCCGGCGCTTCCGGGCCATCCTCGAAGATGGCCGGGTCGTGGAAGGCAGCACCGATGCCCAGGGCCATGCCCAGTTTGCCGACGCGGCCCACTTCCAGCACGCCACCATCGAAGTCCTGCCCGAGGAAGGCTGAGCGCCATGGCCATCAAAGACCCCCACGACAACGACTATTACCTGCGCAACAACCCCAACCCGCGCATCCGGGAGGCCTATCGCAACGGCGAACGGGTGGGCATGGTCACCACCGTCCCCAAATCGATGGACCCCAAGAAGAAGGTCTACTTCAAACGGCCCCAGCCCTGCGTGACGATCCTGGTCCACGGCGTCAACGACGTGGGTGAAGCCTATGCCACCCAGGCTGCGGGCATCTGCGAGGGCCTGAACCACCGCCTGGGCCGGGCCGACCTGACCCCGGGCAACTGGGACGTGCCCCGCGCCTGCCCCAACACCCGGGTGGCCAGCTACGAACGGCGTTACCAAGAACAGGGCTACAACGCCATCCTGCCCTTCTACTGGGGCTACCGGCCGGTGGACCAGGCCACCTACGCAGCCGACCAGGCCCGCTACCGGGAGGAACTGCGCCGCCGGGGCCCGGCTGGCGCCGAAGCGCCCTACGATGCCTATTACCTGGACGGCCGGTCTGACCCCAAACGGGGCTTCCAGAACGTGGATTGCTTCAACAACCGGCTGGACGAACAATTCGCCAAGAACGGCGGCGTCTTCGCCAATGCCACCAGCAACCTCATCGACATGTGGGGCCCGGGAGGCAAGCTCTTCGGCGTGGTGCGCTTCCTGTCCACCCGCTTCACCGACGACCTGAGCCATCCCATCTACGACAACCCCCACCGCATCTATCTGGTCAACGCCGCCCAACGGCTGGCGAACCTGATCCTCATGATCCGCGGCAATCCCACCACCAAGGACGATTCCATCAACATCGTGGCCCACAGCCAGGGCACCCTGGTGGCCATGCTGGCGAATTTCCTGGTGGCGCATCAGGAAGAGGAAAGGCCCGCCGATTGCCTGATCCTCAACCACTCCCCCTACAGTCTGGAAACCCCCGCCCTGGAGAGCGGGCAATCCCTGGGACCCCAGCAATCGGCCCGGGCCCGGGCCGACACCCTGGTGAACTTCTGCAAGTTGATGGACCAGCACAAGCTGGCGGGGCCCACCGCCGAGGTGTTCCGTCGCATGGGCATCGCCCATTCCCAGGCCATCGCTGACGCTCACTGCATGCGCGACAACCACGGCAAGGTCTTCAACTACTTCTGTCCCCACGATCAGGTGGTCTCCCTGCTCAACGTCCAGGGCATGGGCTGGCAGGGGGTGGCGCCGTCGGTCTCGGACCGGGCCGGACCGGCCTTCGTGCAGCGCATGTTCCTCCATGGCCGGGCCCTCAGCGTGGCCCCGGGGAAGGTGGCCCTGCCGGCGTTGGACATGCCCATCGCCAACCGGGATCTGCCGGAGGGGGCCATCCGTGATCTCAACGGGCCCCGGTTGCCTGACCTGGGCTTCGTCTTCGAACTGCCGGGGGGCTGCCCCACCCTGGGTGCCTCGGACTGGGGGGTGAACAGTGCAGCGGCAGCGGTGAAAGGCACGAATCTGGTGGTGGAGCCGGGTTTCCTGGCCGATCCCCGGCCGGGGGCCCCGCTGCCCCCGCCGGGCAGCGTCCGGGATCTTCCGGCCGGAGAGGTCCAGGCGGTGCAGAGTGCCTTCCGGGGCCAGGGCAAACCCTGGACCCTGGTGCGCGTGGTGCAAAGTGCCGGGGGGCTGCGGGTGACCCGCCTCATGACGGCGGAGGAACTGGAAGCCCAGGCTCAGAAGACGCCTACGTCCACTTCCCACCATTCGGCCATCGTGCTCAACCAGCAGGCTTCCCGCTGTGTGACGGCCTTCGATCTGGCCATCGGCCGGTGCAGGAGTTACGACGAAACCAAGATCGATGGGGGGAAGTTCTGGCAGAAGCTGTTGCAGGTGGCGGATTGGCGGGATAGTGAGCTTCCTGATGATCGGCTGTATTACCAGAAGGGCATCCTACCTCCCGACACCAAGGCCCAGATGAACAAGCCCCCGTCCATTCCCGGCATCGTCAACGAAACCACCGACATGCAGGTCTATGGGGATGAGTTGCGGCGGATTGATGCCGAGATCGCCCAGTTGAATCGGGACCAGACGCGTTGGCCGCCCCTTGAATGGAACGAGAAGATGCGCAGCCTTGAGCGACAACGGGAAATCATTCTTACCGGTCAACGCACCGCTTCCCAGAAGAGCCAACTCTACCCGGTGGCCCACCAGCCATGAGGCAACAACAATGGAGCAACTCTTGATGGGACTGATCTCGCTCTGGACCTTGGCACTGGCCGGGGCCGTGTTGTTTCTGTCCAAAGGTCGTTTCACAGTGCCGGCCCGCTGGCTTGCAGGCGGTCTGGCCCTGGTCACGCTCCTGCCCTGGCTGCCATCCAGCCACGCACAACAACCCCGCAAGCCTTCGACCCAGGTGGTCTATCGCTTCGATGAGCACCGCTACCTGGAACTGGTGGGCTATGGCTGTGAGGGGGCGATTTATTACGTGGATCCCCGGCGCAACATCCGAAACCCCTATATCGAGCAGTTTGGCCAGGTCTTCCTGCCCCGTTTTGTTCATGCCGACAAGGATGGGGACTTCATCTTTTTGCCCTTGGACGACATTTCTGGTTTCAGCATTTCCAAGGATCAAGGCAAGACCTTTGAGGATGCCCGCTGGGTCGGTCTCATCGACTTTGGCGTAAGGGAAGTCAAAGCCATCACCGTCGTCAACCGGCAAGCCTTCATCGAGACCCGGGACGGGCGGCTTTTCATGACGTCTAAGCCGTTTGGGAAGAACTGGGGTTACTTGGTCATTGACACTAAGAATCACCTGCCCAACACCATCTACGCCGAACGGCCCAACTTCCAGAACATGCCCACCAAGGTCCCCCCGGTCAAAGACTACAAAGGCTGGACCGAAATGCACTGCGATCCGGACCTGGAGGGCGAACCCATCCCCACCCTGGGATCCCGGTGGAATGGGTTCCAGCAGGATGTGGCAACCTTCCTGGGCAATACCGTGGCCTGGCCCGTCACCTGGCTGGCCCGGGTGTTGGCGGCGGGGCCAGGAGTGTGATTTGCAGTCCGTAGTGGACGCAGACCTGTTCAGTTCGAGTTGTGGCCGAGATTGACCCGCTCAGGCGATCCACTTAAACTTCACGGTCTTTTTTGAGGGGGAAACCCATGCGTCGCAAACTGGTCGCCGGCAATTGGAAGATGCACGGCAGTCTGGCCGAAAACGATGCCCTGTTGTCCGGCGTGCTGGCCGGCATGGGCAGCTTACGGGCTGGCGTGGCCGTCTGCGTGCCGTTTCCCTTCCTGGCCCAGGTGCAGGCCAAATTGACCGGCTCGGCCATCGCCTGGGGTGCCCAGAATCTGAGCCAGCACGCCAAGGGCGCCTACACCGGCGAGGTGTCGGCCACCATGCTCAAGGATTTCGGTTGCGCCTACGTCATCGTTGGCCACTCTGAGCGGCGCGCCTTGTACGGAGAAAGCGACGCGGTGGTGGCCGAGAAGTTTGCCGCCGCCCTGGCCGCCGGACTGATCCCCATCCTCTGCGTGGGCGAGACCCTGGAAGAGCGGGAAGGGGGCGTGACCGAAGCCGTGGTGGGGCGCCAGTTGGACGCCGTCGTCGCCAAGAGCGGCGTGGCCGCTTTGGCCAAGGCTGTGGTGGCCTATGAGCCGGTGTGGGCCATCGGCACCGGCAAGACGGCCAGTCCGGAGCAGGCCCAGGCGGTGCATGCCTTCATCCGTGGCAAGGTGCGCGCCCTGGATGCCGCTGTGGCCGAGGGCTTGATCATTCAATATGGCGGCAGCATGAAGCCGGGCAATGCTGCGGAACTGCTGGGCCAGCCGGACATCGATGGTGGTCTCATCGGTGGTGCCGCCCTCAATGCCGAAGAATTCCTGGCCATCTGCCGGGCCGGCTGAGACGCAAGGGACAAGGTGTAAAGAATGGAATTCATCGTCTGGATCCTGCATCTGCTGGTGGCTGCCACCGTGGTGGGGCTGGTGTTGTTGCAACATGGCAAAGGTGCGGACATGGGGGCCGCTTTTGGCAGCGGTTCGTCGGGCAGTCTGTTTGGCGCTACCGGTTCCGCCAATTTTCTCTCCCGGACCACGGCCGTGATGGCGACGGCTTTTTTCCTGACCAGTCTGGGCTTGACCTACTTCTCCACCCAGAAGCACGTTGCAGCCCAGCCGGTGGCGCAGCCGGCCCAGCCGGTGGCGCCAGTGCCTGCCCCCCAACCCGCCGGGGAAGTGGACAAGTCGGGCGCCATCCCGAAGTAAGGTTTGTTTCGGAATGCCCAAGGGCATTCCGCCACGTGCCGACGTGGTGAAATTGGTAGACACGCTGTCTTGAGGGGGCAGTGACGAAAGTCGTGCGAGTTCGAGTCTCGCCGTCGGCACCATCGAATTTCCTTATAACGCCCAGAGGGCATTTAATAACCCATTGATATCAATGGGTTTTTTGTTTTCTGAAGCCTTGACGTAAGTTTCCTGAAAGCCTAGACTGGCGGCCTTCTTTGGTGCGCTCCTGTCTTGTCCTGGTGCGCCATTTCGGGGAATCCATGCTCGAGAACTACTTTCCGATTCTGCTGTTCATCCTGGTGGGTCTGGGCTTCGGCGTGGTGCCCATGCTGGCCGGATGGCTGTTGGCGCCCCATCGGCCCGATGCGGAAAAGCAGTCCCCCTACGAATGCGGTTTCGAGGCCTTCGAGGATGCGCGCATGCAATTCGACGTGCGTTACTACCTGGTGGCCATCCTCTTCATCCTGTTCGATCTGGAAATCGCCTTCCTTTTCCCCTGGGCCGTGGTGCTGGAGGAACTGGGCATGTTCGGCTTCGTTTCCATGATGATTTTCCTTGGCATCCTGGTGGTGGGCTTCGTCTACGAGTGGATGAAGGGCGCCCTGGATTGGGAATGAGATAAAGACATGGGCATCGAAGGCGTTCTCGAAAAAGGTTTCGTCACCACCACCGTGGATGCGGTGGTGAACTACACCCGTACCGGTTCCTTGTGGCCCATGACCTTCGGCCTGGCCTGCTGCGCCATCGAGATGATGCAGGCTGGTGCCTCCCGCTACGACCTGGACCGGTTCGGCATCGTCTTCCGCCCCAGTCCCCGCCAGTCGGACCTGATGATCGTGGCCGGCACCCTGTGCAACAAGATGGCCCCGGCCCTGCGCAAGGTCTACGACCAGATGGCCGAGCCCCGCTGGGTGTTGTCCATGGGCTCCTGCGCCAACGGCGGCGGCTACTATCACTACTCCTATTCGGTGGTGCGGGGCTGCGACCGCATCGTGCCGGTGGACGTCTACGTGCCCGGCTGCCCGCCCACCGCCGAGGCCCTGCTGTACGGCCTGATCCAGTTGCAGAAGAAGATCCGCCGCACTTCGACCATCGCCCGCTGACAAGACCGACGACCCATCATGCCGCTGACCCCGGAAGCCCTCCTCGCGCGCGTCGAAGACGCCCTGGGCGACAAGCTCGTCGCCAGCAAGATCGCCATCGGCGAGGTGACCGTGGAAGTCCGCCCGGAGGATTGGGTGGAAGCCGCCACCCTGCTGCGTGACGAGCCGGGCCTGCGCTTCGACCTGATGATGGACCTGTGCGGCATGGATTATTCCGCCTACAAGGACGGCGAACGGGAAGGGCCCCGCTTCGCCGTGGTGGCCCATCTGCTGTCGGTGGTGAAGAACCACCGTCTGCGCCTGCGCGCCTTCTGTGCCGACGACGAACTGCCGGTCATCGCTTCCCTGGTGGAGGTCTGGCCCGCCGTGAACTGGTTCGAGCGGGAAGCCTTCGACCTGTTCGGCATCGTCTTCGACGGCCACCCGGACCTGCGCCGCATCCTCACCGACTACGGCTTCATCGGCCATCCCTTCCGCAAGGACTTCCCCATCTCCGGCCACGTGGAAATGCGCTACGACCCGGATCTGAAGCGGGTCATCTACCAACCGGTGAGCATCGATCCCCGGGAAATCACCCCGCGCATCGTGCGTGAAGACAACTACGGCGGGGCTGCCTGACCATGGCCGACATCCACAACTACACCATCAACTTCGGTCCCCAGCACCCCGCAGCCCACGGCGTGCTGCGCCTGGTGCTGGAACTGGACGGCGAAGTCATTGAGCGGGCCGACCCCCACATCGGCCTCCTGCACCGGGGCACCGAGAAGCTGGCGGAGACCAAGACCTTCCTCCAGGCCGTGCCCTACATGGATCGTCTGGACTACATGTCCATGATGATGAACGAGCACGCCTACTGCATGGCCATCGAGCGCCTGCTGGGCATCCAGGTGCCGGAACGGGCCCAGTACATCCGGGTCATGTTCGACGAGATCACCCGCATCCTGAACCACCTGCTCTGGCTGGGCACCCACGCCCTGGACGTGGGCGCCATGACGGTGTTCCTCTACGCCTTCCGGGAACGGGAAGACCTGATCGACGTTTACGAGGCCGTATCCGGCTCCCGCATGCACGCCGCCTACTACCGGCCCGGCGGCGTCTATCGGGACCTGCCCGACATGATGCCCCAGTACCAGGTGACCAAGGGCAAGAACGCGGCCGAACTGGCGCGCATGAACGAGAACCGCCAGGGCAGCCTGCTGGATTTCGTCGAGGACTTCACCCGCCGCTTCCCGGCCTACGTGGACGACTACGAAACCCTGCTCACCGACAACCGCATCTGGAAGCAGCGCACCGTAGGCATCGGCGTCCTGGATCCGGACCGGGCCAAGGCCCTGGGCATGACCGGCCCCATGCTGCGCGGCTCCGGCATCGCCTGGGACATGCGCAAGCAGCAGCCCTACGAAGTCTATGACCGCATGGACTTCGAGATCCCCGTGGGCCGCACCGGCGACAGCTACGACCGCTACCTGGTGCGCATCGAGGAAATGCGCGAGTCCAACAAGATCATCAAGCAATGCGTGGACTGGCTGAAGAAGAACCCGGGGCCGGTGATCGTGGACAACCACAAGGTGGCGCCCCCCAATCGGGAAGCCATGAAGTCCAACATGGAAGAACTGATCCACCACTTCAAGCTGTTCACCGAAGGCATGCACGTGCCTGAAGGCGAATGCTACGCGGCGGTGGAGCACTCCAAGGGCGAGTTCGGCGTCTATCTGGTGTCCGACGGCGCCAACAAGCCCTACCGGCTCAAGCTGCGGGCCCCGGGTTTCTCCCATCTGGCCGCCCTGGACGAGATGTCCCGGGGCCATATGATCGCCGACGTGGTGGCCATCATCGGCACCCTGGACATCGTGTTCGGCGACATCGACCGTTAAGCGACAGAGACAAGCATGCTTTCCCCTGAATCCCTGGCCCTCATCGACAAGGAAGTCGCCAAGTATCCCGCCGAACAGAAGCAGTCGGCGGTGATGAGCGCCCTGCGCATCGCCCAGACCGAACTGGGCTGGCTGTCCCGGGACACCATCGAATACGTGGCCCAGTACCTGGGAATGCCCGCCATCGCCGCCTACGAGGTGGCCACCTTCTACAACATGTATGACCTGGCCCCCGTGGGCCGCAACAAGGTCACCCTGTGCACCAACCTGCCCTGCCAGTTGCAGGGGGCCGACCACATTGCCGAACACCTCCAGGCCAAACTCGGCATCGGCTTCGGCGAGACCACGGCGGACGGCCGCTACACCCTGAAAGAGGGCGAGTGCATGGGCGCCTGCGGCCACGGTCCCCTGTGCCTGCACAACAACCACGAGATGCACACCCATCTGACGGCCGAGTCGGTGGACAAACTCCTGGACGACATGAAATGAGTTTGAACGTCCCCAACCACAAGGTCTGTTCCTGGACCCAGGATTACGACAATCCCGGTTCCCTGGCCACCTACACGGCCAACGGCGGCTACGAGGCCCTGAAGAAGATCCTGGCGGAGAAGACCCCCGCCGAGGAGATCATCGCCCAGGTGAAGACCAGCGCCCTGCGCGGCCGGGGCGGCGCCGGCTTCCCCACGGGCCTGAAGTGGAGCTTCATGCCGCGCAGCTTCCCCGGCGACAAGTACGTGGTGTGCAACACCGACGAGGGCGAACCGGGCACCTTCAAGGACCGGGACATCCTCATCTACAACCCCCATCAGCTCATCGAGGGCATGATCATCGCCGGCTACACCCTGGGGGCCAGGGCCGGCTACAACTACATCCACGGCGAGATCTTCGAACAGTACGCCTCCTGGGAACAGGCCGTGGAAGAAGCCCGGGCCGCCGGCTTTCTGGGCCGCAACATCCTGGGCTCCGGCTGGGACTTCGATCTCCACGCCCACCACGGCTACGGCGCCTACATCTGCGGCGAGGAAACCGCCCTGCTGGAATCCATCGAAGGCAAGAAGGGCCAGCCCCGCTTCAAGCCGCCGTTCCCCGCCAGCTTCGGCCTGTACGGCAAGCCCACCACCATCAACAACACCGAGACCCTGGCCTCCATCCCCTGGATCATGCGCCACGGCGGCCAGGCCTTCCTGGAACTGGGCAAGCCCAACAACGGCGGCAGCAAGCTGTTCTCCGTGTCCGGCCACGTCAACAAGCCGGGCAACTACGAAGTGCCCCTGGGCACCCCCTTCGCCGATCTGCTGGAGATGGCCGGCGGCGTGCGCACCGGCCACCAGTTGAAAGCGGTGATCCCCGGCGGTTCCTCCGCCCCGGTGCTGACCGCGGAAGCCATGATGGCCTGCACCATGGATTTCGACTCCATTGCCAAGGCCGGATCCATGCTGGGTTCCGGCGCGGTCATCGTCATGGACGACAGCGTCTGCATGGTGAAGGCCCTGGAGCGGCTGTCCTACTTCTACTTCGAGGAATCCTGCGGCCAGTGCACGCCCTGCCGGGAAGGCACCGGCTGGCTGTACCGCATCGTCCACCGCATCGAGCACGGCCAGGGCCGGCCCGAGGACCTGGACGAACTGCTGCGCATCGGCAAGAACATCGGCGGCAACACCATCTGCGCCCTGGGCGAAGCCGCCGTGGGCCCGGTGGCCAGCTTCGTGAAGCATTTCCGCCAGGAATTCGAGTACCACATCGAAAACAAGCGCTGCATGGTAGGCCACTGATATGCCGCTCATCGAAATCGACGGCCAGCAACTCGAAGTCGCCCCCGGTGCCACGGTGATGGATGCCGCCCACCAGGCGGGCATCTACATCCCCCATTTCTGCTACCACAGGAAACTGTCCATCGCCGCCAGTTGCCGCATGTGCCTGGTGGAAGTGGAAAAGGCCCCCAAGCCCCTGCCCGCCTGCGCCACCCCGGTCACTGACGGCATGAAGGTGCAGACCCGCTCCCCCAAGGCCGTCGGCGCCCAGCAGGGGGTCATGGAGTTCCTGCTCATCAACCACCCCCTGGACTGCCCCATCTGCGACCAGGGCGGCGAGTGCATGCTCCAGGACATCGCCGTGGGCTACGGCGGTTCCGCGTCGAAATACCAGGAACCCAAGCGGGTGGTGAAGGACAAGGACCTGGGTCCCCTCATCGCCACCGACATGACCCGCTGCATCCATTGCAGCCGCTGCGTGCGCTTCGGCCAGGAGATCGCCGGCCTCATGGAACTGGGCATGCCGGGCCGGGGCGAGCACACCGAGGTGATGCCCTTCCTGGAAACCCAGGTGACCCACGAACTGTCCGGCAACGTCATCGAGCTGTGCCCGGTGGGCGCCCTCACCTCCAAGCCCTTCCGCTACGCCGCCCGCTCCTGGGAATTGTCGCGGCGCAAGGCGGTGAGCCCCCATGACGGCCTGGGGACCAATCTCCAGGTCCACGTGAAGGACGGCAAGGTGTTCCGGGTGGTACCCCGGGACAACGAGGCCATCAACGAGTGCTGGATCGCCGACCGGGACCGTTACAGCTACGCCGCCCTGGCCTCCGACGACCGGCTCACCCAGCCCATGCTGCGGGACGGCGCCGAATGGAAGACCGTGAGCTGGCAGGATGCCCTGGAACGGGTGGCCGGCCAGCTTGCCGCGATCCGCGCTGCCCAGGGGGGCAACGCCATCGGCGGCCTGGCCTCGCCCCACCAGACGGTGGAGGAGCTCTATCTCTTCACCAAGCTGCTGCGTGGCCTGGGCAGCGAGAACATCGACCACCGCCCGGCCCAGGCCGTGGACACCCAGGGCAGCGGCGCCCGCTGGCTGGGCCTGCCCGTGGCCGAGCTGAACGCCCTGGACCGGGTGCTCCTGGTGGGCAGCACCCTGCGCCAGGAACAGCCCCTGGCAGCCCAGCGCCTGCGCCAGGCCGTGAAGCACGGCGCCCAGTTGAACGTGGTGCACAGCGCCGACGACAACCTGCTGTGCAAGGTGGCCGGCAAGCTCATCGTCAAGCCCTCCGCCCTGGCCGACGCCCTGCTGGCCATCGCCCGGGCCCTGACCGACGCCGGCGCCAGCGTGGCTCTCCCGGCCGGGTTGGCGTTGCCGGATCAGGTGACCGACGCCGTCCGCGCCATCGCCGCCAGCCTGCAAAGCGGCGAGCGCAAGGCCGTCCTGCTGGGGGCCGTGGCCCAGAACCATCCCGACGCCCGGCGTATCCACGCCCTGGCCCAGGCCATCGCCGGGGCCACCGGCGCCACCCTGGGCTTCCTGTCCCCCGCCGCCAACTCGGTGGGCGGACAACTGGTGGGGGCCCTGCCCGGGCCCCAGGGACTGGCTGCCGCCGCCATGCTGGCCGCCCCCCGGGCCGCCTACGTGCTGCTGGGCGTGGAGCCGGAGTTGGAAGCCTTCGACACCGCCCAGGCCCTGGCCGCCCTCAAGGGTGCCGAGTTCGTGGTGCAACTGACCGCCTTCAAGGGCGGCGCCAGTGAGTACGCCGACGTGCTGCTGCCCATCGCCCCCTTCACCGAAACCGCCGGCAGCTTCGTGAACATGGAAGGCTGCCTGCAAAGCTTCCACGGTGCCGTGAAGCCCCTGGGCGAAGCCCGGCCCGCCTGGAAGGTGCTGCGGGTGCTGGGCAACCTGTGCAATCTGGGGGGCTTCGACTACCAGAGCGTGGAAGACGTGCGGGCCGACGTGTTGCCCCAGGGCCAGGCGGACATCGCCGCCCATCTCGACAACGCAGCCGGCGCGGCCGCGCCCGCACCCGCCGCAGACGGTCTGGAGCGCCTGGGCGAGACCGGCCTCTATCAACTGGACGGGCTGACCCGTCGCGCCCCGCCTCTGCGCAACACCCCTGCCGGCGCCGAGCCGGAGGCCATCCTCCACGGCGACGACATCGCCGGCCTGGGGCTGTCCGTGGGGTCCTACGCCCGCTTCAGCCAGAACGGCCACGCTGCCGTGCTGCGCGTGGGCCGGGACGATCGCCTGGCCCGGGGCACCGTGCGCCTGGCTGCCGGACATCCCCTGACCGCCGCCCTGGGTGGCCGTTTTGGCCCCGTCCGCGTGGAGAACGCCTGACATGGAAGCCTTGCTCGCACCCGTCGCCGAGTTCCTGGGGCCCGTCTGGCTGCCCCTGTGGACCCTGGTGAAGATCCTGGTCCTGGTGCTGCCCCTGATGCTCTGCGTGGCCTATCTCACCTATGCCGAGCGCAAGATCATCGGCTATATGCAGGTGCGCATCGGCCCCAACCGGGTGGGCCCCATCGGTCTGTTGCAGCCCATCGCCGACGCGGTGAAGCTGATGTTCAAGGAAATCATCGTCCCCAGCGGTGCCAACAAGGGCCTGTTCTTCCTCGGGCCGGTGCTGGCCATCGCCCCGGCCCTGGCGGCCTGGGCCGTGTTCCCCTTCACCGAGGACCTGGTCCTGGCCGACATCAACGCCGGCCTGCTCTACATCATGGCCATCACCTCCATGGGCGTGTACGGCGTGGTGATCGCCGGCTGGGCGTCCAACTCCAAGTACGCCTTCCTGGGGGCCCTGCGCTCCTCGGCCCAGATCGTGTCCTACGAGATCGCCATGGGTTTCGCCCTGGTGGGGGTGCTCATGGCCTCCCAGAGCCTGAACCTGGTGGACATCGTCAAGGGCCAGGAGGGCGGCTTCTGGCACTGGTACTTCCTGCCCCTGTTCCCCCTGTTCCTGGTCTATCTGATCTCCGGCGTGGCGGAAACCAACCGGGCGCCCTTCGACGTGGCCGAAGGGGAATCGGAAATCGTGGCCGGCTTCCACGTGGAATACTCGGGCATGGCCTTCGCCGTGTTCTTCCTGGCGGAATACGCCAACATGATCCTCATCGCCGGCCTCACCAGCGTCATGTTCCTGGGCGGCTGGTACTCCCCCTTGCCCTTCCTGCCCGACGGCATCCTGTGGATGTTCGCCAAGATGAGCTTCGTGCTCTTCCTGTTCCTCTGGTTCCGTGCCACCTTCCCCCGCTACCGCTACGACCAGATCATGCGCCTGGGCTGGAAGGTGTTCATCCCGGTGACCCTGGTGTGGATCATCGTGGTGGGCGCGGCCATGCAGACCCCCCTGGGTTACCTGTTCCACTGAGGAGGCTGCGATGCTGAAATCGATCAAGTCCTTCTTCGACACCTTCCTGCTCACCGAACTGGTGAAGGGCATGGCCCTCACGGGCAAGTTCCTCTTCGCCCGCAAGATCACGGTCCAGTTCCCGGAAGAGAAGACCCCCCAGAGCCCCCGTTTCCGCGGCCTCCACGCCCAGCGCCGCTACCCCAATGGCGAGGAACGCTGCATCGCCTGCAAGCTGTGCGAGGCGGTGTGTCCGGCCATGGCCATCAAGATCGAGTCCGAGCAGCGGGCCGACGGCACCCGGCGCACCACGGTCTACGACATCGACCTGACCAAGTGCATCTTCTGCGGCTTCTGCGAGGAAGCCTGCCCGGTGGACGCCATCGTTGAAACCCGCATCCTGGAATACCACGGGGAGAAGCGCGGCGACCTCTACTACACCAAGGACATGCTCCTGGCGGTGGGGGACCAGTACGAAGAACAGATCGCCCGGGACCGGGCACAAGACGCCAAGTATCGGTGACGGGCCCCTTCATGGAATTCACGAGCTTCGTTTTCTACTTCCTCTCCGCCATCCTCATCCTGGCGTCCCTGCGCGTGATCACGGCGCGCAATCCGGTCCACGCGGCCCTGGCCCTGGTGCTGGCCTTCTTCACCGGCGCCGGCCTGTGGATGCTGCTGGAGGCGGAGTTTCTGGCCATCACCCTGGTGCTGGTGTACATCGGCGCGGTCATGGTGCTGTTCCTGTTCGTGGTGATGATGCTGGACATCAACCTGGAGGAACTGCGCAAGGGCTTCTGGAGCTACCTGCCGGCGGGGATCCTGGTGGCCGGCCTGATGGTGGTGGAAATGGTCATGGTGCTGGGCGGCAAGGACCTGGGCCTGGCCCAGCCCGCGCCCCATCCGGCCGACTACAGCAACATCACGGAACTGGGCCGCCTGCTCTACACCGACTACGTCTATCCCTTCGAACTGGCGGCCGTGCTGCTGCTGGTGGCCATGGTGGCGGCCATCGCCCTGACCCACCGTAAGCGGCCGGGCAACAAGCAGATCAATCCGGCGGCCCAGGTGAAGGTGAAGCGGGCCGATCGCATCCGCATGGTGTCCATGAAACCGGTGAAGCCCGAACCGCCGAAAACCGAGGACGACGAATGATCGGCCTGAACCATTACCTGATCCTGGGTTCCATCCTGTTCGCCATCAGCGTGGTGGGCATCTTCCTCAACCGGAAGAACGTCATCATCCTGCTCATGGCCATCGAACTGATGCTGCTGGCGGTGAACACCAACTTCATCGCCTTCGCCCGCTACCTGGACGACACGGCGGGCCAGGTGTTCGTGTTCTTCATCCTCACCGTGGCGGCGGCCGAGTCCGCCATCGGCCTGGCCATCCTGGTGGTGCTGTTCCGCAATCTGCGCACCATCAACGTGGATGAACTCGACCGGTTGAAGGGCTGATTCCATGGATATGCACACCCTTTACCTGACGGTTCCCCTGGCCCCCCTGGCCGGCGCGGTCATCGCCGGCCTGTTCGGCAAGGCCATCGGCCGCACCGGTGCCCACGTGGTGACCATCACCGGCGTGGCCATCGCCTTCCTGGCCTCCCTGCTGATCTTCCAGGACGTGCAGGCGGGCAACACCTACAACGGGCCGGTCTACACCTGGATCACCAGCGGCGACATTTCCCTGGAGATCGGTTTCCTCATCGATCGCCTCACCGTGCTCATGATGCTGGTGGTGACCTTCGTGTCCCTCATGGTGCATATCTACACCATCGGCTACATGGCCGATGACCCGGGCTACCAGCGCTTCTTCAGCTACATTTCCCTGTTCACCTTCTCCATGCTCATGCTGGTCATGAGCAACAACTTCCTCCAGTTGTTCTTCGGCTGGGAGGCGGTGGGCCTGGTGTCCTACCTGCTGATCGGCTTCTGGTACACCCGGGAAACGGCCATCTACGCCAACCTGAAGGCGTTTCTGGTCAACCGCGTCGGCGACTTCGGCTTCCTGCTGGGCATCGGCCTGGTCCTGGCCCACTTCGGCACCCTGGATTACGCCCAGGTGTTCCAGCAGGCCCCCCAGATGGCCAACCAGACCATCAGCATCTGGGAAGGCCACACCTGGAGCCTGCTCACGGTCATCTGCATCCTGTTGTTCATCGGCGCCATGGGCAAGTCGGCCCAGTTCCCCCTGCACGTCTGGCTGCCCGACTCCATGGAAGGCCCCACCCCCATCTCCGCACTGATCCATGCCGCCACCATGGTGACCGCCGGCATCTTCATGGTGACCCGCATGTCACCCCTGTTCGAGCTGTCGGACACGGCCCTCAACTTCGTCATGGTCATCGGCGCCATCACCGCCCTGTTCATGGGCTTCCTCGGCGTGATCCAGAACGACATCAAGCGGGTGGTGGCCTACTCCACCCTGTCCCAGTTGGGCTACATGACCGTGGCCCTGGGGGCGTCCGCCTACTCGGTGGCCATCTTCCACCTGATGACCCACGCCTTCTTCAAGGCCCTGCTGTTCCTGGCCGCCGGTTCCGTGATCATCGGCATGCACCACGACCAGGACATCCGCAACATGGGCGGACTGCGCAAGTACATGCCCATCACCTGGATCACCTCCCTGATCGGTTCCCTGGCCCTGATCGGAACGCCCTTCCTGTCCGGTTTCTACTCCAAGGATTCCATCATCGAAGCGGTGAAGTTCTCTGCGCTGCCCGGGTCCGGTTTCGCCTACTTCGCCGTGACCCTGGGGGTTTTCGTTACCGCTTTCTATTCCTTCCGCATGTATTTCCTGGTGTTCCACGGCAAGGAGCGGTTCAAGCAGGCCCACGATACCCACGACCACGAGGCGGACAAGGACGGCGACGCCCACGGCCATCATCACGGGGGCCACAGCGTGCCCCACGAAACCCCCTGGGTGGTGTGGCTGCCTCTGGTGCTGCTGGCCATTCCCTCTCTGGCCATCGGCTTCATCACCATCGAGCCCCTGCTGTTCGGCAACTGGTTCGGCCACGCCATCCTGGTGACTCCCAACCACGGTGCCATGGCGGAGCTGGAACACCATTTCCACGGCGCCATGGGCATGGCCACCCATGCCCTCATCACGCTGCCCTTCTGGCTGGCCGTCGCCGGCGTGGGCATGGCCTGGTTCTTCTACATGAAGCGTCCCGACATCCCCGCCGCCATTCAGAAACGCTTCGCCCTGATCTACCTGATCCTGGAGAAGAAGTACGGCTTCGATGACTTCAACGATTGGTTCTTCGCCGGCGGTGCCCGCTTCCTCGGCGGGCGCCTATGGCGCTGGGGCGACGTGGCAGGCATCGACGGCACCCTGGTGAACGGCACTGCCCGCCTGGTGGGTCATATCGCCAACGTGGTGCGCCATCTGCAAACCGGTTACATCTACCACTATGCCTTTGCGATGATCGTCGGCGCCCTGTTGTTGGCCGCCGTGTTCGCCCGGGCCCAGTAACGGAAAAGACACATGCTTGAAGGGATCGGCCTCATCAGCCTTGCCATCTGGGTGCCCATCCTGGCCGGAGTGCTCATCCTGGCCACGGGGGGGGACAGGAACGCCGACGGCCAGCGTACCCTGGCTCTGGTGGGTTCAGTCCTGGGTTTCCTGGTGACGATTCCCCTGTGGACGGGCTTCGACAATGCCACGTCGGCCATGCAGTTCACCGAGTTGGCCGGGTGGGTGCCGCAATTCAACATCCACTACCGGTTGGGGGTGGACGGCATCTCCATGCCCTTCATCCTGCTCAACAGTTTCACCACCATCCTGGTGGTGCTGGCCGGCTGGGACGTGATCAAGGACAAGGTGGCCCAGTACATGGCCGCCTTCCTCATCCAGTCGGGCCTGCTCAACGGCGTGTTCTCGGCCCTGGACGGGGTGTTGTTCTACCTGTTCTTCGAAGCCATGCTGATCCCCCTGTACCTGATCATCGGCATGTGGGGCGGCCCCAACCGGGTCTACGCGGCCATCAAGTTCTTCCTCTACACCCTGCTGGGCTCCCTGCTCATGCTGGTGGGCCTGGTCTACCTGTTCTTCCAGAGCGGCGGCAGCTTCGAGATCCTGGCCTGGCACAAGCTGCCCCTGACCATGACTGCCCAGATCCTGCTGTTCGTGGCCTTCTTCTTCGCCTTCGCCGTGAAGGTGCCCATGTGGCCGGTGCACACCTGGTTGCCCGACGCCCACGTGGAAGCCCCTACCGGCGGTTCCGTGGTGCTGGCGGCCATCACCCTGAAGGTGGGCGCCTACGGTTTCCTTCGCTTCATCCTGCCCATCGTGCCGGACGCGGCCCACGAGCTGACCTGGCTCATCGTCACCCTGTCCCTGGTGGCGGTGGTGTACATCGGCCTGGTGGCCCTGGTCCAGTCGGACATGAAGAAGCTCATCGCCTACTCCTCCATCGCCCACATGGGCTTCGTGACCCTGGGCTTCTTCCTTTTCAACCCCCTGGGCATCGAGGGCGGCCTGATCCAGATGATCTCCCACGGCTTCGTCTCGGCTGCCATGTTCCTCTGCGTCGGCGTCATGTATGACCGGGTCCATTCCCGGCAGATTGCCGACTACGGCGGCGTGGTGAACACCATGCCCAGGTTCGCCGCCTTCTTCATGCTGTTCGCCATGGCCAACGCCGGCCTGCCGGCCACCTCGGGTTTCGTGGGCGAATTCATGGTGGTGCTGGGGGCCGTGCAGGTGAACTTCTGGTGGGCCTTCCTGGCCGCCACCACCCTGATCTTCGGCGCAGCCTACACCCTGTGGATGTACAAGCGGGTGGTGTTCGGCCCGGTGGCCAACCCCCACGTGGCAAAACTGACTGACATCAATTCCCGTGAATTCATCGTGCTGTTCCTGCTGGCCGTGTGCGTGCTGGGCATGGGCGTCTATCCCCTGCCGTTCACCGAAGTGATGCACGCCTCGGTGAACAACCTGCTGGAACACGTGGCCCACAGCAAGCTGGCCTACTGAGGCGAAAAAAGCGGATTAGCGCGCCATGACCTTCCCCATCCCCGATCTCTACCCGGCCCTGCCGGAGCTCTTCGTCCTGACCATGGCCTGCGTCATCCTGCTGGCCGAAGCCCTGACCAAGGACCGCTACCTGGCCTACGGCATGACCCTGTTCACCCTGCTGGGGGCGGCGGCCATCACCGCCTTCACCAGCGTGCCCCAGGTGCAGACCACCTTCTCCGGCCAGTTCGTGGACGACGCCATGGGCGACGTGCTCAAGCTCATGGCCTACCTGGCGGCCATGGCCTCCGTGGTCTACTCCCGCCGCTATCTGGAAGAGCGCCAACTGTTCCGTGGCGAATTCTTCGTGCTGGCCCTGTTCGCCGTGCTGGGCATGATGGTGATGATCTCGGCCAACCACCTCCTGGTGCTCTACGTGGGCCTGGAAGTCCTGTCGCTCTCCCTGTATGCCCTGGTGGCCCTGCAACGGGATTCGGCCCGGGCCACGGAAGCGGCCATGAAGTACTTCGTGTTGGGGGCCCTGGCCTCCGGCCTGCTGCTATATGGCATGTCCATGATCTACGGCCTGACCGGCTCCCTGTCCCTGCCGGAAATTGCCACCATCCTCCAGGCCGGGGTGAAGGACAAGGTCATCCTGGCCTTCGGTCTGGTCTTCCTGGTGGCCGGCCTGGGCTTCAAGTTGGGCGTGGCCCCCTTCCACATGTGGGTGCCAGACATTTACCAGGGCGCTCCCACGGCAGTCACCCTGTTCATCGGTTCCGCCCCCAAGCTGGCTGCTTTCGCCTTCGCCATGCGCCTGCTGGTGGACGGCCTGCAACCGGCCGTCGGCGACTGGCAGGGCATGCTGGCGGTGATGGCCGTCCTGTCCCTGGCCATCGGCAACCTGGCCGCCATCATGCAGAGCAACATCAAGCGCATGCTGGCCTACTCCACCATTTCTCACATGGGCTTCCTGCTCCTGGGTATTTTGTCCGGCACCTTTGCCGGCTATACCGCCGGCCTGTTCTACGCCATCGCCTACGTGCTCATGAGCCTGGGCAGCTTCGGCATCGTGGTCTACCTGTCCCAGAACGGCCAGGAAGCGGAGAACCTGGAAGACTTCAAGGGTCTCAACAGCCGCCACCCCTGGCTGGCTGCCCTCATGGCCATCCTCATGTTCTCCATGGCCGGCATCCCGCCCTTCGTGGGCTTTTACGCCAAGCTGTCCATCCTGCAATCCCTGGTGGGCGCCGGTTTCCTGTGGCTGGCCGTGGTGGCGGTCATGTTCTCCCTGATCGGCGCCTTCTACTACCTGCGTGTGGTGAAGATCCTGTACTTCGATGCGCCCAAGGCTGACGCGCCGGCCATCCGCACGGCCATGGACATGCAGGCATTGCTGTCGGCAAACGGTGTCGCGGTTCTGGTGCTGGGCATTCTGCCTCAGCCGCTGATTACGCTGTGTACCTATGCGATGCAGATGTCACTGCAATAAAGCCGCAGCATAGGGGGAAACCCCCATGCTGCCAGTAAAAAATTTCGACATCTGTGTCCGCTCAGCGGAACCGAATCGAGCTAACATTCCAGCCAGAATCTATGTGTGCGTTCCATCAAAGTTGGAATGCGTGACCAGTGAAGGCTTCACTTTGGGAATGAGTTCATGCGCGAGGATGTAATCAAAATCTTCATCGGCTACGACAAGGTGGAAAGTGTGGCCTGGCATACCATGGTCCATTCCATCCTGCGCCAGTCCTCCCGGCCCGTGGCCATCGTGCCCATCAACCTGGCCAACCTGAAGGGCATCTATACCCGGCCCCGGGATCCCAAGCAATCCAACGAGTTCTCATTCACCCGGTTCCTGGTGCCTTATCTGTGCGATTACCAGGGCTATGGCATCTTCTTTGATTGCGACATGATGCTGCGTACCGACATCGCCGAGATGTTCGAGGTGCTGGACAAGGAACCGGGCAAGGCACTTTACGTCGTCAAGCACGATTACGAACCCCATGACGAGATCAAATATCTCAACACGGTACAGTACAAGTATCCGCGCAAGAACTGGTCGTCGGTGATGCTGTGGAATTGCGGCCATCCGGCCAACCGGGTGGTGACGCCGGAGATGGTCAATACGTCCACCCCCATGGATCTGCACCGTTTCACCTGGCTGTCCGATGACCAGCTCGGTGAACTCAACGTGCGCTGGAACTGGCTGGTGGGGGAATACGCCGAACCACCCGCAGATGTGAAGAACGTACATTGGACGGTGGGTGGTCCCTATTTCCTTGAGTACCAGGATGTGGATTTCTCTGAGGAGTGGTTCAAGGAGGCGGCGAGGATGTCTTTCTGTGCGCAAAGGCTGTAGCTGATCCTGCTTGGTTGGAGGGTTGCTGGTCAGTCCGTTAGGCAGGGGATTTTATGCGATAACTGGTCAAGGGCCTGTCCTCGAACCGGTAATGGCCGGAATGTCGACGGCATTTATTTGAGAGTGATGTGAACGGAACCAAAAGGACTCCGTGGCAAATCCAGAAAGCAGTCGTGATAGCGCTGCTGTTGAGGGAGTTGAAGACACGGTTCGGAGCTCATCGGATGGGGGCGGCTTGGCTTTTTTTTGAGCCTGTCGCCCATCTAAGCATCTTGATGGTCATTTTCGGTACCCTGCGTGGTCGGGTCGTGCCGGGGGTGGAATTCCCTGTTTTCTTACTCGCCGGCATTGTCCCTTACATCATGTTCCGCAGCATCGCCACTCGCTTGATGGAGGGCGTGGATGCCAACATGGGGTTGTTCAATTACCGCCACATCAAGCCCATGGACGTCTTTCTCTCCCGAAGCCTGCTGGAGGTGGTGCTTTACACCCTCGTCCTGGTGGCCATGGTCGTGGGACTGATATGGTTTGGCTACCGCATCGTCGTGCCCGATCCCCTGGGGTTCCTCATGTTGCTGGGTGTATTGGTTGCCATGGCGTTTGGCCTGGGGCTGGTGCTGAGCGTTCTTGCCGACTACAGCCCTGAGGCTAAACCCATCATCCGCATGCTGTTCCTGCCGCTCTATTTCGTATCCGGAGTGCTATTCCCGGTATCCATGCTGCCCCAGGAGTATCGGGAATGGCTCACATGGAACCCCCTCTTCCATGCCGTGGAATTGCTTCGGGAGGCCTTTCTCTCCGGATACCCCGTGGTGGCTGAGGCGTCGTTGCGGCACTTCCTCGAACCCACCCTGGTCGTTTGTTTTCTCGGGATGGCTTTGTATCGCCTGCGTCGTCTTGACATGGTGACCCGATGATCGAGTTATGTGGACTGACCAAGTCCTACCTGACCGACAGTGGCAGGCATTACGTGTTTCGCGACCTGAGCGTGCAGTTCCCCGACAGCGTGAGCATCGGCCTGATTGGTCGGAACGGAGCGGGCAAGTCAACCCTGATGCGTTTGCTGGGCGGAATTGACGTGCCCGACAGGGGGCATATCAGCTTCGATGGGAGTATTTCCTGGCCGGTCGGGTTGTCCGGAGGGTTTCAGCCCAGCCTGTCGGCCAGGGACAACGTGAAATTCGTCTGTCGCATATACGGTGTACGGGGTGCCGCCATGGACAGGGCCCTGGACTATGTCCGGGAATTCGCCGACATCGGACCCTTTTTCGATCACCCCATCAAGACGTATTCGTCCGGCATGCGTGCCCGGGTGGCATTCGGTCTATCCATGGCCTTCGACTTCGACTACCTGCTGATCGACGAGGTGCTTGCGGTGGGGGATGCAGACTTCAAGCGGAAGTGCAAGGATGCTTTCGAAAAGAAACGGGCCGAATCGAACCTCATCCTGGTTTCCCACAACATGAACGACATCGAGAACTACTGTGACGTAGTGCTGTTGGTCGACCAGGGGAGGGTGCATATTTTCGAAGATGTGACGGCCGGCATCGTTGCCTATCAGGGCAGAAAAACCCAAAGGCCGAGCAAGAATCCCACAACCCAATGAATCTGGTATCCCATGGACTGGCTCAAGCCTAAAACACTGGCCGGATGGATGGTTGCCCTGCCCATGGCGGTAGTGCTCATCTATTACGCCTTTTTTGCCGCCGACCGTTATGTCAGTGAATCGGTGATCAGCGTCAGAACGTCTGGAGAAAACGTCAATCCCATACCGGGCCTGGCCATGCTGGCAGGTGTCTCCCCCCCCGCACGGGAAGACGTGCTGTATCTGCAGACCTATATCCATTCCCTGGACATGCTGAAACATCTGGACGGAAAATTCGACCTGCGCCTGGCTTATGGCCAGCCATTGCTCGATCCCGTCTACCGTCTTTTTCCCGGGGTCAGCCAGGAATGGTTCCACTGGTATTTCCAGAACCGGGTGGAACTTGATTTCGACGAAGTCTCTTCCTTGCTCACGGTGCGCGTGGACGGTTTCACTCCCGAGTTTGCCCAGGCGGTGAACGCCGAAATCCTGTCCCAAAGCGAGCGCTTCGTGAACGAAATTTCCCACAAGCTGGCACGGGAGCAGATGGCCTTCGCCGACGAGGAACTCCGCAAGGCGCGGGATCGGTACCAGCAGGCCAAGAGCCGGATGGTTGCCTTCCAGAACAAGCACGGCCTGCTGGATCCCCAGGCCCAGGCCCAGGCCACCGCCACCTTGTCCACCCAGTTGGAAGGGGACCTGGCCCGCAAGGAGGCCGAACTCAAGGCCCTGCTTTCCTACCTGCAAGAGGACTCTCACCAGGTGGTGGCCTTGAGAAACGAAGTGGCTGCCCTGAAAGCGCAGCTCGCCGAGGAACGGGCGCGGGTGGCAGGCAGCGGGAGCAACGGCCGGCTGAATGCCCTGGCCGCCCAGTTCCAGGATTACATCCTGGATGCCGGTTTCGCCGAGGATGCCTACAAGCTGGCCCTGGCCACCGTTGAGAGCACACGCATCGAGGCGACCCGCAAGCTTAAAGGCGTGGTGGTGGTGGAAGCCCCCACTCGTTCCGAGACGGCCGAATACCCGCAACGCGCCTACAACCTGATCACCCTGCTGGTGGCGTTGAGCTTGATCTACGGCATCACTCGACTTGTCATCGCCACCTTGCACGACCATCGGGACTGAAAGCCATGAATACCCGCACCTCTCTGCTTCGCATGATTTCCTACCTTGCGGGACTTCTCCTGGCTTGTGGCGGATCACCGCTTCGGGCGGCCGATCCCCTCTTGCTTACGCCCGCGTCTTCCCTGCTCAGCGTGCCTCAGGTTCCTCCGCCGTCGACGACCCCCGCCGCGCCATCCGACCCCGCTCAGGCGGCTCAGCCGGCCGGTGGGGCGACTTCCTCCGACATGCCCGTTCAGGGGAGCGCATCCGGCGGCGGTGTGTTCGGCTCCAACCTGTTCCGCGGCGCATTCAGCCAGGTCCAGTTCAGCGGGTTCAATCCCGAATATCAGATCGCAGTGGGCGATCTGATCAAACTGCGCATGTGGGGTGCTTTCAACCTGGATGCCACCCTGGCGGTGGACCCCCAGGGCAACATCTTCATCCCCAACGTGGGGCCGGTGAACGTCATCGGCGTGCGCAACGGCGATCTCAATGCACTCGTGGAAGCCCGCATCAAGAAGGTCTATCGCGCCAATACGGGCGTGTACGCGAGTCTGGAGGCCGCCCAGCCGGTCAAGGTCTACGTCACGGGATACGTCCACAAGCCTGGGCTGTACGGTGGCTTGTCCTCGGATTCGGTGCTCTACTACCTCGACAAGGCCGGCGGCATCGATGCGGACAGGGGCAGTTTCCTGGACATCGCCGTCCAACGCCAGGGCCAGGCCAGGGCCCATTTCGACTTGTACAAGTTCCTGCTGGAAGGTCGTATCGACCCCCTGCAACTGCGTGACGGGGACACGGTGGTGGTGGGGCCCCGCCGGCACACCGTGACCGTTTCCGGGGAGGTGCTCAACCCCTTCCAATTCGAAACCCGGTCCGCTCGCCTGCCCGCAGCCGAGGTGCTGGCCCTGGCCAAACCCAAGCCCAATGCCACCCACCTGAGCATCGTCCGCAAGCGGGGCGCCGAACGGCGCGGTGAATACTATGGGCTCGCCGAACTGGGGGGAGTGGTCCTGGAAGACGGTGACGAGGTCACCGTCACGGCGGACAAGTCACCCGGCACCATCCTGGTCCGCGTGGAGGGCGCCCACCTGGGCGAGCATGCCCTGGTGTTGCCCTACGGGGCCCGCCTCAAGGATGCCCTGGCAAGGATCAAGGCCGCCCCCCAGGCCAATGCCGCAGCGGCGCAACTGTTCCGTAAATCGGTGGCGGAGCGGCAGAAGGTCATGCTAGATGCTTCCCTGCGCGGGCTGGAGGCCACCGTGCTCACGGCCCGCTCGGAAACCAGCGAGGAAGCGCTGCTGCGTGCCAAGGAGGCCGAATTGGTCATGCAGTTCGTGGCCCGGGCGAGGCAGGTGCAACCCAAGGGGCAGGTCCTGCTCGCCGGCAACAGCCAGTCTGGTGAGGCCCTGCTGGAAGACGGCGACGTGATCAATATCCCGGAACGCAGCCATCTGGTGATGGTCCACGGTGAAGTGTTGTTCCCCAATGCCATCGTCCACGAGGCGAAGATGGATGCCGACGACTACATCCGCCAGGCTGGGGGCTATACCCAGCAGGCGGACAAGTCCAGGGTCATCGTCATGCACCAGGACGGCCGCTTTGCCGTGGATGCGGACGCCCGGCCCCTGCCGGGCGACGAAATCATGGTCCTGCCGAAGGTGCAGGGCAAGCGCATCGAGATCACCCGCGCCGTGAGCCAGATCATTTATCAGATCGCCGTCGCGGCCAAGGTCATCTTCGACTTGTGACGGAAGAAAACGGGAGACCATGTCGGACCTGCTCAAATCGGCCATCGACAACCACCTGCGGGTGGTGGCGGCGCTCCACGACCTGACGCCCCAGCTGCTGGATGTGGCCCGGGCCATGCAGGACTGCCTGGGCCGGGGCGGCAAGATCGTCTGGATGGGCAACGGGGGAAGTGCCGCCGACTGCCAGCATCTGGCGGCCGAGTTCGTCGGCCGCTTTGCCCGGGAGCGGTCTGCGCTGCCGGCCCTGGCATTGACCACGGATACCTCCATCCTGACGGCGGTGGGTAATGACTATGGCTTCGAATGCATTTTTTCGCGGCAGATCCAGGCCCTGTGTGGTCTCGGGGATTTGGTCGTGGGCATCTCCACCTCAGGCAATTCGAGCAACGTGCTGAAAGGTCTCCAGACCGCTAGGGACCGGGGCATGGGAACGGTCGGCCTGACCGGTCTGGGGGGGGGGCAGATGGGCGCCCTGTGCGACCACCTGATCGCCGTCCCCTCGACCCATACGCCGCGGATCCAGGAAGCGCACATCCTGATCGGCCATATCCTGTGCGAGTTGATCGAACACGCGGTCTAGCCGGTAGGTGCCCAGGTCATGTTCAAGGATTTATTTTTTTCGGGAAAAAGCATGGAAGCCACTGATCTGCCAGTTTTTCAACATCTGCCGGAGGGTGAACGCCTGGACCGGAACATCCGCGATGGTTACGCGCGCGGTTGGGGTCTGCAGTTCGGCGACCTGCGTGAAAAAATCGCCGCCGATCCCCTCTACAAGGAGGCTTTGCGGCTGGCCTCCGGACGGACGGTGCAATCCGAAGACAACCGGATGAATCTGTTCCTGCTGCTGAAGTTCTACATGGACGGACTGGCTCCAGGACATGTCGTGGAGTTCGGTTCCTTTCGCGGCGGGAGCGCCATCTTCATGGCCAGGCTATGCGCCGAGTGGCATCCGGAGATGCAGGTGTTTGCCCTGGATACCTTTGCCGGTATGCCGGAGACCGACCGGTCCATCGACGCCCACAGCCAGGGCGATTTCAGTGGCGTGGACCTGGATGAGTTGCGTTCCTACAGCTACAGCATCGGCCTGCGCAACCTGCAATTCGTGGAAGGGTTGTTCGAGGATACCGCGCCCGGGGTGATGGCTCAGGCGGGCGCCATTCGCCTGGCCCATATCGACTGCGACATCCGCTCCGCCGTGCAGTACTCCTACGACATCAGCCGGTCCCACATGGTCAAAGGAGGTTACATCGCCTTCGATGATGCCCTGTTCTCCAGTTGTCTGGGTGCCACGGAAGTCGTCGAGGAAAAGGTGATCCGGCGGGATGGCCTGAATTCGGAACAGATTTATCCCCATTTCGTCTTCCGGGCCCCCTGAGGGTCGCCCATGGATATCGGTTCCCTGCTTGGCTCCCTGCGTCCGGAAAAGCGGCGACAGGGTGAAAAGGACCCCGGTCAGGTGGACAGTCCCGTTATCGCCCGGAATCCGGCCGAACCGGTGCCCACGAACGAGAAGGGCGCCACCCCGCCTCCAGGGGTCAGGGTGACGCCTGATGCCTATAACCAGGATGGCCTGATCTCCCTGCACAACCACGAGTTCATGGAGGCGCCCCGGTTCGTCGCGGCTTACCAGCGCGGAGTGCAAGCAGCAGGACAGGACTACCGGTGGCACTGGCGGGTCCACGTGGGGCTCTGGGCCGCGGAATGTGCCGCCCGCCTGCCCGGGGATTTCGTCGAATGCGGGGTGAACTACGGTTTTCTGAGCAGCGCCATCATGCAATATCTCGATTGGGATACCCTGGGCAAGCAGTTCTACCTGCTGGACACCTTCCAGGGGCTGGATGTCCGCTACGTCAGCGAAGGGGAGCGGGCTGGCGGAATCATGGAGAAGAATCAGAAATTCATCGACATGGGTTTCTATGCGATGAACGCCGACGTAGTGCGGCGAAACTTTTCCGAATGGCGCAACACCCGAATCATCGAAGGCGCCATACCGGAGACCCTGGATCAGGTGGAAAGCAGCCAGGTGGCCTTTCTGCACATCGACTTGAACTGTGCGCCACCGGAGGTGGCCGCTCTGCGCCACTTCTGGAACAGGTTGGTCCCGGGTGCCATGGTGTTGCTCGACGACTACGCCTTTCGGGGCTACCGGGCACAGAAGCTGGCCATGGACGAACTGGCGCTGGAATTGCGGGTGACCATCGTTTCTCTGCCGACAGGGCAGGGATTGCTGGTCAAGGCATGAAGGAGCGCGCCATGCCCGCCCAGGCGTCCGATCCTGCACGGAAGTCGCGGATTGAACCCGACTCCAGCGTTCCGGCCGGGGGAAATGTCCCGATCCGGCTGTTCTGAGCGGCAGGATCCAGCGGCTAAGAGCGGTCCCGGCCCCATGGCACCCATCCTCATCCACTATCACATCTTCAAGAACGCCGGCAGCAGCGTGGATCACGCCCTGCGGGCGCACTTCTGCGATGCCTGGACGGCCTGGGATGGCGATAGCCATCACGATGCCCTGTCCCCTTCGGCCTTGGCAGGCTATCTTCGGGCCAATCCTGGTCTCCGGGCGCTATCGAGCCATCAGGCCCATCCGCCGGTGCCCTGGTCGGGATGCCACCCCCTTGTTTTCCTGCGACACCCCCTGGACCGTGCATGGTCTGTGTACAACTTCGTGGCCGCCGACGCCACCCAGCCCAATTCGTCACTGGCCCGCCAGGCCGGATTCAGGGGATATGTGGCGTGGGCCCTCGGCGGAGATCCTTCGGGTGTGGTGATTCGCGACTACCAGGTCGTCCATCTCTCCAGCGCTGCTTGCAGGCAATCATCCCTGCTGCAGGCGCGGGCTACACCGGCCGATCTGGAGGAGGCCCGCGCCTTCATCGACGCCTGTCCGGCCTTCGGTCTGGTGCGCCGCTTCTCCGACTCGGCGGCGCTGCTCGAAAAGACATACGGACAGCATTTTCCCGGTTTCCGGATGGCGCCGGTCCGCTTGAATACCGGGCCCCAATCCCTCGCCACCGAGGCCATGACCCTAGACCAGGCCCGCCAGGTGCTCGGGGAGTCCCTTTTCCGTGCGTTCATGGAGCAGAATGCACTGGATGCCGAACTCTACCGGCATGCCGTCGCTCGCTTCGAGACCCTTTTGCACCAGACTGGCCTTGGCCAGAACGAAACCTAAGCCATGGCCAACCCGGATCCATCCCGTCCCGCCAGCGCCTGCCACGTCTGCGGCGGCCTGGAATTCCTCGATCGACCCGTCCTGTGGCCCGAACTGATCGACACCTGGGAATTGACCCCCGCCGAGGTCCGTTATGTGGACGAGCAACAGGGCAGCTGTTGTACCCGCTGCGGTTCGAACGTGCGGTCCATCGCCCTGGCCCGTGCCATTCTCCAATACCTGGGCCATGCCGGCCCCCTGTCTTCCCTGGTTGGCGACCCCGACGTCCGGGCCGCCAACTTGCTGGAAATCAATGATGCCGGGACCCTGCACCCCTGGCTCGCGCAACTGCGGGGACACCAGTTAGGCAGCTATCCGGATCTGGACATGATGGCCATGACATACCCCGACGCACATTTCGACCTGGTGGTGCATTCTGATACGCTTGAACACGTGCCTGATCCAGAAAAGGCCCTAAGCGAGGTGCTTAGGATCTTGAAGCCCGGTGGTGCCACCATCTTCACCGTGCCGGTGATCGTTGGCCGGCTGACCAGGAATCGCCAGGGCTTGCCCGCGAGTTATCATGGCCGTCCCGGGTGCGAATCGGCCGATCTCCGGGTCGTGACGGAATTCGGAGCGGATTTCTGGGCCAGCTTGTTGAAAGCCGGATTCCGGTCGGTGGAACTGGTGGGCTATCGGTTCCCCGCGGGTATCGCGACAATTGCTAGAAAATGAATGATCTAATCGAACCCTTGAAAGGCCCGGGGCTCGACTGGACCGGCGAGCGCTACGTGCCGGAACTGGCCGGGCAGATCGCCCTGGAGCACGTGCATCGCTACCTGTTCGCCCGGCAGATCTGCCGCGGCAAGGATGTCCTGGACATCGCTTCCGGGGAAGGCTACGGATCGGACATCCTGGCAGGCCAGGCGGCTTCCGTGGTGGGCGTGGACATCTCCGAGGATGCCGTGGCCCATGGCACCCGGCGCTATGGTCGGCCCAACCTCCGTTTCCTGCAGGGGGAGTGCGCCGCCATTCCCCTTCCTTCAGCCAGTGTGGACGTGGTGGTCAGCTTCGAAACCATCGAGCACCACGACCAGCACCACGCCATGATGTCGGAAATCAAGCGGGTGCTTCGTCCTGGCGGGGTCCTGGTCTTGTCCAGTCCGGACAAGTACGAGTACGCCGCCGCCGTGGGTGAGGCCAATCCCTACCATGTGAAGGAATTGAGCCGGCTCGAATTGACCTCCTTGCTGGATCAGCACTTCGCGCATCACCTCCTGTATGGCCAGAAGATCCTCTATGGCTCGGTTTTGTGCCGGGAAGAAGGCGCAACCCGTTTCGTCGGCTACAACTACCAGGACAAGACTTGTCTGGGGCATTCCGGCTTGGTGAAGCCGGTTTACCTCGTCGCCATCGCCTCGGATGCAACCCTTCCCGAAGCGGACAGTAGTCTGCTTGAACAGAACTTCCTCGAATCGGATTTCGCCCTGGCCGGTATTAAACTGGTCAATGAACAACGAGAACAACTTGAGCAATTGCGGAGTAGGGAGAAAATCTTCAATGAACAACGCGAACAGCTTGAGCAATTGCGGGAAAGGGAGAAAAGGTGGATTACCCGGGCCCGGCTGATGGATTGCAAGCTGTCTGATGATATGTCGGCCCAAGCTGAGGTGGCCAGCCACATGACCAAGGGATGGTTTGGCAATTTGCTGGTCAAGCATACCCGCGACTTCCGGCTGTTGGCCGACAGCGTCCTGTTCAGTCCAGTGCATTACCTTTCGAACTGCCCAGGGGCCAGACAGTCCCAGATGGATCCCCTCGCCCATTACCTCAAGCACGGGGTAAGGAAGAGCGGCGGTCCCCATCCGCTGTTTGACGGAGCCTGGTACCTGGCCTGCAATCCCGACGTGGCCGCCCGAAAGCTGAATCCCCTGGTCCATTACTTGCGGCATGGCGCAAGGGAAGGCCGCTCGCCCCATCCCCTGTTCGATGTGAACCTTTACCAGGACCTTTATCCCGAGGCCAGCCACGGCCATGCCGACCCCCTGGTCCACTACCTCCAGGTCGGCGCCCGGGCGGGCTATCGCCCCCATTGGCTGTTCGATGCCAAGACCTATCTGGAACGTAACCCGGAAATCCTGAAGGCAGGACTCAACCCCGTCCAGCACTACCTCCAGGTGGGCTGGCTGCTGGGCTACCCGGCACACTGGGCGTTCGATGAAGATTACTATCTTTCGAGCAACCCGGACGTTCTCGAACTGAGGCTTCCTCCCCTGTTGCACTATCTGGTGAAGGGCTATCGCGAAGGGCGTTGGCCCAACCCCGATTTCGACCCAGCCGCATACCTGAAGCGCAATCCGGAACTCCAGCGCACGGGGGAGAATCCCCTGATCCATTACGTCAGGGGGTGTGATCATCCCAGGCTGCCGGGGCGGGCGCCGGCGGCGAGTGTCCCGGGTACACCCGCCGGGACTGCGATGGCCGGGCCGGCAGTTCCGGCTGAAAAGCCGAGCGGGAGGAGCGCACAGAGCCGGGTCAGCGAACCGACTGCCGCGCTGATCAAGTTATTCGAAGCCGAATGGGGAGAGTCGGAATCTGCCCTGCTGATGAACCGGATGCGCAATTACCGGCTGCCCTTTTCCTCCGATGCCAACATCACTCCCCCAACGGATGCAGACATTGCCGCCATGCTCATGGAGATCGAAGCCCATCCCGTCCCCTCGGGTACGCACGATCGGCCGGACGTGTCGATCATCATCCCGGTCTACAACCAACTGGCCTACACCCTGGCCTGCATCTGCTCGGTGCTGGCTTCTCCCAGCCGCTACAGCTACGAGATACTGATCGGAGACGATGCATCCACCGATGCCACCGGTCAGATCTTCGCGCAGCGCCGGGGCTGCGTGCGCCGTATCGGCACCGGAGCGAACCAGGGCTTCATCCGTAACTGCAACCAGGCAGCGCGCGAAGCCAGGGGGCGCTATCTGGTCTTCCTCAACAACGACACCTTCGTGCTGCCCGGTTGGTTGGACGAACTGATCGGCACCCTCGAATCCGATGACAGCATCGGGCTGGCAGGTTCCCGCCTGATTTATCCCGACGGGCGCTTGCAGGAGGCTGGCGGTATCCTCTGGCAGGATCTCTCGGCCTGGAACTACGGTCGTTACGAAAATCCCAGGCGGCCGGAATACGCTTACCGGCGTGACGTCGACTACATCTCCGGCGCTTCCATCGCCCTGTCCCGGCAAGACTGGGAGACTCTGGGGGGCTTCGATGAATGGTATGACGTGGCCTATGGGGAAGACAGCGACCTGGCGCTGCGGGTCAGGCGTGACGGAAAGCGGGTGGTATACCAACCCCTGTCCATGCTGCTCCACTTCGAGGGCATCAGTTCCGGCACCGACACCAGCAAGGGCGTGAAGGCCTACCAGGTCAGCAACGCCCGGAAACTCCGGGAACGATGGGCATCCACCGTGGCGGGGCACCGGCCCAATGGACATGAGCCCTTGCTGGAAAAGGAAAGGGTGGTCCGGGGACGGGTCCTGGTCATCGACCATTGCACGCCGACCCCAGACCAGGACGCGGGCTCCCTCACCTGCCTGGAAATCATGAAGGCTTTCCAGGGCAACGGCTTCAAGGTGACTTTCATCCCCGAGGACAACTTCCTCTACATGCCCAAGGAAACCCGGGATTTGCAGCGCATCGGCATCGAGGCGGTCTATTACCCCTTCTACCGGTCGGTCAGGGATTACCTCAAGGACTACGGCAGCCTGTTCGACGTGGTCCTCATCTTCCGGTCCGGCGCGGCGGGGCGTCATCTGGATACCGTCCGCAAGACCTGTCCCCAGGCCCGGGTGGTCTTCCATACCTCGGATCTGCACTACATCCGGGAAATGCGCCAGGCGGAACTGGATGGGGACCAGGAAAAACTCAGGAAGGCCGAGCGCACACGCAAACTGGAACTGGGGCTGATCGAGTCGGTTGACCTGACGATCGTACACAGCACCTTCGAGCAGGAAGTGCTGCATCAGGAAAGCCCCGGTTCAGCCGTCTACGTGTTTCCCTGGATACTGGATCCGGTTGGCTGTAGGACACCCTTCGATCAGCGCCAGGGCCTCCTGTTCCTGGGCGGCTACCGGCATCTCCCCAACGTGGACGCCGTGCTCTACTTCGCCCGGGAAGTCTGGCCCAGGGTCCGGGCCGCGATACCGGACATCACCTTCCACGTGGTAGGCAGTCATCCGCCCCCGGAGGTGCAGAAACTGGATGGCAAGGACGGCATCATCGTGACCGGGTTCGTCGAACACCTGGAGCCCTATTTCGAGAAAGCCAGGATGTCCATCGCACCCATCCGCTATGGCGCCGGCATCAAGGGCAAGGTGGCCATGAGCATGGCCCATGGGGTCCCCGTGGTGGCAACCGGCTGTGCCGCCGAAGGCATGGGCCTCAGCCATGGCCAGGACGTCCTGATCGCCGATGACCCCCAGGCCATGGCCGAGGCCGTCATCACCCTGCACCGCGATCAGGCCCTCTGGCGCACCTTGTCGGGTAACAGCCTGGACTTTGTCGAGCGGAATTACGGGAGCCGGCTGGGGCTGGCTCGCATCCGGGAGATCCTGGCCCAGTCCGGCTACGTGCCGCGTACGGGGCCGGTATCCGGGGTTGACCCGACTACAAGCATGTCGACCACGAAAGCCAAGAAATGAAAGAATGCAGCAAGTCCATCGTCCGTCGCCTGCACGATCCGGACATGATCCGCAGGGTCTTTCGCGGAGTGGGCGTGGACATCGGCGGCAAGCCGGATCCCCTCGTCCTGTACAAGGCGCTTTTCCCGCTGATGGAATCGGTCCGGACCTGGGACCTGGAAGATGGCGATGCCCAGGATATGGCAGGGCTTCCGGATGCCTCAATGGATTTCGTCCATTCCAGCCACTGTCTGGAACACATGCGGGATCCCGCCATGGCCCTGGGCAACTGGTTTCGCATCCTGCGGCCCGGCGGACATCTGATCCTCACCGTGCCGGATGAGGACCTGTATGAGCAGGGGGTGTTCCCCAGCACCTTCAACCGGGACCACAAATGGACCTTCACGGTCTTCAAGTCCCGGTCCTGGAGCCCCCGCTCCCTCAACCTGATCGACCTGGTCAAAGGGCTGGGGGAGGCCTGTGACGTGCGCCACATCAAGGTCATCGACCTGGCCTACCGTTACGACCTGCCCAGGTACGACCAGACCCTGGGGCCGGTGTCGGAATCGGCCATCGAGGTGCTGATCCGGAAGCGCCCGGAACAGGAAGTCGCCCAGGGTGGGCGCCTTCCCGCCACACGGCAACCGGACGACGAAGTCCGGCTGCATCTCAACCAATACCGGGACGATCAACGGACCCTGCGCGAAAGCAATCCCGGACGACCTCCCTTCAAGAACCTTTCGGAATTGTGAAACGCCACGGTCAATCCAGAGGAAGGCCGCCCAAGGCGGCCAGGCAATCAGCATGAGCAACACGAAACGTATTAGGGCCAGGGCCCCCCTGCGCCTGGGGTTGGCGGGTGGCGGCACCGATGTGGCGCCCTACTGTGACGAGTATGGTGGACAGGTGCTCAATGCCACCATCTCCATGTATGCCTACGCCACCGTGGAAACGGCCCCTCCCGGCCAGGTCATCTTCCGGGCCACGGACCTGCAGAAGGAGGAAATCCTGGCGGCCGACCCCGACATGCCCACCGAAGGTCCTCTTTCCCTACATCGCGGCGTTTACCGGCGCATCGTGCGGGAATTCAACCATGGTCGTCCCCTCAGCATCATCCTGACCACCCACAGCGATGCCCCCGCCGGATCCGGGCTCGGGTCCTCCTCCACGGTCATCGTCTCCATGGTGGAGGCCCTGAAGGAATTTCTCATGCTGCCCATGGGGGAATACGACGTGGCCCATCTGGCGTACCGGATCGAACGCAAGGACCTGGGACTCCAGGGCGGCAAGCAGGATCAGTACGCAGCCACCTTCGGTGGCTTCAACTTCATGGAGTTCTCCGCCAATGACCGCGTCCTGGTGAATCCCCTGCGGATCAGGGAATCGACCCTGGCCGAACTGGAAGCCACCCTGGTTGTCTATTTCACCGGCGTTTCCCGCGACTCCGCAGCCATCATCGAGGAACAGACCCGCAATGTCGTCTCGGGCCAGAGCAAGGCCCTGGATGCCATGCACGCCCTGAAGGCCGACGCCGAACGGATGAAGGGCCACCTGCTGCGCGGGGACCTGCGCGGCGTGGCCGACATCCTGGGCCACAGCTGGCGGGCCAAGAAGAAGTTGTCCGACATGATCGCCAGCGAATCCATCGACCGCATCTACGAGCAGGCCATCAATGCCGGCGCCTACGCAGGCAAGATCTCCGGCGCGGGCGGTGGCGGGTTCATGATGTTCATGGTGGACCCGACCCGCCGCCCGGAGGTCTGCCGCGCCCTGGCCCGGGAAACCGGTGCCATCCACACCGTGCACTTCACCAGCCAGGGCGCCATCGCCTGGCGCTGCTGAGCGGGAGGGGCCCATGCTCAGGACGGATGGCCATGGCGGCCAATGCGTCATTCTGGTGGGCGGCCTGGGCAGCCGCCTGGGCCCCCTGACGGCCGACTGCCCAAAACCGCTCCTGCCCGTGGCCGGCAAACCCTTTCTGGCCTACCTGATGGAAAACGTGCGCCGGCACGGTTTCAATGATTTCATCCTCCTGGCAGGCTACAAGGGGGAGCTGGTGCAAACCTTCGCGGACAGCGACTGGATCCGTCGACTCCAGTGCCGGGTCCGGGTCCTGGTGGAAGCCGAGCCCGCCGGCACCGGCGGTGCCCTGGTGCTGGCCCAGGAGCATTTGCAACCGGCGTTTCTGCTCCTCAACGGTGACAGCCTGTTCGACTTCAACCTGCTGGACCTGACCCGGCGCCCCCTGGATGCTGGCACGGACGCCTGGCTGAGCCTGCGCCCCGTGGCCAACGCCGCCCGTTATGGCACCGTGGAATTGCACGGTGACCGGCTTGTCGCGTTCAGGGAACGCCCGGCCTCGGACGAGGCTGCCCTCGTGAACGGCGGGGTGTACTGGTTGTCCCGCGGCTTGGTGGAGGCCCTGCCAGACAGGGGGCCGGTCTCCCTCGAGAGGGACGTATTGCCCGGGCTGGCTAGCCGGGGCAGGGTGGGTGGCCAGACCTATGATGGTTTTTTCCTCGACATCGGCGTTCCTGAGGATTTTGCCGTAGCCCAGACGGCCATCCCGGAGGCCATGCAACGGCCAGCGATTTTCCTGGACCGGGACGGCGTGCTGAATCACGATCACCAGGGCTATACCCACCGGATCGCGGATTTTCAGTGGATCGACGGCGCCCGGGAGACCATCCGCCTGCTCAATGACCGCGGCTGGCTGGTGTTTGTGGTGACCAATCAGGCGGGCATCGCCAGGGGTTACTACGACGCCGGCGCGGTCGAGCGTTTGCATGCCTGGATGAACGAAGACCTCAAGTCCCTTGGGGGGCACATCGATGATTTCCGCTATTGCCCCCACCATCCGGAAGGCGTGGTGGACGGTCTGGCCATCACCTGCCAATGCCGCAAGCCTGCCCCGGGCATGATCGAGGATTTGCTGATGTACTGGCCGGTGCGCAGGGAAGCATCCCTCCTCGTCGGCGACAAGGAGAGTGATCTGCAGGCGGCCCGCCAAGCTGGAATCGACGGTCTGCATTTCCAGGGCGGCAACCTGCTGCATTTTGTCGAAACGAACGTGTTAGGAGCCTGACGGGGCATGCGCAAGGTCCTGGTTCATTACCACATCTTCAAGAATGCAGGGTCCACGGTGGACTCGCTGCTGCAAAACACCTTCGGTCAGGCCTGGCGGGCCTTCGAGGGCAGCAATGCCGCAAGCCGGATCAAGCCAGAGGAACTGGTTGATTTCCTGGTCGGACATCCCCAGGTCAAGGCCGTTTCCAGCCACCATTTGATGTTTCCCGTGCCGGAATCGGCCCTGGTGGATGTCATCCCCATCGTGTTCCTGCGACACCCGCTCGATCGGGTGCGCTCGGTGTATGAATTCGAGCGGAAGCAGGGTCAGATGCACGGACCGGTCAGCCTGGGCGCCGAACATGCGGCCCGGTTGTCCCTGGGGGATTATCTGCGCTGGCGCTTCGGCAGTGCGTTGAACGGCGTGGTGCACAATTGCCAGACAGCCTTCCTTCTTGGGTCCAGGAAGTACAGTCGACGGCCGATCGGCCCCGTGGAATACGATCAGGCCTGGCAGGCCTTGAGCGGCTTGCGTTTCTATGGCCTGGTGGAAGATTTTGATGCCAGTGTGACGAGGTTGGGCAAGTTGCTGGATGACAGTGCCATCGCGCTGGCCAGGGAATATCGGGTGGTCAACGCGAATCCCCATCGGGCCGATGACCTGGATGGACGCCTGGCGGGCCTGCGGAAAGACCTGGGGGAGGCCCTGTGGGCGGAATTGCTTGAACGAAATGCCTGGGACCTGCGTCTGTATGAAAGTGCGGTCAACAACCTCAAGCAATGAACCGGTCGACCCAATTCCAAGGACTCCCTCCGCACCCGCCGGGCTCTTCTGGGAATGTGATCTCCCTTGAGCCCCATGTTCCGACCCCAGGTCGGGCGCGCCCCATGGCGACACCGCAATCCAACGAGAGATTCTGACCATGACCAAACGTTTCATCCTCATCAGTCCTGCCCGAAGTGGCAGCACCATGGTGCGGACTGCATTGGCCGCCCACCCGAATATCCTCATGCACGGCGAGGTCATGGGCACCCACCGGATCAGGGCCCTGGTGCGCGCCTACCTGCCCGAGGAATATCGGAAGATGGAGGATGAACAGAGATGAGATAAATGAAGAGCAAGGAAAGTGATAAATGCGGGAAATAGC
>DYIY01000026.1 GCA_020723405.1 Thiobacillus denitrificans | reverse complement strand
GCGTAAATACCTGATCCTGGGCGTTGGGGGGAGGTGGGTGGGCTGGACGCTTACCGATGATGTTGGTGAACGGCTGAACAACAAACACGCGGCGTAGTCCTTTCGCCTGTGCGGCCTTTAAGAGATGTGCCATCACCGCCGTGGTCTTCCCGCTGCCCACCGGACTATCGCATTCGACGAGCGCCGACGTGGTTTCCGCCGCGCGACAGGCGACATAGTGAGCACGGCGGTTTGCAGCACGTTCCGCTTCTCGTTCGGATGCCCCGCAGGTAAGGCCCATAACGTAAGCATCGAGTCTTGCTAGCCGCGCCTCGGCAAACAGCGGCGGAGCGTCAAGGGGCGGAGTGCCATAGTGCTGGGCGGTGTCGCCGTGATCGGCCTCGACGAGGCATGCAAGCGCTAGCCGCAGATCAATCGTGGCCGGTTTGAAGGGGTGCCCAACCGGCGCTGTTGCGACCCGTTCGATGAACTTGTGGTGGCGACGCAGATATTCGTCTAAGCATGCAGCGGTCCGCGCTACGACTTCCTCCGGTATGAAGCGGACTTCTTCCTCATTCCCGCGCCAGGCAAGGGTTCCACGAGCCTTTTGACTGGGAAGGTCGGGCAAACCACGATGGTGCGCGTATACCAGCATCCCTGCATAACTGGACGTTGGGGTTCCGAGCCGGAACAGATGTCTGACTCCAGCATCGACATGGTCACGTGGAAGTGGCTTGCCAGTTGGCGAGGCCAGTACCGCTTGATTGTCGTCATCAAGCTTCCCCATATCGTGAAACTCGGCTGCCAGACTGACCGTTTCGACAAACGGCACGGATTGAGGCAAAGCATGGCTGGCTTCGGCGGCGATGCTGCGTGCCGTTTCGACGGTACGGGCAATGTGTTCGGCGTAGGTTTGCGCCGGGCAATTGCCTTTCGCGCTATGTGCCAGCCAGCCCATCGCCGCATTCAGAGCAAATCAATTAGTGTGAGGGCCGGATTGCCGTTCCGGTCTTTCTTCATTTCCAGTTCCTTGGGTAGCGCGTTGGGCACCTGGTAATCGGCAATGCTCTTTGATGGAATATCCGGGTCGCCGAGTTTGACCGGGCTAAGGGCATCAAGGATCGCAAAATCCGAACAAGAACCCAACTTGTCAGCGTGCTCGACATACCAGGCCTTGACCAGATCGACTGCCGGGCGTGCGTGTGAACGAGTATGCGGGTATGCATAGCGGATTAGATCGAGCAGCAGGGCAATGTCCTCCCCCTTGCATCCCGTGGCATTGGCGGCGCTGGGATTGACGAAGAAGGGCATGAGATATAAACCGTGCGGAACGAAGCGGTAGCCCATCGGCGCCATACCGCGATCCTTGTCGTCTTGTACGCCAGCCTTATTGGTGTTGGTGTGGCGTTCAATGTCGATTGGCGCGACCGAGAGACCTAGTCCGAAATGAACGGTCCCAGTACGTATTGCATTGGCTTTGAACTCCTTGATTTCCTGATCCTTGAAGCCATGTTTCTTGGCTTCGTCGTCTTTCATGCTTTCCAGAAAGGTGTTGCCAAAGACCCGTCCGTCCCAGTAGGCATCCTTAAATGCCTGGCCATTTCCAGTAAGCTGTTTGGCGATGGTCGCACGGTCCCGCCCACGGGATTCGAGGATACCGAAGCGCGCTTCATCAAGCGTCAAAGAGTCGGCCAACGCACCCCAAACTTCGCCTTTCCAATCAACCAAATCCCGCAGCTTTCGCTTGAACGATACGGGAGAAATCTCGCCGTGACGGTCTGGTCGCTGGCGTGGGTCGCTGTCACGATCGGGGTCACCGTTGGGGTTGGAGTTGCGGACTTCTATGACAAGCAGCCCTGTGCCGCGCTTGAAACCGCCGACTTCTTCCTTTGTGTAACTGAGCTTGGGTTGCATGGTTTCCTCCTGTAAAGGTGAATCAGTTTTGCGTGGGGGTTTTTGCGAGATAGCCGAGGATGAGTTGGGCCTTGTCTGCGTCGCTGGTGCGCTCGGGAATGTCATGCGAACTAATTTCTTCGCAGATATCGCCGAGCTGGCCCAGAAAGTACTTGGAGAGTGCCTCCGGCCCATTGCCATCTGCTTTGCTGGTTCTCGCCCAGGCCTGGTAAGGCAAGATGCGCTGGGCGTATAGCGCCAACGCGGATCGAGGCGATTCAAGCGCGATCTGCATGAGGGAATTGCCGAGCAATTGGCCCGGTACGCCGCCATTGCGCACGCCTTCGCAGTATTGGAGATGAAGGCTGTCGGCCAGTGCCAAGAGCCTGCCGATGAGGTAAGCGTGTGACGCCATGATCTGCTCCCGTGTGATGTGACGTTCGGATTTGGATAGAAGCAAAGCCAGAATTGCGGGGAGTGCGCGCAGAGCTGTAGCGCGCTTGTCGCCGGCCTTCAATATGGTCGAGGCGTGTTCGCGCGCGCCTGCGGTGATCAGAAACCCCGTCCAGCCCACGAGTGCATGCCGCAAAGCACGATGCGCCATCTGGACTTCGGTGCCGTCCGCAGCCAGCAGAAGCGTCAGCGCGTCTTCGGGAGAAAACATCTTGAGCCTTCCCTGGTTTTCGTCACCGCGTACCCAGAAGGTGTTGAGCCAACTCGCCACCTGATAGGGGAAAGGTGTCTCGGGAATGATGTCATTGCGCTGGCCTTTTGCCTTTCCCCAGCGCGAAAAGACGATGGATGGGCACACTTTGACGCCTGAAACCCAGGCTCTCGCGGCATCGGCAAAGTGCCTCATAGTGAAGGTTCGATGCGCGACGAGCTTGGTTCGATGCCCATCCGGTTTGCGCAGAACGATGAGGTGAACCGATGTTTCGGATTCACGTGGTATGCCGTCTAGCGCGGCAGCAATGCGTTCCGCAGTCGCCTCGAATGTGGCCGCCTGATTGGCTTCGTCGGCGAGTTCATCATCCCCGTCGTCCGGCAGACTGCATAGGTCAGCGGTCGCCAACTCGTTCAGTACGCTCAGCTCACGCTCAGGGTAAAACAGGAAAAGGCTGCCGCCACGGTATTGCCATGTCCTGCCTTTGCGCCCGGTTTGGGTCAGATATTCCAGCGCACTTTTCGCTCGCGTTCGAGATTCTGAGCCAACCAGGAAGGAATCGGCATCGGCCTTGCCATAACGATACTGGCACGGGGCGTCCTTGGTCATCGCACGCAGGATAACCTTGCCCAACCCGGGAACCACCACATCGGCAAACTTTTCGTTAGTACCCGTAGACCCATAGCCATATGCGTCAGTCGAGATGTTTCCAGTATCTGTGTTGACTACATCCGGCGCAGTGGCGCGAACGAGCAGTACGTTCAGTAACGCTGTGGTCTGCGGCGAAGTCACGGGGAAATCGCCAATCTCGTCCCAATCCGGTAAATCCAACAGTAGGTTGTAACTTTTTGTTGCCTCGGCCTCGCTTACTGCGCAATAAAACTTGAAGAGCGCTTCGTCGTAGGAGTTTGTCAGTTGCGTTTCGACCTGTCGCGCGAGTTCTGGGAAGAAGCGTTCAGGTGTCAAGCTTTGTAGGCGTTGCAGTAGCGCACGAAGCACGTTGTAGTCTGCGTCGCCGTCGGGGAGCAATGTATGCAAATACGCTGGGACGTCGGCGAGCGACTTGCGGCATTTCTCGTTAAGCGCGTTGCATGAGGCGGCATCGATCCAGCTTCCGAGCACTGAGTCGCAACGGTGCCGGATCGAGTCGAAATAAGTTGCCCATGTCGTAGCGTCTGATCTGCTTGCTGCATCACATTCTTCTTTTGCGCGCTTAGCAGCGTCCTTGGCCGCATTCCTATCGAGGTTCAGGTCATAGAGCGGATAAAGCGGTGGAATGCTGAAAACCGGGGTGCTGAAGCCATTGCCGCCCGGCTGCCATTTGCGCAAACCTGACAAATCACCTTGCCACGGAAGTACTCCAACGATTGCACCATCCGCACCAAGCAACACTTTGAACCCAGGATATTTCGGTAGGACCTTGAGCGAGTTGTGCACGGTATCGGGCAGGCGCTGGATCGCGTTCGCCGCCTGGAGCAGTTCATTCAACATGGCGCACTCCCGTACTCCAACACTCCTGACCTGATAGCCAGCCCCTGCGTGTAAGCCAATGCATGCTTACCAAAAGCTGGCTTGTGAAAAACCTGATCAGGCATCGACGGCAAACTCAAGTTGATGTCTTGTTGCGTCGGGAAATGAGCTTGCGGCTGGCCTACATAGCTGGGCACGAATTCCCGCCAACCCAGACTTGGTACGTAGTGGCACTGCCCGCGCGTCAAGCGGCGCTCAAATATCTCCTTGAACGCATGGCAAGGAGACCGCGTACGCTCAAGCCATTGCCTGACTTTGGGTGAGAAATCGTTACGCGAAACCGGATTCAATCTGGCGTAGAGACGATACCGAACGTTGACAAGCACCGTGGCGAAGAGCTGATAGTTGTTGTCGCCGCGAATTTGGTCGCTCTTACGTAAAGGGCCGCCGTAGTTTGTTGCGTAGTGGTGGTAGACCAGTGGCGAACAAATCTCGACGCGGGTCGGGGCAATTTCGACAGCCGGATTCCAGAGGATTGCCTCGAAGATGCCTTTGGCAGCCGACCGTGTGGGGACAGGATAGGTGCCGGGCGAGTCACCAGTGTCCGGTCGGGTCCAAATCGCCGTGGGGCCGGCGATTTCAATACTGATTTCATAGTGCTTTGAGTTCATAGGTCACCTTTCTGCTCCCGAAGACAAACGCCCTCTCCAAGTTGCTTGCCATGCCCCCTTGAGACCAATGGTCCAGTCCCGCATCCTGGCCCGTCAGACGACGTTGGAAACGGTCGGCATATTTGCCCAGATCATGCAGCAATCCCGCAAGTTCAGCTTCGCCGGCCCAAGGTGCGTTGGCCGCCCGTGAACGGGATAAGCGTGCCACCTCCGCCAGATGGATTTGCAACGGATGCCACTGTTTTGCTGGGTTTTCGCTGTGAGCGAAGTAGGTCATGGGATACCCCTCTGCTTGTTTTTCTGGATTCTCCAACGCAGGTGACTCATAGGATGAGCCAGGAAAGATTATCTACATAGATTTTTTTCGTCTACGGGTTGAGTCGTTGAATCATGAACCTGCCCTCCATCTCAAGCTCCCGTGGGGCTTGAGATGGCTTGATCAGGATCAGATCGAAGACCGGTCTGCTGGTAGGCCATTTGCCCTCTCCGAAGTCGCAATGCACCGCGTCTCTCCCCCGAGCATGCTGTGCCTGGATGCCATCCATCTCAGTGTCCTTTTCCGCGCCCATTGCGCGGGCATGCAACCAGCGTCGGGAGGGGAACGTAGTCGTCTTCCCGCAAGCGCTGTGCCGCAAAGGCCAGCGTTGCCTGGATGTCCTCAGGGCAGATGTGCGGATAGGCTTCGAGAATCTGCTGATTGGTCCAGCCGTTCGCCAGCCATCCAAGAATCTGTTCCACAGAGATTCGGGTGCCTTTTACGGTGGGCTTGCCAACCAGAATGTCAGGGTCGCAAACGATGCGGTCGCGCCAGACGCACATGAGCGCGCCTCCTTTCAGACGATGCACAAAAGTTTAACGCCAGCGCCCCTGGGATCTGCCTAACCGGCGCGCGTGACGGTTCTGCTTTGCAAACGGGCCGGGCACCCGGACAAGCGCTGCTCTAAGATGCAGCGCTTGTTTACGCAGGAGCCGATCATGGCGACCGCCTTCGAAAAAGCCCAAGTGCTGGCCATGCAACTCACCCCCGAGCAACGCGCCGACCTGGCCGATTTGCTTTGGGTGAGTGCAACCCTGCGCGAAGACGTGCAAGCAGCTTGGGATGTGGAGATTGACCGGCGCATCGCAGAAATCGATACCGGCACGGTCGAGTTGATCCCTGGTGAAGAAGTGCTTGCGCGCATGGAGCAGAAACTTCGCAAAGCCGGCACGTGAAGCAGAGGCGCCCCCTTCACGCCCTGGCCAGCGCCACCTGCTTGTACAACGCCGCGATCATGTCCGACTGGGTGACCATGCCCACCACCTTGCGGGTGTCGTCCAGGACGGGGATGTGGTGCATGCCCTGGTCGGAGAGGCTGGCGGCGAGTTTGGAGAGGGGGGTGTCCAGGCCCACGGCGTGGACCCGGGCGGTCATGATCTGGCCCACCACTTCGGCTTTTTCCGAGGTTTCCCCCGGGGTGCGGCGGAGCAGGCCCTGGAGGCGGACGGCCAGGCCGGCGGCGGTGGTGTCGTCCATCTGGCGCAGGTAGTCGGCCACGGTGAGGATGCCGATGAGGCGGCCGAAGCTGTCCACCACGGGCAGGGCCTTGATCTTGTGGGCGCGCAACAGGGTCCAGCCCTCCTCCAGTTCGGTGCCGAATTCCACGGTGACCATGTCCCGGGACATGATGTCGGCGCAGGTGAGGCCCATGTGCCGGTTGAAGGCGTGGTCCACGGCCAGGTTGTAGAGGCGCACCAGTTCGCTTTCCTGGATGTCCACGAAGGTGTCCAGTTGCCGCACCGCCTGTTCCAGATCGTCGTGGCTCAGGCCAAGGCGGGCCAGGGGCGGGGCGTCGCCGGTGCGGTGGGGGTTGGCGGCGGTGCCGTCCAGGCCGATGGGGTAGCGCCGGCCCAGCACCAGGTTGTTGAGCAGGAGGGCCATGATCAGCATGGCAGCGGCATTGGCGAAGACCAGGCCGAAGACGGGGAGCAGGTGCTCCGGGGGATAGGGGCCGTCCAGCACCAGGAACAGGGCCAGGGCGCCGCCGGGGGGGTGGAAGCAGTTGAGACGGGCCATGAGCCAGGTGGTGACGGCCACGGCCACGGCGGCCGCCACGGGCAGCCAGGGGAGGAACTGGACGCTGGCGAGGGCGGCCAGGGTGGCCATCAGGTAGCCGCCCAGCAGGGGCCAGGGCTGGGCCACGGGGCTGTGGGAGAGCCCGAAGAGGATCACCGCGCTGGCGCCGATGGGGGCGATGAGCCAGTGGGAGGCCACCGGCATGGTATGGAGCAGGGCGCCGCAGACGGCCACGGCCAGCAGGGCGCCCAGGGCCGAGCGCCAGCGCTCGGCCGGGGACAGGGCAATGGTGTCCGCCAGCAGGTAGCGGCGGGCGAAACCCCTCAGTTCAGGCAGCACTTCACAGGCAGCACTTCAACGGCGGACCACGACCAACTCCGGGTCGTCACTGCGCTCCAGGAGCAAGCGGCGCACCCGGTCCTGCCACAACCTTGCGAATTCAGCCCGTTCCCCGTCATCGGCGGTGCCGCCCACCACCCGGGCCATGAGGGGGGCCAGGGCGGGGTCGGGGGGGACCTGTTCCGGGTGGTAGTCCAGCAGGACCGTGTCGCCGGTGTCCAGGCGGGTCATGCGCACTTCGGCGGGGATGTCGGCGCCGTGGAGGAGCAGGTTGCGGCGCGACTGGGCGCCCCCCAGGCCCTTGAAACCACCGGGGCCGGCGGCACCGGTGATGAGGCCCAGGACGGCGGCCACCACACCGGCGGTGCCTTCCTCCTGGGCGGCGCGCAGTTCGACGCGTAGGCCGCCGCGCCGGGGGGTGCCCTGGGGGTAGAGGGCGGCCAGGCCGTGCCGGGCCATGAGCCAGGCGCCGGCCACGGTGGGACAGGAGTGGCCGGCCAGGCCTACGGCATCCGCGTAACGGTATTCCAGCAGCCCGCCCGTTGCGGCGCCCAGGATGGCGGCCAGGGGGTCTTCCAGGACGAGGGGCGGCACGTCCTGGAAAAATCCCGGGAGGCTCATGGCTGGACGATGAAGTCGATGACCACCGGCGAGCCCTGGTCCAGGTAGTTCACCTGCACTTTGTCGCCATAGCGAGCCTGCATCTGCTGGAGCAGGGGGATGGGGTTGTGGTCGTTGACGAAGCGCATGCGCTCGCCGGGCTGGAGGCTGTCCAGGGCACCGAAGATGGCTGCGTGGCGGAAGCGCTTGGCGATGCCCCGGGCGTCGAAGGCGTAGATGCCGTCGGGGCGGTTGTGGTTGTGGACGACGGGTTGCACGGGAATGCTGATGTTCATGGGGGGAGTCCTCGGGTGAATGGGCCGGACGGCATCACGGGGAGCCGAAACGGCGCCCAGTCTGGGGCTGGGCTTGCGGCCCTGCCTTGAGGGATGTCAAACGGCCTGGTGAAAAAAAGACGCCGCCGGCCACTCTCCGCCCCAAGACGGCATGAGAGATGGGCGGGCGGGGAGCCAGGCGGCACGGCGGCGTGAAGCAAGGTCGGGGGTGGGCGACCTCGGTCGGGGTTCAGGCGGTGCGTCGGGCCCGGACGATCTGGTAGGCGCGGAACAGATAGCCCAGGGGGGCGCTCCAGATGTGGACCAGGCGAGTGAAGGGGAAGAACAGGAACACCGACATGCCCAGGAAGATGTGCAGCTTGAACACGGTATCCACGCCGCGCAGCAGTTCCGGGTTGGGTTGCAGGCTCACCACGCTTTGCACCCATTCGGCCAGGCGCAGCATCACCGTGGGGTCGCCGTGCTCGGCGTGGCCGATGGACACCGGCAGGGTGGACAGGCCCATGATGAGGGTGAGGACGATCCAGCCCAGGATGTTGATGTCCATCCAGCGGCTGGCGGCCCGCACCCGCTTGTTGAACAGGCGGCGCAGCCACAGGCCCACGCCGCCCACCAGGGCCATGCTGCCGAAGATGCCGCCGGCCAGGATGGCGATGCCCTGGTGGGCCATGTCCGACACGCCCAGGGCCAGGAATACCGAGTGGGGGGTGAGCAGGCCGACGAAATGGCCGAAGAAGATGGCGATGACGCCGATGTGGAACAGGTTGCTCAGGGCACGCATGCCGGTCTTCGACAGGAGCTGGCTGGAATCGCTTTTCCAGGTGTATTGCTCGTGGTCGAAGCGAATCCAACTGCCCAGCACGAAGGTGCCCAGGCAGAGGTAGGGGTAGACCCCGAAGACGATTTGGTGCAGGTCCATGGTGTTCTCCTTGGGAATGGGGGAAGGGGGGGAGGGGGGCGGCGGCGGCCGTCACCCATGCGCCACCGCCGCCGTCAGGCTGCCGCCTTGACCAGTTGGCTGCGTTGTTCGACCAGGCGGATGAGGGGCGCGTGGGGGCTTCCGGCTTCCTCCAGATTGGTGGCCAACTGGCCCAGCACCTTGCTCCACTGGGACAGGAAGACCCGGGCTTCGTGGGGTTCCAGGTGGGCGGCGAATTCGAGCATGAGGGGCAGGTAGTCGGGCAATTCGTTGCTCTGTTCGCGCTGTTCCTCCGTCTCGCCGGGGGTGAAGGACATTTCCAGGCCGTATTCCTTGAAGAACTCGCTCAGGTCGATGAGGGCGGGGCCCCGGTTCTTGTCGTCGCCGAACAGGTGGTGGGTGAGATGCAGGGCGTGCTCCGGCGTGAGGTCGAAGGTCTGCACGTAGTCGCCCTGGATTTCGGTGAGGCCGCGCGATTCCAGATAATCGGCGAAGGCCGCCACCACGCTCCGTTCGTGGGTCTCGAACTCGGGTCCCAGGGCGGCCCGGTGGCGGATTTCCCAGAGGGCGTCCAACAGGCCTTCGTGGGGATAGTCGAGGAGCTTGGAGAGGATGCGATAGAACATGGCGCCACCCTCCTCAGTGTCCGTCCGCCGCCGGAGCGGGGTCCCGGGGTTCCACCGTTTCCTTGCGCCGTTCCGGGAACAGGGAGTTGGGGGAGATGCCCGGTGAGGAGTCGTTGCCGAAGGTGAAGCCGTTCTGGCCCTGGTGGCCGTAGAAGTCTTCCAGGGTGACCTCCTGGTGGCCGGTGGGCACCACGAAGCGGTCCTCGTAGTTGGCGATGGCCATGTAGCGGTACATCTCCTTGGCGATCTCTTCGCTGATGCCGGCGGCCTGGAGCACGGCCAGGTCGGGCGTGCCCTCCACGTGCACCGAGCGCATGTAGGAACGCATGGCGATCATCCGGTTGAGGGCTGCCACGATGGGCGCTTCCTGGCCGGCGGTGAGCAGGTTGGCCAGATATTTCACCGGCAGGCGCAGGGCCTCGGCCTTGGGGATGCAACCGTCCGCCTCGGTGGGCAGCCGGCCCTGGTCGATGGCCGACTGCACCGGGGAAAGGGGCGGCACGTACCAGACCATGGGCAGGGTGCGGAACTCCGGATGCATGGGGAAGGCGATCTTCCAGTCCACGGCCATCTTCCAGATGGGCGATTTCTTTGCCGCCTCGATCCAGTCCTCCGGCACGCCGTCCCGGCGGGCCTGTTCCTGGACTTTGGGATCGTTGGGGTCGAGGAAGATGTCCAGTTGGGCCTGGTAGAGGTCCTGCTCGTTCTTCGTCGAGGCGAGCTCTTCGATGCGATCGGCGTCGTAAAGCATGATGCCGTTGTAGCGGATGCGGCCCACGCAGGATTCTGAACACACCGTGGGCATGCCCGACTCCACCCGGGGATAGCAGCCGATGCACTTCTCGGCCTTGCCCGATTCCCAGTTGTAGAACACCTTCTTGTAGGGGCAGGAACTGATGCACATGCGCCAGCCCCGGCACTTGTCCTGGTCCACCAGTACGATGCCGTCCTCCTCCCGCTTGTAGAGGGAGCCGGAAGGGCAGGCCGCCACGCAGGCCGGGTTGATGCAGTGGTTGCAGATGCGTGGCAGGTACATGTGGAAGGTGTTGGCGAATTGCTTGTAGATCTCCTTCTCCAGGGACTTCATGTTGCTGTCCCGGGCCCGCTTCTCGAACTCGCCGGCCAGGTCGTCTTCCCAATTGGGGCCCCAGGTGACCTTGTCCATCTTCTCGCCGGTGATCTGGGAGACGGGCCGGGCGGTGGGGGCCGCTTCCGACAGGGGGGCGTTCTGCAGGCGGGCGTAATCGAAGGTGAAGGGCTCGTAGTAGTCGTCGATCTCCGGCATGTCCGGATTGGCGAAGATGTTCAGCAGCCGGTCCAGCTTGGAGCCGGATTTGAGTTGCAGCCGGCCGTCCTTCAGTTCCCAGCCGCCCCGCCAGATCTCCTGGTTTTCCCACTGCTTGGGATAGCCGATGCCCGGCTTGGATTCCACGTTGTTGAACCAGACGTATTCCACGCCCTTGCGGTTGGTCCACACGTTCTTGCAGGTGACGGAACAGGTGTGGCAACCGATGCACTTGTCCAGGTTGAAGACGAAGGCGAACTGCGCTCTGACTTTCATTTCACTCTCCTTGCGGGCCGGGCCCGCCCTTGCGCGGCCCGACACTTGCGAAGTTGTTAACCACCGGGGCACTCCGGAAGCAGCACCCAGCCACGGAGACCCGTTTCCTTTGCACCCCGGCGGTTAAACCCTGTACCCCCCTCTCCTGATGGGAGAGGAAGAAATCCTTTACTTCGGGCCCACGCCCACGGGATTGCGCTGCTTCTCCCGTTCCGGCGTCAGGGGACGTTCCAGCCAGTCCACGTCCCGGTCCTCGATCTTGCGCACCACCACCACCTCGTCCCGGTTGCTGCCCACCGGGCCGTAGTAGTTGAAGCTGTAGGAGAGTTGCGCGTAGCCGCCGATCATGTGGGTGGGCTTGACGATCACCCGGGTGACCGAGTTGAGGATGCCGCCGCGCTTGCCGGTGGTGGGGCTGCCGGGCACGTTCACGTTCTTCTCCTGGGCGTGGTACATGAGGGCCATGCCCCGGGGCACCCGCTGGGATACCACCGCCCGGGCCACCGTGGCGCCGTTGGCGTTGACCGCTTCCACCCAGTCGTTGTCCTGGATGCCTACCGAGCGGGCATCCTCTTCCGCGATCCAGAAGTAGGGTCCGCCCCGGAACAGGTTGAGCATGCGCAGGTTGTCCTGGTAGCTGGAGTGGATGCCCCACTTGGAGTGGGGGGTGATCCAGGACAGCACCAGGTGGGGTCCCCGGGTCACGCTGGCGGGCACCTTGCGGTGTTCCTGCATGTCCACCGGCGGACGGAAGCCGCAGAAGCCTTCGCCGAAGTCCAGCATCCACTCGTGGTCCTGGTAGAAGTGGGCCCGGCCGGTGAGGGTGCGGAAGGGGATGTGTTCGTGGATGTTGGTGTAGCCGGCGGTGTAGGACACGGTTTCCGATTCGATGCCCGACCAGGTGGGTGCGGTGATGATCTTGCGCGGCTGGGCCTGGATGTCGCGGAAGGTGATCTTGTCCTCGTGGCGGCCGGCATAGAGGTGGTGGTGGTCGATGCCGGTCTTCTTCGACAGGGCGGTCCAGGACTTGTGGGCCACCTCGCCGTTGGTCTCCGGCGCCATGCGCATCACCGCGTCACAGACGCCGATGTCCTCCTCCAGGCTGGGCATGCCGAAGGACACGCCCTGCTCCTTCACCGTGTAGTTGCACTTCTTCAGTTCCTCGTATTCCTGCTCCGTGTTCCAGTCGATGCCCTTCACGTTGTTGCCGATCCGGGTCATGAGGGGCCCCAGGGCGATGAACTTGTTGTAGGTGCTGGCGTAGTCCCGCTCCACCACCTTGATGAGGGGCATGGTCTTGCCCGGCACGGGGTCGCAGTCGCCCCGCTTCCAGTCTTTCACCTGGCCCAGGGGCTGGGCCAGCTCGAAGGGCGAGTCGTGCTGCATGGGCAGGGAGACCACGTCCTTCCTCACCCCCAGGTGCTTGCCCGACAGAGCGGAGAACTTCTTCGCCAGGGCCTTGAAGATCTGCCAGTCGGACTTGGACTCCCAGCCCGGATTCACCGCCTCCGAGAGGGGGTGGATGAAGGGATGCATGTCCGTGGTGTTGAGGTCGTGCTTCTCGTACCAGGTGGCCGTGGGCAGGATGATGTCGGCATAGGCGCCGGTGGAGTTGAGGCGGAAGTTGATGTCCACCATCAGATCCAGCTTGCCCACCGGGGCCTCCTCGTGCCACTTCACTTCCTTGCAGTGGTTGCCGGCGCCGCCCTCCTGGAGCACGCCGTTCTGGGCCCCCAGCAGGTGCTTGAGGAAGTATTCGTGGCCCTTGGCCGAAGTGCCGATCAGGTTGCCCCGCCAGACGATCAGGTTGCGCGGCCAGTTCACCGGGTTGTCCGGGTCGGCGTAGGCCATGTCCAGGGCGCCGGACTTCAACTGCTCGGCCACGTAGCGGGCCACCCCGGCCTCGTCCTGGGCCCCCGCCTTGCCCGCTTCCACGGCGATCTCCAGGGGGTTGCGGTTGAAGTGGGGGGCGGAGGGCAGCCAGCCCAGACGGGTGGAGACCACGTTGTAGTCGGCCAGGGAATAGCCCTTGTTGCGGTTCCGGCCGGCGGGAGAGAGCAGTTCGTCGGCCTTCACCGTCTCGTAGCGCCACTGGTCGGTGTGGAAGTACCAGTAGGAGGTGGAGTTCTGCTGGCGGGGGGGACGGTGCCAGTCCAGGGCGAAGGCGATGGGCGCCCAGCCGGCCTGGGGCCGCAGCTTCTCCTGGCCCACGTAATGGGCCCAGCCGCCGCCCGACTGGCCCACGCAGCCGCACAGGTGCAGGAGATTCATGATGCTGCGGTAGGACTGGTCGTGGTGATACCAGTGGTTGATGGCCGCCCCCATGATGACCATGGACTTGCCGCGGGTCTTGGCGGCGTTGTCGGCGAACTCCCGGCCGGTGCGCTCCAGGTCGGCCTTCTTCACGCCGGTGACCTTTTCCGCCCAGGCCGGGGTGTAGGCCACGTTGGCATCGTCATAGGAACCGGCCACGTTGCCGCCGCCCAGGCCCCGGTCCACGCCGTACTGGGCCACCAGCAGATCGAACACCGAAGCGGCCAGGGCCTCGCTGCCGTCGGCCAGGCGCACCCGGCGGGCCGGCACGTTGCGGAACAGCAGGCCCGGCTCGCCGGGGGTGAAGTGGGGGAAGCCCACCGACACCACTTCGCTGCCGGGCTGGCCCTGGCAGGTGAGTTCCAGGCGGGTGTCCTTGTCGGCGGAACGTTCCAGCAGGTTCCAGCGGCCCTCCTCGCCCCAGCGGAAGCCGATGGAGCCGTTGGGCGCCACGAAGCCGCCGGACGCTTCGTCCCAGGCCACGGTCTTCCAGTCCGGGTTGTTGGCCTCGCCCATGTTGCCGGTGAAATCGGCGGCACGCAGGTTGCGGTCGGTGACGTAGCCGCCGTCATGGGGACGCAGCAGCACCTGCATGGGCAGGTCGGTGTACTTGCGCGCGTATTCCTGGAAGTAGGGGTCCTGCTTCTGGATGTAGAACTCCTTCAGGGCCACGTGGCCCATGGCCATGAAGGCCGCCGAGTCGGTGCCCTGGCGCACCGGCATCCACAGATCGGCGAACTTGCAGAACTCGGCATAGTCCGGCGACATGGAAACCACCTTGGTGCCCTTGTAGCGGGTCTCGATGGCGAAGTGGGCGTCCGGGGTCCGGGTCATGGGCAGGTTGGCCCCGGCGATGATGATGTAGGTGGAGTTGTACCAGTCGGCCGCCTCGGGCACGTCGGTCTGCTCCCCCCAGGTCTGGGGGCTGCCGATGGGCAGGTCGCAGTACCAGTCATAGAAGGAGCCGCAGGCGCCGCCGATCAGGCTGAGATAGCGGGAGCCGGCGGCGTAGGAAATCATGGACATGGCCGGAATGGGGGAGAAGCCGTAGATGCGGTCCGGGCCCCATTTCTGGATGGTGTGCACGTTGGCGGCAGCCACGATCTCCAGCACCTCGTCCCAGGAGGTGCGCACGAAGCCCCCCAGGCCGCGCACCTTCACGTAGCGGTCCCGCTTGGAGGCGTCGGCCTGGATGGCCGCCCAGGCTTCCACCGGGTCCTTGCCGCTCTTCCGCTCGGCCCGATACAGGTCCAGCAGCCGGCCGCGGATCATGGGGTGCTTGATGCGGTGGGGGGAATACAGATACCAGGAGAAGGAAGCGCCGCGCTGGCAGCCCCGGGGCTCGTGGTTGGGCATGTCCTCCCGGGTGCGCGGATAGTCGGTCTGCTGCATCTCGAAGGACACCAGGCCGTTCTTCACGAAGATCTTCCAGGAGCAGCCGCCGGTGCAGTTCACCCCGTGGGTGGAGCGCACCACCTTGTCGTGGCGCCAGCGGTTGCGGTAGGCGTCCTCCCACTTGCGGTCCTCGATGGTCAGCACGCCGTGCTCGCCGGAGAAGGCTTCGCGCGGGTGGGTGAAATAGGTCAGTCGGTCGAGAAAATGGCTCATGTCGTGCTCCTTGCCAGGGGTGAGGAGTTAGGGGTGAGGGGTGAGGAGTGAGTAGAGGGCGTAACCCGCGATCAACAGGCCGGCCAGCAGATTCAGCGGCCGGGTCTTTTCCGAAAAACCCGGGATGAACAGGGCGTCCATGCGCAGGGCCTCCAGCAGGGGCGCGCGCATGAAGGCCGCCGCCACCAGGAGTGCGCCGTACAGGGCACCGAGCAGATGGATCAGGGTGTCCGGGTGGTTCATGGCCGGCCTCCGTTGCGGGTCTGTGGGGACGTCATCGCTTGCCGGCTCAGGCCTGGCCCAGGTCGATCTGGCGCATGCGGTTCTTCTCGGCTTCGGACAGCCTGTCCCACCAGGTGCCGCCGCCGTTGCCGTAGTCGAAGCGCTCGGCCCCCTTGCGGGTGTAGTAGTGCCAGTTGACCCACCAGGAGTAGGCGTAGAACACCGCTGCGCCGATGAAGAAGGCCTTGGCGCTGCCGAAGCTGGTGATGGAGGCGCCGATCAGGGAAGTGAAGATGAAGGGACCGAAGGCCGCCCAGGCGCCGGTCCAGCCCAGCATCTGGGCCCCCTTGGCGGGGGAGTAGGCGAAGACGATGGGGTACTGGCGGAAGGTGGCGGCGTTGTTGATGCCGGTCATGAAGAACAGCCAGAGCATGCCGTACAGGAACAGGGGGAACTGCTCCATGCCGGAGGGCGTGAGGGCGCCGCTCGCCACCAGGAAGACGGCCCCGGCGATCTGGCCCAGGGTGGTCCAGTGCATGCCCTTGCTGCCGCCGATCCGGTCGAACACGCCACCGGTGAAGGAGCGCATCAGGCCGCCGATCAGGGGGCCCATGAAGGCGTAGGCCAGGGGGTCCGGTGCACCGTCGAAGCCGCCGTAGAGGGTCTTGATCATGATGGGAAAGGCCGCTGCGTAGCCGGAGAAGGAGCCGAAGGAGCAGATGTAGGTGATGGTGCAGTTCCAGGTGTGGGTGCGGGCCCGGTTGCGGCTGGAAAGAATCTCGAACTGCCCCTTGAAGCCCCGGGAGGGCAGGCTCACGCTCTTCAGCAGCAGCACGCTCAGGACGAAGGCCAGGATGAGGAAGGGCACGTAGATGAAGGCGGCGTTCTGCAACCACATGGGCTTCTTCACCACGTTCAGCAGGGCCACGTCGGTGATCTCGCCCTGCCCGTTGCGCTTCACCTCCAGCTTCATCCCCTTGCTGGGGACGACCTCCACGATCCGGCCCTGGCCGTCCTTCAGCACTTCTTCCTTGATCTTCACCACCGCCCCGGTCTCGTGCAGGACCACGTCCTGCAATTTGCCGTTCCCGTCGCGGACGATCTCGATGGCGGTCAGCAGTTCGGGCTTGGTCACCTCCACGTCGGTGACCAGTTTGGTCTGGGCGCTCTTGGTGACGGTCAGGGCCCCCTTGACCGGATCGCCCTTGGTGAACACCTGGGGGCCGCCGGCCAGGCCCACCACGCTGGCGCCGATGATGAGGGGCGTGACGAACTGCACCACCGACACGCCGAAATTGCCGATGCCCGCCTGGATGCCCAGGGCCAGGCCCTGCAGGCGCTTGGGGAAGAAGATGCTGGTGGAGGGCATGAAGGAGGAGAAATCGCCGCCGCCCATGCCGCACAGGAAACCGATGACCATGAAGGTCTCCCAGGGCGTGGTGGGATCCTGGATGGCGTAGCCCAGCCAGATCATGGGCAGGATCTTGATGATGGTGGCGATGCTCACCACCGGCCGGGTGCCCAGCACCGGGATGAAGTTGGAATGGATCAGGCGCAGGATGCCCGAAGCGAAGCCGGGGATCGCCGCCAGCCAGAACAGTTCCATGGTGGTGAACTTGAAGCCGATCTGGGGCATCTTCACCACCACCGCACTCATCACGAACCAGGTGGCGAAGGAAAAGAGCAGGGAGAAGGTGGTGACGCCGCAGGTGCGCCAGGCGATGGCCCGCCCGGTTTCATTCCAGAACTGCGGGTTTTCGGGTTCCCAACGGGGCAGACGTGCCATTTCCCGGACTCCTTAGACGTGGGGGGTTGCGAGGGGGGGGGAGGGAGAAGCCGGGGCGGGGCATGGCGCTCATTCCAGGTCGTCCGTCGCCAGGACGGGTTTCCTGATCAGGTCCATCTTGCGAACCTCGGTGGTGTACATCCAGATGAGGGACACCCAGACCACGCCGTACATGAGCATGAAACAACTGGAGCGGATGCCCGTCAGGTCCACCAGGGCGCCGAACATGATGGGCAGCAGGAAGCCGCCCATGCCGCCTACCAGGCCGACGATGCCGCTGATGACGCCGATGTTGTGGGGGTAGTCGTCGGAGATGTACTTGAATACCGAGGCCTTGCCGAAGGCCCAGGCCACGCCCACGGTGAACATGAGGGCGGTGAACACCTCGGGGCTCAGGTGGATGTGATAGGTATGGGGACCGGTCACCGTCTTCACGGTGAACTCCGTCTGGGGGTAGGAGAGGATGAACAGGCAGATCCAGGACACCCACAGCACCCACCAGGTGACCCGGTGGGCACCGTACTTGTCCGCCAGCCAGCCGCCGATGGCGCGCAGCACGCCGCCGGGAAGGGAGAAACAGGCGGCCAGGAAGGCGGCGGTCTTCAGATCGAAGCCGTACTCGCTGACGTAGTACTTGGTCATCCACAGGGACAGGGCCACGTAACCGCCAAAGACGATGGAGTAGTACTGGCAGTACTTCCACACCGTGGGGTCCTTCAATGCCTGGAGCTGCTCGCGCACGGTCACGTGGGAAGGCACCCGGTGGGCCGGATCGTCGTAAGTGAAGAACCAGAACAGGATGGCGGTGACCAGCATGGCCCCGGCGTACACCTGGGGCACCATGGTCCAGCCGTAGGCCACGACGATGGCCGGGGCCACCAGCTTGGTCACCGCCGCGCCGGAGTTGCCGGCGCCGAACACGCCCATGGCCATGCCCTGGCGGGATTTCTCGTACCAGCGGGCGCAGTAGGCGATGCCCACGGAGAAGGACCCCCCCGCCAGGCCTACGAACAGGCCGATGGTCAGGAACTGCCAGAACTCGGTGGCGTGCTCGATGAGCCAGATGGGGCCCACCGTGGACAGCATGAGCAGAAAGAACACGATGCGGCCACCGAACTTGTCGGTGAGCATGCCCAGGGGCAGGCGGATGAGGGAGCCGGTCAGCACCGGCGTGGCCACCAGCATGCCGAACTGGGTTTCGTTGAGGCCGAGCTGGGCCTTGATGGGAATGCCGATGACCGCAAACATCATCCACACGGCAAAACACACGGTGAACGCCAGGGTGCTCATGGCGAGGACCGAAAGCTGCTGTTGAGAACGTGGTGTCATGGCGTGCCCCACACAAAAAACTTCGCTATCCGAAAGTCGGTGAAGCCCAGTTTAGGGAGCCGGAAAAACCCCGCCAGAGGGGGGGGTGGGGCTGTCCAGTGCCTGGATTACCCACAAAGTGGTAGCGGAGTAGCGTCCCAAGTCATTGAAAAACAAGGCCCCGTCTGGCCATCTCCGGGGCCGGAACAGCCCACGGATACTTTGTGGGTATTTCCTCGCCGCCGCATGAGGGGATACAAGGAGTACCTCCGCCGCCCGCTGCCGAAGGTGCCAGCACCCGCTCCCGCCATGCCCCGCCCCCACCTCAGCCCCCTCCTGTCCTGGAAGGCCCTGCAGAACTCCCTGCTGCTGCGCATGGGTGGTGCCATCGCGGCCATCGCCCTGCTGGCAGTGCTGGGCATGTCGGTATCGGGGCTGGTGGCCGAGTCCACCCAGGGCAGCGGAGAGGCCATCAACCGGGCCGGCAGCCTGCGCATGCAGGGCTGGCACATGGCCGCCCTGTACCTGGCCGCCCCCCTGCCCGAAGTCACCGATGGCCGGCAGCCCATGGCCCAGGCCATCGGCAGGTTCGAGTCCACCCTGGCCAGCGAAGCCATCCAGGCCATGCTGCCCAGGGCCGGAAACACCCGCCTGGAAACCACCTACCGGCTGGTGGAGCAGGAATGGCGGCAACGCATCCGCCCCCGCTTCGCCGCCCTGGCCGAAACCGGGAGCGGCGACACCGACCCCGGGGCCCGGGCCGCCGTGCTGGCCGACATGGGCCGCTTCGTGGACCTCATCAACGACCTGGTGAAACAGATGGAGGACACCACCGAGGCCAAGATCCTGGTCATGCGCCTGGTGCTGGGCGTGGCCCTGCTGCTCACCGTACTGGTTGTCCTGCTCACCGGCCATCTCATCCACAACCACCTGGTGCAACCCCTGCGCGGCCTGCTCACCCTGGCCGCCGACGTGGGCCGGGGCGACCTGGCCCGGCGCACCCCCCACACCGGCGAGGATGAACTGGGCCAGCTCGGGCGGGCCTTCAACCTGATGACCGAGGATTTGGCCAAGCTCTACGCGGACCTGGAATCCCGGGTGCGGCAGAAGACCGCCGAACTGACCCGCAGCAACCAGTCCCTGGAACTGCTCTACCACTCCATCGCCCGCCTGCACGGCGAGCCCCCCGGCCGGGACACCTATCTGGCCGTGCTGCGCGACATCGAACAGTTGCTGGGCCTGGGCCACGGCATCATCTGTCTGGGGGAACGGGGCGGCGCCAGCGGCGTGGCGGTGGCCACCACCATGGCACCGGGCGACGCCAACCCCTGCGACAAGGCCGAATGCCTGTGGTGCCACGGCACGGACCAAACCCGCATCAGCATCGCCAGCGACTTCCACCGCCGCCTCACCCTGCCCCTGGCCGACGCGGAAAGCCAGTACGGCGTGCTGATCCTGGAAGTCCCGGCGGGGCTGCAACTGGAAGCCTGGCAGGTGCAGTTGCTGGAAGCCCTGTCCCGGCACATCGGCGTCGCCATCGGTGCCGAACGGCGCATGGAGCAGAACCGGCGGCTGGCCCTGCTGGAGGAACGGGCGGTCATCGCCCGGGAACTGCACGATTCCCTGGCCCAGTCCCTGGCCTACATGAAGATCCAGGTGAGCCGCCTGCAACGGGCCCTCAAGGACCCGGACAAGCAGGGTGAAGCCGGGCAGATCCTCCTGGAACTGCGCGAAGGCCTGAGTGGTGCCTACCGGCAGTTGCGCGAACTGTTGACCACCTTCCGCCTGAAGATGGAAGGCCAGGACCTGATCAGCGCCCTGCGCCAGACCGTGGCCGAGTTCGCCGAGCGGGGCGGCCTGGACATCCACCTGGAGATGGGCCAGAACGGGGGCCGGAACGGCGGCCTGGCCGGTTGTCCCCTGACCCCCAACGAGGAAATCCACATCCTGCACGTGGTACGGGAAGCCCTGTCCAACGTGCTCAACCACGCCCGGGCCAGCCAGGCCGCCGTCAGCCTGGCCTGTGCGGACAATGGGGAACTGTCGGTGGCGGTGGAGGACAATGGCACAGGCATCGCGCGCATGGCCAACCTGCACCACTACGGCATGACCATCATGGAGGAACGGGCCCGCACCCTGGACGGCCGCATCGAGGTGGGCCCCCGGGAAGGGGGAGGCACCCGGGTCGTCCTGGTGTTCCGGCCCCAGTCCCGGCAGGGGGAGACCAACATACCCAGGAGGACGCAATGAAGCCCGATCATCCCCAGACCCTGCTGGTCATCGACGACCATCCCCTGTTCCGCAAGGCGGTGCTGCAACTGGTGGACATGGCCGGCGACTTCACCGTGGTGGGGGAGGCCTCCAACGGCCCGGATGGCATGGAGCTGGCCCAGAAGCTCCAGCCGGACATGATCCTGCTGGACATGAACATGAAGCCCATGAACGGCATCGAAGTGCTCAAGGTCATCAAGTCCTGGGGCATGGACAGCCGGGTGGTCATGCTCACGGTGTCCGACGAAGCCTCCGACCTGGTGGCCGCCCTGCGTGCCGGGGCCGACGGCTACCTGCTCAAGGAGATGGAGCCCGAAGACCTGCTGGCCAAACTGAAGGAGGCCGCCGCCGGCCAGGTCACCCTGAGCGAACGCCTGACCCGCCTGCTGGCCCACTCCCTGCGGGAGGAGAACCGCCCCCGGGACCCGGACCAGGCGGGCCTCACCGAACAGGAAAGCCGCATCCTGGAACACATCGCCCAATGCAAGAGCAACAAGCTCATCGCCCGGGAACTGGGTATCGCCGAGGGCACCGTGAAGGTCCACGTCAAACACCTGCTGCGCAAGCTCAACCTCCGATCCCGGGTGGAAGCCGCCGTGTGGGCGGTGGACAAGAAGAAGTGAGCCTGCTCGGGGTAGGGGCATTCCCGGTGCGTTGACGCACCCAAGCGGTGCGCCGGGCGGGCGGACCCTACCCGGGTCTGGCGCCAATCACGCCATTCCACCGTCATTTACCCGTTTTTTGCCGACTGGCACGGCCATTGCTAAAGCTCGACCAGGCTAACTAGCCAAGCGATCTTTGGACAACGGCGTCCGCTCCCCTTCCGGGGCGGACGCCGTTTTTTTTTGCCCCGTGCAATTGAGGTGTTCGATATGTCACGCATGAAACTGGTTCTGGTGGGCAACGGCATGGCCGGCATCCGCACCCTGGAGGAGCTGCTGAAGGCGGCTCCGGAGCAATACGACATCACCGTGTTCGGCGACGAACCGCACCCCAATTACAACCGCATCATGCTGTCGCCGGTGCTGGCCGGGGAACAGACGGTGGAGCAGATCATCCTGAACGGCCGGGACTGGTACGCGGCCCATGGCATCACCCTGCACACGGGCAAACGGGTGGTGAAGATCGACCGCACCCGCCGGGTGGTGGAAGCCGACGACGGTGACGGCGGGAAGATCATCGCCGGCTATGACCGGCTGCTGCTGGCCACCGGCTCCAAGCCCTTCATCCTGCCCGTGCCCGGTGCCGATCTGGAGGGGGTGGTGGGTTTCCGCGACATCGCCGACGTGGAGCGGATGATCGAAGCCTCCACCAGTCACCGGCATGCGGTGGTCATCGGCGGCGGCCTGCTGGGCCTGGAGGCGGCCAACGGCCTGAAGGCCCGGGGCATGGAAGTGTCCGTGGTGCACATCGCCCCCTGGCTGCTGGAGCGGCAACTGGACGAACCGGCGGCCCGGCTGTTGCAACAAAGCCTGGAGGCCAAGGGCCTGAAGTTCCTGCTGGAGAAACAGACGGCGGAAATTCTGCCTGCTTCCCTCTCCCCCAGCCCCTCCCCCGAGGGGGGCGGAGAGCAGCGGGTCGGCGCCCTGCGTTTCAAGGACGGCACGGAAGTCCCCGCCGATCTGGTGGTGATGGCCGTGGGCATCCGCCCCAACACGGCCCTGGCGGAATCCGCCGGCCTGCTGTGCAACCGGGGCCTGGTGGTCACCGACACCCTGCAAAGCGCCACCGACCCGCGCATCTACGCCGTGGGCGAATGCGTCAGCCACCGGGGCGTGGCCTACGGCCTGGTGGCCCCCCTGTTCGAGCAGGCCAAGGTCTGCGCCAACCACCTGGCGGAACACGGCGTGGCCCGCTACCAGGGCTCCCTGACCTCCACCAAGCTGAAGGTCACCGGCATCGACCTGTTCTCCGCCGGGGATTTCATGGGCGGCCAGGACACCGAATCCCTGGTGTTCTCCGACGCCGCCGCCGGCACCTACAAGAAGCTGGTGATCAAGGACAACAAGCTGGTGGGCGCCTGCATCTACGGCGACACCATCGACGGCACCTGGTACTTCGACCTGCTGCGGGAAGGCACCGACATCTCCCAGTTCCGCAAGACCATCCTGTTCGGCCAGCATCACCTGGGCGACTCGGGCCACGGCCCCGCCGAGCGGGTGGCCGCCCTGCCCGACACGGCGGAGATCTGCGGCTGCAACGGGGTGTGCAAGGGCACCATCGTGGCCGCCATCCGCGACCTGAAGCTGTTCACCCTGGACGAGGTGAAGGCCCACACCAAGGCCTCCGCCTCCTGCGGTTCCTGCACCGGCCTGGTGGAAGCGGTGCTGGCCCATACCGTGGGCGGCAACTACTCCGCCGCCCCCAGCAAGAAGCCCCTGTGCAAGTGCACCGAGCACAGCCACGACGACGTCATCGCCGCCATCCGCGACCAGGAACTGAAATCCATGGACGCGGTGTTCCAGGCCCTGGAATGGAGCACCCCGGACGGCTGCGCCACCTGCCGCCCGGCGGTGAACTACTACCTGCTGGCCCGCTGGCCCGCCGAATACCAGGACGACGCCCAGTCCCGCTTCATCAACGAACGGGCCCACGGCAACATCCAGAAGGACGGCAGCTTCTCCGTGGTGCCGCGCATGTGGGGCGGCCTCACCAATCCCAGGGAGCTGCGCGCCATCGCCGACGTGGCGGAGAAGTTCAAGGTGCCCGAGGTGAAGGTCACCGGCGGCCAGCGCATCGACCTGTTCGGGGTGAAGAAGGAAGACCTGCCGGCCATGTGGAAGGACCTGTCGGATGCCGGCTTCGTCTCCGGCCACGCCTACGGCAAGGCCCTGCGTACCGTGAAGACCTGCGTGGGCAGCCAGTGGTGCCGCTTCGGCACCCAGGACTCCACCGGACTGGGGGTCAAGCTGGAGCAGCTCACCTGGGGTTCCTGGATGCCCCACAAGTTCAAGCTGGCGGTGTCCGGCTGCCCGCGCAACTGCGCCGAAGCCACCATCAAGGACTTCGGCGTGGTGTGCGTGGAATCCGGCTACGAACTGCACGTGGGCGGCAACGGCGGCATCAAGGTACGGGTCACCGACCTGCTCTGCCGGGTGGAGACCGAAGCCCAGGTCATGGAGTACTGCGGCGCCTACACCCAGCTCTACCGGGAAGAAGCCCACTACCTGGAACGCACCGCCCCCTGGGTGGAACGGGTGGGCTTGAACCACATCAAGGCGAAGATCGTCGATGACGCGGCCGGCCGGGCCGCCCTCTACGAGCGCTTCAAGTTCGGCCAGCAGTTCGCCCAGATCGACCCCTGGAAGGAACGGGCCGAGGGCACCGCCGCCCACGAGTTCCAGCCCATCCGCATCGTTGCCAACCCCGTTCCCGCCTGAAGGACACGACCATGAACGACTGGATCCCCATCGCCAGCCTCGAAGACATCCCCCGCCAGGGCTGCCGGATCGTGGAGCTGGAGCACGACGACATGCTCAACCGCATCGCCGTCTTCCGCACCGTCACCGACCACATCCACGCCGTGCGCGACAAATGCCCCCACCGGGGCGGCCCCCTGTCCCAGGGCATCGTCCACGGCGGCCAGGTCACCTGTCCCCTGCACAGTTGGAAGATCGATCTCGCCAGCGGCGAAGCGGTGCTGCCGGACAAGGGCTGCGCCCGCACCTACGCCACCAAGGTGGAAGGCGGCCGGGTGTATCTGCGGGTGGCCCAGGCATGAACCGGACACCCCCCCATGCGCTTCGCGTTGCTCATCCCATCCCACAGCCCTCCGTAGGGTGTGCTGAGCGCAGCGAAGCGCACCGCCCGCTCTCTGCAAGGACATGAATCATGCTGTTCGGACGTAGCAAGAAAAACCCCATCAAGATCGCCGACAAGGGCGTGGTGGAATGGCGGTACGCCACCTGCGGCTACTGCTCCACGGGTTGTTCCATCGAAGTGGGCTTCAACCAGGGGGGGCAGGCCGTGGCCTCCCGGGGGGTGGCCGATGCCGACGTGAACCGGGGCAAGCTGTGCCTCAAGGGCATCTTCGAGCATGAACTGTTCACCTCGGCCGGGCGGGGCCTCTATCCCAAGATGCGGGAACGCTGGCACGACGGCTGGCAGCGCAGCGACTGGGATACGGCCCTGGACAGGCTGCACGATGAGATCCGCCGCATCCAGGCTAAATCCGGCCCGGATTCCTTCGCCATCATTTCCACCGGCCAGATGCTCACCGAGGAGTTCTACACCCTGGGCAAGCTCACCCGGGGCCTCATCGGCACCAACAATTACGACGGCAACACCACCCTGTGCATGTCCTCCGCCGTATCCGGCTACAAGCGCTCCTTCGGCTCCGACGGCCCCCCGGGCTGCTACGAGGATTTCGAGCACACCGACTGCCTCATCGCCTGGGGTTCCAACCTGCCCGAGCAGCACCCCATCATCTACTGGCGCATGAAGGAAGCCCAGGAGAAGCGCGGCTTCCCCCTCATCGTCGTCGATCCGCGCGTCACCATGCTGGCCCAGAACGCCCACATCCACCTGGCCATCACGCCGGGCACCGACGTGGTGCTGCAAAACGCCCTCATGCACGTGATCTTCAAGGAGAACCTTCACGACCAGCGCTACATCGACGCCAACACCCAGGGCGTCGAGGCCCTGCGCGCGGAAGTGGAGAAATGGGATCCGGTGACCGCCTCCAAGGTTTGCGGCATCGACGAGGACACCATCCGGGTGGTGGCCCGCACCTTTGCCAAGGCCAAGGCGGCCATGCAGATCTGGACCATGGGCATCAACCAGAGCACCCACGGCTCCGACGGCGTGGTGGGCATCAACAACCTGGCCCTCATCACCGGCAACATCGGCAAGCCCGGCGGCACCAGCCTGTCCATCACCGGCCAGTGCAATGCCATGGGCACCCGGGAATGGTCCTCCTGCTCCGGCCTGCCCAACTTCCGTTACCTGGAAGTGCCCGAGCATCGGGAGGAGATCGCCCGCTTCTGGAACGTGGACCCGGAGTTCTTCCCCAAGAAGCGGGGCATGTACCAGACTGACATCTACCAGGCCATGGAGGCGGGTCAGATCAAGGGCATGTGGCTCATTGCCACCAACCCCATGTCCTCCCTGCCCAACACCGCCCGCATCCGCCGGGCCATGGAGCAACTGGAATTCTGCTGCGTGCAGGATTGCTACCAGGATACGGAAAGTGCCCAGTACGCCCACGTCTACCTGCCCGCCGGCACCTGGGCGGAAAAGGACGGGGTCATGACCAACACCGAGCGGCGCATCAACCGGGTGAAGCCGGTGATCCAACCCCCGGGCGAGGCCAGGCCGGACCTGTGGATATTCAACCGGGTGGCCGAACGCTTCAACAAGGAAGGCAAGCTCTCCTTCCCGGAAAAGGCCGGCGACATCTTCCTGGAAATGGGCCGCCTCTCCAGAGGCCGCCTGGCCGACATCTCCGGCATGACCCATGAGCTGCTGGAGGAGAACCGGGGCATCCAGTGGCCATACACCCTCGAACAGCGGGAGCGAGGCGAGGCCCCGCCCCGGGGTGGCAAGCGCATCTACACCGTGGACGGCACCTTCAGCTACCCGGACGGCCGGGCCAAGCTGATCCCCCTGCCCTTCATCGACAACAACGAGGTGCCGGACGAGCTGTTCCCCATCTGGCTCAACACCGGCCGCCTCATCGAGCACTGGCACGGCAGGACCAAGACCGGAAAGATCGGCAACAACAACAAGTTCAGCCCCATCCCCTTCATCGAGATCAACCCCGATCTCGCCGTGGAACTGGGCATCCGGCGCGGCGAATACGTGCGCATGGTGTCCCGCCGGGGGGATGCGGTGGCCATGGCCCAGCCGACCCAACGGGTGCCCAAGAACATGGTCTTCCTGCCTTTCCACTTCCACGACTGTGCCAACCGCCTGACCCTGGGCCTGCTGGACCCCCACTCGCGCCAGCCCGCCTACAAGCAGTCCGCCATCCGCATCGAACGGATCGCCGACCAGGCAGCGGCGGCCCGGCTCTCCATGGAAATGCGGAAATTCTGATGCGCCGGCCCCCGCACCCCACCGCCCTCAAATCCCCCCCAGCCCCCCTTTTGCAAAGGGGGGAGCACCCCTCCGCCGGGGTGTGACCTGAACCAGAGGCTGCCATGTTCCCAATCCGCCCCAACGAACCCGAATACGCCAAGCTGAAGGACCCGGTCAGCCTGGAACACAACCGCTACGGCAAGTCCATCGAGACCGTCCCGGCAGACCACGAACTGCGCGGCCAGAGCCTGCGCATCAACGGCGACGAGGCCATCGGCCCCAACCCCAACCGCTATAAGCAGCACGGCTTCTTTTTCAACGCCGACAACTGCATCGCCTGCCATGCCTGCGAGGCGGCCTGCTCGGAAAAGAACGACAACCCGGCCCACATCGCCTTCCGGTCGGTGGGCTTCGTCGAGGGCGGCACCTACCCCAACACCCAGCGCCTCAACATCTCCATGGCCTGCAACCACTGCGACAACCCGGTCTGTCTGAAGGGTTGCCCCACCCGGGCCTACACCAAGTTCGCCGAATACGGCGCGGTGTTGCAGGACCCGGACATCTGCTTCGGCTGCGGCTACTGCACCTGGGTCTGTCCCTACAACGCGCCGCAACTGGACCCCATCAAGGGCCAGGTGTCCAAGTGCAACATGTGCGTGGACCGCCTGGAAGTCGGCTTGAAGCCCGCCTGCGTCTCCGCCTGCCTGGGCAAGGCCCTGGATTTCGGCGTCATCGAGAACGTCCCGGAAGGCCGCAGCCAGGCCCGGACGGAGATTCCCGGCTTTCCCCGCAGCGACATCACCCATCCCAACGTGCGTTTCCAGCAGACCCGGGCCACCCAGCGGGACATGCTGCGGGTGGACAGCATGCCTTTGAAGTACCACAAGGACGACGGAACAGGCGAATTCCGGCCCCAGCTCGACCCCAAACACGGCTTTCAGCGGCAATGGAACCTGAAGAAACTGCTGGGCTCCCACGAGAACGCCCACGTTGCCTTCACCCTGAGCGCCCAGTCCGTGATGGGCGCCTTCCTGATGCTCCTGTCCGGCGCCTTCGCCCCCCTCCACACCCCGGCCACCCTGCTGGTGCTGCTGGCTCTGATGAGCTTCGGCCTGTTCAAGCTCAACATGCACCTTGGAAAACCCCTGCGCTTCTATCGCGGCTTCAACAACTGGCGCCTGTCGCCGGTGAGCCGGGAGATCGCCGGGGTGTCCCTGTTCTTCGCCGGCCTGGCGGGCACCACCTTCTTCACCCTGTTTCCGGGCTTCCCCTTCGCCGACCTGCTGAAGCCGACGGCCATGCTGGCCGGGCTGGTGGGCATGGGCTTCGGCGGCTACTACATGGTCAAGCTCTACCGCATCAAGGCCCGGCCCTTCTGGGACCACTGGCAGACCGGCACCAGCTTCGCCGGCACCGGCCTGGCCCTGGGCGGCCTGCTGCTGGGCCTGCTGGGCCTGGCACAAGGCACCCTGGCCGCCGGACCGGCCAACCTGCTGGGAGCCCTCATGGCCCTGGGCTTCGCCCTGGAAGGGCTGGGCCTCTTCTTCCACGCCCGGGACATGCAGGCCCGGGGCAACGAAGGCGCCGCCTCCCACTACGAGCAGACCACCCGCTACGGTCACGCCTACGGCCTGCGCAACACCCTGCTGGCCCTGAGCTTCGTCCTGGCCCTGAACATTGCCCTGCTGGCAGCGGCGAGTCCCGCCGCCTTCCTGCTGCTGGCCCCCCTGGCCCTCGCCGCCGCCATCCTGGGCCGGGCTTTGTTCTACGTGCTGGTCATTCCCACCACCATGCCCGGCGCCTTCTTCTGGCGCAACAAGGGCTTCGTCGAACACGCCCGGGAAACGGGCCTGGCCGAGATGCCCCAACTGGGTGTGGTGCCGGATAGCCACTGATGCCGGGTGGCGCGCTACGATCACCGGGCGTGGCCTGGCCTTCCGAAGGTCCGGGGGCTATCGTAGTCCCTGCCCGACCGGCACGCCCCTCAGACCACCCATGACCCCCCCCTCCCCGGAAGCCCCCGTTGCGGATGCCCTGAAGATCCTGGTGATCGGCCAATCCCGCCGCCGCCTGGACGACCTCATGGCCGCCCTGGCCAGCACCAACCCCGGCCACCATCTGGTGGGCCGCCTGGATCGGGCCATCGATCTGCCCCGCTGGGTGGAGGAGATCGAACCCGACGCCATCATCATGGACACGGATTCCCCCAGCCGCGACACGCTGGAGCAGATCGTGGTGATGAGTGAGCGTTCACCCCGACCCATCGTCATGTTCAGCCAGGACGATTCCCGGGAGGCCATGCGCTCGGCGGTGACCGCCGGCGTGGCCGCCTACGTGGTGGACGGCGTCAAGAGCGAGCGCCTGCAACCCATCCTGGAACTGGCCCGGGTCCAGTTCGAAGCCTGGCAGGCCATGCGCGACGACATGCTGCGGGCCCGGGAGGAACTGCGCGAACACAAACTCATCGAGCAGGCCAAGCGCCGCCTCATGAAGGTGCAGTCCCTCTCCGAAGAAGCCGCCTACCAGGCCCTGCGCCGGGAGGCCATGGCCCACCGCAAACGCCTGGCCGAAGTGGCGAAGCTGCTGCTGGACATCATGCCCGGGTAAGCGACGTGGCACCCTGATGCGGTTCGCTACGCTCACCACATCCTACCCAACGCCCACGCCCTCCATTCACCCCCGGGGTTCCCCAAAATCCCCACCCGTTTCGCCCACCCCGCCCCAATCCGCCGGCAACTTTCCTTCCCGAACATATCGGTGGAAGGACGAATAGGGCCAATCGCCCGCCCGTGACACGTGGCCATGTTTGACCGGGTTCCAATGGATGTAATCGACGTGGCGGGCGAAATCCGTTTCATCCCGGATCAGGTGCTCCCAGAAGGGGTGCTGCCAGATGCCCCGTTCGCCCCGCTGCAACCGACTGGCGGAGCGGGTTTCATCCACCGGCAAGGCACGGGAGAAGTTGGCTTTGATAAGACTCCAGCGGGTGGCGAAATGGCCGTCCTCCGGGGGCAGGGTCCAGAGGCAATGCAGGTGTTCCGGCAGGACCACCATGGCGTCCACCTGGAAGGGGTGCCGGGCCATGACCGTGCGAATGGCGGTGCGCAGTTCGGCCACATGCTCCACTAACAGCTGGGTTCCCCGGCGCTCCGCCAGGGCGACGGTGAAGAACCAGGTGGCGCCCGCCGCGTGGGGGCGACGATAGTTGGCCATGGGGGCCTCCCTCGCTTTTGTTTGTATGGGGATTCGAATTCATGGCGGGGGGATGTGCAAGGGGGGCGGTGGGTAGTGGGTAGGATGTGGTGAGCGCAGCGAACCGCATCGGCCTTTGCCCCGTGGGTTCGGTGCGGTTCGCTTTGCTCACCACACCCTACGCGAGGTCGCGAGAGGCGCCACGACGCGTCTTCGCATCAGGCCGACGACGATTTTTCACCATCGCATTGGCCCGGGATTTGCTGTAAACCTTGCATGGGAGGCTGACTCCCTTTGCTTCAGGCACACTGCCCAGGAGGCCCCATGCGTATCGTCCTTCTCCGCTTCATCTGGCTGACCCTTATCCTCTGGGCCGGCCTGGTCCGGGCTGCCGATCCGGAGCCCATGATCCTGACCGCCACGTTGCCGGGCAAATCCATGGATCAGGCCATGGCCGCCCTGAACCAGGCGGTGACCAGCCACAATTACACCTTCGTGCGCCAGCAGGCCATCGACAGCCGTCTGGTGCCCTATGCCCAGGAAGTGCGCTCGGTGCGTCTCTTCTATTTCTGCAACTTCGCCCGCATGGACAAGGCCCTGCGCCTGGACGCCCGGGCGGCCCAGATGATGCCCTGCCGCATCACCCTGGTGGAGACGCCCTCCGGGGTGGACCTGATGGCCGTGAACCCGGCCTGGGTCTCCCTCACCATGCACAACCCGGCTCTCCACGAGGAATGCCTGAGCCTCAAACAGGACTACCTGGCCATCCTGGAGGAGGCCAGCCTGTGAAGCACTGGATCCTGCTCTTGGCCATCCTCCTGGGCTCCCCTGCCTGGGCCGAGCCCCTGTCCGCCAGCAAGCCCGCCACCTTGCGCCAGGCGGTGGACGACCTGACCCTGGCGGCCGCCAACCGCGACCTGGTGCTGGTGAAGGTGCAGCCCATCGACAGCGCCCTGGTGAAGCGGGGCTTCGAAGACCCCCACGTGCGCATCCTGTTCATCGGCAACGAGACTGCCGTGCGCTGGGCGGAAGCTGCCGACGCCCGGCTGCTCAACCTGCTGCCCCTGCGCCTGACCCTTATGGAGCGGGAGGGCCGGGTGACGGTGCTGAGCGATGACTTCGCCCACTGGCTGGGGGAGTTCGACGGCGAAGCCCGGGCTTTCCTGCTCGCCTGGCAGGCCGAGCTTCGCCTGGTGCTGGACGACTACGAACGGCAGTAGGTGCCCCGAAAGGGAGAACGCGGGTCCGATTCGGCACAGCAACAGTGCATTTGTCGCAAGCCTTACCCGGCCATGCTCGCCGGATCGATATAAATACCGTTGTATATCAATAGATTACGCATCATTTTCAGGCCTGGCACGGGCATTGCTAAACAGTAACTGACCGACGCAACGGCGCGTCGGCCATGTCGCTCCTTCGCAGATGTAACTTGGACAACGGCGTCCCACCCCTCGGGGTCGGACGCCGCTTTTTTTTTGGAGTTCCGGAATGGATAAGCTACCCACCGGCGGCGAGGCCGCCCCCGTCAACGATGGAAAACGTGATTTTCTGAAGAAAGCCGCCAGCATGTCCGCCGCCGCAGCCATCATGACCCTCATCCCCCCGGGTGTGCGCAGCGCCGCCTGGGCCGCCGGTTCCGACGCCCCGGAAAAGCCGGAAGTGAAGATCGGCTTCATCCCCCTGACCGACTGCGCCAGCGTGGCCATCGCTGCCGAGAAGGGCTTCGACAAGAAGTACGGCATCAAGATCACTCCCAGCAAGGAAGCCTCCTGGGCGGGGGTGCGGGACAAACTGGTGAACGGCGAGCTGGATGCCTCCCACGTGCTCTACGGCATGATGTACGGCCTGCAACTGGGGGTGGGCGGTCCGAGGAAGGACATGGCCGTGCTCATGAGCATCAACAACAACGGACAGGCCATCACTCTCAACAACCAGATCAAGGCCAAGGGGGTCACCGACGGCGCCGGTCTGGCCAAGCTGGTGAAGGCGGAACCCAAGGAGTGGACCTTCGCCCAGACCTTCCCCACCGGCACCCACGCCATGTGGCTTTACTACTGGATGGGCGCCTACGGCATCGACCCCTTCCGGGATGTCAAGGTGATCACCGTGCCGCCGCCCCAGATGGTGGCCAACATGCGGGTGGACAAGATGGACGGCTACTGCGTGGGCGAGCCCTGGAACGCCCGGGCCATCTGGGACAAGATCGGCTTCACCGCCGTGACCAGTCAGGATATCTGGCAGGACCACCCGGAGAAGGTGCTGGGCACCACCCTGGAGTTCGTGCAGAAGTATCCCAACACGGCCCGGGCCATGGTGGCCGCCCTGTTGGACGCCTCCAAGTACATCGACACCATGAGCAACCGCTCCGAGGTGGCGAAAATCATCTCCGGCAAGTCCTACGTGAACACCGAATTCGAGGTCATCGAAGACCGCATGCTGGGCCAGTACGACAACGGCATCGGCCGGAAATGGCAGGACGCCAACTACATGAAGTTCTTCAACGACGGCGCGGTGAACTTCCCCTACCTGTCCGACGGCATGTGGTTCCTCACCCAGCACAAGCGCTGGGGCCTGTTGAAGGAGCATCCGGATTACCTGGCCGTGGCCCGGGCCGTGAACCAGGTGAAGCTCTACAAGGACGCCGCTGCCATGGCCAAGGTGGCCGTGCCCAAGTCGGACATGCGCAGCCACAAGCTGGTGGACGGCGTGGTCTGGGACGGCAAGAACCCCAAGGCCTACGCCGACGGGTTCAAGGTGAAAGCGTAAATACCGAGGCGCATCACATCGGGCACTTCCCCCTTTACGGAAGGGGGGTGCCCGAGGTGCCGCGCCAGGAAAAACCAGGAGTCCGCCATGAGCGCTGTGACATTCAACGAAGGCAGTCTGAAAGACATCATGAATCATCCCGACACCGTGCCCGCCGCTTCGGCTCCCGCCAAGCCCAGGCCCACCCCCTTCTTCCAGACCGAGCGGGGCCAGGCCTGGCTTGAATCCGCCGGAAATTTTTTCCGCGCCACCCTGCCGCCGGTCATCGGCCTGGTTCTCTTCGTGCTGCTCTGGCAGATCGTTTCCAGCAGCGGCGGCGACCAGGGCCTGCCCGGCCCGGCCAAGACCTGGGAGTCGGCCAAGGAACTCTTCGCCGACCCCTTCTACGACAACGGCCCCAATGACAAGGGCATCGGCTGGAACATCCTCCATTCCCTTTACCGTGTCGGCGCGGGTTTCGGTTTGGCGGCCCTCATCGGCATCCCCCTCGGCTTCATGATCGGCCGCTTCCGCTTCCTGGCCGGCATGACCGCCCCCATCATCAGCCTGCTGCGCCCGGTCTCCCCCCTGGCCTGGCTGCCCATCGGCCTCTACGTGTTCAAGGAGACCGAGCCCGCCTCGCTGTGGGTGATCTTCATCTCCAGCATCTGGCCCATCATCCTCAACACCGCCGCCGGCGTGTCCCGGGTGCCCCAGGACTACCTGAACGTGGCCCGGGTGCTGAACCTGTCCGAATGGAAGATCTTCACCCGCATCCTCTTCCCCTCGGTGCTGCCCCACCTGATGACCGGCATCCGCCTGTCCATGGGCGTGGCCTGGCTGGTGATCGTGGCCGCCGAAATGCTCACCGGCGGCACCGGCCTGGGCTTCTGGGTGTGGGACGAGTGGAACAACCTGAACGTGGAACACATCCTCATCGCCATCTTCATCGTCGGCATCGTCGGCCTGATCCTGGAACAGGCCCTGGTGCTGGTCGCCAAACGGTTCAACTACGAGTGAGACGGTAGTCGGTAGCAGTAGTTTGTAGCTTGAACATGCGCGCCAAAGGCGCGGAAACATACAGCTACCGACTACCGACTACCGCTACAGACTAGGAGAAAAGCATGCACAACTACTTGCACATCGAAAACGCCAAGATGGTGTTCGACACCAAGAAGGGCAAGTTCACCGCCCTCACCGACATCAACCTGACGGTGAAGCAGGGCGAGTTCATCGCCCTCATCGGCCACTCGGGCTGCGGCAAGTCCACCCTGCTCAACCTGGTGGCGGGGCTCACCACCCCCACCGACGGCATCTTGCTGCTGTCGGAGCGGGAGATCAGCGGCCCCGGCCCGGAGCGGGCAGTGGTGTTCCAGAACCACAGCCTGCTGCCCTGGCTCACCTGCTTCGGCAACGTGTACCTGGCCGTGGAACGGGTGTTCGGCGCCAAGGAAGGCAAGGCCAAACTCAAGGAACGCACCCAGGCGGCCCTGGAACTGGTGGGCCTGGCCCACGCCATGCACAAGCACCCCAACGAGATCTCCGGCGGCATGAAGCAGCGGGTGGGTATCGCCCGGGCCCTGGCCATGGAGCCCAAGGTGCTGCTCCTGGACGAACCCTTCGGCGCTCTGGACGCCCTCACCCGGGCCGGCCTCCAGGACGAGCTCATGCGCATCGTCCAGGAAACCCACGCCACCACCCTCATGGTCACCCACGACGTGGATGAAGCCGTGCTGCTCTCCGACCGCATCGTCATGATGACCAACGGCCCCGCCGCCACCATCGGCGAGATCCTGGAGGTGGACCTGCCCCGGCCCCGGGACCGGCTCAAGCTGGCGGAGAACCCCCAGTACCACCACCTGCGCGGCCAGGTGCTGGAGTTCCTCTACCAGAAGCACATGAAGAAGGCGGCCTGAGCCTATCCCGGGCTAGCCGGCCTTGAACGCCCCCATCTCCAGGCGGATGAAGGCGTCGATCATGGCCCGGTACACGGCCTCCACCACCTCCGGGCAGGCGCCCTGGCCCTCGGCCAGGGCCCGCACCTTGGCGATGACCTGTTCCACCCGGGCGGGGGCCCGCACCTGATCCTCGGTCTTCTTGAAGCGGGCGGCCTGGCCCACGTAGTGGCCCCGTTCCGCCAGCAGAGCCACGATGGCCCGATCCAGGCGATCGATCTCGGCCCGGACGTCCTCCAGGTTCCGGCAGGTCTTCATGTCGTTTGCTCCTTATTGGGGTTCCTGGCCGGCAAGGCCCCACCGCCCCACTGGAAGATGGCCAGGCCCAGCAGGATGGCGGCGCTGCCCAGCCACACCCGGCCCGGCACCGTCTCGCCGTTGAGGGTGATGCCCAGCAGCAGGGCCAGCACCGGCGTGAGCAGGGTGATGAGAGCCACCCGGCCCGCCTCCAGGTGGCGGATGATGTAGTAGTAGAGGGCAAAGCCCAGCACCGAACCGAACACCCCCAGATAGACGATGGCCGCCCCTGCCCGGGCCGGCACCTGCTCGGGCAGGCTGCCCCCCGCCACCCACCAGACCAGGGCGAACAGGGGCAACGACACCGTCAGGGTACCGGTGGTGATGGCCAGGGGCGGGCTGCGGTCGCCGATGCGCTTCACCCACACCAGGCTGGCGGAATAGATGACCACCGCCAGCAGCAGGGCCAGCACCCCGGCCCCGGCATGGGGCCCGTTGCTGCCCCGTTCCGCCTGGAACACCACGGCCAGACCCGCCAGGCCCAGAGCCATGCCGGCCAGCCGGGCCGGGGCCAGTGCGCCTTCCTTGAGCCACAGGGCCGCCAGCAGGCTGGTCACCAGGGGCGCCAGGCCGAACAGCACCGACACCAGGCCGGAACTGATGAACTGGGCCCCCCAGTAGGTGCAGATCATGGCGCCGAACAGGCCCAGGCCCCCGGCCAGATAGGTCTGGCGGGCTTCCCGGTGCATGGGCATGCCGACGCGCCAGACCGTCACGATGAGCGCGGCCAGGACCACGCCGATGACCATCCTGGCCAGCACGGCAAAGGCGAAATCGGTGCCCAGGGCGCTCCATTGGATGGCCAGGGGCGTGGTGGACCAGATGAGGACCACCGAGAGATAGGCGATGGGGACGGACATGGCATTTCCATTCACGGACGGCAAAAACGAAAAGGCCGCGGTTCCTTGCGGGACCGCGGCCTTGGCGAAGAGGGATTCAGTTGTTCAGATCACCATCGTCGCGCCGGCCCCGGGCCGCCCATGACAAATCGCCAGGCACGCATTACGCGCTGGCAGGGGGCGACGGAGGACAGGTGAAGAGGGGACATGGCTCGATTCTGGCGGCGGCCGCAAAGGGCTGTCAACGGGCTTGCCCCTCCCGGAGAAAAGAATGCGAGAGCGACGCCATGGCCCGTCAGGGAAGTGGACCCACCGGCGCCTGGAAAGACTCCAGAGACCCGGACAAGGCGGCGAAGGCGCCCAGCCCGATGCATACCCCACCCCCCAACCCGCGTCCCCAGCCCACGACCGGTCCATGCCGCAAGCGCGGCGCCACCCATCCGGCCGCCAGGGCATAGGCGCCGTCCGTCAGCGCCGCCAGGGCGACGAACAGCCCCCCCAGGGCCAGGCTCTGCCCCCAGGGATCTGCACCCGGCTCCAGGAACTGGGGCAGGAAGGCGGTGAAGAACAGCGTGGTCTTGGGGTTCAGCAGGGCAACGAACAAGCCTGCGCGGAACACCCGTGCAGCCGGCTCGGCAACCGGCTGCAACGCACCCTGTCTGGGCCTGCGAAGCAACTTCACTCCAAGATGGATGAGATACACGGCCCCCGCATACTTCAGCATCAGAAAGGCCAGGGGCGATACGGCGAAGATCGCCGCCAACCCCAACGCCGCCGCCAGCGCATTGCCCAGGTTGCCCAGGGCCACGCCCGCCACCGAAACCAGACCCACCCGTCGCCCCTGCGCCAGACTTCGGGCAACGATGTACATCACCCCCGGCCCCGGAGAGGCGGCCAGCACCAGGCTGGCCAGCAGGAAAGCAGAAAGCAGGGGCCAGGGCGGGAATGCAACCGTCATGGGAAACCGATGGCAGCCGATTCGAAGCCGGCGATGCAAAAAACCGGCAGGCTTCTAGGTCTCATACACCAGCAGCACCATGTCCGCCGCCTGCTCACGCAAGGGAATGAGGGCCTGGTAGGCCGGCGATCGGTACCAGTCGTTCACCGAACCCAGGGAAGGAAAGCGGATCACCACCACGTCCGGGTGGAGACATTGGCCGGCCAGAGCCAGTGCCTGCTTGCCGCGAAAGACCAGTTCCCCCCGCCAGGGGACCAGGGTTTCCGGCACCCTGCTGCGGTACTCGGCCCACAGAGCCTCATCCCGCACCGTGATCTGCCCGATCACATAGGCGCCCGGGGCCGGGGGCTGCTTGGCTGATTCGATATCCATGGTCATGGTAGAAGGTGCACAACAGTTCGGTTATTGGCTGACCGGTCTCGATCCACGCTCACCACTCCGCAGCATCCAGGCCCGCGGATTGTGTTCAAAACCAAGTTTCGGGTAGTAAGCATTGGCCTTGGGTGCCGCCAGCAACACCACCATGCACTCGCGCCCGAGCCTTTGTCTTGTTTCCTGGATGAGCCTTCTGCCGATACCCTGTCGCTGATATGCCGCATCAACGGCAAGGTCTGCGAGGTATGCCACATAGCTGAAGTCCGTAAGCGAGCGCGCGATCCCCACCAGATGCTGGCCATGCCACGCGGAAATCAGGAGGTTGGCGTTCTTCAACATGCCCGCAAATATGTCCGGCCGATCAACCGGCCGCCGCTCACCGAGGGTGGAACGCCGATAGAGGTCGATGGCCGTCTCAACGGAAATGTCGGCATCGTCGCGGTAGAGGATGTCCATGGGGAGTCGGCTCAATCGCCACCGCAGCGGGCGTTGACCGCAGCGCCGACGGCATCTGTATTGGCTGGGCGACCCTCCCGCTTCCAACAGTCAAGGCCGCCCACGAGACCTTTGATGTGAAATCCCGGTTTAGTCATGTTCAGGGCATCCTTGGTTGAACTTGGCAGCCAATGCGCTCCAAGCAGGTAACCACAATGGCGTTCCCGTCGCTGGAAAACGTTGATGCATCCGTCATCGTGGGGAGGGGGATGGATAGGGCGCTCAGGATATGCTCCTTCGAAGTGGAGTCTGCGGTGCGGGTATCAGGGACGATGAACTTCTTCCCTGCTGCGATGGCGACCTGGTACTCCCTGACGTCAAGTTCGTAAGATGGTTTGGCTGAATAGTATCGAAGGGGTTTACTGTTCATCCAGAGCCACGAGGAAAACCAAATGTCGAGTCCGCAAACGATACGCCCGAGCAGTCGCCAAGTTGGGCAGGCGAGTTGCAATCAGGCGGACAGGTTGACCGAAGGATTGGGGATCCTGGAAACGCCCTAGGATGGAAAAGCCCAACGTGCAGCTTGAGGGGGGCGGAAACAAGCGGCGAAGCCGACTGTTGGAGCGCCCCACTCGATGCACCTGTTGGGCGAGATTTCGTTCACCTGGCTCACTTTATGGTTGGGAGATTGCCAAACACTATGAGGCTGGCCAAGACCATGGAAATAACAGGAGCAAGAACGGCAGCGACAATATCCTGAAGCACACTGCGAATACGTGAATAGCCAAGCATATTGCAGACCCAATGAAAGAATGCACCTGACATAAGAACAGGAACCCACAAAAACGCAATATGTGCCCACACGGACCACAATGACTCAGGCTGCATATCCGACGTGATTAATAGAAATCCAATGTGATAAATGAGCGCAAGTAACAACGCACCAAGAAAAGCGCTGACAATGTTGCGGCGAAATACGCTCAACATCGAAATAGTCATGTTAATCATGGTGCCCAACACGTTTGAATTCACCGGCCTTGCGCGGCTCTATGCTCAAGTTCCGTCGGAATGATGGGCTGGCCGCCTCATGGCTTCTCAAAGTGAATGACATACGCCAAGCTGTGACCAAAAAATGCTCGCTCACGAAAGCCAACTGAAGCTGCAAGGCGAGTGACGGTGCTTCGGGATTGGAAGTGCGGATCGAAGATGACCTCAACAATGGCGAGAAGGCCCCCTGACTTAAGAGCACCAAACAACTCGGCAAGAGCAACTGCGGGATAAGGAATTTCGCCAAGGACGGTGACCAAGACCGCTCGGTCAAAGTGACTTGCGGGCAGCATGCCGTCACCTAGTCCCGCAGCGACAAATTGCACGTTTGCTTGACCAGCAGCCTCCGTCTTGGCTTTTGCTCGGGCAAGCATCCCGGGCTGGATGTCCAACGCAACAACGCTGCCGGCCGCGCCAACGCTCCGGGCTAAAGGAACTGTCAGGCGCCCTGGGCCACACCCTGCGTCTAGAACCGTCTTGCCATGCGAGAGCGCGAGCGTTTCAACAATGAATGCAGCCCGGTTGGTTTTCGTGAATGGGTTGTCTAGTTCTACGAGCCAACGCAGCCAGACCGGACACGGGAGACTCTGGCGACGTGAAGCAAAACGCCATGCAACAGCGATTAGAACTGTCACGGCGACGGCGAGAAGAATGATGATCGATGCGGACATGAGCGTCGGATGTATATGGAGGCTAACCAATCATGATCCCGAGGCTCGCCCCCGAAGATGAAAGTTTTCCTATATTGAGAGCGGCTCGTGTCTGTGACAGTGAGTGCGAGGACACCTCAGGGGGTGAGGTCGAGCATGACACGGCAGAATCGGCCATATTTCTTTGCTTTCTAATCATGGCTTCGCACATGAGGGGGGATTGTATCTTCATGTCAGCGGCTTTCACGGTAACGTTTTAGGTAAGGGGCGCGCCGCTCGCGGCGCGTCCCGTGGAGGCCGAAGGCTGGAACGAACTTGAGCGCAATATTAGGGGTTGAGTTAGTGGGATGCATTGCAACTAGCTGCCCATCTCGAAAAACGCGAAACCATGTTGCACGATTGGTGTTAAAGGTGTTTCTATTTCAACGATATTTTCAAACGTGACCCGCGCTGATGTTGGTTTTTGAGTGCCTTCAGGGAGTTGTAATTGTGGCTCGGCCTTCAGGATGTTAAGGGCGAGGATTTCTGCATCTTCGATAGAGTTGGCCTCAACATAGCGTGTTGTATAGAACCCAATGGGAACTGATTTACCCACAATAACGCCTGGGAAATCTTCGCCAACTACGGAGCATTTATACCAAGGCATAGAAACCCCACACGTTTGACTTAAACGGCGTGCCGAAGGCTTGTCCGCTTGAAGGAAGGGTTAGCGGGGTAATCGGACAAGGGCCGCAAATCGCCCGAAAGTCGCTCAAAACAGTTCATTTTCAATCAATCACTTAGGGCGAGCGACTTGAGAGCCGTCATTTCAGCTCGTCCCAACCACTCGGTGTCCAGCGCAAGACGACTTGGGAGAGGGGGCGGGATGACTTCTTTGCCATGTCGCGACCGAAGGTTCGCAATGCCTCAACGCCTGCGGGAGTTGATCCGTCGCCGTACAGGAGAACGTCGGGTGCTGGCAGCATAACAATCAGATTCCCGTTCAACCTTTCAGAGAGCACCTTCCAATCGTCATGAAAGGCGATGCGGCTGGATGCATAGTCTTCACCTGTGATGCTGCCAAAGGAGTTCGGCCCAGGAGTCGGGGTAACTTCCGAGAGAGGTTTGACACTCGCACGAACATTCTGCTCGCCGACCTTGAACGCTTCATCTTCAGTGACTTGAAGCTTCGGAAGATCCTTCTCCCCAACGAAGCGAATTGAGCGTGTGTAGTCCAGAACGGGAACGAGCGCGAGTCCGGCACCGATGGGGCGGCCGTAGATGGGCGCTGCGCCTGAGCCCATCTGCTTCTTCACCCGATCAACATACTCTACTGGGCGAACGGCAATTCTCACCATCGACTTGTCGATCGGGCGATCGCGCTCGTTGATCGCCTCGCCGACTCCCTTTGCGTATTGATCCAGTGCGGTGCTGCAATTCCGAGCGTTTCTCGAACAGAAGGCGTAGACGCGATCAAGGCTCATTTGGCCTGTTGATTCACCATCAGCGCGCTTGCCTTCAAGCGTCAGCCGGATCGTTGGCTTGATGTCGTACGAGGGAAGCTCGCGTTGCACCCGCTCCGCCGCGATCTTAGTAAAGCCTTCCTCGTCTATCGGAATTTCTTGGGCAAGCGACCAGGTTGTTGGGATACAGAAAGCGATGACGGCGATGTACTTGTGCATGGCGGGAGTGGTGGTGATTTGTGACGGCTAACCAATCATGATCCCGAGGCTCGCCCCCGAAGATGAAAGTTTTCCTATATTGAGAGCGGCTCGTGTCTGTGACAGTGAGTGCGAGGACACCTCAGGGGGTGAGGTCGAGCATGACACGGCAGAAGCGGCCATAGTTCTTTGCTTTCTAATCATGTGCTTCGCACATGAGGGGGGCTTGTATTTTCATGTCAGCGTCTTTCACGGTAACGTGCAAGGTAACAGGCGCTACGCGGCTTCATCGCGTGGCGTCCGATTGACCGCCGGGTTCGGCGGCATAGGTTGAACGACGTACGGCGGCTAGTGAAACGTAGAAGTAAAGCCAGGCAACTCCTGGAATGGCATACCAGTACGCACCTTCGAACGCGAACAACACTGAAAGTAAAGCAGTAAGCGCCGCGATAACTAACAGCCACCAATTTGCTTGGCGCGACATTGCTTGAGACAAAAACACAGGCTGGTAAGGGCCACGAAGAAATGCCAAGTGAGCACCTGACCAGAGTAGCAACACAACGAGATTTACGGGAACTCCCATAAGCGGAATGCCCATTGAATCTGCCCAGTGCGGAAACTCGCCTCTGTCGAAAGCCTGCAACAGATCGAAAACATAAGCACCCACGGTCAGGAACGGGGTTGCAAACGCAAGCCCAAGTAGTGCAACGCGTGACTTGGGAGATTTGAGCTGTTGCCACCCCCTACGTGAAACGAAGAATACAGCGACTGCTAATGTGACTAAAGTTCCGCCATAGTTCTGTAGCTGAAACTTCGGGGTAAGCATTTCGTCTCGAAGTTGCCAATACTCGTTACTCTGACCGGCAGACAAGGCCATGTACCGCTCCATGAAGAGCGCTTCGTCTTTGTATGGTGCGATTGAGTAGGCGTAAGCGAGGATGGCTATGCCGACAAGTAGTATGAGGTAGGCTGCGAGTTTCATGACGCCGAACGTTTAGCTTGAGGGGCGTGGAAACAGGCGGCGAAGCCGGCTGTTGGAGCGTCCCACTCGAAGCGCTGGTTA
>DYIY01000006.1 GCA_020723405.1 Thiobacillus denitrificans | reverse complement strand
CTATTTCCCGCATTTATCACTTTCCTTGCTCTTCATTTATCTCATCTCTGTTCAGGAAACAGGGAGGTGGGTAACGGAAGGGTCGCGCCCTGGCCCGACCGGCATCCCCACCGCGATCACTCCCCCCTTTGCAAAAGGGGGGTGGGGGGGGATTCAAGACCGGTGGCCTACTGCCAGCGTTGCCAAATCCCCCCTAACCCCCCTTTGCAAAAGGGGGGGATCAGGGTGGTTGCTGGGTCTGGCGGTGGGACTACTGCTCGCAACATCCCCCCCCGCCCAGGCCTTCGACACCACCTGGGATGCCAGCCTCTATGCCTACCCGGAACACCGCAGCCTGGCCGACAGCAGCGTCCTCAACCCGGGCAACCAGATCGCCCATCTGGCGGAAACCACCTACACCAGCGAAGCACGCCTCAACCTGCGCCTGGCCAACGACGACTTCCGCCTGACCCTGCGCCCCATCCTCGCCTGGCAACAGGCCGACGGCGCGGACCAGGGAACCGGCTATCTGGCCCAGGCCCTGGTCCGCCTACCCTTGTCCGACCAGACCGCCCTTCTGGCGGGGCGGGAGGTGCAGAACTGGGGCCCGGCCCAGTTCCGTTCGCCGGCCAGTCCCTTCTACTTCGACAACGGGCGAAGCAACCCCCTGCGGGAACTCACCGGCGTGGACGGCGCCCGCCTGGCCTGGACCCCCGATCGGCAATGGGGCCTGAGCCTGGGCTGGATCCAGGACCGGGGCCGGGACAGTGATGCCGACGACCCCTGGCGCGACGCCTGGCTGCTCAAGATGGACCGGCGGGGCGACGACTGGGCCGCCGGTCTGGTGCTGGCCCAGGCCCGGTACCAAAACCCATTCGCGGGGTTCCACGTGCAGAAAAGCCTGGACGAAGCCTGGCTGATCTACGGCGAAGTAGCCTCCTCAACCCGCTCCGACGCCCTGGTCTCCCCGGCCAACCCCGCCCTGCCCTATAGCATCGCCGACGAATCCGGGCGCCAGGCCACCGGTCTGCTGGGCATCACCCGCACCCTGGAAAACGGCCAGAGCCTGACCCTGGAATTCCTCTACGACGGCCACGGCTTCAGCCAAGACCAATCCGCCGCCCTGTTCAGCCGATCCGCCGCCAACCGGGCAGCGGCGGGCCTGGCCCTGTCCCACCTGCCGCCCCTGCTCAACCGCCACTACCTCCACGCCATCTGGCAAAGCAACTTCCTGGATGGCGACGACTACTGGCGACTCATGGTCAGCCACAACCTGGACGACCACAGCACGGAGCTGGCGGGCTACGGCGAACACGCGGTGAACGGCCACCTGAGCCTCTTCGCCCTGGGTCTGTGGAACCGGGGCGGGCCCCGCAGCGAATTCGCCAGTCTGGTGGAGCACAGCCTCACCCTGGGCCTGCGCCTTGCGTTGCCCTGAATGGCCTCCGAGAATCCGGCCATGGCCTCCCTGCCCCTTGCCATTCTTCTGCTGGTGCTGTTCAACACGGCCATCGGCGGCCTGCTGACCATCATCGGCTTCGGCCATGGCTTCTGGCTGAACCTGCTCTATGCCCAGTGCATCGGCTGGTGCATCTCCCTGGTAAACGCCCCCATCATCCTGGGCATGACTCCCAGCTGGCGGCGTTGGGCAGCCCTGGGCCTGGGACTGCCCACCAGTGTCCTGCTGGGCCTCTGGCTCGCCAGCCTGATCCACGGCCAGACTCCGCCCCCGGACAAGGTGGCCCAGACGCTGGCCATCGGGCTCATGTTCGGCATTCTGGGCAGCATCGTCTTCCTGCTGGGCGAACGCATCCACGCCCTGGATACTGAAGTCCGCCAGCGCCGCCTGGACGAAGCGGAGCGGGCCCGCCGGGAAGCCGAGGCCCACCTGAAGCTGCTGCAGGCCCAGATCGAACCCCACTTCCTGTTCAACACCCTGGCCAATCTCGCCAGCCTGATCCAGGCCGACCCGGCCCGGGCCGGGCAACTGCTGGACCGGCTCATCGACTGGCTGCGCGTGGCCCTGGCCCGCTCCCGCCAGGAACAGGCCACCCTGGACGGCGAACTGCAACTGCTGGAGAACTGGTTGGAAATCCTCGCCATCCGCTTCGGCCCACGCCTGGCCTGGCGCATCGAGGCCACCCCGGAAGCGCGCCGGGCCAGCATCCCGCCCATGCTCCTGCAACCCCTGCTGGAAAACGCCGTGAAGCACGGCATCGAACCCAAGCTGGGGGGCGGCCACCTGTGGCTGGACGCCCGGGCGGAACAGGGCCGCCTGCACATCGAAATCGGCGACGACGGCGTCGGCCTGGACCCGGCCAAAGCCGGTGCCGGCACCGGCCTGGACAACGTCCGCGCCCGCCTCGCCGCCCTCTACGGCGACACCGGCCGGCTGAGCATTTCCAGTCAGGCCGGCGGCGGCGTGCGGGTGCAACTGGAACTGCCATGCGCGCCCTGATCGCCGAAGACGAACCCCTGCTCGCCGACGACCTGGCCCGGCGCCTGCACCGCCTGTGGCCCGAGCTCGCCATCGCCGCCCTGGTCCAGGACGGCCTGGCCGCCCGAGCCGCCCTGGCTGACCTGGCCCCGGACATCGCCTTTCTGGACATCCGCATGCCGGGCCTCTCCGGCCTGGAAGCCGCCGCCGCCGCCCCCCCGGGCTGCCGGGTGGTCTTCGTCACCGCCCACGACGAACACGCCGTGGCCGCCTTCGAACAAGCCGCCGCAGACTACCTGCTGAAACCCGTCTCCGATGCCCGCCTGAAGAAATGCCTGGACCGCCTGCGCCAGCCCCCAACCGTGGCCGATACGGACCTCCTCGCCCGCCTGAGCGCCCTCCTGGCCCCCGCCCCCAAGGCCGACCCCCTGCGCTGGCTGCGCATCCAGGTGGGCGACACGGTGCACCTGGTGGCGGTGGAAGACGTCTGCTACTTCCAGTCCGCCGACAAGTACACCAGCGTCCTGACCCGGGACCGGGAATACCTGCTGCGCACGCCCCTGAAGGACCTGATTCCCCAACTGGACCCGGACGCCTTCTGGCAGGTGCACCGGGGCACGGTGGTGAACGTGGCGCAGATCAAGGCGGCCAGGCGGGATCTGGCAGGGCGGTTGCAGGTGAGTTTGAAGGACCGGGGAGAGGTGCTGGCGGTGAGCCGGGCGTATGGGCATCTGTTTCGGCAGATGTGAATAGGGAAGGCAACATCAGGCCGGAGTTGTAAGGAATTCGGACGCAAATAATGCAGCCGCGACCTTGGAAAGGTCCCATTCTGGGACCACACTTAATCTCATGCGAATCATTGCCGTCAGCCACCAACGGGCCGTCTGGGAAGACCATCCGGACGCCGAGCAGCCTTAGAAATCATGGGTGGATGAGGTGATGAAGGCGACATGGCACCAGCCAGCGGATATCAAGGATCAGTACCGTAGCGCCAGCGTTCTGAAAAACCGCTGTGTTGTCTTCAACGTCAAGGGCAATGACTACCGCCTGGTGGTCTCAGTGGCATACCGCTACCAGGCCGTCTACGTGAAATTTGTGGGTACGCACGACGAATACGATGCGATTGATGCCGAAACCGTTGAGATGGTGCACTGACATGGACATTCGTCCGATTCACACCGAAGCCGACTACAAGGACGCCTTGCGTGAGGTCTCAGCGTATTTCGACAACGAACCCGACCCCGACACGCCTGATGGGGATCGCGTCGAAGTATTGTTGACCCTGGTAGAGGCGTATGAGGCCAAGCGCTTCCCCATCGACTTGACCGATCCGGTGGAGGCCATCAAATTCCGCATGGAGCAAGCCGGGCTGACCCCGAAAGACCTGGTGCCGGCCATTGGCCGCTTGAACCGGGTCTACGAAATTCTCGCCCGCAAGCGTCCCCTGACCCACAACATGATCTGGCGTCTGCACGAGAAATCGGCATTCCCGCCGAAAGCCTGATACGCCCGAGCAAGTTGACGACCACTGCCTGAGCAAGGATTTCGCTAGTAAAACGTATGGGAATGCAGGCGGTTCAACCGCGCAAACTCGTAAAGGGTAGGAAGCACACCGGCGAATTTTGGACAGATTGCATATGTGTGCTTTCGGCCAGGAGTGGGCAGTGAGTTGTGTGGCCGGAGTTCGGCCATTGCTGCCAGTGAGATGCTCGGTTGATGTGACTGCTATGTGATCGAAACCAGCCACAGCTCACCTAAGCATGGCCTCATTCGATACCGGTTATTACTCCTCGAACAACTCCCGCTCCTTTAGCGATTCGGCGATGTTCTTCTCCGCGTCCTGCTTGATGAGGTCGTAGAGCCTATAAGCAGGGGAGAAACGAGGGAGCGAATCGAGAATGGACTTCGCTTTTTCCAAGGCCTCCACGTCACGGGGAAACGGTTCGCCCGGCGTCCCCTGTTTTCCTCCGCTCACAGCCGCGGAATACAGTGCGCTGGTGGCGGATTCGAGACACTTACTGCCGTGCGACTTGGCCGCCGTGAGATAGCCGACGACGAAGGTCGGATTGTCCAAAGAAAATGCGTGGTCGGCCTCGCGGAGGATTTCCCCAATGAGTGAGATATCGAGGCTGTCGCCGGAGCACTTATTCCGCATGAAAGACAGCGTCCTGTCGTCCGTTGCGGAAAATACAGCGCCGAAAAGGTGCGAGGCGAAGTATTGGAACTTGTGGTCGCCGCCTTCGCCACCTCTCATCCAAGACCAGACGTCCTTGCATAAGTCTTCGAACGCCGCCGACTCGGCGAACCGCAAAGGCTCGTGCACGTACGGGCCGAAGTTGCAGGGACGGAACGCGTAATCCTCCGTCGAAGCCGCGTGCGCGACGCGCTTCTTGAAGAAATCGAGCGTTTCCACCGGGTACCTCACCGAAGTGGACGCGAGAAATTTCTGGATCCAATACTTTTCCAGAACCGGTATGGGGAAAAGTTTGTCCAGCAGGACGCTTACCGAGCGGGAATCGAGCAGGTCGGGCGGAATCGGCCCAGGGGATTCAAAGAGGGAGAGGACCTCGTCGGCAACATGCTCGGAACCACAGAAATTCGTGGCTCCTATGAGCTCCAACGCTTTCGCGGCGTCCAGCGCCCCGACATGGCGTAACTCGCCCGCCGCAGTCGCAACTTCGTGTTCGTCGTCTGAAGAGAGAAATCCCTTCAGGGTGTCGAATTCGTATTCGCCCAAGGATGAGTTCCCAAGGACTTGGCCGAGACAGCGGCACAGCGATGCTCTCAGTTCCGGATTCCCGGAAGCCAAGATTCTGGACGTAAACACCCTTCCACTTGCGACGTCTTCCGAATAGATCCTCGGCAATGCCATGGGGACGTATCGGGCGATGGCGGATTTCGGCTTTCCAAGCGCGTACTCCACGACGTATTGCGACAAGGAGTTTGTGCCGGCGAGCAGTTCGTAGAGCAGGACGTGGGGCGAAGCATTCCTATTCAGTTTTGTTTCCTCGACCCTCGCCAGCGTCAACGCTACGAAGTGCACAATCGCCTCCGGGTTCTGGAAGGTGTCGGCTATCTCTGCTGCGGTGTGCCGGATGGTTGCCTGCCATTCCTTTTGCCTGGTTTCGAAATCCGAATCTTCGACCAGGTGCCCATACCCGTCGACGAACGCGCGTATCGTCCGGAATTCGAGGCTGTCCGGAGTAAGGGCGAATATCTCGTTTGCTACGTAGCTTGTCCTGCCGCTGGCGAATTTCGCGTGCCAAGAGATCGAAGAAAGCAGTTCGAGCCAGACGAACGGATCCAGTATCGACGACAGCACCTTGCCCTTAATTGATTCCAAAGTGCCAACGAATTCGTCGGTCCAACGCTCGCGGTCCGTTTCCGGAACGGCAGCCCCGAATAGACCCATCGGATACCTGAGCGCATCGGAAAGCGCCCTCGCGGACAGGATCGCGACGTCCAACCGCTCGGAATCGAGTCGGGCGATTGCAGCGGAAATCACATCTTTTCGCAGCGAAGCAACGGCTTCCTGCCTCACGAAGTACGGGCTGAACGAAAACGCACGGCCATTCGAAGACGTGGTGTGGCCTTCGGTTTGGAGGATTCCGCTCAGGAAGTCATATGGCGTGTACGCACCGTTCCACGAGTCGGGGTAATCCAAGAGCGACAGTCCAAATCCGACGACCTCGGCGTTGTACTCGACCGGCTTATTGGGCTCCACCGCGCAGAGTTCCTTCAGTATGCGGATGGCGTGGCCGGGGTGTTGGTGCAACTGCCTTTCGTCCGATTTGCCCAATTCCCACAGGCAACCGCAGGCTCGTTGCAAGTGCTCGAAATTGTAGGCGGCGTACTTAACGAGTTCCGGCAGGTCCTTGGGAGTCCTGCCTTCGGCGATGCTTTGTTCGGCGAACTGAAGCGCCCTCGCGGGCTGGTAGTACGCGACGGACGTCATTGCCTTGAAATGCTTGTCGCCATATTCCCCCGTGGGCCGCAATTGCTGCCACAGCCCATCGAGCAATCGGCTGCTGGCGGTGTTCCCGCTTGACAGCCGCCAATCCAACTTCCCGAGGTTCAGCAGGACGTGCTCGACGAGGGATTGCGGCGACGCGGCGAAGACTTTTTCCGCGTAGCCGGACGACGCGCCGTTCTCGGTCACGCAGTTCTGCTCGATGATGTAGTCGGCGAGGACGTCCGGAGCGAGCCTGTACGTCAGGCCCCGCTTGAACACCACGCCCCCCGTTACCAGGGTCTTGAGGAGGCGGTTGCTGTCCGCGACGGAAATGCCCTCGGTATCCTCCATCAGTTTCAAGAGTCCGGCGTCGTCCGGGCTGAATGGCTGGACCAATGCCAGGATTCTCAGGATGGCGAGGAGGGCTTCCCTGTCCTTGCCTTGGGCTAGGTCTCCCGCGATTACCTGCTGGAAGCGGTCCAGAAGGGTCGTTCGGAACGCGCCTTCGGTGCTCAGGAGCTCCGGATGCAACTTCTCCTTCGCTACGATCTGGGCCGCGACGACTGTGGCCAACGGGCAGTCGAGGGTGTAGCGGCTGACCGCTTCTGCCGCCGATTCGGCGCCGCCGTACTCCTTCAAGACCTGGGCCGCGAGTTCGACCGACTGTTTCTGGGACAGCGGTTTGAGGCCGATTTGGGAAGTGTAGGGAGGTTGGAGAAGGACGGCGGCCGCCTGCAACCTGATCCGCTCGAGGCCGTACGTCCGGAGGGAAAGGAGCGCGCGCGCGGAATTCTTGGGATTGGCGACGTAAGCGAAAAGCATGGGGAGGTCGTCCCGGTCGTGCGCGTCGTCGACGACCAATAGCTTTTCGCCTTGCCCGAGATTATCGAGATGCTTCGAGGAGAGTTCCTCCGTCGTCGAAATAACTTTGACCAGCGTCCCGGACTTCGCGTTTTGGTAATCGGCTAGGGCTTGGTAAAGCAAACGGGACTTTCCGGACCCGCCGGAGCCTGTCAGCAGGGTGACCAGCCTGCCCTTGTCGCGGATGCTGTCTGACAGGTTTGCGAGTTCTTCGCTCCGTCCCACCAGTTGCCACAGGTGGTTGAAGGCGCTCTCCTTGCGCAGAAATGCCGAGTAGAAGTCCTCGACGGACATCCACGGTCCGGCCTCGATTTCGCCGAGCAACGCGAGTCGCTGTCCGGGGAAAAAGATGTCCACTAGGCGAATTTGCTCCGACTTCGCAAGTTGGCGGATCCGCTTGGCGACGTCTTCTTTGTCCCACAATTCCCAATCGGGATGGGCGGCCATCGCCTCTCTTGCCTGCGGGCTGGCGATTCTCGTGAGCAGCAGGACTTTCTTGTCGGAGCGGCGGACATGTGCTTTGACGGCCGTTTCGACCTTTGCGGGACCGAACTGCTTATGCCTCTTGCATTGATAGGTGCGAATCGTCCCGTCTGGCAGAACGGCCTCGATATCCAGGCCGTCCTGCTTGTGGCCGGTCCCTCCGAACCGGTGCACGTCGGCGGTCGGGTGGAGCGCGGAGATGAAGAAGTCGCAAAACCGTTCGAAACCTTCCGCGCTCAGGGAGTCGATTGGAAACGGTTGGTCGAAACTGACCGTCGTTGTTTGCGGATCCAGCCCACGCTCGCTCACGTTCTCTAGATCCTCGGGGCTTACGGATAGCACGTGCGCGAGCCGAAGCATGTCCTTCGCCCTGGGGCGAGATGTGCCGGCCTCCCATCGGCTCACTGTCTGCTGCCGGACGCCCATCGCAATGGCCAATTCCCTTTGCGTCTCAATTCCCGCTTGGATTCGGAATTGTTGGAGGCGATGGCCAAAGTCGGTTGCACCACCATCGTTAGTCGTACTCATATCATGTGTGCAAAATAAGTTGCACACATGATATGAGTACAATAATGCCGAGTCAAATGCGGGCGCTTATGGATTCCAAGTGCCTATGCCGCCTCAGTCTGCAATCAGCTACATGGCCGACATTGCTAGAGTGGACGCCGACGGCAGCTTCGGCCGAGCAACTGCCGTTCATAGTGACTCGGCAAAGTCACCGCAACGGTATGACTGCCAGGAACCCGTGGGAGCCTGCCAATCATCTGGACGAAAGCGGCAATCCAGTTGTCCACGGCGTAAGGACAAGGCACCCTGGGATTGATGCTACGGGTCCCCAGCCCCCGTCAACGCAGCCTCAGAACACCTACTCCCCCTAGGGTCTAGCCCTGATTTGCCAGGCAGTCCAGCTATACTCCGGACCATTCCCAACGCAACAGGATTCCCCATGGAACTCGAACTTACCGGCAACGGTTATCTGGTAGACCCCTCCATCTGGACGGAGGAAATCATGTACGAACTGGCTCGCCTGGACGACAACTTCGAACTCACGGATGAGCATGTGAAGTACATCCGGTCGGCGCGAGAGGTGTTCAGTGAAACCCAGACCGTGCCGCCCATCCGTGATTTCGCCAAGATGCACGGCATGGACCGCAAGGCCCAGAAGCTGTACGACCTCTTTCCCCGGGGCCCCATGAAGATGATCACCAAGTATGGTGGTCTGCCCCAGCCGACGGGTTGCGTCTGACCCTTCGCGAGTTCTTGCCGGGCTGAGCGACAGCAGCCCGTTCCGGGCTGTCGCCTGGGTTGCTTGACCTGGCTCCCGTGCAGTGCCGAGTGGCTGGCCCGGACACCACCCCGCACTGTTCAGCGTCCGCCTAGGTCGGCAGGTTGCCGATCGCTTCGGGCGGACCTCCACACCCTCAAACATCAAGGCCGGTTCCCGGCGCTGTCGAACCGCCCCAACATCGCACGTCGTACCCCTGACCCCCCGCAGCTCGCGGGGCCGGATCAGGAGCACACCATGCGATTTCTCATCATCATCAAGGCGACGACGGCGTCGGAGGCGGGCGAGTTGCCCGATCCCGCCCTCATGACCGACATGGCGGTTTTCCACGAGGAACTGGCCAAAGCGGGGGCGCTGCTGGATGCCGCCGGGCTCAAGCCCTCGGCCCAGGGTTGGCGGGTGCGGATTGACGGGGACCGGCGCCAGGTCATCGAAGGGCCCTTCACCGAATCCGGGGATCTGATTTCCGGCTATACCCTGATCCAGGCCCGCTCCCGGGAGGAGGCGCTGGAATGGAGCCGACGCTACCCGAACCCTCGCGGCCGGGGCCTGCCTTGCGAGATCGAGGTGCGACCCCTGTATTGCCTAGAGGACTTTCCGCCCTCCGAGGGGGTGGCACGCTTCCGCGCCATGGAAGCCCAGGAATGAAATCGAACCAAGCCATCGTCCACCTGTCGATTCAGGCAGATCAGCTTCGTCGTACACAATGAGGCCCCGGGCGTTTTCCGGTGGGCCTGCCAACTACAGGAGAGAACCATGAGCACGGTACAAGCCATTCCCCAAGACATGTCCACGCTGACGCCCCATCTCATCTGCCGGGGTGCGGCGGAGGCCATGGATTTCTACGTGAAGGCCTTCGGCGCCGTGGATCTGGCCCGCCTGCCCGGCCCGGACGGGGGCCTGATGCACGGCATGATGCGCATCGGCGACTCCCATGTGTTCCTCATGGACGAAGCACCGGAATGGGGTGCCCTGGGGCCCCAGAGCCTGAAGGGCACGCCCGTGGTCCTGCATCTCTACGTGGCCGACGTGGACGCCGCCTTCGCCCGGGCGGTGGCCGCCGGCGCCCAGGCGGTGATGCCCCCCACGGACATGTTCTGGGGCGACCGCTACAGCCAGGTGGATGACCCCTTCGGCCACCGCTGGTCCCTGGCCACCCACGTGCGCGACGTCTCCCCGGAAGAGATCGCCGCCGCGGCCGCCAGGGGTTGCGGCGGGCCGGAAGCCTGAGGCGCCATCATGAAATTCATGCTGATGATCGTGGAACCCCGGGGCCAGCGCAGCGACCGCAGCGAAGCCGAGGGCCGGGCCCTGTACGCCGAGATGGTGGCCTTCGGCCAGGGCCTGCACGCCCAGGGCAAGCTGTACGCCAGCGAATCCCTGCGGCCGGACGACCATGCCGTGCGGGTCCGCCAGGCCCAGGGCAGGCCGCAACTGCTGGACGGTCCCTATGCCGAGGCCCGGGAGATGGTGGGCGGCTTCTTTCTCATCGAGGCGGCGGACCGGGACGAGGCCGTGGCCATCGCCCAACGCTGCCCGGCCGCCCGCTTCGCCACCGTGGAGGTGCGGGAATGCGCACCGTGCTACGTCCATTGAGCAGAGCAAGATAAGGAAACCAACCTGAGGAGACCCATATGACCGACGAAAAAATGACCGACGAAACATTGATCCACGCCGCCCTGACCGAGTGGCAACACGCCTTCTGCCGCAAGGACGCCGACGCCCTGATGGCGCTCTACGCCGCCGACGCGGTGAGCTTCGATGCCATTCCGCCCTTTTCCGAAGGGCCGGATAGCCTGCGCAAGAAAATCGTGGACTGCCTGCCCTACTTCCCCGAGTCCTTCGCCATCGAGACCCGGGACCTGGGACTGCATCTGGGCGGCGAACTGGCCAGCGCCCACTTCCTGTGGCACTTCATCGACCTGCCGGCCAATCATCCGGCGGGCCGGCACTGGTTCCGCAGTTCCATCCTCTGGCGCAAAGAGGCCGAGGGCTGGCGCATCGTCCATGACCATTGCTCGGCACCCTTCGACCCCTACACGGAAAAGACCGTGTTGTCCCCCGACGCGCTGCTCCCCGGTGCGGAGGCGGGATGCTGCACAACCAATCCGGCGGGCTGGTTCGAGATCTACGTGGCGGACATGGAGCGGGCCAAGGGCTTCTATGGGGCCGTGTTTGAAGTGCAGTTCACCCGGCTGGAGAGTCCGGTGGAACTTTGGGGCTTTCCCATGGAGCCGGGCAGCTACGGTGCCAGCGGCGCCCTGGCGCGCGTGGCCGGGGTGGAACCGGGGGGCAACAGCACCATGGTCTATTTCAGTTGCGCCGACTGCGCGGTGCAGGCGGAGCGTGCGGCCCAGGCGGGGGGTGAGGTGGTGAAGCCGAAGTTTTCCATCGGCCAGTACGGCTTCATCGCCCTGGTGCGGGATTCGGAAGGCAACATGATTGGGCTGCATTCCATGCAGTAGGGGGAGAGGGGAACAGGCGGTGGGGTTGGGGTGAATTTGCCGATGGTGGCTTGCCTGGCCGGGTTTAAATCCCCCTCAATCCCCCTTTACGAAAGGGGGAAGTGCAGGAGTTGGCGTACTACCCAGGGCTATCGATGCCAAGGGACGTGCATCTACCCACCTCTTCCTTTCATTTAGGCCGTGCGGAACCAGCCCGCTGACGCTTAGCCGACCTGCTTGTCTCCCCCCTTTGTAAAGGGGGGGTGGGGGGGATTTGCCGACGATGATTTGCCTAGCCGGGTTCAAATCCCCCTCAATCCCCCTTTATGAAAGGGGGAAGTGCAGGGTTCGACGCCCCACCCGGAGCTACTGTTGCCAGTCGGCTTGCAGCCACCCCATCCCCTTCCATACCCCCCATGTCCACCCCCCACAACTCCCTCACCGCCATCTGGCACCTGGAAGCCGCCAAGGTCATCGGCGCCGTGGCCCGCATCCTGCGCGATGTGGGCGAGGCGGAGGACTGTGCCCAGGATGCCCTGGTGGCGGCCATGGAGACCTGGGGCCGGGACGGCATGCCGGACAACCCGGGGGCCTGGCTGATGACGGCGGCCAAGCGCCGGGCCCTGGATCTGCTGCGCCATCGCCGGATGGCAGCGGGCAAGGCCGAGGAGATCGGCCGGGAACTGGATTTCCACCACGCAGTGGCGGGGGATGACCGGGCCCGGTGGGTGGACGACGGGCTGGACGACGAGGTGGGGGACGATCTGCTGCGCCTCATCTTCACCGCCTGCCACCCGGTGCTGGCGCCGGAGGCCCGCAGTGCCCTGACCCTGCGGGTCATGGGCGGCCTCACCACGGAAGAGATCGCCCGGGCCTACCTGAAGACCGAATCCGCCATCGCCCAGCGCATCGTCCGGGCCAAGCGCAGCCTGGCCGCTGCCCGGGTGCCCTTCGAGGTACCCCGGGGGGTGGAACTGCATCAGCGCCTGGCCTCGGTGCTGGAAGTGATCTACCTGATTTTCAACGAGGGCTACGCCGCCACCGCCGGCGACGACTGGATGCGCCCCGCCCTGTCCGAGGAAGCTCTGCGCCTGGGCCGGGTGCTGGCGGGTTTGATGCCCCGGGAGAGCGAGGTGCTGGGCCTGCTGGCGCTGATGGAAATCCAGGCCTCCCGCTTCGCCGCCCGGCTCACCCCCGCCGGCGAGCCGGTGCTGCTCAAGGACCAGGACCGCAGCCGCTGGGACCCCCTGTTGATCCGCCGGGGCCTGGATGCCCTGGCCCGGGCCGAGGCCCTGCCCGGCCCCTTGGGCCCCTACGCCCTCCAGGCCGCCATTGCCGCCTGCCACACCCGGGCCGCCAGCCTGGAGGCCACCGACTGGGCCCGCATCGCCGCCCTCTACGACGCCCTGGCCCAGGTGGCCCCCTCCCCCGTGGTGACCCTGAACCGGGCCGTGGCGGTGGCCATGGCCTTCGGCCCGGCGGCGGGACTGGAAATCGTCGACACCCTGCGCGACGAAGCCGGCCTGAAGGACTACCACCTGCTGCCCGCCGTGCGCGGCGACCTGCTGGCCCGACTGGAGCGCATGGAGGAAGCCCGCGCCGAGTTCGAGCGGGCCGCGAGGCTGGCCCGCAACGCCCGGGAACGGGCCCTGCTGCTGGAACGGGCGGGCCGAAGCGAGGAAGCCTGAGGCCCCGGCGCGGGGCCCGGGCCGGCTTCATTCCTCATTCCGGGTTGTCAGGGAGGCCGCCGGGTCCCTAGTATCCCGACAAAACACGGACACCTCGCCATGAACCCCACCCTCGCCCGCGCCCTGGAGCAGATCAACCGCATCGTCCTGGGCAAGGACCGCCAGGTCCGCCTCTGCCTTGCCTGCCTGCTGGCCCGGGGCCATCTGCTCATCGAGGACGTGCCCGGGGTGGGCAAGACCACCCTGGCCCACGCCCTGGCCCGCACCCTGGGCCTGGAGTTCCGCCGCATCCAGTTCACCAGCGACCTCTTGCCCGCCGACATTCTGGGGGCTGCCATCTACGACCGGGACAGCGGCAAGTTCACCTTCCACCCGGGGCCCATCTTCGCCCAGGTGATCCTGGCCGACGAGATCAACCGGGCCAGCCCCAAGGCCCAGAGCGCCTTGCTGGAGGCCATGGAGGAAGGCCAGGTGAGCATCGAGGGGGAAACCCGGCCCCTGCCCTGCCCCTTCTTCGTCATCGCCACCCAGAACCCGGGAGACCAGATCGGCGCCTTTCCCCTGCCGGAGTCCCAGCTCGACCGCTTCCTGCTGCGCATCCGCCTGGGCTTTCCCGAACGGGCGGCGGAACGGGCCCTGCTGCGCGGCGAGGACCGCCGGGACATCCTGGCCAACCTGGCGCCGGTGCTGGGCCCGGAGGATTTCGCCGGCCACCAACAGGCCGTGCGCGGCATCCATGTGTCCGACGCCCTGCTGGACTACCTCCAGGCCCTCATCACCGCCAGCCGGGGCGATGCCCGCTTTGCCGCCGGCCTGTCGCCCCGGGCCGGCCTGGGCCTGCTACGGGTCACCCAGGCCTGGGCCTTTCTGGAAGGGCGGAACTTTGCCCAGCCGGAAGACGTCCAGGCCGTGTTGCCGGCCCTGGTGGCCCACCGCCTCTTTCCCAGCGCCGGCGTGAGCCGGGCCGGCGAGGACTGGGCCCCACGGATCCTGCTGGAGGTGGCCATTCCCTGAACCGGGCCCCCATCCAGCCGATACCCACGCTTCACCCCACACAAGAGAGGAGACACCATGAACCTGGACTACCTGCAAGCAGAACACGATTCCCTGAGCCCCCCACCCCAGCCCCTGAACCGGCGTAATTTCCTGGTCACTGCCCTGGGCGCCGGCTTCGCCCTGGCCGTCCAGCCGGTGATGGCCCAGACTTCCGTCAGCACCGACAGCGAAGGCCTGCTGGCTGGCGAGATCCAGGTGCCCACCCGTGACGGCAACATGCCCGCCTACCGGGCCCAGCCGGCCAAGGGCACGAACTTCGCCACCATCCTGGTGGTCCAGGAGATCTTCGGCGTCCACGAGTACATCAAGGACACCTGCCGCCGCCTGGCCAAGCTGGGCTACCAGGCCATCGCCCCCGAGCTTTACGCCCGCCAGGGGGATCCCCGGCAATACACCACCATCCCGGACATCATCGCCAAGGTGGTGTCCAAGGTGCCCGACGCCCAGGTGATGGCCGATCTGGACGCCTGTGCCGCCTGGGCCAAGGCCAACGGCGGCGACGCCGCCCGCCTGGGCGTCACCGGCTTCTGCTGGGGCGGGCGCATCACCTGGCTCTACGCCGCCCACAACCCGGCCGTGAAGGCGGGCGTGGCCTGGTATGGCCGGCTCACCAGCGGTACCAGCGAACTCACCCCCAAACATCCCCTGGACCTGGCCAACGACCTGAAGGGCCCGGTCCTGGGTCTTTACGGGGGCCAGGACACGGGCATTCCCAACGATACGGTGGACAAGATGCGGGCGGCCCTGGCCGCCTCGAGCAGCCCGGCGAGCAAGGCCTCCGCCATCCATCTCTATCCCGACGCCCCCCACGCCTTCCACGCCGACTACCGGCCCAGCTACCGCAAGACCGAGGCGGAGGACGGCTGGCAGCGGCTCCAGGCCTGGTTCAGGCAGCACGGCGTCTGAGCCGGCAGGGGCCGGAGGCCGGGACGACCATGGCCAGCCGCGCCCTGCCCTATCTGCCCTGGCGGCCGCCCCGGGTGGAGTCGGGTCCCATCACCCTCACCGGCCGCCGGCTCTACATCCTGCCTACCCCCATGGGCCTGGTCTTCGGCGCCCTGCTGTTGGGGTTGTTGGTGGGGTCCATGAACTACGGGCTGAGCCTGGCCTATCTGTTCACCTTCTGGTTTGCCGGCCTGGGCCTGGTGGCCATGCTGCACACCCACCGCAATCTGTCCGGCCTGAGACTTGCCACCCTGCCCGTGGCACCGGTCTTTGCCGGTGAGCGGGCGGAATTGGCCCTTTCCGCCGGCAATCCCGGCCCCCGTCCGCGCCGGGGTCTGGCCCTCCGCCACGGTGATGGCCAGGGGATGCCGGTGGATCTGGCACCGGGTGAAACGGGCCGCCTGGCCTTCCTCCTGGAGCAACCCCGGCGGGGCTGGCACCGGCCGGGCCGCTTCGCGGTGTACAGCGTGTTTCCCCTGGGTCTGTTCCGTTGCTGGACGGTATTGGAGATGGATTGGGGCATCCTGGTGTATCCGGCCCCCGCGCCGGATTCCAAACCCTTTCCCGAGGCCGGCGGTACCGGGGGGGAGGCGGACAGACGGGCCGGGGAAGGGGCGGAATTTGCCGGCCTGCGCGGTTACCAGCCCGGCGACCCGCCGCGGCGCATCGCCTGGAAAACCGCAGCCCGGGGAGATGGCCGCCTGCTTACCAAACAGTTCGCCGGCGGGGGCCGGCGGGAGCTCTGGCTGGATTGGCAATGGACTCCGGAAAGGGACGTTGAAGCCCGCCTGTCCCGCCTGGCCCGCTGGGTCCTGGACGCCCACGCTGCCGGCCTGGCCTTCGGCCTGCGCCTGCCGGGCCGGGAGATCGCCCCGGGAACCGGGGAGTCCCACCGGCACCGATGCCTGGAAGCCCTGGCCCGTTATGGGGAGGCACCCTGAATCCCCTACTCCTGCAACGGTTCTGGCTGGTGGTCCCGCTGGGCCTGGTGCTGCTGCCCCACGCCTGGCATCTGCCCGCCTGGATCAGCCTGGCCTGGTTGGGCTTCGCCGGCCTGAGTCTGCGCGGCGCGGCTCGCCGCCAGCCGCCCCTCAACCACTGGCTGAAGTGGCTGGCCACCCTGGGTGGCGTGGGCGGGGTGCTGCTGGGCTACGGCAGCGTGTTGGGGCCGGGAGGCGGGGTCGCCCTGCTGGCCTTTCTGTCCGGTGCCAAATTGCTGGAACTGGACACGACCCGGGATCGGGCCGGCCTGCTTTTCGTCACCCTCTTCCTGCTGGTAGCCCATTTCCTGGAGGACCAGGCCCTGTTCACCGCCGGCTGGATGGCCCTGGCCGGCACGGTGTTGGTGGCGGCCTTCGTGGCCCTGGAAACACCGCCTGGACAACTGGCGGCCCGCAGCCGGCCCAACCTGATTCTGGCCGGCCAGTTGATGCTCCAGGCCCTGCCCCTGGCCCTGTTGCTGTTCGTCCTCTTTCCCCGCATCCAGGGCCCCCTGTGGGGGCTGCCCCAGCAGAAAACGGCGGCCAGCGGCCTGGCGGAACAGATGAGTCCCGGAGACATCAGCCGTCTCATCCTTTCCGACGAACTGGCCTTCCGCGCCGAATTTCCCGCTGCTCAACCCCAGAGCCGGGACCTCTACTGGCGAGGTCCGGTGCTCTGGGACTTCGATGGCCGGGGCTGGTACCGGGCCCGGCCCGTGGAACCGGCCAGTCCCCAGGGCCAGGGTCTGGGCGAGCCCCTCAACTACACCATCACCCTGGAGCCCCACCACCAGCGCTGGCTGTTTCTCCTGGGTTACCCGGCCCGGCTGCCTGACCAGCCGGTCTCCAGCCTGGGCCCCGACCTGCAATGGCAGGCCCGGGATCCCGTGCACCAACGCCTGCGCTACCAGGTCAGTTCCCATCCCGCCTACCGGCTGGATCCGGTTCTGGAGGCGACCCATCGCACCCGGGCACTGGCCCTGCCGCCGGGCGGCAACCGGCGGGCCCGGGAACTGGCCCTGGACTTGGCCGTGGCAGGCGGTGGCGATGCCGCCATCGTGGAACGGGCCCTGTCCCACTTCCGCCAGGAGAAGTTCTTTTACACCCTGAGTCCGCCCCCCCTGGGGGAATCGGCCGTGGACGAATTCCTGTTCGACACCCGCCGGGGGTTCTGTGAGCACTATGCCGGGGCCTTCGTCTTCCTCATGCGGGCGGCCGGGGTGCCGGCCCGGGTGGTCACCGGCTACCAGGGTGGGGAATTCAACCCCTATGGGCGCCACTGGATCGTACGTGGACGGGACGCCCACGCCTGGGCGGAAGTGTGGCTGCCGCAACTGGGCTGGACCCGGGTGGACCCCACGGCCGCGGTGGCGCCGGAGCGGGTGGAACAGGGCGTGAACGCCGCCCTGCCGGCGGGGGAACGGCTCGATATTCCCCTGCCCGTGGCTGGAGATTGGCTGCGCGCCCTGGACCTGGGCTGGGATCTGGTGAACAGCCGCTGGAACCAGTGGGTGCTGGGCTACAACCACGACAGGCAGCGCCGCTTCCTGGCCAGCCTGGCGCCATTCCTGGCCACCCTCCAGGGCATGGTGGGCCTGTTGACGGCGCTCCTGGCCCTGGGCCTGCTGGTTCTGGCCGCCCTGCTCTTCCAGCGCCGGCGCCCGGCCCTGGACCCGGCTGCCCGGGCCTATGCCCGATTCTGCGCCCGCCTGGCCCGGCTGGGGCTGCCCCGGGGCGGGGCCGAGGGGCCGACGGATTATGCCCGTCGGGCCGCCGCCGCCCGTCCCGATCTGGCCGAACCCATCGCCACCGTCACCCGGCTTTATCTGGCAGCCCGTTACGGTGCCGCCGAACCCGCCCAGGTGGAGGCCCTGACGGCGGCCGTGCAGCGCTTCCGCCCGGGCGGTCCGCCCCAGCCCTGAGCGGGTTGCTACACTCCTTCCACCACGCCCCGAGGACCCTTGCGATGGAACGCATCACCATATCCCTGGAAGAATCCCTGGCCCGGGAGTTCGATTCCCTGATCCGGGCCCGGGGCTATGCCAACCGCTCCGAAGCCATGCGCGACCTGTTGCGCCGGGAACTGGAACTGGCCCGCCTGGCACGGGAGGAGGCGCCCCATTGCGTGGCCAGCCTGTCCTACGTCTTCAACCACCACGAGCGGCGCCTGGCGGAACGGCTCACCGACCTGCAACACCACGCCCATGACCTGGTGGTGTCCAGCATGCACGTCCACCTGGATCACGATCACTGCCTGGAAACCCTGTTCCTGCGCGGCCACACCGGGGAGGTGCGGGCCCTGGGCGAAAAGATCGGCGCGGAAAGGGGCGTGCGCCACGCCCAGTTGAATCTGGTCCCGGTGGAAGCGGAAGCGGTGGGCCAGCACGTCCATGCCCGCCCCCACACCTGAAGAATGCCGGCGGACTCAGCTCCCTGCGTAGCCGCGCAGGGCGCCCAGATTGTTGACCCGGATGGTGCGGCCCTGGACCCGGATGCAGCCGTCCCGGGCCAGCTTGCCCAGCACCCGGGAAAAGGTTTCGGGGGCCAGATTGAGCTGGGAGGCGATGGTCTGTTTGTTGGCGTCCAGCACGATGTCGTAGGCCTCGCCATGGCGGGGCGCCATCTGCACGAGGTAATGCACCACCCGTTGGGCGCTGTTGCGTTGCACGCAGGTTTCCAGGTTGTCCACCAGATCGCACAGGCGGGTGCACAAATGGTTCATGAGGGTGCTGGACAGTACGCAGTTGCGTTCCATGGCGTCCATCAGGGGCTGGCGCTCCAGGCGCAGCAGGATGCTGTCCTTGGTGGCCTGGGCGGCCAGGGGGCTGGGTTTGCCCATGAACACCCCCTCTTCGCCGAAGGTATCGCCGGGGCCGGCCATGCGCACCACTTTCTCGCCCCCCGCCAGGGAAGGCAGGTAGAGCTTGATCTGGCCGGCCACCACCACGTGCAGTCCGTCGCAACGCTCGCCCTTCTGCAACAGCATCTCGTTGCGGCTCAGGCGGAATTCACCGGCACCCCGGGCCAGTTGCGCCAATTCCTGGCCGCTCAGCAGGCGGAACAGCGGCTGGCGGGAAAGGATCTCGGTGATGGAATGGCGTGTTTCGAGAATCATGGTGGCTCCGTTCACAGCACTGGTTAAGGTTTGACCTTAATCAAGTCTATTGAACAAAAGCCGCTCGCCAAGGGCGCAAATACCCCATTGGGGTACTCAGGTTACCACCAAAGAGGTAGTATGTCGGACAGCCATCTCCTTGTTTTTCCTACGGTTATCCCTGTTTGAAAAGCGGGCCGTGGGCATTTCTGGCCGATGGTGGTATCTCTTAATAGTTTTTTCTACCGCCCTTTCCGTCATCGGAGTCTGCACCGCCACCATGCACCGGGTCTGGAATGCTCTGAACCGTCGCTCCATCCTGCTCGGCATGGCTCTGGCCATGGTGGCGGTCACCACCATCGGCGTGGGCGGCATCGCCACTGCGGTGATTGTGGCGGAACGCATCCAGGGCAGCGGCAGCGCCATCAACGTGGCGGGCAGCCTGCGCAAGCAAAGCCACCGCATGGGCAGTCAGGTCTTGGCCGATGCCCTGAACCGATCCGACAGCCACCCCGCCTTACGGGTGGCCATGGTCCAGTTCGAGGCCAGCATGGCCGATCTTTCCCTGAACAACGCCATGGCCCGGGATCCGGACAGCGATTACGCCGCCACCTTCCGTGCCGTCCAGGCCACCTGGCGGGACCGGCTCAAGCCCCTGCTGGAAGAGGAAGCGCTCTCCGGGGCGGACCTGCATTCCCTGGAAAAGCACAACGCCCTGCTGGCCCTCATCGACGATTTCGTGGCCGACATCAACACCATGGTGGCCCAACTCGAAGGTGATACGGAAGCACGCATCAGCCACATGCGCACCATCCTGGGCGTGGCCCTGGTGCTCATCATCATCGTCCTGTTCGTCAGCATTGTGCTGGTCCAGCGCAGTGTCCTGGCCCCCCTGGCCACCCTGGTGAACAACGCCCGCCACTATGCCCAGGGAGACTTTGCCCCCCGCAGTCAGGTCATCCGGGAAAACGAACTGGGCCAACTGGCCCGGGCCTTCGACACCATGGCCGAGGAACTGGACAAGCTCTATCAAGGCCTGGAGCAGCGGGTACGGGAAAAGACCGCCGCCCTGACCCGCAGCAATCAATCCCTGGAACTGCTCTACAACGCCATTGCCCGACTCCATGAAGACGCCCTGGCGCCGGACACCTATCGGGCCGTGCTGGCCGACCTGGAACGCCTGCTGGGCCTGACCGGCGGCATGGCCTGCCTGATGACCAGGCAGGAGGGCCGGGCCGCCATCCTGGCCAGCACCCTGGGCCCCTGTCAGGACCAGACCGAGGGCGATTGCGCCCAGTGCATGGCCAGCCTGGCCGGACCCGTGCAATGGCAATACCGCACCCTGCCCGGCGGGGTGCAGTTGCTGGTGCCCCTGCGGGACAAGGACGGCCTCTATGGCGTCCTGCGCCTGGCCCTGCCCCCGGAGCGCCGCCTGGAACCTTGGCAGGAGCAACTGCTGGACGCTCTGAGCCGTCATGTGGGCATCGCCCTGGGCATCGTCCAGCGCACCGAGCAGGAGCGTCTGCTGGCCCTCCAGGAGGAGCGCTCGGTCATCGCCCGGGAACTGCACGATTCCATCGCCCAATCCCTGTCCTACATGAAAATCCAGGCCAGCCTGCTGCATCCCGTGCTGTCCGACCCGGCGCATCGCCAGGAGGCGGAGGCCATCCTGGCCGATCTGCGCGAGGGCATCACTTCGGCCTACCGGCAGTTGCGCGAATTGTTGGCCACCTTCCGCCTCAAGATGCAGGGCGATTTCATCGATCTGCTGGGCCGCACCGCTGCGGAATTCAGCGACCGGGGCGGCCTGCCCATCCATCTGGAGAACCGCCTGGAAAGTTGTCGCCTGAGCCCCAACCAGGAAATCCACGTGCTGCAAATCATCCGCGAAGCCTTGTCCAACGTCCTGCGCCACGCCGCCGCCACGCAGGCCTGGGTCTGCCTGGGCTTTGACCGGGGCATGCTGCGGGTGACCGTGGAGGACGACGGGGTGGGACTCACCGACCGCTCCGCCCCCACCACGGAGCTCCACTATGGACTGAACATCATGCGTGAACGGGCCGCCAGCCTGGGTGGCCACCTCCAGCTTGAAAACCGCCCCCAGGGGGGGGCCCGGATCACCCTGGTGTTCGTTGCCGAGCCGCAGCCCACCCTGTCGAAAGAATCGCCGTCTTCTTCCCTCCCGAAACTGCCCAGACCATGACCCCCAGTACGAGCGCCACCATCTCCGTGGTCATCGTGGATGACCACCCCCTGTTCCGCCGGGGGCTCATCCAACTGCTCAACACCATCCCCCAGTTCCACCTGGTGGGCGAGTCCTCCGGAGGCCAGGCCGGCATCGAACTGGTACGCCGCCTGCATCCCGACCTGCTGCTGCTGGACCTGAACATGAAAGGCATGGACGGTCTGGAAGTGCTCAAGGTCGTGAAACGGGCCGACCTGGATACCCGGGTCATCATGGTCACCGTTTCAGACCAGGCCGAGGATCTGGTCACCGCCCTGCGCCACGGAGCGGACGGCTATCTGCTGAAGGACATGGAACCGGAGCAGATGGTGGAGAGCCTGCAAGCTGCCGCCGCCGGCCAGGTCATCATCTCCGATGCCCTCACTCACCTGCTGGCCGCCGCCCTGCGTGGCCATAAACGTCCGCAAAGCGCCCAGGAAGCGGACCTGACCGACCAGGAAGCGCGCATCCTGGAACGCATCGCCGTGGGCATGAGCAACAAAGTGATCGGCAAGGAACTGGACATCGCCGAAGGGACCGTGAAGGTCCACGTGAAGCACATCCTGCGCAAGCTCGGCTTGAAATCCCGGGTGGAAGCCGCCGTGTGGGCAGTGGCCAATCTGCCCCCCAGCAGGCAGAGACAAGGGGGGGGTTGATCGTGACAGGTAGGGGGGCGGTGCGGTTCGCTTTGCTCACCACACCCTTGTCTTCCCTACCGTGGAGAGGGTTCGTACAAGGGTGTGGTGAGCAAAGCGCGCACCACGTCCCCCCGCCCCCTCAACTGGCCTCAGCCAACTCCCCGGACGCCAGCCCTTCCAGGAACAGGCTGCATACCCGGCCCAGCCGGGCCCAGTGGCCGGCAGCCTCGGTGAAGATGTCCAGCAGCATGCCCAGGTGCTCGGCGGGGATGGCATCGGCATGGCGGATCAGCAGGTGGACCGGGCCTGCCCGCCAGGACAGGTCGGACAGGCACTCTTCGAGGGCATCCCAGTTGCCGCCGTAGTAATCGGGGAAATCCAGGGCCCGGCCGATACCGGCCAGCAGTTCAACCTTGCCGGCCAGGGTGGTGCCGTCCAGCACCGGCACCAGTTCCGCCGGGGTCAGCAGGCGATAAACACCGTTCAGGGACGGCTGGGCCAGGATGTCTTCCAGGCGGGGCATGGCCTTGTCACTCCCGAATGCGCTTGAATGTCCGGTAATGGTCGGCGGTGTACCAGAACTCGGCCGTGCCGCCCCCGGCCACGATGCGCCGCGCACCCCGGTCCCGGGAGCCCGGCGTGGGCACGGTGTATTCCCGGTAGTAGCCCCGTTCCCGGGGCGGCAGGCGGCCTTCCCGGTTTTGGAAGACGCTGCCGTCCTTGGCGTAGGGGTAGGGACCGCCCTGGCGGATCAGGGCCAGGGTCGAGCGGGCCTGTTCCGGCAACTCCAGGGCATGGATGCCGGCGGCTTCCAGCTTGCCCTGGCCACCGGTCCAGAAGGCCTGGCCCAAGCCTGCCAGCAGGGCCAGGCCCAGCAGGACGGCAAGACGGCGGACCCAGGCGCCCATGGCGGATCAGTCGTCGGCGTGGCGGGCGATGTAGGCCTGGATGGCGGCCGTGTCCGGATCCATGGTCTCCACCCGGCGCGGCAGGGATTCCAGGTCCTCCAGGCCGGCGGGACGTTCCGGACGCAGGTTCAGGGCCTCCCGGATGGTCTCCTCGAACTTGGCCGGCAGGGCCGTCTCCAGGCAGATCATGGGCACCCCGGGTTCTCGATGGGCGAGCCCCACCTTCAGGCCGTCCGCCGTGTGGGTGTCGATCATGGTGCGGTACTTCTCCCAGGCCATGCGGATGGTGGCCACCCGGTCGGCGTGGCTGCTGCTGCCGGATTCGAAGCCGAATTCCTTCACCCGGTCCATCAGGCCCTCGGCCTTCAGGTCGAAGCCGGCGCCCCCGTCCACCTGTTTCCACAGGGCAGCCACCTTGGCGCTGTCCCGGCCCACCAGGTCGGCGATGAAGCGCTCGAAGTTGGAGGCCTTGGAAATGTCCATGGAGGGGCTGGAGGTGTGCAGGGTCTGGGCTGCGGTGCGGGGCCGATAGACGCCGCTGCGGAAAAACTCGTCCAGCACGTCGTTCTCGTTGGTGGCCACCACCAGCTTGCGGATGGGCAGGCCCATCATGCGGGCGATGTGGCCGGCACAGACGTTGCCGAAGTTGCCGGACGGCACGCAGAAGCTCACTTCCCCGCCGCCGCTGCCGGCTACGGCGAAGTAGGCCTTGAAGTAGTAGATCACCTGGGCGGCAATGCGTCCCCAGTTGATGGAGTTGACAGCGCCTATCCGATATTTCGCTTTGAATTCAAGATCATTGGAAACATTCTTCACAATGTCCTGGCAGTCGTCGAATACCCCGCGCACGGCAATGTTGAAGATGTTGGGGTCTTGCAGGCTGTACATCTGGGCCTGCTGGAAAGGGGTCATCCCCTGGGCCGGGGAGAGCATGAACACCCGCACGTTGTGTTTGCCGCGCATGGCGTACTCGGCGGCGGAGCCGGTATCGCCGGAGGTGGCCCCCAGGATGTTGATGTCCTGGCCGGCCTTGTCCAGGGCGTACTCGAACAGGTTGCCCAGGAGCTGCATGGCCATGTCCTTGAAGGCCAGGGTGGGGCCGTTGGACAGTTCCAGGATGAACAAGCCGTCTTCCAGCTTGCGCAGGGGGGTAATCTGGCTGAAATCGGAATCCGGCCGGCCGTGGCTGTAGACCTGGGCGGTATAGGTCTTGTCCACCAGGGCTCGCAGATCGGCGCCGGGCATGTCGTCCACCAGCCGGGACAGGATGGCGAAGGCCAGTTGCCGGTAATCCATGGCGGCCATGGCCGCCAGATCCTCCCGGCTGAAACGGGGATAGGTCTCAGGCAGGTACAGGCCCCCGTCGGGGGCCAGGCCGCCGAGGAGGATTTCCGTGAAGCTCTGGGCGGGGGACTGGCCCCGGGTGCTGACGTATTTCATTGCGCTCTCTCGACGGCTTGGCCGGCGCGGCCCGAGGGCCCCTGCCGATCCAACCTCAGCCGTTCAGTTCTTCCAGGCGGATGCGGGTCACCTTGCCGTGCACCGTGTCCAGGGCCTCGATGGCGGCCATGGCGGCATTGACGGCCTTCTCCCTGGCCACGTGGGTGAGCAGCACGATGTCGGTCTGCTCTTCACCCTCTTCCGGCTCCCGCTGCAACAGGGCGTCGATGGAGATGGCCGAGTCGGCCAGGATGCGGGTGATGTCGGCCAGCACGCCGGGCTTGTCGGCGGCGCGCATGCGCAGGTAGTAGGCGGTTTCCACTTCCTCGATGGGCAGCACCGGCAGGTCGGTGAGCTGGTCGGCCTGGAAGGCCAGGTGGGGCACCCGGTTCTGGGGGTCGGCGGTGTGCAGCCGGGTCACGTCCACCAAGTCGGCGATGACGGCGCTGGCGGTGGGTTCGGCGCCGGCACCCTTGCCGTAGTAGAGGGTGGCGCCCACGGCGTCACCCCAAACCAGCACGGCGTTCATGGCGCCTTCCACGTTGGCGATGAGGCGCTTGGCGGGAATCAGGGTGGGATGGACCCGCAGTTCCACGCCGTTGATCTTGCGCTTGGCGATGCCCAGGAGCTTGATGCGGTAACCAAGCTGTTCGGCATAGCGGATGTCCATGGCCTGGAGCTGGGTGATGCCTTCGATGTAGGCCTTGTCGAACTGGACCGGGATGCCGAAGGCGATGGAGGCCATGAGGGTGGCCTTGTGGGCCGCGTCGATGCCCTCGATGTCGAAGGTGGGGTCCGCCTCGGCGTAGCCCAGGCGCTGGGCTTCCTTGAGCACGTCGGCGAAGGCCAGGCCCTTGTCGCGCATCTCGGAGAGGATGAAGTTGGTGGTGCCGTTGATGATGCCGGCCAGCCATTGGATGCGGTTGGCGGACAGGCCCTCGCGCAGGGCCTTGATGATGGGGATGCCCCCGGCCACGGCGGCTTCGAAGGCCACCATGACGCCCTTTCGCTGGGCGGCGGCGAAGATTTCGTTGCCATGGACGGCCAGCAGGGCTTTGTTGGCGGTGACCACGTGTTTGCCGTTCTCGATGGCCATCATCACCAGGTCCTTGGCCGTGGTGTAGCCGCCGATGAGTTCCACCACGATGTCGATGGCGGGGTCCTTGACCAGGGCGAAGGCATCATCGGTGACCGTGGCCTGGCCGCCGGTAAGCTGGCGGGCCCGTTCCAGGTCCCGATCCGCCACGGCGGTGATGCAGATGGGGCGGCCGGCCCGGCGGGTGATCTCTTCCTGGTTGCGGGTCAGCACCGTCCAGGTGCCGCCACCGACGGTGCCGATGCCGAGCAGGCCTACGTTCATGGGTTTCATTTGATCAATCCGTCTTTCCTGAACATGTCGCGCAGGCCGCGGATGGCCTGGCGGGTGCGCATTTCGTTTTCGATGAGGGCGAAGCGCACGTGGTCGTCACCGTAGTCGCCGAAGCCCACCCCTGGTGAGACGGCCACCTTGGCGTCGGCCAGGAGTTTCTTGGAGAACTCCAGGGACTTCAGATGGGCATAGGGCTCCGGTATGGGGGTCCAGACGAACATGGTGGCCTTGGGGGCTTCCACGTTCCAGCCCACCTCATTGAGGCCCTTGATGAGGGCGTCCCGGCGTTTCTGATACATGAGGCGGATATCTTCCACGCAATCCTGGGGACCTTCCAAAGCGGTGATGGCCGCCACCTGGATGGGGGTGAAGGTGCCGTAGTCGTGGTAGCTCTTGATGCGGGCCAGGGCGGCGCAGAGGCGGGGATTGCCCACCATGAAGCCCACCCGCCAGCCGGGCATGTTGTAGCTCTTGGACAGGGTGAAGAACTCCACCGCCACGTCCTTGGCGCCCTTCACCTGCATGATAGAGGGGGCCTGGTAGCCGTCGAAGACGATGTCGGCGTAGGCGATGTCGTGGACCACCAGGATGCCGTATTCCTTGGCCATGGCCACCACCTTCTCGAAGAATTCGAGTTCCACGCATTGGGTGGTGGGGTTGCTGGGAAAATTGAGGATGAGCATCTTCGGCTTGGGCCAGAAATCCTTGATGGCCTTTTCCATTTCCTCGAAGAAGTTCACCCCCGGCACCATGGGCAGGTGGCGGATGTCGGCCCCGGCGATGACCGGCCCATAGATGTGGATGGGGTAGCTGGGGTTGGGCACCAGCACGATGTCGCCCCGGTCCAGGGTGGCCAGGGCCAGGTGGGCGATGCCCTCCTTGGAGCCGATGGTGACGATGGCTTCCTTTTCCGGGTCGAAGTCCACGCCGTAGCGGGTCTTGTACCAGTTGCACACGGCCTTGCGCAGGCGCGGGATGCCCTTGGACACGGAATAGCGGTGGGTGTCGCCGCGCCGGGCGGTCTCGATCATCTTCTCGACGATGTGGGGCGGCGTGGGCTGGTCAGGATTGCCCATGCCGAAGTCGATGATGTCTTCGCCCCGCCGCCGGGCGGCCATTTTCAGGTCGCCGGTGATGTTGAACACGTAAGGCGGCAGTCGTTTGATTCTGGGAAATTCTTCCATCTCTGACGGGGCGTCGTAAAAGCGGGTAATCTTACCCGAGTGCCCAATTCACGGGCAATCCGACTGCCTCCCCGCGCCCATGAAACTGCACCTTTCCGATATGTCCGGCATCAACCGGATCACCGGCCATGGCCCAGACCACGTGCTGGTCAACGGCCAGCGCCACGAAGGGGGCCTCATCGTACTGCCGGACGAGGTGGTGACCGGTTGGGCCTTGGCCTTCTCCGATCTGGCCGCCATCCACTTCGATGCCCTGCTCATCCGGGCCCCGGAGATCGTGCTGCTGGGCAGCGGTCACCGCCTGCGCTTTCCGCCGCCGGGCCTCTATGCCAGCCTCATCGGCGCACGCATCGGGGTGGAAGTGATGGATAGCGCTGCCGCCTGCCGCACCTACAACATCCTGGCCGCAGAAGGCCGGCGGGTGGCAGCGGCCCTGCTTCCCGGCTGATCCTTACTCGCCTTCGGCTTGGCGCAGCCGCTCGGCGTCGCGGATGTAGAGGGCGGTGCCCGACATCTCGATGCACCCCTGGTCGGTGAGCTTGTGCAACAGCCGGGACAGGGTTTCCGGTTTGACGCCGATGCGGGAGGCGATGACCTGCTTGGGCGCTTCCCATTCGACCCTCTGCCGTCCGGTGTCATCCGGGTCGGAGTGGTCCAGCAGGTATTGCAGGAGCCGGTCGGAGCCCTTCATGAGGGTAAGCCGGTCGATGTCGTTCACCAGTTTGTGCAGACGGGTGCTCATGCCCGCCATGAGGCGGAAGCAGCGCTCCGTATCCCGGGCCAGCCAGCTCTTGAAGTTCTGACTGTCGATGGCCACCAGTCGGGCGGGAGTCTGGGCGGCGGCGTTGACCGGGTAGCGGCCGCCCATGAACAGGGTGGCTTCGGCGAACAGCCGGTTCCCGCCGATCAACTCGATGACCTTCTCTTCTCCCTGGGGGGAGGCCCGGAACAGGCGGATCACCCCCTCGGCCACCCAGAAGAAGGCCCGGGCCGAGTCGCCCTGGCTGAACAGGAGCTGGCCGGATGCCAGATGCACCGGGGCTGCATGGGCCATGATGTCGAGGAATTCCCCATCCTCCATGCCGGAGAACAGGTACAGGCGACGCAAGGCATCGAAATCGGCTTGTTGCAGGGTCATGACCGGCTCCCGGGCAGGATCTCGGCAAAGCGGTGGATGGCGGAAAAATCCGCCACGTCCTTGGCCGGCAGGCGGGTGTCGGGCTTGAACACCGCGCGCAGGTGGGCAATGCCGTAGGCCCGGGCGGCGCGCAGCACCGGCAGGCTGTCATCCACCAGCAGGCTGCGCGCCGGATCGTAGGCCTCGCCCCGCCGCAGGGCGGCCCAAAAGGCCGGGTCTTCCTTGGCGTGACCGTACTCGTGGGATACGTGCAGGGCGTCGAAATGCACCGCCAGCCCGGTGCGCTCCATCTTCAGGTTGAGACTCTTGCGATGGGCATTGGTCACCAGCACCAGACGTTTGCCGGCGGCCTTCACGGCGGTCAGAAATTCGGGCACGTCGGGGTGGATGGCGATGAGATGGGCCATTTCTTCCTTGAGCTGGAGGATGTCCAGTTCCAGTTGCTCGCTCCAGTAATCCACGCAATACCACTGGAGGGTGCCGGCCTTGGCGTCATAGCGGCGGAAACACTCGGCGTGGGCCTCACCGGGGGGCAGGCCATGGCGTTCGGCGAACTTCTCCGGCACGTAGACCTGCCAGAAATGGTTGTCGTAGTGCAGATCCAGCAGGGTCCCGTCCATGTCCAGCAAGACGGTGTCGATCTGCGCCCAGGGCAAGGCCTGGGACATCAGAGCAGGCCGTCCTTGGACATGCCCTTGCGGCGCAGGATGCGCCGCAGGGTCTGTAGCGCCTCCAGTTGGATCTGCCGCACCCGTTCCCTTGTCACGCTCAAGTGTTCCGCCAGTTCCTCCAGGGTGGCCACATCCTGGTTGTTGAGGCCGAAGCGGCGTTCGATGACCCAGCGGTGCTTGTCCGAAAGCTCCGCCAGCCATTCGTGGACGTAATGCTCCACCTCGCTCATCTGCAGCATGTCTTCCGGCCGTTCGGAATGCTCGTCGGCGATGGCCTCGCCAATGGACAGGGAGGGGTCGATGTCCAGGGGCGCGTCCAGGGAGGCCACCCGGTCGTTGAGGGCCAGCACACGGCGCACTTCTTCCACGGACTTGCCGGTGAGATGGGCGATCTCGTCCGGGCCGGCGTCGGGCACGCCGTGCATCTCCAGGTGGCGCTGGGCGCGCAGGTAGATATTAAGTTCCTTGATGACGTGGACCGGCAGGCGGATGGTGCGGGACTGGTTCATGATGGCCCGCTCGATGTTCTGGCGGATCCACCAGGTGGCGTAGGTGGAGAAACGGAAGCCCCGTTCCGGCTCGAATTTTTCCAGGGCGTGCATGAGCCCCAGGTTGCCTTCCTCGATGAGGTCCAGCAGGGACAGGCCCCGGTTGATGTAGTGCTTGGCGATGTTCACCACCAGGCGCAGGTTGTGCTCGATCATGCTCTGCCGGGCGGCGAAATCCCCGGCCCGCACCTTGAAGGCGAGCTCCCGTTCCTGGTCCGGCGTGAGCAGGTTCTCCCGGCCGATCTCGTTGAGATAGAGCTGGGTCACGTCGGGCAGTTCGTCGAAGTCGAAGGCCGATTCCCCACTGGGGGCTTCGGGCAGTTCTTCCGACTCCAGTTCCGGGGTGGGCTCCTGGTCGGAGGGCCCCAGAAAATTCTCTTCCTGCATCCTCGCTCTCAACTCAGTTTTGGCAGGTAATCGAGGGGATCCACGGGCTTGCCGAACACGCGGATCTCGAAGTGCAGCTTGACCCGTTCCGCATCACTGTCGCCCATCTCGGCGATGGGCTGGCCGGGGGCTACCGTCTGCCCCTCGGCCACCAGGATCCTGGCGTTGTGGGCATAGGCGGAAAGCAGGGTCTTGCCGTGGCGGATGATGATGAGTTTTCCGTAGCCCCGCAAGCCGGACCCGGCGTACACCACCCGTCCCGGTGCAGCGGCCTGGACGGCCTGCCCCCGGCTCCCGCCAATGTCGATGCCCTTGTTGAGTCCGTCGCCGAACCGGGCCAGTACGGGTCCCCGGCTGGGCCAGGTCCAGGAATCCGGCTCGGCCTCCAGGGGTTCCGGCGTCGCCAGGCTGACGGATTGGATGGGCTGGCTGGCGATGGTGGGTTCCGCCGGCAAGGCCCGGGTGGTGGCTGCCGTGGCTGGACGGGTGACCGGCTTGGCCGACGGGGGTGGGGGCTTGAGACGCAGCAATTGATCCACCTGGATGCGTGAGGCATCGGCCAGGCGGTTCCAACGGGCCAGTTCCTGGTAATCCAATCCGTTCTCGAAGGCAATCTTGTACAGGGTGTCCCCGGCCTCCACCCGGTAGAAACCGACCGGGGCCGCCGGCCTGGCCGCTCCCACCCGCGCTTCACGTACCGGTGCAGGGCTCCGGGTACTGGTAGCGCAACCCGCCAGCAGGGCGAGCAGCAAAACCACCAGCGGCCGGTTCAACTGACTCCGGAAAGCAGGGGCACGAATTTCACCGCCTCCAGCTCTTGTTCCTTGAAGCCGCCCTCCCCGTCGGCCTCCACCATGATCAGACGCTGACTCTCCCCCGCACCCACCGGTGCCACCAGCCGTCCACCTGGCTTGAGTTGCTGCTTCAGCTCCTCAGGCACATAAGGCATGGCGGCAGCCACCACGATGGCGTCAAAGGGCGCGGCGGCCTGGTAGCCGAAAGTGCCGTCCACGTTCTTCATCACCACGTTGTTGATGCGCAGTTCCCGCAGGGTCTGGCGTGCCTTGCCGATGAGTTTGGCGATGCGTTCCAGGCTGAGCACTTCCTTGGCCAGTCGGGACAGGACGGCGGCCTGGTAGCCACACCCGCCACCGATTTCCAGGACCCGCTCCAGCATCTGTCCCCGGCAGGCCAGCTCACAACTGCGGGCCACGATGTAGGGGCTGGAGATGGTCTGGCCCTGGCCGATGGGCAGGGGGGTGTCGTCGTAGGCCCGCTGCTGGATGCTCTCCTCCAGAAACAGGTGGCGGGGAATGGCATTCATGGCCGCCAACACCAGGGGGTCGGCGATACCCTGTGCCTTCAGGTTCTCCAGCATGCGGGTGCGGGCCCGCTGGGAAGTCATGCCGATGCCGTGCACGCTCATCGGGACAGCCAGTCTTCCACCAGGCCCATCTGGCCGTAGCGGGTCAAATCCAGTTGCAACGGGGTCAGGGAGATACGCCCCTGGGCCACCGCATTGAAATCCGTGCCCGGGCCGGCGTCCTGGGCGGCGCCGGCGGCTCCCACCCAGTACATGGTCTGGTTGCGGGGGTTCACCGTCTTCACCGTGTCCTGGGCCTTGTGCCGGCGCCCCAGACGGGTCACCTCCACACCCTGGACGGCCCCCGCGGGCACATCCGGCACGTTGACGTTGAGCAGGACATGTTCCGGGAAAGGCTGGGCGGCAAAACGGGCCACCAGGTCAGCGACGAAATCGGCGGCCGTCTGGAAATTTTCATCCCGGATGTTGGCCAGGGACACGGCCACCGCGGGTATCCCCAGAAGAAAGCCTTCGGTGGCTGCGGCCACGGTACCGGAATAAACCGTGTCGTCGCCCATGTTGGCCCCCAGGTTGATGCCGGAAATGACCATGTCCGGCAGACGGGGCAAAAGGCCGGTGACCGCCAGGTGGACACAGTCGGTAGGGGTGCCGTTCACGTACTGGAAGCCGCTGGGCGCGGTACGGACCATCAGGGGACGATCCAGGGTGAGGGAATTGCTGGCGCCGCTGCGATCACGCTCCGGCGCCACCACGGTGATGTCATGGCCCGACCGGGCCAGGGTTGCGGCGAGGACGGCCAGCCCTGGTGCGAAATAGCCGTCGTCGTTGCTTAGCAGAATCTGCATTCGCCGCAATAGTGGGAGAGGGAAAGATGGTCGGGGCGAGAAGATTCGAACTTCCGACCCCCTGCACCCCATGCAGGTGCGCTACCAGGCTGCGCTACGCCCCGAACGCCGCGCATTATAGGGGGTCGGAATAATTCGGTAAACACCGAAAAGAAAAATAATGCCTGATTTATGCGGTTTCGTGACAGATGGCGCCAGTTCGCCCCATGATGGGCAATAGATGTCAACACACCGACAAGTCCCGCTCAAACCTTGAGGAGCGCGATGATGTCGGCTATTTCCTGTTTGATCGCGGCCAGATCAATGCCATCGCCATCGGGCGTATCGGCCTCGGCAGCCGCTCCTTCCTCACCCTCGGAAAGCAGACGGTTACGAGCGCCGCTGATGGTGAAGCCCTGTTCATAGAGCAACTCGCGGATGCGCCGGATGAGCATCACCTCGTGATGCTGGTAATAACGGCGATTGCCTCGCCGCTTGACCGGCTTGAGCTGGCCGAATTCCTGCTCCCAATAGCGCAGCACGTGGGGCTTGACCCCGCACAACTCGCTCACCTCGCCGATCGTGAAATAACGCTTCGGCGGGATGGGCGGCAGTTCACTGCTCGGTAGGGGCTCGGACATGGGCTTCCTCCACCATGGCCTTCAGTTTCTGGCTGGCATGGAAGGTCACCACCCGCCGGGCGGTGATGGGCATTTCCTCGCCGGTCTTGGGGTTGCGGCCGGGACGCTGGGGTTTCTCACGCAGTTGGAAGTTGCCGAAGCCGGACAGTTTGACGCTGTCACCGCTTTCCAGGGCGGTACGCACTTCCTCGAAGAAGGTCTCCACCATGTCCTTGGCTTCCCGTTTATTCAGGCCCACCTTTTCAAACAGAAGATTGGCCAGTTCTGCTTTTGTCAGGGTCATGCAAGTCTCACTCGATCAACCACGGAGGGTTGCGTTGCACCGTTTTGTCAGCAGCTCCAGAACCTGGGCTTTGGCGCCCTCAATCTCGGAATCTGTAAGCGTTTTCTCAGTATGTTGTAACAACATCTTGAAAGCAAGGCTTTTTTTCCCAGCCTCAATTCCCTGTCCCTGGTACACGTCAAAGCAGGTGATCTCGCTCACCAGGGCCGGTTTGCCGGCCGCCAGCACGGCGTCGATGTCCCCCAAGGGCAGAGCGGCATCCACCACCACTGCCAGATCCCGGCGCACGGCGGGGAAGCGGGGCATGCCCTGGTAGCGGGGCGCGGCCCGGGCCAGCAGCACGTCCAGATCCACCTCGAACAACACTGGCGCCCGCTGGAAGCCGTATTTCTGGGTCAGACGGGGATGCAGGGTTCCGATCCATCCGGCAGCGACGTCTTCCACGGTCACCCGGGCACATTGGCCGGGGTGCAGGGCGGGATGGGTATCCGCCTGGTAGCGGACCTGGCGGGGATACAGCAGGGCATCCAGATCGGCGCGCAGGTCGAAGAAATCGGCGTGCCGCTTTTCTTCTCCCCATTGCTCCGGCCGATTCAGCCCATAGGCCAGGGCCGCCATGCGCCGGGGCTGACCATTCGCCTCGGCCGACAGGAAGGCACGGCCCGCTTCGAAGGTGCGCATCCGCTCCTGGCCATGATTCAGGTTGTGGCGCAGGGCCTGCACCAGTCCCCCCAGAAGACTGCCGCGCATGACCCCCATCTGACTGGCAATGGGATTGAGCAGAGGCAGGGACTCCCCCCCGGCCCGGAAGTCCCCATCCAGCTCTTCAGATATAAAGCTATAGGTGATGTTTTCCTGGTAACCCCTTGCCACCAATAGATTTTTCAGGTCCATGAGCGTGCGCACCCCCTCCCCGGCCGGCAACATGACCTGACCGCCGCCCAAGACCTTGGCAGGGATGGCGTCATAGCCGTGGACCCGGGCCACTTCTTCGATGAGGTCCACCTCACGGGTGATGTCGAAGCGGTGGCTGGGCACCGTGACGCTGAAGCCGTCAACTGAGACCTGGACCCCCATGCCCAAACGGACCAGGATGGTGGCCATGGCCCCGTCTTCCAGATCGAAGCCGATGACCCGGCGAGCCCGGTCGGGGCGGAACCCTACGGGGGGACGGGCCTGGGCACCGGGACCGACGTTCACCACAGGTCCGCACTGGCCGCCGCAGATGTCCAGGATCAATCGGGTGGCCCGTTCCATGGCCCGGGCTGGCAATTCAGGGTCCACACCCCGTTCGAAACGGTGGGAGGAATCGGTGCTCAGGCCGTGGCTGCGAGCCCGGCCGGCCACGGCATCGGGGGTGAAATGAGCGGCTTCCAGGAAGATGTCCGTAGTGGCGGGGCTTACGGAACTTGCCGTGCCGCCCATGATGCCGGCCAGGGCCAGGGGCCCCGAGTCGTCGGCGATCACCAGATTGCCGGCGACCAGTTCGATGCGCTGGCCGTTGAGCAGGTCCAGGGCCTCACCGGGCTTGGCCAGGCGGGCGCGCACCGGTCCGGCCAGTTTGGCCAGATCGAAGCCGTGCATGGGTTGGCCCAGTTCCAGGAGAACGTAGTTGGTCACGTCCACCACCGGGTGGATGGGCCGCAGACCCGAGCGTTCCAGCCGGCGCACCATCCATTCCGGGGTGAAGGCGGCGGGATTGATGCCCCGGATCACCCGGCCGCAGTAGCGGGGGCAGGCGGTTTCGGCTTCGAGGGTCACCGGGTAGGTGTCCGGGAGGGCCGAGGGCACGGACGTGCAATCCGGTTCCACCAGGGGAGCGCCGGTCAAGGCCGCCACTTCCCGGGCGATGCCCAGCACCGACAGGCAGTCCCCCCGGTTGGGGGTGAGTTTGAGAGTGATGCGCTGATCGTCCAGGGCCAGGTAGTCCCGCAAGCTGGCACCCACAGGGGCATCACCAGGAAGTTCCATGATACCGGCGGCGTTCTCGTCGATACCCAACTCCTTGGCGGAGCAGAGCATGCCGAAGGACTCCACCCCACGCACCTTGGCCTGCTTGATGGCGATCCCAGGCAGGCTGGCGCCCACCAGGGCGCAGGCGGTGCGCAGGCCGGCCCGGGCGTTGGGCGCGCCACAGACGACGGTCAGGGGCGCCCCCTCCCCGGCCTGCACCTGGCAGACCTGGAGCCGGTCGGCATTGGGATGCCTTTCGGCACTAAGAATTTCCGCCACAACCACCTGGGTGAAGGCCGGCGCGGCGGGCTCCAGGGCCTCCACTTCCAGGCCGGCCATGGTCAACAGGTGGCCCAGCCGGTCGCTGGCCAGGCCATGGGAAACGAGGCTGTTCAGCCAGTGCTCGGAGAATTGCATGTCAGGTCCTCAGGCGAATTGCCTCAAAAACCGCAGGTCATTTTCAAAAAACAGGCGCAGGTCGTCCACGCCGTAGCGCAGCATGGCCAGGCGTTCCACCCCCAGGCCGAAAGCGAATCCCTGGTAGCGCTCGCCGTCGATGCCCACGTGGCCGAACACGTTGGGATGGACCATGCCGCAGCCCAGCACTTCCAGCCAGCCGGTGTGGGAGCAGACCCGGCAGCCGGCGCCATTGCAGATCACGCAGCCGATGTCCATTTCGGCCGAGGGCTCGGTGAAGGGGAAGAAGGACGGGCGGAAGCGCACCGGCAGGTTGTTCCGCTCGAAGAAGCGGCCCATGAAATCGGCCAGCACGCCCTTCAGGTCGGCGAAGGATACGGACTCGTCCACCCACAGGCCTTCCACCTGGTGGAACATGGGAGTGTGGGTCACGTCGGAATCGCAGCGATAAACCCGCCCCGGGGCGATGATGCGGATGGGGGGCGGGTTGTTTTCCATGAAACGCACCTGCACCGGGGAGGTGTGCGTGCGCAACAGGTGGCCGTCCTTCAGGTAGAAGGTGTCGTGCATGGCCCGGGCAGGATGGTTTTCCGGGATGTTGAGGGCGGTGAAGTTGTAGAAGTCGCTCTCCACTTCCGGGCCGTCGGCCACGCTGAAGCCGATGGAGGCGAACAGGTGCTCGATGCGCGCCAGAGTGCGGGTCACCGGATGCAGCCCGCCCATGCCCTCGCCCCGCCCCGGCAGGGTCACGTCCAGGGATTCGGCGGCCAGTTGGCGGGCCAGTTCCTCGGCCTGGATGGCATCCCGACGGGCCCGCAACAGGGCTTCCACCTGGTCCTTCACCTGATTGATGCGGGCTCCCGCGGCCTTGCGCTCCTCGGGAGGCAGGCCGCCCAGTCCCTTCATCTGTTCGGTGATGGCACCGCTCTTGCCCAGGAATCGGGCCTTCACCTGGTCCAGGATGGGCAGGCTGGCAGCAGCGGCGAAATCCCGCTGGGCTTCCGAGAGAATGTCGTCGAGATTCATGGGCGAATCCGTGATGCAGAGGTTGAACGAGTAGACCAATGAAAAAGGGAGGCCCTTGCAGGCCTCCCCTATTCCGGCGCGGGGACGGTTTAAGCCCCCAGGCTGGCCTTGGCCTGTTCGGCGATCTTGGCGAAGGCGGGCTGATCGAAGACGGCCATGTCGGCCAGGACCTTGCGGTCGATCTCGATGTTGGCCTTCTTCACGCCGTTCATGAACACGCTGTAGGTCATGCCCAGATCCAACGCGCGCACGGCGGCGTTGATACGGGCGATCCACAGTTGGCGGAACTGGCGCTTGCGCTGCCGACGGTCACGGTAGGCATATTGCCCGGCTTTCATGACCGCTTCGTTGGCGATGCGGAAGACGTTCTTGCGGCGGCCGCGGAAACCCTTGGCGGCGTCCAGGACCTTCTTGTGGCTGGCGTGAGCGGTGACACCACGTTTGACGCGAGGCATGTTGTGTCTCCTTTCTTACGCGTAGGGCATCATGTCACGCACGTGACCGATGTCGGAAGGATTCACGTCGGACATACCGCGCAACTGGCGCTTACGCTTGGTGGTCTTCTTGGTGAGGATGTGGCGCATGTAGGCGGAGGACCGCTTGATGCTGCCGCTGCCTCGCACGCGGAAGCGCTTGGCGGCTCCGCTCTTGGTCTTCATCTTGGGCATGTTGGCTCCAATTTTTCGATGCCGCCTGGCGGCCCCCACCGGGAGCACTTGACCAGCCATGCGGCACTTGTCGGCACGGAGGATTTACGAGACCCGCACCGGCCTCGGCAAACTCATTTCTTCTTCTTCGGGGCAAGCACCATGATCATCTGGCGCCCTTCCAGCTTGGGGAATTGTTCCACCACGCCCAATTCGACGAGGTCGTTCTCCACCCGTTTCAACAACTCAAGACCGAACTCCTGGTGGGCCATCTCACGGCCCCGGAAGCGCAAGGTCACCTTGGCCTTGTCACCCTCGCCGAGGAAGCGGACCAGGCTGCGCAACTTCACCTGGTAGTCGTTCTCGTCGGTACCCGGGCGGAATTTCACTTCCTTGACCTGGATCTGCTTCTGCTTCAGCTTGGCTTCGTGCTGCCGCTTGCTCTCCTGGTACTTGAACTTGCCGTAATCCATGATCCGGCAGACCGGAGGCTGGGCCTGGGGCGCAATCTCCACCAGATCCAGTTCGGCTTCGTCGGCCTTGGCCAACGCTTCACGGAGAGGGACGATGCCGAGCTGCTCGCCTTCCACACCTATCAACCGGATCGGGGAAATATCGATTTCGCCGTTGATCCGGGGTTCCTTGTCCTGTGCTATCTCAAGCCCCTTGAAAAAACGAGGAGCCGATCAGCTACATCGGCTCCTCAGGTTGTTCAGTCCCGCTCCAGCAACTTCGCCACGAAGGCTGCCAGGTCCATCTGGCCCAGATCTTCACCGCCGCGCCTGCGGACCGCCAGCTTGTTTTCCTGGCGTTCCTTGTCGCCGACGATCACCTGATAAGGGACCCGTTGCATGGAGTGCTCGCGGATTTTATAGGTAATCTTTTCGTTCCTCAAGTCGGAAATGACTCGGAAGCCTTGTTTCTTAAGGGCTTGCGTCACTTCCTGCACATAGTCCGCCTGGGCGTCGGTGATGTTCATGACCACGGCCTGCACCGGGGCCAGCCAGGAGGGAAAATTCCCGGCGTAATGCTCGATGAGGATGCCGATGAAACGCTCCATGGAGCCCAGGATGGCCCGGTGCAGCATGACCGGGGGCTTGCGGCTGTTGTCCTCGTCGACGAACTCAGCCCCCAGGCGCACCGGCAGGTTGAAGTCCAGCTGGATGGTGCCCACCTGCCAGAGCCGGCCCAGGGAGTCCTTCAGGGTGAACTCGATCTTGGGGCCGTAGAAGGCCCCCTCGCCGGGTTGCAGGTCGTACTTCAGGCCGTTCTGGTCCAGGGCGGCGGCCAGTCCCGCCTCGGCCTTGTCCCAGGTCTCGTCAGAGCCCACCCGCTTGTCCGGCCGGGTGGAGAGCTTGACCAGCACGTCGTTGAAGCCGAAATCGGCGTAGACGCCCTGGAGCATCTTGATGAAGTCGGACACCTCGCCCTGGATCTGGCCTTCGGTGCAGAAGATGTGGGCGTCGTCCTGGGTGAAGGCCCGCACCCGCATGAGGCCGTGGAGGGCGCCGGAGGGTTCGTTGCGGTGGCAGGAGCCGAACTCGGCCAGGCGCATGGGCAGGTCCCGGTAGGAACGCAGGCCATTGTTGAAGATCTGCACGTGGCCCGGGCAGTTCATGGGTTTCACCGCATAGTCCCGATTCTCGGAGGCGGTGACGAACATGTTTTCCCGGTAGTTCTCCCAGTGGCCGGACTTCTCCCAGAGGGAGTGGTCCATGATGGTGGGGGTCTTCACTTCCTGGTAGCCATGCTCGATGAACTTGGCGCGCATGTACTGTTCGATCTTCTGCCACAGCACCCAGCCATGGGGATGCCAGAACACCATGCCCGGGGACTCTTCCTGCATGTGGAACAGGCCTAATTGCTTGCCCAGGCGGCGGTGGTCCCGTTTTTCCGCTTCTTCCAGGCGGTGCAGGTAGGCGGCCAGGTCGTCCTTGTTGGCCCAGGCGGTGCCGTACACCCGTTGCAGCATTTCGTTCTTCGAATCGCCCCGCCAGTAGGCGCCGGCCAGCTTCATGAGCTTGAAGGCCTTGATCTTGCCGGTGGAGGGCACGTGGGGACCCCGGCACAGATCGACGAAGTCGCCTTCCCGGTACAGGGAGATGGTCTGGCCCGCCGGAATGGCGGCGATGAGCTCGGCCTTGTAGTGCTCGCTGATGGACTTGAAGAAGGCCACGGCCTGGTCCCTGTCCCACTCCTCCCGGGACACGGGAATGTCCTTTTTCGCCAGTTCGGCCATGCGCTTCTCGATGGCGGCCAGATCCTCGGGGGTGAAGGGGCGCTTGAAAGAGAAGTCGTAGTAGAAGCCGTCCTCGATGACCGGGCCGATGGTCACCTGGGCATCAGGGAACAGTTCCTTCACCGCGTAAGCCAGCAGGTGGGCGGTGGAATGGCGGATCAGGTCCAGTCCGTCCGGATCCTTGTCGGTGATGATGGCCAGGTCCGCATCCCGCTCGATGCGGTGGGAGGTGTCCACCAGCCGGCCGTCCACCTTGCCGGCCAGGGCCGCCCGGGCCAGGCCGGCGCCGATGCTGGCGGCCACTTCGGCCACGGTCACCGGGTTGTCGAAGCTGCGGACGGAACCGTCGGGCAATCTGATCTGGGGCATGGTGCGCTCCGGGGCAAAACGTCAAAGGCAAAAAAAAAGTGCGGGCAGGCCGCACTTTTTCCAGGAATCAACAAGACAAAGGCTCAACCCGTGAAGGGAATCCGATCATCCACACAAGTTCGAAAAACCATGTCATTCCATTCCTGATGTTGTTGGTAGGCGCGATTGGACTCGAACCAACGACCCCCACCATGTCAAGGTGATGCTCTAACCAGCTGAGCTACGCGCCTAAGGTCGGGGCGCATTCTAGCGAAGGGCGACCGCCAGGGCAACGTGATTTCACCTTGAACGGGCCCGGGACGGCTAAAATTGCCGATTCGTCCCCTCGCGAACAACGAACAAGGCCGCCCATGCCCCGCAAGATCCTCGTCACCTCCGCCCTGCCCTACGCCAACGGCGCCATCCACCTTGGCCACCTGGTGGAATACATCCAGACCGACGTGTGGGTACGCTTCCAGAAGATGCGCGGCCACGACTGCATCTATTGCTGCGCCGACGACACCCATGGCACCCCCATCATGTTGCGGGCGGAAAAAGAAGGCATCACCCCCGAGGCCCTCATCGACCGGGTCTGGCAGGAGCACAAGCGGGACTTCGACGGCTTTCTGGTGGGCTTCGACAACTACTACTCCACCAACAGCCCGGAAACCCGCCACTACGCCGACACCATCTACACCCGCCTGCGCGACGCGGGCCTCATCGAGGTGCGGGCCATCGAGCAGTTCTACGACCCGGTGAAGGAAATGTTCCTGCCGGACCGCTTCATCAAGGGCGAGTGCCCCAAGTGCCACGCCAAGGACCAGTACGGCGATTCTTGCGAGGCCTGCGGCGCCGCCTACCAGCCCACGGATCTCATCGCGCCCTATTCCGCCGTGTCCGGTGCGGCGCCGGTGCGCAAGACCTCGGACCACTACTTCTTCAAGCTTTCCGACCCCCGCTGCGCCGATTTCCTGAAGGGCTGGATCGTGCCGCCCCAGGTCCAGGCCGAGGCGGCCAACAAGCTCAACGAATGGCTGGAAGGGGGCCTGTCGGACTGGGACATCTCCCGGGACGCGCCCTACTTCGGCTTCGAGATCCCCGACGCGCCGGGCAAGTATTACTACGTCTGGCTGGACGCCCCCATCGGCTACATGGGCAGCTTCCGGAACTACTGCGACCAGCACGGCCTCGACTTCAACGCATTCTGGAGCCCGGATTCCCAGGCCGAGGTGTACCACTTCATCGGCAAGGACATCCTCTACTTCCATGCCCTGTTCTGGCCCGCCGAACTGCACCATGCGGGCTTCCGCACCCCCTCCGGCGTGTTCTGCCACGGCTTCCTCACCGTCAACGGTTCCAAGATGTCCAAGAGCCGGGGCACCTTCATCACCGCCGAGAGCTACATCAAGCACCTGAACCCGGAATGGCTGCGCTACTACTATGCCGCCAAGCTCAACGGCAGCATGGAGGACATCGACCTGAACCTGGAGGACTTCGCCGCCCGGGTGAACGCCGACCTGGTGGGCAAGTACGTGAACATCGCCAGCCGCTGCGCCGGCTTCATCAGCAAGAAGTTCGGCGGCAAGCTGGGGCCCTGCGACCGGGCCGCTACGGCGGAATTCGAAGCGGCCTTCGCCAGGGGCGAGATCGCCGAGAGCTACGAATCCCGGGATTTCGGCCGGGCCCTGCGGGAGATCATGCGCCTGGCCGACGTGGCCAACCTCTACATCGCCGAGCGAAAGCCCTGGGAGATGGCCAAGCAGGAAGGCCGGGAAGCGGAACTGCACCAGGTCTGCTCCACGGCCCTGACCCTGTTCCGGGACCTGACCCTGTACCTGAAGCCCGTGCTGCCGGCCCTGGCGGAGAAGGTGGAAGCCTTCCTCAACATTCCTGCGCTGGCCTGGACTGACGTTTGGTCCCACCTGCCGGAAGGCCACGCCATCAACGAATACCAGCACCTCATGACCCGCATCGACCCCAAGAAGATCGAGGCCATGGTGGACGAGAACAGGCAGAACCTCCTCCCCTCCCCCCCCGGCGGAGGGGCCGGGGAAGCGGGAACGGCCGCAGCCACCGAACATCCCGCCCGGCATGGGGAGCATCAGCAGAGCGAGGCCAAGGCGGAAACGGTGGCCACCCCCTGGGAACCCTTCATCGCCATCGACGACTTCACCAAGGTGGACCTGCGCATTGCCCGCATCGCCAACGCGGAGCACGTGGAGGGTGCCGACAAACTGCTGAAACTGACCCTGGACGTCGGCACGGAAACCCGCACCGTGTTCGCCGGCATCAAGGCTGCCTATGTCCCGGAAAGCCTGGTGGGCCGGCTCACCGTCATGGTGGCCAACCTGGCGCCGCGCAAGATGAAATTCGGCATGAGCGAAGGCATGGTGCTGGCGGCCAGCGACGAGCGGGGCGGCCCCTTCCTGCTCGCTCCCGACTCCGGTGCCCAGCCGGGCATGCGCATCAAGTGAAGGTCACCCGGCACCTGTCCATTCGCGGCCGGGTCCAGGGGGTCTGGTACCGGGAATCCCTGCGTCAGGAGGCGGAGCGCCTGGCAGTGGCCGGCTGGGTGCGCAACCGCCTGGATGGTTCCGTGGAAGCCCTGATCCAGGGTGAAGCCGGACGCGTGGACACCCTCACTGCCTGGTGCCGCCTGGGCCCTCCCCAGGCCTGGGTGGAAGAGGTGACCGTGGAGGATGCCGAGGGGGAGTTCATCGGCTTTGAAAAGCGGCCCACAGCCTGATTTTCTTCACTTTTTCCTCCTGGTTCATTCCCGAGCATCCGGCTCGGTCTTTACAGCCAAGCCCCCCCTCCCTATCCTGATTCTTCCTTATTCGTTCCCAGCACCATGTCCATCACCATCAAGACCCCCGAAGAAATCGAAAAAATGCGGATCGCCGGCCGCCTGGCCTCGGAGGTGCTGGATTACGTCACCCCCTTCGTGAAACCCGGGGTGACCACCGGCGAACTGGACAAGTTGTGCCACGACTACCAGGTGGACGTGCAAGGCTGCGTCCCCGCCCCTCTCAATTACGCACCTCCAGGCCACGCCCCCTATCCCAAGTCCATCTGCGCTTCGGTGAACCATCAGGTCTGCCATGGGGTGCCCGGCGAGAAAAAGCTGAAAACCGGCGACGTGGTGAACCTGGACATCACCGTCATCAAGGACGGCTGGCACGGCGACACCTCCCGCATGTTCTACGTGGGGGAGCCCTCCATCCAGGCTCGCCGTCTCACCGAGATCACCTATGAATGCATGTGGAAGGGCATCGCCATGGTGCGGCCCGGGGCCCGCCTGGGGGATATCGGCGCCGCCATCCAGAAACATGCCGAGGGCAACGGTTATTCCGTGGTGCGGGAGTTCTGCGGCCACGGCATCGGCAGCAAATTCCACGAGGAACCCCAGGTCCTTCACTACGGCAAGGCGGGCACGGGTCCGGTCCTGGAGGCGGGGATGATCTTCACCATCGAGCCCATGATCAATGCCGGCAGACGGGACATCCGCATGCTGGGGGATGGCTGGACCGTGGTCACCAAGGACCATTCCCTGTCCGCCCAATGGGAGCACACCGTGCTGGTCACCCCGCAGGGCTTTGAGGTACTCACCTTGTCCTCAGGCTCCCCGCCCGTCCCCGCCTTCATCCAGGCAATGGCGGCCCGGGCCGCATGAACCCCGAGTTCGTCCGGGTTGCCGCCTGGCGGGATCGCCTGGCCCGGGAACGGGCGAGCCTGTGCCAGACCTACCTGGAAAAACCCAGGGTGGCGCCCCTGCTGAGCGGTTTGTCCCGTCTCACCGACAGCCTGCTGATGGAGATATGGAATGCCCTCGATCTGCCTGCCCGCGCTGCCCTGGTGGCCGTGGGGGGCTACGGGCGGGGCGAACTCTTCCCCCAGTCCGACGTGGACGTGCTCATCCTGCTGGACGATGGCCTGGGTGATGCGGAAAGGGCCCGCCTGGAACCCCTCATTGCCCTGTTGTGGGACGTGGGCCTGCCCATCGGCAGCAGCGTGCGCGATTACAGCGAATGCCTGAGCGAAGCCCGGGGCGACATCACCATCCAGACCAATCTGCTGGAATCCCGCTGGCTGGCCGGGCACCGGCCCTTGTTCCGCCGTCTGCGCGAGGCCCTGGCCGGTCAGATGGACGTAGCGGCCTTCTTCCAGGCCAAGACCCTGGAACAGAAGATCCGCCATGGCCGCCACACCGACGTGGCCCTGCTGCTGGAGCCCAACCTGAAGGAAAGCCCCGGCGGTCTGCGCGACGTACAGACCATGTTGTGGATCGCCCAGGCGGCCGGGCTGGCCAAGGACCTGGGGGGTTTGGCCAGGGCCGGGCTGTTGAACCGGGAAGAAGCCCGGGCGGCGGCGGCGGATCTGCGCCTCTTGAATCACCTGCGCATCCGCCTGCACTTGCAGTCACGGCGCCGTGAAGACCGATTGCTCTACGAGTTCCAGGAACCCATCGCCCTGGCCATGGGGGTGACTGCCAGCCACACCCGACGGGCTTCGGAACGGCTCATGCAGCGCTATTTCCTGGCCGCCCGCCACGTGCGCCTGGTGAACGAACTGGTGGTGGGCGAGTTGCGTACCCGTCTGCTGCCTCCGGCCAAGACCCACCCCCTGTCCGGCAGCCCGGGGTTCCAGGCGGCAGGACATCTGCTGGATGCCCCGGAAGACCTGTTCGTCCGGCAACCCGACCTGCTGCTGGAAACCTTCCTGGTCCTGGCCCGGGAAGCCGAGGTCAACGGCTGCACCCCCCGCCTCCTGCGGGCCCTGTGGCGGGCCGGCCGGACCATCGACGCCGCCTTCCGCGGGAATCCGGCCAACCACCGGCGCTTCCTGGACCTGCTGGCCCAGCCCCGGGGAGTGACCCTGTGCATGCGGCTCATGCACCGCCTGGGCATCCTGGGCCGCTACATCCCCGCCTTTGGACGCATCACCGGGCAGATGCAGCACGACGGATTCCATATCTACCCGGTGGATGAGCACACCCTCATGGTGCTGCGCAACCTGCGCCGTCTGGCGGTGCCGGAGTTTGCCCACGAGTTTCCCCTGGCCCACCGCCTCATGGGCGATTGCAAACGCCAGGACATCCTGCTGCTGGCGGCCCTGTTCCACGACATCGCCAAGGGCCGGGGCGGCGACCACTCCAGCCTGGGGGCCATGGAAGCGCGCCGTTTCTGCAAGGCCCATGGCCTGCCCGGCGAGGATGCCGAGGCCGTGGCCTGGCTGGTGGCCGAACACCTGACCCTGTCCCGGGTGGCCCAGAAACAGGACTTGTCCGACCCGGAGGTCATTGCCGCCTTCGCCGGCAAGTGCGGCGACCTGCGCCGGCTCACCGCCCTGTACCTCCTCACCGTGGCCGACATACGGGGCACCAGCCCCAAGGTGTGGAACGCCTGGAAGGACAAGCTCACCCGGGAACTCTATCTGGCCGCCCGCCGGGTCCTGGAAGGCGGCGCCCCGGAAAGCGACAGCGTGGAGGAAAAGAAGGAACAGGCCCGGGCCAACCTGCGCCTCTACGGATTCGCCCCGGGCAGCGAGTCGGCCCTGTGGGAACGTCTGGACGACGTGTTCTTCCTGCGCCAGGACGCCCGGGACATTGCCTGGCAGACCCGCCGCCTGTTGCCCGTGCTGAACCGGGCCCAGATCATCGTCCGGGCCCGTCTCGCGCCGGTGGGGGAAGGGGTGGAAGTGCTGGTCTTCGCCCCCGACGAAGAGGCCTTGTTTGCCCGCATCTGCGCCTTTTTCGCCCGCTTGGGTTACAGCATCCTGGCGGCCCGCATCCACACCACCCGGGACGGTTCCGCCCTGGATACCTTCTACGCATTCGATCCGGAACAGCGTCAGGTGGCCTACCGGGATTTCCTCAACTACATCGAGCACGAGCTGGCCGCCGAACTGGGTCGGCACGGCCCAGCGGAGGCCGTACCCCCGGGCCGGGTGGCCCGGCGGCTCAAGGCCTTCCCCATCGAGCCCCAGGTCAGCCTCTCACCCAGCGACAACGGCCGGGATTACGTACTCACCCTGACCGCCGGGGACCGCCCCGGACTGCTGGCCAACGTGGCCCGGCACATCCACCAGCACGGTGCCAGCGTGCTGTCGGCCCGCATCAATACCCTGGGCAACCGGGCCGAGGACGTGTTCGTGCTGGCCGGAGACGATCTGAACAAGGCTGGCGCCCGCCTGGCCCTGGAACAGGATCTGCTGGAATCCCTAAGGATTTGATGCGGGTGGAGCTCCGCCCTGCTCCAGGCGGTAGAGCCAGGCCAGTAATTCCGCCACCGCCACGTATAGGCTGGGGGGAATGCGTTCATCCATGTCAACCTGCATGAGCAGGTTCACCAAATCCGGAGATTCATGGACGAACACCCCAGCAGCCCGGGCCCGTTCGATGATCTCCTCGGCCAGCAACCCCCGGCCCTTGGCCACCACCCGGGGCGCACCGTCACCCTCCTGGTAGGCCAGGGCCACCGCCTCACTGCGCCGTTCAGCCGGCAAGGTCAGCCTCCACGTTCAGGCTGGACAGACGCAGGCCAGCCCCCACCAGCCCCTCCACCAGACTGGGCAAGGCCGCACGCAACTCCTGGCGAACGGCCTCGTCGCGGGTATTGAGATCCAGCTTCAGGGTGTTGCCGTGCAGTTCGATGCGGGCATGGATGGGGCCGAGCCGGGGCAAGGTCAAACGCAATTCCGTACGCCAGCGCCCGCCTTCGCCCTCCCCCTCCCCGCCTTCCTGGCCATCCCCCCCGGGACGTTCTTCCACCAGCCACTCCATCCATTGGCCGGGCCAGGCCAGGCCCTGCCAGAGAAAAGGGGCCCCTTCCAGCAACTGGACCTGGCGACCGGCCAGGCGGGCCGCCTCGTCGGGCATGCCCCCCAGTTCCGCCAGGGAGCCGCCAGACGCCTGGGGTTCCCGGACCAGCCGGGCCTGGGGCTCCCGCAACAGGTTCTCGAAGGACAGTTCCCCCCTGGCCCAGCGGCGCAAATGGGCCTCGTAGAACAGGCCGCTCTCGCTGAGGGTCTGGGACAGCCGGGCCGGCAACTGCTCGGGGGAGGGTTCAGGCATTTCCGCCAGCACGTTGGGGGTCAGGGTGGTGCTGGAAGGAATCGCCGCCCGCAGGCCTTCCACCATCTGCCCCACCAAGGCCGTGTTGGGGCTTACCCCAGCAGGCGGGACAACCGCCTGGGGCAAGCCATAGGCCTGAAGCATGACGACGTTGGCCACGATGGGCCTGCCCAACGCAGCGGCGTTCACGGCCCCGCCGGGGGCAGGAGCCTGGCCGGCAGCCAGACTGGCCGGGACCCGGGTCGAAGCAGCCGGTGCCGGCTCCGCCGGAGAGGGGCCGGTGGCCAGGGTTTGTAACGCCATGGCCGTCGTGGCCGGCTTGCCAGTGGCAAGGGCTGGGGCGCTGGAAAGTGCCCCCTGACCGGACGGCGAAACGGTCGGCGTGGCGGCTGGCGCAAGGCTGCCGGTCAGGCCGGCCGTGGAGGAAGGAGCCGGCCCCGCCAGACGGGCCAGGGCCTGGGCCTGCTGGGCCGTGCTGGACAGGCTGACGGGTTGGGCGGCCGAGGGCTGCTGCACCGGCGCAGTCTGGTTGAGAAGGAAGGTGGGACGGGGACCACCGCCCAGGTAGGTCAGGCGCAACCCCTCCCCGGGCTGGTTGCCCCGGGGCAGAGCCATGTCCAGCTTCTGCCCGGCCACCTGGACGAGAAAACGGCCGTTGGCCATTTGGTCCAGGATGCGGCCTTCATACACCTGACCGGTCCGGAAGAGAGGATTGCCCCGCTCCTGACCATCGGCCTTGAACATGGCGTTGCCCTGGTTCTTGACCCAGGCCAGCAGCAGCTCGGGCAGGGCGGACAGGTTCATGGCCGGTGGGGCGGTCCGAAGCCGGGCAGGGGCAGGGCCAAGGTCACGGCTCGGACCTGACCAGGGCGAGGATGAGCTCCGCCTCGCCTCGGGAAATGCCCAGACGGGCGGCCATGTCCTGGGGCGGATGGCCGTCCCGGGCCAGACGCATGGCCTCGGCGTAGGTGGCACCCTGGCGATCCAGAGGGCTGTCCACGGGGGGGCGTGCTTCGAGTTGTTCCAGGCGCGCACGCAGGTTTTCGATCTCTGCAACCAGCGCATCGATGCGGGGATCCGCCTGGGTACCCTGGTTCCGGCCTGCCGCTCTTCTACGTGAAAACAGCACCACTTCGAGCAGATAGACCACCGTGCCCAGGACCACGGCGATCAGCAAATCCCGCCCGGTGAAGGCCAGTGCGTCAAGCATGGTGGACAGGTGGTGCGGGCCGGTGTGTCAGGGTAAGGCCGGTTCTTCCGGCGGCGGTGCCGACTGGGTGGCCGCCAGTCCCTCGGCGATCTGTCGGTTGATGTTGATCAGCACGTCCAGTTTTTCCTTCGCCGGATAGGCCAACACTTCAAAGGTGCGCTTGTCCACGAAGGCGGACAGGTTGAGCAGATCCTGGCGCAGGGGAGCAGGCAGAGGATTGCTTTCCTCCAGCAATTCGGCCTGGAAGAAGGTCCACAGTCGCTGGTTGTAGCGCAGGGCGTCGTCGAATCGTTCCACGTGCCCCTCAGCATCCCATTGGTCACGACAAATCTGTAACAGCAAAGCCGCCTTGTTCAGCAGGGATGACTCCAGTTCACGGCCGTTCTGGGTCTCGTTCTGCACCGACTTGTAAGCATCAATAGCTTTGCCTGGCATTTTTCAAGAGCTCCGCTTCGTAGTTGATGAGCTGTTTCGTGGTCTTCAGCGCATTGTAGTAGCGGCCTTCCGCCACGTGGGTGCCGATTTCCTTCACCAGGGGCGCGGTGCTGGGGGCCGCCCCGAGAACGTCCTGCAGCAACTCCGTGAGCATCTTGTAGTAATTGGTCCGGTTGCCTTCATCCAGGTACATCTGTTGCACGGCCAGATAGATGCGCCGGCAAGGCGTCGTGGCTTCACCCTCGTGCAGTATCTCCTTCTGGCGCAGGATGGGCACGTCGTTGAGGATGGTCAGTTCCGACTTGCCGGGGCCATTCTGAACCACTGCGCCGCCGATGAAAATCTTTTCCCCAGGTTTCAGGGAGAGGGTCAGAGCCATGTAGGTTACCGAAAAAATCGCCCTGACCGTTCCAGGCTGCCGGGGCCGGGAACGACGGGCATGGGGAATGGGAACATGTCAGGCGATCATTTCCAGCAGGCCTCGGGTATCCCGGCCGATGCTCTGGCGGGTCTCCAGCAGGGAGCGGCCCACGCCTCGGCTCTCCGCCAGGAAGGACTCTTCACTGCCCTCCGGCTTGGACGGCAGAACCTGGGCGGCCAGGTGGACCTGGTCCCGGGCGAGTTGCTCGACTTCCTCGTTGATGCGGCGCAGTCCCAGGGCCAGTTCTTCATCGCTTGCGGCCGGGTCGGTGAACGCCCTGCCCGACAACACGTCGCGCACGCCCCCTCCATCGGCACCGGGCGGGAAAGTCAGGCGCTCGATCATGGCCCGGATGCCGGCCACGCTGTTGAGAAAGGCCTCACGCTCCATGCTGCCCGGGGGATACGGGGGAAAGCTCTTGACGATGTTGTCCAAGGCATTGCCCGCCCTTCTGACCAATTCCCGGGCTTCTCCCAGACTGCGAATCTCACCTGCGGCCTGATTGATGTTCTCCTTGTCGGCCTTGATGCGATTGAACAGGGTTTGCACCTGTTCCGGCAACGTGCCGGAAGGCTGGGCGTCGGGGATGCGGCGCCGGGGGGCGTGGGTTGTGGACGGGTAACTTCGCTCGGTTGCCTGGCCGCCCACCCGGCCTGGGCCGGATGACACGGACAATTCGTTGTATTGGTTCATGGCCACCTCCAAAGGCAAAAATCCGCGTCACGGCAGGGTTGCCGCCGCGGCGCGGATGGAATGGCCGGGGAGTCCACCCCGGCCAATGCCTACCCCTGTAGCGTTCCTTAGAACAGCCGCAGGACCGACTGGGCGGCCTGGGAGGCCAGACTCAAGGAGGTGACGCCCAGGTTCTGCCGGGTCTGCAAGGCCAGCATGTTGGCGCTTTCCTCGTTCATGTCCGCCAGGGTCAGCTTGTCCGCGCCTTCCTTCAGCACGTTGGACAGGTCGGTGGTGAAGTCCTGACGGGCGGAAACGATGGACAGGTTGCTGGCCAGGATGGAGGCCTGGGTGGTCAGGGTGGTCAGGGCCACGGTGATCTGGGAGGCGGCGGCGTCCAGAGAGGTGCCACCGGCGGAGATATCGGCGCCGGAAGCGGCCACACCCAGGCCGGAAGCACCCACGTTGGCAGTGAAGCCGGTGATGGTCAGGGCGTTGGAACCATCCTCGTTGAACAGCACGGTGAGGGAACCGTTTTCCAGATAGTTGGTGCCCTTGTAGTCCGCATCTTCGATCAAGTCGTTGATCTTCAGCAGGATCTGGCTGAACTGGGTACCCAGGGCCGAGCGGTCTGCCGTGGTGGCGGAACGGGCGGATTCGACCAGACCTTTCGCGGATTCCAGCAGGGTCTTGATGCCGGTGATGCCAGCGTCGGCGGCCTTGATGGTCTGGATCGCTTCACCCATGGTGTCCTTGCGGCCCAGAAGGTCGTTGGCACGTTGGGTGTGGCGGGCGGCCACGAAGAAGTTGGTGGGGTTGTCCAGGGCGCTGTTCACCTTCTTGCCGGTGGACAGGCGATCCTGAGTACGGTTGATGAGGGTTTCCGTCAGTTGCAGGCTGACGACGTTGGACCGCATGGAGGCGGTCAGGGCGACTGTTGCTGCCATTTTGAAGCTCCTTTTCTAAGGAATGTGGGAGGAGGGTTCTCCCTCCGGTGTTGCGACCAGCCCTTGATGGACTACGCGAGCTGGTTATCGGCAGCGAAAAAAAAAACTTTAGGGTAAAAAAACACCCGCGCAGGGCGGGTGTCCAAGGCGGGGAGCTTGCCCGGGATGGCCCGGGCGGGGAGAGCCTCAGGCCTGGCCGGCCAGGCCCTCGGCGATGTGACGGTTGATGTCGATGAGGACTTTGAGGTTGCTGGCCACCGGGTTGGCCATGGTTTCGAAAGTGCGCTTGTCCACGAACCAGGACAGATTGAGGAGGTTGCGGCGCAGTTCCTCGGGCAGGGGGTTGTCGTTGCTGGACAACTCGGTCTGGAACACGGTCCACAACCGCTGGTTGAATTTCAGCGCCTCGTCCAGGCGGGACTCGTGGCCGTCCCGGCCCCACTCGTCCTGGCATTCCTTGAGCATGAGGGCGGCCCGCACCAGCAAGGCGGCCTCCAGTTCCCGGGCTTCCTCGCTGCCATCGAGCTTTTCCACGTCCATGGCCACTTGCATGTTCATCTCCATTTGGTACCCCTTTCATCCTGCATTGATTGATCCTGGCCGGGCCCCGCCCGGCGGGATGTGTCCTTGGCCGGCCGGCGCGGCTCTGGCCACGCCAGCCGGCGACGACGCTTAGCCGAACAGACGCAGTACCGACTGGGCGGCCTGGGAGGCCAGGCTCAGAGAGGTCACGCCCAGGTTCTGGCGGGTCTGCAAGGCCAGCATGTTGGCGCTTTCCTCGTTCATGTCCGCCAGGGTCAGCTTGTCTGCGCCCTCCTTCAGCACGTTCACCAGGTCGGTGGTGAAATCCAGGCGGCCGCTGATCACAGACAGGTTGCTGGCCAGGATGGAAGCCTGGGTGGTCAGGGTGGTCAGCGCCACCGTGATCTGGGAGGAAGCAGAATCCAGCGCAGAGCCACCGCCGGAGATGTCGGCACCGGAAGCCACCACCCCCAGGCCGGACACCCCCACGTTGGCGGTGAAGCCGGTCACGGTCAGGGCATTGGTACCGTCCTCGTTGAACAGCACGGTCAAAGAACCGTTCTCCAGATAGTTGACCCCCTTGTAGTCGGAGTCTTCCACCAGATCGTTGATCTTCAGCAGGATCTGGCTGAACTGGGTGCCCAGGGCGGAACGGTCCGCAGTGGTGGCGGAACGGGCGGATTCCACCAGGCCCTTGGCGGACTCCAGCAGGGTCTTGATGCCGGAGATACCCACGTCTGCGGCCTTGATGGTCTGGATGGCCTCACCCATGGAGTCCTTGCGGCCCACCAGGTCGTTGGCCCGTTGGGTGTGGCGGGCAGCCACGAAGAAGTTGGTGGGGTTGTCCAGGGCGCTGTTGACCCGCTTGCCGGTAGCCAGACGGTCCTGGGTCCGGTTGATCAGTGCCTCCGTGAGCTGGAGGCTGACCACGTTGGACCGCATGGATGCGGTCAGTGCGATTTCCTTCATTGCTTGCTCCTTGCCTTGGGTTTAGGGAATCACCCTGAAAACGGTTTCAGTTCAATTCACACGATCCAGATTTCTGTTTCACGATCCGCGCCGCAACGCGGCTGAGCCACCAAGAGCAAAGGTCGTGCCAACTCCGGAACAAATAAAAAGGGCGCATCCGCAGATGCGCCCTGGAATCGCCCTGAAAGGCCCGTCAGCTGCCGGAGACCCGATGCTCCCGAACCTGCTTCTCACCCTTTTCCACGACGATGCGATCCACGCCCAGAGTCCACTGGATGCCAGGGTGGCGGGCCGCCGCCGCCGCAAACAGGGACCGCCACCAGCCCTCCCGGCGCTGGGTGACGTGGGCATTGTCGCCGTTGGGCAAAAGCTTGGCGGCCGGATAGCTGGCCACGTTGGCAAAGACGAAGCGGCGGGCCAGGGCGAACAGTTCATCCACGATCCAGGGCAGGTCCTCCGCCCCACAATGCTCCAGCACATCCACGCAGATGACCCCGTCCCACTGGCCCTCGGGCGGCACCGCCCCAGGTCCGGCAGCAGGCTCGAAGCAGGTGACCGACTCCACGCCCCAGTATTCCTTCAGGCCGGGCCAGACTCCCGGCACGCCGGGCAGGGAAATGTTGCCGGGGGCATATTGGCTCCCCTTGCCACTGCCGTAATCCAGCAGGGTGCGGGCCCCCAGACGTTCCACCAGGTCCCGGATGGGGGAAGCGGCAAAAAATACCGACTTGCCGGCAAAAACCTCCGGGTCGGCGGCATGCATGCGGCCGTAGAGTGCCAGCAGGGCCCCGTACAGGGGGCTGGGATGGGCGCGACTGTAGGCTGGCCGGCTGTGGGCCTCGCCCCCTCCCTGGTGACGAGCCTGGAGATCGTCGCGCAGCAACAGGCTGGCCCCCAGCCAGCTCCCCTCCGGCGTCTGCCGGTAAACCCGGCACTCGGGGAACCACGGGGAGCGCTCCCCCTCGCTCATCCAGCGCCAGTCCAGGATGTTGGCCGGCACCAGCACCCGGGAAGCCCGCCCCACGGCGGCCCGCAGGTGGGTGTTGGTGTTGCTCACCCCCACGTATTCATCCAGGCGGGCCATCAGGGCCAGCATCTGGTCCAGATCCTCGTTCAGGTCGGCGAAATCGTGCACCGGACGGCCCAGGGCGGCGGCAAAGGCCTCCACCTCCCCCGGCTTGGGATGGCGTTGCAGGATCAACACCTTGCCGGGCAGGCCACGGAGGATGTCGGCCAGGGTTTCCAGGGGAATTTCCTTGAATGGCAACCGGGACTTGCGGGTTTCCGGATCGCTCTTGTCGGCCCCGGCCCGCCAGGTGACGCCGATCAGGGGCTCGTCCCCGGGAGGCAGCAAGGCCAGCCGGGCGTCCACCCTTTGTGCCGCCTCGGCCGGTGGGGTAAGGCTCACGCTGAGGGGCACCTGGGACAGGTCGTTGACCCCCAGGGCCAGGGGCAGATCGCCGATGGAGAACAGGTGGTCCAGATCCGGTGGGGTTTCGTGGCGTCCCACCACCTGATCCAGGAAGGGCAGCCGGCGGGCGATGGGGGCAATCTTGTCGGCGGCCCGGTAGGCCACCCAGGCGCCCCGGTTCTTGAGCATGGCAGCGAAGCGCAGAAAGAACAGTTCATCGCCGATACCCTGGTTGCGGGTGAGCAGGACCCGCTTGCCGCTCATGTCGGCGGGCAGGGGGCGTTCCAGGAATGGCGCCGCATTGTTGCGCTGCTTTTCCGAACCCCGGTAGATGTAATGCCGCCAACCTTCCTGGAGGCGTCCCAGATTGAGCAGGGCCAGGGACAGGTTGTAGCGGGATTCCGGGTAATCCGGGTTGAGGTACACCGAGGCCTCCAGATGGTCCAGGGCTTCCTCGATGCGCCCCAGTTCCATGAGGGCCGCCGCCAGGTTGCTGTGCACCAGGGCGTCGTCGGGTTTGGTGGCCAGGGCCGCTTCGTAAAAGGGGATGGCCTCGGCGGGCTGCTCCATCTCCTGGAGGGCCACGCCCCAGTTGTTGAGGGGGGCGGTATAGTCCGGGCGCAGGGCCGTGGCCAGCTTGTAGTGGGCGATGGCCTCGGCGTAGCGGTGTTGTTCCTTCAGGGCGTTGCCCAGGTTGTTGTGGGCCTCCGCCACCTGGGGATGCTGGGTCAGGGTTTCTTCGTAGCTGGCCACCGCCTGCTTCAGCTCCCCCTCGAAGCGGGCCACGAAGTTCTCCGCATCGCCGGCCAGCATGAGGGCGTTCCTGAAATTCTCCACGGATTCCGGGTTTCCGCCGTCCAGCTTGATGGAGTGTTCATAGGCCTGGAGGGCCTCGGACAGCCGCCCCTGCTGCTGCAACAGCACCCCCAGGTTGTCCCAGGCCTTGGCGTATTCGGGCCACAGGCGGATGGCGTGGCGCAGCTTCTCTTCCGCCTCGGACAGGCGGCCGTTGCCGGCCAGGGCAATGGCCAGATTGTTCCAACCCTCCACGAAGGCCGGGTCGGCCACCACCGCCTGCTGGTAGGCCGCCAGGGCCTGGTCGTTCTGGCCCAGGGCCTGATAGGCGCAGCCCAGGTGGCTGAGGGCCAGGGGGTAGTCGGGCCGGCTGGCCAATGCCTTGTTGAGCAGGGGCACCGCCTGGTCCGGCTGGCCCCACTGGATCATGAGCACCCCCAGGCCGTGGAGGGCCTCGGGGTTGTTGGGTTCGCCCATGAGGGCCTTCTGATAGACCGCCTCCGCCTCATCCAGGCGGCCGTCGTCATGGAGCCTGCCGGCGATCTCCAGGGCTTCCTGGACGTTGACGACCTTGGGGGTGCTCATGGGTGTCTCCTTTTTAACTATGGGACGACAGGTCCCGGCCCAGGGCGGCCAGGGCATCGCCCCAGCCGCCGCCGCCGGGAGCTTGCCGGTAGGTCGGAATGTCGGGATACCAGGGGCTGCGGCCGGCCGCCATCCAGCGCCAGTCGGGGGGATGGGGGATCAGTACCCGGCTGATGCGCCCCGCCCCGGCCCTGAGGTGGACGTTGGTATTGCTGACCGCCACATACTCGTCGATCAGGGACAGAAGCGCCAGCATCACTTCCAGTTGTTCGTTGACGGCGCTCAGGTCGTGGACCGGCCGGTCCAGGCGGGCGGCAAAGCGCTCGATCTCGCCGGGCCGGGGCTTGCGTTGCAGGACCAGCACCGTGCCCGGCACGTCAGCCAGGGTGCCGGCCAGCAGATCCAGGTCGATCTCCTTGTAGAGCACGTTCCACTTGGAGAACTCTTCCCGGGAGGTGCCGCCCCGCCAGGTGACGCCCAGGAAGGGCCCCTCGCCCAGGGGCGCCAGCAAGCGGCGGGCCTGGCCCAGGGCCCCCGGCGAGGGCACCAGGGCCACCGGCGGCGGTATATCGGCGGCATCGGCCACGTCCACCGCCAGGGCCAGGTCGCACACCGCCACCCGGTAGTCCAGGTTGTCCGGCGCCATGCGGTGGCTCACCACCATGTCCAGGAAAGGCAGCTTGCCCACGAAGCTGGCCAGCTTGGGGTTGGGCCGGTAGGCCAGCCAGGCCCCCCGGGCCTTGAGAACCGGCGCGAAGCGCAGGAACAGGAGTTCGTCACCCAGGCCCTGGTCCATCTGGATGAGGATGCGCCTGCCGGCAAGATCCATGGGCAGGGGTGCCTCCAGCAGGTCATAGTCGGCGGTGCGGGTGATGTTGGGCCGGTGGGCGTAGTTGCGCCAGGCCTCCCGCCACTCGGAGAGCAGCAACTGGGTGATGGCGTAGGAGAAGCGGATCTGGTCGTCCCCGGGGGCCCGCTCCAGGGCCAGGCCGAAGTAGTGCTTGCGCATCCCGAAGTCGCCCTTCAGGCCGTAGAGGCTGGCCATGTTCACGTAGGGCAGGGCCAGGTCCGGGCGGGCGTCGGCGGCCGCCATGAAGGCCGCCGAGGCCTGGTCCCAGGCCTGGCGGGACAGTTGCACCAGCCCCAGGGCGTTGAGGGCGTGCATGTCCCCGGGCTTGAGCTCCAGGGCCCGGCGGGCCAGGGTTTCGGCTTCGTCCAGGCGGCGCAGGCTGCGCAGCAGCACGGCCATGCGCACCAGGGTGGGCGGATTGTCCGGGGCCAGGCGGTCGGACTCGCGCATCTGGGCCAGGGCGTCCTCGCAGCGTTCCAGGTCGTCCAGCACCATGCCCAGATGGAAGCGGGCCCAGGGATGTTCGGGCTTCAGGACCACCGCCCGCTCCAGGGCCGCCAGGGCCTCCTCCGGATGTTTGCGCCGCTGCTCCAGGCCCCCCAGGGCGTACCAGGCATCAAAGTTGTCGGGGAGCAGAAGGGTCAGTTCGCGGAAATGGTCCACGGCTTCATCCTGGCGTTCCAGGGCCAGGCAGGCATGGGCCAGGCGCTCCCGGGCCACGGCGTTGCCTGGGCTGGCGGCCACCACCTGTTCCAGCCAGGGCAGGGCCTCCTCGTGACGGCCCAGGTCCGCCAGGCTGACCGCCAGGTTGAAGCGGGCCTCCGGGTAGTCGGGCCGGGCGGCCAGGGCGGCGCGGAAGCTCGCCAGGGCCGCCTCGCCATGTCCCGCCTGGCCCAGGGCCACGCCCAGGTTGTTGTGGGCTTCCGGGAAGTCCGGGCGTAGGACCAGGGCCGTGCGGAAGGCGGCCAGGGCCTGGTCGAGCAGGCCGGCGGCGCGCAGCAGTTCCCCCTGGTCATTGCGCAGTTCTGGGGATTCGGGAGCCAGGGCCACGGCCCGGGCCAGCAGGTCCAGGGCGGCCTCCCCGCGCCCCTGGGCAAAGGCGGCCAGGGCCCCCAGGTGCAGGGCGCCTACGTGATCGGGCGCCCGGGCCAGCACCTGCTGGCACACCATCTCGGCCAGGGCCGGCCGGCCGGCCTGAAGGTAGTTCCGGGCCTGGTCCAATGCCTGGGAGAAATCCGGATTGCCGGGGGCTGCGGTCATGGCGGAGCTTGATTCGGGACGCCGTAATGTACACTCCGGCGCACCCTGACGGAACGAGAAAACCAGGCGCACATGTGCGGCATTGCGGGTCTCATCGACAAGCGCGGCAAGCTGGCGGCGGAGGAACGGCGCGCCGCCGTGGCCCGCATGACCGATGCCATCGCCCACCGGGGACCGGATGACGCGGGCCTGTGGGCCTCCGCCGACGGCCGGGCGGTGCTGGGCCACCGGCGCCTGTCGGTCATCGACGTCAGCGCCGCCGGCCACCAGCCCATGGCCGATTCCAGCGACACCCGGGCCCTGGTGTTCAACGGCGAGATCTACAACTACCAGGAACTGCGCCGGGGCCTGGAACGGTCCGGCGAAACCTTCCGCACCCAGACCGACACGGAGGTGCTGCTGACCCTGCTGGGCCGCCAGGGCCTACAGGCCATTCCCCTGCTGGACGGCATGTACGCCTTCGGCCACTACGACCCGGCCAGCCGCACCCTGCTCCTGGCCCGGGACGCCTTCGGCGAGAAGCCCCTCTACTACTGGGACGGCCCCGACTGCTTCCTGTTCGCCTCGGAACTGTCCGCCATCCTGGCCTCGGGCCTGTTCGACGGCCCCATCGAAGGGGCGGAACTGGCGGCCTACCTGCATTTCCGCTACGTGCCCCAGCCCTTCAGCCTGTTCCGCGACATCCGCAAGCTGGAGCCGGGCTGCCTGCTCACCCTGGACGGGGAAGGCCGGCTGGAGAAGAAGCGCCACTTCGCCTTCCAGCTTCCGCAGAACCTGCCCCTCACGGACCCCCGGCAGATCGCCGAGGTGCTGGAAAATGAACTGGTCCAGGCGGTGAAGTCCCGCCTGGTGAGCGACGTGCCCCTGGGGGCCTTCCTGTCCAGCGGCGTGGATTCCTCCCTGGTCTGCGCCCTGGCCACGCAGAAGCTGGGCATCCCCCTCAACACCTACACCATCGCCTTCGACGGCGGCGAGTCGGAGCACGAGGACGCGGCGCGCATCGCCCAGGTCCTGGGCACCACCCACCATTGCCACCAGGTGAGCCACGCCGACCTGCTGGACGTGGCGGCACGCATGGGGCAGATCCTGGACGAGCCCAACGGGGACCGCTCCTGCGTGCCCACCTGGCTCCTGTCCCGCTTCGCCCGCCAGGACATCACCGTGGCCCTGTCCGGGGACGGGGGCGACGAACTGTTCGCCGGCTACGGCCGCTATTTCGGCGCCCAGGCGGCCCTGGGGGATGGCCTCACCCCGGCCCAGCTGGCGCCCCAGTACTTCGAGCGCTTCCTGCCGGTGATGCCCCTGGAACAACTGGTGAAACTGTTCGGTGGCCTGCCGGATCGCTTCCAGGACATCTATGCCGCCATCCTGGGCAGCATGGCCCCGGCCCGGGGCACCATCGACACCCTGCGCATGCTGGACGCCAACAGCTACCTGCCCGGCGCCGTGCTGGCCAAGGTGGACCGCATGAGCATGGCCCACGGACTGGAGGTGCGCGCGCCCCTGCTGGCCCTGGCCATCGCCCGGCTGGCCGGGCGCATCCCCCTGGCCAGCCACCTGGCCGACGGCAAGGGCAAGTTCCTGCTCCGCCACATCCTCAAGAAATACCTGCCGGCGGAATGGGTGGACCGGCGCAAGACCGGCTTCGGCATGCCCCCCGCCTTCCTCAAGGCCCACGCGGATTTCTTCGGCGGCCAACTGGCCGAAGCGGTCCACGACGGCTCGGCCCTGGCCCGGGTGCTGGACGTAAGGCGGCTGCGGGCCCTGCTGCCCCAGGCCAACAACAACATCGTCTGGGCGGTCATCGTCCTCAACCAGTGGCTGGAGAAGGTCTACGCCCGGCCCGACAGGGAATCCGCCGGCGCCCGGGAAGTCCGCGGCGTGAACTTCGCCCGGGAAGACAACGCCCCGGTCCACGGCCGGGACATCCTGGACATCCTGGCCAAGCCTCTGCCCCGCCGCCTGGACGCCCCGCCGCCGGGCATCGCGGGCCTCATCGCCGACTTCGCCGCCGCCGGGGTGGAGCCGGCCCCGGTCAACGTGTTCACCTACCACACCCGGGTGGATGCCGATTACCGGCCCATCGAGACCTTCGACATCAAGGGCCTGGACCACCGCAAGTTCGACTACGACTACATCCTGGCCTACTTCTCCCACGCCGCCGCCGGCTTCTTCCCCGGCGCCAACGTGATCCTGGTGACCGACCGGGACAGCCCGGAACCCCCGGGCCACCGCTTCAGCCACGTGGTGCGCCTGGACGTGGACAAGGACGAGCCCATGTACCAGCGGGTGCGGGCCATGGCCGCCTACGTGAACTCCCCGGCCTTCACCGCCACCACCCTGTTCCTGGATTCCGACGCCTTCGTGGGCAACGATTTCCGCGCCGTGCTGGACGGGGATTTCGACGTGCTGGCCACCTTCCGCCCCGACCCGGCCATGGTGCTCAACGAAGGGGTCCAGGCCGCCTCCCGGCGCCGGCCCGAGCGGGTGCGGGCCTTCTACAACGGCTACCTGGCCACCTACGAGCAACTGGCGCAAGACCCGGACGTCCAGGCCCGCTATCCCCACGGCATCAAGAAATGGCGGGGCGGCCAGCTCTCCCTGAACAGCGTGGGCTGGGACGGCAGCTATCCGGAGGCCGGGGAGGTCCGCGAACTGGACGGCACCCGGATGCTCTACCTGCCCTGCGCCGACTACAACCACAAGCCCGGCCCCTCCGACGGCCTGCGCGACCTGCTGGCCAGGCAGGTGGTCCACTTCAAGGGCACCGCCAAGGAATTCGCCTTCCTGCGCCGCTACACCCTGGAGCGCAACCTGCCCGGCTGGCCCCTGGCCGACCTGCTCCTGGCCGCCGGCCAGGCCCATGGCGAACCCGACGCCGAAGCCCTGATCCAGGGCTGGAGCCGGCTCCTGGCCGAGCGCCACTACGCCGCCGGCAAGAACCTCTGCCAGACCCTGCTGGCGGCGAACCCCCGCCATGCCCTGGCCCAGGCCCTGCTGGCCCTCCAGGCCTTCCGCATCGAAGGCGACTGGCAGCAGGCCAGCAGTCAGGCCCGCCAGGCCCTGGCCGCCGGACCGCTACCGGAGGCTGTGCTGGGCGAACTCCAGAAACTCCTCAAAACCACGGATGCCGAGGCATGACCCCGAGCCTCCCCTCCACCCTCCTCCCCCCTTTGCAAAAGGGGGGCTGGGGGGGATTCAAAACCTCTGCCAAACCACACCTTCAAATCCCCCCACCCCTCCACGGTTGACGCCCCATGAGCCTCACGCCCAACTTCGCCCTGTTCAACAAGGAATTCACCAAGCCCCCCTTCGACAACCCCCTGGTGAAGAACCTGTTCATCATGCACGTCCAGGCCATGGCCCAGATGCTGGGCCTGAACCAGCCGGGCAGCGGCGCGGCGGCCCACGACGACATGATGGTCTGGTACCGCAACCTGGGTTTCCTGGAGGACATCGACTTCATCCGCGCCATGGGGCCCCACGCCAAGGACCCCATCCTGCTGGCCCGGATCTGGCGCATCTACACCCTATGCTGGAGCGCCCGCAGCTGCCTGGCGGTGGACGGGGACTTCGTGGACCTGGGCTGCTACGACGGCAAGACCGTGGAGGTCATGGAACGCTTCTGCGATTTCCGCCAGATGGCCGGCAAGACCTGGTGGCTCTACGACATCTTCGACAATCCGCCCCAGGAAGCGAAGAAGTCCGGCCACGGGCCCCAGCTCTACGATCAGGTGCGCAGTTATTTCGAGCCCCTGGGCAACTTCCGGGTCATCAAGGGCGCCGTGCCCGGCAGCTTCGAACAGGGCCTGCCGGAGAAGATCGCCTTCGCCCAGATCGATCTCAACGCCGCCGAACCGGAACTGGCCGTGCTGCCCGCCGTGGTGGAGCGCCTCACCCCCGGGGGCATGATCGTGTTCGACGATTTCGGCTTCAAGCGCTACCGCCTGTCCCACGTGGGCGAACGGGAATTCTTCCGGGCCCGGGGGGAACTGGTCTGGGAAAGCCCCACCGGCCAGGGGCTGTACATCAAGCGCTGAACCATGGACCTGGGCCAATACGAAAAGCTGGACCCCCTGGTGGCCCTGAAGACCGCCGAGGGCGGCCGGGTGGTGTTCAAGACCCCCAACCGCCTTTGCCTGGCCCGGGTGCAGACCCTCTACAGCAAGGAACCCCACACCATCCGCTGGCTCAACGGCCTGGAGGAAGGTTCGGTGCTGCTGGATGTGGGCGCCAATATCGGCCTCTACAGCCTCTACGCGGCCACGGCCCGGCGCTGCCGGGTGTACGCCTTCGAACCGGAATCCCAGAACTGGGCCCTGCTCAATCGCAACATCCAGGCTAACGGCCTGGGGGAGCGGATCACCGCCTACCCCTGCGCCCTGGTGGACCGGGTGGGCCTGGACCGGCTCTTCCTCTCCGAATTCGCCACCGGCGCCTCCTGCCACAGCCAGGGGGAAGAAGTGGACTTCAACCTGCGCCCCCGCCCCGCCGCCTTCGCCCAGGGCTCGGTGAGCTGGACCCTGGATGCCGCCGTGGCCGACGGCGCCCTGCCGGTGCCCCGCTACGTCAAGATCGACGTGGACGGCTTCGAGCACAAGGTCATCGCCGGCGCCCGGGCCACCCTGGCTACAGGCGGCGTGGCGGAACTGCTCATCGAGGTGAACCCCCACCTGGCCGAGCACCGGGCCATGGTGGAGGAACTGGCGACCCTGGGCTACCGCCACGACCCGGACCAGGCCCGGGCCGCCAGCCGCCCGGACGGCCCCTTCGCCGGGGTGGGGGAATGGCTGTTCAGCCGGGAAATCAAGACATGAACGACGCCTATGCCACGGAAATGGCGGTCCTCTACCGGCTCATGAACGCCGAGGTGCAGACCTGGCCCTTTCCCCATTTCCACGTCACCGACATTTTTCCTCCGGACGTCTATCAGGCCCTCATCGACGCCCTGCCGGCGGATGCCGCCTACACCCCCATCCAGGAATACGGCACAGTAGGCCAGGACAACAGCAACGACCGGCTGATCCTTTCCCTGGGGGAAGGCCAGGCCCAGGTGCCGGAAGTCTGGCGGACCACCGCCGACTGGCTGCTGGGCAGCCGCTTCGCCAACGCCATGCTGAGCAAGTTCCGCCCCTTCATCACCCGCCAGTGGGGGGAGGCCCTGGGCCGCAAGCGGCTGCTCAAGGACGCCCGCCTGCTGCGGGACTTCACCCGCTATGCCCTGCCCCCCCACACGGACATGGCCGAGAAGGTCCTGGCCCTGCTCTTCTACCTGCCCCGGGACGACAGCCAGCGCCACCTGGGCACCACCGCCTACGTACCCAATGACCCGGCCTTCCGTTGCCCGGGCGGCCCCCATCATCCCCGGGAGGATTTCACCGCCCTGGCCACCACCCCCTTCCTGCCCAATTCCCTGTTCGGCTTCATCCGCACCGACAACGCCTTCCACGGGGTGGAGCCGGTGGAAGCGCCGGAGCGGCCCCGGGATCTGCTGCTGTACAACCTGTTCCTGGTGGATTGAGGCGGGGGATGCACCCGTTCCCTACCTGTAACCCCGAAAATCAGCACTTCCCCCTTTGCAAAAGGGGGATTCAGCCCGGTTCACCGTCCCACCCCCTGCAAATCCCCCCTAGCCCCCCTTTTTCAAAGGGGGGAACCGGCTATCCACCATGTCCGAATCCCGACCACTCTTTCCCCTGTTCCTCGTCTCCGGCGCCCTGCTGGGCTTCTATGACCGGGTGCTGAAGCCCCGGCGCAACGACCGGGGCGCCCTGGCCCTGCTGCTCAAGTCCTGGTGGACCGGGCCCCGGGCCCTGCCCCTGAGCGGGCTGCAACGGGCCAGCCCCCTGTCCTACAGCCTGACCCTGGAGGAGGACTTCTGCAGCGACGAGATGGGGCGCACCACCCTGCTGCTGCTGGAAGACGGACGCCCCCTGCCCCTGCCCCATTGCACCTCGGTGAAGAAGATTGCCAGCCAGGGCCAGGGCCGCTGGGTCCACGTGGGGCGCAAGCTCTTCTTCGCCCCCAGCGACAACGCCGACCTGGCCCAGAAGCCCCACCAGTACCACCTGATCGACGGTCTGGGCGGCAATCCGGAACTGTTCGGCGCCCTGTCCAAGCTGGCCCAGTTGAAGGCCACCTTCCCCAACCCGGCGGCCTACGCCCTGGCCAAGCTGCAACTGATGCTGGGCAAGGCCCTGGCCCTGGGCAGCCAGAAAATCCCGGATTCCCGCCGACTGGAACTGACGGAGGTAAGGCTGGGCCTCGCCGCCGCCGGACTGCCGGAGCTGACCGCCGCCCGGGTCGCCGTGACCCTGGAGCAGGCCGGCGGAACCTGGCGGGTCCGGGCCGACCTGGCCGACGCCACCTGGGGCCCCCTGGCCCTGGACCAACTGGGCCTGGCGCTGACCCTGGCCCAGCCCTTCCAGCCCCGCCTCACCGGCCTGGAAGCCTTCGCTGGCGGCCGGCGGCTGCTGTCCTGGCGCAGCGAATCCCGGGACGGATGCTGGACCGGCGCCCGCCTGGAACTGGCCTGCCTGGACGCCCTGGTCCGGGAACTGGCCGCCTGTTGCGGCGGTGGCGACGCAGCCCGGACCTGGCTGGGCGGCTTGCTGGCGGACCTGGACACCCTGGGCCTGGCCGTGTCCCTGGACCCGGCGGACCGGCAGGGCCTCCTGGACGCCCTGGCAGGCCCTGCGGCGCCGCCGACCCTGACCATGAACTTCGCCCCCGAAGGCGATCAGATCCGCGCCCGGGTCAGCCCCTGTCCGGACCTGCCGGACCCCGCCCTCCCCCCGCCCCAGGCAACCGTGCCGGCCGGTACCCCCACCGGACTGGCCCCGGATTGGCCCGCGCTCATCGGCAAACCCCTGGACCCGGCCTTCATCGACCGGGTGAATGAACTTCTCCCCATCGTCCAGGACAGCCAGGCCCCGGTGGTACGCGGCATCGCCCGCTTCGTGGCCTCGGACCACTACGCGGCCTCCTTCTCCTTCCAGTGGACCACCTATACCGACACCCAGCTGGACAGCCAGCAGGGCGTGGACCTGACGGAACAGGACCTGGTGCTGAAGACCGGCCTCAGCCCCGGGGAAGTGGCCGGCAAACTGGTGCTGGATGCCGGCGTGGGCACCGGCCGCCACGCGGAAGTGCTGGCCCGCTGGGGCGCCCGGGTGGTGGGGGTGGACCTGTCGGAAGCCGTGGAAACCGCCCGGGACAACCTGGCCTCCTTCCCCAACGCCCTGGTCATGCAGGCCGACATCGGCGCCCTGCCCTTCGCCCCGGAGAGCTTCGACCTCATCTACTCCATCGGCGTGCTGCACCACACCCCCGACACCCGGGCCCACGCGGAACGGCTGCTGCCCCTGCTCAAGCCAGGCGGAACCCTGGCCCTCTGGGTCTACCCGCCCAAGTTCCAGCGCCGGGGCGAATGGACACCCCTGGTCTCCCGCCTGCCGCCCACCGCCTTCCAGGCCTGGTGCGAGTGGATCATCGACCTGGCCCGGCCCCGCCGGGACACCCCCTGGATGGAAGCCTTCATCCGCCAGTTTCCCTTCGCCACCCACCACCCCACCGCCCAGCGCAGCGTACTGGCCCTGTTCGACGGCTACACCCCCACCTACCACTGGACCCACGGCAACGAGGAAGTGGCGGGCTGGTTCCGGCAATGGGGGCTGGAGGACGTGCGGATGCTCGACGAGCCGACGGCCGTGCGGGGCCACAAGCCGGCTGTTGCCTGACCAAGGGATACGAATCTCCAATTTTAAAAGCATCCATTCTCATTTGTGATTGTGTAAACTGAGCACACGTTTTTTATCCACCCGGTTCAGGTCCACATCACGCAGGCCTGAATTTGCTCAGGAGACCGGCCATGTCCGCACGCTATCGCAGCCTTTTCCTGGCCCTCGGGGCCTGCATCGGGTCCGGCCCTGCCCTGGCCCTCCAACCACCGGCCTACTACGGTGTGGACTTCGTGGCCACGGCGGCGGGCGGCGTGGCCATGAACGACGCCGGCGACGCGGTGGGCAGCGCCTACCAGGACACGGGCTGTGGATCCACCTGCCTGCCGCCCCTGGAGACCGTGGTCTGGCGCAACGGCGTGCGCACGGTCCTGCCGGGCCTGCCCGGCTACACGCCCATCAGCGTCACCGGGATCAACAACAACGGCTGGATCTCCGGCTTCGTGGGCTACGACTATTCCAACGCCCGGGCCGTGGCCTGGGAACCCGTGGGCGACGGCTACCAGATCCACGACCTGGGCGTGGCGCCGGGGACCACGATGTCCTTCGCCTACGACATCGACGATGCCAATCGCGCGGTAGGCTTCGCCACCACGGTGTTCTTCCCTCCCACCAGCGAGCCCATCCTGTGGACCCCGGGCAACGGCCTGGTGGGCCTGACGGACCTGGGTGCCTCCGCCGAGGAACCCCTGGCCATGAGCCGCAACGGCACCGTGGTCACCGCCTCCACCTGGTACAGCCTGGACGCGCCCCAGGCCTGGCAGTCCATCGCCCCCTCCCCGGCCGGCTACCTGGCTCCGGGCAACTTCCCGGCGGCCGTCAACGACCAGGGGGACCAGTTGCGCTTCCTGCAGACCGCCACCTCGGATTCCCTGTTCTACCTGTACCGCTATCGCAAGGAAGGTCAATGGCAACAGGTGTGGCCCGCCGGCTCGGGCTTCCTGACGTCCTTCGGCGCGGGCAGCATCAACGGGGAGGGAGACTTCACCGCCACGGTGGGCGGTGCCGGCATCGTCGGCTTCGGTCCGGACGGCATGGGCCAGGGCCTCAGCGGCATGCTCTCCCCGGCTTACCTGGGTGCCGGCGTCACCGCCGCGGGAACCCTCAACGCCTCGGGCCAGATCCTGGCGGACGTCACCATGGGCCAGAGCAGCCGCCTGGTCAGGCTGACCCCCATCACCCCGTGCACCGCCAACTGCGTCCGGGTGAGCACCTTGCAGCTGAAGGGCAAGTTCATCAGCGATCCCGCCTTCCCGGGCAGTTGCACCCAGGCCGCCTCCAACCGGGTCCAGGCCACCGTGACCGTGAAGAACGAACTGGGCGCGCCCCTGCGCGGCGTGACCGTGAGCGGCCGGTTCCTGGACGACTACTGGACGGACAAGCGGGTCACGGCCCGGACCAGCAGCAGCGGCGTGGCCAAGTTCTCCTACACCGGCCCGGCCTGCGTGGGCGCCGTCGCCTTCCTGGTGGACGACGCGACCAGCCCCGGCCTCACGTTCGACAAGAGCAGCGGCCAACTGCTCAAGCACGTGATCCCGCTGCCCTGAAACCTCGCGGCGTCAGTCCTCCAGCAGGCGGACCGAGGCCTGGCCGGTGCGCCGGTCGATCCGCAATTCCACCTCGCAATACTCGCTGATCTCGTCCACGGGGGTGGGGTCGTCGGCACAACTGCACCCGGCGATGATGCCGGCATAGAAGAGGCCCACCCGGGCCAGCAGATGCGTCCCGTCCTCGCTGCTCGCCAGGATGACGGCGCCATGGGGTCGCTCGCTGACGTGGCTGGTCCGGGTCAGGGCCGCCTGGAGGGGCAGCAGGTCCGGGTCCAGGGCTTCGATCTCGGCCTTCAGCACGGCCCGGAATTCCGGGCCCGGCCAGACGGCCAGGGATTTCGGTAAACGGATCATGGTGGGCTGGGCGCAGTGAATCTCGAAGCCATTGCAGCACAAGAAGAGGAACAAGGGCCAGGGAACGGGTCACAAAAAGTTGAACCCTGCCCAGGGGACTTTGCGCCATGCTGAGATCATCACCGGCACGGAGACCATCATGCAAACCATCCGGCGCGGCATCCTGTTCAGCCTGCTGCTTGCCCTGCCCCTGGCTTTTCCCCTGGTCACCCTGAGCCAGCCGGGCGCCACGGCCATGATCGACAGACCCGCACCGGAATTCACCCAGACCGCCCCCGCCGGATGGATCAACTCGGCCCCCCTCACCCTGGCCAGCCTCCGGGGCCGGGTGGTGCTGTTGGACGTGTGGACCTTCGCCTGCTGGAACTGCTACCGCTCTTTCCCCTGGCTCAACGATCTGGAAGCCCGGCTCCGGGACCGGGGCCTGCAGGTGGTGGGCATCCACAGCCCGGAATTCGACCATGAACGGGACCCGGCCGCGGTCCGGGCCAAGGTGCGGGAGTTCGGCCTGGACCACCCGGTCATGCTGGACAACGATTTCCGTTACTGGAAGGCCCTGGGCAACCGTTACTGGCCCGCCTATTACCTCATCGACAAGCAGGGCCGCATCCGCGCCCATTTCGTCGGCGAGACCCATCGCGGGGATGCCCGGGCCCGGGAGATCGAGGCCAGGATCGTGGCCCTGCTGGCCGAGTGAAGGTCAGGTGAGGGCCGGTGACCGGCATCACGGGCCGGCCTTCCCCCGAGGCGGTAAGATGCCCCCGTCTTGCAGCAAAAACGGAGAGTGGCCATGCGATGGGAACGCAGTCGCGCCAGCGACAACGTGGAAGACCGCCGGGGCGGCGGCGGTGGCCTGGGGGGCAAGTCCATCGGCCTGGGCACCGTGGCCATCGTGGTGGTGGCCATGTTGCTGGGGGTGGACCCCTCCACCGTGCTGAACCTGGCCGGCAACATGGCGCCCCAGGAGACCCGGCCGGCGGCCGGCGGGCCGGTCCAGGACGAAGCCGGGCGTTTCGTGGCCCACGTGCTGGGGGATACGGAGGACACCTGGCGGGACCTCTTCGCCCGCTCCGGCAAGCAATACGAGGATCCCCGCCTGGTGCTGTTCAGCGGCCGCACCGAGACGGCCTGCGGCCTGGGCCAGGCGGCCATGGGACCGTTCTACTGTCCCGGTGACCGGCAGGTGTACATCGACCTGGCCTTCTACGAGGACTTGAAGCAACGCTTCCACGCCCCCGGGGATTTCGCCCAGGCCTACGTGATCGCCCACGAGGTGGGCCACCACGTGCAGAACCTGCTGGGCATCTCCGGCAAGGTCCAGGGCCTGCGCCAGCGGGCCGGCGAGAAGGAGGCCAACGCCCTCTCGGTGCGCCTGGAACTGCAAGCCGACTGTTTCGCCGGGGTGTGGGCCCACCACGCCCAGGCCAGCCGCCAGTTGCTGGAATCCGGCGACCTGGAAGAGGCACTCAACGCCGCCACCGCCATCGGCGACGACCGTTTGCAGGAGCAGGGCCGGGGCTATGCGGTGCCCGACAGCTTCACCCACGGCAGTTCGGCACAACGGGTGCGCTGGTTCCGCCAGGGCATGGAAAGCGGCGATCCGGCGGGCTGCGACACCTTCTCGGCCCGCAAACTGTGATTCAGCCGCCGCTGAAGCGGTGGATCATGCGCCGGTCCCGCTTGGTGGGCCGGCCCTTGATGGCGCTACCCGGGTCCGCCACCCAGGTCTTCGTCTCCATCTGCTGCTGACGGCGGGCCTGGCTGTCCGGATCTTCCTGGTAGAGCAGCCGGGCCTGGGGCGCCGGGCCCCGCTGCTCGGACAGGGCGGCCACGGTCACCGTCCAGTCCACGTCGCCGATGCGGATGTCCAGCACGTCGCCGGGCTTCAGGTCCCGGGCCGGCTTCACCCGCTCGCCCCCCACCTTCACCTTGCCCCCTTCCACGGCTTCCTTGGCCAGGGTGCGGGTCTTGAAAAAGCGGGCGGCCCACAGCCACTTGTCGATGCGCACCCGGTCCGGGGCGGGTTTTTCCGGTTTCATGGTGTCGGTTTCATGGCCGGCTTCACCGCCACCACCTGGACCACCGCGCCCCGGCCGGTGTGCAGGTGGCCTTCCACCACCTCCCGTTCCAGTTCCTCGCCGTGGTGGAACACCAGGCCGGCCAGTTCCTGGCGCAGGCCTTCCAGGGTCATCATCAGTTCCGCCACCGGCGGCCCCCCAGTGCCGAAGGCCAGTTGGGCCGGGGTGTAGGCTTCCAGGATCAGCCGGCCGCCGGGCTTGAGGCCGGCGACGATGCGCCGGTGCAGGTCCACCCGGGCGTCCGGGGCCATGTGGCAGAAGATGGACACGACAAGGTCCCAGCTTTCCGGTTCGATCCTGTAGTTGCGCAGGTCGGCAATGCGGGTCTTCACCGTCACGCCCCGGGCTTTGGCCAGCTTGCCCGCCTTGGCCAGGCCGGTCATGGCCACGTCCACGGCGACCACCTCGTGGCCCTGCTCGGCCAGGAAGACGGCGTTGCGGCCCTCCCCCTCGCCCACGCAGAGGACCCGCCCGGGGTCCAGGCCCCGTACCTGGTCCGCCAGGAAGTCGTTGGGGTCGGTGCCGAAGACGTAGTCCGCGGTGTTGTAGCGTTCGTTCCAGGGGCTCATGGCAGAGGTCAGGCCTTCTTGACGAACTCGGATTTCAACTGCATGGCGCCGATGCCGTCGATCTTGCAGTCGATGTCGTGGTCCCCGTCCACCAGACGGATGTTCTTCACCTTGGTCCCCACCTTGACCACCAGGGAGGAGCCCTTGACCTTCAGGTCCTTGATGACCGTCACCGTGTCGCCGTCGTTCAGTACCGCACCATTGGCGTCCTTCACCACACGGCTTTCCTCAACGGCTTCTGGAGCCGCGTCCTTGCCCCATTCATGGGCACATTCGGGACAGACGTACTGCCCACCGTCTTCATAGGTGTATTCCGACCCGCATTTCGGGCAGGGGGGCAAACCGCTCATGCTGCATCCTGTTCTGGTTGTTGCCGGCAGCGGCGTGGAGCGGATGCCCCGCTACGCCTGCCAGGGCCGCCATTGTCACCCGAGGCGACCCGCGCAAGCCATGCCCGCCCTCTTCTCAGCTACCCGTCATGGCCGCCCGGGCACGTACCAGGCGTCCGGCCTGATAGTCGGCGAAGGCCTGTTCGATCTCCTGGCGGGTGTTCATGACGAAGGGGCCGTATTGCACCACCGGTTCCCCCAGGGGCTGGCCGGCCACCAGGATGAAACGGGCGCCGGCCGGCCCGGCGATCACTTCCACCCCGTCCCCCGGGCCCAGCACGGCCAGGCTGTGGCGGGGCAGGTCCCTGCCACCGGTGGCGGCGCTGCCCTCGAAGACGTAGACGAAGGCGTTGTGGCTCGCCGGCAGGGCCTGGCTGAATCCCTGCTCCGGGCCCAGGGTCACGTCCAGATAGAGGGCCCCGGTGTGGGGATCCTGGATGACGCCCCGTCGGCCGGCGTATTCCCCCGCCAGCACCCGCACCTTGCGGCCCGGCTCTTCCACCTCGGGGACGGCCGCCGGGCTGAACTCCTGGTAAGCCGGATCGGACATCTTCTCGGCGGCGGGCAGGTTGATCCACAACTGGAAGCCGGCCATGCGGCCCTGGGTCTGGCGGGGCATCTCGGAGTGGATGACGCCGCTGGCGGCCTTCATCCACTGGGCGCCGCCGGGCAGCAGGTCGCCCCGGTTGCCCATGCTGTCCCGGTGTTCCATGTGGCCTTCCAGCATGTAGGTGAAGGTGACGAAGCCCCGGTGGGGATGGTCCGGGAAGCCGGCGATGTACTCCTCCGGATCATCGCTGCCGAAGTGGTCCAGCATGAGGAAGGGGTCCAGGTTCTTCAGGGCCGGGGTGCCGATGCTGCGGTGGACGGTGACGCCGGCGCCTTCGCTGACGGCGTGGGTCTGGACCAGTTGGCGGAGGGTGCGGGGGGTCATGGTGGTCTCCTGAAAACGATGGGTTGAAACCATTGTTGGAGTTATTTGATCAGGAATAAAGTCTCACCCATTGAACTCATTGTTCACAAATGGAGAACCCATGGACCGCTTTGCCGACATGCGCATGTTCGTGACCGTGGCCGAAGCGGGCAGCATCAGCGCTGCCGCCGACCGCCTGGGGGTGGCCAAGTCTGCGGTGAGCCGGCGACTGGCGGACCTGGAAACCCGCCTGGGGGTGGAACTCCTGCACCGGACCACCCGCCGTCTGGCCCTCACCGACAGCGGCCGGGCCTTCTGGGAACGTTCCCAGCGCATCCTGGCCGACCTTGAAGAAGCGGAACAGGAAGTCTCCCAGGCCCACGGCGCCATCGGCGGCAAGCTCAAGGTAGCCCTGCCCCTGGGCTTCGGCATGCTGCACCTGGCCCCCCTCATCGCCGAGTTCCAGGCCCTGCACCCGGCCATCGAATTCGACCTGGATTTCAACGACCGGCAGATCGACCTGATGCAGGAGGGCTTCGATCTGGCCATCCGCATCGCCCGCTTGGCCGATTCCAGCCTCATCGCCCGCCGCCTGGCACCGGTCCGCCACGCGGTCTGCGCCAGTCCCGCCTACCTGGCCCGCCACGGCACCCCCACCCGGGCCGCCGATCTGGCCCGACACCCCGGGCTGGTCTACAGCAACCTGGCCAACCCGGCCCTCTGGCCCTACACCGGACCCGACGGCCAGCCGGGCAGCGTCCAGGTGCCGGTGCGCCTGCGGGCCAACAACGGGGAATATCTCTGCCAGGCCGCCATCGCCGGATTGGGCGTCCTGCTCCACCCCACCTTCTTCCTGCGCGACGCCCTGGACCGGGGTGATCTGGTGACCCTGCTGGCCGACCATGGCTGGCCGGTGGTGGACGCCTATGCGGTCTATCCCCCCACCCGGCATCTCTCCCGCCGGGTGCGGGCCTTCGTGGATTTCCTGGCCGCCCGGCTGGCCGGGGAACCCCGGTGGGACCGGCCCGGCTCCTCAGCCTGACAGGCCTTCCAGGATGCGCCGCACCGGGGTGGGCAGGGCCGCGCCCTCCAGATCGTCCAGGGCCAGCCAGACCCGGCCCGGCTGTTCCAGGACGGGCGGGGCCAGCACCGGCAGGCTCCAGGGCCGGATGAACAGGCGGAAATGGGTAAAGGTGTGGGTGAAGCCGGGCAGTTCCCCCGCCTCGCCCTGGATCTGATAGCCCAGGGCCCGGGCCGCCTGCACCGGATCGGCCCCTTCCGGGCATTCCGGCAGGCTCCACAGGCCGCCCCAGATGCCGCTGCCGGGGCGCTTTTCCAGCAACACCTCGCCGGCCCGGCGCAACACCAGCATGGCCACGGCCCGCTCCGGCACCGCCTTGCGCGGCCGGGCCCCGGGCAGTTCCTTCTGCCGGCCCTGGCGGTTGGCAAGGCAATCGTCCTGAAAGGGACAGGCCTCGCAACGGGGCCGGCCCCGGGTGCAGAGGGTGGCCCCCAGGTCCATGAGCCCCTGGGTGTAGGCCTGGATGCCGGCTTCGGGCACCAGGGATTCGGCCAGGGACCAGAGGCGGTTCTCCACGGCCTTGTCCCCGGGCCAGCCCTCCACGGCGAAGACCCGGGCCAGCACCCGTTTCACGTTGCCGTCCAGGATGGCCTGGCGCTGGCCGAAGGCGAAGGCGGCCACGGCCGCCGCCGTGGACCGGCCGATGCCGGGCAGGGCCTGGATGGCGGCCATGTCCTGAGGAAAGCGCCCGCCGTGCTGGTCCCGGATGCGCCGGGCGGCGGCGTGCAGGTTGCGGGCCCGGCTGTAGTAGCCCAGGCCGGACCAGAGGGCCAGGACCTCCTCCTCCGTTCCCTGGGCCAGGGCAGCCAGGTCGGGGAAGCGGGCCAGGAAGCGGCGGTAATAGGGGATGACCGTGTCCACCTGGGTCTGTTGCAGCATGATTTCCGAGAGCCAGACGGCGTAGGGCTCCCGGCTGGCCTGCCAGGGCAGGTCGTGGCGGCCGTGGCGTTGCTGCCAGGCGATGAGGCGGGGGGCGAAATCGGGGATCACCCGGCCAGTGTGCCAGACTGTGCAAGAATCCGGCCATGACCCTGAGCGTCCGCAACCATGACCGGGATTCGGCCGGCCTGACCTACGTGTATCCGGTGGTTTCCCGCCGGGCGGGCGGCGTGTCGGTGGGCATCAACCTGAATCCCAACAACGCCTGCAACTGGGCCTGCGTCTACTGCCAGGTGCCGGACTTGCGCCGGGGCGGGCCGCCGCCCATCGATCTGGGACGGCTGGAAGCGGAACTGCGGGGCCTGCTGGATCACATCCTGCACGGGGATTTCATGGCCACCCAGGTTCCCGAGGGCGCCCGCCGCCTCAACGACCTGGCCCTGTCGGGCAACGGTGAACCCACCAGCGCCGCGGAATTCCCCCAGGTGGTGGCCCTGCTGGGGCGGGTGCTGGCCGACACGGGACTTCTGGGGCGGATCAAGCTGGTGCTCATCAGCAACGGCAGCCTGGCCCACAAGTCGGGGGTCCAGGCCGGCATCCGCCAGATGGCGGCCCTGAACGGCGAAGTGTGGTTCAAGTTCGACCGGGCCACGGCCAGTGGGATGGGCCGGGTCAACGGCACCCGCTGCGATCCGCAAGCCCACTTCCGCCGCCTGAAGACGGTGGCCACCCTGTGCCCCACCTGGCTTCAGACCTGCCTGTTCGCGGTGGACGGGCAGGCGCCGGACGACGAGGAAATCCAGGCCTACCTGGCCCTGCTGGCCCGGGCCCGGGCGGAAATCCCGGATTTGGCCGGGGTGCTGCTCTACGGCCTGGCGCGGCCATCCCTGCAACCCGGCGCGGAGCGGCTGTCCGCCCTGCCCCTGGCCTGGCTGGAGAATCTGGCGCAGCGGATCCGTTGCCTGGGATTCACCGTGGGGGTCAGCCCCTGACGGGGGATCAGGCGCTGCATGCCGGGCTGACGGTGCCGGCACGGAATTTTTCGAGCAGGCGGGCCCGGGTCAGGGTCAGGGCTTCCAGGCCATGCTCGTTGGCAAACATGAACATGCCGCCCACCGGGCTCACCCAGTTGAGGATCAGCTCCTTTTCCTCCCGGGGCAGGCGGAACCGCACCCGGTCGCCCACCTTCAGGGTATCGAGGAAATGGCCGCTGTTACCCACCGTGGGCACGCCCTCGTCGTCTGCAGAGGTATCGGGGACGAGCTTGGCCAGGTTGGCCGGTTTCTCCGGATCGGCCTTGCCGGCCATTCTGGTCACCGTGGGCTGATCGGCCTGGAATTTCAATCCGGCCCGGGCCACCGCTGCGTGCATCATGGCCAGACGCTCGAAGAAGGTGTCCCGCTCCCGGGCCGGCACCCCCAGGGCCGAACAGCCTTCCTGCAGGCGACCCAGAATGGTGGGGAGCATGCGCAGCATCTTTTCCGTTTCCACCCGCCCCTGCTTGGGGGTCAGGCTCCACAACAGGGCGTTGACCGTCTCCCAGCCCGCATCCCAGTCCGGGTCCTGGTTGCCCCGGGTCAGGAAGATGCCCGACATGAGGCGCGCCCAGTGTTGCGTCAGGAAGCCGTGGATGTCCTCTGGGGCACGGGTTTCCCGCAGATGCTTGTCCATTTCCAGGCGGATGCGTTCCAGGACTTCGCGTTCGTTCAGTGTATTGTCTGCCATGGGGTGGGGTGGTTTTCGCTTTCCGGGCTATATCGGCAGGTCCGTCGGGAAATCAAGACTAAAGTATCCGCTATTTTTTCCGATAAGCATTCCTGCTACTCTTCGCGGAATTTTTTTCGGGTCCGCCTGCCAGGGAGCCATAAACCATGTTCGACATCCCGCGCGCCATCCGCAAACGCCTGTTTCTGGCCCTGGCCACCCTGCCCTTCCTGGGCGTGGTGGCCGCCTTCGGCATCGCCCCGGACACCGCCACCCGGGACATCACCCAGGAAACCGTGGTGGAAAACCTGGACCTGCCCCAGGTCACCCCCACCGACACCGGCAATTTCGACTACTGGCGAGAGGAACGCATCGGCCGGGGCGATACCCTGCCCGAACTGCTGGCCAGACTGGGAGTCAACGATGCAGACACCCGGGCATTTCTGTCAGCCGCCGGGGAAGCCAAATCCCTGGCCCGCCTGGCCCCCGGACGCTCAGTCCTGGCCCGGGTGACCTCCGGCGGCCAGTTGATGCTGTTCCGCTATCTGGCCAGCGATGAGATGTTGGTGACGGTCTCCCGCGCCAATGGCATCTTCACGGCCCAGGAAAAGCAGGCCGTCCTGGAAACCCGGTTGATCATGCGTTCCGGCGACATCCAGGGCTCCCTCTTCGGGGCCACGGACGCCGCCGACGTGCCGGACCGGATCGCCTCCGAAATGGCGGAAGTGTTCTCCGGCGACATCGATTTCCACCGGGACCTGCGCCGGGGCGACCATTTCTCCCTGGTCTACGAGGCCTACTACCTGGATGGCCAGTTGATCAAAAGCGGCCGGTTGCTGGCCGCCGAATTCATCAACCAGGGCAAGGTGAGCCGGGCCCTGCACTTCAAGGACGCCCAGGGGCGGGAAGGCTACTACACCCCGGATGGGCAAAGCCTGAAGCGGGCCTTCCTCAAGTCCCCCCTGCCCTTCTCCCGGATATCCTCGGGCTTTTCCAACGCCCGCTACCATCCGGTCCTGAAGGAGTGGCGGGCCCACAAGGGCATCGATTACGCAGCCCCGACCGGTACGCCGGTACGTGCCATCGCCGATGCCGTCGTGAACGTTGCCGGCCGTCAGGGGGGCTATGGCAATCTGGTGGTGCTCAACCACCACGGCAACTACAGTTCCGCCTATGGCCACCTGTCCCGCTTCGCCAAAGGCGTCAAACGGGGTACCCGGGTCAAGCAGGGACAGGTCATCGGCTACGTGGGGGCCACCGGTCTGGCTACGGGGCCCCACCTGCACTATGAGTTCCGCGTGGCGGGCGTGCAGAAGAATCCCCTCGGCTTGAAGCTGCCTACTTCCTATCCCCTGGATCCCCGCTCCCGCTCCCAGTTCCTCAGCCAATCCCAGGGGTTGGGTAACCGGCTGGACATGCTGCGCTCCACCAATCTGGCCAGCCTCAACTGAGACCCAGGAACCCGTCTCCTCCTCGCAACGAAACGGCGGGAAGAGCGATCAGAGGTTGCAGAAGGTCAGGTCGAAGTCCACGTCACGGTCGCATAGCCGGGGCTTTTGCACCGTGTCGGGCATGAGGAAGCGGATGTTCAGCGCGTATTTGTTGGCGCTGACCTCCGGGGCGCAGGGTGCGTCCATGGCGACCCGCAGCAGGTGGGCGGTGCGTCCGCCCAGCATCAACTGGAACAAACCCTGCACGGCGGTATGCTGGCTGACATGGCCGCTGTCCCGCAGAATGCGCAGGACGATGTCCACCGCCCCCTTCAAGGGCAGCATGGGGGTGAGCCATTCCATCAGGTCAGATGCACGCTTGTCGGGATCCTGGCTCAGCCAGAAATGGTAGACGGGCAGATCGAAGCTGCATGTGCCGCCGGGAATGCCCGCCCGGCCCTTGATGCCCAGGAGCCACTCGTTGTCCCGCACGTGCTGGCCGATCTTGCCGGTCATGGCGTGAAGTTCGGCCAAGGCGGCCGAAATACGCTCCAACACCTCTCCCAGACGCTTGGCATCCACCGCCGGGTTGCTGCGCAGGGCCTCCAGGCTGGCCTTTTGCCGATCCAGTTCCTGGATGAGTTCACTTTTCAGTTCCGAGCGGGCCGTAACGTCCACGATCTCGAAGATGCCCAGCAGGGCGGCGTGATGGCAACGGGAATCCGATTCCTGGCAGAAGAAGCGGGCTTTGTCGAACAGATCCTCCAGGCGCAGCCAGGTGCGGATACGCTCATTGAGGGGGAATTCGTAGACAGTCACCGGGCTAGTCCGACAGGTCGCGTGAGGAATTCAGCGCAAAGGCTTGAATGGACGACGATTTTGCAGGATTGCACCAGCTTAGCGCAATCCATTGTTCATTTATTCCGCGGAATTCTGCTTGGCCAGCGTTGCGTAGCGTCCATGGAGTTCGGCTACCCGCCGGGCCAGGGCAGGCATGTCGTCCTGGTTGGTGATGACGTCATCGGCAATGGCCAGGCGCTCCTGCCGACTGGACTGGGTGGCCATGATGGCCCGCACTTGCTCCACATCCATGCCGGAGCGGGCTGCGGCCCGTGCCAGTTGCAGGGATTCGGGACAATCCACCACGGCGATCCGGTCCAGCAGGGGGCGGTATTCGGCCAGATGCTCCACCAGTAGGGGTATGACCAGCACCACGTAGGCCCCCCGGGCTCCGTCGCAGCGGAGCCGCGCTTCTTCGCGGATGCGGGGATGGAGGATGGCCTCCAGCACCCTTTTTGCCTGACCATCGGAAAACACCCTGGCCCGCAGGGCGGCCCGGTCCAGGCTGCCGTCTCCGTGCAGTATGGATGCGCCGAAGGCTTCCACGATGGGGGGGATGGCCCGCCCTCCGGGTCCGGTCAATTCGTGGGCGATGGCATCCGTATCCACGATGGTGGCCCCAAGTTCCGCGAACAGGGCGGCGGCGGCGGATTTGCCTGATCCGATGCCGCCTCCCAGGCCGATCCTGAACGATCTGCCCATCAACCCAGCCAGATCCGGATCAGGCCATCACCCCAGAATAGGGCCACCAGACCACCCAGCACCAGCCAGGGGCCGAAGGGAATGGGCTTGGCCCGGTCGTGTCCCCCCAGGCCGATCAGGGCCAACCCAACCAGTGCACCGGCCATGCTGGCAACCAGAACGATGGGCAGCAGCAGCTTCCAGCCGAGCCAGGCACCCAGGGCGGCCAGCAGCTTGAAGTCGCCGAAGCCCATTCCCTCCTTGCCGGTCAGCAACCGGAAAAGATGGTAGACCGTCCAGAGGGAGAGGTAGCCGGCCACCGCCCCCAGCACCGCTTCTTCCAGAGGAATGAAGGCCCCCTGGAAATTGACCAGCAAGCCTGCCCAGACCAGGGGCATGGTCAGGTTGTCGGGCAGTAGTTGAGTGTCCAGATCGATGAAAGCCAGGGCCACCAGAACGGCCAGCAAACCCATGACGGCCACGGCCTGGAAACCGTACCCCCACTTCCAGGCGGCGTAACCGAACAGCACGCCGGTCAGCGCTTCTACGATCGGATACCTGGGGGAAATAGGGGCCTGGCATGCAGCGCAACGTCCCCTGAGCCAAAGCCAACTGGCGATGGGCACGTTCTCGTGCCAGGCGATGGCATGGCCGCAATGGGGGCAGGCGGACCCGGGCTGGACTAGGTTGTAGGGTTCGCCCGCTTCAAGCTCCCGCCCCTCAAACGAGGCGCACTGGCTGCGCCACTCCCGGTCCAGCATGCCGGGCAACCGGTGGATGACCACATTGAGGAAACTGCCCAGGGCCACGCCCAGGATACCGGCAGCCATGACGAACACCTCCGGCTGCGCGGCAAACACTTCAAGCATGGCTGTTCCGGCGACCCGTCAAACCGTGGAGCCCATCTTGAAGATCGGCAGGTACATGGCAATCACGATGCCGCCGATGATCACCCCGAGAACCACCATGATGATGGGTTCCATCAGGCTGGATATGCCCGCAACCGCATCATCCACCTCCCGCTCATAGTAGTCCGCCACCTTGGTCAGCATGGCGTCCAGAGAGCCGGATTCCTCGCCGATGGCCACCATCTGGATGAGCATGTTGGGGAAGATGCCCGCGTTTTGCAGGCTCACCGCCAGACCCGAACCGGTGGACACCTGGGACTTGATTTTCATGGTGGCTTCCATGAAGACGTGGTTGCCGGCGGCGCCGGCCACAGAATCCAGAGACTCCACCATGGGCACGCCCGCCGAGAACATGGCCGAGAAGGTGCGCGCCCAGCGTGCCACCGTGGCCTTCTCGATGAGGGGCCCGAATACGGGGGCCTTGAGGATCAGGGCATCCATCTTGGCCCGCAGGGCTGGCGATCTTTGCCAGGCTTTGAGCACGGCGTACACGGTCAGGCCGATGGCCCCGAAAATGATGTGCCAATAGTCCACGAAGGCATCGGAAACCGCCATGACGAAGGCCGTCAGGGCAGGCAGTTCCTGGCCGGACTTGCCGTACATTTCCTTGAAGGCCGGGATGACGAACAACATGATGCCGGCGGTGATGATGAATGCCACCACCATGACGATGGCCGGATAGAACAGGGCCGACTTGATCTTGCCTTTGATGGCCAGCATCTTTTCCTGGTAGGTGGCGATGCGGTCCAACACCGTATCCAGGATGCCCGCCTGTTCCCCGGCATTCACCAGGTTGCAGTAGAGGCCGTCGAAATACTTGGGATGCTTGCGGAAGGCGGTGCTCATGCTGGAGCCCGTTTCGATGTCCGCCTTCACCTCCCCCAGAAGCCGCTGCAGGGATGGATTGGAGTGGCTGCGGGAGGAAATGTCGAAGGATTGCAGCAGGGGCACGCCGGCCTTCAGCATGGTGGCCAACTGGCGGGTGAACAGGGCGATGTCCTTGCCGGTGATCTTGTGGCCCCGGGCGAACATGCCTTGCTTGCCCACCTTGACCACGTTGATGCCCTGGCGCCGGAGGGATTGCCGGACGAAGGCCTCGCCCGGTGCCAACATTTCTCCCTTGACCTTCTTCCCCGTCTTGTCTGTGCCTTCCCAGAGATAGGGTTCCTGCTTGGTGACCGTGGCGGCACGTGCTTGCGCCATCTTTATTTACCCTCTCACTCGTTGGTGACGGCCAGGACTTCCTCCAGGGAAGTCAGGCCTTGTTTGACCTTCAGCAAGCCGGCCTGGCGCAGATTCAACACGCCCTCCCGCTGGGCCTGCTCGGCGATCTCGATGGCATTGCCGTTTTTCAGGATGATGCGGTTGATCTCTTCAGACACGGGCATGACCTGATAGATGCCCACCCGGCCCTTGTAACCGGTGTCCTTGCAGGTCGGGCAGCCGCCAGCGGTATAGGCCTGCCAGGAGCCGTCCAGGTCCGCCTCGCTGAAGCCGGCGTTGAGGAGGGCCTCCGGGGGAATGTCCACCGGCTTCCTGCATTGGGAACACAGGCGCCGGCCCAGACGTTGGGCGGTGATGAGGTTTACGGAGGCCGCCACGTTGTAGGAGGGGATGCCCATGTTGATCAGGCGGGTCAGGGTGGCCGGCGCGTCGTTGGTGTGCAGGGTGGACAGGACCATGTGGCCGGTCTGGGCGGCCTTGATGGCGATGTCGCCGGTCTCGTGGTCGCGGATCTCGCCCACCATGATGATGTCCGGATCCTGGCGGAGGAAGGCTTTCATGGCCGAGGCGAAGTCCAGGCCCGCCTTCTCGTTCACGTTGACCTGGTTGATGCCCGCCAACTGGATTTCCACCGGGTCCTCCACGGTGGAGATGTTGACTCCGGGCTTGTTCAGGATGTTCAGGCAGGAATAGAGGGACACCGTCTTGCCGGAGCCGGTGGGCCCCGTCACCAGCACCATGCCGTAGGGACGCTCGACGGCCTCGACGAGCAGCTTGAGCTGGTCCGGCTCGTAGCCCAGTTTCTCGATGCCCATGGTGGCGGCATTGGAATCCAGGATACGCATGACGATCTTCTCGCCATACAGGGTGGGCAGGGTGGAAACCCGGAAGTCGATGGCCTTGTTGCGGGACAGGACGAGTTTCATGCGACCGTCCTGGGGCACCCGTTTCTCGGAGATGTCCAGCTTGGAGATCACCTTGATGCGGGAGGCGATCTTTTCCTTGATGGCCAGGGGAGGCTGGGCGACCTCGTAGAGCATGCCGTCCATCCGGTAACGGATGCGGTAGCTCTTTTCATAGGGCTCGAAGTGGATGTCGGAAGCCCCGCTGTTGATGGCATCCAGCAGAATCTTCTGCAGGTAGCGGACCACCGGGGCGTCGTCGATGTCCGCCGCGGCGGCGGTATCAGCCGCATTCTGGGTCTCATCGTCGGAGAACTCGAGGTTCAGGTCCTCGGTCTCGATGGTCTTGAGGATGTTCTCCTCGGTGGCCTCGCCGAATCCCTCCAGCAGCCGTCCGAGCTTGTCGTCCTCCACCACGATGGGGTCGGTGGCCAGGCTGGTCTGGAACTTGATGTCGTCCAGGGCCTTCACGTTGCTGGGATCGGAAATGGCGATGAACAGCCTGTTGCCCCGCTGGGCGATGGGCAACACCCGATGCTTGGCCAGCAGCTTGGGATCCACCACTCCCTTGGGTATCAGGGAAGGGTCGATGGCATCCAGATTGAACAGGGGGATGCCGAAATTGATGGAAGCAAAGGCGGCGATCTGGTCGGCGCGGAATCGCCGTGTGCGCAACAGATGGGCGATGAAGTTTTCCCCGGAACCCTTGGACTGATTCTGGATGTTCTCGCCTTCCTCGGGCGTCAGCAGCCCCTGGACCACCATGGCCCGACAGAGTCCGGTGAGATTGGCGCCTACTGTGACTGCGACCATTGCCTCCTCAAGTCCTTCATCACATCCGATTTCGCCGGATATTGCCCCCCGACCCGGCAAAAGTAAAGGAACCCGGTTCCCTTACCGGCCGCGCCGCTGGCCTATGCGGGCAGTCTTCACCACCCGTTCCTGAACCTGGACGATCTCCACCGGATAGCCGGCTAACAGGACGCTGACGCCGGGCTCCGGCATGGCCTCCAGCTTCTCCAGCAGCAGTCCGTTCAAGGTACGCGGACCATCCAGGGGAAAGTCCAGGCCCAGCTTGCGGTTCAACCAGCGCAATGAAGCTGAACCCTCCACCAGGAAGCTACCGTCGGCCTGGCGCACATTGGTTTCCAGCCCCCCGGGCAGCTCGGCGGTGAACTCGCCGACGATCTCTTCCAGGATGTCTTCCACGCTCACCAAGCCCAGCAATTCGCCATACTCGTCCACCACCAGGCCCAGGGACTGGCGGTTGGCCTGGAACTCGGCCAACTGGGTGTACAGGGAAGTACCGGAGGGGATGAAATAGGCCTCCCGCAACCAACCACGGAACACCTCTGCGTCAAAGCCGTCCTCCCGCAGGTGGGCCAGGGCCCGGCGCACGTGGAGCACGCCCAGTACGTTGTTCAATTCACCCTCGTACACCGGCAGCCGGGCGTGGTGACTGGTGGCCAGTTGGCGGACGATCTCCTCCCCTTCGGCGGACAGATCGATGGCTTCGATCTGGCCCCGGGGGCGCATGGCGTCATCCACGGTCACCTGTTCCAGATCGAAGAGATTCATCAGGATGCCCCGATGCTGGGCGGGTAGGAAGGTTCCGGATTCGGACAGGAGGGTGCGCAGTTCCTCGACCCCCATGCTGTTGGCCGCCGTGTCGGCCGGCCGCAGCCGGAGCAGGCGCAGCAGGCCCTGGACGAACAGGTTGACGAACCAGACCGCCGGGTGGAACACCTTGAGCATCGGCACCAGGATGTAACTGGCGGCGGGAGCGATGCGTTCCGGATAGGCCGCCCCCAGGACCTTGGGGGTCACTTCCGAAAAAACCAGGATGAGGAAGGTTACCGCCACGGTGCCCAGGGTCAGCGCCAGTTCGTTTTCGCCGAACAGCCGGAAACTGATGAGGGTGACCAGGGCGGCGGCGGCGGAATTCACCAGGTTGTTGCCCAGCAGCACCACTCCCAGCAGTTTGTCGGTCTGAGCCAGCAGACGTTCAGCGAGGCGCGCCCCCCGGTGGCCCGCCTTGGCGAGATTCTTCAGCCGGTAGCGGTTCACCGCCATCATGCTGGTTTCCGAGGAGGAGAAGAAGGCCGAGCAGACCAGCAGAAAAGCCAGGGACCCCAGCAGGGCGCCTAATGGAATGTTGTCCAAGCGTGGCGAAGAAGGTTGCGACGGGGGAAGTTTAGCGGCAAGACCCGAACCCCGTCACGGCGGGGCTCCGGGAAACTGGGCCACCAGCCGCAGCTTGGCCGCCCGGTCCAGGCGTTTCAGTTCCGCCTCGCGCCGGGCGGCAGCCGCCCGATCGGGCTGGGCCTCGCGATATACCAGGACCACCGGACGCCGGCCCCGGGTATAGCGTGCGCCCCCCGGCAATACGCCATTGTGGGCCGCCAGACGGCGTTCCAGACCGCAGGTGCTGCCGCAGTAGAGGGTGCCGTCGGCGCAACGCAGCAGATACACCCACCAGACGGGGTCAGTGCTGGCCGGCTTCGTAGAGGGACGGGGTGACCCGGGCATGGGCCAGATATTCGCGCAGATGCTTCACGGCGGACCGGTCCAGCACATTGCTGTGGTGGGGCCGGTGCAGGATACCTTCCGCGCCGTTCAGCACGACCCGGATACGGGCCCCGGACAGGGACTCCACTTCAGCCCCCAGGTGATGCAACAGGGCTTCCACTTCCCGCCAGTGGATGTTGCCGCTGATCGGATCCTGGAAGATGGTGCGGATGAACTGCTCGTGCTTGTGGCTCATGGAAGGCATTCCTGAAGCGTCCCGGCATGGACTCAAGTTTGCCTTCTCCGGGCGACACTGTCACTCCTGGGCGTGGCCCTTCTTGCCGTCCGCGATGCGGTCCATCAAGGCGAACAACACACCGGAAACGACGAAGGTCATGTGGATGCCCACCTTCCAGGCCAGTTGCTCGTTGGTCATGGTCTCCACGTGCATGAAAGCCTTGAGCAGCTCGATACCCGAGATGGCGACGATGGAGCCGATGAGCTTCATCTTCAGTTCGGCGAAGCCCACATGGCCCATCCAGGAAGGCCGGTCCTCATGGTCGCCGGTGTTGATCTGGGAGACGAAGTTCTCGTAGCCGGCGAAGACGATGATGATGAGCAGATTGGCCACCATCACCACGTCGATGAGGGACAGCAGGCCGATGATCACCTCGCCCCCTTCGGCGTTGAAGACCAGGGGCGCGAAATGCACGAACTCCTTGAAGAACTTCACCAACAGCAAGGCCAGGGCCAGGACCAGACCCAGATAGAAGGGAGCAAGCAGCCAGCGGCTGTTGAAGATGAGCTTTTCCAGCCCGGATTCAAGGTGTTTCATAGGTTCGACTCAGGTTCAGCGATACGTTTACGGGTGGCCCACAGGCTGGCCACGACGGAAGTGGTGATGATCAGGGCCACCAGCCCCAGGGCCAGGCCGATTGGCACCTTGTAGAAATCGGCGATGAGCATCTTGGTGCCCACGAACACCAGTACCAGGGCCAGACCGTATTTCAGCAGGTGGAAGCGGCCGTTCAGGTCCGCCATCAGGAAGTACAGGGAACGCAGGCCCATGATGGCGAAGATGTTGGAGGTGAAGACGATGAAGGGGTCCGTGGTCACCGAAAAGATGGCCGGGATGCTGTCCACGGCGAAGATCACGTCGGAGGTCTCGATGAGCATCAGCACCAGGAACAGGGGCGTGAACCAGCGCACTCCATCCTTCATGACGGTGAACCGCTCCTGGTGATACTCGTGGGTGATGCGCAGGTGGCCGCGCATCCATTTCAGCACCGGGTTGGCGGCCAGGTCCGCTTCCTTGTCGGCGAAGATCAGCATCTTGAAGCCGGTGATCACCAGGAACAGGCCGAAGACGTAGAGGATCCAGTGGAACTTGGCCACCAGCAGGGCGCCGCCCAGGATCATCACCGCCCGCAGCACGATGGCGCCCAGCACGCCGTAGATCAGCACCCGGCGCTGGTACTCCGCCGGCACGGCGAAGAACGTGAAGATCATGATGAAGACGAAGATGTTGTCCACCGACAGGGACAGCTCGATGAGGTAGCCGGTGAGGAACTCCAGGGCCTTGGTGTCGGCCACCTCACGGCCGGCCACCCCGTCCAGCCACCACCAGAGCAGAGCGCAGAAGCTCAGGGACAGGCTCACCCAGACCCCGGTCCAGCCCAGGGCCTCCCGGGCCGAGACCTTGTGGGACTTGCCGCCCCCCAGGACGAACAGGTCCAGGGCCAGCATGGCCAGCACGAAGGCGATGAAGCCCGCCCAGAAGGCGGGGGTGACCAGTCCCGTGAGTTCCATGGGCCGTTACCGCACGCCGCCGTTCATGGCTTCCAGGGCCGCGATCCGGGTTTCCAGGGGCGGATGGGTGGTGAACAGGGCCTTCAGGCCACCACCCTTGCCGCCATTGATGCCGAAAGCGGCCATCTTGTCGGGCAGGGCGGCGGGTTCGTGCATGGCCTGGAGCCGGCGCAGGGCGGCGATCATCTTCTGCCGACCGGCCAGGCTGGCGCCGCCGGCGTCGGCGCGGAACTCCCGCTGGCGGGAGAACCACATGACGATCATGGAGGCCAGGATGCCCAGGATCACCTCGGCGATGATCATGGTCACATAGAAGGCCGGGCCCTGGCCCCGTTCGGTCTTGAACACCACCCGGTCCACCAGGTGGCCGATGACCCGGGAGAAGAACATGACGAAGGTGTTCACCACCCCCTGGATCAGGGCCAGGGTCACCATGTCGCCGTTGGCGGCATGGCTCACCTCGTGGCCCAGCACGGCTTCCGCCTCGTCCCGGGTCATGTTGCGCAACAGGCCGGTGGACACGGCCACCAGGGAACTGTTCTTGCTCATGCCGGTGGCGAAGGCGTTCACGTCCGGGGAATCGTAGATGGCCACTTCCGGCATCTTGATGCCGGCGGCCTGGGCCTGGCGGGCCACGGTCTGCACCAGCCAGAGCTCCTCCGGGGTGCGCGGGTCGGTGATGACCTCCGCACCCACCGAGCGCTTGGCCATCCACTTGGACAGGGCCAGGGAAATCAGGGAACCACCGAAGCCCATGACCGCGGCGAAGATCAGCAGGGCTCCCAGATTGAGGCCGGACTCGTTCAGGTACGGCTCCACCCCCAGCAACTTCATGGTGATGGACAGGACAAAGACGATGGCCAGGTTGGTGGCCAGGAACAGGAAGACGCGTTTCATGGTGGGCACCTCACGTCGAGGAAAGTAAACGGCCGCCAGGGTAGCGCCGCCCAAACATCAAATAAAGTCGAATATTTCTAATCTACACTTCGATTATTTCGATCATTCGAGCCCACCGTGAACTACAAGCACCTGCACTACTTCTGGACCGTGGCCCGCAGCGGCGGCATCGCCCGGGCCGGTGAGCGCCTGCACCTGACCCCCCAGACGGTGAGCGCCCAGATCAAGCTCCTGGAGGACCAGTTGGGCACGCCCCTGTTCCGCCCGGCGGGTCGCAACCTGGAACTCACCGAAGCAGGCCGTCTGGCCCTGGGCTACGCCGACGAAATCTTTGCCCTGGGGGGCGAACTGGAAGCGGCCCTGGCCCGCCGGGAAGGGGCCCCTGCCCTGCCCTTCCGGGTGGGCATCACCGACGTCATGCCCAAGTCCCTGGCCTATCGCCTGCTGGCCCCCACCGCCGACCTGGCGGAACCCGTTCGTCTGGTCTGCCGGGAAGGAAAACTGGATCGCCTGCTGGCGGAACTGGCCCTGAACCGGCTGGATCTGGTGTTGGCCGACCGCCCCATCCCCCCCCACCTCAACGTACGTGGCTACAGCCACAAACTGGGAGAGAGCGCCCTGGGCTTCTTTGCCGCCCCGGAACTGGTGGCCCTGGCGGCGCCCTTTCCCGCCTGCCTGGACGGCGCCCCCCTCCTGCTGCCGGGTGACGATGCCAGCGTGCGCCCGCGCATCGAGGCCTGGCTGGAGAAACGCCGCCTGGCCCCCCGGGTGGTGGGTGAATTCGACGACGGGGCCCTGATGATGGCCTTCGGCCAGGCGGGCCGGGGCATCTTCCCCGCCCCCGCCGTGCTGTCAACCGCCATCCAGGCCCAGTTCGGCGCCCGGGAACTGGGGCGCTGCGAGGACATCCGCGACGTGTTCCATGCCCTGACCGGGGAGCGGCGCATTTCCCACCCGGCCGTGCTGGCGGTCACCGAAGCGGCCCAGGACATGCTCGCCTCCCTCTTCGACCCTCCCAACATCCCGCGTCAGGCCCCGTGAAATCGACAAGTTGATCGTCTCGTCGCCTTGCCCGGGGGGTGGGGGCGGGGCATAATGCCCCCTCCCACGACCATTTTGTTAACCCTTGTTTTGTCAGGATTTTTTGGAGGATACGGGGATCATGTCCGAACTCTTTTCCGCGGCGCTGCTCAACAAGGTTTCCCCCGCCTTGCCAGTGCACTGGTATTTCGACCCCAAGATCTACGAACTGGAGATGGAACTCCTGTTCAAGCGCGGGGCCAATTACGTGGGCCATCGGCTCATGACCCCGGAACTGGGGGACTATCACGTGCTGGACTGGCTCCATGACGGCGGCCGCATGCTGGTCAACAACCCCAACGGGGTGGAGCTGCTGTCCAACGTATGCCGGCACCGCCAGGCCCAGATGCTGAAGGGCCGGGGCAACGCCCAGAACATCGTCTGCCCCTTCCATCGCTGGACCTACGACACCCAGGGCCAGCTCAAGGGCGCCCCCCACTTCCCCGAGAATCCCTGTCTGCACCTCAACAAGTCCGGGGTCACCGACTGGAACGGCCTGCTCTTCGCCGGCCCCCGGGACGTGCACACGGACCTGTCCAAGCTGGGCGTGGCCGCCGACCTGGATTTCAGCGGCTTCATGTACGACAGCACCCAGATCACCCAGTACAACTTCAACTGGAAGACCTTCATCGAGGTCTATCTGGAGGACTACCACGTGGTGCCCTACCACCCGGGCCTGGGCCAGTTCGTGGACTGCGACGCCCTGAAGTGGGAATACGGCGAGATGTATTCGGTGCAGACCGTGGGCATCAAGGATCACCTGGAACGGCCGGGCAGCCCGGTCTACAACCGCTGGTCCCAGCAGGTGAAGCGCTATCGCGAAGGCAAGGACCCGGCCCATGGCGCCATCTGGCTCACCTACTACCCCACCCTCATGGTGGAGTGGTATCCCCACACCCTGGTGGTGAGCAACATCATCCCCACGGGCATCGAATCCTGCCTCAACGTGGTGGAGTTCTATTACCCCGAGGACATCGTCCTGTTCGAGCGGGAATTCGTGGAAGCGGAACAGGCCGCCTACCGGGAAACCGCCATCGAGGACGACGACATCTGCTACGGCATGCACAAGGGCCGCAAGGCCCTGTACCAGCAGGGCATCAGCCAGGAAGGCCCCTACCAGTCCCCCACGGAGGACGGCATGGTCCACTTCCACGAATGGCTGCGGCGGATGATCGAGCCCCACCTGTAAGCGCCCGCCCCACCGCCACGGCCGCCTCCGGGCGGCCGTTTCCATTTTCCCGGCATGGCGGGACAATGGCGCCATGGATACCGCCTACACCGCCATTCTCCCCGCCCCCCGCGGCGCCCCTTTCGGCGCCCTGGGCGTGCGTCTGGACCAGGGCCGGCTCGCTGGCCTGGACTTCCTGCCCACCGGCACCCGGCCCCGGAATTCCCCAGACCCCCTGGTGAACCATCTCGCCGCCCAGTTGGAGGCCTACTACGCCAGCCCGGCCCATGTCTGGGACCTGCCCCTGGCCCCGGGGGGAACGGCCTTCCGGCAGAAAGTCTGGCAAGCCCTGCAAACCATCCCTGCCGGCCAGACCCGCAGCTACGGCGCCGTGGCCCGGGAACTGGGCAGCGCCGCCCGGGCGGTGGGCCAGGCCGTGGGCGACAACCCCCTGCCCATCCTCATCCCCTGCCACCGGGTCATTGCCGCCGACGGGGGCCTGGGCGGCTTCATGCACAGCAAGGTGGGCTTTTCCCAGGACATCAAGCGCTGGCTCCTGGGCCATGAAGGCGCCCTCCCCTGAATCGCCCCGCCCTTCAACGACGAAGGGCCGGGGCAAAGAAAAAACGTTGCCGGACCCGGCCCCCTTCAGCGCCGAACTGGACCGCTTCTGCGACGCCCTCTGGCTGGAGGACGGCCTGTCCCCCCGGTCCCTGGAAAGCTACCGCCGGGACCTGACCCAGCTCTTCGCCTGGCTGGTGGAGCAGCACATCGCCCCGGACCAGGCCCAGCGGGACCGCATCCAGGCCTTCCTGGCCCATCGCACCCTGGACCAGGGCATCGCCGCCCGCAGCCTGGCCCGCCAGCTCACCGCCATCAAGCGCTACCACCGCTGGCTGCTCCGGGAAGGCCGGCGCCCGGACGATCCCAGCCTGACGGTGGAAGCGCCCCGGCTGCCCAAGCCCCTGCCCAAGACCCTTTCAGAAAGCGAAGTGGAAGCCCTGCTGGCGGCCCCGGACGTGGCCACCCCCCTGGGCCTGCGCGACAAGGCCATGCTGGAAGCCCTCTACGCCGCCGGCTTCCGGGTCTCGGAACTGGTGGGCCTGCCCCTGGCGGCGGTGAGCCTCACCGACGGGGTGGCCCGGGTCATGGGCAAGGGCCGCAAGGAACGGCTGGTGCCCCTGGGGGAGGAAGCCCGGGACTGGATCGCCCGCTACCAGGCGGAGGCCCGGCCGGTCCTGCTCAAGGGCCGGGGCAGCGAGGCCCTGTTCGTCACGGAACGGGGCGGCCCCATGACCCGGCAGATGTTCTGGTATCTCATCAAGCGCCACGCGGCGACGGCGGGCATCCGCTCGGCCCTGTCGCCCCACACCCTGCGCCACGCCTTCGCCACCCATCTGCTCAATCACGGGGCCGACCTGCGGGTGGTGCAGATCCTGCTGGGCCATGCCGACATTGCCACCACCCAGATCTACACCCACGTGGCCAAGGAGCGGCTGAAGCGCCTGCACGCCCAGCATCACCCCAGGGGGTGATGCAGTGCCTCAGGAGCGCTTGTACACGTCCTCGAAGCGGACGATGTCGTCCTCCCCCAGGTAGGAGCCGGACTGGACCTCGATGAGGTGCAGGGGCATCTTGCCCGGGTTCTCCAGGCGATGGGTGGTGCCCAGGGGGATGTAGGTGGACTGGTTCTCGGTGAGCAGTTCCTCGTGGCCGTCCCGGGTCACCCGGGCGGTGCCGGACACCACGATCCAGTGCTCGGCCCGATGGTGGTGCATTTGCAGGGACAACTTCTGGCCCGGCTTCACCATGATCCGCTTCACCTGGAAACGGTCACCCATGTCGATGCCCTCGTACCAGCCCCAGGGCCGGAACACCCGGGTGTGGAATTCGTGTTCGCTGCGCCCGGCCTGCTTCAGGTAGTCCACCACCTTCTTCACGTCCTGGGCCCGGTTCTTGTCGGCCACCAGCACCGCGTCGGCGGTTTCCACGATGAGCAGGTTGTCCACGCCGATGGCCGCCACCATGCGCGACTCGGCCCGCACGTAGCTGTTGTTCACCCCGTCCAGGTAGACGTCGCCCCGGGCCACGTTGCCGGCGCCATCCTTGGCGCCCACGTCCCACAGGGCGGACCAGGCGCCGATGTCGTTCCAGCCGATGTCGGCGGGCACCACGGCGGCGCTGGCGGTCTTTTCCATCACGGCGTAGTCGATGGAGTCCGAAGGGCAGTCGGCGAAGGCGGCTTTGTCCAGGCGGCAGAAGTCCAGGTCGTGCTCGCCGGCTTCCAGGGCCCGCTGGCAGGCGGCCAGGATGTCCGGACGCAGGCGCGCCAGTTCGTCGGCGAATTGCCGGGCGGAGAAGAGGAACATGCCGCTGTTCCAGAAGTAGTCGCCGCTGGCCAGGAATTCGGCGGCCCAGGCGGCATCCGGCTTTTCCACGAAGCGGGCCACCTGGCGGGCGGCGGTGCCGTCCAGGGCATCGCCCCGCTGGATGTAGCCGTAGCCGGTGTGGGGGGAGTCGGGGACGATGCCGAAGGTAACCAGCCGCCCCTGGACCACGGCCTTCATGCCTTCCGCCACGGCAGCGTGGAAGGCGGGAACGTCACCGATCAGGTGGTCGGCGGGAAGCAGCAGCATCACCGCGTCCGGATCCTTGCTGAGCAGGGTCAGGGCGGCCACGGCGGCGGCCGGGGCGGTATTGCGACCCACGGGTTCCAGGAAGATGCCCAGGGGGTCCACGCCGATTTCCCGCATCTGTTCGGCGATGAGGAAGCGATGCTCGTTGTTGCAGATGACCAGGGGCGCGCCCTGCCCTTCCAGTCCCTTCAGGCGCACCACGGTCTCCTGGAGCATGGTCCGGTCCCCGGCCAGGGGCAGCAACTGCTTGGGTAGGGCCGCCCGGGACAGGGGCCACAGCCGGGTGCCGGATCCGCCGGAAAGGATGACGGGGTAAAGGGTCATGGAGGACTCCGCTTCAGTCTTGTCGGTTACCGGAACAGCCGGAGCCGTTCCCGCTCAAAGCCGGGATTCTAGACAATTCCCCGACTCTATTGCGCTGCGCAAGAAAAAGTCTCAACCCGGGGAAGGTTCGGCCACGAAGTGGGTGTCCATGAAGGCGGCAATGATGCGGTCCACCACCTCCTCCTTCACGTGCAGGCGGTCCTTGGTCTGGTAGGCCGGCGCCCCCATGCCCCAGACGATCTCGAAGGACGGGAAGTAGTGCACCCAGTCGTGCTCCCGGCAGATCTGGCCGGCCACGGCCCGCAGGGTGCACTTGCTCTCGTAGTTGTTCACGAAGATGTCGTGCTGGTTGAAGCTGCGATGCAGGGGCACCGGGGACACGGTGAGCACCACCTGGACCGCCGGGTTCATCTCCTTCAGGAGTTTGAGGCCCACCCGCATGTTGTCCAGGTTCTCCTGGTAGTCGCTGGCGTGGAACTCGGTCTCCCGCAGGCCTGAACCACCGCCGTAGACCGGCACCTGGTTGCACACCCGGCCGTTGTTCTTCTTGCGGAACACCTCGGTCATGCCCAGGGTGATGACGCAGACCTGGGCCTGCTGGAAGCCTTCCCGCAGTACCGTGTTGATCTGGGTCAGGGCCTCGAACAGGTCCTCCCGGGTCCGGCCGAACACCAGGCGGCGGTAGGGGTCCTGGAACAGGGTGTGCTCGCCGGCCACGAACTGGCCGTTCTGGATGTCCCGCTTGGCCACCTGCCAGCAGTCGTCGTCCGCCTGGATCCACAGGCCGGCAGCCCGCTCCAGTTCCTGGCGGATGGAGAAGGTGTTGTAGTAGTTCATGTGCTCCCGGGCCGGCAGGGTGTCGATCTTCATGCGTTCCGGGTCGATGCGGATCTTGCGATATTCCGGGTAGCAGAGCACCTGGCGAGCGGTAAGGGCCTTGCGGATCTCCTCGGCGAAGCAACTGCCGATGGTCATGAAACCCATGTCCCGGCGGAAGATGCGGTTGTTGCGGATGGTCAGCGCCCCGCTGTTGTAGAGCACTTCCCATTTCTTGTTGGGGTGGTCGGTGGCGAGGATCTTGTTGAAGAACATGGCGTCTTGCTCCGGTTTCAGTGGCCCGGCTTGAGGACGTGGGCCTCCTGGCCGGTCTTGCCCGAGCGGCCCAGCACCTGGCTGTTGCCGAAGCCCCGGGGATTGAGGCCGCAGCCGTGGCAGATGGGGGTCTCATCCCTGAGGAAGCGCTTGATCCAGGCATGCAGGGACGGTTGCCGCCAGGCCTCCTCGAAGCTCATGTCCACCAGGCTCACCCGGCCGAACTGCTCCGGATCGAAGGTGGTGCAGCAGGGGGTGAGGAAGCCTTCCACGGAAATGGCCGGACGGAACCAGGGGGCGGTGCAGATGTCCCCCTTGGGGCGGGTGAAGTTGGGCGGCACGATCTTCATGCCCGGAATCCGTGGCAGCACGGCGGCCAGCCCCTGGAGGAAGGCCACCCGCTGGGCCTGGGTCATGAGCCCGTAGGGATCGCCGAAGTCCTGGAACTCCTGCATGTGCACCGGCGGCGCCCCCAGGGCATGGAGCTTGAGCAGGGTGGCGGGGATGTCCAGATGGTTCACCGCGCTCACCACCATGGAGATGTGCACCGGCAGGCCCGCCGCCAGGCAGCCGCCCACCTGTTTCTCCAGCTTCTCCACCTTGGTGCCGAAGCGCATGCGTTCGGCGATGGCCTGGTCCAGGCTGTCCACCGACACCCAGAACTCGTCCAGGCCGGCGGCCACCGACTGGGCGTAGTAGTCCACGGTGCGGGACAGGGCGTTGGTGGTCATCTTCATGCGCCCGAACCTGCCGCTGGCCTTGGCCATGGCCACCAGTTCCACGAACTGGGGATGCAGGGTGGGCTCGCCGATGCCGTGCAGGGTGACGAATTCCGTGGGCGGCAGATGGTCCAGGATGCGCTGGAACCGTTCCAGGGGAATGTGCTGGTCCGACCAGGCCCCCTGGGCCAGGGCCGTGGTGCGCGGGCAACCGGCGCACTTCAGGTTGCACAGGGTGGTGATCTCGATGGTGAGCTTGGCCAGGCGTTGGGGAGCGACCAGGGGATTCATGGCTCAGTTCCGGAAGAAGAACACGCCGGCCTCGTCCTTCAGGAAGCGGCCGAAGCCGGATGCCTTCATGACCTCGTGGATGGCCAGATGGTTCTCGTCCTGCTCATCGATCTCGATCATGATGCTCTTCAGGCGCGGGTCCGCCAGGGTCTTGCGGGCCCCGGCCACGATCTTGGGTTCGATGCCGTCCACGTCCACCTTGATGTGGTTGGGCATGGCCCCGGTGGCGGCGACGAATTCGTCGATGGACACGGACACCGCCGCCTGGGGGATTACCGCGTTCCACAACTCTTCCTCGCTGGGCCGGGCATCGCCGAAGTTGTTGAGGGATTTGCCGGCGGTGATGGCCGACAGGTACAGATTGCCGAAGCCCAGGCCGTCCGACACAGCCAGGGGATAGGCGGACACCCGCTCCTGCAGTTCGTTGGCGAACACGTTGTGGCAGAGGGTGTAGTAGCTGGCGAAATGGGGCTCGAAGGCATAGACCCGGCAGCCCGGCACCATGGCCGCCATGAGGGCGAACACCCCGTTGTTGGCGCCGATATCGAAGAACACGTCGCTCTTGGCGAAGGACAGGACCCATTTGTTGGTCATGGGCTCCCGGTTCTCGATGCTCAGGGCGAAATGCAGGCACTTGCGGTTGGGGATGGCGAACTTGATCCGCTGGCCGGCAAACTTGACCGTGACGAACTGGAGGGAGATCTCGTACTGGCTGGCGATGCGCTCGATGTTCTCCATGGACTCGACGCGGGACTTGGGCTTCAGGTTGGGGTTCACGCTTCGCTTTCCAGGTTGGTGATGAGATCAGCGGCCGGGCGCCGGGTCAGGCTTGCCTCGGGACGCAGGGCCAGACGGGCGGCCAGGCGCTCGGCCATGCCCTGGGCCTGGTCCTCCCCCAGCCAGGCCGGTGGTTGCAAGGCGGCATCCACCTGCCCCAGGCCCGCCAACTTCTCCAGATAAGCGGCCCGTTCCCGAATGCTCTCAGGATAGGGGGGATAGAGTTTGCGCAGGCGTTCCGGATCGCCCCGCTCCGGCCGGCCCCGGCTGTCGTCCCGTTCCAGACGGGCCAGGCTGTAGGCCTGCTCGGCATGATCCCGAAGGGCGGCAAGCATGTAGGTGGCCGGCGCCACGCTGACCCGATCCTGGCCCCCCTGGGTCTGGCCGGCAGCAACTGAGGCAACGGGGTGGCCGAGCAGTCTGGGATGCCAGAGGGATTCCTGGCCGGCCGTCACGGCAGCGCCGACGCTCATCGGCATACCCCGCCCTCCTTGCCCGGTTGATCCATGTCTGCCTCGTGGGTTGTCCAATCCAACCTGGATTAGCAACCACCGTGCCATGCCGAAAACGCCCCCTGCAGGCGTTTTTCACCGGCCACCGCGGCAGTCCTTGCCAAGCCCTGGCAAGGTTTGCCGCCTGGCGACCGGCGGGTCTTGGCCTGGAGGAATTAAAGAACCCCGGATGGGATTCCGATATTCGGAGCGCAGACTCCGTTTATTGACCGCCATCAACAGTCTCCAGCATCTGGCACGATCCCTGCTGGTACACGCTGCCCGGCCACACGGAACTCCGATCAACACAGCCAGACAGGATCAACCATGGGCATCACCGAACGCATCGACGCCATCACCCTGATCACCCAGGATTACCGCAGCCCCACCCCGCCCATCCCCAAGAGCGTGAAGATCGAGCTCACCGCCCGTTGCGACTTCAAGTGCTTCTTCTGTGCCTCGGGCGCCCGGTTGCGCAAGAAATCCGACATGGATTGGGATTTCTACGCCCGGGTGGTGAAAGAGATGCGTGAGGACGGGGTCCAGGAACTGGGCCTCTTCTACCTGGGCGAATCCTTCCTCTGCGACTGGCTGGAAGACGCGGTACGCTACGCCAAGCAGGACTGTGGCTATCCCTACGTGTTCCTCACCACCAACGGCCGACTGGCCAGGCCCGAACGGGTGAAGAAGGTCATGGCCGCCGGGCTGGATTCCCTGAAATTCAGCTTCAACAATGCCGACCCGGAACAGTTCCACGAAGTCACCCGGGTGAAGGCCAGCGACTTTCACACCGTGGTGGCCAACATCAAGGGCGCCCGATCAGTGCGCGACGAAGTCGAGAAGGAAACCGGCCACCACTGCGGCATCTACGCCTCCAGCATCCGCTACGACGGGGAACAATTGGCGCGCATGGAGAAGGCCGTGGAGGAAATCCTGCCTTACGTGGACCAGCACTACTGGCTGCCCCTCTACGGCCAGGCCGGCCTCACCGCCGGGGCTGGCGGCAAGGTGGCCACCGCCGGCAACCAGGGCCGCATCGGCGCCCTGCGTCCTCCCCTGCCCTGCTGGGCCCTGTTCACCGAAGGCCACATCACCTACGACGGCTTCCTGTCGGCCTGCTGCTTCGACCATGACGGTCGCTTCCATATGGGCGACCTGAAGACCACCCCCTTCCGGGAAGCCTGGGCCAGTTCCGCCTTTCAGGCCCTGCGCACCGCCAACCTGCGGGAGGACGTGCGCGGCACGGTCTGCGAGAAGTGCATGGCCTACGGGGAAAGCAAGGACGACTGCGAGGCCCTGGCCAAACCCATGCGCTACCTGCCGGAAACCGCCTGACCCGGCTTCAGGCTGACGACGCCGCTTCGCCTCCCTCGCCTTCCCCGGGGCGGGGGGCCTGCCCCTCCATGGCATAGGCCGCAAAGCCTGGGCGAGGATCGAAACGGTTCAACTCCGCCAGACCTTCGTAGAGGGCCCGCTCCTCAGCCGAGAGTTGGGGAGGCACCACCACCTGCAGTAGCACGAAAAAATTGCCGGCACCTTTCGGACCACCTGGAAATCCCCGGCCCGACAGCCGGATCTTGCGCCCCGAATGGGCGCCTGGAGGCACCCGGACCTTGGTCGTTCCGGTGGGTGTGGGCACGAGGATTTTGGCACCCAGGGCAGCCTCCCAGGGCAGGATGGGCGCCACCAGATAGATGTCCAGACCTTCAAGCCGGTAAGGGCCGGTGCGGTTCAGTTCCACCCGCAGGTAAAGGTCCCCCGGCGCGCCGCCGCCGTCCGGAACCCACCCCTTTCCCGCCAGGCGGAGCTTCTTGCCGGGCAGCGTGCCCGGTGGCACCTTCAGGACCACCAGGCCTTCTCCCCCGTATTCCGCCAGGTCCACCTGGCGTTCCACCCCGTGGAAAGCGTCCTCCAGCGCAATGAAGAAGGGCGCCTCCATGTCCCGGCCCCGGGCCGGCTCACCAGCGACAGGGGGCTCGGGAATGGGTTCGCCTGCAACGGAAGACGGGGCTGCCGGGCCGGCATGGAAGGCGGAAAAGTAATCATCACCCCGGGGAAATCCCCCTGACTGACCCGCACCGCCTGGCCGTTGTGCGTGGGGGCCAGCCCCGTTTCCCGGACGGCGATACCCGTACAGGTCATAACCTGCACGTCGCTCCGGATCACTCAGAACCTCATAGGCCTCCGAGACGTCCTTGAACTTCTCCGCGCTGTCGGCTTCTTCGGACACGTCCGGATGGTATTTGCGGGCCAGGCGCCGATAGGCCTGGGTAATGTCTTCCGGGCGTGCATCCCTGCGCACGCCGAGAACCCTGTAGTAGTCCCTGTATCGCATCTTCCCCGGCCGATCACTTCGCGCCGAGGCACCCGATGCCAATTCGTGGTGGCGTCTGGCGCCTCAAAGCAGTACATTCGATCTATAACAGAATCCCTTACATGCTATCATGCTGATTGGTTAAATCTTTAGGTACAGACATGGGCGATCGCCAGAACCTCCAGGATCAGTTCCTCAACACCCTGCGCAAGGAGCATGTGCATTGCTCCGTATTTCTGGTGAACGGCATCAAGTTGGTGGGACGCATCGAGTCCTTCGACCAGTACATGGTGTTGTTGCGGGGCAACGATCAGGCTGTCCAGGCCATTTTCAAGCACGCCATCTCCACCATCTCCCCGGCCAAGCAGGTTTCCATCGGCCCCCGGGAAGGCGTTCCGTCCCAGGATTGATCCGGGGGGACCTGCCATGCAAACGGGGCGCCCATGGGCGCCCCGTTCTTATTGACGGCGAAAAAATGCCGCCGGAGGCAGGCGGCATCGGTACCCAGGCCTACCCGGGCCGGCTTGTGCCGGCCCGGGTGCCTGGTGCTCAGGTAGGCAGACCGGCTTACTTGCCGCCGGGTTTCTTGAAGGTGTTCTTCACCAGGGGCGACACCTTGGCCTGGGGTGCGTGGCACTGGGTGCAGTTCCAGCGGCCCATGTAGAGTTGGCCTTCCTTCACGTCCACGTAGTGGCTGGCCGGGGCAGGCACCGGCAGGCCCTTGGTGATCTTCTCGCCGATGAGGGCGGGCTGCACGTGACAATCCTTGCACAGGTTGAAGTCCTGGCGAATGGGCAGCATGTCCTTGGTCGTGTGGGGAATCATCGGCGGTGCAGTCATGTAGGAACGCTCCGCCCGCTTGCCCACCGTGCCCGCGTCGGCTTCGCCGTATTCCGTCACCGCCGGCTCGGGCACGTCATAGACGCTGGTCTTGGACAGACCGATGGCGTCATCGGGAATGGCCTGGTCCTGCACCGCGATGGCCGCCAGGGAATACAGCGAGGCCATGAGGGCACTCACCAGCATGGTCTTGCGCACGATCTTGCTCATCTCGTCCTCCTATTGACGGCAATGGCATCCGCAGCCAAGTGACCACGGATCAGGGGTTTGAAATCGAACTTCAGGCTTCCTTCCGGACAGATCGGCGTGCAGCGCCCGCAATTGCTGCATTCGCCGGAAAACACGTAGCCCCGCTCTTCCAGCTTTTTCAGGTTCAACACCTGGGGTTCGGGGCAGACCCTGGCACATTCCCCGCAATGGGTGCAGGTGTCCTTGTCGAAGCGCACCCGCACCTGGGCGGTCTTGCCCACCAGGCTGTAGAAGGCCCCGAGGGGGCACAGATGGCCGCACCAGCCGTGCTTGAGCAGCAGCAGGTCGAACAGGAAGATGGCCAGGAGGGCGGTGAAGCCGGCCCCCAGTCCGAAGATGATCTCCCGATGGGCCATGCCCACGGGGCTCACCCATTCGAAGGCGGCCAGGCCGGTGATCACGGAAATCGCCAGGGTAGCGGCCAGGACGAAATAGCGCAGGCCCCGGGACAGGTGGACCAGGGTGCCGATGCCCAATCGGCTGCGTAACCAGCCTGCGGCATCGGTGACCAGATTCACCGGGCACACCCAGGCGCAGAACACCCGGCCGCCAACGAGCAGGTAAAGAGCGAAGACGATGGCCGCGCCGATGAGGCTTTCCTGTTGCAACACGTGGCCGGCCAGGAAAATCTGGAGTGCGGCGAAAGGGTCCGTCAGGGGGATCAGGCCGATGAACTTGGACGCGGACAGGTTGCCCGTCAGCAAAGGGGTGTCCTTGGCCACCTGCCATCCCCAGTGGGCCGTGCCGAAGAACATGAGCAGGATGCCGAACTGGCTGATGCGGCGCAGGATGATGTAGCGCCAGGCCCACAGGCCGGTGGGAACGGCGTGGTCGGTCCGGGCGGTTTCCTGACGGCTGGCCGGGGCGTTCACAGGCCTTCTCCGCTATTCAGATAATCCAGGCCACCCGCTTTGCCGCCCGGCTCGGGCGTGGCGCTCGGGGCTGCCTGGGGGGCGGCCTTGAAATCCTGGGTCACTTCGGTGTCGAAGGTCCAGCCCAGGCGATAGTGCTCGCCGATCTTGCCCTGGACCAGCTTGTGGGGAAGGATGCGGATGGCGGCCACCTCGGTGGGACAGGCCTTCTCGCAGATGCCACAGCCCGTGCAGGCATCGGAATGGACCAGGGGGACGAACATGGCGTGCTTGGAAATCTGCCGTGGATGGGTCTCCAGGGTGATGGCCTTGCCCTTGATGGGGCATTCCCGATGGCAGATTTCACAGCGCAGGCCCTTCCAGGACAGACAGTTCTCGATGTCGATGACCGCCAGGCCCATGCGCGCATCCTCGATGCGCTTCAGATTGGGTGACAGGGCCCCGGTGGGGCAGGCCTTCATGCAGGGGATGTCGGGGCACATGATGCATGCCCCGGTACGGGGTTCGTAGAAGGGCATGCCGATGGGCAGATCGCCCCCGGCGGGCTCCAGCTTCAGGATATGGGGCGGACAGTCGTTCACGCATTGGCCGCACTTGATGCAGGCGGCGTTGAAGTCCGACTCGGCCAGGGCCCCTGGCGGGCGCAGGGCGTAAGGCGCAGCCCGGGATTCGTTGCCCAGCAGATAGGTCCAGAGCAGGCCGCCGGTGCCGGCAATGGCGGCCCCCTGGGCCATCCTCACCAGGAATTCACGACGGTTCGGGTCGGGTTGGGACATGGTGCCAGTCGGTAGCGGCAGCCGGTAGTCGGTAGCTCTTGATCAGCGCGCCCAAGGCGCGGAGATTTCAAGCTTCCCGCTACCGACAACCGGCTACCTGCTCTCCATCAGGCCTTGTAGATCTTCACCGAGCACTTCTTGTAATCCGTCTCCTTCGAGAGGGGGCAAGTCGTGTCCAGGGTGACCTTGTTGATCAGCACGCCCTCATCGAACCAGGGCACGTAAACCAGGCCACGCGGCACCCGGTTGCGGCCGCCGGTTTCCAGGCGCACCTTGACCTTGCCCCGGCGGGATTCCACCCAGACCAGGTCGTTGCGCTTCAGGCCCCGGGCATCCGCGTCCTTCTGGTTGATCCAGCACACTGCGTTGGGCACGGCCCGGTGCAACTCGGGGACCCGCCGGGTCATGGTGCCGGAGTGCCAGTGTTCCAGCACCCGGCCGGTGCACAACCACAGGTTGTAGTTGTCGTCCGGCTTTTCCACCGGCGAAGCGTAGGGCCGGAAGTAGATCTTGGCCTTGTGGGAGATGTCCACCTTCTTGGCCGGATCCCCGGCCTTGTCCAGGTCTCCCATGACCAGGGCCTTGCCGTTGTTGCCGTAGAAGTCAAAGCCCATGCCCTTTGCCACATAGGGGTCGTACTTCTCGTTGTTGCGCCAGGGGGTTTCCACCCACTTGCCGTCCTTTTCCACCACGGGCCAGCGCAGGCCCCGCACCTTGTCGTCGTGGTAGACGTCGAAGGGGGCCAGATCGTGGCCGTGGCCGCTGCCGAACTGCCGGTATTCCTCGAACAGGGCCTTCTCGGGGAACCAGCCGTCCTTGAGCAGATCGGCGGTGATGTTGGGATGACCCTTGGCAATGGCATCCGGCCACTTCACCTTCTTGTTGTCCGGGGTAGCGAACAGGACTTCATAGAGGGTGGTTTCCGGGGTATAACCCATTTTCACCGCCTCATCCAGCACACTGGGCAGCTTGCCTTCCTCGAAACCGTCGGCCTTCAGGCCGGGGATCTTCAATTCACCCCAGACTTCCTTCAGTTTGAAGCGCTTGGACAGCTCCAGCATCATCCACAGGTCGGGACGGGCCTGGCCGGGAGGCATGACCTGTTGGCGCCAGACCTGGGTACGCCGCTCGGCGTTGCCGTAGGCGCCCCACTTCTCGTTGATCATGGCGGCGGGCAGGATCAGGTCGGCCACCTTGGCGGACACGCCGGGATAGGCGTCGGACACCACGATGAAGTTGTTCATCTCCCGGGCGCCCTTGATCCAGTGGTTCACGTTGGCGGTGTTCTGCCAGGGGTTGTTCACCTGGGTCCAGGAGAACAGCATGGTGCCGTCTTCCAGGTCGCGCATCTGCTTGACGAAGTGGCTGCCCACGGCCGGGTTGATGGTCTTGGCCGGCAGTTTCCACAGCTTCTCGGTGATGGCCCGGTGCTTCGGGTTCATGACCACCATGTCGGCGGGCAGACGGTGGGCGAAGGTGCCCACTTCCCGGGCGGTGCCGCAGGCGGAGGGCTGGCCGGTGAGGGAGAAGGCGCCATCACCGGGTTTGGACTGGCGGCCGGTGAGCAGGTGGTTCATGTAGCACTGCTCGTTGACCCAGGAACCCCGCTGGTGCTGGTTGAAGCCCATGGTCCAGTAGGAGACGATCTTGCGGCCCTTTTCGCAGTAAAGGTCGGCAAGCTGCTGGAGCTTGGCCTTGAACTGGTCCATGGGCTCGTCCGGATCGCCCTTGGCGACTGCGGCGGTGAAGTCCAGGGTATAGGGCTCCACTGCGGCCTTGAAGTCGTCGAAGCTGATGGCCCAGTCCTTCCAGGGGTCCAGGCCGGCGGTGTTCTTCTGTTCCACCACCTCGCCTTCCTTCTTGCGCTGGGCGACGGCTTCCCACTTGTCGATGACGTGGGACTTCTCGTTCTTGACGATCTCGATCTCGGCGGGCGTGTGGTACTTGTCCCACTTGCCGGGACGGAAACCGTAGCCGATGTCGTAGGGACCCGTGGCGAACTGGGTGTGCTTCTTGACGAAGTCGTGATCCACGGCATCGCGCTTGATGATCTCCCGGGCGATGTAGTTCTGGATGGCCAGGTCGCCGCTGGGGGAGAAGATGATCTCCGTGTCGGCGATGTCGGAGGACATATTGCCGTAGGTGGACAGGTTCACCACCCGCATCTTGGCGTGGGTGAGGCGGCGGTTGGTGATGCGCGACCACAGGATGGGGTGCATCTCGGCCATGTTGGCGCCCCACAGCACGGCGGTGTCGGTGTGCTCGATGTCGTCGTAGTTGCCCTGGGGCTCGTCGATGCCGAAGGTCTGCATGAAGGCCACCACGGCGGAGGCCATGCAGTGCCGGGCGTTGGGGTCCAGGTTGTTGGAGCGGAAGCCGGCCTTCATCAGCTTGGCAGCGGCATAGCCCTCATGGATGGTGTACTGGCCGGAACCGAAGATGCCGATGCCGGTGGGGCCCTTCTCATTGAGGGCCCAGCGGATCTTCTCTTCCAGGATGTCGATGGCCTGTTCCCAGGAGATGGGCGTGAACTTGCCCTTCTTGTCGAATTTGCCGTCGGTCATGCGCAGGAGGGGCTGGGTCAACCGGTCGGCACCGTAGATGATCTTGCCGTTGAAGTAGCCCTTGACGCAGTTCAGGCCCCGGTTCACCGGAGCGTCCGGATCCCCCTTGGTGGCAACGATGCGGCCGTCCTTGGTGGCCACCATGATGCCGCAGCCGGTGCCGCAGAAACGGCACACGCTCTTGTCCCATTGCCAGCCCGCCTCGCCCGCCTTGACGGCGGCCTCAGCCTGCTCGGACAGGGGCATGCCCACCGTGGCGGCGGCGGCGCCGGCAACGCTGGTCTTCAGAAAATCACGACGTGTCAGTCCCATCTCAGCCTCCTAACTCGATCAACCGTTCAGATACGCCGGCACGGCACAGGCCATTCCATCCGCCTGGTCGTCCTTCAATTCATCCGGCATGGATTCATAGACCCGTTCGTCCTCGGCCAGATAGTGGTAGACCATCTCGGCCATGATCACGTCGGGCAGCGCCTTGATGCGCTTGACCCCGTCGATCTCGGCATGGATGTTCTCGGCTTCCTGGACGGCGATGATCCGTCCGCTGACCTCGTCCACCTGATGCACCTCCACCCCTTCCAGGGCGTTGAGGGCATCCACCACCAAAGCCTGGCTACCTTGCCGGGCCACCACCAAAATGCCTGAGAGATTCACGCTGGTTCTCCTCGTTTGGACTACGGCCAAATCCTGACAATCGAGTCCTCAAATTGCTTTGACAATGATCAAGTTTCAGCCACGCTTGAAATGGTCGAATCCGCGCCAGAACGAGCCCATCCGCACGAGAGACCCGAAGTGATCCTGGAAACCCGCCACCCCATCGCCGAAATCCTGTCCCGCCAGCCCCTGTTCCGGGGCCTCTCCGAAGGGGAGTTGGGCCAGATTGCCGCCTGCACCCGGGAATACCGGGTGGCGAAGAATGAGGTCATCTTCCAGAAGGGAGACAGCCCGGAAGGCATGCACGTGGTGGTCATGGGCCAGGTGAAGCTGGCCCTGCCCACCGCCCAGGGAACGGAGAAGGTGGTGCACCTGTGCGGCCCGGGCACCACCTTCGGCGAAGCGGTGGTGTTCCTGGACCGGCCCTATCCCGTGACCGCCCAGGCCACCACGGACAGCTTGTTGCTGCTGGTGGCCAACCGGGGCCTGCTGGAGGCCATGGAGGGTAGCGTCATGCTTTGCCGCAAGATGATGGCCAGCCTGTCATCGCGCCTGCACGAACTGCTGGGGGACATGGAAACCTGCATGTTGCGCGGCAGCGTGCAACGGGTGGTGTGCTACCTGAGCCACGAAGCCCCCCCGGATGGCGGCAACGATTACGAAGTGAACCTGGCCGCCAGCAAGCAGAACGTGGCTTCCCGCCTCAATCTGGCGCCGGAAACCCTGTCCAGGGTACTGGGTCAGCTCAGCGAGGCAGGACTGATCCAGGTGAAAGGCCGGATGATCCGGGTGTTGGACCGGGAAGGTTTGCTGGGCTATTCGGCCTGAGGGGACTGGCCGTTCAACCCAGGCCCCGGGCCAGATCGGCGCGCAGGTCGTCCAGGGCCTCCAGACCCACGGCGATGCGCACCAGGCCGTCGCCGATGCCCGCCGCCGCCCGCTGTTCCGGGGACAGGCGGCCGTGGGTGGTGGTGGCCGGATGGGTGATGGTGGTACGGGTGTCGCCCAGATTGGCGGTGATGGACATGACCCGGGTGGCGTCGATGACCCGCCAGGCCGCGTCCCGCCCCCCCTCCACCTCAAAGGCCACGATGCCGCCGCCGCTCTTCTGCTGGGCCATGGCCAAAACATGCTGGGGATGGGAAGGCAACCCCGGATAGAGCACCCGGCTGACGCCGGGCTGCTGTTCCAGCCAGGAGGCCAGGGCCAGGGCGTTCTCGGAATGGGCACGCATGCGCAGGGGCAAGGTTTCCAAGCCCTTGAGCAACACCCAGGCGTTGAAGGCCGACAGGGTGGGCCCGGCGGTGCGCAGGAAGGTAAAGATCGGCTCCAGCAGGGTTTTCCCCCCCAGAACTGCCCCTCCCAGCACGCGCCCCTGGCCGTCCAGGTACTTGGTGGCCGAGTGGATGACGATGTCCGCCCCCAGTTCCAGGGGCTTTTGCAGGATGGGGGTGCAGAAGCAGTTGTCCACCGCCAGCCAGGCGCCGCTGGCATGGGCCAGGTCTGCCAGGGCGCGGATGTCGCTGATCTCGGTGAGGGGGTTGGAGGGTGACTCCAGGAAGAACAGGCGGGTGTTGGGCTTCACCGCCGCCTGCCACTCCGCCGCGTCGGTGGCGGACACGAAGGTGGTTTCCACGCCAAAGCGGCCCAGGATGTTCTGGAACAACTGCACCGTGGAGCCGAACAGGGAGCGGGACGCCACCACGTGCTCGCCGGCCTTCATGAGGCCCATGACCGTGGCCAGGATGGCCGCCATGCCGGACGCGAAGGCCACGCAGCGCTCGGCCCCTTCCAGAGCCGCCAGGCGCTCCTCGAACATGGTCACCGAGGGGTTGGTGAAACGGGCGTAGATGTTGCCCGGCTCGGCTCCGGAAAAACGGGCGGCCGCCTCCGCAGCGCTGCCGTACACGAAGCTGGAAGTCAGGAACAGGGCTTCGGCATGCTCCTGGAAGCCCGTGCGCAGGGTTCCGGCCCGGACGGCCAGAGTGTCCGGAGACAGTTCATCGTTCATGGCATCACTCGCTGCTCGCCAGGTTGAGGTCCATCTGGGGCGTGGCGGGGGCCGCCGGCAGGGAACCGTCCCGCTGGCCTTCCAGGCGGGAAAGGTAGGCTTCGTCCACGTCGCCGGTGATGTAGCAGCCGTCAAAACAGGAGGCGTCGAAGCGGGTGATGGAAGGATTCACCGAACGCACCGCCGCGATGAGATCGGACAGGTCCTGGTAGATCACCGCATCGGCCCCGATCTCCCGGGCGATCTCCTCGTCGCTGCGGCCGTTGGCCAGGAGTTCCCGGCGGGTGGGCATGTCGATGCCGTATACGTTGGGGTAGCGCACCGGCGGGCTGGCGGAGGCGAAATACACCGCCGTGGCCCCGGCATCCCGGGCCATCTGGATGATTTCCTTGCTGGTGGTGCCGCGCACGATGGAGTCGTCCACCAGCAGCACGTTCTTGCCCTTGAACTCCATGGGCATGGCGTTGAGCTTCTGGCGCACGGATTTTTTACGCACCGCCTGACCGGGCATGATGAAAGTGCGGCCGATGTAGCGGTTCTTGATGAAGCCCTCCCGGTAGTTGAGGCCCAGGCGGAAGGCCAACTGCATGGCCGAGGGCCGGCTGGTGTCGGGGATGGGGATCACCACGTCGATCTTCAGATGGGCGTACTCCCGGCGGATCTTCTCCGCCAGATATTCGCCCATGCGCAGCCGGCTCTCGTAGATGGAGGTGCCGTCCATGACTGAATCCGGCCGGGCAAAATAGACGTACTCGAAGATGCAGGGCGTAAAGCTGGGGTTGATGGCGCACTGCTGGCTGTGCAGTTCGCCCCGGCTGGTGACCAGCACCGCTTCGCCCGGAGCCACGTCGCGCAGCACCTGGTAGCCCAGGGCCTCCACGGCCACACTTTCCGAAGCCACCATGTATTCCGGACCGGTTTCCGTGTCCACGCCGCCGATGACCAGGGGGCGGATGCCGTTGGGGTCCCGGAAGGCCAGCAGGCCGAAGCCGGCGATGAGGGCCACCACGGCGTAGGCGCCCTTGCAGCGCCGGTGCACGCCGGACACGGCGGTGAACACGTCCTTGGCGGTGAGCCGGTGACCCTGGACCGCATCCTGGAGCTCGTGGGCCAGGACGTTGAGCAGCACCTCGGAATCGGACCCGGTGTTCACGTGGCGCAGGTCGTCCAGGAACAGTTCCTGTTGCAGGGCCTCGGTATTGGTCAGGTTGCCGTTGTGGGCCAGGACGATGCCGAAGGGGGAATTCACGTAGAAGGGCTGTGCCTCGGCCGGGCTGGAAGCGGAGCCGGCGGTGGGATAGCGCACGTGGGCGATGCCCGCGTTGCCCACCAGGTTGCGCATGTCCCGGGTGCGGAACACGTCGCGCACCATGCCCAGTTGCTTGTGCAGGTGGAACATGCTGCCGTCCATGGTGACGATGCCGGCCGCATCCTGGCCCCGGTGCTGGAGCAGTTGCAGGCCGTCATAGAGCAGTTGGTTGACCGGCTGGCTGGATAGGATGCCGACAATGCCGCACATGGCGTGGAACCTCGATCAGGAGCGCGTCTGCTTACCGGCCAGGGAACGCCACCGGTAAAGGAAGGAAGTCATGAACCTGGCCATGGCGGTCAAGGCCCCATCAGCACCGGGCTGAAGCCCTTGGCCTTGAGCTTGTTCTGCATGTCCACGGCCTTGTCATGATCGGCCATGGGTCCAACCCGGACCCGGTACTGGCCGCCCCCGGACTGGATCATGGCCTTGAATCCGGCCGCCTGGACCTTGTCCAGCAGGAGCTTGGCGTTGGTTTCGCTGCCGAAGGCGCCCAGTTGCAGCACGAAGCCCTTGGTGCCCTGGACCGGCTCAGGTTTGGCAACCGGCTTGGGTTCGGGTTTCGGTTCGGCCTTGGCTGCGGCCTTGGGTTCGGCCTTGGGCTTGGCCTCCGCCTTGGGTTCGGCGGGCTTGGCGGTCGCCGGCTTGCTTTCGGATTGGTTCACCGGCCTGGCCTCCGGTTTCGCTTCCACGGGCTTGGCCTCCGGGGTTTTCACCTCGGCGGCGGGCACGGCTTGAACCTTGCCTTGCAGCGGGTCCACTTCCCCGGTGGGCAAGGGGGCCGGCACGGGCAAAGTGGGCTCGGCACTCTGGGGGGGAGGTTCCGGCACGGCGGGAGCGGCTTGGGGCGTTTCGAAAGGGCTGTCCTTGGCGGGGATGCGCAGATCCACGTCCTCGCCCAAAGGTTTGGGCTCAGGGTCGAAGAGCATGGGCAGGAACACCACGGCCACCAGGGCGATGGCCACGGCGCCCACCAGGCGGCGGCGGGCCCGGCGGCGCAGGGCCATCTCTTCCTGGGTCACGAGTTGGGGGTCAGCCATGGTGCGGGTTTCAGCCGTGGGTCTCGGTCAACACTCCCGCCACTGTGTGGAAGGAGCCGAAGGCGGCGATTGTATCAGCCGGCCCCGCCTCCCGGCAGGCCGCTTGCCAGGCTTCGGCCACCGTGGCGTGGACCGTGGCGGACAGGCCCAGGGGCGCCAGCCGTTCCGCCAGGGCCGGGCCGGACAGGCCCCGGTCCCCGTCCAGGCCAGCCAGGTGCCAGTGGCCGATGCGTCCGGCCAGGGGCATCACCACGCCGACCGCATCCTTGTCGGCCAAGATGGCGAACACCGCCAGCACCCGGCCCCCCGGGGGCAGATCCGCCAGGTTGTCGGCCAAAGCCTGGGCGGCATGGGGGTTGTGGGCCACGTCGAGGATGCGCAGGGGTGCCTGGCCCACCACCTGGAAGCGCCCCGGCTGCCGGGCCGTGGCCAGGCCCTGGCGCAGGGCGGCCATGGGCACGGGCAGCACGGCGCGCAGGCTGGAAAGGGCTGCCAGGGCACAGGCGGCGTTGCCGAACTGGTGGCGACCGGGCATGGCCGGCCGGGGCAGGGCCGGCAAGACGGCGTCGGGCATTCGGCATTGCCAGGTGCCGCCCAGGGCCAGGGCATCGGTTTCGCTGCGGATGTCCCTGCCCAGCCGGAGCAGCCGGACCCCCACCGCCTCGGCGTGGGCCAGCAGGCTGTCCGGAGGTGTCAGATCGCCACAGATGGCCGGCCGGCCGGGACGGAAGATGCCGGCCTTCTCAAAGCCGATGGCCTCCCGGGTATCCCCCAGAAAGGCCTGATGATCCAAGTCCACGCTGCTGACCACGGCACAGTCCGCATCCCAGGCATTCACGGCGTCCAGCCGGCCCCCCAGGCCCACTTCCAGCACGGCCACGTCCAGACCGGCCCGCTGGAACAACCACAGGGCCGCCAGGGTCCCCTGTTCGAAGTAGGTCAGGGGGATGTCCCCCCGGGCAGTCTCCACGGCGGCGAAGGCTGTGCAAAGCTCGGCATCCGGGGCCTCCTTGCCGGCCACGCGCACCCGTTCGTTGTAGCGCAGCAGATGGGGAGAGGTATAACAGCCCACCCGGTAGCCGGCAGCCAGCAGGATGCTTTCCAGGTAGGCGCAGACAGAACCCTTGCCGTTGGTGCCCCCCACGGTGATGAGGAGAAAATCCGGATCCAGGGCAAGCCGTTGGCGAACCGCCCGGACCCGGTCCAGGCCCAGAACGATGGCATTCCGGTTGCGGCCCTCCAGATAGCCCAGCCAGTCGGCCAGGGACCAGCCGCCCTCCCCGCCCGACAGCGGAACGACGGACGCGGGGTTCAGACTGGACTCGCCTTACGGGTGAGGTGGGCGCAGAGCCGGGCCAGGGATTTCTTCATTTCCCGCCGGTCCACGATCAAGTCCACGGCCCCGTGTTCCACCAGGAATTCCGCCCGCTGGAAGCCTTCGGGAAGGGTTTCCCGCACGGTCTGCTCGATGACCCGGGGGCCGGCGAAGCCGATGAGGGCGTTGGGCTCGGCCACAATGATGTCCCCCAGCATGGCAAAGCTGGCCGACACACCGCCCATGGTGGGATCGGTGAGCACGGAGATGAAGGGAATGCGGTTGGCCGACAGTTGGGTCAGGGCGGCGGAGGTCTTGGCCATCTGCATGAGGGAATTGAGGCCCTCCTGCATGCGCGCGCCGCCGCTGGCAGCCACGCAGATGAAGGGCTTCTTGCCGCGCACGGAGGCGTCCACGCCGCGCACGAAGCGTTCGCCCACCACGGAACCCATGGAACCGCCCATGAAACGGAACTCGAAGGCGGCGGCGGTCACCGCCAGGCCGTGGATGCGTCCTTCCATCACCACCAGGGCATCCTGTTCCTCGGTTTCCTTGCCGGCGTCTTCCAGGCGGTCCGGATAGCGGCGGCTGTCCTTGAACTTGAGGATGTCCACGGGCAACACATTGCCGCCCACCTCGTTGCGGCCGTCCTCGTCCAGCAGCATGTCCAGCCGCTTGCGGGCGCCCACCCGATGGTGGTGCCCGCACTGGGGGCAGACCTGCATGTTGGTCTCCAGGTCGGCGGCGTAGAGCACCGCTTCGCAACTGGGGCACTTGCTCCACAGGCCTTCAGGCACCACCTTCTTGGCGGACTCCCGGCGCTTGATCTTGGGGGGGATGATTTTCTGGAACCAGCTCATGGTCGAATCCTAAACACGAGGGTCGCCGGGGCGACGCTGGATGCTTCCCTCTCCCGCAGGCGGCAGAGGGGCTGGGGGTGATGAGGGACGCCGATCGCGGCCACGCCGGCTCAACGGTCCAGGGCGGCGCGGACGCCGGCCACGAAGTTCCGCACACGCTCCACCCGCTCGGCTGGCGTGGCGCTTTCAATCTCCTGGACGATGCGCGAGCCGATCACCACCGCGTCGGCCACCTGACCCACCTGGCGGGCCGTCTCGGCGTCCCGGATGCCGAAGCCCACCCCCACCGGCAGGCCCGTGGCGGCGCGGATGGCGGGCAGCCGGGCGGCCACCTCCCCCAGGTCCAGGGTGGCGGCCCCGGTGACGCCCTTGAGGGACACGTAGTAGATGAAGCCCCGGGCCTGGCGGCCCACGGCTTCCACCCGGGCCGCCGGGGTGGTGGGAGCCAGCAGGTAGATGTTGTCCAGACCGGCGGCCGCACACTTGGCGGCGAACTCGGCGGACTCCTCCGGTGGGTAGTCCACGGTCAGCACACCATCCACCCCGGCCCCGGCGGCGGCGGCGCAGAAGCCGTCCCAGCCCATGGCCTCGATGGGATTGGCATAGCCCATGAGCACCACCGGCGTCTGGCTGTTGCTGGTGCGGAACTCGGCCACCATGGCCAGCACGTCCCGCAAGCCCGTGCCGTGCTTGAGGGCCCGTTCGGAGCTCTTCTGGATCGTGGGGCCGTCGGCCATGGGATCCGAGAAGGGCACGCCCAGTTCCAGGATGTCCGCGCCGCCGGCCACCAGGGCGTGCATGAGGGGCACCGTAGCGGCCGGGTCCGGGTCGCCGGCGGTGATGAAGGGGATCAGGGCCTTGCGGCCGGCCGCCTGGAGGGCGGCGAAGGTGGCGGGGATGCGTGACATGGTTATCCTAGAAACGGCAGTTGGACGCGCCCGATGGTGCGTTCGGGCGGGTGACTGGCGCGACGCGACGACGCTGCATGCCTGGGCCTGCAAGGAGGAGCAACAAAGCCAGGCGCCCGCCCGGACGTGCCAGCGGGTGCGTAGCGAGCTCACCTGACGGGTGAGCATTATCGAAGGGTTCGTCGTCAGTAGCCATGCGGATTAACAAAGGGAAATGAGCGGTCAACTGCCGTTTCTAGGGTTACAGCTGGATGCCCGCCAGGCGGGCCACGGTGTTGATGTCTTTGTCGCCCCGGCCGGACAGGTTCACCAGCAGCACCTTGTCCTTGTCCAGGGTAGGGGCCAGCTTGGCCGCATGGGCCAGGGCATGGCTGGATTCCAGGGCGGGAATGATGCCCTCGTAGCGGCACAGGTCGTGGAAGGCCGCCAGGGCCTCGTCGTCGTTGATGGCCACGTATTCGGCCCGGCCGTTGTCCTTGAGCCAGCTGTGTTCCGGCCCCACGCCCGGGTAATCCAGGCCGGCGGACACGGAATGGGTCTCGATGACCTGGCCGTTGGCGTCCTGCATGAGGTAGCTGCGGAAGCCGTGCAGCACCCCGGGCGTCCCCGCCGACAGGGGCGCGGCGTGGCGGCCGCTGGCGATGCCGTCGCCGCCCGCTTCCACGCCAATCAGACGCACGCCTTCCACGGGAATGTAAGGGTGGAAGATGCCGATGGCGTTGGAGCCGCCCCCCACGCAGGCGATGACCGCGTCCGGCTGGCGGCCCAGCATCTCGTTCATCTGCACCTTGCACTCGTCGCCGATGACGCACTGGAAGTCCCGGACCAGCATGGGATAGGGATGGGGCCCGGCAGCCGTGCCCAGAATGTAGAAGGTGGATTCCACGTTGGTGACCCAGTCGCGCATGGCCTCGTTCAGGGCGTCCTTGAGTGTCTTGGAACCGGACTCCACGGCCACCACGGTGGCCCCCAGGAGCTTCATGCGGAACACGTTGGGCGACTGGCGCTGCACGTCCTCGGCACCCATGTACACCACGCATTCCATGCCGTAGCGGGCGGCCACCGTGGCGGAGGCCACGCCGTGCTGGCCGGCCCCGGTCTCGGCGATGACCCGTTTCTTGCCCATGCGCCGGGCCAGCAGGGCCTGACCGATGGTGTTGTTGATCTTGTGGGCGCCGGTGTGGTTCAGGTCCTCCCGTTTCAGGTAGATCTGGGCGCCGCCCAACTTTTCCGACCAGCGCCTGGCGTGGTAGATGGGGCTGGGCCGGCCCACGTAATGGCGCAGCTCGTGGCGGAATTCGGCCAGGAAGTCCGGATCCTGGCGGGCGGCCTCGTATTCCCGGCGCAATTCGTCCAGGGCCGCCATGAGGGTCTCGGCCACGAACACGCCGCCGTAGGGACCGAAGTGCCCACGGGCATCCGGCAAATCATGCATCTGCATTGCTCACTTCCTTCATGAAGGCGGCGATCTTCGCCGCGTCCTTGATCCCCTTGGCGGCTTCCACGCCACTGCTCACGTCCACCGCCCAGGGGCCCACGGCGCGGATGGCTTCGCCCACGTTGCCGGCGTGGAGTCCGCCGGCCAGCACCACCGGCAGGGGCAAGTCCCGGGGAATCAGGGCCCAATCGAAACGCTCGCCGGTGCCGCCCGGGGCTGCCTCGCTCCAGGCGTCCAGCAGCAGTCCCTGGGCATCGGCGTAACAGGACGCGAATTGTAGCAAATCGACCCCCGGCTTCACCCGGGCCGCCTTCAGGTAGGGGCGGCGGAAGGCGCGGCAGAACTCCGCCGGCTCATGGCCATGGAATTGCAGCAGATCCGGCCCCACCTGTTCCAGCACGGCCGCCACGGTTGCCGCTTCGGGATCCACGAAGAGCGCCACCCGGGTGACGAAGGGCGGCATGGCCCGGGCGATGGCCGCCGCCCTGGCCAGATCCACGTTGCGCGGACTGGGGCCATAGAACACCAGTCCGATGGCCGATGCTCCGGCCCGGGCCGCAGCCAGGCCATCCTCGATGCGGGTGATGCCGCAGATCTTCGTGCGCGTCATGGAATCAAGGGGGGAAACAGGGGGTTGGACAACGGGGCCGGTAGAGCAAAGGCGGGATCGTAACGCACCCCGGCCAGGTACAGGCCATCCGGTGCAAAGGTGGCCGCTGCCCTGCTCCGGTCCCGGCCGGCCAGCACTTCGGCGAGCCAATCCGGTGAGCGGCGGCCAAGGCCCACCCAGACCAGGGCACCGACCATGTTGCGCACCTGGTGATGCAGGAAGGCATTGCCCCGGAACGTGAAACACAGCAGGTCGTCGCGGGCCGCCAGGCCGGCTTCGTGGAGGGTGCGGATGGGGGAGCGTGCCTGGCATTCGGCGGCCCGGAAGGCGGAAAAATCGTGGGTGCCCAGGAGATGGCGGGCGGCCCGCTCCATGGCCGCCGCGTCCAGATGGCCGTGCACCCAGCCCACCCGGCCGGCCAGCAAGGGGGAGCGGACCGGCCGGCGCAGCAGCAGGTAGTGGTAGGTCCGCTCCAGGGCCGAACGGCGGGCATCGAAGGCTTCCGGTACCGGGCGGGCCCAGAGCACGGCCATTCCGTCCGGCAGATGGCTGTTGACGCCCTTCACCCAGGCCTGCACGGGCCGTCCGTGAAGGGCATCGAAGTGCACGATCTGCTGGAGGGCATGGACGCCGGCATCGGTTCGGCCGGCCACCCGGGTGGCCAAGGGCGCCCCATGGATGATGGCCAGGGCCGCTTCCAGGTGGTCCTGGAGGGCGCCTCCCCCGGGCTGGGTCTGCCAACCCTGGAATCCCCTGCCGTCGTACTCCAGGCCCAGGGCTATGCGCTGAACCATTGCAGCAACAGGCCGGCCAGCAGGACGGCGGGCAAGAGGAAATCCAGCCCGCGGGGCGGCGGCATGGTCAACCGGACCTCCCCGGGCAAGTCCAACGCCACCCTGGGATCCAGAAGCCGGAGCAGGTTGCCCCGGCCCCGTTCCAGGCCCTCGATGGCCTTCAAGGTAAGGCCCAGACGCAGGGCCAGGCGTCCCCGGTCCAGTCCCATGGCCCCCAGGGGCCTGGCCAGTTGATAGATGCCGCCCAACAGATCGTCGGGGGACAAGGCCAGGACCAGCACGTCCAGCCACAGCAGCAGGACCAGCAATCCCACGGACTGCCGGGCCCCATGCAGGAACCCTTCCAGACTGGGCGAAAGATCACCGACGGCGGGCAACAAGGGCACCCCCGGCAATCCCCAGGCATAACCCAGAGCCAGCACCAGCAGCAGCCAGCGGGTCCGCCAGACCAGGCCCAGAGGATTGCGTCCCAGACGGATGAGCAGGATCAAGGGGGGGAGCAGCAACAGGGCCAGCATGAAAAAAGGCAGCCCTGGGATCGCCAGGGCTGCCAGGAGGTAGGTGAGGATCCGGCTGGCCGGCTGCAATCAGCCCGCCTCTGCCAGCAGCCGGTTGGCTTCCGCCTTCTGGCCGCCGTCCCCCTCGTTGAGGACTTCCTGGAGAATCTCCCGGGCACCTTCCCGGTCACCCATTTCCAGATAGGCCTTGGCCAGATCCAGCTTGGTGTTCACTTCCTCGCGCAGTTCCGGATCGATGTCCTCACTGGCGGGGGTCTCGGCCATGGTTTCTTCCATGGGCGCGATGGGAATTTCCTCCAAAGCCGCCGGAACCACTTCAGCGGGCGCCTCCGGGGCGAAGTCCAGATCCGGGGCAAACTCCACCTCGGCCGGTTCGACCGGCTCCAGGCTGGGGGTTTCCAGGTCCAGGTCGATTCCGGTCAAATCCAGTTCCGGGACGGCAACGGACTCGGGTTCGGGCCTCGGGGCAGGCAGGTCGAAGTCCATGCCGCCGTCCAGATCGTCCGCTTCCTGGGCCACGGCCTCGGCCACGTCCGCCGCAGGCATCTCCAGGCTGTTGTCCGCCGGGAAGGGTTCCAGCATGTCCAGGCCGGTATCCGGCAGGGTCATCTCCATGGGCTCGGCGGAAACCGGGGCCGGCTCCGGTTCAGGGACGGGCGGGATTCCATGGGCTGCGGCCTCAGCGAAGGCAGGGTTCCGCTCGAAGATGAGGGTGTCGTCCAGGTTGTAGGCGGGTTCTTCCTTGGCGGGCGGGGCCACGGGGGCCTCATCGCCCCATCCCGCATCCAGGGACGTGGGGAATTCCAGCCCCTGGTCCTGGACAGGTTCGGGTGCAGACACCGGCTCGGCGACGGGCGCTGGCGCCACGACTGCCGCTGCGGCGGCGGCCATCGCAGGTGCCATGCCGCCCACGCTGGGAGCCACCCGGTAGAGGGGATTGTCCGGATCGATGCTGCGGCCCATTTCCGCGGCCCGCTGCCAGACCGGGGTGTTCTGGCCGCCCAGGCCGGCGTAGAGCTCGCTGGCCGTGGTCTCGAAGGCCATGGTGTCCTTGCGGGAGGCGTAGATCTCCAGCAGCTTCAGGGCGATCTCGTGGCGGCTGGGATCCTTGCCCAGGGCCTCCTTGAGGATCTCCTCGGCCTGGGCATCCCGGCCATAGGCCATGTAGACCTCGGCCTCGGCGATGGGGTCCACTTCATGGCTGTCGATGGCTCCCATGCCCAGCCGGCTGAAGTCGGTGAGCAGCATGCTGCCCTCGGTGGTGGCACCCGGAGCGGGGGCCGTAGTGCCGGCGGGGGACGTGAAGACGGATCCGGTGGGCTTGAACTCGCCGCCGGTCATGACGCTGTCCTCGAACTTGGTGAGTCCCTGGCGGCGGCGACTGCCCACCATCATCATCCAGAGCAGACCGGACAGCAGCACGGCCACCACCACCCCGCCGATGTAAAGGGGGTTCTGGAAGAAAGTGGAGATCCAGCTCGGAGACTCGGCTTCCTTTTCCGGCAGCTTGGCGGGCGCTGGGCTGACGGTGGGCTTCTTGACCTCTGGAGCCGGCGCCGGGGATTCGGCGACGGGAGGTTCCGCAACCGGGGGCTGGGCCACAACGGGCGGGGGCGTGACGGGCGCCGGGGCAGGGGTTGGGGCCGGAGGGGCCTTGGCGGCTTCCTGGGCCTTCATTTCCAGGAGCTTCTGCATGTCCCGCACCGTGCGTTCCAACTGGCCCACACGATCCTGGGCCTCTTGCAGGGCCCGGCTCTTGGCGGCCACTTCCTCTTCCATGGCCCGCAGCCGTTCCTGGGTCTTGGCGTCGGCCTTGCCGGCAGCACCGGGCTCCCCCTTGGACAGTTTCAGCACGTCCTGGGCTACGGCGGGGGGCGGAGCGGCCTTGTCCTGGGCCTTGGGGGTGATCTTGCCGGCTGCCTGATCGGCGGCGGGCGGCAGGGTGTCGGCCATTTCCGCCACTTTGCGGCGGTAGGCATGCCACTGCTCGTAGTGGCCCTGGACGGTGCGGGCGGCCTCTCGGGGTGGGGTGACGATGGCCGTCTTGGCTTCCGGCACGCTCAGCACCTGGCCCTTCTTCAGGCGGTTCATGTTGCCTTCGTAGAAGGCGCCCTTGTTGGCCTGGAACAGGCTCACCATCATCTGTTCGAGGGTGACTTCGTCACTCTTCACCTTGCCGGCGATACCGCGCAGGGTTTCGCCGGATTTGACCGGGCCGTAACGGCTCGGGGCCGGCGGGGTGCTCACGGCGGGCTTGGCCGGTTGAGTCTCGGTGGGCCTGGGCTCCTGGCTGGCGGCCGGGGCAGGAGCCGGCTTGCTTTCGCCGTTCCGGCCGGCTTCGGGCAGGACCGGCGCCTTGGGCGTTTCCGCGGCTTTGCCGTCCGTGGGCGGGTCGAGGAGGATGGTGTATTCGCGGATCAGGCGGCCGGAACTCCAGTTGAGTTCGATCAACAGGTCCAGAAAAGGGTCGGAGAGGCTGGAAGTGGACGAGATGCGCAGCACGGGCTGGCCGTTGGCCCGCTGGTCCACGGCAAAGCGCAGGTTGCCCAGCGCCTCGGTCCGGTCCATCCGCGCCTGGCGGAAGGCCTCGGCACTGGCCACCTTGGCCGTGATGCCTGACAACTCATCCTTGCTGACGGAAAGCAGTTCGATTTCCGCCCTGAGGGGCTGCCCCAGGGATGACTGGACGGTCAACCTGCCCAATCCCGCTGCCCCGGCCACCCCGGATGCCAGGAGTAATGCCCATACCAACCCACTGATTTTCATGGACTTATTCATCGCTTCGCCTTTATTGACCTCAAACCTGCGCAGGAAACTGCGTAGTCCCGACTCCCCACCAACCCGATTTCTTGAAGCATGTCATGGAGTTAGGCGCACTATCTGAAGGAATTCTTACGTTAGCATTGAATCAACGGGCTTATCAATCCAATTTTCCACAATCTCCACCATCCGCGCGGCTTCCAGTTGGATGGGATCGCACACCAGCCAGAAGCGCAGGCGGCGACCGTCGTGGCGGATGCGGCTGACAAAGACCGCGTCGCTGGCCTGGGCATCGGTGGCGGGCGTAGGCGTGGCAGCAGGCAGTTCCGCCTCCATGAGCACCACCTCCTCCCGGTGGGCCAGGCTGGCCCGCACCGCTTCCACGGTCACCGGCCGGGTAGTGCGGACGTGAAGTACGATGGCGGCGCCGAAGAACAGGGGAGCCCAGATCTGGCTGAAACCCACCTCCGCATCGGGCACCCGATGGGCCAGTGCCTCGGCCAGGCGATTTTCCTGTTGGGATTCTTCGGCCGGGCCGCCGTAAGGTTGCAGGTTGAATGCCATCTGGATGGGAAACACCTCGGCATCGGGGCTTTCCATCTGGAACAGGGCCCGGGCCTGGCTGGCCAGTTCCTCGACCCCATCCTGGCCCCCATAGGCGGCCGGCAGAGCCACCCAGGCATCGCCCGTCGCGGCCCCGCCCAGGGCGGTCAGGGCGCGCAGGATCGGGGTCACGGCCTGAACCGGGGCCGGGTCCACCTGGTCCACCAGGAGGATGGGCATGTGCGGATGCCGGGCCCTGACCTGTTCCACCAGGCGCTGGGCTGCCGGACGACGGCTGGCCACCACCAGGGCCTGGGCCTGGCCGAAGTCGAACTGCTCTGCCGATTCACAGGGCCAATCCTGCCCCTGGAAGGAGACCGAGGTCTCGGCTTCCCCCAGAGTCAGGGCATGGAGCCGCCCCACCGGCATTTCCCTGCTGTCCAGCAGGCCGAGGATGGCCCCGCCCAGGGGATCGTCCGCCCCCAGGATGGCCAGATCGAATTGGGAACCGCTTTCCCGGGTCGCCAACTCAGCCTTCCAGCAGGATGCGCAGCATCCGCCGCAGGGGCTCGGCGGCCCCCCACAGCAACTGGTCACCCACGGTGAAGGCAGACAGGTAGTCCTGGCCCATGTTGAGCTTGCGCATGCGCCCGACGGGCACGGTGAGGGTGCCGGTGACGGCGGCGGGAGTGAGCTGTTCCATGGTGATCTGCCGGTCGTTGGGCACCACCTTCACCCAGGCGTTGTGCTCGGCGATGATGCCGTGGATCTCGTCCAGGGGCACGTCCTTGGTCATCTTGATGGTCAGGGCCTGGGAGTGGCAGCGCATGGCGCCCACCCGCACGCACAGGCCGTCGATGGGGATCTGCCGGTCCGAGCGGCCGAGGATCTTGTTGGCCTCCACCTGGGCTTTCCACTCTTCCTTGGACTGGCCGGATTCCAGTTGCACGTCGATCCAGGGAATCAGGGAAGCGGCCAGGGGCACCGGCCAGGCGTCCAGGGGATAGCGGTCGGAACGGATGAAGTCGGTGACCTTGCGATCGATGTCCAGGATGGCGGAGGCCGGGTCGTCCAGCAGGGACTTGACCTCGCCGTTCACCGCGCCCATCTGTTGCAGCAGTTCCCGCATGTTGCGGGCACCGGCGCCGGAGGCCGCCTGGTAGGTCTGGGGGGCGATCCATTCCACCAAACCCTTGTCGAACAGGCCGCCGATGGCCATGAGCATGAGGGACACGGTGCAGTTGCCGCCCACGTAAGTCTTGACGCCCTTGGCCAGGCCGTCCTGGATCACGCCCTTGTTGACCGGGTCCAGGATGATGATGGCGTCGTCCTTCATGCGCAGGGTGGAGGCCGCGTCGATCCAGTAGCCCTTCCAGCCGCTTTCCATGAGCTGCGGGTACACCGCCTTGGTGTAATCGCCGCCCTGGCAGGTGATGATCACGTCCATGGCCTTCAGCTCGTCCACGCTGTTGGCATCCTTGAGGGGGGGCACGTCCTTGCCGATGTCGGGACCCTTGCCGCCCACGTTGGAGGTGGTGAAGAACACCGGATCGATGAGATCGAAATCCCGTTCTTCCTTCATGCGGCCCATGAGCACCGAGCCCACCATGCCGCGCCAGCCGATCAATCCAACTCGTTTCATTGCAATCTCCTTTTTAGCGGGTAGCCGGTAGTCGGTAGTCGGTAGCTTATGTTTGCGCGCCAAAGGCGCGGAAGCTCAAAGCTACAGACTACCAACTACCAGCTACCGACCAGATTCACATCCCCGCCACCACCGCGTCGCCCATGCCGGAGCAGGACACCCGCTGGCACCCCTCGGTCCAGATGTCGCCGGTGCGGTAACCCTGGGCGATGACCTTCTTCACCGCGTTGTCGATGCGGTCGGCGGTGGCCTGGTCGTTGAAGGTGTACTTGAACATCATGGACACGGACAGGATGGTGGCCAGGGGGTTGGCCAGGTCCTTGCCGGCGATGTCCGGGGCGGAACCGTGGATGGGCTCGTACATGCCCTTGTTGTGCTCGTCCAGGGAAGCCGAGGGCAGCATGCCGATGGAACCGGACAGCATGGAGGCCTCGTCGGACAGGATGTCGCCGAAGATGTTGCCGGTGACGATCACGTCGAACTGCTTGGGGTTGCGCACCAGTTGCATGGCGGCGTTGTCCACGTACATGGTGGACAGGGCCACTTCCGGGTATTCCCTGGCCACCTCGGCCACCACTTCCTTCCACAGCTCGGAGCATTCCAGCACGTTGGCCTTTTCCACGGAGCACAGCTTCCTGCCCCGCTTCATGGCGATGCCGAAGGCCACGTGGGCCACCCGGCGCACTTCGCTCTCGGAATAGATCATGGTGTTGTAGCCCCAGCGCTCCCCATCCCGGACTTCGATGCCCCGGGGCTGGCCGAAATACACGTCGCCGGTCAGTTCCCGCACGATCATGATGTCCAGGCCGGACACCACCTCGGGCTTCAGGGTGGAAGCGGAAGCCAGTTCCGGGTAAAGCAGGGCCGGCCGCAGGTTGGCGAACAGGTTGAGTTCCTTGCGGATGCGCAGGAGGCCCCGTTCCGGACGCAGGGGCCGGTCCAGGGTGTCGTACTGGGGGCCGCCCACGGCGCCCAGCAGCACCGCGTCGGCGGCCCGGGACAGCTTCAGGGTGGACTCGGGCAGGGGATCGCCGGCCGTGTCGTAGCCGGCTCCGCCGATGGCGGCCTCCTCGGTCTCGATCTTCATGCCGTCGCGCTTGAGCACGTCCAGCACCTTCATGGCCTGGGCGACGATTTCCGTGCCGATGCCGTCACCCGGCAGAACCGCGATCTTCATTTCTTTCCTTTCAGGCAAACAACCAGGGGGCCTCGCCCTTGCGACGGGCTTCATAGGCCTGGATCTTGTCGGTGAACTTGAGGGTCAGGCTGATGTCGTCCAGACCGTTCAGCAGCCGGTGCTTGCGCTCCGGGTCCACCGTGAAGGCGAAGGTTTCGCCGGCGGGGGTGGCCACCGTCTGGGCGGCCAGGTCCACGGTCAGGCGATAGCCCGCGGCGGCCAGGGTTTCCCCGAACAGGCGGTCCACCGCCTCGGCGGGCAGCACGATGGGCAGCACGCCGTTCTTGAAGCAGTTGTTGTAGAAGATGTCGGCGAAGGACGGGGCGATGATGGCCCGGAAGCCGTAGTCCTCCAGGGCCCAGGGGGCGTGCTCCCGGCTGGAGCCGCAACCGAAGTTCTCCCGGGCCAGCAGCACGGAGGCGCCCTGGTAGCGGGCCTGGTTGAGGACGAAATCCGGGTTCAGGGGCCGGGTGCTGCAATCCATGCCCGGCTCCCCGTGGTCCAGATAGCGCCACTCGTCGAAGGCGTAGGGGCCGAAACCGGCCCGCTTGATGGACTTGAGGAACTGCTTGGGGATGATGGCGTCGGTGTCCACGTTGGCCCGGTCCAGGGGGGCCACCAGCCCGTCCAGTTTGACGAAGGGCTTCATTTGGCAGACCTCTGGATGGCGTCACCGGCCTTCTCGATGTCCTGGCCGATGCCGCGCACGGTATTGCAACCGTACATGCTGAACACCACGCCGATGGCCACGGCCAGCACCGCCACCTTCACCACGCCCAACAGGATCCATTTTTGCGGGGTCGTCATTGCATCACCTCGTTTGCCAGATCACGCACGTCCACGAAATGGCCGAACACGGCCGCCGCCGCCGCCATGGCGGGGCTCACCAGATGGGTGCGCCCGCCCTGGCCCTGGCGGCCCTCGAAATTGCGGTTGGAGGTGGACGCACAACGCTCGCCCGGCTCCAACCGGTCCGCGTTCATGGCCAGACACATGGAGCAGCCCGGATCCCGCCACTCGAAGCCGGCGGCGGTGAACACCTTGTCCAGGCCCTCGGCTTCCGCCTGGGCCTTCACCAGCCCGGAACCCGGCACCACCATGGCCAGTTTGACGTTGCCCGCAACCTTGCGGTTCCGCGCCACCGCCCACTGGGCCACCTTGGCCGCATCGCGCAGGTCCTCGATGCGGGAGTTGGTGCAGGAGCCAACGAACACCTTGTCCACGGCAATATCGGCCATGGGGGTGTTGGCACGAAGCCCCATGTAAGCGAGGGCCCGCTCCCAGTCGGATTTCTTGACACTGTTCGGAGCCTGGGCCGGGTCGGGGACCTGCTCGTCCACGGCCACCACCATCTCCGGGGACGTGCCCCAGGTGACCTGGGGCTTGATGGCGGCCGCATCCAGTTCCACCACGGCGTCGAACCGGGCGTCCGCATCGGAGACCAGGCTGCGCCAATAGGCGGCCGCCTGCTCGAACTGCTCGCCCCGGGGGGAATAGGGCCGGCCGCGCATGTATTCCACGGTCTTTTCGTCCACCGCCACCATGCCCGCCCGGGCCCCGGCTTCGATGGCCATGTTGCACAGAGTCATGCGCCCTTCCATGGACAGGCTGCGGATGGCCGAACCGGCAAATTCCAGGGCAAAGCCCGTGCCGCCTGCGGTGCCGATCCTGCCGATCACCGCCAGGGCCACGTCCTTTGCGGTGACGCCGAAGGGCAATTCCCCCTCCACCCGCACCTGCATGGCCTTGGCCTTCTTCTGCCACAGGCACTGGGTGGCCAGCACGTGCTCCACTTCCGAGGTGCCGATGCCAAAGGCCAGGGTGCCAAAGGCGCCGTGGGTGCTGGTGTGGGAGTCGCCGCACACCAGGGTCATGCCCGGCTGGGTGAAGCCCTGTTCCGGACCAATGACGTGGACGATGCCCTGGCGCGGATCGTTCATGCCGAACTCGGTGATGCCGAACTCGGCGCAGTTGGCGTCCAGGGTCTCCACCTGGGTGCGCGACACCGGATCGGCGATGCCCTGATCCCGGTGGATGGTGGGGATGTTGTGGTCCGGCGTGGCCAGCAGGGAGGCCAATCGCCAGGGCTTCCGCCCGTTCATCTTCAGGCCTTCGAAGGCCTGGGGGCTGGTGACTTCGTGGACCAGTTGCCGGTCGATGTAGATCAGGGCCGTGCCGTCCGGCTCCACGTGGACCACGTGGGCGTCCCAGAGTTTGTCGTAGAGGGTGGAGGCGTTCATGGACGCGGAAATTGCTGGAAATGAAAGGTTGGGATTATGACACAGCCCAGCCTACGGTCCTGCTCCCAGGCCCAGTGACTCTTGCCGCAGCATGCCGTTGCGTTCCTGACCCACCCTTCTGATTGTCATTGTCGAATTTGTTTACTTTCCGATTCAAATACTCGGATATAGCGGTCTTGAAAACCACTGCACAATCATCACGATAAGGCTTTTACTTAATCCTGGGCCTGGTTTTTGCTTGTGGTAAATCAGCGACAGGAACGGCGCCAGGAAGTTCGAGGCTGTCGCCCCACGTCCAAGACAAAGCAAGACGAAGCGCCAGCAACGGTTGGGGAACTCTCGAAAGGAGTCATCATGAGAACCTCAGCCATCAAATCCCTGCTCCCCCTGGGCTTGCTTGCCTGTACGGCCACCTCGGCCCAGGCTGCCGCCGACCTGGATTGGCAGATTCGCTATACGAACGCCTCGGTGGGCGCCAACGGTGGGCTCGCCTTGCAGGTCTTCGCCGACCAGTACGATCCCGGCGTCGATCCGGGCAACCTGAACGCCCAGGCGGCGGACGAAGATCTGTTCGCCCTGGCCTTCGCCCATCTGGATACCCAGGTCACCCCCCTGGCCAATGGGGGACTGCAAATCGACATCAACGGCTTCGGGGATTTGTTCAGCCAGGTGAAGCCCCCCCACGCCTGGTCGTCGGCCTATGTGAACGTCATCTTCCAGTTGGCCATCGAAACCGACCAGGCCTACGGCTATGACCTGGCCACGGCCCTGTACCCGGCCTCGGGCCTGCCCGGCCTGTCCCAATATGACCACTACGTGGCGTTCGACGACGATGGCGACGGTTGGTTGGACCCGGGCCAGACCGCCCTCCTCTACGGCACCATTTCCTATCGGCTGGATGAATCCCTGGGCGTCCAACAATCCGCCTATCCCGGCACCCAGGTCAGCCTGACCCTGGCCCCGGTCCCCGAACCTGAAACCTGGGCCATGTTGCTCGTCGGCCTCGGACTGACCGCCCTGCGGTTGCGGGGTCGCGGCACCTGAACGGCCACGCTGAAAGGGAAAGTCCCATGAAAACCCTCCTCCATGCTCTGGCCCTGGCGATCTGCGCCGCCCTGCCCACCCCGGCGGCGGCCGCCCTGGACTACGACCCGGCCACCGGCATCCTCACGGATACCGAGGCCCAGCGGATGTGGCTGCTGCACGGCATCGGCTTTGGCTCCAGCTATGGCTTTCCCGGTTTCGCCATCGACTGGGTCGCCGGCCTGAACCTGGAAAAGGTGGGTGGCTACTCGGACTGGGCGCTACCCAGCGTCGAAGCCCCCCCTGACGGCAGTCCGCCGGCCGCCATGGGCGGCGACCTGGGACAACTGTTCGTCGATCTGTCCACAGCCCTGGCCGACAGGAGCCAATGGCCCTTTGGCCTGGGTGCCGAGGACTACGGCGGCCGGATCATCTACACCGACGACCCGGTACCCGGGACGGCCAATTACTGGGGCCTCAGTTTCGGCAACGGCGCCTACGTGGCGGTGTACCCGGGCAATGCCTACGCCTACGTGGGCGTCATGGCCGTCCGTCCGGTGCCCGAAGCGGAAACCTGGGCCATGTTGCTCGCCGGCCTGGGCCTGATCGGCCTGCGCCTGGCGCGGACCCAGGAAACCCGCATCGACTGAGGAGGCAGGCATCGCCCCACGCCACCATGGACCGCAAGACCGGGAAACTGGCGCCCAAAGCAACCGGCCCCAATGGGTGGTGGGGGACTGGGGCACCATCGAAAGCGGCCTGCTGACCGTCAATTACGATCAGACCCAGGCCATCACCCTGACCGACGCCCATCCTTACTTCCGCCTGCGCTAATACCTGATCGGGGGCGCCACCCATGCGAATTCCTGGGTGGACGCGACGGGCCAACTCGCCTTCGACCTGCCGGACGGCGCCTGGATCACCTCCAAGGCCGGCTTCCTGGCCCCGGTGCCCGAACCGGAAACCTGGACCCTGATGGGCGTAGCCCTCGGAATGCTGGCATGGCGCCTGGGCAGGCCCCATCAAGTTGATGACTGAAGGCCATCATGAAGGCGAAGCAACTTGTTGCAGCCCTGCTCCTCGGCCTGCTGCCCGGGTTCGCCACGGCCGGCCTGGACATCCTGGACCCGGCACCCCCGGGGAGTCCCCCGGACTGGTCAGGGACACCGGCCAGAACCTCATCTGGCTGCGGGACACCAACCGGGCCTGGAACTCCGGCTACCAGACCGGCTTCATGACCTGGTACGAGGCTATGATGGGCCAGCTGATTCAGCGTCACCTGGCACGGCACGACCTATGACGTCTGGCGCCTGCCCATCGGCATCGGCTTCGAGGATGCCAGCGATCCGGATAACCCGGTCCGGCACACCGACCAATCTGGCCAACTGGGAATACCTCATCACCGCGAACATGGATGCCTTCGTCGGCGCGGCTTCCCCGCCCGTCGCCTCCTCCGAACTGGCTGACCTCAGCGCTGGCGCAATCTGGCTCGATGTACAAGTGGAAAGTGCAAACGATGGATCCAACTCGATTGGGGGGCGATACCGGGTTTGCATCAGGACGCCCGCTTCATCAGCTATGACACGGAATTCAACACCCATGCCTGGGATCCCGGCTATGTGGTGTATCGCAGCCTGGTTGCGCCACTAGCCGTTCCCGAACCTGGGGCCTGGGCCCTGCTTCTGGCAAGGCTGGGCTTGGTGGGCTGGTCCACCCGTAAGGGAATCCGCAACTGAGAAGCGTACCTGGACAGACAGCCCGGTTGGGTGACGGGTGCCGGAATTCTTGCGCCATCACCCTGCTGCAATGGAGTGTCTTTGTTAACCCGGCGGGGCAAGCCGCCCCCGCCAGGCGAAGGCCAGGGTGGCCAGCAAGGCGCAGCCCGCTGCGATGCTGAAGGTCCAGCCCGCCCCCAGCCCATCCCAGGCGGCGCCGGAATAGAGGCTGCCCAGGGTGCCGCCCACCCCGAAGGCCAGGCTGTTGTACATGGCCTGGCCCCGGGCCTGGTTCTTGCCGGTGAAGTGGCGATGCACCAGGGCCAGGGCCGAGGCGTGGTAGGCGCCGAAGGTGAAGGCGTGCATGAGCTGAGCCAGCAGCAGCACGGGCAGGTTGTCCGCCTGCCAGCCGATGAGCAGGAAGCGCAGGGCGGCAATCAGGAGGGTGGCCAGCAGCACCGTCTCCGGCTTGATCCGGGCGAACACCCGGGGCATGACCAGGAAGATGCCGATCTCGCAGACCACCCCCAGGGCCCACAGCCAGCCGGCCACCGACTTGCTGTAGCCGGTTTCCACCAGATGGATGGTGAAGAAGGTGTAGTAGGGTCCGTGGGCCGCCGCCATCAACAGGGCCGCAGCCAGCAGGGCCCAGACCTGGGGCCGGCGCAACACGTGGCCCAGGGGCACGTGCTCGACGTGCAGCCGGGCCACGTCCGCCTCGGGGATGAAGCGGGCGGTGAGGACGATGCCCACCAGCAGGCCCAGCACCACCCAGGGCACCAGGCGGATGGAGGCGTGGTCCAGGGCCGCACCCAGCCCCACCACCACCAGGATGAAACCCACCGAGCCCCACAGGCGGATGCGCCCGTAGCGGTCGGTGCGGTCCCCCAGGTGGGACAGGGTGGTGGCCTCCACCAGGGGCAACGAGGCGCTCCAGAAGAAGCTGATCAGGCTCATCACCGCGAACAGGGCCCAGAAGGAAGTGGCCCAGAACACGCCGACGAAGGCCACCAGGCAGACCCCGGCGGCCAGTTGCACGATGGCCACCCGCTGTCCGCTGCGGTCGGCGATGTGGCCCCAGATGTTGGGGGCGAAGATGCGCATGACCTGGAGCAGGGACATGAGCACACCGATCTGGAAGGCGTTGAACGCCAGGGAATGCAGATAGAGGCCCCAGAAAGGGGCCATGGCGCCTACGAAGGCGAAATAGAAGAAATAGAAGCCGGACAGGCGCCAGTAGGGTAGATCGTGGGGGGCGGGAGGGCGGTGGGGCATGGGGGCGGCAAAAACAAATCGGCCCGGAGTGAACCTCCGGGCCGATTCGGCGGTTGGCGGGTCAGCCCTTGGCCTGGACCAGCATGTTGTAGAGCCGGTCCTTGAGGCGCACGCGCAGGTACTTCAGTTCCTCGGCGTAGAGGTCCGTGGCGGGATCCACCCGCTGTTCGATACGGGCGATCTTCAGATCCACGTCGTCATAGTCGCGCATCAGGTGGACGAAGCCATCGTTGCTGAGCATGAGTTTGCGGATGGTCTCCTGATGCTCGGGAAACTCGTGGAACAGGTCGTGGCTTTCAATCATGGGCTTCTCCTGGCAGGGACAAAGAATTCAGGCGGGCCCGCCCTCGATGAGGGGCGTGGCGCGCACCACGTCGGCGTTCTGGCCCCGCTGACGCAGGGCGTGGTCCATGAGCACGATGGCCAGCATGGCCTCGGCGATGGGGGTGGCGCGGATGCCCACGCAGGGGTCATGGCGGCCATGGGTCACCACTTCGATGGGCTGGCCGGCCGCGTCGATGGACCGGCCGGGAATGCGCAGGCTGGAGGTGGGCTTGATGGCGATGGACGCGGTGATGGCCTGGCCGGTGGAGATGCCACCCAGGATGCCGCCGGCATGGTTGGACAGGAAGCCCTGGGGCGTCATCTCGTCCCGGTGCTCGGTGCCCTTCTGGGCCACCACGGCGAATCCGTCGCCGATCTCCACGCCCTTTACCGCATTGATGCTCATGAGGGCGTGGGCCAGGTCTGCGTCCAGACGGTCGTACACCGGCTCTCCGAGGCCCACGGGCACGTTCTCCGCCACCACGTTGATGCGGGCCCCCACGGAATCCCCCTCCTTGCGCAGGTCGTCCATGTAGGCTTCCAGACGGGGCAGGTAGCTGGCATCCGGGGCGAAGAAGGCGTTGCCCTCCACGGCCAGTTCCTCCCAGGCCTTGAAGGGCACGGCGATGGGGCCCAACTGGGCCAGGTAGCCCCGGATCACCGTGCCGTACTTCTCGTGCAGCCACTTGCGGGCGATGGCCCCCGCCGCCACCCGCACCGCCGTCTCCCGGGCCGAGGAACGGCCACCGCCGCGATGGTCGCGGAAGCCGTACTTCTGGTTGTAGGTGTAGTCGGCGTGGCCCGGCCGGAAGGTGCTGGCGATGTTGCCGTAGTCCTTGCTGCGTTGGTCCTCGTTGCGGATCAGCAGGGCGATGGGGGTGCCGGTGGTCTTGCCCTCGAACACCCCGGAGAGGATCTCCACCGTGTCCGACTCCCGACGCTGGGTCACGTGCCGGGAGGTGCCCGGTTTGCGCCGGTCCAGATCCCTCTGGATGTCGGCCTCGGCCAGGGCCAGGCCCGGCGGGCAGCCATCCACCACGCAGCCGATGCCGGGACCGTGGGATTCGCCGAAGGAGGTGACGGAAAAGGCCAGACCGAGGGTGTTGCCGGACATGTTCTGCGGTATTCGGATAAACGGGTGCATTATCGCACGCCGCAACCCGGTTGTTTGCCCGGCCATCCGGGCTTGGTTAGGCTTGCCCCATCAATCCAACAACCCGGGAAACCAACCATGAGCACAACAAGGCCCATTCACTGGCTGATCATCGGCGCCCTCGCCTGTTCCGCCATCACCCTCCCCGCCCAGGCCGAACCGCCGGACCCGGCCGCCCGGGAAAAAGCCCGCCCCTGCACCACCTGCCATGGCCTGGACGGGCTACGGCGTGGGGGAGAGATGCCCGCCATCGGTGGCCTGGACTACTTCCATCTGCTCTACAACATGGCCCGCTTCAAGGAAGGCGACCGCTTCCACCCGGTCATGAGCCTGCTCATGCAGACCCTGGACGCAGCCGACATGGCCGACGTGGCGGATTACTTCGCCGCCATGGACCGGACCCCGCTGGAGCGGATCGGACCCTACGGCGTGCCGTGATTTTCCCGGGGGAAATTCAACTTGCCCGGAGCCGGGCCGATAACCCCTTTATTGCCCAGCCCGGCCCAAACCATGAACTTCCCCAGCGCCCCATTGCCGCTACGACTGCCAGGAGCCTGTCGGACACCGGCCGCCGAAAGTGACAAGCCTCCCCGTCCAGGCCCGTGGTTGTCGCTTTCGCCGGGCAAGGGTGGAAGGACTGCCGGAGAAGCTGGCGAAAAGGGCACCAGCGGGGGCAATGTGCAGCAGACACAGCCAATGGCCGCCAGGCTCCTGGGCCTCCTGTGCCTTCTGTGCCTGGGGTTGTCCGGATGGGCTCTGGCTGACCCGCCGCGTGTCGAGATCGCCACCCCCGGGCCCCATGTGGCCCCCTACCTGCCCCTGGAACTCATGCATCGGCTGGGGGCCGATCGGCGGGCCGGATTCGAGTTGTCCCTGCGCTATTTCGGTGGCGGCCCCCTGGCAGCCAAGGATTTGCTGGAAGGCAACAGCGATTTCGCCGGGCTGGGCCTGCCCGCCCTGGCCGATGTCTATCTGGACAAACCGGAACTGGTGTCCATTGCCGTGATCACCCAGCGGCCGGCCTACGTGCTCATGGTCCGCCAGGCCCTCAACTGGACCGTGCACGGCGTGGCCGACCTGCGCGGCCGCCGCATCGGCACCCATACCGGCAGCAAGCAGGGCAAGTCCACCGCCCGGCAGATGGCGGAATATCTCTTGACGGGCGCCGGCGTCAAACTCGACCAGGTGAACTTCGTCCATGCCGGCCAGAACATGGCCGACTACGCGGCCGCCCTGAAATCGGGCCAGGTGGATGCCATCGTCGTCAACGAACCGGCCGCCACCCTCCTGGAAAAGCAGCGCATTGCCTGGCGACTGGCCGACTTGCACGACGTGCAGACGGCAAAACGGCACCTGGGGGGACGCTTCATCTATACCCAGTTGGCCACCACCCGCACCCTCCTCCGGGAACAGCCGGACAAGGCCCGCATGCTGGTCACCGCCCTGCGTGAAACCCTGGCCTGGCTGGCCAGCCACGGCCCCGCAGACGTGACGGCCATCCTGGGCATGCCGGACGGCGAGGAAACCCGGGCCTGGCAGCAGTACCTGGCCGTGCACCAGGGCATCTTCAGCCCGGATGGCAGCTTCACCGAGGAAGGTCTGCGCAACAGCGAAGCCTTCTTCAAAGCGTTGGGCCGGGACCTCCCCAACGCCGGAACCCTGCGCTTCAGCGATCTGGTGGACAGCCGCTGGGCCGGCCGGAGCCCCTGAACCCATGGGCAGCGTGGCATTCAACCGTCTCGCCCGCCAGGCCGCCTGGCGGTTCGTCGCGGTGTTTGCCGCCATCGGCGGCCTGTCCACCCTGATGCTCGGCCTGGCCTGGTTCAGCCTGAACGACACCTTCCAGAGGGAACAGTCCCAGACCGGACTGGCTGCGCTGCAATCCCGACTGGGCCACCGCTTGGCCGAATGGCAACGGGAAGCGGATGCCCTGGCCACCCAGATCGGCTACACCCGCATGCTCGAATCCGCCGGCCCGGCCCGCTGGGATCACCTGCGGGCCTACATCAACGCCTTGGGAGAGAACTTCCTGTTCGACACCCTGATCGTGGCGGACAACCGGGGGAAGCCGGTGTTCTTCCACGGCGAAGAAGCCCAGGAACTGGAAGGCGGCGCAAACACCATCCAGGCAGGTTGGTATACCAGCACCCGCTATCGCCACACCCACAGAATCCTGGAGACGCCCGTCTGGCTGGGCCCGGATGGGGGCCAGGGACGCCTGTTCCTGCTCAAGGTCATCGACAACCGGCTGATGGCCGACCTGGCAGGCCCGGGCATCCGGCTGGCCCTGGCCGTCGATGAAAAAATCTTCGCCAGCAGCCGGGGTACCGCCGACCTGGGACAGCCCGTCCAACTGGCCGGCCTGGACGTTCCGGGCCAGACCCACCAGACCCTGGCCCTCCATGAACCCGGCATCCTGCTGCACATCTGGCAGGCCCTGCCCCAGGCCCTCTCACCCTGGCAATTCGCCCTGGCCGGCACCCTCCTCAGCGCCTTGCTGGGACTGGCACTCCTGGTGGTCTTCGGCCGTTGGCTGCGCCGTCTGGTGCGCCGCGTGCGCACCCTCTCCCTGGCCGCAGACCTGTTCTGCAGAGGCCACGTGCTCGACGACGAAACCCGGAGCGCCCTGGAACGGGGGGGATCCGGTGACGACGAGATCGGCACCCTTCAATCCCGTCTGCGGGAACTCATGCATTCCAGCCAGGCCCGGGAGGAAGAATCACGGGCCTATCTCCAGACCCTGGAAATGCTCGAAGAGGCCGTGGTGGAACTGGACGGCACAGGCCGCCTGCTCCGGGCTTCGCCCGCCTGGCAGGGCATCGTGGGTCTGGACAGCGCGTACCTGACGGAATGCTTCGATCCCGACGACGGCGAAAACCTGCGCCGGCAACTGGCCAAGCTGTTCAGCGGCGAAAAGGAACTGGTCAACCTGCGCCTGCGCCTGGCGGCCCCCCAGCGCAGCGGCGCCTGGATGGAATGCCGCTTCGTGCCGGTGGACAAGCCGCCCACCCGGGTGCGCGGCGTGCTGCGCGACATCACCCAGACCTATCTCCAGGAAAAACACATCACCCACATGGCCCTGCATGACGCCCTTACCGGCCTGCCCAACCGGGTATTGCTGGAAGACCGGCTCAAGGTGGCCCTGCGCCTGGCGGGACGCAGCCACAGCCGGGTGGGGGTGGGCTTCATCGACCTGGATCACTTCAAGAACATCAACGATGCCCTTGGCCACAAGGCCGGCGACCAGTTGCTCAAGGCCTTCGCCGACAACCTGCAACAAGCCCTGCGCAATGGCGACACCCTGGCCCGCTGGGGCGGCGACGAGTTCGTGGTCATGCTGCCTGACATGCACGACCTGGAGGACATCCGCCGGGTGGGAGACAAGCTGGCCCGCGTCAGCCGTGAAGCCGTACAGATCGAAAGCCACAGCCTGCCGGTGACCTTCAGCATGGGTTTCACCGTCTTTCCCGATGACGGCCGGGACGTGGACGTGCTGCTCTCCCAGGCGGACCGGGCCATGTTCTACGCCAAGTCCCAGGGGCGGAACATGGTCCAGTTTTTCTCCGACATGACGCGCAAGGGCCTGGGCAAGAAGGAGTTGTACATCCAGGGCCGGCTGGCGGCGGCCATCGCCGCTGGCGCCATCGAGACCTGGTTCCAGCCCCTGGTGGATGCCGCCACCGGCCAGCCCAGAGGGGTGGAAGCCCTGGCCCGCTGGCACGACCCGGACCTGGGCTGGGTCTCCCCGGCCACCTTCATCCCCATGGCTGAGAACCTGGGCCTCATCGCCGAACTGGGCGATCGGGTCATCGCCGCCACCCTGGGCTTCGCCCGCAGCCTGCTGGACGAGGGCCACGACCTGTTGTTCGCAGTGAACATCTCCAAGCGGCAACTGTTCATGGCCAACTGCATGGAACGGCTGCTGTTGGAATCCAGCAACGCCGGTGTGGACCCGGGCCGGCTCATGCTGGAAGTGACGGAGAGCCTGGCCATGTCCGAAGTGGACTACGCGGAAGTCCGCCTGCGGGACCTCCACGAGGCCGGCTTCAAACTGGCCGTGGACGACTTCGGCGTGGGCTATTCCTCCCTCTCCCAACTCCACGAAATGCCCGTGGACGAACTGAAGATCGACATCTCCTTCGTGCGCCGGGCCGCCGACCCCCAGGGCCTGCGCCTCATCCAGGCCATCGTCGCCATGGCCCAGGCCCTGCGCCTGACCATCGTGGCCGAAGGGGTGGAAAACGAAGACACCGCCGCCCTACTGGCCGGGTTGGGCGTGCACGTCTTCCAGGGCTTCCACTTCGCCAAGCCCATGCCGGCGGGGGAATGCGGGGAATGGTTGCGCCAGCGGCTGGCGGGGTAGGGGGTCGAGCGCATCACCCCCCCAACCCCTCCAGCATCCCCAGCCCCAAACCCACCCCGAACCCCGTGATGTCCGTCCCCGCCGCCCCCAGCCCGCCCTTGCAGCGGCTGGCGGACAGATCCACGTGGAGCCAGGGCGTATCGGCCACGAAACGTTGCAGGAACAGGGCCGCCAGGATGTGGTCCGCCTCGGAGTCCAGGGTGCACTGCTTCACGTCGGCCACGGGGGAATCCAGGGCCTCGTCGTAATCCTCGGGCAGGGGAAAGGCCACCACCCGCTCGCCGCAGGACTGGCCGGCGGCCACGGCCCGGGCGGCCAGGTCGGCCCGGTTGGCGATGACTCCGCTCATGCGCTCCCCCAGGGCCACGGCCATGCTGCCGGTCAGGGTGGCGAAATCCATGATGGTGGCGGGCTTCTCTTTTGCCGCCAGGGCCAGGGTATCGGCCAGCACCATGCGGCCTTCCGCGTCGGTGTGGACGATCTCGATGGTGGTACCGTTGAGGGCGGTGACCACCTCGTTCTGGGTGTAGGCCTCGGGGGAAAGATGGTTCTGGGCGATGGCCAGCCAGACCTCCAGGTTCAGCGGCAGCTTCAGCCGGCTGGCGGCCAGGAGGATGCCCAGGGCCACGGCGGAACCGTTCATGTCGTCGTGCATGTTGTTCATGTAGCGGGCCGGCTTCAGGTTGTGGCCGCCGGTGTCGAAGCAGATGCCCTTGCCCACCAGGGCAATGGTTTTCCCCTTCACTCCTGACCCCTTACCCCTCACCGGCGGAGCGTAGCTCAGCCGAACGATGGCCGCGTCCTGGTGGCCGCTGCCCCGGGCCACGGCCAGGAAAGCTCCGGCCTTGAGTTTCTTCAGCCGCTTCACGTCGTATTCGTCGATGCCCCAGCCGGCCTGTTCCGCCAGATCCCTTACCCGGGCCCGGTAGGTGGCCGGGGTGAGCAGGTTGGGGGGTAGCAGGGTCAGTTCCCGGCACAGGCCGTTGCCCTCGGCCAGGGCCCGCTCCCGCTTCAGGTCCAGGCCTTCCACGCCGAACAGATCCAGGCGGGCCAGGGCCCGGGGGGGCTTGCCGCTCTTCCAGGTGGGCATGGCCGTCCCGTTGAGCCAGGCCACGTAGGCCGCCGTGCGGGCCGCCCGCTCCCGGAAAGCGGCCGATCCGAAGAAGGCCAGGTGCAGGGTCCGGGGTTGCTCGTCCAGCAGAAGTTTCAGGGCCTGGCGCAGGGCGGCCTGCCAGGCGAAGGCGTCCTTGCCCTCGTCCAGGCGCAGGAACACGGAACGGGCACCGTCAGGCAGGTCCAGGGCCAGGGGCGATTTGGCCAGGTCGGCGGGCTTCTTGTCCTTGCGGGCCAGGGACTGGGCCACGGCCTCGGCGTCCGGGGCGTCATGCCAGTCTTCCCCCGCCGGCAACACGGTCAGGAAGTGGCGGACCTTGCCGCCGCGAAAACCTGCCAGATCGGCCTGCTGGCCGATTTTGGCCAGGGCAATGACATCGCGTTTGTTCATCAGCAACCTTTAATATTAAAAACGTGAATACTTAGTATTGAAGAATTGACGGTAAAACCTGTGCCCGGGATAATCCGCGCGCTTCACACTTCTGCTGTCCGAAGAACATTGAACCATAGCCGGATGCCGCCCGGGGCCTGCGCCCCGCTGGAACTGCCCACCGGCCCCCATACGGAGAACTTGCCGCATGTCGAATGCCAAGCCTGACGTGGATCCCCAGGAAACCCGGGAGTGGCTGGATGCCCTGGCCGCCGTCATCGAAGAAGAAGGCGCCGAGCGGGCCCACTACCTGCTGGAACGCCTGGTGGACAAGGCCCGCCGCTCCGGCGCCTACCTGCCCTACAACGCCACCACCGCCTATGTGAACACCATCCCGGTGCATCTCCAGGAGAAGCACCCCGGCGACGTGGCCATGGAATCCCGCATCAAGGCCCTGATCCGCTGGAACGCGGTGGCCTGCGTGATGCGCGCCAACGAGAAGGCCCCCGGCGTGGGCGGCCACATCGCCTCCTTCCAGTCCGCCGCCACCCTCTACGAGGTGGGCTTCAACCACTTCTTCCAGGGTCAGAACGCGGCCACCGGCGGCGATCTGGTGCTGTTCCAGGGCCACTCCGCCCCCGGCGTCTATGCCCGGGCTTACCTGGAAGGCCGCATCACCGAGGACCAGTTCGCCAATTTCCGCCAGGAATCCCTGGGCGACGGCCTGTCCTCCTACCCCCATCCCTGGCTGATGCCGGACTTCTGGCAGTTCCCCACCGTGTCCATGGGCCTGGGCCCCTTGCAGGCCATCTACCAGGCCCGCTTCCTGCGCTACCTGCACGACCGGGGCATCGCCGACACCTCCGGCCGCCACGTCTGGGCCTTCCTGGGGGACGGGGAAACCGACGAACCCGAATCCCTGGGCGCCATCACCCTGGCCTCCCGGGAGAAGCTGGACAACCTGATCTTCGTCATCAACTGCAACCTGCAACGCCTGGACGGCCCGGTGCGGGGCAACGGCAAGATCGTCCAGGAACTGGAAGCCGCCTTCCGGGGCGCCGGCTGGAACGTCATCAAGGTGCTCTGGGGCTCCTACTGGGACCCCCTGCTGGCCATGGACGGCAAGGGCATCCTGCGCCAGCGCATGGAAGAGTGCGTGGACGGCGAATACCAGAACTTCAAGGCCAAGGGCGGCGCCTATACCCGGGAACACTTCTTCGGCAAGTACCCGGAGCTGAAGGAGATGGTGGCGGCCATGTCCGACGAGGACATCTGGCGCCTGAACCGGGGCGGCCACGACCCTCACAAGGTGTTCGCCGCCTACGCGGCGGCGGTGAAGCACACCGGCCAGCCCACGGTGATCCTGGCCAAGACCGTGAAGGGCTACGGCATGGGCGCCTCCGGCGAGGCCCAGAACCCCACCCACCAGGCCAAGAAGATGGCCCTGGCAGACCTGAAGGCCTTCCGGGACCGCTTCCAGATCCCCGTCGCCGACGACCAACTGGAACACCTGCCCTTCTACCGGCCCGCCGAGAACAGCCCGGAGATGCAGTACCTGCAAGCCCGCCGGGCGGCCCTGGGGGGCCCCGTGCCCAGCCGCCGGCAGAAAGCCGAGGCCCTGACCGTGCCACCCCTGTCCACCTTCCAGGCCCTGCTGGAAGCCACGGGGGAGCGGGAAATCTCCACCACCATGGCCTTCGTGCGCATCCTCACCGCCCTGTTGCGGGACAAGACCCTGGGCCGGCACATCGTCCCCATCATCCCCGACGAGGCCCGCACCTTCGGCATGGAAGGCCTGTTCCGCCAGGTGGGCATCTACTCCTCCGTGGGCCAGCTCTACGAGCCCGTGGATTCCGACCAGGTGATGTATTACCGGGAGGACAAGGGGGGCCAGATCCTGGAGGAAGGCATCAACGAAGCCGGGGCCTTCAGCTCCTGGCTGGCCGCCGCCACGTCCTACAGCGTGAACGGCGTGCAGATGATCCCCTTCTACATCTACTACTCCATGTTCGGCTTCCAGCGCATCGGCGACCTGGCCTGGGCGGCCGGCGATTCCCGGGCCCGGGGCTTCCTGCTGGGCGGCACCGCCGGGCGCACCACCCTGAACGGGGAAGGCCTGCAACACGAGGACGGCCATTCCCACCTCCAGGCGGCCATGATCCCCAACTGCATCACCTACGACCCCACCTTCCACTACGAGCTGGCGGTCATCATCCAGGACGGCCTGCGCCGCATGGTCCAGGAGCAGGAGGACATCTTCTACTACCTGACGGTGATGAACGAGAACTACAGCCACCCGGCCTGCCCCAAGGGCGCCGAGGCGGGCATCCTCAAGGGCCTGTACCGCCTGTCGGAAGGGGCCAGGGGCAAGGGCAAGACCAAGAAACCCCGGGTGCAGCTGCTGGGCTCCGGCACCATCCTGCGGGAAGTCATGGCCGCCGCCGAACTGCTGGAAACCGACTGGGGCGTGGCCGCCGACGTGTGGAGCGCCACCAGCTTCAACGAACTGCGCCGGGAAGCCCAGGAGACCCACCGCTGGAACCTGCTGCATCCGGACCAGAAGCAGAAGACCAGCTACGTGGAGCAGTGCCTGGACGGCACGGAAGGCCCCATCGTGGCCGCCACCGACTACATGCGCGCCTTCCCGGACCAGATCCGGCCCTACGTGCAGCGCCGCTTCGTAACCCTGGGCACCGACGGCTTCGGCCGCTCCGATTCCCGGGAGGCCCTGCGCCGCTTCTTCGAGGTGGACCGCCACTACGTCACCCTGGCCGCCCTGAAGGCCCTGGCCGACGAGGGGGTGATCCCCGCCGCCAAGGCCGCCGAAGCCATCAAGAAATACGGGATTGACGCCGACCGGCCCAATCCGGTGAACGTGTAAGGGGCCGTGAGATGAGCATCAAGGAAGTCATCGTCCCCGACATCGGCAGTTTCAAGGATGTGGAAGTCATCGAGATCATGGTGCAGCCCGGCGACAGCCTGGCCGCCGACGATTCCATCATGACCGTGGAATCCGACAAGGCCGCCATGGACATCCCCGCCCCCTTCGCCGGCACCGTCACCGAGATGAAGATCAAGGTGGGCGACAAGGTGTCGGCCGGGTCGCTGGTGTTGTTGCTGGATACCACCGCCGCCACCGATGCCAATCCCACGCCGTCGGCGGCTGCTCCGGTGGTGAAGTCCTTCACGCCACCGGCCGCTGTGGCCAGTGCCGACGTTCCGCCGCCGTCCCACCCGGCCCCGGAAGTCCCGGCCCACATTCCCCCCCGGCACCGGCCCGATCCGGTGGCGGCCCATGCGGAATTCGCTGCCGGCAAGCCGGCCCACGCCAGCCCGGCGGTGCGCCGCTTCGCCCGGGAACTGGGCGCCGACCTGAGCCGCATGAAGGGCAGCGGCCCCCGGGGCCGCATCCTCAAGGAAGACGTGCAGGAATGGGTGAAGGCGGAACTGGCCAAGCCCACCGGCGAAGCCATCGGCCTGGGCTTCCCCCCGGCGCCGGTGGTGGACTTCGCCCAGTTCGGCGAAATCGAGAGCCAGCCCCTGTCGCGCATCAAGAAGCTGTCCGGGGCCAACCTGCACCGCAACTGGATCAGCGCTCCCCACGTCACCCAGTTCGACGAGGCGGACATCACCGACCTGGAAGACTTCCGCAAGTCCATGCTGGAAGAAGCCGCCAAGCGGGGCGTCAAGCTCACCCTGCTGGCCTTCCTGATGAAGGCCGTGGTCAACGCCCTGCGCGCCTATCCCCAGTTCAACGCCTCCCTGGCGCCCGACGGGGAAAACCTGGTGCTGAAGAAATACTTCCACGTGGGCTTCGCCTGCGACACCCCGGACGGCCTGGTGGTGCCGGTGGTGCGCGACGTGAACAAGAAGGACGTGATGGACATCGCCCGGGAACTGGCGGAACTGTCGGAACTGGCCCGGGAGCGCAAGCTCAAGGTGGAGCGCATGCAGGGGGGCTGCTTCACCATCTCCAGCCTGGGCGGCATCGGCGGCACCATGTTCACCCCCATCATCAACTGCCCGGAAGTGGCCATCCTGGGCCTGTCCCGCTCGGAGATGAAACCGGTGTGGAACAAGCAGAGCAAGGCCTTCGAACCCCGCCTGATGCTGCCCCTGTCCCTGTCCTACGACCACCGGGTCATCGACGGCGCCGACGGCGCCCGCTTCACCAGCCACCTGCGCCTGATGCTGTCGGACGTGAGAAGGTTGTTGTTGTAGTGTCGGCACCATTTGTCTCGGCCACCATTCCCGCCCCGGCGGGAATGACCATGCTCCCCTAGCCTGATCAGAGAACCCTTCATGAGCACCACCGAAATCCGCGTCCCCGACATTGGCGGCTTCAAGGACGTCGCCGTCATCGACATCCTGGTGAAGCCCGGCGATGCCGTGGAAGCCAACACCTCCCTCATCACCGTGGAGTCCGACAAGGCCGCCATGGACATCCCCTGCCCCCAGGCCGGCGTGGTGGACAGGTTGTTGGTGCAGGTGGGTGACAAGGTCTCGGAAGGCACCCCGATCCTGATGTTGGCCGCCGCCGCTCTCCCCTCCTCCCCCGGCGGAGAGGGAACCACGTCTGCCACCCCGGCAGCCGTCACGCCCCCGCCCAGCGCTGCCCCTGCCCCTTCCTCTTCCCCCTCACCCCTCACCCCTCACCAGACCAACGTCCTGGTCCTGGGCGCCGGCCCCGGCGGCTACACCGCCGCCTTCCGGGCCGCCGACCTGGGCTTGTCCGTGGTACTGGTGGAACGCCACGCCAGCCTGGGCGGGGTCTGCCTCAACGTGGGCTGCATCCCCTCCAAGGCCCTGCTGCACACGGCCCGGCTCATCACCGAGGCCGAGGAGATGGCCGCCCACGGCGTCAGCTTCGCCAAGCCGGAGGTGGACCTGGACAAGCTCCGCCACTGGAAGGCCCACGACGTGGTGGGCAAGCTCACCGGCGGCCTGGCCCAACTGGCCAAGCAGCGCAAGGTCACCGTGATCCACGGGGAAGCCCGGTTCACCGGCCCCAACAGCCTGGAGGTGGCCACGGAAACCGGCAGCCAGACCGTCAGCTTCGACCACGCCATCATCGCCGCCGGCTCGGAGGCCATCAAACTACCCTTCCAGCCGGCCGATCCCCGGGTCATGAGTTCCACCGGCGCCCTGGCCCTGGCCGACGTGCCCCCGCGCCTGCTGGTCATCGGCGGCGGCATCATCGGCCTGGAAATGGGCACGGTCTACGACGCCCTGGGCAGCAAGGTCACCGTGGTGGAACTGGGGGGCCAACTCATCCCCGGCTGCGACGCCGACCTGGTCCGCCCCCTGCACAAGCGCATGGAAAAGCGCTTCGAGAAGATCCTGCTCAACACCGGCGTCACCGCCATGGAAGCCCGGGAAGACGGCATCCACGTCACCCTCAAGGCTGGAGAGACACAAAGCACCGAAGTCTTTGACCGGGTCCTGGTGGCCATCGGCCGCCGTCCCAACAGCAAGACCATCGGCGCCGAAGCCGCCGGGGTGGCCGTGGATGAGCGGGGCTTCATTGCCGTGGACAAGCAGATGCGCACCAACGTCCCCCACATCTTCGCCATCGGCGACATCGTCGGCCAGCCCATGCTGGCCCACAAGGCGGTCCACGAAGGCAAGGTGGCGGCGGAAGTCATCGCCGGCCATAAAGTCGAATTCCAGGCCCTGGCCATTCCCTCCGTGGCCTACACGGACCCGGAAGTGGCCTGGGTGGGCGTCACCGAAAGCGAAGCCAAGGCCCGGGGCCTGGCCATCGAGAAGGGCGCCTTCCCCTGGGCCGCCAGCGGCCGGGCCCTGTCCATCGCCCGCACCGAGGGCATGACCAAGCTGATCATGGACAAGGAAACCGGCCGGGTCATCGGCGCCGGCCTGGTGGGCATCAACGCCGGCGAACTGCTGGCCGAAGCCGTGCTGGCCATCGAGATGGGCGCCACGGCCGAGGACATCGGCCTCACCGTCCACGCCCACCCCACCCTGTCGGAAACGATCTGCTTCGCCGCCGAAATGGCCGAAGGCACCATCACCGACTTGTTGCCGCCAAGGAAGCGCTGAATCTCGCCCCATGACGACAAGGGCCGTGAATGCGGCCCTTGTTCATTACAGAGGACATTCCACCCGCGCATCGTTAAGCTACACTACACACATGATCAAGGGCTTCCGACACAAAGGTATCGAGGCGTTTTTCAGCGCCGGCTCCAAGGCCGGCATTCAACCGCATCATGCAGCCCGTCTCGGACGGCAGCTCAAGCACCTTGATCGGGCAAATTGCCCGGACGACATGAATGTACCCGGATGGCGACTGCACGCCCTTTCCGGAAACATGAACGGCCACTGGTCGGTCTGGGTGAACGGCAACTGGCGGCTGACCTTCGCCTTCGAGGGCGAGGACGCCATCCTGGTCGACTATCAGGATTATCACTAGGAGAGCAGCATGGCTCGCATGTACAACCCTCCCCATCCCGGCGAGACGCTGCGCGAAGACATTCTCCCCGCCTTGGGCCTGACTGTGACCGAAGCAGCCAGACAATTGGGCATCACCCGCACTGCACTGTCCCGGATTCTCAACGGCCATGCCGGCATCTCGCCGGACATGGCGAGAAGGATCGAAGCCTGGCTGGGCCCGGAACGGGGCGGTCGCGCCGAACTCTGGTTGGGCATGCAGATGGACTACGATCTCTGGCTGGCGGAACAGCGGCCCATACCCAAAGTGGAACGGGCTCCGGATTTGCTGGCGGCTTGAACCCCGGTCGGGCTCAACAACAACGGACTGAACGCTACTGCTTTGCGACGCAACACAATACAAAGAAAAGGCCCGTATCTCTCTGGACATTGGTGGGTAAGATAAGCACAACTTGGAGGCCCCCGATGAACACGAAACGGCTTGAACGCATCACCCTGGACCCCGGCAAATGTGGGGGACGCCCCTGTATTCGCGGTTATCGCATCCGGGTGACCGACATTCTGGGTTTGCTCAGTGCCGGTGCCTCCCACGGGGAAATTCTCGAGGACTATCCCTTCCTGGAAGAAGAGGACATCCTCGCCGCCCTCGAATACGCGTCTATCCAAACCGATCATTCCATCCTGATCGCGGCATGAAGCTGCTGGTGGACAACCAGTTGCCCCTGGCACTGGCCCGCTATCTGGCCGCCAACGGATTCGAATGCCAGCATGTCCAGGATATCCACCTGGGTATGGCTGATGACCATGTGATTTGGGAACACGCCAAGTGTCACCATCTGATCATCGTCACGAAAGACGAGGACTTCCCGCTCATGGCTGACCGTCAAGGAACCGCATCCCCACAAATTGTCTGGGTTCGTTTGGGCAACTGCCGCAAGGCTGCTCTGCTCTCCGCTTTCGCTGCCGTTCTGTCGGACCTGAAGGCCTTGTTGGAAACCGGCCAGAGCGTCATTGAGATTCGCTGACACAGCGGCCTCATTACAGCCATGCGGGTTCCAGGAAGTCCCCCGCCTTGCAGCACGTAGGTTGTGGTGAGCGCAGCGAACCGCATCGGTGATGAAGCACCGAGCCATGATGCGATTCGCTGCGCTCACCCCACCCTATGACTGCCCCCTCAATCCCCCGCCGCCCGCCCCTCCACCACGGCGAAACTGCCGCGCATGGCCACCACCGGCTGGCCCTTCCGCAGGATGGCGCCGGAAGCGTGGCACAGTTTGGCGCCCAACTTGATGCGGTCCATCTGGCTTTCCAGGAAGTCCCCCGCCTTGCAGGGGGCCAGGTAGTCCACGGTGAGGCTGGCGGTGACCACGCCCACGGTCTTGGGCAGCAGGTGGATCACGTTGTAGGCCAGCCAGACGTCCGCCAGGGTGGCGATGAAACCGCCGTGGACCGTGCCGTGGCCGTTGCAGTGGGCCGGCCGGGCTTCCACCCGGAAGGTCAGGTAGCGGCCCTCCGCCTTGCACAGCACGGGCATCAGGGCCGGGGCGAAGGGGCCCGGCATGGGACAGGGCGCGAAGTCTTCATCCGCCAGCCAGCGGTTTTCCGCTTCGGTGAGGGGCAGGTTCATGGCATTTTCCGGGATTCACATGGGCTGAATTATCGGCCGCCCAAAGGTCGGAACGGGAATAAAGAATCGGTAGCGACAAGCGGGTTTTGATTGCTAGGATTCGCCCGTTAAAAATTTCGACAGTTCCACGCCATCCCATGCGCCATCGCCTTTGCCTGGTTCTGTTGTCTTGTTGTCTGCCGATGCTGGGGAAAGCGGCCGACGGCATGGCGGCCCCGACGATGGAAATCATCGAACTGGACCTGAAGCCCGGTGACGACCTGGTGGTCACTGGCATCGACAGCGCCAACTGGGTGCTCTCCTACCCCGCCGTCATGCCCCTGCTTCCCCCGGTGGGGGCCGCCTGGGCCAGGGACATCCGGGAAAGCGCCGCCGAGGGCGCCCTGGCGGAAGCGGTACTGTTCATGGAATCCGCAGAAAACGGCGCCCGGGACGGAGAATGGCACCTGTTCCGCGCCAACCTGCTGCTGCGCATCGGCCGGGCCGACGAAGCCCAGGCCGATCTGGCGGAGGCCCTGAAGCAGGCCCCGGACCATGCCGGCGTGCACACCCTGGCCGCCGTGGTGGCCAGCGTCCTGGGCCAGCAGGACCGGGCTGCGGACCATGCCCGGACGGCCACCCGTCTGGCCCCCGACAGCGCACCGGCCTGGCTGGCCCTGTCCTACACGCAGCAAAGTGCCGGCGACCTGCCCGGCGCCCTGGCCAGCACCGGCCGGGCCCTGGCCGCCGAACCCCGCAACGGCATCGCCCGGGTGCGGGAAGCGGAACTCCATCTGGCCCAGGGCCACCTGCCCGCCGCCCGGGCCAGCGCCGAGCAGGCTGTGGCCCTGCAGCCCGATTCGGCCATCGCCCAGGGCAACCGGGCCCTGGTGGCCCTGTTGCAGCGGGACGCCCACCAGGCCCAGGCCGGCTTCGCCGAAGCCGTGCGCCTCAACCCGTCCGACGCCAACGCCCGTTTCGGCCTGGGCCTGGCCTACCTGCTCCTTGGCAAGACGGAACTGGCCAAGGCCGAACTGGAAACCGCCGTCACCCGGGCCCCGGACAACGCCCTTTTCCTGGCCTACCTGGGCCGGGTGCAGATGAGCCAGGGGGAATACGGCAAGGCCCGGGAGAACCTGCGCGCCGCCGCCCGCAAGGACCCCAACAACGCCGCCGTGCGCCTGTTCATGGGCCAATTGAAGCTGCTGGAAAACCGCCCGGCCAGCGCCCTGGACGAAATCCGCCTGGCCGGAGCGCTGAACGCCGCCCGCCGGGTCTATCGGGACAGCAGCCTGCTGGACGACGACCTGGCCCTCAACCACATCGACCAGTCCCGGGCCTACCAGGCCCTGGGCTTCCACGACCTGGCCCTGAGCCAGGCCAGCCAGGCGGCGGAAAGCGGCTGCTGCCCCGCCGCCCTGCGCAATCTGGCCGACCAGTACGCCAGCCGATCCCGGGGCCTGCAAGCCCGCCGGTCGTTGGCCTTGCAAAGCCTGTTCGATGCGCCTTTGGGGCAACTGCCCCTGGAACTGGATGTGGCGCAGGGTGCCGGGGGCGGCGGCGCCGACGTGCCGAACCATGCCCTGCCCATGGGCATCGAGCCCCGGCCGGCAGGTCTCAACGAATATTCCACCCTGTTCGCCCCGGATGGCTGGCAAGTGGCCGTGGACGGCAACCTGGGCGGGTATGACACCTGGGGCGAGCAGGTTCGCCTGTCAGGCAGGGCGGGGGGTCTTGGCCTGGGCTTTGCACAGCAGATCCAGGTCAGCGACGGTGTGGATGGCAAGGCCCTGGACAACCGGAACGTCCAGTTGCTTCTGCAGGGGCGGCTCAGCCCGGTTGCCTCGGCCTTCCTGGAGTATCGCCAGGCCGATAGTGCACGGGAGGAGGAGTACAACCCCTTTGACTTGTTGATTAACTCCTATCTGGATCTTGATGAACTCACCCGGGTGGCACGCCTTGGCTTGGGGATCCAAATCGACCCCAGGAACAGCCTGCGATTGCTTTATTCCAGACAGTGGCGGGATTTGGACTGGACTTACACTTTTCCAGCCTTTGCGTTCTCCTCCGTGGCAGATTTCCCGACCCACAGCGAGATGCCGGAAATCCAGTACCGGTTGAACTGGCAACAGTTCACCCTGAATGTGGGTGCCAGCCGTTTCAAGGACAGCGGGACCTACACCGATGGGGGCTTCAGCACCTCCTCCGACATCACGGCAGGCTTGGCTTATGGGTATGTCACCTGGCATCCCACCCAGGAACTGGCCATGACCCTGGGTTTGGGCCGGGTGGATTATGAGCAGGAATTCGTGATCGGAATCGACTATGAGCGGACCCTGCCCAAGTTTGGACTCCATTGGTCGCCCTTTCCCGGAGCCCATCTACGCCTTGCCGCCCTGGAAGCCGTTGCCATGCCAAAAACCGGTGGTGCCACCCTGGAACCCGTGGAAATTGCAGGTGTGCAGCAATGGTTCGGGGACGAGCCAGGAACCGTGGTACGCCGGGCAAACCTGCACTGGGAACAGCAACTAACCGGCACACTCAGCCTGATCCTCGGATTGGGCAATGATCGCCTATCCATTCCGATCAACAGTGGTGCAGGCACTCAACTGGACGAACAATACGAACGCTGGACCCGGGCCGGCCTCTATTGGCGTCTGCCCCGGGACTTGCCAGGGTCCTGGGAAGGGGGTTTGCGTCTGGTCTATGACCGGCTGGAACAGGATCGCCCAAACCTCTATACCGACACCAACGACCTGGCGTGGCAACGTGCCAGGAATTGGACACTGGGCGCCCAGTTGAGTGGCCCCCGGGGTTTGGGCGTTCTGGCCAGCCTGGCCCGGGTGGATGCCGAGCAACTTTTCATCCCCACGTTCAGCCCGAACATCAGGGATTCCCAGCAGTTCTGGATGACGGATCTCGCCATCACCAAACGCCTGGGCGGGGGCCAGGGCCAATTCAGCCTGGGTGTCCGCAATGCGGGCAACCAGAGCATCGGCAGTTACCAGGAAGTGGACATCCAGAGCCCCCGTTTCTCGCCCCATCGTTTCACCTATGCGCGCCTGCAATGGCGATTTGACTAAGCAACACCTTCAGGAGGAAAAGCCATGAAATCCCTGCGCAGCCTTTTTCTAATCGCCATCCTGGCCCTGACAGCCTCGGCAGCCCATGCTGCTGACCTGGCCCCGGCCACCAGCCAGGAAGCATTCACCCTTTACCAATTTTCCGGCTCCAGCGAAGCCCTGAAAATGATGGACGAACAACTGCGCAAGGATCCCCGTTTCAGCGAACTGGGCTGCGAACAAACCAACAAGGCCAAGCGCAAGTCGGCCCCCCGTTACCTGTGCAATCAGAACGACGGCCGAACCTACGAGTTCTTCATGTCCAACCTGAAAACCGGGGTGCAGTTGAAAAGCTCATCCGGAGCTTGCCCTGCTGGTTGCACATTGATGAAATGCCCACCCAACATTGGGCCTATCGCTTGCTGCAAATTTCCGCCATATCGAATCTGCACGAACTGAGTTCGCGCAATCCATCGACAAGACCTTCCTGTTTGCTGACCTCTCATCGCTTCACCTCCACTCCCCCAGCCAGGAGCCCATCATGAGTAACGCCGCCCCCCTTTCCGCAGCCGCCGCCATCCCCCCCGGGGACTGGGACGTCCAGGTCGCCATCATCGGCGGCGGCCCCGGGGGGGAGGACTGCGCCCGGGATCTGGCAGACCACGGCGTCAAGGTGGCCATGATCAACAACGCCCCCCTGCCCGGGGGCGAATGCCTGTGGCGGGGCTGCATTCCCTCCAAGGCCTGGCGCCATGCGGCGGACATCATCCGGGACCGGGCCCGGGATTCGGACAAGGGGGTGGTGGGCACCCATTCGCCGCAACTGGACTGGGCCACCCTGGAAGCCCACCGCAAGAACGTCCTGCAAACCCGGGGCGAACTGGCCCTGAAAGCCGACAAGGGGGTGAAGATCGACGTGCGCCACGGCTTCGCCAGCTTCGTCGATGCCCACACGGTGAAGATCACCGCCCCGGATGGCAGCGAATCCACTCTGAGCTTCGGCGCTGCGGTCATCGCCACCGGCGCCCCTTCCTTCGTGCCGCCCATCCCCGGGGCCCGGGAAAGCCTGGCCAGCGGCGGCGTGCTCACCTCGGAAACCATCTGGAACCTGCCCGGCGCCCCCCGCCGGCTGGGCATCATCGGCGGCGGCGTCATCGGCGTGGAAATGGCCCAGATCTGCCGGGACTTCGGTGCCGACGTATTGATGCTGGAGGGCAAGGAACGCATCCTGGGGGAGGTGGAGGAAGAGATCGCCAAACACCTCACCGACCTATTGGTCACCGAGTTCCCGGTGATTACCGGTGCCCGCATCGAGGAGATCACCGGCCAGCCGGACAGCATGCGCATCAAGTACGCCGACGCCGCCGGCAACCCGGGGGAATTCCTTTGCGACTACGTGCTGCTGGCCACCGGCAAGCGGCCCAACACCAGCAAGCTGAACCTGGAAGCAGCCGGCGTGTCCCTGGCCGGCGCCGCTATCCACACTGACCGGCGGGGCCGCACCAACGTGCCCCACATCTACGCCGTGGGCGACGTGGTGGGCGGCTACATGCTGGCCCACACCGCCGCCACCCAGGGCCGGGTGGCCGCCCAGAACCTGCTGGGCGAACCGGCGGAATACGACCAGGACCTGGATTGCGGCGTCATCTTCAGCCGCCCCCAGGCGGGCTTCGTGGGCCTCACCCTGGCCCAGGCCAAGGCCCGGGGCATCGACGCGGCGGAAGTGAAGATGCCCATGAGCATCGACGCCAAGGCCATGATTGCTTTGGAAACCCACGGCCTCATCAAACTGGTGGCCGACAAGCTCAGCGGCCGCATCGTCGGCGTCCACTTCCTGGCCGATCACACGGACACCCTCATCGGCGCGGCGGTGATGATGGTCAGCGGCGGCCTCACCCTGCAGCAGGTGGCCAAGGCCATCTTCCCCCACCCCACCCAGACGGAATTGTTCGGCGACCTGTCCCGGCGCCTGCTGGCGAGATTGCGGCGCACCAACGGGCGCTGAGTCTGCGGGGGGCGTGCGCTCCCTTCGCCCCTGCCCCTCCCTTCGAGGGAGAGGGGCTCACAGTCACGCCTTCGGACGTGTTCAACTGAGGAATCAAGGATAATTCCGCCCCATGTCCTGGACCCTCACCAACTTCCTGGCGGCTTTCTTCCTGCCTCCCCTGAACCTGCTGCTGCTGGGCCTCCTGGGCCTGTTCATCCTGAACCGGCGGCGCCTCCTGGGCCGCCTGCTGATCGGCACCAGCCTGCTGGGCCTGCTGGCCCTGTCCACCCCCGTGGTCTCCTATCTCCTGCTGGACAGCCTGAAGCCGGCGCCGGTGCCCCTCACCGGCCGGGAGGCCGAGGCCATCGTCATCCTGGGGGGGGGCCGGGACCGCAACAACATCGAGTTCGGGGGCGACACCCTGAGCCGCTATACCCTGGAGCGGGTCCGCTACGGGGCCTGGCTGGCCAAGCGGCTGAAGAAACCGGTCCTGGTGACCGGCGGCCTGCCGGACGGTGGCGACGTCAGCGAGGGGGAACTGATGTCCGACGCCCTCCGGCAGGAGTTCAATGTCTCGGTCCGCTGGATTGAACAGCGCTCCGCAAACACCCGGGAAAACGCCAGGTTATCCGCCGAATTGCTGCGCCCGGCAGGCATCCGGCGCATCTATCTGGTCAGCCATTCCTGGCATCTGGCCCGAGCAACCCCGGAATTCGCGGCCGCCGGGCTGGTCGTGGTGCCCGCCGGCACGGGCCATCACCTGCCCCAGGCGCGCACGGTCTTTGACTGGCTGCCAAACGCCCACGCCCTGAGCCAAAGCTACCTGGCCTGCCACGAATGGCTCGGCCTCGTCTGGTACCGTATCCGCAACTGACCACCCCCTTCAGGAGAACTCGATGAAATCCCGCGTCAAATGGGTCGAAAACGTCTGCTTCATGGCCGAATCGGAAAGCGGCCACGCCATGATCATGGACGGCTCGCCGGACATCGGCGGCCGCAACATGGGCCCCCGGCCCATGGAAATGCTGCTCATGGGCGCCGGCGGCTGCACCTCGGTGGACGTGATCATGATCCTCAAGAAGGGCCGCCAGGACGTGACCAGTTGCGAGGTGGAGATCTCCGCTGACCGGGCCGGCGACCACCCCAAGGTGTTCACCACCATCCACATGCATTTCATCGTCCGGGGCCGCAACCTGAAGGCGGACCTGGTGGACCGGGCCATCAAGCTGTCCGCCGAGAAGTACTGCTCCGCCAGCATCATGCTGGGCAAGACTGCCGCCATGACCCACGACTTCGAGATCATCGAGGAAGGGGCGGCCTGACCGCACTCCCCTCACCGGCAAACGGGTGCGGACAGGGCGACGAGGGGCCTGGACTTAAGCGCCCCTCAGGCCACCGTTTCGGCCTCGATCCACTCCAAAGCGATCCCCGGCTCGTCGAACACCTGCACCTCGGCGTCCACGAACAGCCGGTTCAGCCAGGCGATCCACACCATCCATTCATCTCCGGTGACCACCGCCACCTTGCGGAAATCATAGCGGTGCTGGCGGGAGAACTTCATCTCCTCCCAGGCCACGTCCAGGGTGTAGCGGACCATGTCGCGCAGATCCAGGAGCAGGTTCACGCCCCCCTGAAACTGGATGTCGTGTTCCACTTCCTGCTCGAATTCCTTGTAGTCCGCCAGGGTGAACTCCCCCATGACGGAAACGGAGATCAGGTTGCCCTCGCTCTTGATCGCAATCACGTGTTGCTCCTCGCATTGAGTTTGACGGCCCAGACGCCGGCGGCCACGGTGACCGCCATGCCGGCCCAGGACAGGCCGGGCATGGCCTCGTTCCAGATGGCGGCTTCAAGGATACCGCTGAACACCACGGTGCTGTAGGCGAAGCTGGCCACCACCACGGTGCTGCCCTTGCGATAGGCCCGGGTCATGGCGAGTTGCCCCAGGGTGGCCAGCAGGCCCATGGCCAGGAGGGCCGGCAGGTCGGCCAGGGTAGGTGCATGCCAGCCCGTCACGCTGGTCGCCGCCGCTCCGCCCACCAGGGCCACGGCGGCGAACCAGAACACCGTGCGCCATTCCGGCTCCCCCAGGCGTCCCAACTGGCGCACGTGGATGTAGGCGAAGGCCGCCATGATCCCGGAAAAGAGCCCGATGAGCCCGGCCCCCAAAGTGCCTCCGTCCACTTCCCAGGGGCGCAGCAGAAGGCCCACCCCGACGAATCCCAGGGCCACTGCGCCATACTGGGCCCCACCCGGCTTCTCTCCCAGCCACCAGGGCATGAGCAGGGCCAGCCAGAGTGGGGAGGCGTAGTTGAGGGTCACGGCCACCGCCATGGGGAGTTCCACCAGGGCGTGGAAGAAGGTGGCCAAAGCGATGAAACCCACGACGCCCCGGCGCAGATTCAGGCCGATGTGCTCCCCCAGCAGGTTGCGCACCCCCGCCGCGCCGCCTTGGCCGAACAAGGTGACGCCGATGGCCAGCAGGGCGAAGAGGGAGCGGTAGAACACCAGCTCCGGCCCGGAGAAGGCATGGCCCAGGGTCTTCACCACCGCGCTCATCAGGGCGAAGCAGAGCCCCGCCACCAGCATCCAGGTCGAGCCCACTAGGCCGGTGCCTCCACGAATTCACTTCCCCTGCTGAAATATCCCCTCCACTGACTCCCCCCTTTGGATAAGCCTCTCCACCAACTCCCCCCTTTGGAAAAGTCCCTCCATCGACTCCCCCCTTTGAAAAAGGGGGGCTGGGGGGGATTCAAGACCGCACCTTCCCCACCCGCCTTAAATCCCCCCTGCCCCCCTTTACGAAAGGGGGGAACGGCCAAACCGTCGGCATCGTCGGCCACCACGCCTGCTTCAGCACCTGCCGCCGCTGTCCCCCTCAACCCTCGCCCCCTTCCGGCACCTGCAAGGCTCTCGGTGCCTGATCCACCGGGTTCAACTCCGGCAGCTTCTTCCCTGCGGGCGCCACCTTCAATTCCTCGAACTTCCGCGCCGACACCATGACCCGGCTTTCCAGGGACCCTGTGGCGTCGTTGTAGGCCTTCACCGCCTGTCCCAGGTTCCTGCCCACGCCGGCCCAGTGTTCCCCCAGCTTGGCCAGCCGCTCGTAGAGCTGGGCGCCCAGTTCGCTGACTTGGCGGGCGTTGTCGGCCAGGGCCTCCTGGCGCCAGCCGTAGTAGACCGCCTTGAGCAGAGCCAGCAGGGTGGTGGGGGTGGCCAGGATCACCTTGCGCTCGCTGGCGTATTCGATGAGCTCCGGGTCCTGTTGCAGGGCGGCGCTGAAGAAGGATTCCCCGGGCAGGAACAGCACCACGAATTCCGGCGATTCGGGGAACTGGTCCCAATAGGTTTTCTGGGAAAGCTGCTGGATGTGGGTGCGCACGTGCTGGGCGAAGCGTTCCAGGGCCCGGCCCCGGGCCACCTCGTCCAGGGCCTCGGCGGCTTCCAGGAAGGTGGCCACCGGCGCCTTGGAATCCAGCACCAGGGTCTTGCCCCCGGGCAGGCGCACCAGCATGTCGGGGCGCTTGCCGTCCGCCGCCACTTCCTGCTCAAAGAAGTCGCAGTGGTCCTGCATGCCGGCCATCTCCACCACCCGCTTCAACTGCACCTCGCCCCAGCGGCCCCGCACTTCCGGCCGGCGCAGGGCGTTGACCAGACGGCCGGTCTCGCCGCGCAGGTCCTGCTGGGCGGTGAGCAGGCCCTTCACCTGTTCGGTCAACTGGCCGTAGCTCTCGGCCCGGGCCTTCTCCAGGGCCTGGGTCTGGCCGGCCAGCCGGGCCAGTTCCTCGGCCAGGGGTTTCACCAGGCCTTCCACCGCCTGCTGGCGGGCCGCCAGGTCCCCCTTGGCGGTTTCCTGGAACACCGCCAGGTTCTGGGTGGCCAGGTCGAGAAAGGCCTGGTTGTTGCGCGCCAGGGCCTGGGCGGACAGGGCGTTGAAGGCGTCGGCCCATTGTTTCTCGGCGCTGCGCAGCAGGGCCTGCTTTTCCTCGTCGCCGCGCCGGGCCTCTTCGAGCCGGGCCACCAGGCCGGCGGCTTCCGCCCGAAGACCCGCCGCCTCCGCCAGCCAGCGGCCCCGCTGCCAGAACAGCAACAACAAACCCACCGCCAGGCCCAGCAGGGCCGCCACCAGATAGTCCATGCCTGCTCCTTGGGGAATGGCGGGGATGATAACCGGGTGAGACCGACCACAAGCTCAATGATGGTCCGCCGTAAGCTCCGAGAGCTGCTGGCGCTTTATCATGGCTCGTCCTACGATACGAATTGTTGAATTTCTGATTATCGGATTTACACCATGCCTGAAACCCTCATCGTCTCTCCACGGGGCCAGATCACTCTGCCCGCCAGCATGCGCAAACACCTGGGCATCGAACCCGGGGGGGCGATCCTCATCGAGGAAAAGGACGGTGCACTCACCTTGCGGCCCGCCGCCGTGCTGGGCATCGACAGCTATAGCGACGAACAGATCGTCCAGTGGGACAAGGAGGATAAACTCACGCCCTCCGAAAGAAAGCGCATCCTTGCCCGACTCCAGGCCAAGTGATGCGGCTGTTTCTCGACGCCAACGTGCTGTTCACGGCGGCTCACAACCCCCAAGGCAAGGCGGCCCTGGTCATGGAACTGGGCCGGGAAGGTCTCTGGCAACTGGTGACCAGCGCCTATGCCCTGGAGGAAGCCCGGCGCAATCTGGCCAGGAAGTATCCCGACTGCCTGGTTCGGCTGAACGAGCAATGCCAGGGAATTCGGTTCGCGCCGGACGACCCTGGATTGGCCTGTCCCGACGCCCTGCCGGAAAAGGACCGCCCCATTTTCCGGGCGGCCCTGGCGGGCAAGGCTGACGTACTGCTGACCGGAGACCGGCGGGATTTCGGATTCCTGATGAACGACCGGGACAAGGCGGCTGGCCTGCTGGTGCAGAGCGTGGCGGATTTCCTGGCCGCGCTTTGACGGGCCTCTATCGCGGCCCCGATCAGGCTCTCCAGGCCGGACCCCTCCGCACTCCGATCAACCCCAGGCCGAGCAGCAGCAGGGCCCAGGTTTCCGGCTCGGGCACGGCCGCCACGGTCAACTGCACCGGGCTTCCCGGCACGAAGCTCACCAATTCGCCGAAGGGCGGCACATCGTTGGCCCAGACGAAGATGGGGTGGTTGGCGTCGCTGACCGTCAGGTTGCTGGTGCCGACGCCCACGGCCTGGAGTGTCACGGTGGCCAGGGCGAAACTGCCGCTGACGCCGTCAAAGCTGGCAAAGCCGATGTTGCTGACCTGGCCCAGGGTGTTGTCGATGCTGCCCGAGTTGCTGAAGAAGGCGTCCGCGACTTGCAGGGTCACGTCCAGCACCTGCACGACCGTGGGATCGAAGGCCAGATTCACCGCCCCCCCCAGCAGGTTGCCGTCTCCCTCGTAGAGGCCTAGCAGGGTGATGACCGTTTCGTCGCCCAGGGGGACGGCGCAGCAGATGGGCTCCACGTCGACCCGGGCAGTCGCCTGGGCCCAGGTCTGCACGGGGGTAAACAGGATGAGGGTCAGGGCAAGCAGATACTTCATGGCAGTCTCCTCAAAGGGTTGGCGATTCGGGGTGCTCGTCGATCTGGTCATTCGTCGCGGGACGGGGCCGCCCGGGCTCATGGCCGGGTGACCGCCAGCCCCGGGGCTTTGCCCACCTGGCCTTTCAGGATGGCCAGGTCCAGGGTGTTCACCCAGCCGTCGCCGTTGAAATCCGCGTCCAGGTTGCTGCCACTGCTGCCGAAGGCGGACTTGAAGGCGGTGATGTCCAGCGCATCGACGACCCCGTTGTTGTCCAGGTCGGCGTCGCAGAGATTGCCGAACCCGTCGCCGTTGCTGTCCCGTTGATCGGCATTGGCCACCTTGGGGCAGTTGTCCAGGGCATCATCGACCCCGTCGCCGTCGGCATCCACCTGGCAGGCATCCAGGGTGCTGGTCAGGCCCATTTCGGTCAGCCTGGTCACGCACAGGCGGGAGGGGGTGGCAAGGGGCGTGGACAGGGGGGACTGGGACAGGACCACCAGGTCTTCCACGCTCACGTCGGCGTCCAGGACCACTTCGGGATTGGATACCGCCGGGTCGTTGCCCGAATCCCTGACGCCGGGCTCCATGAAGCGCGTCATGACCTCCGCCTCGGGCAGCAAGCCGATACGGCCATTGCCCGGATACTTGGCCACCACCAGCCAATTGTCGGTACTGGGCTGGCCCAGGCTGGCCAGGGAACTGCTCCAGCCCGACAGCAACAGGCCGTCGGGCGTGTGGGCGATGGCGTCGAATTTGTCGGTGAGCAGGCCATCCAGGCTACTGAACCATTCGACCCCCAGGTTGGGGTTGATCTTAGCCAGCCAGGCCGCCTCGGCGTTTTCCACCCTGCTGCCACTGTGACCCGCCACGGCGAAGCCATTCGCCATGGGGGTGATGGCCAGCAGGAGATCACTGGTGTCATGGGAGCCGATGGGGGCTTCGTCGTAGGGCTCGAAATCCAGCAGGGCTTCCCAGTCCTGGTCCAGGGTGAGCAGGGCGTGGCGGGGGTCGCTGCCATCCGCCGCGATGCGCGCCAGGGAGGCCGAGCCCCGCTGGGTGATGATGCCCCCCATGGAACCCACGGCAAACAGGGTGCCGTCCTCGCCTTCGGCCACCGCCTTGAAGCTGCCGTTCCGGTAGAGGGTGTTGGACATGCGTTTTGCCCAGACGGGGGCGCCCGTGGCGACATCCAGCTTGGCGATGACCCCGGCGGTCTTGATCTGGGCGCCGGTGTAGCCATCCCAGCGGCCCACCACGGCAAGCCGGCCATCCCGGGCAAGCTGGGCCCCGTAGAACTCCTGGGTGGACACCCCGTCGTAACTCTTGGCCCACAGCACGTCGCCGTCACCGTCGACCCGGAGGGCGCAGGCCCGGTAGTCGCCGTTGACGGAGGCCCTTCCCACCAGGAGCACATCAAATTGACCGGGTGACGTTTCCAGGAATGCGGCGTCATTCACGTTGCAGGGCAGGCTGGTGCTGGAGCCGGACTGGGCCAGCTTGTAATCCCGGCTCCACAGCAGGTTGCCGGCGCCGTCATGCTTGGCCAGCCAGGACGGATAACCCGCCACCAGCAGGTTGCCGTCCGGCAAGACCAGGACTTTCGTGACGTCCTGCAACAGATGGTATTTCTGGCTCCAGAGAAAACGGCCATGGTCGTCCAGGCGGATGAGCCGGGAGCGGCCATTGATCCTCTCCCGGGCGGCAATGACGACGCCATTGTCCGCCGTGGCGGCGATGGAGGTCTTGCTGATCCCCGTCGCGAAGTCCATGTCGTCGATGGCCATGGCCCAGCGCTGGTCGCGGCCCGACTCCCGGAGGGTCGTGCTGGCCTCCAGGACAGGGGCGGCCCTGCGGGCTGAAGCCGGAAGCGCCAATCCCCCGGCACTGCGGGTTTCCGTGCTGGCCAGGGTGTGGGGCGGGCTCTGCCAGGAGGCCAGGTCCAGGCCCCAGAGATCCAGTTCGATCCCGCCATATAGGTCGGCCCCGGCGCCCAGGGTCCACCAGGGATCCTGGGTGGGCGTCACATCCACGGTGCCGTAGCCCTTGACCTCCGCCCACACCCCGACCCCGGTGGAACAGTCCGGATAGGCGGCGCCAACCCTCAGGGTGGGCCGGATCCGGGTGTAGAGCTTGCCGTGGACCTCGGTCTCGTCGGTCAGTTGGGGCGGCGTGAACTCCATGTCCGGCGACAGGTCATGGGCATCGCTGAAATACCGGTCCTCCACCGGCAAGCGGCTGTCATAGCCCGTGGTGATCTGGTTGTGGAAGCGCTTCTGGGCCCCCACCACCGCCCCGGCCCCCAGACTGCCCTCGAACCCCACGTAATGGGCCAGTTGCAGGTTCACGCCGAGGACCAGGGGGCCCACCGTCAGGTTTCTCACCGGGAAACACAGGGTGTACAGGTTGAATTCGCCGCTCTCTTCCACCCGCGCACTGGCGTGGGCTTCGGCCATGAAGGTGAGATCGTTGTCGAATACGCCCACCACCCGTTGCTGGCCATTGCGGAAACGCAGTTCCAGGCCAGGCTTGAGGATGTGGCCTTGCACCTGGCCGCTGAGGGTGAGGTTTGGGGTGACCTGGATCTCGTTGAAACGGATCGGCTGGGGATTGCCATCCCGGGTCGCATCCTCCTGAACCGTGCCGTCCAGGGCCAGGAGCCGGGATGCGTGCACCGGCAGGTCCACATGGGCATTGGTTCCGCTGCAGCCGCTGCCGCTCACGAACAGTTCCGCCGGGTGTTCGTTCAGGGTGCGCTGAACGGTGACAGTCCAGATCGTGCGGGGATTCGCCATGTCGCCGGGATCCTTGTCCACATCGATGATCCTCACATTGCGCAGCACTTCGGGTATGTCCGGCGTGGGATCAGCGGGGTCTTCACGAATGTAGACCTTGAGGCCGGGAGCCCATTCATCGACCCTGGACGTGCCATTCGGATCATCCAGATCCACCAGCGAGAACTGGAACGTCTGGTCGTTCGAAAATGGAGGCACAGGCTCTGGATTGGCACTGGGGTCCAGGATCTTGGCATTCAGGTAGTACAGGTTCTCAACGGATGTCCAAAGCAGTTCCCGCACGTCGGGTTGCAGAACGTTGTTCTCCGCCCCATGGACGGTCGTGGGCACCTGGCCACTGTTCAGTCGATCGAGCAGTTCGGCCACGCGCTCGCTGGCCAGGCGCAGGCGCAGGTCGGTGGCCGGAACCAGGCCGGTGGCCCGGGCGGCGATGTTGCCCAGGGTGGCCGGGACCAGGGAATCGCCCACCGCCCCCAGATCCGCCAGGGCCGCCATATCGACCAGGACGCTGGCGCCGAAGAACACGCCCACGTCCAGATTGTTCATCTGGAAGCTCAAGCTGACTTCCGAGGTCCCGTCCCCCAGGTCGGTCTGGCTGACGATCTGGAAGCCGGATACCTGCAATTCGTCGGCGTAGTTGGCGAAGCCGTCACAGGATCCCGGGACGGTGGAATAGGGCCGGGGTGGATCGGCGAGGGCCAAGCCGGGCAACCCCACCATGGCAGCGCTGACAAGGCCCAGGCGCCCCAGCCTCAGACACCAGGTCAGCAAGTACACCCAGAGTTCCAAGCTCCCTCGGCGGCCGGCCCTCCATGCCGGTGCCCTGGGGTTGAGCGAACAGGGGGGTGTCGCCGGCGACAGCCTTTGCTTGAAAATATGCGTGAACATGGCGTTGCCTCCTCGGGTTGGCCGTGGACCAGGTTGGTTTTTAGCGCTGGGAAAACCGGGGATGACGAACACCGGACTACCAGGGGATAGCCGCTCCGCCGTCTGAAGGATGCTGCTCGTCGAACAGTACGACCTGACCCTTCAAGGCATCGGAACCCGACCGGCTGGCCAAGAACCGCATGACACCTTTGCCCTGGTAAACCTCATCTCGGCTTTATGTTGTTTTGTGAACTTCGAATCCGGACCGGCAAACACGGATGGAACACCACCTTGTCCATTGTGGCCTTGCCCGAATCCAGAACAGCGCATCACCCGATCTCCAACCCAGCGGGGTCAAGGAAATCGACCGGGTGCCGCTTCCATGACTCCCACTCTAGGAACAACCCTCCGGTGGCACATCAACCATTTGGATGAATGTCGGCCAACCAAACAGATGGTTTCGCTCCCATCCGGCAAACGTCCTGGGCGCCCGCCAGACGGGGCCAACGTCCGCCCCTCAATCAATCAAGGGGCACTCCCATGGGCTACGCTCCCCAAGCCGGAGGGATGTTCGAAGGGCGCCAGCGCCATGGCCGCCAGGGCCAGGCCCCGGGCCCGTTCCAGTTGGCGGGCCAGGTTGAAATCGGGCTGGCTGGCCAGCAGTCGGGCGCTGGCGGTCATGAGCCGGGCGGAGGCGGAAGGCAGGGCGCCGTCGGGCAGGGCCGGGGCGGGCTGGACGGTGGCCAGCAGGGGCTTGGCCTCGGCCCGCCAGCCCCGTTGGCTGAAGAAGGCCTGCCAGGCCCGGCTGGTGAGCTGGCGGGCCAGGACGGCGGCCTTGGGGTTGTCCTGGGCGGTGGCCAGGTCCAGCAGGCCGGTAATCGTGTAGGCGTAGTCGTCCAGTTCCGCGTCCGGGAAGAAGCGCTTTCCGGCCCGGGTCTTCATCAGGCGTTCCTGGCGGATCAGGCCCTGGGCGATGTAGGCCCCCAGTTCCCGGGCGGCCTTTTCGAAGCGGGGCACGCCCCGGCCGGCCTGGACCAGGGCGCTCAGGGCCAGGCCGTTGAGGCCGGCATTGATCTTGGTGTCCGGAGGGGCTTCCCCTTGCCGGCCCAGGGCCCTGAGCTTGGCCAGGATGGCCTGCAGCCGGGCCCGTTCGTCGGGGCTGGGGTCGATCATCTCCTGGGGCAGGTAGCCCAGGGGGAAGGCGGCGGCCGCCTCCAGGCCCCAGACCCGGGCTGCCAGGGCGTACTCCTGGGCGCTGAGCCGGGCCTTCAGGGCTTCCCGGGTCCATAGATAGGCCCCCCCTTCCCTACCCCGGCGGTCCAGGGCGGACAGGGCGGTGTAGTAGCCGCCGCCGGGGGCGGCCAGGGCGGTGAGGAGGAAATCCAGGGTCTCGTGGGCCAGCAGCCGGTAGTCGGGCCGATTCAGTACCTCGGCGGCCCGGGCGTAGACCAGGGCCAACTGGGCGTTGTCGGCCAGCATCTTCTCGAAGTGGGGGGTGTGCCAGTCCGGGTCCACGGTATAGCGGAAGAAGCCGCCGTTCACGTGGTCCCGCAGGCCCCGCCGCGCCATCTGGTCCAGGGTGAGCTGGAGGAAACCGGCCAGCCGGGGGTCCCGCTCCCGGGCCTGGATCTCCAGCAGGCGGGCCAGGTGGGGGGCCATGGGGAATTTGCTGACCCGGGAGAAGCCGCCCTGCAGGGTGTCGGCGCTGCGCCAGACGGCGGCCAGGTAGGCCCGTTCCCGTTCCCTGGCCAGGGCGGGGGTGGGGGCCTGGAACTGCAGGGGCTCCGGCGGCGGCGCGGCCTCCCGGGCGGCCTGACGAAAGGCTTCGGCCCGGGTCTGCCAGGCGTTGGCCAGGCGGGTGAGCAGTTCCCGGAACTCCTCCGGCGGTGCATAGAGCACGGCGTAGGCAGGAAAGCCCTCCGGGGTGACGAAGGCGTTGAGGGGCCAGCCGGACACGCCGTTGAGGCGGTCGGCGAAATCCAGCAGGGCCGCATCCAGGGCGCCGTTCAGTTCCCGGTCCACCTTCACCGGGATGAAGTGCTGGTTGAGCAAGGCGGCGATGGCCGGGTTGCGGTAGCTCTCCTGCTGCATGACGTGGCACCAGTGGCAGGAGAAATAGCCCAGGGACACGAACAGCAGCTTGTTCTCCCGCCTGGCCCGGGCCAGGGTGTCGGCGTTCCATTCCTGCCAGGCCACCGGGTCCTGGCCGTGGAGGGCCAGGTAGGGGGAAGCGTGGCCCGCCAGGGCATTCCTCAGGGGCGCCGCCTGGGCCTGTCCGGCCAGGGCCAGGGCGAGCAGGACGAGGAGGAAGCGGGCGAAGCGGGTCACCTGGGCAACAGGGCTTCCAACTGTTTCGTCAGGATGTCGTGATCGAACTCCCGGCCACCCACGGCCCGATGGGTGACCCGGCCCTGGGCATCCACCACGAAGGTGGTGGGCAGGCCTTTCACCTTCCAGGCCTGCATGGCCTGGGAATCCAGGTCCAGGAGCAGGGGGAAGGTGGGGGCCGGTTCCAGTTGGCCGGTGAAGGAGAACACGGTGTCGGCGTCTTCCCCCACGTCCACGGCCAGCACCGCCAGGCCCCGGTCCTTGAGTTTCTGGTTGAGCCGCTCCAGGGAAGGCATCTCCCGGCGGCACGGCGGGCACCAGGTCGCCCAGTAGTTGACCACCACCAGCTTGCCCTTCAGGTCCGCCAGGTCGTGGGGCTTGCCGTCCAGGTCCTTGAGCTTCAGGGGAGGCGCGGGATAGGGGGTGGCGATGGGGGTGAGGCCGTGGGTCAGGGGCGGCAGGTCGGCGGCGAAAGCCTGAAGCGTGGACAGGCTCAGACTGAATATGAGCGCCAGCCCGGCCCGGAACCCGCTCCCCCGTTTCTTGAAGGGGGATGGCGGGGGATTTTTTTGGGCGATGGCGGAAATCCACCCCTTGAATCCCCCCTGCCCCCCTTTTCCAAAGGGGGGAACACCCTCACCGCGCGCAGACGACATGGTTCAGTTTCCCTTCATAGATCTGGCCTGCCACGGTCCAGCGGGCCAGCAGATCGAATTGGGCCCCCGGCGCCAGGCCGGTGGTCAGCATGCCCTGGTTCCATTCCCCCGGGGCGTATTCCTGTTCCGGCGGGAACTGGGCCCAGCGGAAGGCGATGCGGGCCGGTTCGCCCAGGCCCAGGGTCTGCCAGAGGGCCAGCCAGTGTTCGGTGGACAGGGGGGGACGTTCCTGGCCGCCATTCAGCACCCGCCAGTCGGCCAAATGGAAGGCCACTTCCCCCGGCGCGGCATCGTTGCGCAGCACGGTCATGTAGACGCAGGCGGTGGCGAAGCGTTCCGCCGCGTCGGCGGAAAAACCCCGGTTCAAGTAGAAGGCCCGGGCCTGATCCGGCAGGATCTGGGTGAGTTGCAGGCTCACGCCATGGGCGCGGGTTTCCCAGGTGAGGGCGCCGGTTTCGGGGTCAGTGCGCGTCAGGGTGTCGGCCCGGGCCGGGTTCACGGCCGGGAAGCAGACGAGCAATGCCAGTGTGGGCATGCCCATCCGGGGCAGGAAGGCTTTGCGTTGGATCATGGCGGGATTATGACCATGTACAGCCACAGCGGGCCATGGCCCGCTCCTACCAGTCCGGGGACGGGCGGGTTCTTCAGCCACCAGGCCGGGTCCGTGCCGCCAGCCAGTCGGCCCATGCACCGATGGGCATGGGCTTGCCGAACAGATAGCCCTGGTAGGCCAGACAGCCGCAGGCACGCAGGTAATCGTGCTGCTCCGGGGTTTCCACGCCTTCGGCGATCACTTCCAGTCCCAAGGAACGGCTCATGGCCAGGATGGCCCGGACGATGGCCGCATCGTTGGCGTCGCTGCCGAGATCCCGGACGAAGGACTGGTCGATCTTGATCTGGTCCAGGGGCAAGCGCTTCAGATAGGCCAGGGAGGAGTAGCCGGTGCCGAAGTCGTCCAGAGAGAAGCTCACCCCCAGGGCACGCAGTTCGTGCATGCGGCGGATCACGTCCTCCACGTTGTCCAGCACCACGCTTTCGGTGAGTTCCAGCTTCAGGCGCGAGGGGTTGATGCCGCTGCGGGCCAGGCAGGCGGCGATCTGTCCCACGAAGCTGTCCTGGTGGAACTGGCGGGCACTCACGTTGATGGCCAGGCGCAGATCCCGGGTCAATTCCGATTCCGACCAGGCCTTGAGTTGATCGCAGGCAGTGCGCACCACCCACTCGCCGATGGCCAGAATCAGGTCCGATTCCTCGGCCAGGGGTATGAAGCGGGCCGGCGATTCCATACCGCCGGCCCGGGGCCAGCGCAGCAGCGCCTCGGCGCCGAGGACCCGGCCGGCATCATCCACCTGGGGCTGGTAGTGCAGGCACAGTTCCTGGCGGGCCAGGGCCTGGCGCAGGGCATTCTCCATCTCGGCCCGGGTGTCGATGGCGTTCTGCATGGCCTGGTTGAAGAAGCGGATGAGGTTGCGGCCGCCATCCTTGGCCTGATAGAGGGCCACATCGGCCTGCTTGAGGAGGATGTCGCCAGCCGGTTGCCCGCCCTGGAACAGGGTGATGCCGATGCTGGCCGTGGCTTCGTGGGCCTCTTCAAGGCCGGTGAGCCGGTAGGGCCGGGCCAGGGCCTGGTGGATCTTTTCAGCCACCAGTTCGGCCACACGGGCAGCTTCCGCCTCATCCCGGCCCAGGTTTTCCAGTATCACCAGGAACTCGTCACCCCCGGGCCGGGCCACCGTGTCCTCCTCCCGCACGCATTCCACCAGGCGGCGGGCCACCTCGGCCAGCAGCCGGTCGCCGGCCTCGTGGCCCCGGGTGTCGTTGAGCACCTTGAAGTTGTCCAGGTCCAGGTTGAGCAGGGCCCCGTATGACTGGCCCCGCTTGCCCGACAGAAGGGCCTGTTCCAGCCGGTCCAGGAGCAAGCGCCGGTTGGGCAGACCGGTGAGGGGGTCGAAATAGGCCAGGTTGTGGATGGCCGCTTCGGCGCGTTTCTTTTCGGTGATGTCCTGCTTGACCGCCAGGTAGTGGGTAATCTGGCCATAGGCGTCGCGCACCGGGGCGACGATGGCCGACTCCACGTACTCGCTGCCGTCCTTGCGGCGGTTGATGAATTCCCCCTCCCACGCCTGCCCACGGCCCAGGGTGGACCAGAGTTCCCGGTAAGTCTCCACCGGGGTCCGGCCCGATTTGAGGAGGGCGGGGGTGGCGCCCAGGGCCTCTTCCCGGGCATAGCCGGTGGTGTGCACGAAGGCGGTGTTGACGTATTCGATGCGGCCCTTCAGATCGGTGATGACAATGTTGGCCGGACTCTGCTCCACCGCCTGGGACAACTTGCCCAGGGCCTGGTCCCGGCTCTGCACCTCGTCGGCCATGCGGTTGAAGGTGGCGGCCAGACCGGCGATTTCGTCGCTGCCCGGTGCGGCGATGCGCGCCCCATAGTCACCTCGGGCCAGCCGCCGGGCGCCCTCCCCCAAGCGTGACAGGCGGCCCAGCACCAGCCGGTCCAGGATGAAACCCAGGGCCAGGAACAGGGTGGCATAACCCACCAGATTCTTGATCAGGGTGCCGGTCCACAGGCGCAGCACCCGTTCCTGGAATTTGGCCGTGGGAATGCGGATGCTCACCACGCCGCGCAACTGCCCGACCTGGTAATCGTAGGCCGTGGCGTAGCGGGCCTGGATGCTGGGCGGCGCGTTGGCCTGCCGGCCATGGCACTTCAGGCAGAAGGGCTCGATGCGGATGGGGGCGGTGAACAACAGATAGCCCTTGCCCTCCACCGTGACGATGTCGCGCAGCAGTTCAGTGGCCTGGGGGTTGGCGCGAAACCAGGCCATGGCCTCCAGTTCGAAGCGATCCGCCTGGTTGCCCGGGTTGCGCGGCTGGTCGGAGACGTTGTTGAAAATGATGCCGCTCTGGTTCCAGTTGGCGAAATCCCGGGATATGCGCGAGAAGGAATGGGCCGGCAGGAAGCCGATGGTGGCATCGTTGACCGGCAGTCCGCTGGCGATGAACTGCTGTTGGTAGATGCGCCGGGTGGCCATCATGAAGCCGTACACGGTCTTGGCGTCGTACTCCAGTTCATGCCGGGTTTCCGCCTCCAGCTTGCGATAGCTGTAGACGAGATCCACGGCCAGCACCACGCTGAGCAGGGCGCCCAGGAGCAGCCAGATGCGGGTCTTCAGCTTCATGGCAGGGGGCGCTTCATCTCAGCCCGGGCGCGCCATGCTCACGACACCCGGGCCTCAGGTGTTGAAACGGGCCAGACGGGCGTCCAGTTCATCGCCCAAGGCGGCCATCTGCACCGCTCCGTCGATGATTCCACCCGCCGCCTGGGCGCTGGCCTGGGCAGAAACCTGAATGCTGCCGATCTGGGCCACGATCTGTTCGACCCCTTGGTGAATCTGGCCGGAAACCCCCGCCGTACGCTGCACCAGATCGCTGATGCCTTCCACCGACCGGGCCGCGCCGCCGATGCTGCCATCCACCTCCCGGGAAGCGGCGGACAAGCCCTGGAAGACTTCGCTCTGGTGGGCCATTTCCCGCTTGGTGTCGGCCACCGATGCATTGATGCCGGACAGGGTCTCGCCAATCTCCGCCACGCTGCGCTGGGTCCGTTCCGCCAGTTTGCGCACTTCGTCGGCCACCACGGCGAAGCCCCGGCCCTGCTCCCCGGCCCGGGCGGCTTCGATGGCGGCGTTGAGGGCCAGCAGGTTGGTCTGCTCGGCCACTTCGGACACCGTGGCCAGGATCAGGTGCACCTGGGTGGCGGCTTCGGACAGGCGGCCCAGTTGTTCCGCCAGGGTTTCGCCGGTCCGGGTGCTTTCCTCCACCCGCGCCATCATGCCTTGCACCTCGGTCCGGGCCTGGTCCAGTTGCCGGTTGGCGGCGGCCATTTCCTGGGCGCACCGGGCCCCATCCTCGGCCAGGCCGCGCACCACCTCGGCAATGCGCGCCGCCTGCTCGCCAGCCTGGCCGGCCAGCCGGGTCTCTTCGGCCACGTGCCTGCCGATGGCCTGGGATGCCCTGCCGAACTCGTTGGAAACCCGGCGGTTCCGGGCGGAGGATTCCTTCACCTCGTTGAGGGCCTGGCGGATGTTCTCGCGGAATTCGTCGATCACGCCGAGCATGTCCTGGATTTCCCGATTGAAACGGGCGTTGATGCTGGCCTCCCGGGACAGATCCCGAGCACTGAAATGGGCCAGGTACATGGACACCTGGCGCACCGTGTCCACACCCCAGCGCTTCTCGTCCAGATCGTGGACCAGGACCACCAGGGCCACCACGTACTGGACGAGGGAACCATACAGGTTGTCGGTCAGGAAGGTGGCATTGCCCAGCAGGAGAGCGACACCCAGCCAATGCACCATCCGCATGCGCAGAAACAGGGATTTCATTGGACAGCCTCCGCTTCGGTTCGTCGATGCGGCCGGGAAGGAGCCGCCCCCGCTTATCGGCAGCAGACGATTCCTACTGTTGGCCCGGGCTTGATCCCGGGCAAAAAAAACGCATTTTCCTGGTCATCCAGGCAAGCAATCCGGGCGCGGCATGGCTCCCTGCCTGACTGGCACGGCTCGGGTTGACGAAATCCCGACGCAGCCGGAGCACCCCAGCAGGAAGTTTTTTTCCTGGTTTGGCAAAAGTCCTCAAGTCCAGCATATCAGCCGTCGTTAATATTCCAGGGAAACCAACGGGAATCACCATGCGACGAATACTGATGAGCCTGATGCTGTCCGGCCTGCTGGCCGGTGCGAGCGCCTGGGCAGGCTACGACGAAGGCATCCAGGCCTATACCAACGGGGACTTCGAGGGCGCGGCCCGGGAATTCAAGCCCCTGGCGGAAAAGGGCGAGATGGAATCCCAATACATGCTGGGCCTGCTTTACGAGGAAGGCCAGGGCCTGCCCCGGGATGACGTGGAGGCTTCCTACTGGTACGCCCGCTCTGCTGCCCAGGGTCTGGCCGATGCCTATTTCGCCCTGGGCCAGTTGTTCGTGCATCGCAAGGGGACCCGTCTGGACCGCATGGCCGCCCACCACTGGTTCAGCCTGGCCAAGGATCATGGCCACCGCCTGGCCGACCAGGAGATGCAACGCAACCTGAAGGCCATGACGCCGGAAATGGCCGACATGGCGCGCAACAGATTTCGCGACCGGCGCTTCGCCCAGCTCCACTGAGGCAGCGCCCACCTTTCCCCACTGAACACCCTCCCGGGCTGCAAGGGAACCGGGGCGGCCCTTCGTTTTCCTGAAAGACAGCCCCCCAGGGGCCCCGCTCCGTTATTGCAGCACCACCAGCATCACCCGGCGGTTGCGGGCCCGGCCGTCCCGGGTCTTGTTGTCGGCCACCGGCTTGGATTCGCCATAGGCAGCCACGGCCAACCGGTGCAGGGGGATGCCTTCCTGCTCATGCAGGTAGTCGCGCACCGCCTGGGCCCGCTCGCGGGACAGGCGCAAGTTGGCGGCGGCGCTGCCCAGGTTGTCGGTGTGCCCCTGTATCTCGATGAACACCCCCCGGTTCTCGCTTTTCAACTTCTGGGCGAATTCACCCAGTTGCTTGCGGGCGGCTTCGTTCAGGTCGGCTTCCTGAACACCGAAATGGGTGACTTCATCGGTCAAGGCAGCCTCGAACAGCAGCTTGCCCTCGGCCAGCTTGCCCGCCTGGCGGGCCCGCTCCAGGGCTTCCAAGGCGGTGGCGGATACCTTGTCGTTCTCGATTTCGCTGCGGCTCAGACGTTCACTCTGGCCCTTGAGCAGATCCTGCACCAGGGTCAGGCGCAGGCCGGATTCCGCCAACACCTTCTCCCCGGCCTCCACCCGCTGATGGGCATCGGCCAGGGTACGGTCCACCTGCCCCAGACGGCCGTCCAGGCGGTGGATGGCGGCGGCGTCGGCATCCAGACGGCCGCGCAATTCCGCGAGTTGGGCCTGGAGATCGGCGATGCGGGTACGGGTTTCGCTCAGGGAGGCGGCCTGGCCTTCACCCTGGCGGCTTGCCTGGGCCAGGGCTTCCTCCAGAGCAGCCAGGCGGCCCGTTGCCAGATCCGGCCCGGCGCTTGGGCCGGCCATGGCCGGCTGGGCCTGGATTGCCGGGGCGTCGGCCCCCGGTCCGGGCAAAGGGGCGGCCACTGACACAGGAGCAGGAGCAGGAGCAGCGGGGGAGCTTACCGTGGCTGCGGGACCTGCCGGTGCCGGCTCCGGCGCCCGGACCGTCACCTCGGCCGCTGGGACGGCAGACATGGAGAGCGGCCGCCCCTCCAGCGCGGTGATGCGCCCCTCGGCCAATGCCAATCCCGCCTTGAAGCCTTCCTGACGGCGGCTGGCGGAGGCCAGGCGCCCCTCCACCTCATCCAGCCGGGTCCCGGCGCTGGCGGCCTGCTTGGCCAGTTCTCCGTCCAGGCTGGCCAGCCTTTGGTTGGCGACCGTCAGATCTGCGGCGACGCCGGCCAGTTGCCGGTTCGTGTCCGCCAGGCCGGCGTTCAGTCCTTCACCCTGCCGTTCCAACCGGGCCAGCCGGTCTTCCACCGCCTGGATGCGCCGTGTGCTGGTGTCGATGCCCTGGTTGATGGACTTGAACCAGGTCTCCATGCCGCTGACCCGATCGCCGTACTGGTCCACTTCCCGTTTCACATCCTCCCGGGTGGCGCAGCCCCCCAGGGCAAATGCCATGGCCAGGCAAACGAGGATGGGGGTGCGTGCAAAGGGGGGGTGGTGGTCATGGCGCATGGCCTGGGTCTCCCGGAAACGATGGATGAATAGGCAGGTGCGCATTATGCCCCCTGGCCGGTGACCCACGGATGAAGCCACGGTTTATCCTTCCAAGCCATGACCCGGATCACTCCCACCCCCTGTCCCTGCGGCAAGGGCCCACTCCTTGGCGACTGCTGCGCCCCCCTGCTGGCCGGCCAGCGGACCGCCAGCGACGCGGAAACCCTCATGCGCTCCCGCTATACCGCCTACGTCCTGGGCAACGAGGCCTACCTGCTGGCCACCTGGCACCCCGACACCCGTCCCGAAGGTCTGGACCTGGACCGGGAACCCCACCCCCGTTGGCTGGGCCTGGCCGTGAAAGGCAGCGGACAGGTGGATGTGGACCATGCCTGGGTGGAATTCGTGGCCCGCTACAAGATTGCCGGCCGGGCCTATCGAATGCAGGAGCGCAGCCGGTTCGAGCGCCGGGAGGGCACGTGGTATTACCTGGATGGGGAGGTGGCCGATTCAGGCCATCCCTGAACCGGTTCCAGAACAGGGAATGTGGTAAGTCCGTGTTCCTGTTCTAAAAAGAAAGGAAGGCGGTGCAGTCCCCGCCCCATCGCCAGACAATGAGGAGACACCCCATGGAGACCTATCAGGACATCCAGGGCGTTCAGCAGCATGAACGCCGCCATCACCCCCAGTTGCGGGCCATCTACGACGATGCCTGGCAGCGCATCGACCATTTTTTCCATGCCCATACCGACTGGGCCAACAGCCCCATCGACTACCTGGCCCACCGGGTGGTCCACGAAGCCTATCCAGGATTGAGCACCCAGGACGTGCGGCTTCTGGTGGCAGCCATCGAACGGCGCTACCAATCTTCCAAGGACGCCGCCCTGCACTGACCTGGGACAAGGCGGGATCCGGATGGAGCGGGTTAAGATGCGCCCTCCCCGGTTCAGCCCCTTGTTCCATGGATTACACCCTGTTGCGCACATTTCACGTGGCCACGGTCCACGTGACCCTGGTTCTGTTCCTCCTGCGCGGTTTCTGGATGGCCACGGATTCCCGACTTCTCCGGGCCCGCTGGATCAGGGTGGTGCCCCACGCCAACGACACCCTGTTGCTGGGCAGTGCCATCGCCATGCTGCTGGTGGCCGACCTGAACCCCCTGGGCCAGCCCTGGCTGCTGGCCAAGATCGCCGGTCTGTTGGCCTACATCGGCCTGGGCACCCTGGCCCTCAAGCGCGGGCGAACGAAATCCCTGCGCATCAAGGCCCTGCTGGCCGCCCTGGGGGTGTTCGCCTACATCGTGGCAGTGGCACTGACCAAACAGGTCATTCCGGGAGCCGCCTGACGTGAGCGTCCTGCCTGAAATCCTGGCCCAGCGGGAACATCTGGTGGCCCTGCGTCACGATCTGCACGCCCATCCGGAACTGGCTTTTTCGGAACACCGCACCAGCGACCGGGTGGCGGCCTTCCTCCAGGCCCGGGGCATCGAGACCCATCGGGGCCTGGCGGGCACCGGCGTGGTGGGGGTGCTGCGCCATGGCAGCGGTAGCCAGGCCATCGCCCTGCGCGCCGACATGGATGCACTGCCGGTGCGGGAACAGAACCTGTTTCCCCACCGTTCCCGCCACGACGGCCGCATGCACGCCTGTGGCCACGACGGCCACACGGCCATGCTATTGGGGGCGGCGGAGTATCTGGCCGCCCACCCCCGCTTCGACGGCACGGTGGTGTTCATCTTCCAGCCCGCCGAGGAAACCGATGGCGGCGCCCGGGTGATGATCGAGGAGGGCCTGTTCGAACGCTTTCCCGTGGATGCCGTGTTCGGCATGCACAACTGGCCCGGCCTGCCCGCCGGCCAGTTCGCCGTCCATGAAGGCCCCGTGATGGCCTGCGCCGACCAGTTCGACGTACTGATCAAGGGCCACGGCGCCCACGCCGCCATGCCCCAGCAGGGCCGGGACCCTCTGGTGGCTGGTGCCGCCCTGGTCCAGGCCTTGCAAACCGTGGTGAGCCGAAGCGTGGATCCCCTGGATTCCGCCGTGCTCTCCGTGACCCAGTTCTTTGCCGGCGGCGAAGCCTACAACATCATTCCCGCCGAGGCCCGGGTGGCCGGCACGGTGCGGGCCTTCCGGCCGGAAGTGGAGGATGCCATGGAGGCCGCCATGGAGCGCCTGTGCGCCGGCATCGCCGCCGCCCACGGCGTGCAGGCCACCCTGGACTACCGCCGCGGCTACCCCCCCACCGTCAACTCCCGGGCTGAAGCCGCCGCCTGTGCCCGGGTGCTGGAAAGCCTGGTGGGACCGGAAAACGTGCGACGGGACATGAACCCTTCCATGGGCGCCGAAGATTTCGCCTACATGCTCAAGGAGAAGCCCGGTTGCTATCTGTGGATCGGCAACGGCCTGGCGGAAGGGGGCTGCATGCTGCACAACCCCCGCTACGACTTCAACGACGACGTGCTGGCCCTGGGCGCCAGCTATTGGGTGCGTCTGACGGAAAGCCTGCTTCAACCCGCCTGACGATGGGGAGTGCTGTTGCCCTCGGCGTAGTAGCTGACCCGGGTCCGGGGGTTCAGATACTCATAGACGTCCCGGGGCAGGCTGGCCGGGCGCAGGGTGGACACCACGCTCAAGTCCGGTTCGTCGGCCAGATTGAGCAACAGGGCTTCCTCCTTGGGCACCTCCGGGTCGTAAAGCATCATGATGGGGTGCAGGAGCTGGGCGGAATTGACGCTCACCACCAGGCCGATGGCGTCGTTGTTGAGCTTCACCACGCTGCCCGGCGGATAGACGCCCAGACAGCGGATGAAGTGCTGCATGAGGGCCGGGTCGTATTTGCCCTGTTCCTTCCTGAACATGTGCGACAAAGCTTCGGCGGGAATCATGGAATCGGCTGGATTGGGCCGGTTGCAATAGTTGTCGAAGGCATTGGCGATGGCGGCGATGCGGGCGAAACGGCCGATGCGGGACCCCGCCAGGCGATTGGGAAAGCCGCTGCCATCCAGGAATTCGTGGTGCATGGCGATGACTTCCAGGGCTCCGGCCGGTATGTCAGGCAGCTTGGTGGCCATCTCCAGGCCATAGACCACGTGCTGCTGGTAGAAATTGCGCTCCGCCTGGGTCCAGGCCGATTTCTTCAACAGGATCTGGGTGGGCACCCGCTCCTTGCCGATGTCGTGGAGCAGGGTACCTTGGCCCAGGGCATGCATCTCCTGGGCGCTGAAGCCCGCCTCCTTGGCCAGCATGAGGGACAGCATGGTCACGTTCAAGGCGTGGTAGTAGGCCCCTTCGTCGCCACTCTTGGCGTTCATCAGATGAATGAGCACGTCCTTCTCGGCCAGCAGGGAATCCACCATGTCGGTGACCAGGGCCTGGGCCTGCTCCAAGGATTCCTGGGGCCTGGAGAACAGGTTGCGCAGCAGGGACTTCACCGTGGTCATGCCCCCCTGGAACTTCTTCTCCACCCGGCCGAAGGCTTCCCGCTGCTTGGTCAGTTCCTCCCGGCGGGCCTTTTTTTCCCGCCACATGGCCTCCACTTCCGGATCCACCGGGGGCGTCTCGGCGGGCGGAGCATCGGGTTTGGGCGGCGGCAGGGGCGGCGAATCGCTCTTGGCAGGCACGTAGAGGATGTCCTTCAACCCCAGGGAGCGCAGGGCCTTCAACTGCTTTTCATTGCGGATGCGAAAGCTGCTGAACAGGAAAGGATGATCCATCCAGTCGTCCAGGCGGACGTACAGGCCGACGCGCAATTGCTCGATGGAGATGCGTTCTTCTGAAGGGTTCATGGTCACGGGCGTTCCGGGTTGGCATTCTATCGGCAAAGGCGCCCGGAACCTGAGTGGCCAGGATGCCTTCATAATCCAGCCATCCCGAGGAGAAACCATCATGACCCAAGCCATTGCCACCCTGGCCGGCGGCTGCTTCTGGTGCATCGAAAGCGCCTACAACCGCCTGGAAGGGGTCACCGAAGCCCTGTCCGGCTACATGGGCGGCCAACTGGACAACCCCGACTATCGGGCCATCTGCGGCGGCGACACGGGCCACGCCGAAGTGGTCCAGGTGCACTTCGACCCGGACGTGATCGCCTACCGGGACATCCTGGAGATCTTCTTCACCCTCCACGACCCCACCACCCTCAACCGCCAGGGCAACGACGTGGGCACCCAGTACCGCTCCGCCATCTTCTGGCACGACGCCGCCCAGAAGGCCGAGGCCCAGGCCCTGCTGGCCCAACTGGCGGATGACCGGGTCTTTCCTGCCCCCATCGTCACCGAACTGGCCCCCGCCGCCACCTTCTGGCCCGCCGAGACCTACCACCAGCGCTACTTCGACCGGAACCCCTATCAGCCTTACTGCCAGCACGTGGTGGCCCCCAAGCTGGCCAAGTTCCGGCAGAAGTTCGCCGCCCGCCTCAAGCCCGGCGCCTGATCGGCCCCCTCCTCCCCCCCGCATACGCCTCTCCCCCTTTGAAAAAGGGGGGCCGGGGGGGATTCAACGCCCTGCGCCCCCGTGATCCGGCAAGGAAAAACCTCCTCCGTACCCGGTTAAAATCCCGCCACTTTCCCTGCCCTCCCAACCCCATGCAAGACTGCGTACAACCCTTCCTGTTCGAGCACCTGGACATCCGTGGCGCCCTCGCCAGCCTGGACCAGTCCTGGCTGGACCTCACCCTCCGCCGGGCCTACCCACCGCCGGTGGCCGCCCTGCTGGGAGAAATGAGCGCCGTCACCTGCCTAATCGCCGCCAACCTGAAGCAGCCCGGGCGCATGACCTTCCAGTTGCGCGGCAACGGCGCCGTGAACCTGCTGGTGCTGGATTGCGACGAAAACCTGCATCTGCGCGGCATGGCCCGCCATGAGGGCCCCGTAGCGGAGAAAGCCGGCGTGGCGGAACTGCTGGGCGACGGCCAGCTCCTGCTCACCCTGGACGTTCCCTCCATGCGCCAGCCCTGGCAGAGCCTGGTGCCCCTGGAAGGCACCAGCATCGCCGGCGTGTTCCAGAACTACCTGGACCGCTCCGAACAACTCCCCACCCGCCTGATCCTGGCCGCCAACGACCAACGGGCCGTGGGTCTGCTGGTGCAGAAACTGCCCGACGCCGACGCCCGGGACCCGGATGGCTGGAACCGCATCCAGCATCTGCTGGACACCCTCCAGCCCGCCGAACACCTGGCCCTGCCGCCCCTGGAGCTGCTGCGCCGGCTGTTCCCCGAAGAAGACCTCCGGGTCTTCCCCGCCCGGCCCGTCAGCCACCACTGCCCCGAAGATCCGGACAAGATCCACGCCATGCTGCGCAGCCTGGGCCGGGCCGAATGTGAAGCCGTGCTGAAGGACAAGGGCGAAATCCACGTGCGCGACGACATCTGCGACCGGGACTACCGCTTCGACGCCGAGGACCTGGAAGCCATCTTCGCCGCCCCGGGCCGCATGCACTGATGCCCCAGCCTCCCCTGCACGGCCCCCGGTTGGACTTCGCCCCGGACGGCACGCCCCGCTCGGCGGACTACGAAGACATCTACCACGCCGCCGCCGGCGGCCCGGGCCAGGCCCGCCACGTCTTCCTGGGCGGCAACGGCCTGCCGGAGCGCTGGGCCGGGCGGGAACGCTTCGTCATCCTGGAAAACGGCTTCGGCACCGGCCTCAATTTCCTCGCCACCTGGGCCGCCTGGCGGGCCGACCCGAACCGTCCCGGCCGGCTCCACTACCTGGCCGTGGAAAAGCACCCCATCCCCGCCTCCCAGTTGGCCCGGCTGCACCTGGCCTGGCCGGAATTCGAATTCCTCAGCGACGCCCTGCGCCGGGACTGGCCGGTGCCGGTGCCCGGCTTCCACCGCCTGGAATTCGCCGGTGGCCGGGTGGTCCTCACCCTGCTCCTGGGCGAGGCCGCCGAGTGCCTGCGCCAGTTGCGCGCCCGGGTGGACGCCTTCTACCTGGACGGCTTCGACCCCAGGAAGAACCCGGACATGTGGTCCGCCCCCCTGTTCCGCCGTTGCGCCCAACTGGCCGCCCCGGACGCCACCCTGGCCACCTGGTGCGTGGCCGGCGCCGTGCGGGAAGCCCTGGTGGAAGCAGGGTTCGCCTGGGAAAAGCGGCCCGGCTACGCCGGCAAGCGGGACATGCTGACGGGCCGCCTGGCCCACCCCACGAACCCGTCCGGCACCCCCGCCACGCCATTGCCGAGGGAACGCAGGGCCCTGGTCCTGGGGACCGGCCTGGCCGGCAGCGCCATCGCCTGGCGCCTGGCGGAACGGGGCTGGCAGGTGGACGTGCTTGAACGCCACGGCCAACCCGCCCGGGAAGCCTCCGGCAACAAGGCCGGCATCGCCCGGCCCATGCTGTCCGTGGACGACAACATCGCCTCCCGCCTCAACCGGGCCTGCTTCCTGCACACCGCCCGCAGCTTCGCCCGCCTGGACCGGGAAGGCTACCCGCCCCGCCGCCGCTTCAACGGCCTGCTGCAAATGGCCCGGGACCCGGAACACGAAGCCCGGCAGCGGGACATGGCCCGGCGCTTCCCCGCCGAATTCGTCACCTTCCTGGAACGGGACGAAGCCGGCGCCCGCCTGGGCCACCCCACCGGCCTGGGCGGCTGGTGGTTCCCCGGCGCCGGCTGGGCCAATCCCCCCGGCGTGTGCCAGCGCCTGCTGGAAGCCGGCGGCCTCGCCCTCACCCTGCGCACCGACAGCGCCGTCGCCAGCATCGCGCGGCACGACGACCAATGGGCCCTGCTGGACGCCGAGGGCCGGCTCCTGGCCCAGGCCCCCGTGCTGGTCCTGGCCAACGGCACCGGCGCCCGACCCCTGGCCCCCCATCTGCCCCTCACCCCGGTGCGCGGCCAGGTGAGCCACGTCCCCGCCGGCCGCCTGCCCCCCCTGGACCATGCCCTGTGCCGGGAGGGCTACCTGACCCCCGCCGTGGACGGCATCCACTGCCTGGGCGCCTCCTACGCCTGGGACGAAGGCAGCGAGCTGCGCAACGAAGAACACGCAGGCAACCTGATCCGCCTGGCCCACATGCTGCCCGGCGCCGAAACCGGCCTGGACCCGGCCAGCCTGGACGGCCGGGTGGGCTTTCGCGCCGCCACCCCGGACCGGCTGCCCATGGCCGGCCCCCTGCCCGACCCGGACGCCCCCCTGGCCCGGGATTGCCGTCTCGCCACCCTGCCCCGCCAGCCCGGCCTCTACGGCCTGCTGGGTCTGGGCAGCCGGGGCCTGGTCTGGGCCAGCCTGGCGGCGGAAGCCCTGGCCAGCCAGATGGAGGGAGATCCCTTGCCCCTGGAAGGGGACCTGATGGATGCCATGGACCCGGGGCGGTTCCGGCTCAGGGCCCATCGGCGGGGACGCTGAATGCCTGCCACTCGGGCGGTGTGCCATGCCCGTGAAAAAAGCCCCGCCTGGGCGGGGCTTTCTGCTGAAAAGCGTGGAAGGGAGGCAGGGGTTCAGGCCTTCCTGCGGCGTCTCACCGCAGCACCGACCATCCCCAGACCAGCGATCAACAGGGCATAGGTTTCCGGCTCGGGGACCGGCACGGCCATGGTATCGGTCAAGGTAAAGGCCAGGTTCCCGGAAGTGCTCAACACCATGGCCTGGCCGACGATGAAGTAGAGATGGGAACCCAGGCCGCTGCTGGCCGCCGACCACTGGAAAGGCTTGGACGTGTAGTTGTTGACGATGGACAGGGCGTAATAGGGGCTGGACCCGTCCAGAGTGATCGCCGTGGGCAGGTCGATGTAATAGGAGTAAGTGTTCCCGGACAGCAGGGTCTTGTGGACCTCCGCCTGGCTGAACAGGGAGGTGGCCAGGAGGTTGTTGGTGAAATCACCCTCGGTACCGGCCCAGGACAGGCCGCAGGAATAGCAGGTGGCCGCGAACAGATCCACGGCAAAGTCACCGTCCGTATTGGATCCGTACCAGGAGATGCGATCGAAAGTGACGCTGGAGGGCAGTGTGAAGTAGGACCAGACTTCCTTGTCGCCATCCAGGCTCCAATTGAAGCCGGGATCGTGGGGGTCGTTCCAGACCGCCGAGGTATCGGCGAAGGTGCCCGTGGGGGCCTGGGAGTAGACATCGACCGCAGTGTGCCCTTGCAACGGCAGGAAGAGACAGGTGAGGAGGGCCAGCGACCGCCCGATATGAAGGTTCATTGTGGGTTCCTTGTTTGATGTGCTTGTGTGTGATTAATGCACACGCAATGTAATCCAACACCTTCGCCGGTGCAACGTGCCAGATTCCCCCAACGGAACCCCGGGGTCACGGCATGAATATGGCTCCGTCAGTGCCTGCCCTGAGTCGTGGCGCCCAAGGCGTCAGCCCTTGCACCCATTCCGGTAGGCACGCGGCAGCAATCCCAGCCGCCGCATCTTGGAGCGCAGGGTATGGGGATTCAGATTCAACAGCCGGGCTGCGCCGAAGGGGCCTTCCACCCGGCCGTGGCAGCGGACCAGGGCGGCTTCGATATGCTGTCGGCTGGCATCATCGAACGATGCGAGTTCATCACCGGTTACGGGCGTGTCCAAGGGCGTAGGGGCTGGCGCCACCGGCGCCGCCACCCCCAGGGCCCGGGCCACTTCCAGGTGGCGGCCATCCCCCAGGATGGCGGCCCGTTCGATGACCGAGGCGAATTCCCGCACGTTGCCGGGCCAGGGGTAGGCCGCCAGCAGGGCCAGGTCCGAGGCGTCCGGCAGGCGGGGCGGCAGGCCCAGGCGCTCGGCGGCGCGCAGGGCGAAGTGGGCGGCCAGGGCCGGGATGTCGCCCTGGCGCTGGCGCAGGGGCGGCAGGGGGATGGGGAAGACCGCGATGCGAAACCACAGGTCTTCGCGGAACTCGCCATCCGCCACGCCCCGGCGCAAGTCCCGGTTGGTGGCGGCCACCAGGCGCACGTCCACGCTGAGGGTCTGTTCGCCGCCCACCCGCTGGAAGCTGCCGTCCTGGAGAACCCGGAGCAGGCGTACCTGGGCGGCCAGGGGCAGTTCGCCGATTTCGTCCAGGAACAGGGTGCCGCCGTCGGCCCGCTCGAACCAGCCCCGACGGGTGGCGGCGGCGCCGGTGAAGCTGCCCCGCTCGTGGCCGAACAGTTCCGAGTCGATGAGTTCCGGGGGGATGGCGCCGCAGTTGACCCGCAGGAAGGGACCGTTGGTCCGGCGGGACTGGCTGTGCACCGCCCGGGCCACCACTTCCTTGCCGGTGCCGGTCTCGCCCAGGATGAGGACCGGAGCGTCGGAGCGGGCCACCTGGCGGACGGCGGCCATCACTTCGGCCAGGCCTGCCTCAGCGCCGACGATGGCCTCGTTGAGGCCGGCCCTCTTGAGGCGCAGGCCTCGGCGCTCCGCCAGCAGGCGCTGGATGAGCTGGCGGGCGGCCGGGCCCAGCCCTTCTTCCAGGGTCGCCAGGAACTGTTCCAGGGCGGATTCGTCATCGGCACTTTGCCGGGCCAGGATTTCGAGACGTTCCAACGCTTTCGGATTCTGTTCTATTTGACGGTTTTTCATGTCTAACACACTGTTTTTCCGTTTCATGCCATGGTTCACCTTAGGCCAGGAGGATCGGCGCCGCCAGGACTGACCGTCCACCACCCCATATTCAGAGGCCCGGGCAGCGTATGGGGGACAGTCATGGAAAGCTGGCACGGGCCATGCAAGGCAAGGGCACTCATCCGAGGAGTCCATCATGCCCGCCCTGTCCCTTCCCGCCGCCCTCCCCCCCCTGTCCAGCCGCCGCACCCGCCTCTGGTTGCTGCTGGTGGCCGGTGTCCTGGCCACCCTGACCATCCTGCATTTCACCCCCGGCTGGGACGTGGAAGCGCAAAGCACCCTGGGCATCACCACCCTGATCATGATGGCGATTTTCCTGGCGGCCCTGGCCTGCGAATACATGGATTCCAGCCTGGGCATGGGCTACGGCACCACCCTCACCCCCCTCCTGCTGCTGGCCGGCTTCGAGCCCCTGCAGATCGTGCCGGCGGTGCTGCTGTCGGAACTGATGACCGGCCTCACCGCCGGGCTGCTGCACCAGCGGGACGGCAATGTGGACTTCCTGCGTGACGCCCGGGCCCGTCGCACCACCCTGCTGCTGGGCAGCCTGTCCGGCGTCGGCGCCCTGCTGGCCGTGTGGGTGGCGGTGAGCATCTCCAAGTTCTGGCTGGGCCTGTTCATCACCGCCATCATCCTGGCCATGGGCGTGATCATCCTGGCCACCCGCAACCGCCAGGTGCCCTACCGGGCCGGCGGCATCGTCGCGGTGGGCGCCGTGGCGGCCTTCAACAAGGGTCTGTCCGGCGGGGGTTACGGTCCCCTGGTGACCGCCGGCCAGGTGGTGTCCGGCCTGCCCGCCAAGCATGCGGTGGCGGTGACTTCGGTGGCGGAATCCCTGACCTGCCTGATCGGGGTACTGGGCTACCTGGCGGCCGGCAAGACCATCGCCTGGGAACTGGCCATCCCCCTGGCCCTGGGGGCCCTGCTTTCCGTGCCCATGGCCACCCTGACGGTGCGCCGCGCCTCGGAAGCGAAACTGCGCGGGGTGGTGGGCATCTGCACCCTGGTCCTTGGCGGCGTGGCCCTGATGAAACTATTCTGAAAGCGGACACTCCATTGGGCAGTGATGGAGCCTCTTGCGCGAGAAGCCCAGCACGCGGTCGCCCGATACGGCCCTCCCCAGACGGGGAGGGCCGTTTTACTTGGGGGAGTGGAACGAGGGTGGCCTCTCCCCGGCTTCTCCCCCATCGAGGGGGGAGGGGCGCAAAAAGCAGGTTGGGGTCAGCGGCCGATGGCCCGCTTCAGGGCATCGGCCATGGCGCCGCCGGCGGCTTCCTGGGGCTTTTTCATCATGCCCCGTTCCCGGTTGCCCATGGGCGCCCCGGCGGCACTGGATGAGGCTGCCGGCGGTTCGTCCTTCATGCGCATGGACAAGGCGATGCGCTTGCGGGGGAGGTCAACTTCCATGACCTTCACCCGCACGATGTCGCCGGCCTTCACCACCTCCCGGGGGTCATTGACGAACTTGTCCGACAGGGCGGAGATGTGCACCAGACCGTCCTGGTGGACGCCGATGTCCACGAAGGCGCCGAAGTTGGTGACGTTGCTCACCACCCCTTCCAGGCGCATGCCGGGCTTCAGGTCCTTGAGGTCGTGGACCCCTTCCTGGAAGGCGGCGGTCTTGAAGGCGGGCCGGGGATCCCGGCCGGGCTTTTCCAGTTCCTTGAGGATGTCCCGCACGGTGGGCAGGCCGAAGCGCTCGTCCACGTATCTGGCCGGGTCCAGGCGCTTGAGCACGTCGGCGTTGCCGATGACCCGGCGCATGTCCAGCTTCAGGTCACCCAGGATGCGCTGCACCACCGGGTAGGCCTCCGGGTGGACCGAGGACATGTCCAGGGGGTTGTCGCCGCCGGGCACCCGCAGGAAGCCGGCAGCCTGTTCGAAGGTCTTGGGCCCCAGGCGGGGCACCTGGCGCAGGGCCTCCCGGTTGGGGAAGGGGCCGTGGGCGTCCCGGTGGGCCACGATCTGCCCCGCCAGGCTGGCGTTCAGGCCGGACACCCGGGTGAGCAGGGCCGCGGAAGCGGTGTTCACGTCCACCCCCACGGCGTTCACGCAGTCTTCCACCACGGCTTCCAAAGCCTGGCCCAGTTTGGCCTGGCCCAGATCGTGCTGGTACTGGCCCACGCCGATGGCCTTGGGCTCGATCTTCACCAGTTCCGCCAGGGGGTCCTGGAGGCGTCGGGCGATGGACACGGCACCGCGCAGGGAGACGTCCAGTTCGGGGAATTCCCGGGCCGCCAGTTCCGAGGCGGAATACACGGAAGCACCGGCTTCGCTGACGGTGACCTTGGCCAGCTTGTAGTCGGGCTGGACCCGGGCGATCTGGCCCATGAGGTCGGCGGCCAGCCGGTCGGTTTCCCGGCTGGCGGTACCGTTGCCGATGGCGATGAGTTCCACCCCGTGCTGGGCCACCAGCCGGCCCAGGGTGTTGAGGGCCCCGGTCCAGTCGTTGCGCGGCTCGTGGGGATAGATGGTGGCGGTTTCGAGCACCTTGCCGGTACGGTCCACCACGGCCACCTTGACGCCGGTGCGGATGCCCGGATCCAGGCCCACCACGGCCTTGGGACCGGCCGGGGCGGCCAACAGCAGATCCTTCAGGTTGCTGGCGAAGACCCGGATGGCCTCGGCCTCGGCCCGCTCGAACAGGGCGTTCATCAGATCCAGTTCCAGGTGCAGGGAGAGCTTCACCTTCCAGGTCCAGCGCACCGTGTCCATCATCCAGCGGTCCCCGGGCCGGCCCTTGTCGGCCAGGCCGAAGTGGGCGGCGATCATGCCCTCGCAAGGATTGCGGCTGTCGCCCCCCCCGACCGGCTTCTGGGGAGCGGTGGCGGCGGACTCGATCTCCTCCGGCAGCTTGATGGCCAGGGACAGCACCCCCTCATTGCGCCCCCGGAACAAGGCCAGGGCCCGATGGGAGGGCATGGCCTGCCAGGGCTCGTCGAATTCGAACCAGTCGCGGAACTTCTGGCCCTCGTTCTCCTTGCCCGGCACCAGCCGGGACACCACCCGGCCCTGGCTTTGCAGATGGGCCCGCAGGGCAGCGATGAGGCCCGCTTCCTCGGCGAACTGTTCCATCAGGATTTGCCGGGCGCCGTCCAGGGCGGCCTTCACGTCGGGCACCCCCTTGTCGGCGTCCACGTAGGCGGCAGCTTCGGTTTCCGGCATCCGCATGGCGTCGGCCAAGAGCAGGTCGGCCAGGGCTTGCAGGCCCGCTTCCCGGGCGATCTGGGCCTTGCTGCGCCGCTTGGGCTTGTAGGGCAGGTACAGGTCTTCGAGACGTTGTTTGGTGTCGGCGGCCAGCACTTCGGCGGCCAGTTCCGGGCTGAGCTTGCCCTGTTCCTGGATGCTCACCAGCACGGCCGAACGCCGTTCCTCCAGTTCCCGCATATAAACCAGGCGTTCTTCCAGCAGGCGCAACTGGGTGTCGTCCAGCCCGCCGGTGGCCTCCTTGCGATAGCGGGCGATGAAGGGCACGGTGGCACCATCGTCCAGCAGGGCCACGGCGGCGGCCACCTGGCTGGGATGGGCATTGAGTTCCTGGGCGAGACGGGTTTCGATGGGGGGCAGCATGGCGGATCATGACGTGGTGAAGCGGCGCAGGATGGGCAATTCGAGCGCTTCTGACAAGGCTTGACAGATTGGTGGCTCGTGTCCGGCCCCGGGCGCAACGAATCCCCTCTTGCGTGTAATTATTTTCCACATATAATTCACATCACCATGCCAGGCATGGCCAAGGCATTCCGCCCAGTGCGGCCCCATGACCCAATACTTCGAGAGGTTGAATCCATGTCCCATCCATCCTTCCCTCGCGCGGCCCTGGCCTGTGCCGCGCTCCTGCTGGCGGCAAGCGCCGCCCAGGCCGAACCGGGACGCCTGCTGGCGTCCCAATGTGCCCAGTGCCACGGCACCAACGGCGCCGGTCCCGGCTTCGACGAACTGGCCGGCAAGAATGCCAATGACACCTACGACGAACTGATCGAGATGAAGTACCGCAGCAACATCGAGGGCATCATGGACCGCCAGGCCCGGGGCTACACCGACGCCCAGTTGCGCCTCATCGCCGATTACCTCGCCACCCTGCCCGGCAACGGCGGCGATTGATAAGGAAGAACACCATGAGCCAATTCGACAGACGGCAATTCCTCAAGCTGGCCGGTGCCCTATCCGCCATGGCTGCCCTGCCCAAGGGCGTCAGCGCGGCCACCGTGGCCCCCCGGGTGGTGGTGGTGGGCGCGGGCTTCGGCGGCGCCACCGTGGCCAAGTACATCCGCATGTGGGGCGGCAACGTGAAGGTCACCCTGGTGGATGCCAACCCCAATCACGTGTCCTGCATCCTCTCCAACCTGGTGGTCACGGGCGACCTGCCCCTGAGCAGCATCACCCTGAACTTCAATTCCCTGAAGACCAACCACGGCATCACCTTCATGCAGGGTACCGCCCTGTCCATCGATGCGGCGGGCAACAAGCTGACGGTGTCCACCAAGACCGGCAACAAGGTCCTGCCCTATGACCATCTGGTCCTCTCCCCGGGCATCGATTTCGTCCCGGCGGCAGGCACCTGGAACCCCACCCTGACCCCCCACGCCTGGGTGGCCGGCAGCCAGACCACACTGCTGAAGAACCAACTGGCCGCCATGCGCAGTGGCGACACCTTCGTCATGACCGTGCCGGCCGCGCCCTATCGCTGCCCCCCCGGCCCCTACGAGCGGGCCTGCGTGGTGGCCGATTACCTGAAGCGCAAGGGCCGCACCGGCGCCAAGGTCATCGTGCTGGACGCCAACTCGGGCATCACCGCCGAACCGGAAGCCTTCACCGAGGCCTTCGAAGTGACCCACGCGGGCTGGATCGAGTATTACCCCAGCGCCACGGTGGAGTCGGTGGATTCCAACACCAAGACCATTGTCACCAGCGCCAAGACGGTGAGCAACGCCAAGGTGCTGAACTACATCCCGAAGCAGCGGGCCGGCATCATCGCCCAGAGCCTGCCCCTGAACAGTTCCGGTTTCGTGGCGGTGAACCCCCTCACCTATGTGGCGGACGGTTTCACCAACATCCACGTCATCGGCGACTCCTGCGCCGTGCCGGCCTCCGACGGCAAGGGTGTGCCCAAGTCCGGCCACATGGCCAACTCGGAAGCCAAGGTCTGCGCCGACGCCATCGTCCGGGCCCTGAGCGGCCAGGCGCCCGACGAGGACATCGCCACCAGCTCCGCCTGCTTCAGTCCCATCACCAACACCACCGCCTCCTGGCTGTCGGCCAACTTCATCTACGGCGACATCTTCGACGTCAACGGCGTGGTGAAGGGCAAGGGCATGCACCGGGTGGATATTGGCGAGGCACCGTCCAACAACATCAATCAGGACAGCTTCGAGGACATGTACAAGTGGTCTGAGAGCCTGTTCGCCGACACGTTCATCTGACCTGTTGCTGCGGAAAGGCAGGAAACCGGCCGGGCAACCGGCCGGTTTTTTTTATCCCGCTGCGGGCAGGGCGAAGCGGAATGCCGCGCCGGCTTCCGGCCGGTCCTCAAGGCGGATGTCGCTGCCATGCAGGCTGAGAATCCGTTTGACGATGATGAGGCCCAGACCGCCGGAGGCCCGGGCGTCACGCCCCAGGGGCGAAGGCCGCTGGAACAGGTCGCCGCGCAGGGCCGGGGGGATGCCGGGCCCGCTGTCCGCCACCCGCACGCCCACCCGGCCCTCCTCGGCGGCCAGTTGCACCCGCACCCGGCCGCCCCGGGGGGTGTGGCGCAGGGCGTTGTCCAGCAGGTTGGTCAGCACCCTTTCGATCATGGCCAGGTCCGCCAGCACCGGCGGCAGGTCCGGAGAAACCTCGGCTTCCAGGACCACTTCCTTGTCCCGGGCGGCCAGATCGAACTTTTGCAGCACGTCCTGGACCAGTTCGGCCAGGGCGAAGGATTCCTTTTGGGGCTTCACTGCTTCGCATTCCAGACGGGCCAGCTCGAACAGTTCCTGGGCCAGGCGGCTCACCTTGCGGCTCTGTCGCACGGCCACGTCCAGATAGCGGTTGCGATCCGCTTCGGACAGTTGGCCGGCCTTCAAGGTGAGGGTTTCCAGGTAGCCCTGGAGGGAGGTCAGGGGGGTGCGCAGGTCGTGGGAGATGTTGGCCACCATTTCCCGGCGCAGGTTGTCCTGGCGTTTCAACTCCGCCATCTGGGCGGCGATGCGCTCCGCCATCAGGCGGAAGGTGCGGCGCAGAAGGCCGAGTTCGTCGTCCCCCTCTTCGGCCGGTTCGGCGGCCAGAGCGGGCGCCCCCTCCCCTTCCAGGGCCGCCACCTGGCGGGTGAGGCGGCGCAGGCGGCGGGTGATGAGGGCGAAGGCGGCCAGGCCGGCCAGCAGGGTGAGGGCGGCCACCGCCAGCATGAGCAGGGCCCCGGTGGCGAAGGCCCGGCTGGCCCAGACATCGGCGGCCAACTGGTCATAGGCCTCGCCGGCCAGGATCACGTAGAGATAGCCCACGGTATGGCCGTCCTGGACGCAGGGGGCCACGCTGAAAATCTTCTTCTCCGTGGTGCTGCGGGGATCGTCCCCCACCAGGGGGAAACCCTCGCCGGCCAGGAAGGCGCGGATGGGGGCCAGGTCCACGAAATCCCGCTTCACCGCCCCCGGCGGCGCCACGTGGGCGTCCACGTGGCCGTTGGCCTTGATGAGGTACACCTCGATGCCCGGATTCACCATCATGAGCATGTGAAAAAGTTGGTCCACCGCCGGCCGGTTCCATTTCAGGTTGGCCACCAGATCGTTGTGGCTGGCAATGTGGCCGGCCAGATCCCGGGACAGGCGTTGCAGCACCTCCTGCTGGTGGCGGGCGGCGGCATCCTGGTAGAGCCAGGCGGTGAAACCGGCGCATACCAGGGTCAACAGGGCGAATACCAGGGCCAGGCGGCCGTAGAGGGAGCGGATCATGGGATGGCCTCCGGCTCGCCCGGGGTCTCCGGCGAAAAGCGGTAACCCACCCCCCAGACGGTGCGGATCAGTTCCGGCCGGGCCGGATCCCGCTCGATCTTGCCGCGCAGCCGGTTGATGTGGGTGTTCACCGTGTGTTCGTAGCCCTCGTGGCTGTAGCCCCACACCTGGCGCAGCAGGTCCAGGCGGGAGAAGGCCTGGCCGGGATGACGGGCGAAGAAGAACAGCAGGTCGAATTCCCGGGCGGTCAGTTCCACCTCCTGTCCCTCCCGCGCCACCTGGCGGGCCACCGGATCGATGCGCAGTGCCGCCACCTCCAGCACGCCGGCATCCTGGCGGGCGGCCTTGCCCAGGGCATCCACCCGGCGGAACAGGGCGCGCACCCGGGCCACCAGTTCCAGCAGGGAAAAGGGTTTGGTGACGTAATCGTCGGCCCCCAGTTCCAGGCCCAGCACCCGCTGGCTCTCGCCGCTGCGGGCGCTGATGATGATGATGGGCGTGTAGCGGGGCATGGCCCGCACCCGGCGGCAGACCTCCAGGCCGTCGATGCCGGGCAGCATGAGGTCCAGGATCAGGGCGTCATGGCTCTGGGCTTCCAGCCGGGCCAGGCCGCTTTCCCCATCACCGGCCCAATCCACCACGAATCCCTCGTCGGCCAGATTGAGCCGCAGGATTTCCGCGATGTCCGCGTCGTCCTCCACCAGCAGGATGCGCCGGGGCGCTGGCACCCGTGCTTCGCCGGCCTTGTCCATCCTCGTCTCCACGCCATCTCGCACATTCCGAATGATGGACGAAATGGCGGGGAGAAAGGGTCAAGAATTGTTTAACTTTTCTCCCTGGCGGAGAACCGGCCCCTTACCAGTTGGTCTCCCGCTCCGCCGTGGCGGAGATGCGGTGGATGGACAGGTCGGCCCCGTTGAACTCCTCCTCGGCATCCAGACGCAGGCCCATGGTGGCCTTGAGGAGGCCGTAGACCACCCCACCCCCCGCCAGGGCCACGACCACCCCGGCCAGAGTGCCCAGCAACTGGGCCATGAAGGTCACGCCGCCCAGTCCGCCGAAGGCCTCCAGGCCGAAGATGCCGGCGGCGATGCCGCCCCAGGCGCCGCAAAGGCCATGGAGGGGCCACACGCCCAGGACGTCGTCGATCTTCCATTTGTTCTGGGTGATGGTGAACATGAACACGAACATGCCGCCGGCCACGGCGCCGGTGGCCAGGGCCCCCACCGGATGCATCAGGTCGGAACCGGCGCAGACCGCCACCAGGCCGGCCAGGGGGCCGTTGTGGATGAAGCCCGGGTCGTTCTTGCCCAGCACCAGGGCGGCCAGGGTGCCCCCTACCATGGCCATGAGGGAATTCACCGCCACCAGGCCCGACACGGCCTCCAGGGTCTGGGCGGACATGACGTTGAAGCCGAACCAGCCCACGGTAAGAATCCAGGCGCCCAGGGCCAGGAAGGGAATGCTGGAAGGGGGATGGGCAGACATGAGGCCGTCCTGGCGGTAGCGGCCCCGCCGGGCGCCCAGCAGGATGACCGCCGGCAGGGCGATCCAGCCGCCCATGGCGTGGACCACCACGGAGCCGGCGAAATCATGGAACTTGGCACCGAAGGCGGTATTCATCCAGTCCTGGAAGCCCATGTTGTTGTTCCAGGCCAAGCCCTCGAAGAAGGGATAGACCAGGCCCACCAGCAGGAAGGTGGCCGCCAGTTGGGGGTTGAAGCGGGCCCGCTCGGCAATGCCACCGGAAACAATGGCCGGGATGGCCGCCGCGAAGGTGAGCAGGAAGAAGAACTTCACCAGGTCATAGCCGTTCTTGGCCAGAAGCTGGTCGGCGCCGGTCATGAAACCCACCCCGTAGGCCACACCGTAGCCGATGAAGAAATAGGCAATGGTGGATACGGAGAAATCGGTGAGGATCTTCACCAGGGCGTTCACCTGGTTCTTCTTGCGCACCGTGCCCAGTTCCAGAAAGGCGAAGCCCGCGTGCATGGCCAGCACCATGATGGCGCCCAGCAGAATGAACAGGACATCGCCGCCCGATTTGAATGCATCCATAACGCTCTCCTGAAATAACGGGGTGCACGAAAGCAAGAGTCATGCCTTCTATTGGGGCGACACGCACCTTAATTGAAGCATCCTGCGCATTCCCATCAAGCGGCATGCGACCCGCATACCACTTTGATTTTTAATGGACTGCTAACCCTTATCGGTCCTCTCACACCGGTGATGTGGGTGAATGTCAGCGCGTGAGCGGCCCCTCCCCCAAAACAAGAACGCCCGATAACCGGGCGTTCCATGTCATTATGCACTTTAATTGTGCACTAACTGGTCTTTTTCTGTTCATCCTCGATGCGGTCCAGTTCCGCATCCAGTTCGTCTTCGGACAGGGGCTTGTAAGGCTCAGGCTCGGGGGGGGCGGGCCGGTTCTTGACCATCCAGCCGGCGATGATCACGCCCAGCTCATAGAGCAGCCAGAGGGGCACGGCCAGCATGATCTGGGAGATCACGTCCGGTGGGGTGAAGATGGCGCCGATGACGAAGGCGCCGACGATGACGTAGGGCCGGCCCTGCTTCAACTGGGCCACCTCCACGATGCCAGTGACAGCCAGGACGATGACCACGATGGGCACTTCAAAGGTGACGCCGAAGGCCAGGAACATGGTGATGACGAAATCCAGGTACTTGCCGATGTCGGTCATCACTGCCACCCCTTCCGGGGCGATGCCGACGATGAAACCAAACACCACGGGGAAGACCAGGAAGTAGGCGAAGGCCATGCCGCAGGCGAAGAGGAAGACGCTGGCCACCACCAGGGGCAGGATCAGCTTTTTCTCGTGGCTGTATAGCCCCGGGGCGATGAAGGACCAGACCTGGTAGAGGATCACGGGCAGGGCCCCCAGGAAGGCGGTCATCATGGCCACCTTGATGGGTACGAAGAAGGGGGTCACCACTTCCGTGGCGATCATCTGCCCGCCTTTGGGCAACTCGGCCAGGAGGGGCTCGGCCAGGAGGCTGTACAACTCGTTGGCAAAGGGAAACAGGCAGACGAACAGCACGATCCAGGCGATGACGGCCCGCAACAGCCGATCGCGCAGCTCGATCAGGTGGGAGATGAAGGTTTCCTGGCCGTCGATGTGCATGGCCGGGTCAGGTGCCGGGGGTGGCCGGCCTGGTCTCGGCGGCTGGGGGGGACGTTTCTGCCGCCACCGGCAAAGGGGCCTCGGCAGTGGCTGCTGCGGGCGTCGGGGCAGGCAGGGCATCGGCGCCCGCCTGGGACGCCGCTTCCTCTGCCTTGATCTTTTCGTATTCCTGCATGGCCAGGCCACCGTCGGTCTTGCTCATGGCCTCCATCACCCGACTGATCTGGCCGGTTTCCTGGGCGACCGTCTCCTCAGCCTCGCGAACCGTGTTCTGGGCCAGGATTTCGTATTTCTGGGCCGTCTCGCGCATTTCCTGCTGCATCTTGCGCAACTCTTCCAGCTTGATGTCCCGGTCGATGTCCTGCTTCACCTGGGAAACATAGCGGTTGAGTTTGCCCAGCCATTGGCCCGCCGTACGCGCCACTTTGGGCAGGCGTTCCGGGCCGATGACCACCAGGGCCACCACGCCGATGAGGAGAAGTTCGGTGAAACCGATGTCGAACATGTGTGTAGCGGGTAGGTAGTAGCGGGTAGTCGGTAGCTTTTCAAACTGGCGCCTTCGGCGCAGACAAATCTGGCTACAGACTACTGCTACCGACTACAAGCTGTCCTCAACCCTGCTGCTTGTCCTTCACCTCGCCTTCGATGGTGTGACCCTGGGTCTCACCCTGGCGGGGCAGTTCGGTGGGCTTGTTCTTTTCCTCGTTCATGGCGTCCTTGAAGTTCTTCACGGCGCCGCCCAGGTCGCCCCCCATGTTGCGCAGTTTCTTGGTGCCGAAGACCAACAGGACGATGACCAGGACGATCAACCAGTGCCAGATGCTGAAGGATCCCATTTTCTACTCCTCTCGAATCGATTACATGGGGCGCGGCTTGGCGCCGCCGATGACGTGGACGTGCAGGTGGAAGACTTCTTGTCCGCCGCCCCTGCCGGTGTTGATGATGGTGCGGAAACCGTCTTCCAGGCCTAGATCCCTGGCAAGCCTGGGCGCCAGCAGCAGTATATGGCCCAGCACGGCCCGGTGGCTTTCGTCGCATTCCGCCAGGGAAGCCACGTGGGCCTTGGGGATGATCATGAAATGCACCGGGGCCACGGGATTGATGTCGTGGAAAGCCAGGACCAGATCGTCCTCGTAGATTTTCCGGCAGGGGATCTGCCCCGCCACGATCTTGCAGAAAATGCAGTCGTCGCTCATGGGTTTTCCTTGCGATTGGCCTTTTCAACCAGCCCGGACAGACCTTCCCGACGGGCCAGTTCGTCCAGGATTTCCCCGGGGTGGATACCTTCCCGGGCCAGCAAAACCATGGAATGAAACCACAGGTCGGCCGTTTCGTAGATGATTTTTTCACGACTGCCATCCTTGGCTGCCATGATGGTCTCGGCGGCCTCTTCGGCCACCTTCTTGAGGATGGCGTCCAGCCCCTTGGCATACAGCTTGGCCACGTAGGAACTCTGGGGGTCCGCCGTCTTGCGGGCGTCCAGGGTGGCGGCCAGACGGTCCAGGATATCCTGGGCCGCCAGTGCTTCGCGTTCGCTCATTTCTTGTAGATCTCGTGGGGGTCCTTGAGCACCGGTTCCACGGTGACCCACTGGCCATTTTCCAGTTTCTGGAAGAAGCAACTGCGCCGCCCGGTGTGGCAGGCGATGCCGCCCACCTGTTCGATCTTCAGCAACACCACGTCCTCGTCGCAGTCCAGGCGGATTTCGCTCACCTTCTGGGTGTGGCCGGATTCCTCGCCCTTGTGCCACAGCTTCTTGCGGGAGCGGGACCAGTAGACCGCCTCGCCGGTCTCCACGGTCCGCTTCAGGGCATCCCGGTTCATCCAGGCCACCATGAGGATGTCGCCGGTTTGCGCGTCCTGGGCGATGGCCGGCACCAGGCCGTCCTCGGACCAGTTGAGCTTGTTCAGCCAGGCGTCGTTGGCGGTTTTCGTCATAGCCGTACCTCGATGTCACGTTCGGCCATGTAGCGCTTGCATTGTTCCACGGTGTACTCGCCGAAGTGGAAGATGCTGGCGGCCAGCACGGCGTCGGCGCCCCCCATCTTCACCCCGTCGGCCAGGTGTTGCAGGTTGCCCACTCCGCCGCTGGCGATGACCGGCACGTTGACGGCGTCGGCGATGGCCCGGGTCAGATTCAGGTCGAAGCCGATCTTGGCCCCGTCCCGGTCCATGCTGGTGAGCAGGATCTCGCCGGCCCCCAGGGTTTCCATCTTGCGCGCCCACTCCACGGCATCCAGGCCGGTGGGCTTGCGTCCCCCATGGGTGAATATCTCCCATTTGGGCTGGGCGCCCCACACGGTCTGCTTGGCGTCGATGGCCACCACGATGCACTGGCTGCCGAAGCGGTCGCTGCAATCCTTGACCAGTTGCGGGTTGAACACGGCGGCGGTGTTGATGGACACCTTGTCGGCCCCGGCGTGGAGCAGCCGGTGCACGTCTTCCACGGCCCGCACACCCCCTCCCACGGTGAGGGGGATGAACACCTGGGCGGCCACGTCCTCGATGATGTGCAGGATCAGGTCCCGGTTGTCGGAAGTGGCGGTGATGTCCAGGAAGGTCAGTTCGTCGGCCCCCTGCTCGTCATAGCGGCGGGCGATCTCCACCGGGTCACCGGCATCCCGCAGGTTGACGAAATTGACGCCCTTCACCACGCGGCCGGCGGTGACGTCGAGACAGGGAATGATGCGCTTGGCGAGGCCCAATGGAGTCTTCCGCTTATTTTTTGACGGATAGTTCGTCGGCCAGGATCTGGGCCTCGGTGAAGTCCAGGGTGCCTTCGTAGATGGCCCGGCCGGTGATGGCGCCCATGATGCCTTCGTGTTCCACGGCGCACAGGCGGCGCACGTCTTCCAGGTTGGTGATGCCGCCGCTGGCGATGACCGGGATGGTGAGGGCCTGGGCCAGTTTCACGGTGGCCTCGATGTTGACCCCGGAGAGCATGCCGTCCCGGCCGATGTCGGTATAGACCACCCCTTCCACGCCGTAGTCCTGGAATTTCTTCGCCAGGTCGATAACGTCGTGGTGGGTCACCTTGGACCAGCCCTCCACCGCCACCTTGCCGTCCTTGGCGTCCAGGCCGACGATGATGTGGCCCGGGAAGGCGGTACAGGCGTCGTGGAGGAAGCCCGGGTTCTTCACCGCCGCGCTGCCGATGATCACGTAGGTGATGCCGTCGTCCAGGTAGCGCTCGATGGTGTCCAGGTCGCGGATGCCGCCCCCCAGTTGCACCGGGATCTCGTCGCCCACTTCATTGACGATGGCCTTGATGGCCGCCTCGTTCACCGGCTTGCCGGCGAAGGCCCCGTTCAGGTCCACCAGGTGCAGTCGTCGGGCGCCGTTGGCCAGCCACTTCTCGGCCATGTCGGCAGGGTTGGAGGAGAACACCGTGGCGCTGTCCATCTCGCCCTGTTTGAGGCGCACGCACTGGCCATCTTTGAGATCGATCGCGGGAATGATGATCATGACTTACCGTCCCAGGACACGAAGTTTTTCAGTAGGCGCAAGCCGGCGGCCGCGCTTTTTTCGGGGTGGAATTGCACGGCGAACAGGTTGTCCCTGGCCACCGCGCAGGTGAAGGCAAAGGGGTAGTCGCTCTCCCCCGCCGTGACGCCGGCATCGGCGGGCAGAGCGTAGTAGCTGTGCACGAAGTAGAAGCGGGCCCCGTCCTCGATGCCGTCCCACAGGGGATGAGCCTTGGTCTGGCGCACGTTGTTCCAGCCCATGTGGGGCACCTTGAGCTTGTTGCCGGCCCCATCGCGCATGGCCCCGTCGGGAAAGCGCTTCACGTTGCCGGCCATGAGGCCCAGGCAGGGGGTATCGCCTTCGTCGCTGTGCTGGAACAGCACTTGCAAGCCCATGCAGATGCCCAGGAAGGGTTTGCCGGCCGACGCGTTGAGAATGGCTTGGCGCAGGCCGTAGCGGTCGATTTCCGCCATGCAGTCGGGGGCTGCCCCCTGGCCGGGGAACACCACCCGGCCCGCTCCGGCGATGACGGCCGGGTCGCCGGTGACCACCACGCTGGCGCCCGGGGCCACGTGTTCCAGGGCCTTGCGCACGGAGTGCAGGTTGCCCATGCCGTAGTCCACGACGGCGATGTCGGCCATTACAGGGTGCCTTTGGTGGAGGGCATGGCGTCGCCCAGGCGCGGGTCCACTTCCACGGCCATGCGCAGGGCCCGGCCGAAGGCCTTGAACACGGTCTCGGCCTGGTGATGGGCGTTGACGCCGCGCAGGCAGTCCACGTGGAGGGTCACGCCGGCATGGTTGACGAAGCCCTGGAAGAATTCCCGGAACAGGTCCACGTCGAAGTCGCCGATGCGGGCCCGGGTGAAGTCCACGTGGAACTCCAGCCCCGGCCGGCCGGACAGGTCCATGACCACCCGGGACAGGGCTTCGTCCAGGGGCACGTAGGCGTGGCCGTAGCGGCGGATGCCCTTCTTGTCGCCGATGGCCCTGGCGAAGGCCTGGCCCAGGGTGATGCCCAGGTCTTCGGCGGTGTGGTGGGCATCGATGTGCAAGTCGCCCTTGGCCTGGATATCCAGGTCCACCATGCCGTGGCGGGCCACCTGGTCCAGCATGTGTTCCAGGAAGGGTACGCCGGTGTTGAAAGCGGATCGCCCCGTTCCATCCAGGTTCAGGCTGACGCTGATCCGGGTTTCCAGGGTGTCGCGGGAGACTTGGGCGCTGCGCATGGAGAATCCGTCTCAGTGGCCCAGCTCGGCCGCCAGGGCGGCGAGGAAGGCCTGGTTTTCCTCGGGTGCGCCCACGGTCACCCGCAGGCAGTTGTCCAGCAGGGGGTGGGCGCCGTGCAGGTTCTTGATGAGCACGCCCCGGGCCTTGATGCCGGCGAAGACGCGCGGCGCTTCCGGGACCCGGAAGAGGATGAAATTGGCGCGGCTGGGGTGGGCTTGCACGACGGAAAATCCGGATAAGGCCTGAAAGAGTTTGTCCCGCTCCGCCACCAGGGCCGCTGCCTGGGCCTCCAGCACCGCCACGCGGTCCAGGGCGAGACAGGCTGCCTCCTGGGTCAGAACGTTCACATTATACGGCAGGCGGACCTTGTCCAACTCCCGGATCCAGGCTGGGGCGCCCACCAGATAACCGAGACGCAGGCCGGCCAGACCCAGCTTGGATACGGTACGCATGAGCAGCAGGTTGGGATGGCTGTCCAGGGCATCCAGGAAGGACAGGCCGCCGGTGAAGGCGTGGTAGGCCTCATCCACCACCACCAGGCCCGGCGCTGCGGCGATGACGCGCTCCAGGGCCGCCCGGTCGAAGACGTTGCCCGTGGGATTGTTGGGATAGGCGATGAAGGTGATGGCCGGCTCTTCCCGCTCTAGAGCCTCCAGCACCGCGGCTTCGTCCAGGGAAAAATCTTCGCCCAGCGGCACGCCCACGTAACGCAGGCCGGTGAAGCCCGCGATCATCCGGTACATGACGAAGGACGGCTCCACCGCCAGCAGGCTGGCGCCGGGCCTGGCCAGGGCCATGGCCAGGATCTGGATCAGCTCGTCGGAACCGTTGCCGAGCAGGATGGCATGCCCATCGGCAATGCCGAAGGCCCGGCGCAGGGCCTGCTGCACGCCCCCGGCCTGGGGATCGGGATAGCGGTTGATGGCCGCCCGGGACAGGCGCTCGCCCAGTTCGGCCGCCAGATCTGCCGGCAGCCGGTAGGGATTCTCCATGGCGTCCAGCTTCACCAGGCCCGTGGCGTCGGCCACGTGGTAGGCGGACAGGGACAGGATGTCCGGACGGATGAGCTGGTCGGGCGTCATGTGTGGCGAGGGGCGAGGGGCGAGTGGAAATCCCGTGCAGCGAATGGCGACTCGCTACTTACGACTTGCCACCGGCGATCTCAGTGTCCCATGCGGTATTCGGCAGAGCGGCCGTGGGCCTGGAGGCCCTCGCCGTAGGCCAGGGCCGCAGCGACCTCGCCCAGGGACTTGGCCCCCTGCTCGGAGACGTGGATCAGGCTGGAACGCTTCTGGAAATCGTAGACCCCCAGGGGCGAGGAGAAGCGGGCCGTGCGGGAGGTGGGCAGCACGTGGTTGGGTCCGGCGCAGTAATCGCCCAGGGCCTCGCAGGTGTTGCGTCCCATGAAGATGGCGCCGGCGTGGCGGATCAGGGGCAGCATGGCGTCAGGGTCTTCCACTGACAGTTCCAGGTGTTCGGGGGCGATGAAGTTGGCGATCTCGGCGGCCTCGACCAGATCCTTGCAGAGGATCAGGCCGCCCCGGTTGCCGATGGAGGTGGCAATCACTTCCTGGCGCGGCAGGGTGGGCAGCAGCTTCCTCACGCTGGCCTGAACCTTGTCCAGGAAATCAGCGTCGGGGGAGATCAGAATGGACTGGGCCAGCTCGTCGTGCTCGGCCTGGGAGAAAAGATCCATGGCAATCCAATCCGGATCGGTCTTGCCGTCGCAGATCACCAGGATCTCGGAAGGGCCGGCGATCATGTCGATGCCGACGATGCCGAACACCCGGCGCTTGGCCTCGGCCACAAAGGCGTTGCCCGGGCCGACGATCTTGTCCACTTGGGGAATGGTGGCCGTGCCATAGGCCAGGGCCGCCACAGCCTGGGCGCCGCCGATGCAGAACACCCGGTCCACGCCGGACACGGCAGCCGCCGCCAGCACCAGATCGTTGCGCACCCCGTCCGGGGTGGGCACCACCATGATCAGTTCCTTCACCCCGGCCACCTTGGCCGGAATCGCGTTCATCAGCACCGATGAGGGATAGGCCGCCTTGCCGCCGGGCACGTAGAGGCCCACCCGATCCAGGGCGGTGACCTGCTGGCCCAGCACGGTGCCATCGGCTTCCGTGTAGGTCCAGGACTCCATGCGCTGCTTCTCGTGATACAGACGCACCCGCTCCGCCGCCGCCTTGAGGGACTTCTCCAGGCGCAGGGGCAGCTTTTCCAGGGCCGCTTCCAGGTCCGCCCGGGAAAGCTCCAGTTCGGCCATGGAGGCGGCCTGGAGACGATCGAAGCGGGCGGTGTATTCCAGCACCGCCCCATCGCCCCGGGCGCGCACCCCGGCCAGGATGTCGGACACCGCGTTCTGCACGGCGCTGTCGGTGGCGTCGTTGAACGCCAGCAGGGTCGCCAGGCGCTCCTTGAAATCCGGCGCGGCGGCATCCAGTCGGGTCATGGTGGGCTCGGACATGGTCTTGGGGCTCGATGGGGCAAATGAAAAATCGGCCGGAACGGCACTACTGGCTGGGATTATAGCCTTGCGGCGATGCGGCAAAGGGGGGGCCGGGGCGTTTTTTTCCGGGGCCCGCTCAGGCCGTCACGGCCCCCCGGACAGCCTCGATGATGGGCTGGATGGCCTGGTGCTTGAGCTTCATGGCGGCCTGGTTCACCACCAGCCGGGAACTGATGGCCATGATCTCCTCCACCGCTTCCAGGTTGTTGGCCTTCAGGGTGCCGCCGGTGGACACCAGATCCACGATCACGTCGGCCAGGCCCACCAGGGGCGCCAGTTCCATGGAACCGTAGAGCTTGATGAGGTCCACGTGGACGCCCTTTTCGGCGAAATGCAGGCGGGCCGTCTTCACGTACTTGGTGGCCACCCGCAGGCGGGCACCCCGGCGCACGGCGGCCGGATAGTCGAAGCCCACGGGGGTGGCCACCATCATCCGGCACTTGGCGATGTTCAGGTCCACCGGCTGGTAGAGCCCTTCCCCGCCGTGCTCGATGAGCACGTCCTTGCCGGCGATGCCCAGGTCGGCGGCTCCGTGCTGCACGTAAGTGGGCACGTCGGTGGCGCGGACGATGATGAGCCGCACGTCGGACCGATTGGTGCCGATGATCAGCTTGCGGGAGGATTCCGGGCTCTCGCTGGGCACGATGCCCGCCGCCGCCAGCAGGGGCAGGGTTTCTTCGAAGATGCGGCCCTTGGAGAGGGCCAGGGTGATTTGGCTCATCAATACGTCCAGTCAGAATGGTCAGGCATCACCAGATACGGCGCACACCATAGTCGTTGAAAGCACCGTCCGCCGACACCAGCACCAGCTTCTCCGCCTGGGCCTGGGCAATCAGCAGGCGATCGAAGGGATCCCGGTGATGAAAGGGCAGGGATTCCACCCGGGCGGTATGGCGAAAGTCGATGGGCAACAGGCTGAAACCATTGCTGGCCAACTGTTCCGGGATGAACCGCTCCAGGGGCAGGGCCAGACGCAGCTTGCCCAGGCTTGTCTTGATGGCCATTTCCCAGCAACTGGCGAGACTGAGGAAGCAGTCGTTGCCCTCGTTGGCGATGGCCTTGCGGGCGGGGCCGCTCAAATCGGGCGCGTCGCTGATCCACCAAAGGAAGGCGTGGGTATCCAGGAGCAGACGCATCAGCGGTATTCGGCAAAGTCCGCCGGTGTCCCGTCGAAGTCGGCGGCCATCTCCAGCACCTGCCCCTTCCCCGACCCGGGCACCCGTCGCTTCCTGACCGGTTCGATGGGCAGCAGGCGCACCAGGGGCTTGTTGTCCTTGGCGATGACCACTTCTTCACCGAGCAGGGCCTTCTGGACCAGCTCGGAGAAATGGCTCTTGGCGTCGGCGATGTTGAACTGGCTCATGGGCGATGGCTCGGATTCAATCGGCTTCGGGGGATCACGTTGGTCATTCTAGTTGACCAACATGCAGCCCTCAACCCTGAGCACTCCTGCCCGGCACCCGCCCCATCAGGCCCTCTCCCGCCGGATGGCCGCCCCCAGGGCGGTGAGTTTCTTCTCGATGCCGTCGTAGCCCCGGTCCAGATGGTAGATGCGCTCGATGTGGGTTTCCCCGTCGGCCACCAGGCCGGCGATGACCAGGCTGGCGGAGGCGCGCAGGTCGGTGGCCATGACCGTTGCGCCTTGCAGTTGCTCCACGCCCTTCATCACCGCCGTGTTGCCGTCGATCTTGATGTCGGCGCCCAGGCGCTGGAGTTCCACGGCGTGCATGAAGCGGTTCTCGAAGATGGTTTCGCGGATGATGGCGGTGCCGTCGGCCACCGCGTTGATGGCCATGAACTGGGCCTGCATGTCGGTGGGGAAGGCCGGATAGGGGGCGGTGCGGATGGACACTGCCTTGAGCCGGGGCGGGGCGATGATGTGGATGGATTCCCGTTCCTGGGTCTTTTCGCCGGTGATTTCGCAGCCGGCGTCCATGAGCTTGTCCACCACGGCGTCCAGGTAGCCGGTGGCAGTGCCGAGGAGGCGGATGTCGCCGCCGGTGGCCGCTGCGGCACAGAGGAAGGTACCGGTCTCGATGCGGTCGGGCATGATGCGATGCTGGGCACCGTGGAGGCGATCCACGCCACGGATGCGGATCAGGTCGGTGCCGGCGCCGCTGATCTGGGCGCCCATGCTCACCAGGCACTGGGCCAGGTCCACCACTTCCGGCTCCCGGGCGGCATTCTCGATGACCGTCTCGCCTTCGGCCAGGCAGGCGGCCATCATCAGGTTCTCGGTGCCGGTGACGGTGACCATGTCGGTGAACAGCCGGGCGCCCTTGAGGCGGGTAGCCTTGGCACTGATGTAGCCGTGGTCCACGGCCATCTCGCCGCCCATGGCCTGGAGGCCCTTGATGTGCTGGTCCACGGGCCGGGCGCCGATGGCGCAGCCGCCGGGCAGGCTCACCTTGGCCTCACCGCAACGGGCCAGCAGGGGGCCCAGCACCAGGATGGAGGCACGCATGGTCTTGACCAGTTCGTAGGGCGCCAGGGGGTTGTCGAGACCGCCGGCATCCAGCACCACCCGCTCGCCGTCCTGCGCCACCTTGACCCCCATCTGGGCCAGGAGCTTCAGCATGGTGCCGATGTCGTTCAGCCGGGGCACATTGCTCAACTCCAGGGGCTCCCGGCTCAGCAGGCTGGCGCAGAGGATGGGCAGGGCCGCGTTCTTGGCGCCGGAGATGGCCACCTCGCCCCTCAGGCGGGCGCCGCCGGTGATCACCAGCTTATCCATTGCGGGCGCTCCATTCCTCGGGCGTCAGGGTCTGCATGGACAGGGCGTGGATGTCGGCGTGCATGCGCTCGCCCAGGGCCTGGTAGACCCTTTGATGACGGGCCACCGGCAGCTTGCCGCGGAATTCGCCGCTGACGATCAGGGCCTCGAAGTGCTGGCCGTCGCCGGCCACCTGGATGTGGTCGCAGGCCAGGCCGGCCTGGATCCATTGCTGGACTTGCTGAGGGGTCACCATGGGGGAAAAAACCTGAAAAAGATCAATGGCGGAGTTTATAGCCCGACTTCAACATCATCAAAGCAAAGCCGGACAGCAGGAGGGCGCAGGGGGTCACCACGGCCAGCCCCAGCCAGGGGTCCACGTCGGCCTGGCCGAAGAAACCGTAGCGGAAGCCGTCGATCATGTAGAAGACCGGGTTGAGGTGGGACACCGATTGCCAGAAGGGGGAGAGGGAGTGGATGGAATAGAACACCCCGGACAGGAAGGTCAGGGGCATGACGATGAAGTTCTGCACCGCCGCCAGGTTGTCGTACTGGTTGGCCCAGATGCCGGCCATGATGCCGACGCAGGAAAACACGGCCCCGGAGGCCAGAGCGAAGGCCAGGATCCACATGGGATGGCGCAGTTCCAGATCGGCGAACAACAGGCCCACCAGCAACACGCCCAGCCCCACCGTGAAGCCCCGCACCAGGGCGGCGATCAGGTAGGCCAGGAAGAATTCCAGGTAGGACAGGGGCGGCAGCAGCACGAACACGATGTTGCCGGTGACCTTGGACTGGATGAGGGATGACGAGGCGTTGGCGAAGGCGTTCTGCAGGGCCGTCATGAGGATGAGGCCGGGCATGAGGAAGGCGGTGTAATGGACCCCGGGATAGACCTGCACGTGCTCGGCCAGGGCGTGGGAAAAGATCAGCAGGTAGAGCAAGGCGGTGAGCACCGGCGCTCCCACGGTCTGAACCAGCACCTTCACGAAGCGCAGGATCTCCTTGTAGAGCAGGGTGCGGAAGCCCACGCTCATGCCCAGCCCTCCCCGTCCCGCATGAAGCGCAGGAAGACCTCCTCCAGATCCGCCTGACTGACGCTCATGTCCCGGACCGTGATTCCGGCTTCCCGCAGGGTGGCCAGAATGCCCTCCAGATCGGCAAATTCCGGCAGATCCAGGATGAACCGCTCCCCTGCCCGGCCGGTCAGCCTTGCCGCCAGGCTGGCCGGCAGCGCGGGCGGCACCAGATCCAGGCTCAAGCGCCGTTCACCCCCGGCACGCAGCAGGTTGGCCGTACTATCCAACGCGATGATCCGCCCTTCCTTCAGCATGGCCACCCGCGCGCACAGGCTCTCGGCCTCTTCCAAATAGTGGGTGGTGAGGACGATGGTGTGGCCTTCCCCGTTGAGCCGGCGGATGAAGGTCCACAGGGACTGGCGCAATTCCACGTCCACCCCGGCGGTGGGCTCGTCCAGAACGATGACCGGGGGCTTGTGGACCAGGGCCTGGGCCACCAGGACCCGGCGTTTCATGCCACCGGACAGTTGCCGGGTGTAGGTGTCGGCCTTGTCACTGAGCCCCAGGTTGGCAAGCAACTCGTCGATCCAGGCGTCGTTGTGGCGGATGCCGAAGTAGCCGGACTGGAAACGCAGGGTTTCCCGCACGGTGAAGAAGGGGTCGTAGACCAGTTCCTGGGGCACAACCCCCAGCCGGCGCCGGGCTTCCCGATAGTCGCCCACCACATCATGGCCCAGCACCTGGGCACTGCCCGCCGTGGGACGGGTGAGTCCGGCCAGGATGCTGATCAGAGTGGTCTTGCCGGCTCCATTGGGCCCCAGCAGGGCGAAGAACTCCCCTTCCTGGATGTCCAGATCCACCCCGCGCAAAGCATGGACCTTGGGAAAACGTTTCTCCAGGCCGCGCAGGCGGACGGCGACGGTCATGGCGGAGGGAACCGGATCAGAGCTGGTCGGCGATGCCGTACAGTTTGGCGAGACTGGTCAGGCTTTCCGGCAGGTTGCGGAATTCCAGGGGCTGGCCACCAGCCCTCCGGCGCAGGGAAAGGAGCAGGCTCAGGGCGGAGGAATCCATGCTGTCCACCCCGGCAAGATCAAAAACCCGGGCCCCGCCGGCCAGGGCCGCTTCGGCCTCGGCCAGCACATCGGTGGCCCGGTCGAGGACCAGGTCCCCGGACAGGCTGGCAACGCCTTCCTGCACCTGCATTACTTGCCGCCCTCGGCACCGGACTGGCCGTTGCGCCGGCTCAAGGAGGCCACCAGCCCTTCGATGCCGCCCTTGCGCACTTCCGAGTTGAAGGAGTTGCGATAGACCGTGACCATGCTGACGTTGTCCACCAGCACGTCGAAAACCTTCCAGCCGGCCCCCTGTTTTTCCATGCGGTAGTCGATGGGAATGGGGGGGGCGCCGGGTTTGCTCACCACGGTGTTCACGGTGACTTCCTCGTCGCCCGGATTGAGCTTGAGGGGGGTGAAGTCGATCTTGTAATCGGACACGCTGGTCAGGGAGGCGGAATAGGTGCGCACCAGCATGGTCTTGAACTGGTTCACCAGTTCGCCCTGCTGTTCCGGAGTGGCTTTTGACCAGTTCTTGCCCACGGCCAGTTGGGTCATCTTGCGGAAGTCGAAGTGGGGCAGGATCTTCTCCTCGACCAGGCCGAGAATCTTCTTCGTGTTGCCGTTCTTCAGGTCCTTGTCCTGCTTGACGATGCGCAACACCTCATTGGTGGTGTTGCGGGCCAGCACGTCCGGCGGCACCACCTCGGCGGACGCGCTGCCCACCAGGGTCGCTAGCAGGGTCACCGCCAGCCATTTCATCCAGTCCTTCATTTCATTTCCTCATTGTTCAACGACTCAACTCTCCCGGGCCTTGACCCCAGGGTCAAGCGTACTTTCCTACCGATGCCATTGCCGTCCGCAAGTTCCCTTACTGGCTTCCATCGGCCGCCTTGGCGTCGCTCTCCGACTTGCTGTACAGGAACTGACCGATCAGGTTCTCAAGAACCACGGCGCCCTGGGTGAGGGTGATGCCATCCCCCTGGGCCAGCATCTTCTCATCCCCACCCGCCTCCAGGGCAATGTACTGTTCACCCAGCAGGCCGGAGGTCATGATGGCCGCGCTGGTGTCCTTGGGAAACTTGTAGCGGGCATCCAGGCTCAGGCTGACGCTGGCCTCGTAGGCGGCACCGTCGAAACTGATGTCCGAGACCCGGCCCACCACCACCCCGGCGCTCTTCACCGGGGCGCGCACCTTCAGGCCGCCGATGTTGTCGAAGGAGGCTTTCACCACATAGGTTGCCGTGCTGTCGAATCCGCCCATGTTGCCCACCTTGAGGGCCAGGAAGAGGATGGCGGCAAAGCCGGCCACCACGAAAATGCCGACCCACAGGTCGATGGTTGCGCGCTGCATGGATCAGACTCCACGGAACATGAATGCGGTCAGGATGAAATCCAGGCCCAGGATGGCCAGGGATGAAGTCACCACAGTACGGGTGGTGGCCCGGGAGACGCCTTCCGCCGTGGGCGGAGCATCGTAGCCTTCGAACAGGGCGATGACGGTGACGGCGATGCCGAACACCACACTCTTGATCACCCCGTTGAGGATGTCTTCCTTGAAATCCACGGCGGCCTGCATCTGGGACCAGAAAGAACCTTCGTCCACGCCGATGAGTATCACTCCCACCAGATACCCCCCCAGGATGCCCATGGCCGAGAACAGGGCCGCCAGGAAAGGCATGGAAATCACTGCGCCCCAGAAGCGGGGTGCCACCACCCGGGCAATGGGGTCCACGGCCATCATCTCCATGGCGGCGATCTGCTCGGTGGCCTTCATGAGGCCGATCTCGGCGGTGATGGCAGAGCCGGCCCGGCTGGCGAACAACAGGGCCGCCACCACGGGCCCCAGTTCCCGGACCAGAGAGAGGGCCACCAGGATGCCCAGAGCCTCTTCGGAGCCATAGGTCTGCAAGGTCTCGTAGCCTTGCAGGCCCAGCACCATGCCGACGAACAACCCGGACACCAGGATGATGATCAGGGACAGCACACCGGCGGTGAAGATTTCCCGGATGATGAGCTGGAAGCGCCGGAAGCTCTGCCCGGAATGGAACAGGGTGAGCAGAAAGAACCGGGTGGCCACGCCCATGCGCCACACCCCGTCCACCACGCGCCGGCCGATGCCGCGCAGCCCGTTGGCCAGTCCGCTCAGCATGGCTGCAAGGCCAGATCGTCGGCGTAGCCGGGCGCCGGATAGTGGAAGGGCACGGGACCGTCCTCCTCGCCGTGTACGAACTGGTGCACGTAGGGCAGGTCCGAGGCCTTGATCTGGGCCGGGGTGCCTTCGGCCACGATGACCCCTTCGGAAACGAAATACACGTAATCCACGATTTTCAGCGACTCCTGCACGTCATGGGTCACCACCACCGAGGTCATGCCCAGGGTGTCGGTGAGGCGGCGGATCAGGTTGCCCGTCACTCCCAGGGAGATGGGATCCAGGCCGGCAAAGGGTTCGTCATAGAGGATGAGGGCCGGGTCCAGAGCAATGGAGCGGGCCAGAGCCACCCGGCGGGCCATGCCGCCGGACAACTCGGACGGCATGAGATCCTGGGCGCCGCGCAGCCCCACGGCGTTGAGCTTCATGAGCACCAGGTCACGGATCATCTCCTCCGGCAGGGCCGTGTGTTCACGCAAGGGGAAGGCAACGTTCTCGAAAACACTGATGTCCGTGAACAGGGCACCGAACTGAAACAACATACCCATGCGCCGACGCAGCCGATAAAGCCCCGTCTGATCCAGGCTGCCCATGTCCACCCCATCCACCCGCAGCAGCCCCCGGGTGGGCCTTAAGGCGCCGCCGATCAAGCGCAGCAGGGTGGTCTTGCCACAACCGGAATTGCCCATGATGGCAATGACCTGCCCCCTCCGCGCGGACAGGTTGATCCCTTTGAGGACCAGACGTTCCTGGTAGGCGAAGGACAGGTCGCGGATTTCTATGAGGTTGTCGGACACTGAGCAGCATTGTTGGAGGCTTTGGCCGATTTTAACAGCCGAGCAGCTCCAGCAGGGTGCGCACCCGCTCGATCTGGCCCAAATCACCATCCCGGCTGAGCAGGAACATTTCCTGAGGGGCACCCGCCGCTTGGAGTTCCCGAGCCAGGACGGCCAAGTCCGTGTCCTTGTCGAACCAACGCAGCCGGACATCGTCTCCCCCGATCAACCGGGCCCTGCCGGCCAGTTCGGCAGGCAGGGACGCACCCGGGTCCGCAGCCAGCAGGAACAGGAAACGGCTGTGCACGTCCTCACACCACTTCATGAATTCGGGTCCGGTCACGGACCGCCATTGCTCCGCCTCCAGCCAGACGCAGTTGAACTGGCTGGAAAAGTACGCCAGCCGCCAGTCCTCCGGCAGATCAGCCGGATACAAACCCGCTTCCCAATTGGACCCGAGCCAGTCCCGGGCCCCCAGATAGATGACTTGGTTCATCCGCTTCCCTGCAACGTCGAAAATTCTGCATTTGGCGAAATCGCAACATCCAGATTCGCCAGTCCGGATATCCCTACGCCCCCGCCGCGTAACATTAGGATATTTTGATATTCTCTCGGCCTACAAGTTGTACCCCCCCATATGCCAACCCCTCTGAAGGAGATCGAGATGAAAGTGAAGTCCCTCGTTGCCGCCCTGCTGGTGTGCGCCGCCCCCGCTGCTTTCGCCAACGGCACCGCCGCTCCCGCCGCCGAAGCCAAGGCCATTCCCCAGACTCCCGAAGCCTGGCTGGCCCGCATGACCGACATGACCCAGAACATGTCCGCCTACAAAGATCCCAAGGTGTTCGTGCCCTGGCTGAACGCCGTGACCGAACCCGGCTTCTACACCACCATGGGCCTGAACATGATGGACCCCATCAACTGGGTGAACTTCATGAACTCCATGACCCAGCCCGGCGCCTACACCAACGTGGCCCAGTTCGCCGACCCGAATGTGTACATGAAGTGGCTGGCCGCTGGCATGGACCCCAACTTCTACACCGCCGTCCTGACCCAACTGTCCGACCCGGGCAAGCTGATGCGCTGGGCCATGTCTCCCCTGGATCCCAAGGTCATGAACATGTTCATGAACACCCTGAATCCGAACATGTACATGAAGTGGATGATGTCCCCCCTGGACCCCCGTTCCCTGCAGCTGATGATGGCCCCCGTGAACCCCAATCTGTACATGGGCTGGATGGGCGCCTCCATGAACCCCGGTTCCTACGGCGACATGTGGAAGGGCTTCATGAACCCCGCCACCTACAGCATGCCCAACTTCACCATGCCCGCGCTGCCCACCGTGGCTCCCGCCCCGGCCGGTGCCGCCCCCTCCTTCAACTTCTTCGATCCGAACGCCTGGACCCAGATGTTCCAGATCCCCGGCTACGCCGCTCCGGCTGCTGCCCCCGCCGCCAAGTAATCGGCGACTGGGAAATGACAACGGCTGCCTTCGGGCAGCCGTTTTTTTTATTTGGGGCGCGCAGCGCTGGCGGCTGGTTGTCTCAAGCCCGGCGCCATAAGGTACCCTGGGGCGTGTCCTCCAGGGCGATGCCGGCAGCCTTCAATTCGTCACGTATGGCGTCGGCTCCCTTGAAATCCCTGGCCTTTCGGGCATCAAGCCGAGCCTGGATCAAGGATTCGATCCGCTCCGGGGTATAGCCCTCTCCAGCGAAGCCCCCCTCCCCCCCCTTCAGGAAATCATCTGCCGGACGCGTGAGCAGGCCCAGGATACCTGCCAGACTTCTGAGTAGCGTCGCGGCCTGCACATCACGCCCCCGGTTCACGTCCCCTGCCAACTCGAACAGCACGGCCAGGGCTTCAGACGTGTTGAAGTCGTCATTCATGGCGGACTGGAAGCGGGCCGCCACCGGATGGGTCCAGTCGATGTCCGCCGGCAGGGTCTCCATGCCGCGCAGGGCCGTGTAAAGGCGGGTCAGGGCACCCCGGGCATCTTCCAGATGCTGGTCCGAGTAGTTGAGGGGGCTGCGGTAGTGGGCACGCAGGATGAAGAACCGGACCACCTCCGGGTCGAACTTGTCGAGAATCTCCCGAATGGTGAAGAAGTTGCCCAGGCTCTTGGACATCTTTTCGTCATCCACCCGGACGAAGCCGTTGTGCAGCCAGTAGTTGACGAATCTGCAACCGTGGGCCCCCTCGGACTGGGCGATCTCGTTTTCGTGATGGGGAAATTGCAGGTCCTGCCCCCCCCCGTGTATGTCGAAGTGACGGCCCAGCAGGTCCGAGCCCATGGCCGAGCACTCGATGTGCCAGCCGGGGCGCCCCGCCCCCCAGGGGGAAGGCCAGGCCGGCTCACCAGGTTTGGCGGCTTTCCAGAGCACGAAATCCATGGGATCCCGCTTGTGGGGATCCACCTCCACCCGTTCTCCGGCACGAAGATCATCCAGGGACTTGCCGGACAGGCGACCGTAGTTCGGGAAGCTCTGCACGGCGTAATACACGTCGCCGTTGCGGGCCGGATAGGCGTGGCCCCGGTCGATGAGAGTCTGGATCATGGCCAGCATCCGATCCACGTATTGCGTGGCCCGGGGCTCGTGATCCGGCGGAAGCACGCCCAGGCGGGCCTGATCCTCGTGCATGGCATCGATGAAGCGCTGGGTCAGGGTCGAGAAGGGCTCACCGTTCTCGTTGGCCCGCTTGATGATCTTGTCGTCGATGTCGGTGACGTTGCGCACGTAGGTCACCTGGTAACCCGAGGCCCGCAACCAGCGGCTGATCATGTCGAAAACCACCAGCACCCGGGCGTGGCCCAGATGGCAAAAGTCGTACACCGTCATGCCGCAGACATACATGCGGGCCTGACCGGGCACCAGGGGGACGAAGGCTTCCTTGCTCCGGGTGAGGGTGTTGTACAGAGCCAGCATCAGGCCTGCTCCCGGGCCCAGGAATCCTTGAGTGTGACGGTGCGGTTGAACACCGGTCGACGGCCAGGCTGGTGCTCGAACCGGTCGGCACAGAAATAGCCCAACCGCTCGAATTGGTAACGGGTCTCGGGCTCGGCCTGGCCCACGCAGGTCTCCGCCCAGCCCGCCACCTGGCGCAGGGAGTCCGGGTTGAGGAATTCCAGAAAATCCCGGTCCTTGTGACCGTCCGGCTCCGGGTCCAGGAACAACCGGTCATAGAGGCGCACCTCGATGGCCAGGGCATGGGCTGCGGAGACCCAGTGGATCACGCCTTTGACCTTGCGCCCCACCGGGTTCTTGCCCAGGGTGTCATGGTCGATGGTGCAGCGTAGCTCCAGAATGCGGCCGTCTGCGCCCTTTACCACTTCCTCGCACTTGATCACATAGGAATAGCGCAGGCGCACTTCACCTCCGGGGGTCAGGCGTTGCCATCCGGGGGGTGGGGTTTCGGCGAAATCATCCTGCTCGATCCAGATTTCCTGCGCGATGGGCACTTCCCGCTCACCGAATTCCGGATGGTTGGGATGGAAACCCGCGCTGCGGGACGTGGTCAATCCCTCTTGATAGTTGCTCAGCACCACCTTCACGGGATTGACCACTGCCATGACCCGGGGGGCCCGGGCTTCCAGGTCTTCCCGGACGGCGCCTTCGAGAACGGCCATGTCCACGACGTTCTCACTCTTGGAGATGCCGATGCGCCGGGCGAACTCGCGGATACCCGCCGGTGTATAGCCACGACGGCGCATGCCGTGGATGGTGGGCATGCGCGGGTCGTCCCAGCCGCTGACGACCCCCTGGGTCACCAGTTGCAGGAGCTTGCGCTTGCTGGTGATGGTGTAGTGCAGTTCCAACCGGGAGAACTCGATCTGCCGGGGATGGGAAGGTACCGGCAACTGGTCCAGCACCCAGTCGTACAAGGGGCGGTGGTCCTCGAACTCCAGGGTGCACAGGGAATGGGTGATGCACTCCAGAGCGTCCGAGATGCAATGGGTATAGTCGTACATGGGGTAGATGCACCACTGGTCCCCAGTGCGGATGTGGTGGGCCCGCTTGATGCGGTAGATCACCGGATCACGCATGTTGATGTTGGGGCTGGCCATGTCGATCCTGACCCGCAGGGTGCGGGAACCATCGGGGAATTCACCTGCCTTCATGCGCCGGAACAGGTCCAGGTTCTCGTCGGGGCTCCGCTCCCGGTAGGGGCTGGGCCGCCCCGGTTCGGTCAGGGTGCCGCGGAACTCGCGCATCTCTTCCGGAGTCAAGTCGCAGACGTAGGCCTTGCCCTGGAGGATCAGATTTTCGGCGTAGTCGTACAAAGCCTGGAAGTAGTCGGATGCCCAACGCACCGGGCCGTTCCACTCGAAGCCCAGCCAGCGCACGTCCTCCTGGATGGCGTTGGCGTACTCCTCGCTCTCCTTTTCCGGGTTGGTATCGTCGAAACGCAGGTTGCAGGTGCCCTGGTAATCCTGGGCCAGGCCAAAGTTCAAGCAGATCGACTTGGCATGGCCCACGTGCAGGTAGCCATTGGGCTCCGGCGGAAAGCGGGTGGCGATGCCCTGATGCTTGCCGCTGGCCAGGTCGGCCTCGACGATGGAACGGATGAAATGCTGAACGGGTGCGGCGGGAGAGGGGTTCTTCTCGATCATGGACGGGCGGGGGGAGGGATGGGGGAACGTTTTGAATTGTGCCCCGCGAAGGCTAGAATTCGCGTGCTTTGGGTTGTTACCGCTTAACCGCAAAAAACTTCGAAAAGAATAGCACACATGCCGCATTCCCGTTTTTCCCTTGCCTTCCTGACGGCCTTTCTGCCGGCCCTGGCCCTGGCCGCCACGCCGACTCTCCAGGAAATCAATCAGGCCTTCCGCCAGGGCAGCAATGCCGCCGCCCTGGACAAGGTGAACGGCTACCTCTCGGCCAATCCCAAGGATGCCCAGGGCCGCTTCCTGAAGGGCCTCATCCTGACCGAACTCAACCGTTATCCGGATGCCATCAAGGTCTTCTCCGATCTGACCGACGACTATCCCGAATTGCCCGAGCCCTACAACAATCTGGCCGTGCTCTACGCCGCCCAGGCGGATTACGAACGGGCCAAGAACAGTCTGGAGATGGCCATCCGCACCCATCCCAGCTACGCGACCGCCCACGAGAACCTGGGTGACATCTACGCCAAACTGGCCTCCCAAGCCTACGACAAGGCCTTGCAACTGGATAAATCCAACACCTCCGCCTTGACCAAGCTGTCCCTCATCAAGGATCTGTTCAGCCCCGCCCCCCGAGCCGCCGAACCCGTAAAAACCGCCGATGCCGGCAAGGCCAAGGCTAAAACCCCGGTCAAACCGCCCCAATTGAGCCAGGAGACCAGCGCGCCGGTGGACCCCGTATGGCCACCCCGGGTCGAAGACCCGGTGCCGGACAGCAAGCCCGCCCCCATGGAGGAAACCAAGCCCGCCCCCCCTTCCAAACCGGCCAAGCCTGCCCCCAAGGCAAAAGTGAACCCCCGTGAGGAAGTGGAGCAAGCCCTGAAAGCCTGGCTGGCCGCCTGGGCCTCCAAGGACGCCGATGCCTACCTGGCCTTCTACGGTAGCGGCTTCAAGGTGCCCGAAGGCCGGACACGGGATGATTGGACCGCTGAACGCCGGGAACGCCTGGCGAAGCCGGAATACATCAAGGTGGAAATCGACAAGCCACGCATCGATATCCATCGCGACAGCGCAAAAATCCGTTTCAAACAGACCTACGAGTCCAATATCCTGAAAGACGTGAGTAAGAAAACCCTGGTCATGGCCCGTGAGGACCAGGCCTGGAAGATCATCGAGGAACGATGAGCGCCATGCACCGACTGCTTTTCCTGGCCGTCCTGGGCCTGCTGGCCCTGGTGGGCGCCCGAGCCTGGGGCGCGGAACAGCCCATCGTGCTCGCCTCGGCCGATTCGTCTCGCTACCTCCCCTCCCCCGACGCACTTATCGGCAAGACCTTGCAGGACATCCGGGCCAGCCGTCTGGACGACGCCCTCAAGGAAGTGGAGAAGGTCATTTCCATCCGCCCCGACTTCAAGCTCGCCCACCTCATCCGTGGCGATCTCCTGATGGCAAGGGCCAAACCCCTCTCCGGTCTGGGCCCCGTGCCAGCCGGCGAACAAAGCCAATCCCTCACCGACCTGCGTGACGAAGCCCGGGTGCGCCTGCTGCGCTATATCGACCAGCCGGACCCCAGCCATCTGCCCCGGCAAATCCTGCAACTGGCCCCCGAGCAGAAGTATGCCCTGCTGGCCGATGCAGGCCGAGCCCGGCTTTATCTTTTCGAAAACGTCAACGGCGAACCCCGCCTCCTGCGCGACTACTACATGACCATCGGCCGCAACGGCACCGACAAGCGGGCCGAGGGGGACAAGAAAACCCCGGTGGGCGTGTACCTGGTATCTGAAAGACTCTCGAAACGCAAGCTGTCGGACTTCTACGGGGCCGGCGCATTCCCCCTCAACTATCCCAATGACTGGGACCAGGCCCAGGACCGGAGCGGACACGGCATCTGGCTGCACGGCGTTCCCTCCGACACCTACAGCCGTCCACCCCGTTCCAGCGACGGCTGCGTGGTGGTCACCAACCCGGACCTCAAGGAACTGAGCCGCTGGGTCCAAGTCGGACTGACCCCCGTGGTCATCGCCGACCGGGCCGACTGGGTGGAGCGCCGGGAATGGGAGAAGAGCCGGGAAGGCCTGATGGCCACCCTGGAGGACTGGAAAGCCGATTGGGAAGCCCGGGATACAGACCGGTTGCTTGCCCATTACTCCAGCAATCTGGCCGGTGTGGGTGAATTCCAGGAATGGCAACGCAATAAGCGGCGGAATGTTCTGGACAAGGACTGGATCCGAGTGAATCTGCGCGACGTGAGCCTGTTCCTCTACCCGGGCGGTGAAATGGCCTACAGCGAATTCACCCAGGGCTACGAAAGCGACAAGCTCAGCAACCTGTCCCGCAAGCGCGTCTACTGGCATCGGGAAGGCGGAAAATGGCGCATCGTGCTCGAAAAAGCCCTGGATCTCCCCGACAACACCACCAAACTGGCCAAACGCTGACCATGCCCCCTCACTCCCGCCGCACCTTCCTGCTCTTCGCCCTGGCGTTGCCCCTGTCCGGCAGCGCCCTCTCCGCCCCCGCCAAACGAAAGGTCAAAATGGTCAAACTGCACACCAACTTCGGTCCCATCACCCTGGAACTCAATGCCGAAGCGGCCCCCGACACCGTGGCCAACTTCCTGCAATATGCCAAGGACGGCCATTACGACGGCACCATCTTCCACCGGGTCATCGATGGTTTCATGATCCAGGGCGGTGGCTTTACTGCCGACATGCAGCAAAAGGCCACCCGGGACCCCATCCAGAATGAAGCCGGCAACGGACTGAAAAACGCTGCCTACACCGTCGCCATGGCACGCACGCCGAATCCCCATTCCGCCACCAGCCAGTTCTTCATCAACGTGGCTGACAACGACTTCCTCAACTACCGGGAACCCTCCGCCTCCGGGTATGGCTACTGCGTATTCGGCAGGGTCACCGAAGGCAAGGACGTGGTGGACCGTATCCGCAAGGTGCGCACCGGCATGAAGGGTGGCCACCAGGACGTACCCAGCGAAGCCGTGGTCATCGAGCGGGCGGAAATCCTCAGCCAATAAGTCCATGACCGCGCCGGCGACGGATAGCGAAAAAGGGGAGAGCCGGCCCGTCCTGTTCATTTCCGACCTGCACCTGTCTCCGGAACGACCTGGGGGCGTTGCCCTGTTCCAGCGGTTTCTTCGGGAAGTCGCCCCCCAGGCGCGAGACTTGTACATTCTGGGGGATTTCGTAGAAACCTGGGTCGGGGACGACGATCTGGGTTCCCCTTTCAACCAGGCATTGGTGGCGGAACTCCACCAATTGGCCGGCCGGGGATGTGGCCTCCACTTCCTGCCCGGCAACCGGGACTTTCTAGTGGGCCAAGTATTTGCCAAAGCCGCCGGCCTGACCCTGATTCCGGATCCCGCCATGCTGAATCTGTTCGGCACCCCCACCCTGCTCAGCCATGGCGATCTCTTTTGTAGCGACGACATCGCCTACCAGGCTTTCCGCACCCAGGTGCGGGACCCGGACTGGCAGACGGCTTTCCTGTCCCGCCCCCTGGCAGAACGCCAACGCCTGGCCAGGGAGATGCGGGAACACAGTGAAACCGCCAAGGCGGTCAAGGGCCAGGACATCATGGACGTCAACCCTGAAACACTGCGGGGCTACCTGGAAGCCAGCGGAGCAGGCCGCGTCATCCACGGACACACCCACCGCCCCGCCAGACACACCCACACTGTCGCAGGGGGCACGGTGGAACGCTGGGTACTGCCGGACTGGTATGAGAGCGGCGGCTACTTGCGCTGCGATGACGCCGGTTGCCGGGCCTTGCCCTTTCCTCCCGCGCCCTTTCCTTTGTTCACAGCGGGCTGATTACCGGTTCGACCCTGCGTTTCATCGGTCGTCCTGGCAGCGCCGATCTGGAGAGTGACAAAACCAGCGGGCAACTGGAACAAGTCAGGCCGAGCAGGCAGGGATTGCCGGTTCTGAAAAACCCGGACCCGGCCATCCCAGAACCGCGCCGCCAACAATAACCCATCTCGATACTCCACACCGGCTTCCCGCACTTCCGTGGCAAGCGTGCAGGGATCACGCAGGTCTTCCGGCGTCGCCTCCCAGGTGCGGGCATGGTTGCCGGCCAGGGCACGACGGAATTCAGCCATGATTCCTGCATCCTCCCGAAGCCCGGGATCATTCTTGTACTCCAGGCATAATTGGCCGTTGACCCACAGACGGCTGATCAGGTTGTCGGCACTGGGCATGCTGTCCAGCTTCAGACTCCAATCGCTGGGCCAAGTAAAGCGCGGGGTTTCTGCGACGATGACCAGGATGCGCCGGGCCTCCCGGCCCACGTGCCAGACCTTCCCTGCGCGCTGGTCAAAAAGAATGAAGTCCTCTCCGTCATCGCCAAAATCCAGGCGCAGACGGTCCGCCAGGATCAACACCCTGCTCGGATAAGCGGCCTGCCCCTCCTCCCGATCCTCGTAACGGATTTCGGTCATGGTCATCGGGTATTGCGCGGCCTGGGCCGTCATAGCCGAGATGATCCCCAGGACAAATAAAAAAAGGGCCCCTGGCAAAGGGGCCCGGTGTTTGCCTGGCTGCGACATCAGCGGTCTGGAGCGCCGCCCGCCACCATGGTCAGGGTATCGCGGATGATCCCAGGGGCTTCCACGATGCGCATGAAGGAACCCATGCCCACTTCCGGCCAACCCAATGCAATGCGGAAGCGGGCGAACAGATGGCTGGCCTTGTTGTTCACCACGTAGATTTCATAAGGCAGGGCGGCGATGTTGTCGGTGCCGATGGTCTTCACCCACCAGCCTTCCCCTTCCTTGGCATCGTTCAACGCCACGCCGAACACGGCCACCTTGCGTTCCGCATCGACAATCTCATAGACCTTGGCGGTCTTCCCCACCCCACGGGCCAGATTGTCCTGGATGGTCTTGACAGCATCCTCAAAGGCCAGATGCTCAAGCAGCAGGTTCTTGTCGGACTCAAAGCCTTCCATGCCGAACATGTACTGGTAGTCGGCCAAATCCTTGCGGTCCACGTCACCACCGAATGGCTTGCCGGCACCCAGCGCCCGGCTGAGCTTGGCATGGGCTGACTTGATCGATTTTTCCGCCAGGGGATACTGTTTGCGCAGGTAGGCCCGCAGCCAGTATTCCAGGTTCTCGTAGGAAACTGTGCCGTCCGCCTTGACTCCGACGCGAATGGGCGCGCCGACGATGGACGCCCCGCCCAGGTTGCGGATTGCCGCCAGCAGGTTGTTGTCGGTCACCACAATCACGCCGTAACCCGCCAAGCCCTGAGGCGCATATTTCCCGATGACGTTAAAGCCCCCCTTCACCAGCTTGGACTCGGCCTGGGCCATGACAGTGGCAGTCTCTCCAGCCGGGAGCTTGTCACCCTGAAAATAGGGAGACAACGCCCAGGTGAACCCTGAGAAACCGAGCATAAGCAGAAAAACCAGAAACTTCCGCATAGCAAACTCCAAAAGTGCACGACACATAATGAAAAAGCCGACGGGCACCAGCCCGTCGGCTTTACATTCTACCCTTGCCCAATCAGAAGCGGTGGGTATACATCAACTGCCAACTAGTCTGGCTGTGATCCACGGTAACGCCCTGACCATTGGTCTGGCTGACTTCGGGGGCAACTTGAAGAGAGAAATTCACCTCTGAGACAGGGCTGAATGCATAGCCGAAGCCAAGCGTATAGTGATCCTCTTCAATTGCAGGGAACAGAGGGTTCATGAACTGATCGGGAATGGGGTTGCTGGCAAAACTGGCACCAGCCCGCAGGGTCAGGGCCTCAGTAGCCTTGTAGGCCATACCAATCATGAATACGTTCTGGTCATCCCAGTTCTGATATAACGTGGCATCCATGGAAGCGCCGGCAAAAGCACCATTAGCAGCCACATTATCAGCAGTAAATGACATCTGGAAATTCTGCATGACGTCTGCCCAGTTGATCCGCTTGTAGTCGGCAGCAATCATCAACTTGTCCGACGCCTTGTAGGACATGCCGACCCCATAGGTTTCCGGCCACTGGAAATCCACGATCCGAATCGTGCCCGTGAGGGGTATGGTCACATTGTTGGCACCTGCTCCTCCCAACGCTCCACCGAACAAGGCGGCATCTCCCAAAGCGGTCACGTCGACCTGCATGCTGAGCGTAGCATCACCCTTCATATCCCCTAGACTCGTCTTGGAGTGGTAAGTGAAGCCGAGGTTCAGCCTGTCGTTGACCTTGTAGACCATACCGAGCTTTCCAGCCCAACCGGTGGCCTTGGTCTTGCCTGTATAGTCGTTATTGTCGGAAAAATCGAAATAGGTCCAATCCACGCCGGAAAGGAGACCCCCCGTCAGGGCACCGGAAAGCCCGGTCACCAAGCCACCAGAAGCAGAACCGTAAGTTTCAGTACCGCCCAGACCAGCAACCATGTCACCGAACTGTGCCCCTGTCATGGCCATCTGCAAGTCCATCATGGCCCAAACGAAATCCAAGGAACCTCCGATGACCAGATTCGGGGAGACTTCGTAGGAGAGAGGAGCAATCAAGCGCCCAACACCCAGTTCTGAGCGGGTAGGCAAGCCTGAACCGGCAGACATGAAGGTTGCGCCACCGTATTCCGTGCCCATGCCACCCTGAGCGAACAAGCCGACACCGTAGGACAGAGGACCATTCTTCCTGTTCCAACCAACAGCAGGCATGAAATAGGAGTCGCCCCCCGAATTGGCAACGAAGGGCCCAGCAGTGGATTCCACATCGGGTCCCAGCATGCCGAGAGCCAGATCAAGACGGCTTCCCTGAGCCGACAGCCCAAGAGTGGCGGGGTTGTTCATCACCGCGGCATTGCCATTGTCATACGCCAGGGATGCCCCGCCCATGGCAGCGGCAATCGGGCCATAACCTTCCAGGTTCATGCCGTTCGTAGCAAAGGCAGAGCCTGTGAAACCCATTGTGGAAAGGGCGATGATGAGTTGGGACTTGCGCATGTAACTTCCCCTCGTGAGCAGTGATGATAGTGACGAAAACACGACAAACGGGCGGATGTTAAACAGCCCATTGGCTCCCAGCAATAAAAAAAACGTGCCGCATTGCAACACAGACATCCCAGATCACTCCCACCCCCCCAAAAAAAAACCGCCCAACGGGCGGTTTACACTGGAATCCAAAGCGATCAGATAAACAGGCAGATATCCGTTTCGCCAGCAAACTCGAAGAAGGTGGCGGCACCACCGTACTCTACGCCATCGATGAAGTCGCTGTGCTCGAAACCGAACAGCTCCACGGTCATCTGGCAGGCGATGAACTTCACCTCGGCTTCCTGGCACAGCTCCCGAAGTTCGGGAATGGTGGCCACGCCGTTGTTCTTGATGGTCTGTTTCATCAGGGTGGTGGCCACGTCTTCGTAGAAGGGCACCAGGGATTGCACGGCGTTAGGGATGTTCCAGTTGATTTCCTTGAACCACTTGGGGCCAAAGGGCATCTTCATGGGCATGCCGGGGTTGCCCAAGGGGCTCACTTTCAGGCCGGACAGATCCTTGCGCAGCATCTGCAGGCCGTAAAAGGTAAAGAAGATCTGGGTTTCGTAACCCAGGGCAGCGGCCGTGGAAGCCAGGATGAACGGGGGATAAGCCCAGTCCAGGGTGCCCTTGGTCGCGATGATCGCCATCTTTTTCTGATCGTCCATCACACCACCTCTCGAATGACGTGTACTGACTCGCCGCCCGAAGGCGACGGTTAACGGGTCTTACTTCTTCTTGATGAAGAAGGTGTACTCGCTGCCGGCCTCGGCGGACGACAGGAGTTCGTTGCCGGTCTGCTTGGCAAAGGCGGCGAAGTCCTTGACGGAACCCGGGTCGGTGGCGATGACGCGCAGCACTTGGCCGGAAGTCATTTCGTTGAGGGTTTTCTTGGTGCGCAGGATGGGCAGGGGGCAGTTCAGACCTTTTGCATCGAGCTCTTTGTCAAAATTCATGATCGCTCCTTCATAAAATTAGCAAGTGCTAAAAAAAGCCGGCGTAATTTACCCGCGTTGCCGGGAGATTGCAACGCGCGAGACGGGGACGGACTTGACTCAGGACAAGGCCGCCAGGGGCTTGCCGGATCGGGCCCAGGCCATGATGCCACCAGCCAGATTGTGCATGTTGTCGAAACCCTTGGCAGCCATGAAGGCACAGGCTTGGGCAGAGCGGGCACCAGAGTTGCAATAGATCACCACGGGCTTGTCCTGGGGAATCTCTCCCGCGCGCAATGGCAACAGATGCAAGGGGATGTGGATGGCCCCATTGATAACCCCACGGGCAACCTCACCCTCTGTCCGCACGTCGATCAGGTGGATCTGTTCCTTTTTCGCTTCCAGGGAATCCACGTCCAGTTCCTTGATGTTGTACATGCCGAACATGCAGCCAACTCCTCTCACGTGATATATTAGGAACGGCTAATATATAATTTTTCCCTATAAATATCAAGTAGTTTATGTAAACCACCCACTTCACTCCTTGGTGGTGGATGGTCGGTGAGGCCACAGGATCCCTGGCGTCATTCCCTGTTTATTGGGCAGATGCGCCCAGGAATGTATAATCCGCGCCCCACAGCGCTGCAGTAGCTCAGTCGGTAGAGCAACTGATTCGTAATCAGTAGGTCGGGGGTTCGATTCCTCTCTGCAGCACCACGATTCCAAGCCTTCAACCGCCTCCTTCCGTGACTCAACTCCTGTTCCAGACCCTCCTCGTCGATGATATGGCGGCGGTGGATCGGGTCATCCGGGCCCGGCTCCACTCCGATGTGGCCCTGGTCTGCCAGGTATCCGAGTACATCATCCACAGCGGCGGCAAGCGGCTTCGGCCCGCCCTGGTGGTCATGGCAGCCAAAGCTCTGGGCTACCAGGGGGGTATCCATCACGAGATGGCCGCAGTGGTGGAATTCATCCATACCGCGACCCTCCTCCATGACGACGTGGTGGACAACTCGGAGCTGCGCCGGGGCAAGGAAACCGCCAATACCCTGTTCGGCAATGCCGCCAGCGTGCTGGTGGGGGATTTCCTCTATTCCCGCGCCTTCCAGATGATGGTGGGCGCCCATGACATGCGCGTCATGGAGGTCTTGTCCGAGGCGACGAACATCATTGCCGAAGGCGAGGTCTTGCAACTCATGAACTGCAATGACCCGGACATCGACGAATCAGCCTACCTGCAGGTGATCCGCTACAAGACCGCCAAGCTGTTCGAGGCCGCCGGTCGCTTGGGCGCCATCGTCAACGGTTCCCCCCGTGAGGCGGAAGATTCCTTGGGCAGGTACGGCATGCACCTGGGCACCGCTTTCCAGATCGTGGATGACGTGCTGGACTATTCCGGCGATCCAGATCTGATCGGCAAGAACGTGGGGGACGACCTGGCCGAGGGCAAGCCCACTCTGCCCCTCATTTTTGCCATGAAGCACAGTGGCGAGGCGGATGCGGCCATCATTCGAAACGCCATCCAGGAGGGGGATGCGAAGGATTTCCAGAAAATCCTGGCCATCGTCCAAAATACGGGAGCCTTGGACCATGCCCATCGTCAGGCCGAATCGGAGGCTGCTCTGGCCAGGGAAGCACTCGCCATCCTGCCTGATAGCCAATACAAAACGGCTTTGCTAGAATTGTCGTCTTTCGCGGTTGCCCGCGATTTCTGAGTCCCCCGGGACCGGAACCCAGTCGGGGTGTAGCTTAGCCTGGTAGAGCGCCACGTTCGGGACGTGGAGGCCGGAGGTTCGAATCCTCTCACCCCGACCATTTTCTCCGATCAGCCTATTCCCTGACCCCCTCCACCTCGATGGCCAGTTTCACCTCGTCGCCGATGAGGGGAATCCCCCAGGTCATGCCGTAATCCGAGCGTTTGATGATGGCATGCACGTCGGCGCCACACAGGTGCCGCATGGTCAGAAATTGCCGGGTGCAGGCGTAGTCCCGGATATCCAGTTCCACGGGTCTGGTCACCCCTAGCAGGGTCAGCTCGCCAAAAGCCCGGATGGGCTTACCTTCCCGGTACTCCACTTGGGTCGCCACGTAGCGCATCTCGGGGTATTGGCCAGTGTTGAAGAAATTGGCGCCCTGGAGTTTCTGGTTCAGCCCTTCGTGTCCGGTGTCACCCGAAGCGGCATCCACTACCACTTCGATACGGCTGTCCTTTCCTTCGGGATCCAGAACCACTCGGCCCTGGGTACGGTTGAACTTGCCGCGCATGATGGATACGCCCTGGTGGCGAATCTCGAAGCTGGGAAAGGTGTGGGTAGGGTCCAGCACGAAGGATTCGGCGGACCAGGCGGTGAGGGGAATCAGGCCCATCAGGAAATAGATGCCACGCATGTTCTTCTCTTCAGGGTTGCAGCATGACGCGGAACCGGCCGTCCACTTCGTTGGCCACCACTGACGGGTCGGCCCATTCGCCACCGCCGATGTCAAAATCGTTGCGTTTGAGTATGAAGCGACCGGCTGCGAGCCAGCCGCCATCCTTCTGTGGGGTGAGAACCAGGGCGGCGGTGAAGGGTTTGCTCTTCCCTTTCAGGGTCAGATCGCCGAGCAGGGTGAATCGACCGGGTCCATCACGGCGCACCTTCCTGGCCTCGAATCGTGCCTTTGGGTGCCTGGCGACGTCGAACCAGGCCGGGCGGCGGGCTTCACCATCCCCTTCCTCGGAACCGGTGCTGATGCTGGACATGTCCACTTCCACCATGAAACGGCCGGATTCCGGCTTTCCTGCCTCGAAATCAGCCTTGACGAGGAATCGGCCGAACCCGCCGTCCACCGGCACGTTCATCTGTTTGATGGTGAAACGCACTTCGCTTCGCCCGTAATCCACCTTCCACTCCTGGGCCCAGGCGGGTAGAGCCAGCAACAGCAGGAGGGGGAGTCGCCACATCTTCATCATGTCTTTTTCCTTGCCCAGGGGGCCATGCGGGTCAGTACGCCATCCCGGCGCACGTGATGATGGTATATGGCCGCCGCTGCATGCAGGAGCACCAGAATGGCCAGAAGATTCACTCCACCCCGATGGAGTTCCGCAAACAACTCCGCCAATGCCTTGTCCTTGTCCACGAGATCAGGCAGGGGCAGAATCCCCAGCCAGACAACGGGAAAACCGGCGGCGGAACTGTGCAGCCAGCCCGTCAAGGGTACCGCCAGCATGAGCAGATAAAGCATGCCATGGACCAGCCGGGAAACCTGGGCCTCCAGGGGGGTCAGCCCCTGCGCATGGTCAAGCCGCTCCAGAGCGCGCAGGAGCATGCGCAGAGGCAGCAGCAGGAGCACGGTGATGCCCAGCCATTTGTGCCAGGAATACAGCTTGAGTTTGGTGGGAGACAGGGGGAGATCTTCCAGGTACTGCCCGAGGCCAAAGGCCGCCACGATGAGCATCAGGGCCAACCAGTGCAGGATGATCAGCCCCCAGCCGTATCTGTCTCTCATGTTCCCGTCCTCAAAGCCAGCGCCGTACCCGGGTCTGGTAATCCCGGTACTCTTCACCGAAGCGGGCCAGCAGATGGGCTTCCTCATGGGCGATGACCTGGTAGCGCATCACCGCCCAGACCAGGGGCGCGAACAACAGGGGCCAGAGGCTGCCGAGCAGCAAGGTCAATCCCAGGTACACCAGCCAGTCGGATACGTAGATGGGATTGCGGCTCAAGGCAAAGGGTCCCTGGGTCACGAGCTTGGAGGCGGCCTTGTAGGGGTTCACAGTGGTGCGATGTCGCCAGATGGCCGCCAGGGCCCAGGCGAAGCCCGCCAGTCCTAGGCCGATGAGGAACCAACCCAGTGCAGACCCCGCCATCCCTGGCGAAAAAACCCATGGCCACCGGCCATCCAGCCACCAGCTTCCCCCCAAAGCCAGGGCATAGACCAGGGGTGGTGGCACCAGGGTGCGGGGACGTTCAACGGGGTCGTGCATGATCAGGGCAAATGACCGCCGATGGCCCGCAGGAACTCGTTGCGCCACTGGGCATCCTGCTGGAAGCAACCGGTGAAGGCCTGGGTCACGACCCGCTCGTCGCCCCGCCGGTCCTCACCAAGCAGGAGGCAAAGCTGCTCGGCCTCGATGACGCAGGCCGCCCCCCGGGCCATGCCATGCCGCACCAGGGCCTCGGCGATGTCCCGGGTCATCCATTCCTGGTAGGTGAACCGATGGCCGATGGCATCCACCATGCGGGCAATGCGTCCGAAACCGTGCAAGCGTCCGCCGGGCACGTAAGCCACGTGGGCCACTCCCCGAAAGGGGACCAGATGATGGGGACATACGCCATGGATGGCGATGCCGCGCACCACCACCATGTCTTCCCGGTTGTCGGCGAAGCCCTCGCCCAGTGCCTCGCCCGGGTCCATTTCGTAGCCTCCCAGGAGACGGCGCTCCCAAAGCTCCCTAACCCGCCGGGCCGTTCTTCCGGTATGCACCGAATCGGGGGCCACACCGCAAGCCAGGAGCAGGTCCGTCACGGCCCGTTCAAAGGCTTCCGGGTTGAATCGGCCCACCCGGGGAATGCCCAGGGCACCGGGTTCGAAGGGGTGGCAGTCGTGGTCGCAGCATTCGCTCATGATCGGTCCTGATGCAGATGGGAAAGCTGGCGGTCATGCCAGTTGCCCAACAGAAGTTGGGAGCATAACGCGCCCAGCATGGCCAGGAACATGTCCCATTGGGTATCCCACACATCCCCCTGGGTGGCCAGAAAAGCCACGGCCTCGTCGCCAGAGGCCACGGCCACCCACCACTCCAACATCTCGTAACAGGCGGAGATGGCAAGACAAACGCTGGTTACCATAAAGAACAGCCATTTCCCCCTCTCAAGAGGGGAACGGCGCAGCAGGATTTCCCGCACCACGATGGCGGGGAAAAACCCCTGGGCCACGTGCCCCAGCCGGTCATAGTGATTCCGGGCCAGATCGAAGTTGTCGCGCAGCCAGTTGAACAAAGGCATCTCGGCATAGGTGTAGTGTCCACCCACCATGAGAATCACGGCATGCAGGGCCAGCAGGCCATAGGCCAGGGGCGTAAGGGGAAAAGCATGCCGGGTGGCCAGAAGGATGGGCAGGCCCAGCAGCACGGGCGCCACCTCCAGCAACCAGGTGAAGCGATCCCGGGGCTCGAAACCTGACCAGGCCAGCACCAGCAAGACCAGGACCAACCAGGACAAGGGGGAAACGCGCACGGGCACTCCCGATGGAGGACAAATGCCAGTATAAACGCCGGCTCCGTCCTCTTCCCGGGCGGGCCTTGCAGGCGATAAGGATGTTAAGATCGCGACCTTACGTGACTGATTTTCGGGGGAGAAAAGTCGTGTCTGATCGGCATCCCATCATTGCCGTCACCGGCATGGCCGGCGCCGGCCTGTCCACGGTGCGGCATGCCTTCAAGGACATCTTCAAGCGCCAGGACATCAAGCCTGCCATCGTCCATGGCGACACCTTCCGCCACTTCACCGACCGGCAGTTCGCAGCCCTCCTCCAGGAGGCCAGGGGCAGCGGCCGGCGCATTTCCTGGTTTGGCCCCGAGTGCAACCTGTTCCCCGAACTGGAGGCTTTTTTCAAGAGCTACGGCGAGACCGGCGGTGGGGTGTTGCGGGATTATGCCCACAATGACCTGCGCGGCAAGGTGCTGGGTGTGGCCGCCGGTGAATTCACCCCCTGGCAACCCATGAAACCGGGCAGCGACGTGTTGTTCTACGAAGGCCAGCACGGCGGTCTGATGGCGGAAACCTGGACCCGGCGCAAGGTCGACTCCCGCCACTTTCCTCCGGAGATCGACCGCCGGGTGGGCCGGAAGGGCATCGACGTGGCCCAGTACGTGGACCTGCTGATCGGCGTGGTGCCGGCCATCAACCTGGAGTGGATCCAGAAAATCCACCGGGACTGCGCCAAGGGCTACTGCGAGCCCGGTGAATCGGTGGAAACCATCCTGCGCCGCATGGACGACTACCTGCACTACATCGTGCCCCAGTTCGGCCTCACCGACATCAACATCCAGCGCATGCCCCTGGTGGATACCTCCAACCCCTTCATCGCCCGGGACGTGCCCATTCCCAGCGAATCGGTACTGGTGATCCATTTCCGCGACAGCCGGCGGCACGATTTCCCCGACATCATGCGCCGCATTCCCGGCTCCTACATGTCCCGGCCCAGCACTCTGGTGGCGCCTGGCGGTGAACTGAAACTGGCCCTGGAAGTCATCTGCACCCCTCTGCTCCAGGAAATGATGGCCAAGCGGGAGCAGGCGCTGGCAACAGCTTAGGGGTCCGGGGCGGCAGCCGCGTCCACCGCCGGCGTGCCCAGCCTGCGCCGCACCCAGGCCCGGGCACCGTCCACCAGACTGAACAGCACCGGGATCACCAGCAGACTTAAGAAGGTGGAGGTGATCAGCCCGCCGATCACCACAATGGCCATGGGAGCCCGGAAACTCGGATCCACCCCCCACCCCAGGGCAATGGGCAGCATGCCGGCCCCCATGGCCAGGGTGGTCATGACGATGGGCCGGGCACGCTTGCCGGCTGCGTCCAGCAGGGATTCCAGGGCCCCAAGTCCGTCCCGGCGGCGGGCCAGGATGGCGTAGTCCACCAGCAGGATGGAGTTCTTGGTGGCAATGCCCATGAGCATGATCAGCCCGATCATGGAGGGCATCGACAAGCTGGATTGGGCCACGAACAACGCCAGGAAGGCGCCGGGGACCGACAGTACCAGGGCGGCCAGGATGGTGATGGGCTGGACGAAATCCCGGAACAGCAGCACCAGCACCATATAGATGCACAGCACGCCGGTGCCCATGGCCAGGCCGAAGCTGGCGAACAGTTCGTTCATGGCCTCGGCGTCGCCCACACTGGTGACGATGATCCCCTTGGGCAGATGGGCCAGACTGGGCAGGGCGTAGGCATCCCGCTCCACGTCCCCCAGGGGCATGCCGTTCAGTTCCACCTCGAAGTTGATGTTGCGCAGCCGGTCGTAGCGGTCGATCTGGGCCGGACCGCTTTCCACCGCCAGGCTGGCCACGTTGGACAGGGGCACGCTGCCTGCCTTGCCCGGCACCGGTAGCCGGGCCAGAAGATCCAGGTCCTGACGGGCCGAGTCGGGCAGGCGCACCACCACCGGCACCTGTCGCTGGGCCAGATTCAGCTTGGCCAGGCTCTGGTCGTAATCCCCCAGAGTGGCCACCCGCAGGGTCTCGGCCATGCTCTCCGTGGTCACGCCCAGATCCGCCGCCCGGGCCGGATCGGGACGCACGATCAGTTCGGGACGGGTCAGGCTGGCGGTGGAAGTGACGTTGCCGATGCCAGGCAGGCTGCGCAACTCCCGCTCCACCAGCGACGCATGTTCGGTCAACACCCGGCCGTCCTCACCGGCCAGCACCAGCACGAATTTCTCGTTGGAGCCCCCCAGGCCCACCTTGATCCTTACCCCGGGCAGGGTCTCCAGGGCTTGGCGCAACTGGGCCTCGATGTCCTGCTTGCTGAGACCCGGACGCTGGGACCGGTGAGTCATGTTGATCGTAAGGACGGCCTTGCGGACCTCCGCCGCCCCCTGGGCCTCGAAGGGATCGGCACCGGAGCGGCCACCACCGATGGCGGTATAGACCAGCTTCACGTGGGGATTGCCGCTGACGCGCCGACGGGCTTCCTCGGCGGCGGCAAATGTCTGAGCGAAGGTGCTGCCCGGGGGCAGGGTCAGGTTCACCTGGGTCTGGGACAGATCGTCGGGGGGAATGAAGCCCGTGGGCAGGTAGGGCACCAGAGCGAAGGAGCCGACGAAGAAGATCCCTGCGGCCAGCACCGTCAGCCAGCGGTGGCCCAGACACCAGCGCGCCCAGCCCTGGTAGACAGCCAGCCAGCGCAGGGGCTGGCCGGCCTGGGTGGGCTTCAACAGATAGGCCGCCATCATGGGGGTGAGCAGGCGGGCCACCACCAGGGAGAAGAACACGGCGATGGAAGCGGTCCAGCCGAACTGGACGAAGAACTTGCCTGCCACCCCGCTCATGAACGCGGTGGGCAGAAACACGGCGATGAGGGTGAAGGTGGTGGCAATGACCGCCAGGCCGATCTCCTCGGCTGCTTCCATGGCCGCCTGGTAGGGGGTCTTGCCCTGGCGCAGGTGGCGCATGATGTTCTCGATTTCCACAATGGCGTCGTCCACCAGGATGCCCACCACCAGGGACAGGGACAGCAGGGTCACCACGTTGATGGAGAAGCCCAGCCAGTGCATGAAGGCAAAGGCGGGAATCACCGACAGGGGCAGAGCCGTGGCCGATACCAGGGTGGCCCGCCAGTCGCGCAGGAACAACCACACCACGATGACTGCCAGGATGGCGCCCTCGTAGAGGAGGGTCATGGAGCCCTCATAGTTCTCCACCACCGGATCCACGAAGTTGAAGGCCTCGTCGATGATGATGTCCGGATGGGCCGCCTTGAGCCTGTCCAGCGCCGCCCGCACCCCCTCGGCCACTTCCAACTCCCCAGCTCCCCGGGAGCGGACGATCTCGAAGCCCACCACCGGCTTGCCGTTGAGCAGGGCGGCGGCACGCCTTTCGGCCACCGTATCGGTCACCGTGGCGACCTGATCCAGACGGATGCGCCGTCCATCGGACAGGGTGATCTCCAGGGCGGCCAGTTCCTCGGCACTTTGCACCGTGGCCAGGGTGCGTACCGACTGTTCGCCGCTACCCAGGTCCGTACGTCCTCCGGGGGCCTCCTGCTGCACCTGGCGCAGACGCCTGGAGACATCGGCAATGCCGGCGTTCAGGGCCAGTAATCGGGCCGGGTCCAGTTCCACCCGCACCTCCCGGCTCACCCCCCCCACCCGGGCCACGGCGCCCACCCCTTTCACCGCCAGCAGGGCCTTGGCCGCCTGGTTGTCCACGAACCAGGACAGGGCTTCGTCGTCCATGCGGGTGGAGGCCACCGTATAGGTGAGGATGGGGGTGCCGGCCAAGTCCATCCGGGCGATGACCGGGTCCTTCAGGTCCCCCGGCAGATCGGAACGAATGCGCGACACGGCGTCGCGCACGTCGTCCACCGCCTCCTGGGTGGGTTTTTCCAGCCGGAATTCCACAGTGGTCACCACCACGCCGTCCTGGATCTTGGTGTACAGGTGCTTCACCCCCTGGATGGCCGCCACCGAGTTCTCCACCTTGCGCGCCACCTCCGTCTCCAGTTGGGCCGGGGCCGCGCCGGGCAGGGCAGCGGTGACCGTCACCATGGGCAGATCCACGTCGGGGAAGTTCTGCACCTTCATGGCGCTGAAGCCCATGAAGCCCAGCACGCTGAGCAGGATGAACAGCAGAACCGCCGGTATGGGGTTGCGGATGGACCAGGAGGAAACATTCATGGCCATGGCCGTGGATATCCGGAGCGGGGTTCAGGGCCGGGCGGGTGACACCACCCGCACCAGGTCCCCATCGGCCAGGAATGCGCCACCGGCGGCCACCACCCGGGCGGAAGCGTCCAGGCCGGCGCGGATTTCCACCCGATCACCCCCACGGCGACCGGTTTCCACCTTGGTGAGCTGGACCCGGTTGTCAGCCCCTACGCGCAAGACGTAGGCGTATCCATCGCGCAAGACCAGTGCATCCTGGGGCAGGGTCAGGGTCCGGATCTGGCCGATCTCGATCTCCCCCCGGGCGAACATGCCGGCCCGGGCCGACCCGGGAGCCGGCAGGTCCACGTACACCAGGCCGTTGCGGGTGGCTGCCTCCACCGTAGGTGCCAGGCGCCGCACCTTGCCGGCAATGCGGGAACCATCCGCCAGGGTCACCTGGGCTCCCTGGCCTGGTGCCAGGCGGGATAAATCCGCCGCCGCCACTTCCGCCCGCCATTCCAGGCGGCCCCGGCGGATCAGGCGGAACAGTTCCTGGCCTGCACCAGGCACAGCGCCCACGCTGGCGGATCGGGCGGCGATCACCCCATCATCTGGCGCCAGCACCCGGGTCTGGGCCATGCGGCTTTCCCGGCCGGCCAGCAGGGCCTGTTGGGCCTCCACCCGGGCCCGGGCCGCCTGTTCAGCAGTGTCGGCCTGGATCACCCGCTGTTCACTGACAAACCCCTCGGCGCGCAGTTCACGGGTACGGCGGGCCTCAGACTCGGCTTCGGCCAGGGCGGCCCGGGACTGGTTCAGTGAGGCCCGGGCCTCGGCCAGATCCGCCGCCACCGTTTCGCTGGCAAAGCGGGCCAACTCCTGGCCCTTTTTCACCCGGTCACCCACGTCGGCCAGCACTGCCAGAAGACGCAGCCCCCCTGTTTCGGTGCCGATGCTGGCCTCCTGCCAGGCGGCGATGTCACCGTTGGCGGACACCCGGACCGGCAGGACATCCCCACGGGGCTGGGTGACAGCCACGGCCAAGGCCGGCTTGGCCGGGGCTGGCGTCTGGGCAACGGCCCAACCGGCCGACGGCAAGGTCAGACTGAGAAGCAGGAGGTAACGGAACATGGCAGGTGCAATTCTGGATGGGGGTGGGCATCCGCAGCGTTATTGGTAGAGAGGGCTGCCCGACGGGTCATTATAGGCCGACGCGCTGGCAAGCCCTATGACAGGCAGGGTGCAAGTTGACTCCCTGGGCTTCAGGCCAGGAAAAGTTGCAGGAGTTCATTCAGGAATCGGCGCCCCCGGGCGCTGGGCCGGATGCACTGTGGCGTCCATTCCAGCAAGTCCAGGGCCTGGGCCCTGGCGAGGCCCGGTTCCGCCAGGGCCAAAGGCAGGCCAGTGCGTTCCGCGAACAGGGCCGGGTCGAAGCCCCGATTGAGGCGCAAGGCGTTCATCATGAACTCGAACAGCCGGTCGGCAGGATCCAGGGTGCGCAGCTCGGACAGGTGCTCCCGGCTGTCTTGCGCGAAGGAGGCGGCCAGGTAGGCCTTGGGGTGCTTCACCCGGGACTGGCGCTCCACCCGGTCGGCGAAGGTCAGCTTGCCGTGGGCACCGGCACCCAGACCCAGATAATCGCCGAAGGTCCAGTAGTTCAGGTTGTGCCGGCAGGCCTGGCCGGGCCTGGCGAAGGCGGAGGTCTCGTAGTGCTCGTAGCCCGCCGCACCCAACAAGGCTTCGGCCTGCTCCTGCATGTCGGCCGCCAGTTCGTCGTCCGGCAGCACCGGGGGATGGGCGGAAAAAGCTGTGTTGGGCTCCAGGGTCAGGTGGTAGGCGGAAAGATGGGCCGGCCCCAGGGCCAGGGCGGTTTCCAGATCCCGCCCGGCTTCTTCCAGGGTCTGGCCGGGCAAGGCGTACATGATGTCCAGATTCACGCTGTCGAACAGCCCCAGAGCCGCCTCCGCCGCCCGATAGGCCTCCCTTTCGTCATGGATGCGTCCCAATGCCCGCAGGTGAGCACCATTGAAGCTTTGGATGCCCAGGGACAGCCGGTTCACTCCGGCTTCCCGATAACCCCGGAAACGGGTCGCCTCAAAGGTGCCCGGGTTGGCTTCCAAGGTGATCTCCGCCAGGGGAACCAGATTGAGCAGGGTGCGCAGCCGGGTCAGCAGGCGGTCGATGGCTTCCGGGCTGAACAGGCTGGGGGTGCCACCACCGATGAACACGCTGTGCACCGCCCTGCCCCACACCCCGGGCGGGGCCCCGATCAGATCCCGCTCCAGGGCATCCAGGTAGGCGTCCTCGGGGAGGGGGTCGGCCAGGGCATGGGAGTTGAAGTCGCAATAGGGGCACTTGCGCACGCACCAGGGCAGGTGCACGTAAACCGCCAGGGGCGGTGGCGCGGCCGGGGCCGGCCTATAATCCAGGCCGTCACTCAACGGGGGGTTCCACCATGCAGGCAGAAGACCCGAAGCTGGACATTTCCACCTTCCTCATCACCTCCGTCCATGACATGAAGAATTCCATGGGCGTGATGATGGCCTATCTGCAGGACGCCCTGACTGAACGGAACAGCCTCCCCCCCGCCACCCGGGACAAGACCACCCAGGCCCTCTACGAGGCCCAACGGGTCACCGACCATCTGCTGCAACTGCTGGCCCTCTACAAGATCGATCAGGAATTCTACCCCTTCGATCCCCAGGACCACCCCCTGGCCGATCTGGCCCAGGAAGCCCTGGCCCGGGTCATGGACCTGGCCGACCTGAAGGGCATCAGCCTGGACTGCCACTGTCCCGACGAACTCTATGGCTGGATCGACCATGAGCTGGTCTTCGGGGTGCTGGTCCAGGCCCTGCACAACGCCCTGCGCTATGCCCATGGCCAGGTCCTGCTATCCCTGGCAGGGGGCGACGACGGCATCCGCATCAGCGTCGAGGACGATGGTCCGGGCTATCCTGACTTCCTGCTGGCCCAGGGGGATGGCCGCACCCGGGGCATCAGCTTCGAGACGGGCAGCACCGGTCTGGGCCTCTACTTTGCCGGCGTGGTGGCTGCCCTGCACCGCAATGGACAGCGGGCCGGACGCATCCGCCTGGTCAACGGCGGCACCCTGGGCGGTGGGGTATTCACCCTGGAACTTCCCTGACTATGCTCGGCAAGGCCCCACCCGACCTGTCCCGCAAGCATTTCCTCATCGTCGAAGACTATGAGGGCATGCGCGGCATCCTGCGCGACATCCTGGGCCGGGCCGGCGCCACCCGCATCGCCTTTGCCAGCAGCGGCCAGGAAGCAGTGGCGCAACTGGAACGGCACAGTTACGACGTGGTGCTGTGCGACCTGCACCTGGGACAAGGGCTCAACGGCCAGCAGGTCCTGGAGGAGGCCCGGCACCGCCAGCTCCTCCCTCCCCACGCGGTATGGCTCATGGTCAGCGCGGAGAAGACGGCGGAAATGGTGGCGGGCACGGTGGAATCCCGCCCCGACGATTACCTCATCAAGCCCATTACAGAGACCCTGCTGTTCACCCGCCTGGCCCGGCAGATGGCCCGCAAACAGGCCCTGGCCCCCATCGAGCAGGCCATGCGTGACCGGGAATACCTGAAGGCCCTGAACCTGACCGAGGCGCAACTGGCCAATGCCAATCCCCACGCCTGGGACCTGAAGCGCCTGAAGGCGGATCTGGCCTTGCACACCGGTAATCATGCCCATGCCAGGGAGGTCTACCAGGAGGCCCTGGCCCAACGGGATCTGCCCTGGGCCCACCTGGGGCTGGCCAAGATCCACTATTTGGAAGGTGACTTCGAAGAGGCACGCCAGGAACTGGAGAAGGTCACCCGGGGCAACCGGGCCTATCTGGAAGCCCACGACTGGCTGGCCCGGTCCCTGGACCGGCTGGGGGATCTGGACGCCGCCCAGAACGTGCTCACCCGGGCCCTCACCACCTCCCCCCGGGCCCCCCTGCGCCAGGGCCATCTGGGCGAAGTGGCCTACAAGCGCGGGGACCTGGACACCGCCACCCGGGCCTTCCGCCGCCACGTGGATCTGGCCCGCCAGACCCCCCTCAAGGCTCCCGACCCCTACCTGTGGTTGTCCCGGGCCAGCCTGGCCAAGGGGGACAAGGAAGAGGCTCTGGGCATTCTGTCGGAACTCTCCCGGGACCTGCGGGAAGACGGGACGGCCCGGCTCCTGGCCCGGGCCATGGAAATTCCCGTGCGCTTCCACACCGGCGAGCGGGAGCAGGCTGCCCGACTGGCGGTGGAGCTGGCCGGTGAGCTGAAGGGACAGGCCCCCGATCTGCCCGCCGAAGCCCTGTTGGATCTGGCCGGCCCCCTCATGAGTCTGGGAGAAAAGGGCACCGCCGAATCCCTGCTCACCAGCCTGGTGGGCAACCACCACGATCACCCGGAATACGTGGAACGGGCCAAGGCCGTGTTCGCCCAGGCCGGTCTGGCAGCGGAGGGCCGGGATCTGGTGGACCGCACCACCCGGGCCGCCGTGGACATCATGAACCAGGGGGTGAAACTGGCCCGGGAAGGCCGGCTGGACGAAGCCATCAACCTGACCCGGGAGGCCCGGGAGCGCATGCCCAACAACCCCCGCCTGCTGCTCAACCACGCCTACCTGCTCATCGCCTGGATGGAAAAATACGGCCGGGACATCAGTACCGCCATGGAAGCCCGCCACTGCATCGAAGCCGCCCGGCGCCTGAAGCCCGGCGACAAGCGCGGCGGGGAACTGCTGACCAAGCTGGAACTGGTGGGTAACGACTTCACGGCCTGAGCCGGAGGCCCTCAGACATCCTCGGCCAGCACCACCCGATTGCGGCCGCTGGCCTTTGCCTCGTACAAGGCCCGGTCCGCCCGACCGATCCACTCGCTGGTCTCCTCGCTGCGCCGATGGACGGCCACCCCGAAGCTGGCGGTCATGCGCCCCTTCTCGGGGTAGGCACCCTGCTCCACCGCCAGACGGAGCTTCTCGGCGGAGGCTCGCCCGCCCGCTGCATCCTGCATGGGCAGCAGGATCAGGAATTCCTCGCCGCCCCAGCGACAGCATAGATCTGCCCGGCGCAGGTTACGGCTCAGGATATCGGCGACGTGGCGCAGCACGTCATCCCCGACGGCATGGCCGTAACGATCGTTGATCGACTTGAAGTGATCGATGTCCAACATCACCAGCACCAGAGGGACCTGGTAGCGTTCTGCTTCCCGTACCCGCCCTTCCAGTTGTCCCAGGAAACCCGCCCGGTTGAGCAGACCCGTCAGGGGGTCGGTCACGGACAGGCGGCCCAGTTCCTCATTCTGGCGCAGGATGATGGCGTGTTTCTCATCCAGGCGGCGGATGAACAGGGCGATGAGCAGGTACACCGCAGCCAGGCTCAGGAAGGTGACCATGAGGGTTCCCAGGGCCTGTCCACGCCCCTCCTGGATGATGGCCGACAGGGGGATGCGCAGGGAGATGAAGGCCCGGGTGCGGCCGATCTCTTCGTTGAAGCCGGCTTTGTCGCCGTAGCGGTTGAGCAAGTCCCCCGGGGCATCCCCGGGATTGCCGTGGCATTTCAGGCAGCCGGCGCTGTTGGATTGGACGGGAATGGCCATGAACAGCCAACGTTCGCCAGCCCTTTCCACCACTTGCCGGATTTCGTCACGATGACCGGCATTGAACTGGCGCAGCACGCCCGACTCCCACTCGTCGGCCTGGTTCACCGGGTTGCGTGGATTGTCGCTGGCCAGCTTGATGTAGATGGGCGGCAGCCCCCGGGCCACACGCTCGGCGTTGAGCCAGTCCATGACGTTGCGGGCGACGAAGGTACGGGACATGAGGGCGGGAGAGAAATAGTCCTCAGGCAACCTGCCTTCCCGCTGAAGACGGTAGATTTCCGGCCGCTGCACGTTGGCCACGTAGGCATGCACGGCCCGCTGGGTGAGCAGCAGGTTCAAGGCCTGCTCCTGGGCCTCCTCCAGGGCAAAAGCCTCCGTGCGCTTGGCAAACAGCCCGGCCAACCCGGCAAACACCAGGCAGAACAGGATCAGCAACCAGAGCAGGGCATTGCGGTTCTTGCGCGTCAATGGAGCCTCCGGGCGGCGCGCCGTGGATGAATCCATTATGGCGCAACTTCCCGGGACGGGTGGGCGCCACGGGCGCGGCGCCCGGCCAGGCCCGGAAGTCAGTCCGCCAGGGCGTGCAGCTTTTCCGCCAGGGCCCGCAGGGCCTGGCCCCGATGACTGACGGCATTCTTCTGGTCTGCCTCCAGTTCGGCGCCGGTCTTGCCGAAGGCAGGCACCAGGAAATAAGGGTCGTAGCCAAAGCCGCCGCTGCCCCGGGGCTGGTCGATGATCTCGCCATGCCAGGCGCCCTCGGCAATGATGGGCTGGGGATCGTCGGGATAGCGCACGTAGACCATCACGCAATAGTAATGGGCCTTGCGGTTGGCCTGGCCGCGCAGGGATTCGATGAGCTTGTGGTTGTTGCGCTCGTCGGATTTGGGCTCGCCGGCAAAGCGGGCGGAGTACACCCCCGGGGCACCGTTCAGGGCATCCACACAAATGCCGGAATCGTCGGCCAGGGCGGGCAGGCCGGTGTGGGCGGAGGCATGGCGGGCCTTGGCAATGCAGTTTTCCACGAAGGTCACGTGGGGTTCGGGGCACTCCGGCACCCCGAAGGCGCCCTGGGGCAAGGCTTCAATGTCCAGGGGTTCCAGGATGCGGGCAATCTCCCGCAGTTTGCCGGCGTTGTTGGAGGCAATGACGATTTTCTTCATGGCATTCCGTGGTGGTTGAAGGGGGAGCGCCGGACGGGGTATCAGCCCAAGGCTGCCCGCTGGGCCTCCATGAGTTCCCGGATGCCCTTGTCTGCCAGATCCAGCAGGGCGTTCAGCTCGGCCCGGGAAAAAGCCGCCCCTTCCGCCGTGCCCTGGACTTCGATGAGGCCGCCGGCACCCAGCATGACCACGTTCATGTCGGTGTCGCAGGCCACGTCTTCGGTGTAATCCAGATCCAATACCGGCGTACCGTTCCACACCCCCACCGACACGGCAGCCACCTGGTCCCGGATGACGCTTGCGGGAAGCCGGCCCTGCTTGACCAACCATTGCACGGCATCGTGCACCGCCACCCAGGCGCCGGTGATGCTGGCCGTACGAGTGCCGCCGTCGGCCTGTAGCACGTCGCAGTCCAGGTGCAGAGTGCGCTCGCCCAGTTTGTCCAGATCCACGGCAGCGCGCAGGGCGCGGCCGATGAGCCGCTGGATCTCCTGGGTACGGCCGGACTGCTTGCCCCGGGCCGCTTCCCGGTCGCCCCGGGTATGGGTGGCCCGGGGCAGCATGCCGTATTCGGCGGTGAGCCAGCCCCCGCCGCTGCCTTTCACGTGGGCCGGCACTTTCTCCAACACGCTGGCGGTGCACAGCACCCTGGTGTCGCCACATTCCACCAGGACGCTGCCTTCGGCGTGCTTGGTGTAACGGCGGGTCAGACGGACCGGGCGAAGCTGGTCCGGGGCACGCCCGGAGGGGCGGGTGACTGCATTCATGGAAATTCCTCGTTCAGGTCTTACCGGTGTAGCGGGCCAGGGCCGCCTGGATTTCGGCCACGGCCCGATCCAGTTCGCTTTCCGTGGTTTCAGGCTCGTCGGCCTCCTTGTTGCCCAAGCGCTTCAACTGGGTGGTGAAGCCGTCCAGGCCCAGGTCGTCCCCCAGCACCAGTTCGCCGTTGTCGAAACGCTCCTCGCCGAAACGCATGGCCACCACCGACAGATTGTCGCCATATTGACCGGCCCGGAACTCGGCGTGGTCCATCATGTGCTTCACCGCCCGTTCCAGGGGGTAGGCCCGCAGGGTGGCCAGCATTTCGTCCGGGCTGAGTTCGGGCCAGACGCCGTCGGTGCAGAGGAACAGCACGTCCCCTTCCTGGAGTTGCACGGGTTGCTCCAGTTCGATGTCCGGCAGCATGTAGCCGCCCACGGAGTTGTAGAGCTTGTTGCGATCCGGGTGGATGGACATTTCCGATTCCTCGATCACCCCTTCGTCCACCAACTGCTGTACGGCGGAGTGGTCCCGGGTGCGGTACAGCATGGCCCGGCGGCTGAACTGGTAAAGGCGGGAATCCCCCACGTGGGCCCAGCAGGCCATGCCCTTCTGCACCACACAGACCACGCAGGTGGTGCGGGGCGGATCCGGCATGCGGTTACGCAGGGCATATTCGTTGATGGCATCGTGGGCGGCGTAGATGCCGTCCAGCAGGAAGGAGGACAAGTCGGGCAGAGTGGGCTTGGCCCGAGTCTGGAACAGGCTGGTGATGACCTGGACGGTGAGCTGGGAGGCCACCTCGCCCCGGTTGTGGCCACCCATGCCGTCGGCCAGCACCATGACCAGGGCATCGGAGGTGTAAGCGTAGGCCACCCGGTCTTCGTTGTAAGGACGGCCGCCGCGCCGGCTGGCCTGGTAGACGACGTATTTCATAGCTCCCTGGTGAGTCTTTCCTTGATCAGGTTGAACAAGGTGGGTTTTTGGCTGCGGGCGGCCTGGGCCATGGCAATGAGCCGTTTCTGCACGGTGAACACGCTCTGGGGCCGCTCGGTATAGTTGAGGCGGAGCATGGAATCCACCATGTCCAGCATGGCCTTGGAATAGACCCCCACATAGGTTTTGGAAACGGGGATCAGTTTGTCCTTGTCCTTGCGCTCGTTGGCCGGGGGGGGCGGGGCCTTGGCCATGCAGGCGTAGATGGTGGCCCCCACACTGTAGATGTCCGTCCAGGGCCCCAGCCGATCCCGCTCGCTGTACTGCTCTGGGGCTGCGAAGCCCGGGGTGTACATGGGCGAGGCGACGAGAAGATCCTCGGTAAGGGCCTGGCGGGCGGCGCCGAAGTCGATGAGCACCGGGGAACCGTCGGAACGGATGTAGATGTTGGACGGCTTGATGTCCAGGTGCAGGATCTTGTGGGCGTGGACTTCCCTCAAGCCATTGAGCAATTGGATGAATACCCCGCGGATGAAGGACTCCCGCATGGGCTCCTGGAGACTGGTGATGTGCTTTTGCAGGGTCTTGCCCTGCTCGTATTTCATCACCATGTAGACCGTGTCGTTGGCGCGGAAGAAATTCAGCACCTTCACGACGTTGGGATGGCGGATGCCGGCCAGGGATCGGCCTTCCTCGAAAAAGCACTTCATGCCGTAGCGGAAGGAAGCCTGCTTGTCGCTGGACAGGGGGTGCACCGTGCCCGCTTCGCCACGCTTCACCACGCCGCCGGGCAGATATTCCTTGATCGCTACCGGCTGGCCGGCTTGGTCGAAGGCCAGATAGACCAGGGAAAACCCGCCACCACCGATGCGCCGGTCGATGACGTACTCCCCCAGGTGGTAGCCGTGGGGTAGTGGCTCGGTGGTCGGTTGGGTTGCCATGGATTGGCGGGTTAAGATGTGGCGCCTTGTTGCATCACGGAAGGATAACCAAGATTGTGGCGGCCATGAAGGAATCTAAAAAGGAAAACCTGCGCAGCATGACCGGCTACGCGGTGGAATCGGCGGATCTTCCCGCCGGCCAACTCTCCCTGGAACTGCGCGCCGTCAACTCGCGCTTCCTGGACCTGTCCTTTCGCATGGGCGAGGATTTTCGCGTCCTGGAGCCTGCCCTGCGGGAACGCATCACCGAACGGGTGAAGCGGGGCAAGCTGGAATGCCGGGTGAATTTCACCCCCCGGGAGGATGCAGCCCTGCCCACCGCCCTGAACACCGCCTTGCTGGAGCAACTGCGCGCCCTGGTAGGCGCCGCCCGGGAAGCCTTTCCCGATGCCCGCCCCCTGGCAGTGGCGGAAGTGTTGCGCTGGCCGGGCATGCTGGGCGACAACGCGCCGGACATGGAACAGATGCAGGCCACGGCCCTGAAGCTCATGGACACGGTGCTGGGCCAGTTCAACGCCAGCCGGAACCGGGAAGGCGACAAACTCAAGGCCGTCATCCTGGATCGGGTGGCAGGCATGCGCGAGCACGTGGCCCGCATCCGCCCCCGCACGCCGGAAATCGTGGCTGCCTACCGGGAGAAGCTCAACAAGCGCCTGGAGGAACTGCTCCCTTCCCCCGACGCCGCCGAACGCATCCACCAGGAGGTTGCGCTGTTCGCCCAGAAGATCGACGTGGACGAGGAACTGGACCGGCTGCTCACCCACCTGGACGAGGTGACCCGGGTGCTGGACAACGGCGGTGCTGCCGGCAAGCGCCTGGATTTCCTCATGCAGGAATTGAACCGGGAGGCCAATACCCTGGGATCCAAATCCGTCTCCCTGGAACTGACCCGGACATCCGTGGAACTCAAGGTGCTCATCGAGCAGATCCGCGAGCAGGTCCAGAACATCGAGTAAGGAACACGCCATGGCAGGCCAGCTTTTCGTGGTTTCGGCGCCTTCCGGCGCCGGTAAGTCCAGCCTGGTGAAGGCCCTCCTGGAGCGGGATCCGGCCATCCGGCTGTCCATTTCCTACACCACCCGTGCGCCCCGCCCGGGGGAGGAAAACGGCGTTCACTATCACTTCGTCACCCGGGAAGCCTTCCAGGAATGGCTGGAGCGGGGGGAATTCCTGGAAAGCGCCGAGGTGTACGGCAACTACTATGGCACTTCCCAGCTCTGGATCGAGGCGGAGATGGCGGCGGGCCGGGACATCCTGCTGGAAATCGACTGGCAGGGCGCGGCCCAGGTACGCCGGCTCATGCCCAAGGCCAAGTCCATCTTCATCCTGCCCCCCTCCATCGAAGAACTGCGCCGCCGCTTGGAAGGCCGCGGCACCGACAGCGCCGAGGTCATCGCCCGGCGCATGGCGGCGGCCCGGGAGGACATCTCCCATGCCCTGGAGTTCGACTACCTGGTGGTGAACGACGCCTTCGAGGACGCCCTGGCCGATCTGCTGGCCATCGCCCGGGCAGGCAGGCTCACCATGGATTTGCAGGGCAAGCGTCAGACCGGCCTGTTGGCCAGCCTGTTGAACCCCTGACCCGGCCCTTCCGGCCGGGCCAGGGGTCAACCATCGTCAGCCGAAGTGGCAGACGTAGTGGTAGGGCTCGCCGGCCACTTCAATATCGAAGCTGGAGTTACCCGGAATGCTGAAGGACTCGCCCGCCACGCTGGTCTTCCAGTCCTCGCCCTTGAGCCGGTAGCGGCAACCCCCTGCCACGCATTCCATGATCTCCGGCGCCCCGGTGTTGAAGGTCAGGCTGGCGGGCAGGACAACGCCCACGGATTTCTTCGTGCCGTCGGCAAACTGGACGGTGTGGGACACGCACTTGCCATCAAAATAGACGTTGGCCTTCTTGATGACGGCGACGTTGTCGAATTGGGACATTTTCACTTCCTCCTGGCGTCGAGTTTGGCAGCGATGCGCATGCGCAGCGCGTTGAGCTTGATGAAACCGCCCGCATCCTTCTGGTCGTAGGCACCGGCGTCGTCCTCAAAGGTGGCGATGGTGGAGTCGAACAGGGAATCCTTGGCGGAGTCACGCCCCACCACGATCACATTGCCCTTGTAGAGCTTGAGGCGGACCATGCCGTTGACATGCTGCTGGGTGTGGTCGATGAGCACCTGCAAAGCTTTGCGCTCCGGGCTCCACCAGTAGCCGTTGTAGACCAGGCTGGCGTAACGGGGCATCAGGTCGTCCTTCAGGTGGGCCACTTCCCGATCCAGGGTGATGGACTCGATGGCCCGGTGAGCCTTGAGCAGAATGGTGCCGCCGGGGGTTTCATAGCAGCCCCGGGACTTCATGCCCACGTAGCGGTTTTCCACCAGATCCAGACGACCGATGCCGTGCTTGCCGCCCAGCCGGTTCAGTTCGGCCAATACCACGTCCGCTTTCATGGCCTGGCCGTTGATGGCCACCACGTCACCCTGTACGTAGTCCAGGGTGACGTACTCTGGCGCATCGGGCGCGTTTTCCGGGGAGACGGTCCAGCGCCACATGTCCTCTTCGGCCTCGGCATTGGGATCTTCCAGATGACGGCCTTCGTAGGAGATGTGCAGCAGGTTGGCGTCCATGGAATAGGGAGAGCCACCCTGACGGTGCTTCATGTCGATGGGAATGCCGTGGGTCTCGGCGTAGTTGAGCAGCTTCTCCCGGGAAAGCAGGTCCCACTCCCGCCAGGGGGCGATGACCTTCACGTCGGGCTTCAGTGCATAGGCACCCAGTTCGAAGCGCACCTGGTCGTTGCCCTTGCCGGTGGCACCATGGCAGATGGCGTCTGCCCCGGTGGCATTGACTATTTCGATGAGCCGCTTGGCGATGAGGGGCCGTGCGATGGAGGTGCCCAGGAGGTATTCGCCTTCATAGACCGTATTGGCACGGAACATGGGGAAGACGAAATCCCGCACGAACTCCTCGCGCAGGTCGTCGATGTAGATGTTCTCCGGCTTGATGCCGAATTGCAGGGCCTTCTGCCTGGCCGGGTCCAATTCCTCGCCCTGGCCCAGGTCGGCGGTGAAAGTCACCACCTCGCATCGATAGGTGTCCTGCAACCATTTGAGGATCACCGACGTATCCAGCCCGCCGGAATAGGCAAGCACCACTTTCCTGATTTCGCTCATCGTCTTTCCTTGCTACTCGTTGGCAGGCCCCTTGGCCCGCCACCCTCGTTCAACACTCAATGGGCCGCACCTTCCACCGCATGCACTTCGCCAGGGAAGTTGCCCACCCGCAGCAGGGACAGGTCCGTCTTCCGGCTGGCCTGTTCAATTTCAATGCCCACCACCCGGCCATCTTCGGACAGATTGATGACGACGCCCTCCTGGGCTTCCCAGGCATGGGCCGGATCCTCCGGGGACAACTCCAGATAGAGCGCGTCCCGGTCCTTGAAATACGCCAGATTCACGTCTCCACCCGACCCAAGATGAGAAATTCCATCAAAGCCTTCTGGGTATGCAAGCGATTTTCCGCCTCATCCCAGACCACCGATTGGACCCCGTCAATGACCTCGGCGGCCACTTCCTCGCCCCGGTGGGCAGGCAGACAATGCATGAACAGGGCATCCGGCCTGGCAACCCGCATCATCTCGGCATCCACCTGCCAGTCGGCAAACGCTTTCATCCGCGCTTCGTTTTCGGCCTCAAAACCCATGCTGGTCCATACGTCAGTGGTGACCAGATCGGCATCCCGGCAGGCATCCATAGGGTCGGCAAAGGCTTCGAAATGGTCCGTACCAAACAGGCCGGCCCGCTCTGCTTCCACCTCATAGCCCGGCGGCGTGGAAACGTGGACGTTGAAGTCCAGCACTTCAGCGGCCTGAAGCCAGGTGTTGCACATGTTGTTGGAGTCGCCCACCCAGGCCACGGTCTTGCCCTGGATCGGTCCGCGATGTTCGATGTAGGTAAAGAGGTCGGCCAGGATCTGACAGGGATGATATTCATTGGTCAGACCGTTGATCACCGGCACGCGGGAATGGGCGGCAAAGCGTTCGATGATGTCCTGCTCGAAGGTACGGATCATCACGATGTCCACCATGCGGGAGATGACCTCGGCCGCGTCCTCCACCGGCTCACCGCGCCCCAACTGGGTATCCCTGGTGTTCAGGTAGATCGCCGATCCCCCCAGTTGATGCATGCCGGCCTCGAAGGAAAGCCGGGTCCGGGTGGAACTCTTCTCGAAGATCATCGCCAAGGTTCGATCGGCCAGGGGATGATAGGGCTCGTATCCCTTGAACCGGGCCTTGATGATGCCGCTACGGACGAACAGGTGCTCCAGTTCTTCCCGGGAAAAATCCTTGAACTGCAGGAAGTGCCTGAGGGGGGCCGCCATGGTGTTCATCCCAGGAAAGCGCGTATCAGCCCTGCCAGTTTGGCGGTAAGCAGGACCGCGTCCTCCCGGGTCATGACCAGGGGAGGAAGGAGTCGCACCACGGTGTCGTTGGTGACATTGATCAACAGCTTTTCGGCAAGGGCCAGTTTCACCAGTTCAGCGCAGGGCCGATCCAGTTCGATGCCGATCATGAGGCCCTGGCCCCTGATCTGCATCACACCCGCCTGGCCCTGGAGCCGTTCGGCAAGATCGGCACGGATGAAATCGCCCAGGATTCTGGCATGGGCCAACAGACCATCCTCTTCCATGACCCGCAAAGTAGTCAGGGCCGCCGTGCAGGCCAGGGGACCGCCACCGAAGGTCGAACCATGTTTGCCGGGCGTGAAGGTCTCAGCCGCCACGCCCCGGGCCAGACACGCACCCACCGGCACGCCGGAGCCAAGGCCCTTGGCCAGGGTCATCACGTCGGGCAGTACGCTGCCATGCTGGAAGGCGAACCAGGTACCAGTGCGGCCGATGCCGGTCTGCACCTCATCCAACATGAGGAGCCAGCCATTGCGGTCGCAAATGGCCCGCAACTTGGTCAGGTAATCGGTTTCGGGGACGTTCACGCCACCCTCGCCCTGGAAGGGCTCCACCAGCACGGCAACGATGTTGTTGTGGTGCTCGGCCAGCTTTTCCACCGCCTCGGCGTCGGCAAAGGGTACCCTGACAAAACCGGTCACCAGGGGCTCGAACCCAGCCTGGACCTTGCGGTTGCCGGTAGCGGACAAGGTCGCCATGGTACGGCCGTGGAAACTCTTCTCCATGACCACGATGGCCGGATTGTCGATGCCCCGGTTATGGCCATACAACCGGGCGATCTTGATGGCTGCCTCGTTGGCCTCTGCACCGGAATTGCAGAAAAAGGCTCTCTCCAGGCCAGAGAGGCGGCAGAGACGTTCCGCCAGTTGCTCCTGTTCGAGAATGCGATAGATGTTGGAGGTATGGATCAGGCGTCCAGCCTGTTCACAGAGGGCCGCGACCAGTTTGGGATGACCGTGGCCCAGGCCGTTCACGGCCACGCCTGCCAGGGCATCCAGATATTTGTCGCCCGCCGTATCGGTCAGCCAGGCACCTTCGCCTTTGACGAAGGCCAGGGGCTGCCGGCCATAGGTTTGCATCAGGTAATCAGACATATTCTTCCAGCCGCGGATGAAAACATAACGGCGGCCCGGAGCCGCCGTGCGGAAAAGGGGGAACATACCACTAAATCGGCCAATGAAAAAACCTTCCTATTGTCTTCATGCCCGCCGAGCGGAATACTGCCGGACCGCTGCAACATGCAGTCTTCATACAGGTGAGCAAGGGCGTCCAGGCTTGTCGAAATGTCAACGATTTCTGTGGATAACTTTGTGGGTAATCCGTCATGTTGGCCAGACCAATTGACAAAACATCCCCCCCATCTTCCCCGCCTGCCAGCAGTGCACATTTTTTCCTTTGATTTCCATGCGTTGCATATCCTCACAAGCACACAGGTCAATCCATGGCTCGCCAACCCCCTCCATGTCCAACTGTGGATATAAACATCCGAAGAATGACGATTTCCTGACTGTTTTTCAGAGGGACTACTGATGGAGCATCAGGATTCCGCCCCTTCCCTGACCGACACGCTGACCATCACGGAATTGAACCAACGGGTGCGTCTGGCCATCGAAAAGTCCCTGCCCATCTGTCAGGTACGAGGTGAAATCGCCAATTTCTCCAAGGCAGCGTCCGGCCATTGGTATTTCACCCTGAAGGATGCCCAGGCCGGTGTCCGCTGCGTCATGTTCCGTACCCGCAACCAATTTGTGGACTGGTCGCCCCGAGACGGGGATCAGGTTGAGTTACGGGGCCAACCCACCCTTTATGAACAACGCGGCGACTACCAGGTGCAAGTGGAGGCACTGCGCCGTGCCGGGCAAGGGTCCCTATACGAAGCCTTTCTGCGCCTGAAGGCGAAATTGGCAGGAGAAGGGCTTTTTAACCCAGAAGGAAAACGCAAACCACCCCCCTACCCGCTGGGTATTGGCGTCATCACTTCTTTGCAAGCCGCTGCTCTGCACGACGTGCTCATCACCCTGCAGCAGCGCTGGCCCATAGCCACCGTCTATGTCTACCCGGCCCAGGTACAGGGCGCAGAGGCTGCCGGATCCTTAGTTCAGGCCCTGGCCAGCGCAGGGCAACGGAATGAATGCAATGTGATTCTGCTGGTACGGGGTGGAGGAAGCCTGGAAGACCTGCAAGCGTTCAACGATGAACGGCTGGCCCGGGCCATTGCCACTTGCCCCATCCCAGTCATTGCCGGCGTGGGACACGAAACGGATTTCAGCATTGCCGACTTCGTCGCCGACCTGCGCGCCCCCACGCCCACGGGGGCAGCCCAAGCTGCCACACCTTCACGAATCACCCTGGGACAGGAAGTCAAGCATCTGGCATCCCGTTTGCAACAGGCTGAAAGCCGCCTGCGCACAAATCAAGGACAACGGCTGGACATCCTGCTATCCCGCCTCGTTCACCCCAGACAAAGATTGATCGTGCGCAGGCAATCCCTGATTCATCTGACTTGGCGATGCCGGCAAGTTGTGGAACACACCTTGAAAACCCATCGTCTGGAACTGGCGGATGTCACGTCCCGCATCCTGGCACAAACACGGAGTAGGGATCGCGCCTGGCGCCTCTGGGAAACGTTGGATAGAAGACTTCACCACAGCCGAACACAACATCTGGCCACATTGCGCAGCCGTTCAGTCCAGTTTTCCGCGCATCTGGACATGCTAAACCCGACTAGGGTGCTGGAAAGAGGCTACAGCATTGTCCGTGGAAGGGCGGGCATCGTGACTGATGCCAGCCAGGTGAACCCCGGAGAGGATCTGACGATCACACTGAGCAAAGGCACATTGATGGTCCAGGTCCGTGAAGCCGAAAGGGAGATGGATTCCTGACTGAGGCTGAGGCATCAATGAGGTGCAAAACAAAAAGCCCACCCCTAGGCGGGTGGGCTTTTGAGTATGGGGAGTCTGGCGATGACCTACTTTCGCGAGCGCGGGGCTCACTATCATTGGCGC
>DYIY01000025.1 GCA_020723405.1 Thiobacillus denitrificans | reverse complement strand
CGGAGATTGCATAGCCTCACGGGGCGGGGGAAGGTGGGGCGGTTGGACGCTTACGCGGGGAAGTCTTCGCAGGCTACGTCGAGGCGCAGGTTCTTCGCCAGGGCCATCGGCCGGATGGCCGCGGCCACCTGCTCCAGCAGCGCGGGCAGGTGCAAGGGCACGGATTCGAGCTGTAACCGCCCGGCATCGATGTTGGACATATCCAGCAGGTCGTTGAGGATGCTCTCCATGTGCTTGCCGGTGTCGAGCAATTTATCCAGTTGCTCGGCCTGGCGGGTGGTCAGGGCGGTCTGGCGGAGAAGCTGGGTCTGGCCCAGGACATGGCCCAGGGGGGCCTGGAGCGTATGGCCCAGGTTGGCCAGAAACGCGCTTTTTGCCAGGTTGGCCGCTTCGGCTTCCCGGCGGGCGGCGGTGAGTTCCGCCGTGCGCTGGGCCACCATTTCCTGAAGATGCTGGCGATGCCGGTCCAGTTCTTCGGCCATGCGCTTCTTTTCGGTGATGTTCTCCAGCACTGCCACGTAATGGCTGATCTGGCCGTCGGGCTGGCGCAGGGGCAACACCTGGGCGAAGTCCACGTAAGTGCTGCCGTCCTTGCGCCGGTTGATGAATTCCCCCTGCCAGGTCTCGCCCCGGGTCAGGGTCGCCCAGAGGGAAACAAAGGTTTCCGATGGAGTCTGGCCCGATTTCAACAGACGGGGGTTGAAGCCGATGACTTCATCCCGGCCATAGCCGGTGCAGCGCAGAAAGGCCTCGTTGACGTACTCGATGTGGGCGTCCCTGTCGGTGATGATGATGCTCTCCGGACTCTGTTCCACCACTTGGGAAAGCTGACGCAGACTGGCTTCCGCCAGGCGCTTTTCCTCGATTTCCCGGGTCAGTTCCCGATGCCGGGCCTGGATTTCCTCCCGCATGGAAGCGAAGCTGCGGACCAAGCTGCCCACCTCGTCCCTGCCCGCCTCGGGCAGGGGGGCCGCATAGTCGTGCCGGGCCAGGGTGGCGGCGGCGGCGGACAGCCGGCGCAGGGGCCGGTGGATGGACCGATCCACCACGATCCAGAGCATGGCCATGGCCCCCAGCAGCATGGTGAGCACCAATAGGTTGATGCGCAGGTAGCCCTGGCGTTGGCTTTCCATGTGGGGGCCCAGATCGATGAGCGCGTGGAGGTGGCCCAGGTTGCGGCCCAGATAGCGGACATCCAGAGTCACCTGGCGGGGGTCCTGGGGCAGACGGATGGCCGCCCCCCGGTCATCCAGCCGGGGGGGGTAGAGCTGCCGTCCCTGAAGGTCCTTGAGGGTCAGGGAGACCCAGTCGGGATTCTTGGCCAGCACGCTGTCCAGGTTCTCCCGGATCACATCCAGTTGCATGCTCATCACCAGGGGGACGAGTCCTTCCGCCACACTGTCCAGGTGGCGCCGTACCGACTCCACCTCGGTGGTTTCGATGCGTTCCAGAGCGGGGGTCAGCCACAGCCGGTGCAGGGCCGCCACCATGAGCAGGGAGGCGACGAGCAGGGGAAGGAGCAGCTTCCAGCGCAGGGTCACGGCAGGGCTCAGGGTTGCAGGTAGCGTTCCAGTTGCAGAGCCTGGAGGGAGCGGTAATCCTCAAGGAGGGCGGGAACGGCCTGTTTCATGGGGATTTCGGCCAGCAACCAGCGGCCGGATTCGCTGGCGGACATGTCGATCAAGGCTTGACGCACCTTGTCCCGGGCAGCGGCCGGAATCCGGGGGTGGGCGGCCAGGGCGTGGGACATGGCGTCCTGGGTGGTATAGAGCACCCGCAGGGCATCCTGCACGGCCGGGTCCTGCTCCGCCAGAGCCTTTTGCACGGAGCCGCCCGCCTCGGCCAGGCCGTTGATCACGTGCAGGAACACGGAGGCGTGGGTGCGGGCTTCCAGGGGCTTCATGACCACCTGCTGCTGGCGGTCCAGTTCGGCCCGCAGGAGCAGGTTAGCGCCCAGGGCGGACAGGGATGGCACGGCCAGGGTTTTACCCTGGAGTTCCTTGACGCTGCGGTAGGGGCTGTCCTTGCGTACCACCAGGATGCCCCGCAGGGGCAGGATGTCCCGGATCAGGGGCACGTAGCCCGGACTTGCGCCCACCTGGGGGACCAGGTAGGGGTTCATGTAGGCGAAGTCGTAGACCCCTTGGCGCAGGTCCCGCTCGAAGTCGGCCACGGACAGGGCCGTGACCAGTTGCAGATCCAGCCCCGTGCGGCGCCGCAGCTCATCCACGATGGGTTGCCAGATGGTGAACAGCTTGCGCCGCTCGAACTGGGGGGTGATGGAAAAACTGTAGGCTTCGGCCCAGACCGGGAAAACGGTGAGTGCCATGCAGATTGCCAGCAGGGCACGGGTGAAACGGGATGCCGTAGGACCGGACATGACGTGCTCGCTTTCCTTCCGATAGATGACCAGCCGGACTGGGTGGTTCCGCTTGGGTAAGGCGCGGGCTGGTCAACTTATATCGGCAACCGGCTACCAGACTTGAGCAGGCAGCCCGTTGGAATGCTTAATGGATGGCCTGGATGGCCGGTCCGGAGGCGCCGTCGAAACCCAGAGCCAGCACGCTGGCCAATTCCTCGTCCCGCTCCACCCCTTCGGCATGGACCTGCATGCCGATGCGGTGGGCGATCTCGAGAAGGCCCGCCAGGAAATGCTGGTTGCCCGGGTGGCCATCCAGGCCCCGGATGAAACTGGCATCCACCTTGAGGAAGTCCAGACCCAGATCGTAGAGCCGTCCGATCTGGTGGAAGTGGTGGCCGTAGTGCTCCAGGCCCAGGCCGCAGCCCAGGGGTTTCAGGTCCCGGGCAAGTTCCCGCAGGGCATCCAGACGGGCCAGGCCGCCGGCTTCCGGGACTTCCAGCCGGAGGCGGCCCCGGACGTCCGGATGGGCTTCCAGCCGTTCCAGCAGGCGGCGGCGGTATTCCGGGTCGGCCAGGGATTTGGCTGACAGGTTGAGCCACAGGCCGGCCAGGTTGTCGTCTTCGGCCAAGTCGGCCAGTGCCAGATCCAGGGCGGCCAGATCCAGATCCCGAACCAGGCCCAGGCGTTCCGCGAAGGGCAGGAAACTGCCGGCCCCCAGCCATTCGCCCGTGGCAGGATCCTTGAGGCGCAACGGGCATTCCCGGTGCAGGGCGGAGCCGGCCGCCAGACGCAGGGGGAAACGGGCCAGACGCAGGCTGTCCGGTGTGGCCAGGGCTTGCTGGATCCGCATGCGCCAGGTTTCGCCGCCCACCCCTTCTCCGGCCGCCGGCGCGGCTGCTGCCCGTACCCCACTGCCGCCGCTCAGGTCGATGGCGGCCAGGGTGGCGTCGATGCGGGCCAACAGGGTTTTCGGATCATCGCCGGGCCCATAGTCGGCGTGGCCGATGTAGATGGTGGAATAGTCGCCGGCCAGATTGTCCATGGCCCCGTGCAGGTCGAGCAGCAGTTCGTCCAGCAGGGCCTTCACGGCGCAGCCGGCGGGCAGCAACAGTGCGAAATCGGCGCCGTTGAGGCGGCCTGCCAGGAATTCCGGGCAGGTTTCCAGCAGGGCTTCCAGGGTGGCTCCCACCCGGCGCAGCACCTGGTCCGCCACCTGCCGGCCCAGGGCCCGGTTGAGCTTGCCCAGCTTGCGCAGCCGGATGACCGCCAGACTGCCGCTGCCGGCGTTCTCGCCATGCAGGGAGGCCTCCAGACTGGCCAGAAAATGGTCCCGGTTGGCCAGCCCGGTGAGGGGGTCGTGATTGGCTTCCCGGCGCATGGTCTCGAAACGGGCTGCATCCGCTTCGAAGTCCTCCCGCAAGCGGCTCACCGTGTCGTTCATGGCGGCCGCCAGGGCCCTGAATTCGGGCACGTCGGGCTCGGGCATGGTGACGAAGCGATGCTCGTTGATGGCCCGGGCCTGTTCCATCACCGCCGCCATGGGCCGGCCCAGGCGGCGCAGCACCAGGCTGGCCAGCAGGCCGGCCAGCACGGCCGCCAGCAGGCTCACGCCACTCATGGTGAGGGCCGTGTCCCACAGGGACTGGTAGGCGAACTCGCTACGGCTCATGAGGGTCAGGCTGCCCAGAGGCTGCCAGCCCTGGGCGATCTCGGCCCGGCCGGGCAGGGAGCGAATGGGAAACAGGGCCACGAACCAGGCCGGTGCACCGGGGTCGGGGGACACCACCACCTTGTCCACCACCACCTTGCCTTCCGGGTCGATGATCTGGATGAGTTCGTAGTGGCCGCTGTCGAACAGGGCGGTGGCCGCCAGCACGGCCTGTTCCCGGCCGCCGTCCCCCTGGCTCAAGGCCAGGGCCAGGGCAGCGGCATTGTCCTGGTTCTTCTGGGCCAACTGGGCTTCCAGATAGGCCCGGGCGTTGAGCAATGAGGCGGACAGGCTGGCCGCCAGGGCGATGAGCATGCAGGCCAGGATGGTGAACCAGAGTTGTCGTTGCATGGACATGGACGGCCTCCTATTCGAATCCTTCTGCCTTGGCCCGGCGCAGGGTGTCCTCCCAAACCGCCAGGCGGCCGCTTTCCCCCGCCGAGGCGGCGGCGGCCGTCTCTTCCCAGACGCCCAGACTGTTGAAACTGAATACCGGCCGCAGGTCTGTCCGGCGGCTGGCGGGCAGGATGGCCGGCTCCCGGTTGTCCAGGATCAGGGGATCCTGGCCGGCCGACTCGTACCAGGCCAGCACCATGTGCACCTGGGCCCCGGGCCGGCTTTCGCCCCGGGGTTTCACGTAGACCAGACGCATCTTCTCGGGGGGCAGGTTGAGGGCCACCAGGGTGAAGTATTTGCCGATGGCGAAGTCCTCCCCGTCGCCCTTGCCGACGCCCAACAGTTCACCCGGGGTGGCCCAATGGTCTTCCCGGCCCCAGATCTGGCTGTCCTGGCCGGCCTGGATGCGCCGGTTGAAGAAATCGTTGACCCGGGCCAGCCGATCCGGGATGGGCAGGGCCAGGGCGGCCTCGGTCATGCGCTTCCAGTCGGCGAAGGCCTGGCCGCCCCGGTCGCCGTAGCGGCGCTTGAGCATGCCCGCCAGGTCGTCGCTACGCGCCGCCAGCATGGGGGCCCGGGCCGGACCGTGTTCGGCGTACCAGTTGTCCATGAAGGACAGGATGCGGGGCAGGCGCAACTGTCCCGGGATGAACATGACGATTTCCCCCTGGGGATCGTAGAGATAGGAGGTGGGGAAGAAATCCACCGGCCCCACCTGCCGCTGGGCGCTGTTGGGATCACGGCGGGAACCGCCGGCCACGAAGGCGTCAAAGCGCATGTTGGCCAGGCGGATGGCCTGGCGGATGGATCCCTCATCGGCGCCGTAATCCAGGGCGATGCCGATCACCCGGGTGTCGGACCGCTGGTTCAGGGTGTTCAGGCTGGGCACCTGCACCTTGCACAGGGGGCACCAGGGGGCCCAGAAACTCACCAGTACCCATTTGCCCTGGTAATCGGCCAGGCGTACCGGCCGATCGTCCAGGCTGGTGAAGGCAAACGAGACGGCTTTGACGGGCTCGCCGGTGCCTTGACGCATCCCCGCCGCCAGGGCCAGGAGCAGCAGACAGAAAGCCAGTGCGAGGCGGGGAAGGGGTAGGGGCACCTGCATGATGCAGCCAGTGTCTCCGGAAATCCTTGGCGGGTTGTTTTGTCGGACCACCCAACCATGATAGACAATGAACGGGACCTGTCTGTCCGATTAACGACTCCCGACCTGAAGAGCATGGAACAACGAATCGCCGAACTGGAAGCCAAGCTGGCCCTGGCCGAAGACCTCCTGGAGGCGCTCAACGGGACCGTCTACCGCCAGCAGGAACGCATGGACCTGCTGGAGAGCCAGTTACGACTCCTCTATCAGCAGGTGCGCAGCCTGGGTTCCGGGGAAGAGCCCGGGGATCCGGCGGTGGAGGTTCCGCCCCATTACTGAGGTACCTGCCGGGGCCTGCGGGCTATGCTGGAAATGAAGGGGAACCCCCAACATGTTCCGACCCACCCAGGCCCGCTGGTTTGAAACCTACGTCCCCCGGGAGCAGACCGTGCGGGCCACCGAGGTGCTGGCCGCCACAGGCGTGGTGCAACTGGAAACCGATCCGCGTCTGGCGGAGCCGGTGGCGGAAGACAAGCTGCGCTTCTTCGTGGAGCAGTTCCGCAGCCTGGCGGCCCGGCACGGCCACGAGCTGCCGGGAACCGGCACCCAGGCCAGCGACATCCTGGGAGATCCGGTGCACCTGGCCAACCAGGCCCTGCACCGGCTGCGGGTGTGGAGCGCCCGCATGGATTTCCTCAACGCCCACCTGGAGCATCTGCGCGCCGAACTGCGGCAACTGGACCTGCTGGAAGAATGCCTGGCCGCCATGGCCCGGGCCAACCTGGATCTGGATGCGGTGTTCCACAAGACCCGTTTCCTGTGCAAATGCCTGTTTGCCTGTCCCAAGGGCGGGGCCGGGGAAGCGGAGTTGAAAGCCGGCGTGGATCGGGTGATCCCTGGCGAGGGCCACGATTTCCTCTACGTGGCCGATCTGCCCGACCAACGCCACGCCATCCGCCACTGGGTGGTGGAGCGGGGTTGCGAGCAGATGGGAATTCCCGCCTGGCTGAGCGGAGACCGGGCCAATCAATGGCGCACCCTGGCGCGCCGCGCCGCCCTGCTGCGCCGGGAGCGGGCAGACCTGGAACACGAGCGCCGCGCCTTGCGCCGGGACCCGGACATGGCCCGGGCCCGGGCCAACGTGGACACCCTGCACTGGTATCTGGGCCACGCGGCAGGCACCCTCACCGCCGGGCCCTTCTGCCACGTCACCGGCTGGACCACCGCGCCGGATCCCCGCTACCTGCGCCAGGCACTGGAAAAGGCCGGCATCCGCGCCGTGCTGCGTTCGCCCCATCCACCGGAACAGGCTCGGGTGCCCGTGGCCACCCTGGACAACTGGTGGGCCCGGCCCTTCCAGCCCTTCCTGGTCATGTGGGGGACGCCGGACAGCATGACCGTGGATCCCACCCCCCTCCTGCCCTTCATCGTCCCCCTGTTGTTCGGCTACATGTTCCCCGACCTGGGCCACGGCCTGGTGCTGGCCCTGCTGGGCCTGGCCCTGTGGGGGCGGCATCCGCGCCTGCGCTTCCTGTTGACCTGCGGCCTGGCTTCAGCCGGTTTCGGCCTGCTGTTCGGCGAGGTGTTCGGCTTCCATCATTTCCTGACTCCCCTCTGGCTGCGCCCCCTGGAGGCGCCCGAAGCCGTGCTGCTGCTCCCCCTGCCGTTCGGCGCCGGGCTCATGCTGCTGGGACTGGTCTTCGCCGGGGTGGAGGCCTACTGGCGCGGCGAACTGTTCCGCTGGCTGCCCGGCGAGGGGGCGGTCCTGGTCCTTTACCTGAGCCTGCTGGCCGGGCTGCTGGCCCCCTGGGCCCTGGTCCTGGCCGGGCTGGCCCTGTTGCAATACCTGGCCCATGCCGTCCACCGGGCCTGGCGGGATGAACGCTGGGCGTCCGTTCTGGAAAGCCTGGGCAGCCTGGCCCTGAGCCTCTTCGAGCTGGCCATGAACACCCTGTCCTTCCTGCGGGTGGGGGCCTTCGCCCTCGCCCACGGCGCCCTGTCCCTGGCGGTGCTGACCCTGGCCGATGGCACGGGGTCGGCATGGGCCTGGTGGGCGGTGGTCATCGCCGGCAACGTCTTTGCCCTGACCCTGGAAGGCCTGCTGGTCTTCGTGCAGACCACCCGCCTGGTGCTGTTCGAGTTCTTCGTCCGCTTCCTGGAGCGGGAGGGGCGCCTGTTCCGGCCGGCCCCCGGCCCCGGGGCCGGGTAGCCGGAAGCCCGGTCACTGGAGCACGTGCACCACGATGCGCCGGTTGGACTTACCCGTGTAGTTGGCAGCTTCGCTGGCCCCGTAGGAGATCACCGACATGCGCAGCAGGGGAATGCCGCCCTTCTCGTTCAGGTAGTTCTTCACCACCTCCGCCCGGGCCCGGCCCAGTTCGTAGTTGTAGTCCTCCGAACCGAAGCCGTCGGTGTGGCCCTGGATCTGCAAATGATAGTGGGTGCCCAGGGCCTTCACCTTGGCCGCCAGTTCGTTCAGCTTGGCCATGTCGGCATCCCCCAGCACCGGAGAATTGATGGGAAACAGGGTCTTGTCGTCGGTGAGCGTGACGGTCTGCATCACCTTGCCCAGGATGCGCTTCTGGCCCAGACCCACGGCGTCCAGGGCATCCAGGGCCATGTTGGCCACTTCTTCCAGGCGCTTTTCCAGGGCGGCCAGGCGGGCCGCCAGGTCGTCGCTGCGGGTGGACGACTGGCCGGCCGCCAGGGCGGCGGCATCGGCCGTCCGCTGGGCGGCGGCGGCCTGGCTGGTACCGCTTGCGTTGGCCTCGGCCAGGCCCGCCGTCTGGCGGTCCAATCGGGCGAGCCGGTCCGACATGGCCAGGTCCTGGGCCTGGCGGGCGGCCTGGGCTTCCAGGCCCTGGCGCGTCAGGGCGTCCACCTGCCGTTGCAGATCCGCCAGGCGGTTTTGTGCCGAACGGGCCTCATCCCGGGCTTCCAGGGCCAGGCCCTCGGTGCCGGTGAGACGCTGTTGAACGGGGTCGGGCCCCTGGGAGACGGGCTCCTGGCTGGCGCAACCGGCCAGCAGCAGCAGGGCGAGGGGGAGCAGGATCGGGGTGCGCATGAAAACCTCCTTGAGCGGTTTATGGAAAGGGAGAGAGAGGGCTCAATCCTGGGCAAGTTCCTGCAACAGGGCCTTGAGGAATGTCCAGCAGCGGCCCACCGAGGGGATGTCCACCGCTTCGCCGGGCGCATGGGCACCGTGGATGTCCGGGCCGAAGGACAGCATTTCCAGGTGGGGGTGGCTGGCGGCGAAGAGGCCGCATTCCAGACCGGCATGGATCACTTGCAGACCGGGTTCGGCGGCGAACTCCCGGGCATAGACCTGCCGGGCCAGGGCCAGCAGAGGCGCGTCCGGATCAGGGCGCCAGCCCGGATAGGGACCCTGCCTGGCGGCCTGGATGTGGCACTCGGCGGCCAGGTCGATGAGTCGTCCGGCCAGGTGCCAGGCGGCGTCATCCACCAGGGAGCGGACCATGAACACCCCCCGGCACCCACTTGCGTCCAGGGTCAGCACCCCCAGGTTCAGGCTGGTCTCCACCACGCCGGGGCAGTCCTCGCTCCAGGCCGTCACGCCCCTGGGCGCCCGGCCCAGGTAAGCCAGCAGGTCGTCCTGGTCCCCGGCGTTCAGGACCGGGCCGGGCGTGCCGGCCGGTTGCCAGCCCAGGACCAGGCCGTCGTCCACCCCGGCCAGGGCCGGGTGCCAGGCCGCCAGCAAGGCGCGCAGGGTGGCGGAGGGGTCGGCCCGGGCGGGCAGGGCCACCCGGGCCCGGGCTTCCCGGGGGATGGCGTTGCGGGCGGTGCCCCCCGCCAGGCTGGCGATCCGGGCGCCCTGGTCCCGGACCAGGGCAGACAGGGCATCCAGGAGCAGATCCAGGGCATGGCCCCGGCCCCGGTGGATGTCGATGCCCGAGTGGCCGCCCAGCAGGCCGCCCAGGGAGATGTCCCAGGCCTGCCACCCCTCCGGGGCCGGCTCGACCCGGCAGGCCCGGGAGAAGGTCACGTCCATGCCCCCGGCGCAGCCCAGGTAGAAGTGGCCCCAGGCTTCCGTGTCCAGGTTGATGAGCCAGCGGCCCGCCAGGCTGCCGGGGGCCAGGCCCCGGGCACCGCCCATGCCGGCCTCCTCGTCCACGGTGAGCAGCACTTCCAGGGCGGGGTGGACCAGGTCCGGGTCCTCCAGGGCCGCCAGGGCCAGGGCGACGCCGATGCCGTTGTCGGCCCCCAGGGTGGTGTCCGGGGCCCGCAGCCAGTCGCCGTCCCGCACCGGGCGGATGGGATCCCGATGAAAATCGTGGACCGTGCCGGCGTTCTTCTGGCAGACCATGTCCAGGTGGCCCTGGAGGATCACCCCGGGCCGATGTTCCCGGCCCGGGCTGGCGGGCTTTTCCAGGATCAGGTTGCCGGCGCCGTCCACCCGGGACGCCAGGCCCAGGTTTGCCGCCCAGCCCAGCAGATGGCCGCGCAGGGCCGCCTCGTGCTTCGAGGGCCGGGGTATGGTGCAAAGGGTGGCGAAGTGGGCCCAGACCGGGCGGGGTTCCAGATGGTCCATGGTGGGGTTCCTTGGGGACGCATTATCCCGGCGCCGGGTCACGCCGGAGACCAACCCAGATACTTGAGGTGGCTGCCGCAACCGTGCTTGCAGTCCGAAGCGCCGAAACCGGGGATGGGCAGGCTGCCGGATTGGGACTGGTTGAGGGGACATTCCGCCGTGCGCGAGCGGACCACCCGGGTCACCCTGACCCCGGGCGCCGTGAGCAGGTAATCGATGTGCCAGCGCAGGGTCTTGTCCCGGCGCAGGTGGCGGGCGATGCGGGCTTCCAGGTTGCGCCGCGCCGAGCCGGTGTAAACGTAGTCACCGGCAGGCAGATCGAAGGTGCCCAGGCGGCCCACCGGCAGGCGCAGGGGCGTCTCGACCCGGATGAACAGCCGGTAGGTGTGGAAGGCCGGGCCGGATGCCATGGCCTCAGGCCTGGCCCATGCCATATTTTTCCCGGATCTTGGCCTGATACATGGCTTCGTCCGCCAGACGCATCAGGTCGTCCAGGGTGGCCGTCTGATCGGTACAGGTGGCGACGCCGATGCAGATGCTGGCCCGGACCGGGGGATCCAGTCCCGGCACGGAGGCGTTGACCGCCTCTCGCAGGCGGTGCAACAGCCCGTCCAGGCTGGGGCCGGTGCTGGTGTCGGGCAGCAGGGCCAGGAATTCATCCCCGCCCACCCGGGCCACCAGATCCGACTCCCGGAAGCACTGGCGCAACTGCCCGGCCACGTGGATCAATACCTGGTCGCCGACGGCGTGGCCCCGGGTATCGTTGATCAGTTTGAAATCGTTCAGATCCATGTTGAGCAGGGTGAGATGCCGGCCGCTGCGTTTGGCCAGGGCAAACAGATTGGCCCCCCGCAGGTTGAACTGATGGCGATTGGCCAGACCGGTGAGGCTGTCCCTTAGCGCCATGCCGTGCATGCGGTGGTGGGCGGCCAGGGTGGAATGGACCATGAGACCGAACAATCCTGCCACGCTGAGAGCCAGCAGAAGGAGGAGGGTGGAACGCGGGCCGTCAGCCTTGGCCTGCATGGCCGGATCGGTGCGGGCCGCCAATTGCCAGGAGCCGCCGGGGATGACCACGTCCATGAGCACCGACCGGGGATCGTCGAACAGGGCGGCCTGCCCCAGGAAGACTTCGCCCCGGGCCCCCAGCCCATCCCTGCCGCGCAGGGCGAATTCCAGGATTTGTCCATCCCGGTCCAGCAACCCGGCCTGCTGGTAGGTGGGCTGGGGGTCCACGGCCACCGAGGCCAGTCCCCAGTAGCGGGTGCTGCCGTCGGCCCGGGTGAACAGCACGGGAATGCGGTTGATGATGCCCATGCCTCCCTGGACCAGTTCCACCGGGCCGGCGATGACCGGGCGCTGCTCGCGCATGAGGCGCAGCACGGCATCCCGTTGCGTCGGGGTGTCCAGATAGCGCAGGCCCAGGGCCCGCGCATTGCCCTCCATCGGATAGACGTGGCGGATCACGTTGTCCGGGGCCAGGGCCACGCTGCGGATGCCGGGGCGGATGCGCACCAGGGCCGCCGCCACCTGGCGGAAATCCTGCTCGGTGAAATCCGGCTTGCCAAGGATGAAGGACGACACGCCCAGGCTCAGGGAGAGGGTGGTGTTGAGTTCCGATTCCAGCCGGGCCCGCACGCTGGAAACCTGGGCCTGGACCAGGCTTTTCTCGGCCTCCGCCCGGCGTTCCCGGTCCACGTGGAGAAAGGACACCTGGATGCCCAGGGCCAGCAGGAAGCCCAGCAGGCCCATGAGCACGGGGCGGCGGATGAGCAGGCTGGGGAGATGCCAGGATTTCATGGAAGCGGTGGAACGGTGGTGCACAGGAGCGTCAACAGGATAAGCCTATCGCACCGGGGAGGGAATGCGCTGCTGCGCTGGCGCCATCGGCCACGGGGCTCCCGTTGCCGGAGCGCTGGTTCAGCGGGCGCGGCGGCCGTGCCACAGGATGCCCAGCAGGGCCGCCGCGGCGAACAGCCCCCCGCCGGCAAAGGTGAAGGCGGCGCCCAACTGGTCCCACAGCAGACCGGCCAGCACGCTGGCCAGCAACATGGCCAGACCCGAGACGAGATTGAAAAAGCCGAAGGCCGTGCCGCGCAGGTCAGCGGGTGCCGTATCGGCGACCATGGTGGCCATGAGACCCTGGGTCATGGCCATGTGCAGCCCCCACAGGGTGATGCCGGCCCATACCCAGGTCCAATGGTGGCTCACCGCCAGGGCGATGTCGGCGCCGATCAGCAGCACCAGACCCCAGGCCAGCAATTGGGTATGGCTCACCGAATCGGCCAGCTTGCCGAAGGGGTAGGCGGCGGCCCCATAGGCCACGTTCATGCCTACCAGCACCAGGGGCGTGTAGGCCAAGGGCAGCCCCCCCGCGTGGGCCCGCAGCAACAGAAAGGCCTCGGAGAACCGCGCCAGGGTGAACGCCGCCCCGACCCCCACCACCCACCAGTAGGCTCTGGACAGGCGGGCCAGGTTTGCTCGGTTGATGGGATTGCCGGGCCTTGCGGCCGGCTGCCGCTCCGGTTCCCGCACGGCGAAGAACAGCAGCGCCACGGCGAGGAAGCCGGGGACCGCCGCCACCCAGAACACGGCGCGGAAGTCGTTGGCCCACAGGAGCATCAGCCCCATGGCCAGCAGGGGCCCGATGAAGCCGCCCACGGTATCCAGGGACTGGCGCAGACCGAAGGCGGCACCGCGTATTTCCGGCGGCGCCAGATCGGCCACCAGGGCATCCCGGGGGGCTCCCCGGATGCCCTTGCCGACCCGGTCGATGAGCCGCGCCGCGACCACCAGTCCAGCCCCGCCAGCCAGGGCGAACAGGGGCTTGGACAGGGCACCCAGGCCATAGCCCAGCAGCGCCAGGGGCTTGCGCCTGCCCCACCAGTCCGACAGGGCGCCGGAGAACACCTTGACCAGCAAGGCCGTGGCCTCCGCCACCCCTTCGATGCAGCCGATGGTGAGGGCGGATACCCCCAGAACCGTGGCCAGAAAGACCGGCAGCAGGCTGTGGATCAGTTCGGAAGAAACATCCATCAGCAGACTGACGAAACCCAGGGCCCAGATGGTGGGGGGAATGCGCACGGCGGGGGGCGGGGTGGATGGGGTCGTCATGGTGTTTGGCCGGCAGGTGCGGTTCTCCATCGGCGTCGCGCAACCACGCCGGGGGAGGGGGGGATGATCCCATCAATACCCCCTGTCCGGCCATGTGATGGCCTTCCATGGCGGAACCGGGGGCGAATGCAGACTTTTTCCCAACAACTTTCGCGCGGGTTCAGTATGATCCGCCCCGTCATTGGGGAGTAGCCGCCCTTCACAGCAAGGGGCTTGCGTCAACACACTTGGCCACCCGGCCGTGGCGCAGGCAGTTCCCGGACCTGGCAAGACCTTTGACCACGCCGCTTTCCGTTTGGCCGGAGAAGGGGTGTGGTCATCCGTCTCCATCCGGCCAGGGAATCGACATGGAAGCCTTGCTCGTCTCCACCAGCATCGTGGCCCTCGCCGAAGTCGGCGACAAGACCCAACTCCTCGCCTTCATTCTGGCCGCCAAGTTCCGCAGACCGGTCCCCATCGTGTTGGGGATACTGGTTGCCACATTGGCCAACCATGCCTTCGCCGGGGCGCTTGGCACCTGGGTCACCGCCCTGGTCTCCCAGGAAACCCTGCGCTGGATCCTGGGCCTGTCCTTCATCGGCATGGCGATCTGGACCCTCATCCCGGACTCGTTCGACGAGGACGACGCCAAACTGGCCAGGTTCGGCGTGTTCGGCACGACCCTGGTCGCCTTCTTCCTGGCCGAAATGGGCGACAAGACCCAAGTGGCCACCGTCGCCCTGGCTGCCCAGTATCAAAGCCTGGTCATGGTGGTGGCCGGCACCACTCTGGGCATGATGATCGCCAACGTCCCCGCCGTCCTGCTGGGGGAGCGCATCGCGCACAAGATGCCGGTGCGGGCGGTGCATGGCGTCGCTGCATGCATTTTCGCGGTGCTCGGTGTCCTGACCCTCATGGGATTGGGCGAAGGGTTTGGAATCTGAGTCGATCCTCCGACCGCCTCCGAACCACCACTTTGAGCCCAGGAGCGCTGCGGGTCACACCTTCGAAGTCATGGCCATCCAAACCGGACAGGCTTCCCTGTACCAGGCTGACATGTTGCAATTCGTAACTAAACCATCGCAGCATGCAATGATCGAAAGGGGCGCCATGATTGCCAGCCAAGTCCGGGACATCCTGATTCCCCTGGGGGAGTTTCCCCATCTGCCGCAATCCGCCACGGTGCGGGAGGCTTACGCGCTGCTGCATCGCCAGCACACCTCAGGAGGCTGGCGCTATCGCCACCTGATGGTGTTCGACGCCGGCCAGACCCTGGTGGGGATCGTCAGCCTGCGGGATCTGTTGTGCGCCCTCATGCCCCCGTACCTGAAGACCAATCTGGCCAGCCATTACGCCGGTCCGTTGCCCGATGACGCCGTTCTGAGCGAGGTCTGGCAACAGTCCTTCCAGACCCAATGCGAGTACCTGGCTGACGCACCGGTCTCACGCTACATGGCCCAGGTGCAGGACACCGTGCAGGCCGGCGCCCCCCTGACCCGGGCCGCCTACCTCATGGTGGCCCACCGGGTGGACATGCTGCCGGTGCTGGAAGGGGATGTGGTGGTAGGCGTCGTGCGCATCGTCGATGTCTTCAACCAGGCCGCCGGGGAAATGCTCCATGCCTGTTGAAGCCCATGCCCACGTGCAGGCCGCCCTGCCGGCCCATGACTGGAACAAGCTTGGCATCCTGCTGGCGGGGCTGGGCGTGTTCCTGGCCGTCTTTTTCATGCCCGCCTGGCCCGCTGCCATCGACCCGGGCGGCAAGGCGTTCGCCCTTTCCCCGGAGGGCAAGGCTGCCATCGGCCTGTTCCTCATGGCCGGCATCTGGTGGATCTGGGAGGTGATCCCCATCGGCGTCACCGCCATCGCCATCGGCGTGTTCCAGGCCCTGTTCCTGATCCGTCCGGCCAGGGAAGCCTTTCGCGACTTCATGGATCCGTCGGTGCTGTTCATCTTCGGCTCCATCGTCATCGGCCTGGCCTTCACCCAGTCGGGGCTGACCCGGCGCATTGCCTACACCATGCTGGCGGTGGCCGGCGAAAACACCCGCATGATCCTCCTGGGCTGTCTGGTGGTCACGGCTGGTCTGGCGCATGTGATGGCCCATACCGCCGTGGCCGCCACCATGTTCCCCATCCTGCTGGCCATCTATGCCCTCTATGGGGAAGGCGACAAGCAGACCCGGTTCGGCAAGAGCCTGTTCATCGGCATGGCCTATGCGGCGGGGGCGGGTTCCATCATCACCTTCCTGGGCGCGGCGCGGGGCCCCGCGGCGGCGGGCATGTACAAGGAATTCACCGGCCAGGAGATCGGCTTCTTCGAACTGACCAGCTACATGTTCGTGATCGGCTGGCTGATGGTGTTCGCCATCTGGCTCTACCTGATCGTCTTCCTGAAACCGGAGAAGGACGCCATCCCGGGCCTGAAGCACACGGTGAAGCGCCTGGCCGACGGCCTGGGGCCCATGACCCGCCAGGAAAGGACTGTTCTGGGCATCGTCTTCGGGGTGGTGCTGCTGATGTCCTTGAAAGGGGTGGTGCCCTTCCTGCAACCCATCGACCGGGCCGCGCTGATGCTGTGTTCCACCCTGTTGTTCTTCATATTGGGCATTCTCACGGTGAAGAACCTGGAAGAGATTCCCTGGAACATCATCCTGCTGTTCTCCGGGGCCATGAGCATCGGCTTTTGCCTGTGGCAGACCGGCGCCGCCGAGTGGATGGCGGTGCAATGGCTGGCCCTGCTCAAGGAGGCCCACTGGTTCGTCTTCGTCATGGGCATTGCCGCCTTCGTGCTGTTGCTGACCAACTTCATCATGAACGTGGCGGCCATCGCCATCGTCCTGCCGGTGGCCCTGGTCATTGCCAGGTACATGGGGGTGGCCCCGGACGTGGTGATGTATGCCTCCCTGGTCACCGCCGGCATGCCTTTCCTGTTGCTGATCGGCGCCGCGCCGAATGCCATCGCCTACGACTCCAGGCAGTTCAGCACGGGCGAGTTCTTCCGCCACGGCCTGCTGCTCAGTCTGGTCCTGCTGGTGCTGCTGGCCGGGGCGGTGACCGTGCTATGGCCGTTGCTGGGGATGCCGGTGCGGGTGCAGTAAGCGGACCTGGGGCAGGGTGGCCCTGGAGCCCCTTTCCCCTGCCGGGGAGGCCCCTGCGGCCCATGGCAAAACGCGTGGCCACTGCGCTTCAGCGCCACCCTTGAACTTCGGAAGGCGGAACCCGATGGGTGCTAACGGCTGATCGGCTTGTAGCGAATCCGCTTCGGCTTGGCCCCTTCCTCACCCAGGCGGCGTTTCTTGTCCGCCTCGTATTCCTGGTAGTTGCCGGCGAAGAACTCCCAGTGGGAATCGCCTTCGCAGGCCAGGATGTGGGTGGCGATGCGGTCCAGGAACCAGCGGTCGTGGGAGATCACCAGCACGCAGCCGGCGAATTCCAGCAGGGCGTCTTCCAGGGCCCGCAGGGTTTCCACGTCGAGGTCGTTGGAGGGTTCGTCCAGCAGCAGCACGTTGCCGCCCTGGATGAGAGTCTTGGCCAGGTGCAGGCGGCCCCGTTCGCCGCCGGACAGGTTGCCCACCTGCTTGCCCTGGTCGGCGCCCTTGAAGTTGAAGCGGCCCAGATAGGCCCGGGAAGGCATTTCGAACCTGCCCACGGTGAGGATGTCGGCGCCGTTGGCCACGGCGTCGAACACGGTCTTGTTGTCCTCCAGGCCTTCCCGGCTCTGGTCCACGGAGGAGACCTTGACGGTCTGGCCGATGTCGATGCTGCCGCTGTCCGGGGTTTCCTTGCCCTGGATCATGCGGAACAGGGTGGACTTGCCGGCGCCGTTGGGACCGATGATGCCGACGATGGCTCCCGGCGGGATGCTGAAGGACAGGTTGTCGATGAGCAGCCGGTCGCCGAAGGACTTGCTCACATTGTTGAACTCGATGACCTTGTCCCCCAGGCGCTCGCCCGGTGGGATGAAGATCTCCTGGGTTTCGTTGCGCTTCTGGTATTCGTAGCTGTTCATCTCCTCGAAGCGGGCCAGGCGGGCCTTGGACTTGGCCTGGCGGGCCTTGGGGTTCTGCCGCACCCATTCCAGTTCCTGTTTCATGGCCTTGGTGTGGGCGTCCTGCTGCTTCTGTTCCTGCTCCAGGCGGGCTTCCTTCTGTTCCAGCCAACTGGAGTAGTTGCCCTTCCAGGGGATGCCGTGGCCCCGGTCCAGTTCCAGGATCCACTCGGCGGCGTTGTCCAGGAAGTAGCGGTCGTGGGTGACGGCGATGACCGTGCCGGGGAAGCGCACCAGGAACTGCTCCAGCCATTCCACCGATTCCGCGTCCAGGTGGTTGGTGGGCTCGTCCAGCAGGAGCATGTCGGGCTTGGAGAGGAGCAGCTTGCACAGGGCCACCCGGCGCTTTTCGCCGCCGGACAGGTGCTTGATGACGGCATCCCAGGGCGGCAGGCGCAGGGCGTCGGCGGCGATTTCCATCTGGTGTTCGGCGTCGGAGCCGGAGGCGGCGATGATGGCTTCCAGGCGGGCCTGTTCCTCGGCCAGCTTGTCGAAGTCCGCGTCGGGTTCGGCGTAGGCGGCGTAAACCTCTTCAAGTTTCTGCCTGGCCTGCATGACTTCCCCCAGGCCGGCCTCCACTTCTTCACGGACGGTCTTGTCCGGGTCCAGTTGGGGCTCCTGGGCCAGGTAGCCCTGGGTGATGCCGGCCAGGCGCTGGACCTCGCCGTCGTACTCGGTGTCCACCCCGGCCATGATCTTCAGCACCGTGGATTTGCCGGCGCCGTTGAGGCCCAGCAGGCCGATCTTGGCGCCGGGGAAGAAGGACAGGGAGATGTCCTTGATGATCTGCCGCTTGGGGGGAACGATCTTGCTCACGCGGAGCATGGACATGACGTACTGGGCCATGGTGATTTCGCTGTCTGTGGAGGGTTGCGGAAACCGCCAATGATATGCCCCGCCGGTCGCGCCGGGGGAGTTGGGCAAGAGTTCGGCTGTTGCCCGGCGGCATCGTCAAAAACTGTCCTCGACGGGGATGATTTTCGCTTTCTACGGCCGGATTCCGAGAGACCCCTAGGACATTGCCTGGTGCCTCCCGGGCGCCTGGAAATCTTCGTTGTCGCGGGGGCTTCCAGTTCCCTACAATGCCTTCCGCCAAGTTGCCTGACTTGGCAGCTTGGCTCTGATGTCATCACGGACGCAAAACAAGGAGAAGAATCCGTGGCAAGCAACCCAGAAACGTGCGCCGAACCCGGCGCCCGATGCCCGCTGTCTGCGCAACTGGAGACAGCCCGCGAGCGCATCGCCGAACTGGAGGCCCTGGGCGTCGAGCACGTACGACTGGTGGAGGATCTGCATCTGCACCAGGAGGAACTGCGCACCCAGAACGACGAGTTGCGGGAAGCCCAGCAAGCCCTCGCGGAAGCCGGCCGCCGCTATCAGGACCTGTTCGACTATGCCCCCGTGGGTTATTTCCAACTGGACGAGCATGGTGCCGTCCAGGAGGCGAATTTCACTGCCTGCCAGATGCTGGGTGAGGATCGGGCGGTCCTGCTGAACCGGCCCATGCGTTTGTATGTGCCGATGGAATACCGGGAGGATCTGGACCTGTTCCTGGTGGAAGCCGCCGCTGGCAAACGGGCCTGTCATCTGGAACTGGCTTTGCGGACACGGGAAGGGGAGCCGCTGCCCGTGCTGCTGACCCTCATGGTCAGCCGGAACAACAACCGGCCCTGCTATCGCCTCAGCGCCCAGGACATCCGGGAACGGCGCCAGGCCGAGGAACAGCGGCGCCTGGCCGCCACCATGTTCGAGGAGAGCAACGAGGGGGTGGTGATCACCGATCCCACGGGCAGCATCCAGCGGGTCAACCGGGCCTTCACGGTGGTCACCGGCTACAGCGAGGCCGAGGCGGTGGGCCACAAGCCTTCCCTGCTGGCATCCGGCCGCCACGATGGCGGGTTCTATCAGGAGATGTGGGACCGCCTCCTGCACACCGGCCACTGGATGGGGGAGATCTGGAACCGGCGCAAGAATGGCGAGATCTATCCGGAGTGGCTGAAGATCAATGCCGTGCGCGATGCCGACGGTCAGGTGCGCCATTTCGTGGGCATCTTCAGCGACATCGGCGACCACCGGCGCACCGGCCAGGAGGTGGAGCGCTTCGCCTTCTACGACAACCTGACCGACCTGCCCAACCGCATCCTGTTCGTGGAGCGCCTGAAGCATGCCCTGATCCGCTCCCACCGGGATGGCCGGCCGGTGGTGCTGCTCTACCTGGATCTGGACCGCTTCAAGTCCATCAACGACACCCTGGGCCACCAGACCGGCGATCTGTTGCTCCAGCAGGTGGCCGTGCGCCTGCGCCAGGTGGTGCGGGCCCACGACACCGTGGCCCGGCTGGGGGGGGACGAGTTCACCGTGGTGCTGGCCGACATGGAGGACCAGGCCATCGCCCTGGACACGGCCCGGCGGGTGGCGGAAAGCATCCGGGAACAACTGGCCCGGCCCTTCTACCTGGCGGGACGGGAGGTTTCCACCGGGTCCAGCATCGGCATCGCCGTCCATCCCCAGGACGGGGACACCTATTCCGATCTGGTGAAACATGCCGACATCGCCATGTACCACGCCAAGCACAACGGCGGAAACGGACACGCCTTTTTCTCCAGCGACATGAACGCCCGGGTGGTGCGGCGGGTGGCTTTGGAAACCGCCTTGCGCCAGGCCCTGCGCCGGGAGGAGTTGAGCCTGGTTTATCAGCCGGTGGTGGATCAGGAGGCCGCCCGGGTGGTGGGCGTGGAGGCCCTGCTGCGCTGGAAGGGGGAGGACGGGCCCGTGTCGCCTCTGGAATTCGTGCCGGTCCTGGAAGATCTGGGTCTGGGCCATGACGTGGGCCGCTGGGTGCTGACCCAGGCCAGCAAGACGGTCCAGGGCTGGCGCTTTCCCGGCGCCGGAGACCTGTGGCTGTCGGTGAACCTGTCGCCCCAGCAGTTGCACCGCATGCGTGTGGGCTGGCTCAAGGAGTCCCTGGACCTGTCCGGCCTGGCGGCGGAGCGTCTGGTGGTGGAAGTGACCGAAGATCATTTCCGCCACAATCCGGACGCCATCGTGGAGAGCCTGGAGGAGATCCGCCAACTGGGCGCCAAGGTGGCCCTGGATGATTTCGGCACCGGCCATTCTTCCCTGGGGCGGTTGCGCCATTTCCCCATCGACCTGGTGAAGATCGACAAGAGCTTCATCGGCGGCCTGCCCCACGAGGGCAAGGATCTGGCCATCGTCAACACCATCATCACCATGGCCCGTCATCTGGATCTGGCGTTCCTGGCCGAGGGGGTGGAAAACGAGGACCAGTTGGGCAGCCTGCGGGATCAGGGCTGCCGGCTGATCCAGGGTTATTACTTTGCCCGGCCCATGCCTGCGGAGGAGTGCGCCCGCTGGTGCGCCGCCTTCCCGGGCCGGGCCTGATACGGGGACGTTCATGGAATTGTCGGAACCCAGTTACTACGTCTGCATCGGCGCCTCGGCGGGGGGCCTGGAGGCCATCGAGGCCTTCTTCAAGCAGATGCCTTCGGACAGCGGCCTGGCCTTCGTGGTGGTCCAGCACCTGTCGCCGGACTACAAGAGCCTCATGGCGGAACTCCTGTCCAAGCACACCCGCATGCCGGTGCTGCGCTCGGAGGACGGCATGGCCATCGAGTCCAACCACGTCTATCTGATTCCCCCCAAGAAGAACCTGACCATCTTCCACGGCAAGCTGCTGCTCTCCGACCAGGATCCCAGCCGGGGCGTGAACCTGCCCATCGACATCTTCATGCGCTCCCTGGCCGAGGATCAGGGGGAGAAGGCCATCGCCATCATCCTCTCCGGAACCGGCTCCGACGGCACCCGGGGCATCCGCGCCATCAAGGAACAAGGCGGCATGATCATGGTCCAGTCGGAGGAATCGGCCAAGTTTGACGGCATGCCCAAGAGCGCCATCAACACGGGTCTGCCCGACTTCATCCTGCCGCCGGAGGAGATGCCCCGGCTGCTGCAATCCTTCGTCAAGCATCCCTACGCCGCCACGGTGGAAGGCACGCCGGTGATGGTCACCGACGAGGACGCCCTGACCCGCATCTTCGCCCTGCTCAGGGAGAGCTCCAAGCTGGACTTCACCTTCTACAAGCCCAGCACCGTGGTACGCCGCATCGAGCGGCGCATGACCGTCAACCAGATCCGCGAACTGCGTGATTACGCCCACTTCCTGGAACGTTACCCGGCCGAGGTGAACACCCTCTACCGGGAACTGCTCATCGGCGTCACCAGTTTCTACCGGGACCGGGAGGCCTGGGAGTACCTGGAGGCGGACATCCTCCCGGAACTCATCCGGCGGGCCGCTGGCAAGGAATTGCGCTTCTGGGTGGCCGGCTGCTCCACCGGCGAGGAGGCCTACACCCTGGCCATGGTGAGCCGGGAGGCCATGGAGCGGGAAGGCCGCCTGGCCGACATCAAGATCTTCGCCACCGACGTGGACCGGGATGCCGTGCAGCGGGCCGGCAACGGGGTCTATCCGGAAAGCATCGTGGCCGACCTGTCGCCCCAGTTGCTCACCAAGTATTTCCAGCGCAAGGACGACAACTTCCACATCGCCCGGCACATCCGGGAAATGGTGGTGTTCGCCCCCCACAACCTGCTCAAGGACCCGCCCTTCACCAACATCGACTTCATTTCCTGCCGCAACCTGCTCATCTACCTGCAACCGGTGTTGCAGAAGAAGGCCCTGAATCTGTTCAGCTTCTCCCTCAATCCGGAGGGGGTGCTGTTCCTGGGCAGCAGCGAGACCGTGGGCGATGCCGCCGATCTGTTCGACGCCCAGCACCTCAAGCTGCGCATGTTCCGCAGCCGGGGCAAGCGGCGCCTGTCCGACAGCCAGGAAGTGAATGCCTACGCCCAGACGGGCATGCCCACCCGGGTGATCCGCCTGGGCCAACGGCACCTGTTGCGTCCCGGCGAGGACGAGCGTTTGTTGTCCCGGCTCCTGGACTGCCTGAGCGGCGACCTGTTGCCCCTGACCCTGGTGGTCAACGAGGGTCTGGAACTGCTCCACGTGCTGGGTGACGCGGAGGGGTTCCTGCACATGCCTTCGGGCAAGATGCACAACGATGTGACCCGCTTGGCCGCCAAGGACCTGGCCATCCCTCTGGCCACGGGCCTGCAGAAAGTGTTCAAGACCGGTGAGGAGGTGGCCTACACCAACGTCCACGTCAAGGGCAAGGACGCCACCCGGGTGGTCCGCATGCGCATCCGCCCCCTGCCGGAGAAGAAGGGCCAGGTGCCCCTGGCTGCCGTGCTCATCGAACCGGTGGAGGTGAAGCCCGCCGTCAGCGGCCCGTCGGTGGTCTATGACCTGGACCGGGAGGCGGAACAGCGCATCCGGGACCTGGAGGCGGAACTCCAGTTCACCCGGGAAAACCTCCAGGCCACGGTGGAGGAACTGGAGACCTCCAACGAGGAGCTCCAGGCCACCAACGAGGAACTGCTCGCCAGCAACGAGGAATTGCAGAGCACCAACGAGGAACTGCAATCGGTCAACGAGGAGCTGTACACGGTCAATGCCGAATACCAGACCAAGATCGCCGAACTGTCCCAGCTCAACAACGACCTGGACAACCTCATCTCCGGCACCGGCATCGCCACCCTGTTCCTGGACGATGAACTGCGGGTGCGCCGCTATACCCCGGCCCTGACCCACCTGTGCCGCATCACCGACGGCGACCTGGGCCGCCCCCTGGAGGACATCAGCCACCAGTTGCTGGACGTGGATCTGCCCATGCTGGCCCGCCAGGTGCAGATCGGGCGGCAGGCCCTGGAACGGGAGGCCTGCACCCGGGACGGCCGCTGCTACCTGCTGGAATGCCATCCCTACCGCATCGGCATCGAATACACCGCCGCCGTGGTGTTGAACCTGGTGTCCATCACCACCCTCAAGCAAGCCCAGGCGGCTCTGGCGGATAACCAGCGGCATTACCGCCGGCTGTTCGACGAGGCCCCCCACCTCATCTGCCTGCTGGATGCGGACGGCCGATTGCGGGAAAGCAATGCCTACGCCCAGGAGGCCCTGGGCTACAGCCAGGAAGACATGGCCGGCATGAACGCCCTGGATCTGGTCCACCCGGACGAGCGGGAGTCCGGCCGGCAGAACCTGGAACGGCTCCTCACGGGGGCTTCCCTGACCGGGGTGGGCTGCGCCCTGCGCGATCGGCAGGGTGCCCGGATTCCCGTGGAGGTGAGCGGGGTGCCGGAACTCCACCAGGGCAAGGTCACCGGTGCCCGGGTGGTGTTGCGCGACTTGCGGGACAAGCCGGCCTGAGTCTTCCCGCCGCCGGGCTCAGACCCGCTTCAGGTAGCGGCTGTGGCACCAGCCCACCAGGTCCATGATCCCGGCCACGTTGTCCAGCACGTCCACCCGCCACCAGAGGCCCTGCTGCTCCAGCAGGGCGACCCGGGTGTCGGGTGGCAGGGGGCTGCCCGGCAGGGCGGCGTGTTCCGTGCCCGGGCCGGCCCGCACGTTCAGCTCGGCGCTGGTCACGTAGGTTTCCAGGGCGTCATCCGCCCGGCCCATGAGCCGGGCCCGGAAGCTGGCCCCGGGAAAGGCCGGCCCCGGGTCCGTCTTGCGCCCGGGGGCGATGTCCTCGTGGCCCAGCACATCCCGCAGGGTGTATTTGCCCATGAGCAGCAGGCCCACTTCCGCCGCCACCTGCAACTGGATTTCGCTGTACTCGTGCCAGCCCGAGGCCGGGGTGCCCGGGCGATCATGTTTGTGGTTGGCCAGCAGCACGTCGTCGTCGGCATAGACCCGCTTGCTGATGGCCGAGCGCCATTGGCTGCCGCTGCGTTCCAGCCTTCCGGCATTGTCCAGTTCGATACCGATGGAGAAATTGTTCAGGCCGGCGCGCCCGGCCCACTGGGACTGCCCGGCGTGCCAGGCCACCCGGTTGAAGGGCGCCAGTTGCACCACCCGGCCGTCCCGGCCGATGATCAGATGGGCGGCGGCCTTGGCCGCCGGATTGCACATCCAGGCCACGGCCCCATCCAGGCTGCTGCCGGCGGTGAAATGCATGACCAGGTATTCCGGGACCATGACGCCGCCCTTGTTCGGGGTTTCCCGATATTCCACAGGGGTGCCGGCGTCCGTACACAGACGATGGTTGTTGATCTTCATGGTGTCGTCCTTGGTCAGGGGCGGCTGACGCTCAGATTTACGCTGCCCCGGTTGTTGTCATAGAAGCGCCAGGCGTCGTTGGCATAGCAGTAGAGATAACCCGAGGCCTGGGGGGTGTAGGGCCGGCCCTGGCCGATGCTGAAGGTTTCACCGCTCAGGGGGGTGCCGCCCGCGTCGGCGTTGGCCTGGTTGGCGACCATGCCCACCAGGCTGAACCAGGGGGCCGCCTCGCAGCGGCGCGTGGCCCACCAGTCCGACTCCTGTTTGCCGGTGAGGCGCTTGAAGGCCTCCTCGCCCCGGGCGATCAGGTCCCCCATGCGATAGACCAGTTCGCCGGGCTGGAAACGGTCGTCGTCCATGCCGGCCGGCCCCGAACGGTTGAAGAGGTCGATCCATTCCCCCTCGGCAGCGAAACGGTATTCCACGCCGGCTTCTAGCCACAGGCCCGTGGCGTTCCAGTGGTCCCGGGCGAAGATGGCGCCATGCCATTCCGCGCCGGGTTGCAGCAGGTGCGTGGGGCGGTAGGGGGCCTGGCTGATGGGCGGATCCAGGTGGCGCTGCCAGGCGGACGGGTGCAGGGCGATGTCCACGTTGTCTTCACCCAGGCGGGGCACCGCCCGCGGCAGGGTGCGCATCAGCTTGAAGATGCCGTTCAGTTCGTCGTGCAATACGGCCCGGTGGTCGGGCTGCAACTGTTTCAGCAGGCGCTCATCCAGCACCAGGCCGCAGGAACTGGCTTGTTGGCACATCCAGAGCAGGGCGGCATCGGACAGGCCGCATTGTGGATGGCCGCCGCCCACGTCGCCATGATTGCCGGGAAACCAGAGCTGGGCGAAGCTGGTGCCCGGGGGGCGGGCGGTGGGAATGGTCCACAGGGTGGGGGCGAAACTGGCCCGAACCTCGTCCATGGCCACGGCGTGGAAGGCGTGGTGGACCCGGGGGCTCAGGTCCGTGTCGTGAAAACTGTAGTCCCTGGGGTCGTCGATGAGCTGGTCCAGCAACACCATGTCGTCCGGCACTCCCCGGGCACCCACGGTGTCCCAGACGCCGATGCAATGGATGTCCGGCGGCCGGCCCTCGCCATCCTGGTGGAGGGGCCAGCCCCGGCCCAGCGCCTGGACGGAGCGCCGTTTTCGGTAACCCTCCCGATAGGCGGTGTCCACCCGCTCCCAGCCCTCTGCCGCAGCGACCTGGTTCAGGTCCAGGAGGCCGGCGGTGAGGATGAATCCCCCCAGGCTGCGGGCAGTGAAGGCTCCCCGGCTATAGCCGAAGAGGAAGAGGCGATCCCCGGGCTGGTAGTGTCTGGCCAGCCAGTGGTAGGCGCTGAGGATGTTCTTGTCGATGCCCACCCCCAGGCCGCCGCCCAGCATGCGCTTCACGGCGGATCCCTCGGTGCCGACGCCGGGGTGGTAGTAGCGCAGTTGGTGGGCGTCCTCCCGGCAGGCGTTGTAGAGCTTCACCACGTTGGTGGGGATGGGCACGCCGTCCTTCCTCTGGTCCGGCGTGTTCCAGGTGCCGTCGCAGCAGACGATGAGATTGCGCATGGATCACCTCTTCTAGCGGGAAAACAGGATGTGCCGGTCCACGTTCGCATGGCGGTGGACCAGGCCTTGGCTTTCCAGTCTGGCCAGGGCCGCTTCCACGGTGGACAGGTCAACGGGGGGGTCCCCGGGGAGCCACCAGCGGGTGATTCCCTCCAGGGTGTCGGCGGCATCCGGGTGCTGGTCCAGATAGCGGAGGATGGCCTCCACGGTCTGCACCAGCTGGGGTGGGTGGGTATCCATGGGACGCTCCAGGCTGGGTCAGCCCCGGGTTAGCAATAAGCGTGCTAGCCCGGGTCCATGGCCCGGATGCCAGGCGTGGCGGCCCCTCCCGGGCCTATGGGGCCAGGGTTCGGCGGTGGGCTATGGGGCGGAAAAGACCCAACCCGGCGCGATCCGGCCTCTGGCCGGGGCGTGGCTGCCCCGGTGCCGGGGGATGGGGGTTGGCGGTCAGCGGGGTTGGCGGAACAGGCTGGGCTCGATGCAGTATTTCTTCAACAGCTTGCCCAGGGTGCGCCGTTCCTTGCCGGCCAGACGGGCCGCCTGGGACACGTTACCCAGGCTTTGCCGCATCAGGTGGATGAGATGCTGCCGCTCGAACTCCTGCAAGGCCTGCTGCTTGGCCTGGTTGAAGTTGAGGGTGGGGGGGGCGGCGCGACGGCGGTCCCGTTGCCGGCGCCGCTCGCCTTCGGCGGGGAGGGGGCTGCCCTGGAGGCGGATGACCGGGCCCTCGCTCATGAGGAATTCCCGCTGGATGCGGTTGCGCAGTTCGCGCACGTTGCCTGGCCAGGGCTGGCAGAGCAGCCAGTCCAGACTGTCGGGGTGGAGTTCCCGGAGGGGCAGCTTGTAGGTCCGGGCCGCATCGGCGATGAAGTGGCGAGCCAGCAGGATGGCGTCGTTGTCCCGTTCCCGCAGGGAAGGGACGTCCAGTTCCATGACGTTGAGCCGGTAATGGAGGTCTGCCCGGAAGCGCTCCTCCTTCACCAATTGGAGCAGATCCATGTTGCTGGCCGCCACGATGCGCACGTCGGCTGTTTCCGGCCGGGCGCTGCCCAGGGGCCGGTATTGGCCGTCCTGGAGGAAACGCAGCAGGCTCACCTGGGCTTTGGGGGAGAGGGCGTCCACCTCGTCCAGGAACAGGGTGCCCCCTTCCGCCTGGGCGATGAGGCCGGCCTGGCTTTCCCGGGCATCCGTGTAGGCGCCCTTGCCATGGCCGAACAGCTCGTTCTCGATCAGGTGGTCAGGCAGGGCCCCGCAGTTGACCGGGATGAAGGGTTTGTCGGCGCGTCGCCCCAGGTAGTGGATGGCCCGGGCTGCCAGTTCCTTGCCGGTGCCGGTCTCTCCGCTGATGAGCACCGTGGCGTCGAAGCCGGCGATGCGCTCCAGGGCGGAAAGCATGGCGATGAAAGCCGTGGATTCGCCGATGAGTCCATGGGCTTGGAAGGACTTGTGCATGTGTTGACCTCCGTGTTTTTCCAGCACCCCTGTTCTGTGCGGTTTGGTTTGCAATCTGATCGGGCTGATATGTAACCGTAGCAAACTCCGCTGTTGGCGAACAGGGTGTGGGGTCAAGTTTGCCGCTTCATGACAGATCCAGTTGAGCCGGCTGGAGAAACAGCCGGCCATAGGCCATGGGGACGCCCTGGTCCACGAAGATGCGGTAGATGTCCGGGTCGATGTGCCCTTCGGCAGCCATACGGTCCATGATGGCCAGGCACTCCGACAGGGGTTTGGCGGACTTGTAGGGCCGGTCCCCGGCCGTCAGGGCCTCGAAGATGTCGGCGATGGCCATGATGCGCGCCTGTACCGACATGTCCTCGCCGCGCAGTCCCCGGGGGTAGCCCTTGCCGTCCATGCGCTCGTGGTGGCCGCCGGCATACTCCGGCACCCTTTGCAGGTGCCGGGGCCAGGGCAGGGCCTCCAGCATGTGCAGGGTGGAGACGATGTGGTGGTTGATGATCTCCCGTTCCGCCGGGGTCAGGGTGCCCCGGGGGATGCGTAGACAGGCCTCCTCCTCGGCGCTGAGGAAGGGCTGGCTGACGCCCCGGGCGTCGGTCCAGCGATAGGCGGCAATGCGGCCGATGCGCGCCTGGTCCGCCTCGGCCATGGCTTCGCCGCCCAGGTTGCAGCGTTCCAGGAAGTCCCGATCATCCTCCAACTCCGCCAGCCGGGCCCGGTAGGCGGCCTCGATGGCAGCCGCTTCGTCCGGGTTGCCGGCCAGGGCTTCCAGGCGGGCGATGGCGGCATCCCGGCGGAGAATCTCCAGGCGGCTTTGCAGCAGATGAATCCGGTCGAACAGGGTCTCCAGTTTGGTGGCCTTGTCCATGACGTGGACCGGGGTGGTGATCTTGCCGCAGTCGTGCATGAGGCCGGCGATGCGCAGTTCGTAGCGGTCCGCATCGGTCATGGTGAAATCCGCCAGGGGCCCGCTGCCGGTCCGGTCCACGGCTTCGGCGATCAGCATGGTCAGTTCCGGAACCCGCTCGCAGTGCTTGCTGGTGTAGGGGGACTTTTCGTCGATGGCGGTGTTGATCAGGTTCACCAGGGATTCGAACAGTTCCGCCAACTGGTCGATGAGCCGGCGCTTGGTGATGGCGATGGCCGCCTGGGAGGCCAGGGATTCGGCCAGCCGTTGGTCTTCCGGGGAGAAATCCGCGATGGTGCCCTGCCCATCCAGGGCATTGATGAGTTGCAGGACACCGATGGTTTCCCGGTGGTGGTCGATGAGGGGGACGGTAAGGAAGGATTGGGACACGTAGCCGGTGCGGCGATTGAATTCCCGCGTCCCGGAGAAATCGAAGCCCTCGGCATGGGCCGCGTCGGCGATGTTCACCGTCACCTGGCGGGCGGCGGCGTGGGCCGCCACCATGCGGTCGTTGGGCCGGCCGTCGGGGTCGAACATGGGAATGTCCGGCAGATCGATCGCACCGCCCTTGCTGCCGCCCAGTTCGATGCCCAGGCTGCGGTTGACCAGGATGCGGAACTCCAGGGCCTGGGCGGCGTTGGCCAGATAGATGGTGCCGGCGTCGGCACCGGTGAGGTCCATGGCGGAAAGCAGGATGCGCTCCAGCAGGTGTTCCACGTTGGCTTCCCTGGACAGGGCCACGCCGATGGCGTTGAGCCGCTCCAGCTTATCCAGCAGGGGGGTCACGGGCATGGTCACTCCCGGATTGCACACGCCAGGATGATAGCCTTGCTTTCATGGGTGGCGGCGGTTAGCTTTTACGGCCATGGCTTACGCGTTGCTCCGTGTCTTCCGTCCCTTCTGGATCAGCCTCTGGTTCGCCGCATTGGTGCTGCCGGCTCTGGCCCAGGTGGCCGTGCCGCCCCTTCAGGCCCGGGTCACCGACCTGACCGGCAGCCTGGATGCCGCCACCCGCCAGGATCTGGAATCCCGCCTGGGGGCGCTGGAACGGGCCAAGGGCGTCCAGGTGGCGGTACTGCTGCTGCCCACCACCCGGCCGGAGCCCATCGAAGCCTTCGCCCTGCGGGTGGCCGAGACCTGGAAGCTGGGCCGCCAGGGCGTGGATGACGGCCTGCTCCTGTTGGTGGCCAAGGAGGACCGGGCGATGCGTCTGGAGGTGGGTTACGGGCTGGAAGGGGCGGTGCCCGATGCCGTGGCCAAGCGCATCATCAGCGAGATCATCACACCGCGCTTCAAGGAGGGGGATTACGCCGGGGGGGTGAGCGCCGGAGTGGCGGCCCTGGAGCGGATCATCCACGGCGAACCCCTGCCCGAGCCCCAGGCCCGGACTGCCTTGCCCGTCACGGAGGATTTCCTGTCCCTGGCCGCCATGTTCGTGTTCGTGGTGGGCGGCATCCTGCGCGCCTTGTTCGGCGCCTTGTTCGGCGCCCTCATTGCCGGGTCCGTCGCCTTTCTCGGCGCCTGGTTCCTCCTGGGCAGCCTGGGCCTGGCCATCGGCGTCGGGGCGGTGGTGTTCGTCCTCACCCTGGTGGGGGTGTCCAGCATGCTGGGCGGCGGCGGCGGTGGGGGAGGATACCGTGGCGGCGGCGGTGGTTTCGGGGGCGGCGGTGCTTCCGGCCGTTGGTGAGGGGTGAAGACATGACCAGAACGCCATGGCAGATACTGGGCCACCTGCTGATGCCCGGGTGGCGGGTCCGCCGGGTATTCCCCCGGGCCGTCCTGGCCCGCATCGAGGCCGCCGTGGCGGCTTCGGAAGTGCGGCACGGCGGGCAGATCCGTTTCGTGGTGGAAGGCGCCCTGGGCGTGCTGCCCCTGTTCCGTGGCCATTCGGCCCGGGATCGGGCCCGGCAGGTGTTCGCCGGTCTGGGGGTTTGGGATACCCGGGACAACAACGGGGTGCTGATCTACCTGCTGCTTGCCGACCGGGACGTGGAAATCCTGGCTGACCGGGGTTTCAACGGCAAGGTGGACGGCGTCCAGTGGGAGGCGGTCTGCCAGGAGATGGAGGGCCACTTCCGGGCTGGCCGCTTCGAGGCCGGCGCCCTGGCCGGCATCGCCCGGGTGGATACCCTGCTGGCCCGGCATTTCCCCCGTGGCCCCGGGGGGCAGGGCAGCGCAGGCAACGAACTGCCCGACGCGCCGGCCCTGCTTTGAGCAGACTTATTCCACCTTGGCGGTGGCGGTCAGTTCCTGCACGTACTTGCGCACTTGCTGCTGCTGCATCTGGCTGGCGATACGGCCCCTGAGCTTGTCGTAGGCGGGGAAGTCCAGCTTGCGCAGATCTTCCACCAGAATCACGTGCCAGCCGAATTCGGTCTTCACCGGGGTCTTGCTGATCTCGCCCTTCTTCATCTTGTTCAGGGCCTCGGCGAACTCGGTGACCAGATTGGCAGGCACGGTCCAGCCCAGGTCGCCGCCATTGCCGGCGGAACTGTCCTTGGAATGCTTTTTGGCCAGCTCCTCGAACTTGGCCTTCTTGCCGGTGGTGAGCTTGGCGATCAGGTCCTTGGCTTCCTTTTCGGTGGGCACCAGGATGTGCCGGGGGCGGTATTCGTTCTCGCCGGCTTTGGCCTTGGCCGCGTCGTATTCCTTGCGGATGGCGTCCTCGGCGATGGGATGGGTCTTGGCGAAGTCCTCGATGGCGGCCTGGCCCAGCAGCTCCTTGCGCTGGTAGTCCAGGGTGGCGGCCACCAGGGGCTTCTTGTCCAGTTCCTTGCGCAGGGCCTCCTGGGCCAGCAGTTCCACGCTCACCAGTTGGTCGCGGATGGCCTCGTCGGTCATGGCCTCGGGGGGCGCATTCCGGTTGGCCCGGTTCTGGCGGATGAAATTGCCGTAGAGGGCGGGCAGGGCCGTGCCGTTCACCGTGACCAGGGTACGCATGGGGTCCGGCTTGGCCGGGGCGTCGGTCGGAGTCTTGGCTTCCTGGGCCATGACCGGGCCGGTCAGGTGGGTGGCGAGAAGGGTGCAGAGCAGAAGTCGTTTCATGAAGTTCTCGGTGTAGGAAAGGCGGTGAATGGAGTCGCGGCCAGCCGCGGAGTTCCCTGTCGTCCCCGGGGGCGCTTGCTTCAGGACTCTTCCGGCGCCAGGGCGGTGATGGACAAGGCGTGGATGCGCCCCTCCAGCAGATCCCCCAGGGTCTGGTAGACGAGACGGTGCCGGGCCACGGCATTCTGGCCCGAGAAGGCCGGGGAGACCAGGGTGATCCGGTAGTGGCCCCCACTCTTCGCGCCGGCGTGGCCGGCGTGGAAGGCGGACTCGTCGATGATCTCCAGATGGGACGGATGCAGGGAAGCCAGCCGGTTCTTCATCTCCTGGATGGTGTCGGTCATGGCAGCACCCGCTTGAAGGGCTTTACCGTCACCCGGGCATACACGCCGGCGGCCACGTAGGGGTCGGCCTCGGCCCAGGCCCGGGCATCGTCGAGGCTGGCGAAGGCGGCCACGATGAGACTGCCGGAGAAGCCTGCCGGGCCCGGGTCCGGGCTGTCCACGGCGGGAAAGGGACCGGCCAGCAGCAGGCGGCCTTCATCCTTCAGCGTATTCAGGCGGGCCAGGTGATCCGGCCGGGCGGCCAGGCGCTTGTCCAGGCTGCCGGGTGCGTCCTCGCCCATGATGGCGTAGAAAAGGCTCATGGTTCTTCCTTGATGTGCCGGGAGAGATAGAGGGTCTGGCCGATGATGAACAGCACCATGAGGCCAATGGAACCGAACATCTTGAAATTCACCCAGGCGTCGGTGGAAAAGTTCATGGCCACCCACAGATTGGCGATGCCCATGAAGGTGAAGAAGCCGGCCCAGCCCAGGTTCAGGCGGCCCCAGACGGCATCGGGCAGGCTCACCTGCTTTTCCATCATCAGCCGGATCAGGTTGCGCTCGAACAGGATGGGGGCCAGACCCAGGGACAGGGCGAACAGCCAGTAGAGCACCGTGGGCTTCCACTTGATGAAGGTCTCGTCGTGGAGGAACAGGGTGGCGCCGCCGAACACCACGATGAGCACCAGGGAGATCCACAGCATGGTGTCCACCTTGCGGTGCTTGAGCCATACCCAGCCGATCTGCACGAAGGTGGCGGCGATGGCCACCAGGGTGGCCAGGAAGACGCCGGGCTTGGCGCCGCTGTCCAGGGTGACGCCCAGGGCGGCCAACCAGGCGGTGGCGCTTTCCGGGTTCTTCTCACCCACCTGGTAGGCGATGAAAAAAAGAATGATGGGAAACAGGTCGAATAGGATTTTCACGGGAGATCGCTGTGCGTGACGGCCTCGGCAGGGCAAAGGCAAGGAGAGGGGAGGGCCCGGATCGGGAAGAAGCGCCGGGCATTTTGCTATGATTCCCAGTCCTCCCTCAACCTCAGGGAGAAGGCGTGCTGCCCAAGAATCGCTCCCCCGCCTCTCTCCCCCGCCCATGATCGTTTTCGACCTGCACTGTCATTCCACCGCCTCCGACGGGGTGCTCGCGCCCCGGGACCTGGTGGAGCGAGCCGGCCGCATGGGTGTGCAGGTCCTGGCGCTCACCGACCACGATTCCCTGGCCGGCCTGGAGGAAGCCCGGCAGATGGCCGGCAACCTGGGCATCCGCCTCATCCACGGCGTGGAGATCTCGGTCACCTGGCACGGCCACACGGTGCACGTGGTGGCCCTCAACGTGGATCCCACCCAACCCGAGCTGGTGAAAGGCCTGGCGGGGAATCGGGGCGGCCGGGCGGAAAGGGCGGTGCGCATGGCCCACGACCTGGCCCGCCTGGGCATCCACGGGGCCCTGGAAGGGGCCTATGGCTTCGCTGACAACAAGGAACTCATCGGCCGCACCCATTTCGCCCGCTTCCTGGTGGAGCGCGGCGTGGTCAAGGACGTGAAGACCGTGTTCAAGAAGTTTCTGGTGAAGGGCAAGCCGGGTTACGTGGTCCACCAGTGGGCCGGGTTGGGGGAGGCCCTGGAGTGGATCCGGGCCGCCGGGGGCCAGTCGGTGCTGGCCCATCCGGGGCGCTACCAGATGGGCAAGGAAAAGATCCGCCTCCTGCTGGAGGAGTTCCGCATCCTGGGCGGTGACGCCATCGAAGTGGTCACCGGCAGCCACACCCCGGACCAGGTGCCGATCTTTGCCGCCCTGGCCGCTGAATACGATCTTCTCGCCTCGGTAGGCTCCGACTTCCACGCCCCCGGCGAAGGGGGCCGGGAGTTGGGCCGCCTGCAACCCCTGCCGGCCCAGTGCCGGCCCCTGTGGAGCGTCTGGTGAGTCTGTTCCTGTCCATCCATCCCGATGATCCCCAGCCCCGTCTGATCCGCCAGGCGGTGGAGATGGTGCGCAAGGGCGGGGTCATCGCCTATCCCACCGATTCCTGTTACGCCCTGGGCTGCCAGCTCAACGACAAGGCGGCCATGGAGCGCCTGCGGGCCATCCGCCAGATCGACGACCGGCACTTCCTCACCCTGGCCTGCCGGGATCTTTCCGAAGTGGCCCACTACGCCCGGGTGGACAACGTCCAGTACCGCTTGATGAAACACGGCACCCCCGGGCCCTTCACCTTCATTCTGGAAGCCACCCGGGAGGCGCCCCGGCGGTTATGGACCCGGCGCAACACCATCGGCCTGCGGGTGCCCGGCAATCCCATCGCCCATGCCCTGCTGGGGGAACTGGACGAACCCCTGTTGTCCGCCACCCTGCACCTGCCCGGCGACGAGTATCCCCTGTCGGACCCCTGGGAGATCGACGAGCGCCTGTGCCACAGCGTGGACGTGATCATCGAGGGCGGCCACTGCGGCCTGGAGCCCAGCACCGTGGTGGACCTGTCCGGCAAGGCGCCGGAACTCATCCGCCGGGGCCTGGGCGACCCGGCATTGTTGGGGCTGGGATAGGCATGGGCCTGGAAGCCCCCGCCCCTCACCCTTCTATCGTCAAGGGGGGGAGTCAGTAGGCCCATGGACCTGAACCTCATCCAGAAGATCACCATCTTCGCCCTGCCGGTGATTTTTGCCATCACCCTCCACGAAGCGGCCCACGGCTACGCCGCCCGGCGCTTTGGCGACCACACGGCGGAGAGGGAAGGGCGCATCAGCCTCAACCCCCTGCGCCACATCGACCCGGTGGGCACCATCCTGGTCCCCCTGGTCATCCTGGTCATGTCCAAGCTGGCCGGGGCCGGGGGCATCCTGTTCGGCTGGGCCAAGCCGGTGCCGGTGAACTTCCGCAACCTGCGCCATCCCAAGCAGGACATGCTCTGGGTGGCCGCCGCCGGGCCCGGCGCCAACCTGCTCATGGCCCTGCTGTGGACCGGGGTGGTCAAACTGGCCTTCGTCATGCCCGAGTTCCTGCGCATCCCCATGATTCTCATGGGCGCGGCGGGGGTGTTCATCAACGCCGTGCTCATGGCCCTGAACCTCATCCCCCTGCCGCCCCTGGACGGGGGGCGAATCGCCGTGAGCCTCCTGCCCCCCGGCCCGGCCATGGCCCTGGCCCGGGTGGAGCCCTACGGCATCTTCATCCTCCTGGGCCTCATGTTCCTGGACGTGCTGGGCTATTTCATGTGGCCCCTCATCGACGGCCTGGTGCAGCTTTGCGCCTTCGTTTTCGCCATGCAGCCCCAGGAGCTGCTGGCCTACGTTTTGATCGTTCTCAACTGACGGAAACCCCATGTACGCGGATCGAGTCCTCTCCGGCATGCGCCCCACCGGCAACCTCCACCTGGGCCACTACCACGGCGTCCTCAAGAACTGGATCAAGCTCCAGCACGAGTACGAGTGCCTGTTCTTCGTGGCCGACTGGCATGCCCTGACCACCCACTACGACAATCCCCTGGGCATCGAGGAGGCCACCTGGCAGATGGTCATCGACTGGCTGGCCGCCGGGGTGGATCCCAGCCGGGCCACCCTGTTCATCCAGTCCCAGGTCATCGAGCACGCCGAGTTGCATCTGCTGCTGTCCATGATGACCCCCCTGGGCTGGCTGGAGCGGGTGCCCACCTACAAGGACCAGCAGGAAAAGCTCACCGAGAAGGACCTGTCCACCTACGGCTTCCTGGGCTATCCCCTGCTGCAGAGCGCCGACATCCTCATCTACCGGGCCAACCAGGTGCCGGTGGGGGAGGACCAGGTGCCCCACATCGAGTTCTCCCGGGAGATCGCCCGCCGCTTCAATCACCTCTACGGCAAGGAGCCGGGCTACGAGGAGAAGGCCGAAGCCGCCGTGAAGAAACTGGGCGGCAAGAAGGCCAAGCTCTACCTGGAGATGCGCACCCGCTACCAGCAGGACGGCGACGAGGCCGCCCTGGAGTCGGCCAAGGCCCTGCTGGGGGAGACCCAGAACCTGTCCCTGGGGGACAAGGAACGGCTCTACGGCTACCTGGAAGGGGGCGGCAAGATGATCCTCACCGAGCCGGAGGCCCTGCTCACCGAAGCCTCCAAGATGCCCGGCCTGGACGGCCAGAAGATGTCCAAGTCCTACGGCAACACCATCTCCCTGCGCGAATCTCCGGAGGCGGTGAGCAAGAAGATCCGCACCATGCCCACGGACCCGGCCCGGGTGCGGCGCACCGATCCGGGCACCCCGGAGAAGTGCCCGGTGTGGCAACTGCACCAGGTCTATTCCGGCGACGACGTGAAGGCCTGGGTGCAGAACGGCTGCCCCTCCGCTGCCATCGGCTGCCTGGAATGCAAACAGCCGGTCATCGACGGCGTGCTCCGGGAACTGGGGCCCATCCAGGAGCGGGCCCGGGCCTACACTGAAGAGCCGGATCGGGTGAAGAACATCATCGCCGATGGTTGCGAGCGGGCCCGGGACCTGGCCCGGGAAACCATGCGCGACGTGCGCGAGGCCATGGGGCTGAACTACGGTTGAGGCGCTCAGGGCACAGCGCCACTTCGGCTTACGGCCAGGGGAGGAGGTGATGGACAGCCGTCCCGAAGTCCTGCTGGATGAACTGATCCGGGCCCACGGCGGTCTGGATCGCTGGCAATCGGTGGCCAGCCTCCATTTCTCCCTGTCGTCGGCCGGCCTGGCCTTTTCCCTGCATCAGCAGGCCCGGGCTTTGCTGGGCCTCACGGTGACGGTGCACCCCCACGCCCGGCGGGTGGAACTGCTGGATTACACCCGCCCCGGCTGGCGGGGGGTGTGGACCCCGGAGCGGATCTGGCTGGAAGACTACGTGGGGGCCAAGGTGTCCGAGCGGGAACATCCCCGGGACGCCTTCTCCCAATGGAGCCGGCAGGTGAGTTGGGATGCCCTGGACATGCTCTATTTCGCCGGCTACGCCCTGTGGAATTACCTGTGTTTCCCCTTCCTGCTGACCCAACCCGGCGTGGCCCTGGAAAGGGTGGCGTCCGGACGGGGCGAAGGGGTGCGCCGTCTGGACGTGGTTTTCGCCGGGGACTTTCCCACCCACTCGTCCCACCAGTCCTTCCACGTGGACAGCGCCGGCCACCTGCTCTGCCACGACTACGTGGCCGACGTGATCGGCGCCTGGGCGGCAGCGGCCAACTCCTGCCAGGGGGCCGAGGCGGTAGAGGGCCTGCGCTTCTATACCCGGCGCCGGGTCGTTCCCCGCCTGGGCAGCCGGCTGGTGCTGCCGGGGCCCACCCTGGTGTGGATCGAGATCGACGATCTTCGGGTGGTCATGGCCGGGTAAGATCTTGAAACCTTCCGCTTCGCCCCGACTCACTTCCATGGAATCCCACAGCACAGCGCCATGAGTGAAGAGCAAACCCCCATCGAAGGCGAAATCGTCAAACCCGACGAGGCGGGCGGCCGCGACGGCGGTCCGGCCTTGGCCAACCTGCCGGCCCAGACCCTGCCGGCGGCCATCCATCTGCTGCCCCTGACCGAAAAGCCCTTCTTTCCGGCCCAGACCCTGCCCCTGATCATGAATGAGGGGCCCTGGATGGAATCGGTGAAGCGCATCGGCGACACGGGCCACCATCTGGTGGGCCTGGTGTGCGTTCACGGCGACAATTCCGATGATGCCCGGCCCGAGGACTTCTACCACGTGGGCACCCTGGTGCGCATGCACCACCCCATGCGCTCCGACGGCAAGATCCAGTTCATCGCCGAGGGCATCACCCGCTTCCGGGTGGCCGAGTGGATTTCCGGCAAGGCCCCCTATTACGCCCGGGTGGAGTATCCGGCGGAAACCCGCCAGGCCACCAGCGGCGAGGAGATCAAGGCCTACGCCCTGGCCATCATCAACGCCATCAAGGAGTTGCTGCCCCTCAACCCCCTGTATTCCGAGGAACTGAAGTTCTTCCTCAACCGCTTTTCGCCCAACGAGCCGGCCCTGCTCACCGATTTCGCCGCCAGCCTCACCACCGCCCCCAAGGAAAAGCTCCAGGAAGTGCTGGAGGCCCAGAACCTGAGAAAGCGCATGCAGAAGGTGCTGCTGCTCATCAAGAAGGAACTGGAGGTGGCCAAGCTGCAAACCCAGATCCGGGAGAAGGTGGAAGAGAAGATGACCCAGCAGCAGCGGGAATTCTTCCTGCGCGAACAGCTCAAGGCCATCCAGAAGGAACTGGGCATCGCCAAGGACGACCGCACCGCCGACCTGGAGCTCTACCAGGGGCGGGTGAGGAAGCTCAAGCTGCCGCCCCACGCCGAGAAGAAGATCGGCGAGGAGATGACCAAGCTCTCTGGCCTGGAACACGGCTCGCCGGAATACACCGTCACCCGCAACTACCTGGACTGGCTCACCAGCCTGCCCTGGGGCAAGTTCAGCAAGGACAAGCTGGATCTGGCCCGGGCGCGCAAGATCCTGGATCAGGACCACGACGGCCTGGACGACGTGAAGGAACGCATCGTCGAGTTCCTGGCCGTGGGCGCCATGAAGGGCGAGGTGGCCGGCTCCATCCTGCTGCTGGTGGGCCCGCCCGGGGTGGGCAAGACTTCCATCGGCAAGTCCGTGGCCCGGGCCCTGGGGCGCAAGTTCTACCGCTTCTCCGTGGGCGGCATGCGCGACGAGGCCGAGATCAAGGGCCACCGGCGCACCTACATCGGCGCCCTGCCGGGCAGGTTCATCCAGGCCATCAAGGAAGTGGAATCCCAGAACCCGGTCATCATGCTGGACGAGGTGGACAAGATCGGCGCCTCCTACCAGGGAGACCCGGCCTCGGCCCTGCTGGAAGTGCTGGACCCGGAGCAGAACAGCGAATTCCTGGACCACTACCTGGACGTGCGCTTCGACCTGTCCAAGACCCTGTTCATCTGCACCGCCAACCAGCTGGACACCATCCCCGCGCCCCTGCTGGACCGCATGGAGGTGATCCGCCTGTCCGGCTACCTGCTGGAGGAGAAGGTGGCCATCGCCCGCCACCACCTGTGGCCCAAGCAACTGAAGAAATCCGGCCTGAAGCGGGGCCAGGTGAGCATCTCCGAAGCGGCCATCCGCAAGGTCATCGAGGGCTATGCCCGGGAAGCCGGGGTGCGCCAGCTGGAGATGAACCTGGGCAAGATCATCCGCAAGTCGGTGGTGAAGATCGTGCGCAAGGAGGCGGAGCGGCTCCAGGTGAACGGCAACAACCTGGAAACCTTCCTCACCGACCCGCCCTACCAGCCGGAGAAACCCATGACCGGCATCGGCGTGGTGACCGGCCTGGCCTGGACCGCCCTGGGGGGCGCCACCCTCACCATCGAGGCCACCAAGGTGCACACCCTGAACCGGGGCTTCAAGCTCACCGGCAAGCTGGGGGAAGTGATGCGCGAATCCGCCGAGATCGCCTACAGCTACATCTCCAGCCACCTGAAACCCTACAAGGCCGACGTGAAGTTCTTCGACGAAGCCTTCGTCCACCTGCACGTCCCCGAAGGCGCCACCCCCAAGGACGGCCCGTCCGCCGGCATCACCATGGCCACGGCCCTGCTGTCCCTGGCCCGGGGCGAGAAGATCGACCGGCCCCTGGCCATGACCGGCGAGCTGACCCTCACCGGCCAGGTGCTGCCCGTGGGCGGCATCCGCGAAAAGGTCATCGCCGCCAAGCGGGTGGGCATCCACGAACTGATCCTGCCCCAGGCCAACCAGCCCGACTTCGACCGCCTGCCCGACTTCGTGAAGGCCGGCCTGGAAGTGAACTTCGTGAGCCACTACCGGGACGTGGCCAAACGGGTCTTCAGCCCCCCCGCTCCCGCCGGGAGCGGGGCCGGGGATGGGGCCGGGGGAGAGGCAGAGCGGCCGACCAGGCGCCCCGGCAAGCGTCGCGCCTGAGCGACGGCCGCCATGCCCCTGTTCCACCCCAGCGGCGGCCTCGTCTACCACGCCCGGGCCTGGCGCTGGGGCAACCGCCTGTGGGCCCCTTTCCACGACCAGGTGCGCCGCTGGCTCACCGACTGGCGGCCTCCCGCGTCCCATCTCCTCCTCCTGGGGCCCAGCGGGGGCTATGCCCTGAGCCGGCCCTTCCTGGAGCGCTTTGACCGCCTCACCGTCGTCGAACCGGACCCCCTGGCCCGGCGCCTCCTGGTGCGGCGCTTTCCCGGCCGGGCCTTCGCCTTCGCAGGGGACCCGGGCCTGGCCCGGGCCGACGGGTTCGCCCGCCTGGCCCGGGCCTGGCCCGACGCCGCCTTCCTGTTCTGCAACCTGCTGGGCCAGGACCTGACGGGCGCCCCCGACGGCTTCGACCGGCCGGCCTGGCTGCGACGCCTGCCCGCCGACCTGGCGGGACGACACTGGGCCAGTTGGCACGACCTGGCGGCCACCGACCAGGCCCCCACCCGCCATGACCCGGTGGACCTGCCCCGGGGCGAAGACCTGGAAGCCAGTCTGGCCCGCTTCTGGCAGGGCCGGGGGCCGGACCACCCACTGGCCATCCACGACAGCGGCTGTGCCGGCCTGCTGCCCGATGCCCCCCGCCGGCTGGCCGTCTGGCAACTGGCGCCGGGACGCCATCACCTGATCGAGTGGCTGGCCGCAGGCTGAACGGGCGGGCCGGGGAGGCCAGCGCATGGCCGCTCCCCGGTGATCTACCATGAAGATCATTTGCCCCGCCGCCGCCCATCATGGCCCCCGACCCCCTCACCGGTGATTTCACCGCCAACCTGGTGGACCTGCGCGCCCGCCGCCTCTTCACCGCCCGCCTGGCCTGGACGGGCGGACTGATCAGCGAAGTGGTGGAACTGGGACCCGAGGACCCCGGCCTGACCTACCTGATCCCGGGCTTCGTGGATGCCCACGTGCATGTGGAAAGCGCCATGCTGGTGCCCACGGAATTCGCCCGGCTGGCCAGCCGCCACGGCACCGTGGCCTGCGTGTCCGATCCCCACGAGATCGCCAACGTGCTGGGCCTGGACGGCGTGCGCTACATGCTGGACAACGCCCGCCGGGCCGCCATCCGCTTCCATTTCGGCGCCCCTTCCTGCGTGCCGGCCACCCCCTTCGAAACGGCCGGCGCCCGCCTGGGCCTGGCGGAACTGGAGACCCTGTTCCGGGAGGACGGCCTGGGCTATCTCTCGGAGATGATGAATTTCCCCGGGGTGCTGGCCGGCGACGGCGAGGTCATGGCCCGCATCGGCCTGGCCCGGGCCCGGGGCCTGCCGGTGGACGGCCACGCGCCGGGCCTCAGGGGCGCCGACGCCCGCCGCTACGTCCAGGCGGGCATCAGCACCGATCACGAGTGCACCAGCCTGGAGGAGGCCCGGGACAAACTGGCCGCCGGCATGCACATCCTCATCCGGGAAGGCTCGGCGGCCCGGGATTTCGACACCCTGCACCCCCTCATCGCCAGCCACCCCGGCCAGGTGATGTTCTGCAGCGACGACAAGCATCCCGACGACCTGCTGGCCGGCCATATCGACCGGCTGGCCGCCCGGGCCGTGGCGGCGGGCCACGACCCGCTGGCCGTGCTGGGCTGCGCCTGCCTGAACCCGGTGCGCCATTACCGCCTGCCCCTGGGGCTGCTGGGCGTGGGCGAGTCCATGGACGCCGTGGAAGTGGCCGACCTGCGCGACTTCCGGCCCCTGCGCACCTGGGTGGGGGGGCGGCTGGTGGCCGCCGCCGGGCTCAGCCTCTGCCCGGCCGTGGCGGTGGCGCCGGCCAACCGCTTCCAGGCCCGGCCCATCGCCCCCGGCGACCTGGCGGTGCCGGCCGGCGCCGCGTCCATCCGGGTCATCGAGGCCCGGGACGGCAGCCTGTTCACCCGGGAGACCTTCGTCTCCCCCAGGACGGCGGCGGAACACCTGCTGGCGGACCCCGGCCGGGACATCCTCTACCTGCTGGTGCTCAACCGCTATCAGGCCGTGCCGCCGGCCGTGGCCTTCGTGCGCGGCTTCGGCCTGGCCCGGGGCGCCCTGGCCTCCAGCGTGGCCCACGATTCCCACAACGTGGTGGCGGTGGGCGTCGATGCCGCGTCCCTCTGCCAGGCCGTGAACGCCGTGGTGGCGCAGCGGGGCGGCATCGCCGTGGCCGACGGGGAAAGGCTGGAACTCCTGCCCCTGCCCGTGGCCGGGCTCATGAGCGACCAGCCGGGCGAGCGGGTGGCCGCCCGTTACGCCGAACTCACCGCCCTGGCCCGGAACCTGGGCTCACCCCTGGCCTCCCCCTTCATGACCCTGTCCTTCATGGCCCTGCTGGTGATTCCGGAACTGAAGCTCAGCGACCGGGGCCTGTTCGACGGGCGGACTTTCCGTTTCACGGAACTGGCATCATGAAGGCGGCCCGCCCCCTGGGCCTGCTGGCCATCTGGCTGGCCTGGACCTGGCCAGCCCTGGCAGGGGAAGGGCCGCCCCTGGAAGGCCGGGAGAATCTCCATGCCGTGCTGTGGATGCAGACCGCCCACGAGTACGCCCTGGCCACCGCCCAGGTCTATGCCGTGGCCACCCGGGCCCTGGCCGGCGCCCGGGACCTGCCCTCCGCCCTGCTGGACCCGGAACTGCCGACACCCCCGCCCGACGCCCCGCCGGCCATCGTCCTGGACCTGGACGAGACGGTGCTGGACACCACCCGCTACGGCGCCGCCCTGGTCGCCACCGGCCAGGCCCACGACGAAGGGGCCTGGCAGGCCTGGGTCACCGCCGCCCCGCCCCTGGCCCTGGCCGGAGCCCGGGACTTCCTCGAGGCCGCCCGGAAACAGGGCCTGCGCATCTACTACGTGACCAACCGCGCCTGCCCGGACGCCGGCCGGCCGGCCCTCTATCCCCACCCCGACTGCCCCCAGCGCCAGGCCACCCAGGCACAGGCCATACGCCTGGGATTGCCCTTCGCCGACGATCCGCGCGCCTTCCTGCTGCGCAATGACCAGGCGGGCTGGGAAAGCGGCGACAAATCGCCCCGCCGGCGTTTCCTGGCGAGCACACAGCGCATCGTCATGCTGTTCGGCGACGACCTGGGCGACTTCCTGCCCCGCGCCGCCCTGGCCGAATTGCGGGCCGGAACGCCAACCGGCCACCCGGTGGGCGCGGAGCCACCGCCCGCCTGGGCCACCCGCCTGGGCAGCCAATGGTTCCTCCTGCCCAACCCCACCTACGGCTCCTGGGAGAGGGCCCTGGCCACCTGCCCGGCCGGACAGGATGACCAGGCCTGCCGGGAAACCCGGCGACGGGGAAAATACCAGCGGCTGATCCGGGACCCTTGACGGGAGGCGCCAAGGGGATCCGCTTCACGGTCGTTTTGGGCTTGAACAATTCGAAGCTGACCGTACGCAGTAACAGCAGCAAATCTAGCGGGTTGAAGTCTGAGCTTCCCCCGGAATTTCGTCTTCCAAGGGTGACCTAAGCAGGACGTCACAATGGAAGGAAAGACGATGAAAATCCCGAAGCAAGAATACACGGTGGAGTTCAAGGAACTGGCGGTCAAGCGGGTCAAGGATGGCCAGACAGCCGGGGCCGTTGCCAAGGAACTGGGCCTGATCGAACAGACCTTGCGCAACTGGGTGAAGGCGTTCGACGCCGGCAAGCTCAATGGTGTGGGCGTCAAGAAGGTCACGCCCGAAGAGATGGAGCTTTCACGGCTGAGAGCCGAGAACATCCGGCTCAAGCGGGAGAACGAAATCCTAAAAAAAGCGACGGCATACTTCGCGCGGGATGTGCTGTGAAGTATGCCTGGATCGACAAACATCGCGACGAGTTCGGCTTGGCTGAATTGTGCGAGAGCCTGAGTGTCAGCGTCAGCGGCTTCAGAGCCTGGAAGCGTGGCGGCAATGTAGATCGGAAGCGGCTGAGCGATGCCCAGATGCTGACGCTGATCCAGTCTGTTCACGCCGAGTTCAAAGGGGCCTATGGCAGCCCACGGATGGCCGAGGAACTGCGCCGACGAGGCTTCTCGGCCGGCAAGGAACGGGTGGAGCGGCTGATGCGGGAGAATGGCATTCGCGCCCGCCACAAGCGGCGCTACAAGATCACGACGGACTCCAAGCACACCATGCCGGTGGCCGAAAACGAACTGGCCCGGAACTTCACACCCGCAGCGCCGAATCAGGCGTGGACGTCGGACATCACCTACCTGTGGACGGACGAGGGTTGGCTGTACCTGGCCATCGTGCTGGACCTGTTCAACCGCGAAGTGGTGGGCTGGTCGCTGAAGCCGCGCATGACGGCGGACATTGTGACCGATGCGCTGACCATGGCGTGGTTCCGTCGACGACCGGCGCCAGGCCTGATGCACCATTCGGACCGGGGCAGCCAGTACGCCAGCCAGGCCTTCCGAGCCAAGCTCAAGGAGTTCGGCATGGTCTGCTCGATGAGCAGGAAAGGGAACTGCTGGGACAACGCCCCGACGGAGAGTTGGTTCAACAGCTTCAAGAACGAGCGGGTGCATGGCGAACGCTTCGAGACACACGCCGAAATGAAGGCCCAGGCATTCGAGTACATCGAGACGTTCTACAACCGAAAGCGGTTGCATTCGACACTCGGTTACAAGGCGCCAGCTCAGTTCTTGCAGGACTGGCTGAATGCTCAACAGATGGAAAAACAGGTAGCATGAAGCCCACCCGTTGGAAGACTAATAATCGAGAGAACCTCATGCCCAACATAACAACTTGGTTCTGGACGATGGACTTGGGTGCTCGTTTAATTGCCCTACGCAAGACGCGCGGCCTGTCCCAGCAGGCCATGGCGGATGCCGTGGGGGTGCATGTGAATCAGATCAAGCGCTATGAGGCCGGCGCCACGCAACCTTCCCTGGAGGGGCTGAAGAAGCTGGCCACGGCCTTGCACGTCACCACCGATTCGCTGCTGTTCGATGAGTCCGAACGCGGACCCGACCAGGACCTACGCCTTCAGTTCGAGGCAGTCAGCCAGTTCGACGATGAGGAGAAGCAGGTGGTGCGCGCCTTGATCGACGGGATGACCCTGAAGCATCAGGCCAAGCGCTTGTTCCAGGCTCAGCAGGCGCCCGCAGCCCCACCCGAGGCGGCTAAGGCGAAGAAGCCCGCCCGCGAGCGAGCGCGGGCATGACCGGCCCGGAGCTGGATATCGCATGGGACCCGGCCAAGGCGGCTTCCAATCTGTCCAAGCATGGCGTGGCCTTTGCCCAGGCAGCCAGCGTACTTTTGGACCCGCTGGCGTTGACGGTGTTCGATGCGGGCCACAGTCAGGACGAGGAACGTTGGTTTACCCTGGGAATGTCAAACGAAGGCAAGGTGCTGGCGGTGGCCCACACTTACCAATCCACCGGCCCCAATAGCGCCCGCGTGCGCCTGATCTCGGCGCGGGAGGCAACCCGCAACGAGCGTAGACAGTATGAGAACGAACCCCGATAGGTGATGACCATGAACACGACCCACGACGATGACATGCCCGACGAAATCGATTTCTCCAAAGGGGTGCGCGGCAAGTTCTTCAAGCCCGGCATGCGGCTCAATCTGCCGGTGTATCTGGAACATGAGGTGCAGGACCGCCTGGTTACCCTGGCCAGCGCCAAGGGCGTGGACCTCTCGGCCCTGGTCAACGATCTGCTGCGCAAGGATATCGAGCTCATCGAGATGGCCAGGTAAGCCGCCATCCAGCCAGCGAAGAGAAACCCCGGCCGCGCCGCCAGAACAGGCGGCGCGGCCGGGGTTTGTTTGTTTTAAACGAGTGTCACGTGGGTCTCAACGCCTGCAACTTGTAACGCCTGCGCCTGCATATGGTGCTGCTGCATGTAGCGCTCCGGCCGCTTTGGAAACTCAATCGAGAAGAAGCAACCTTTGTGAAGAAATATTTTCGCTCGCAGCGTTTCCAATCCGTCAGGAGACCGCAACAAGACCGTTGCTGCATGCAAGTCAGGCTCAGTGGCCCGGAACAGTGGCATGGCCTGGCCCTCACGGTAATAGAAGCAGACCTTTGCACCAGCAGCTTGATGTTGTACGAGCTGGGCAGCATCGAGCTGCGCGTCGAGTACCTGTCTACTGTCCCCCGAGATCGACGCTCTCCATGCATCCAATACCAAACGCTCGTAGGGCAGCAGCTCCTTGCTCGCAAATAACCGATTCCAGAGCTGCGCCATTCGGTTGAGGATTGATTCGGTCATTGTGGGCACCCGCAGCCGTTCATGCCAATGCTTGCCGTACCGGCGGCACCACCAGCGGCGCCACCTTTGTAGACGTTCGGAATCCGGTCAAGCTGCTGCATCCAGGTCGGCCATTTCGAGCCAAGATCACGCCAACCATGTGGGTAACGGAAGGGATCGTGGTAGTAGTGGCGGGCAGGCGTCACGAAGTTGCTATTCCACTTGGAGCGCGGCCCGCCCATGCGATTCCATAATCAAAGGGGTCAGCATCGCATTCATTTTCATATTCATCCTCCAAATCAAAAT
>DYIY01000005.1 GCA_020723405.1 Thiobacillus denitrificans | reverse complement strand
GATCCGTACGTCCGGTGGTGTGGGAGGGGGGAGCCGTGAGGCTTCTCCCTATCCCTAAATAGCCTCAGCAAGAGTTATTCGGAGAAAAATTGTGCATAGAATCGTCGCTGCGTTACTACGCGATTTTGTAGATAGCTACCAACTCCAAGAAATGGACGAGGCTGATCAATTTGAGCGCCTAGTAAATCATTGTGTAGTGACCCCGGAGGTCGTCGAAAGCTATGATTTGGCTGATATAACAACAACTACCGGAGATGACGGGCTAGACGGCGTTGCAGTAATAATCGATCAAGAAGTTATGCTTTCCCGTGAAGACTGCGAAGAGATACTAGCTGATGGAAGACGAAATCATGACGCGAAGGTAATTCTTGTCCAAGCAAAGACTTCCGAAAATATCGATTTGGGCGAAATTTTGAAGTTCCATGCCGCAATAGAAAGATTTTGCCACAACTTCAGAGATACGCCAAAGGACGCGATTGAAGCTAATGCCAAGGATGTCTACATGGCTGCGGTAGATAAGGCCGGGTCTATTCGCGACGGAAAATTGGGTCTTGTTATTCGGTTTTCCTACACCGGAAGATATCTAGCGCCAGAGGAAGTCGAGCTGGCAAAGACTGAGCTAATAGCCAGACTTGTTGACGAGGGATACTTTTCTTCGGTTGATTACGAAATTCTTGATAGAGAGGGTATCGGGCGCGCGTTTCAAATGACGGCTGCGCCTATTGAAGCAAGAGTGGATGCATTTTCGGTAGCCGCATTGCCAAACATAGCAGGTGTTGAGGAAGCGTATCTTGCGGTGGTGCCAGCGAAGAAGTTTGTAGACAATATGCTCTCCGATGATACGGGGCGGCTTCGAATGCACGTATTCGAAGAAAACGTAAGAGCATTTCTTGGGCCAGACAACCCTGTCAATAGCGCAATTGGGGAAACAATTAGAAGTGATGAATCGCATTCGCGTTTCCCTGTTTTAAATAATGGAATCACGATTGTTAGTCCGGATGTCAGGGTTCAAGGGTTGAGCATTACATTCGTTGATTTTCAAATCGTTAACGGTTGTCAAACATCGAATGTTCTGTGGATTAATAAGGATAACCTAAGTGATGACATGATGGTTTCTTTAAAGGTTATTGAGACTGATAGCGAAGACGTTTTCACGGACTTAGTGCGCGCAACCAATAGTCAAACAAAGATTGATGACGACCAATTTCTTTCTCTACAACCTGTCGCGCGCAGGATTGAAACGTATTTCAATTCTTTCACCGAGGATGAAAACCGTCTCTATTTCGAACGTAGAGATAGGCAATACGTGGGCCAAGGCGTTCCTGGTGTAAAGGTATTCGATCTAAAAATTCTCGCACGCTGCGTTTCTGCCGTGTACCTTGATCGGCCCGATCTTTCATACCGTTTTCCGCGAAAAATATTTTCTGACAGAAGCATATCTAGCACCGCATTTAGCGAAGACAATCGAGAAATTATTTATTATACAAGCTGTTTGGTGTACTACAGAATGGCGATGCTGTTCAGTAATAAACAGATTCCGCCAGAGGCGCGAAGATTTAAATGGCATATTATGTCGCTGCTGTCACATAGAATTGCCGGCTCTCCCCGCCCGGCGTTACGAAACAGGAAGATTGAGCAGTGGTCACAAAAAATCATAGATATGGTGATTGAAAAGCCAAGAGAGTTTAAGGCGTTAGTTCTTGCATGCTGCGAAACATATCGTGATCTAGGCGAAGTAAGCGAAGATCGCTTAAAGCGACAGTCGATTTATGAGCAAGTACTCAGAGCAGAAGGCTAACAACGCCATCCACTCGGACGCGCAAAAGCTCCGCTGCGCTCCGCGTTTGCGCGCCGGTGATGGCGAACGTTCGCAAACCATGGGCGCCAGGAAAATACGCAGAACCCTTTTGATAATTACAGTTCTGCCTGTTCCTGCCGTTTGCGCTATGATTCTTGCCGTGACGGCTCTTGGTTTTCCGTTGCTGGCTATTCAACTTTTCAGTCAAGGTGTGGAAACGCCCATTTACTTGGTGTGGCTGATCGATCCTGTTGTGGTCATATTCCTTGGCTTGTTGGGCTTTTGGGGCGTTATCAGGGGTTTGCGCGAGATTTTTGACGGGAAAACCATGTGGCTGTTGATTGCGGGCCTATGCGCTTACGCCTTTATTATGCCAAGGTTGCACCCAATAGACCCGTTCATTCCAATTAGAACAGGCAGCGGAATTATTTATCATTATGCCGTGGTGTATTTTGTATATGCGCCCTTGGTTGTTTCGCTGTATTGGGTGGTCAAAACAGCCAAACAGCTGCTAACCCCTGCCCGCAGCTAGCCCTTCGGATATCCGGATGGCGCAAGGCAGTTACCGTTCGCGGCCAGGTAATCAATCGGGCCAGACCACGAAATCCCGTTGCGCAGAGCCTGCGCATTCAGACGCTTAGTCCGGCCTTATCCCCGTTCCGCCCCGGAAAGTCACCCATCCCTTGCCCGCTGGAGTCGCTCCCTCTCAAGCCTTTCATCACCTGAGCATCGCCACCACAAACACCACCCCGATCACCATCGTGGGCGCGAAGCTGACGCCCGCCGCCCACGCTACCTGGCCAGCAGGTAGCAGGTAGATCCCCACTCCAATACTGGCGATGCCCAGCACGCTGAAACCCAGCATCCACAGCTTGAGGGCGCGGATTTCCGGGGGCTTGGCGTTGGCGCCCATGCCCAGGCAGAAGACGATGGCGGAGAGGGTGGCCAGGACCGTTCAGATCATGGCGGCGATGGCGGCGAGGAACAGGAGGGTTTTCATGGTCCGGGGGCCTTGGCGGGGTTCATGGGGTGGCGGGCGGGGTGGTCGCGGCCCGGGTCAGTTCGCGCAGGACGATGCGGGCGCAATCCACCAGGAAGGGGTCGAGGCGGGCGATCTTGCGCATCCAGGTTTTCAGGGCGGCGGGGGAACCGCCGCTCGCCAGGGATGCCGCTATCGGGCGCCCGCACCTATGCATGGCGCTGACGCCTGGCGCCCGGTGCAAAGCCCCGCTGCGCCACCAGGCTCCAACGGCTGCATGCCCGGGCATCAAGCTTTCCGCGACGCCGGCTGCTTTTCGAGCCGACCGCCGGGCCTCGGTGGGGAGGGGCTTCGCCGGGTCAGGCAACAGACCGCACGGGACGCTCGGTCGTGATCCCGCGCAAATATCTCAACACCGGCAGGGTGGAAGCGCTTTCCAGGGCGTTGTAGCCGCCGCTGGTTTCCAGGTCCAGGTTGGCGCCGGCGGCCACCAGGCGTTGCAGAACTTCCAGCTTGCCGGTGGAGGCGGCGTAGATGGCGCAGGTGGCGCCGTTGACGTTCTGGTTGTTCACCTTGCCGCCGGCGCGGATGAGCAGGCTGACCAGGTCCGGGTCGCCGTGGACGCAGGCGAACCAGAGGGCGTGGTGGAGGTCGTCGTTGACGTGGTTGGGGTCGGCGCCCAGGGCGAGGAGTTCTTCCACCAGGGGGCGCCGGCCCTGCAGGGCGGCCAGCATGAGGGGGTTCATGCCGGAGTCCTGGCGGGCGTGGATGGCGGCGGGGGGGAAGCCCTGGTCGATCATCCATTGGGCCAGGGCGGGACTGGGGGCGGTGGGGGACGGGGCCTGGCCGGCCAGGTGGGCTTCCCAGCCCTGCCAGCCGCCTACCAGGTTGTAGAGGCGGGTGAAGCCCAGGCCGGCGAGGAGTTGGCAGAAGTCCTTGCTGCTGTTGCCCCGGTAGCAGTAGACGACGATGGGCCGTTGCCGCTGGCGGGTGCGCAGGAGTTGGGTGATGAGGGCGTCGCTGGGGGCTTCGGCGCCCTCCAGTTGGCCCCGGGCGCGGGTGGCGGCGTCCCGGGTGTCCAGGAGGAGGAGGTCGGGCTCGGCTTCGCGCAGGGCGGCGAGTTGGGCGGGGGGCAGGTCCTGGTAGTTCATGGGGTTTCCTTGGCGGTGGACCGGGTGGCGTCCCAGAGGGCCTTGTAGCGGCTGTCCAGGTCGGAAAGGTCCCGGTCCAGGGTTTCCAGTTGGCGCAGGCCGGTGTGGGGGGCCAGTTGGCCGGCGGCCAACTGGGCCTTCAGGTTTTCCCGCCGGGCCCAGGTCTGGGCGATGCGGGCCTTCAGGTCGGCAAGGCTGGGGTCGGTGGCGACGGCGGACATGGCGGGGCGTGCTGGGCTGGGAAATGGTGTTGCAGGGGTTTTGCAAATCCCGTACCAATTCACTCGGACATGCCGAGGCCGCGCCGGATGGGGCCTGCCGGGCGGAGGGCCGGTCATGGCCGGCGCGGGGCGTGCCACATCCGGGGGCGGATTGTGGCGAAGACGACAGTCCGTGGGGGGTCAGAACTGGTAGGTGGCCTGGAACAGGATGAGGTTCCAGCGGCGGTCGGTGGCGGCCGGGTTCCAGATGCCCCCGCTCAGGTTGTCGGCGGGGGGGAGCCAGCCGATGCCGTCCACCCGGTGGTATTCGCCGACCAGTTGCCAATGGTCGTCCAGACGGTAGCGCAGGCCCAGGGTCCAGTCCTTGGCGTAGCGTTCCCAGGCCACCCGGCCGGGGTTGGCGGCGGCGAAGGCGGTGCCGTCCTTGTCGTCGTCGTCCATGAACAAGGTGTCGTAGCGCAGGAAGCCGGTCCAGCGGCTGTTGAAGCGCCATTCCGCCTGGAGGTATTGGGAGCTGCCCACGCTTTTCACGTCCAGGGCCGGGAGGAACAGACTGTCGTAGTGGTTGCGGAAGAGGTTGCGGGAGTGTTCCCAGGAGAGGGAAAGTCGCTCGCTGTTCCATTGCAGGGAGAGGGTGGTGAAGGCGGGGTCCAGGTGTCCTCCGGACCATAGGTCTCCCACTCCGGGGACGTACCGGGCGTGGCCCGAGGCGTGGCTGAGCATGGCCTTGATCCGGCCGCCATCGTGCTCGTAGGCCAGGCGGGCGGCGAAGGCGTCCTGGTTGTTGCTTTCCAGACGGCCGCGGAACAGGACGTTGTCGCCCACGAAGCTCAGGAAGGCGTTGGTGCCGCCCAGGTTGGGTTTGATCTGGGAAAGGCTCAGGCTGACGGTGGCGGCGTCCCAGTCCCAGGCGGCGCCCAGGTGCAGGCCGTAGGCAGACTGGTTGAAGCCGCGCAGGGCATCCAGGTAGATGGACTGGGGGGGCAGGATGCCGGGGCGGGTCATGGGGGTGTCGCGGCCTTCGTTGAACAGGCCATAGGGCACCTTGATCTTGCCGGCCCGCAGCGTGAGGCTGCCGTCGGCCACATCGAGGGGGGACCAGGCGGCGAACAGATAGTCCGTTTCCAGGTCGTCCTCGACGGAGTTCCCACCCTGGCGGTGGACGGCCTGGCCGGACAACAACCAGCGGGGGTCGGGGCGCCAGGAGAGGCCGGCGGCTACTTCCCGGTAGTCGGCAGAGAATCGGCCGGCGGTGTCGCCGAAGAAGTGGTTGTCACCACTGCTGGCGGTGAGGCGTTGGCTGGCGTAGCCCTGGAAACGCCAGTCGATGGGGTCGGCACCGGCCGGCTGGATGGCCAGCAGCCCCAGCAGCAGGGCGGTGTCAACGCAGCGGGAGGGCGCGGATCTTGTCATGGTTCTGTACCTTGCCGACGTAGCCGATGGCGCCGGGCGTTTCGGCCACCCGCCGCCGCATTTCCTCTTCCGAGGCCACGGTGATGGGCGGTTGGCCCATGCCGGTGTAACGCATGCGCTCCCAGGCCGCACGCAATTGGTAGGGGTAGATGTCCAGCACTTGCTTGGCCAGTTCCTGGTGGAGTTCCTGATCATCGGGCAGAACAAAGACCCGTACCGGGCTGCCATCGGTCCAGCGGTTGACCCGGCCGCTGAACAGGGAGCGGGCCTGTTTGCGTTCCAGGGTTTTTTCCGCCACGCCGGGATGGACCACCAATTCCAGGGCGTGGACCGGAAAGGTGAGGACCAGGGCCAGGGCGACGCCCAGGAACAGGGAATGAAGGGCGCGGGGCTGCATCTTCTGAGGTTCTTCTGCCGCCGTTCGTTGTTTTGACTATATGACTGAAAGGGGCGCTTGCCCAGTGGGTCGGGGCTCGCGTGGGCCGACGACTTTCCGGTATTGGAGTAGGATTCCGCCCCGTAAGCGAGGAGACCCGGCATGCGCCAGAACAGATTCACCCATCACGCCCAGACCGTGCTGGGTTTCACGGAATTCGTGGGCCTCACCATCATCACCATCGCCACCATCATCGCGGGCATCGGCGAGGTGAACGTGATGATGGATGCCCAGGCGGTCACCCTGGCGGACCTGCTGCTGCTGTTCCTCTACCTGGAGATCCTGGCCATGGTGGGGGTGTATTTCGAATCCGGGAAGCTGCCGGTGCAATTCCCCATCTACATCGCCATCGTGGCCCTGGCCCGCTACCTGGTCCTGGACATGAAGAACCTGGACCAGTGGCACATGCTGGGGGTGGCGTCGTCGATCCTGTTGCTGACCCTGGCGGTGCTGGTGGTGCGCTTTGGCCATACGCGCTTTCCGTATCGGGAGAAGGACTGAACAGGGGGCAAGGGGGGCGGGAACGGTTGCTGAATCCCCCCAGCCCCCCTTTACGAAAGGGGGGAGCGGGTCTTACGGGCATCCTCCTTGGCAGGGGAGGGGGGGGCTGTTGTGGAGGGAGCAGGGGCATCCCCCCTTTGAAAAAGGCGGGCCAGGGGGGATTTCAAGACCTGCGCGCTCCCCGCCAGCCGCAAAAAATCCCGCCCAATTCAGGGACGAGCCCCCTCAGAACTGGAAGAAATCCTCCAGCCGCCCCTGGAGTTTCTTCGCCTGGCGCAGGGCTTCCTTGAGGAAGCTGCGATCCAGGGTCGAGAGGCTGTCGGGGGCCACCCGGTTGCTCAGGGGCTGCTCGTGTTCCAGCCGCTGCTGGTGCAGGCGCAGACGGAGTTGCTGGACGTGGTGGAAGGCCTCAATCCAGCCGTTCACTTCCCCATCGTCGAGTTTCCAGGCGGCGGCGGCGGAACGCAGCCGGGCCACGCTGCCGGTTTCCGTGCTGCCCGAGGCCAGGGCGAAGATGCGCGCGGCGTCCACGAACAGGGTGGTGCCGTGCAGCTTCAGGTCGATGGTGCCGGACTCATTGCCCTCGCCGTCGGTGACGAAGTCCCGCACCAGGCCCAGGGGCGGGCGGTTGCCCAGGGCGTTGAGGGTCATGAGCTTGAGGAAGCGGCGGTTGCCCTTCAGTTTTTCGTTCAGCCATGCGCGCAGGTTGCCGGCCAGGGTGGCGTCGCCGGCCAGGGGGCGGAAGTCGAAGAAGATGCTGGCATTGAGCAGCACCGGGGCGTCGCCCCGGAACAGCCATTCCGAGAAGGTGTCCCGCCATTCGTCGGCGGACAGGCACCACTTGGGGTTGCCGGCCATGATCTCGCCCTTGCACAGGGTGAAGCCGCAGGCGGCCAGGTCCTGGTTGATCCGTTGCGCGACGGGCAGCAGGCGCTGGCGCACCGATTCGGGCGTTTCCCCTTCCGGCACGGCGAAGATGAGGCCGTTGTCCTGGTCGGTGAGCAGGGTCTGTTCCAGGCGGCCTTCCGAACCCAGGGCCAGCCAGCACCAGGCCAGGTCTTCCAGTCCGGCATCGGCGAAGGCCAGATAGAGGATGCGCTGGCTCAACTGGTCGTTGAGTTCCGAGATGAGCCGGGTGAGCTGTTCCGCTTCCAGGCCCTGGGCCATGAGCAGGCGGGCCAGGCGGCGGATGTCGGCGGCGGCGTCCACCAGGGTGGCCAGGTCCTGGGCCTCGGCCAGGGCGGCGGCGATGTTGCCCACCCCCAGGCGTTGCAGGGCGAACAGGTCCTTTTCCGACACCACCCCCAGGATGCGGCCTTCGCCGTCGGTGACCAGCACGTGGTGGATGAGGCGCCGGGCCATGGCCAGGGCGGCTTCCAGGGCGGTGGCGTCGCCGGGCAGGCAGAAGGGCCGGGGGGTCATGACGGCGCTGATGGGCCGTTCCAGGTCGCAGGGCACCACCGCCACCCGGTCGCGCAGGTCGTTGAGGGTGAACACGCCCAGGGGGCGCCGTTCCGGGTCCGCCACCAGAATGGAACCCACCCGTTCCTGGCGCATGGCCGCCAGGGCTTCCCGCACCGGTTGCTCCGGCGGGCAGGTGAGGGGCGCCCGGCGCAACAGGGTGGCCAGGGGCGTGGTCAGGGTTTCCGGCAGGGCGGCCATGGTGGGAATCGGGAATTTGTGCAGTGCATCATGCTGCCATGTCCTCCAGCCATCGCCAAGCCCCCTGGCGTTTGGCCGTTTCCCGGGCCAGTTTGAGGAAGCGGTCGGCATCGGCCAGTTGGCCGTCTGCCGCCAGGGCGAGGCTTTTCAGGTATAGCAGCCGGGCCTGATCCTGGTGCTGCCCCTGGCGGTCGGCGGCCAGCAGGGCCTGGTCCAGCCAGGACAAGGCAGACGCCGGATCGCGCAGGAAAGCGGCGTGGGCGTGGATGCCCTCCCCCAGGGCAGCCCGGGTGGGGTGGTGCCGGGCCAGCACGGCCAGAGCCCGCAGACCGGCGCCGGGTACGCCAGTTTCGCCGCAGCGGGCTCCGGCCCAGTCCATGAGCAGAGCGGCCCAGGCGGCCCGGGCCGGATCGCCCGCCGAGAGGGCGGCTGCCCGGCATCGGGGAGCCAGAACCCCCAGGGCCGGGGCGTCGTCCAGCAGGTAGTGGGTGTCCAGGATGATGTCCAGGTGGACCGCCTGGTCCGGATCGGCTGCGGGGGGTGTTGCCCAGGCCTGGCCTGTCACGCGGCGGCAGCGGATGGCCAGGTGGGCGTGGCGCAGGATGGCGAGGGGGGCATCCCCCGGCTGGGTGGGGGTGGCTTCCAGGGCCTGATGGCAGTCGCCGAAGCGGCCCAGGCCGAACAGGGTGCGGGCCAGGGCCAGGGCAGCCACCAGGCGCTGGGGACGCTCCAGGTTGCGGGCCAGTTCCGGCAGGCGCCAGGCATAGGGGAAGGCGGCGCCGGGGCCCTGATGCACCAGGCGGCGGCGCCATTCCCCGTGGCGGAGTACGAAGGTGTCGGCAGCCGTGTCTGGATACATGGGCGACAGGCGGCTATGCTTCGCTCAGATTCAAACCGGGACCCCGACATGGCGCGACGCAGTTTCATCTTCTGCGACATCTGCAACCCTCTGGCCATCCGCTACATCGAGTTCCGCCGGGCCTCCGGCCGGAACGCCCGGGGCGGGCGGCGGGTCACCGACGGCCGGGCCTGGTTCGACGGCAGCGACGAAGAGGCGGTGAAGGCCGGTTGGGTGATCGCCGAGAATGGCCAGCATGTCTGCCCCGCTTGTTTTGAACGCATGAAGTCCATGCGCCATGTGCTGGAGGAGCGTCTGTTCGTCAGCGTGGAAGTGGATACAGGCCACGGCTGAACGGTCAGCGGGGATCAGGCCCCCTCGTCCTTCAAATCCCGGGCCAGCAGGCCCGCCACGGCTTCCCGGGGGGGCATTTCCTGCTTGAGGATGCGGGCCACGGCTTCGGTGATGGGCATGTCCACGCCCAGTTCCCCGGCCAGGCGGGCCACTTCGATGGCGGTGGTGGCCCCTTCGGCCACATGGCCCAGCTCCCGCAGGGCCCCTTCCAGGCTTTCCCCGGCAGCCAGGCGCAGGCCCAGTTGCCGGTTGCGGGACAGGTCGCCGGTGCAGGTGAGGATCAGGTCCCCCATGCCCGACAGGCCCATGAAGGTCTCGGGTTTGCCCCCCCGTTGCAGGCCCAGGCGGGTGAGTTCCGCCAAGCCCCGGGTGATGAGGGCGGCCCGGGCGTTGAGTCCGAAGCCCAGGCCGTCGGCGATGCCGGCGGCGATGGCGATGACGTTCTTCACCGCGCCGCCCAGTTCCACGCCCACCACGTCGCCGCTGGAATAGAGGCGCAGTTTGGGATCGTGGAGCCGGCGGGCGGTCTGCCGGGCGAATTCGGCGTCGTTGCTGGCCACGGTGAGGGCGGCGGGCAGGCCCTGGGCCACTTCCTTGGCGAAGCTGGGGCCGGACAGGACGGCGGCAGGGGGGTGGCCCGGCCAGACTTCGTCGAGGACTTCATGGGGCAGCTTGTGGCTGCCGGTTTCCAGACCCTTGCACAGCCACACCAGGGGGATGGCGCAACCGGCGCCGGCCAGGGCCTGGAGCAGGCCACGGAAACCGTTGCTGGGCACGGCGGCGATGAGCAGGTCTGCGCCGGCCAGGGCTTCGCCCAGGTCTGCCGTGGCGGTGATGTTGCCGGGCAGGGCGAAACCCGGCAGGTAGCGTTCGTTGACCCGGTCCCGGGCCATGGCCCGGGCGTGGTCCAGGTTGCGGGCCCACAGCCGGACCGGCTCCCGGGCGGCCAGGCGGATGGCCAGGGCGGTGCCCCAAGCCCCGGCGCCCAGGACGGCGATGCTCATCGGCGGCGGCGGATGGCCCGGAGACTCAGTTGGGTTGCTGGCCGCGGGCCTGCTGTTGCTGCATGTACATCGCTTCGAAGTTCACCGGTTGCAGCATGAGGGGGGGGAAACCGGCCTTGAGGACGGCGTCGGACACCGCTTCCCGGGCGTAGGGGAAGATGATGTTGGGGCAGCCGATGCCCAGGGCGGGCTCCAGGGCTTCCTGTGGGATGTTCTGGATGCGGAAGATGCCGCCGTGTTGCAGTTCCACCAGGAAGGCGGTCTTGTCCTTAATCTTGGCGGTGATGGTCAGGGTCAGGATGGTCTGGTAGATGCCGCTGGCGGCGTCCACGGGGGCGCTCTGGGTGTTGAGCTGCATTTCCATGGTGGGCGCTTCCCGTTCCAGGAAAATGGCGGGGGCGTTGGGCACTTCCAGGGAGAGATCCTTCACGTAGATCTTCTCGATCTGGAAGAGGGGCAGGGCCTGTTGTTGGGGTTGTTGGTCGGTCATGACGGTTCCGCAGAGAGGATAAAGACGTCGGATTATAGCCCCGTCATCATGACGGTCCGGCGAATTGGATCAGGCCGGGCCCTGCCTGCCAGGGCCGGCGTGGTGGTTATTCCTCAGGCGGCCAGCAGGGGGTCCAGTTCGCCGGCGGCATCCAGAGCGGAGATGTCGTCGAAACCGCCCACGTGGCGCTCGCCGATGTAGATCTGGGGCACGGTGCGCCGGCCGGTGATCTGCATCATCTCCTGGAGCCGGGCCGGTTCCAGATCCACACGGATCTTCTCGATGTTGGTCACGCCCTTCCTGGTCAGCAGCTTCTCGGCCATGACGCAGTAGGGGCAGACGGCGGTGCAGTACATTTTCACGGGAGGCATGGGGGTCCTTTCTCAAATGAACGTATGGCTTCAGTCGGTAGTCTGTAGTTGGTAGTCGGTAGCCTGAGTTTCCGCGCCTTTGGCGCGCTAGCAAAGCTACCCGCTACCGACCACCGACCATCGCTAGCGTTCTTTCGGCAACCCGGCCTGTTCCCAGGCGAGCATGCCGCCGGCCAAGTTGTGCAGGTTCTCGAAGCCGGCCTTGCGCAGGATGCCGCAGGCATTGCCGGAGCGGTTGCCGCTGCGGCACACGGCGACGATGGGTTTGCCCTTGTACTTCTCCAGATCGGAAAGGCGGTTCTTCAACTGGCCCAGGGGGATGTGCTTGGCCTTGCCGATGTGGCCGTCGGCCCATTCGGACTGCTCCCGCACGTCCAGCACCAGGGCCTCGTCGTGGTTGAACAACAGAACCGCTTCCTGGGGACCGATCTGTTTCACGCCGGACAGGCGGCCCAGCAGGCTGAAGCCGCCCATGAGCATGAAGCCGGAAAAGGCGGCCAGGAGGATGAGCCAGATGTTTTGGGTAACGAAGTCCATGGGCGAGGCGGCGAATCGGAAAACCGCGAGTTTACCGTTACTTGGTGGAGCAGGCGCTGCCGCCTTCCTGGAAGCCCAGCTTCTTCAAGAGCTTTTCCGGGGGGCAGAAGCCGGTGAAGCCGGATTGCAGCAGGTTCAGGCCGATGAAGGCGGTGAGCCAGAGCCAGGACAGGCTGGTCATGTCCACCTGGCCGGTGAAGTGGGCCAGGGCCAGGGACAAGAGGGTCATGACGCCGGCCATGATGCGGATGATGCGTTCGATGGTCATTTAAAAATCCTTTTGATGAGTCGGTAGTCGGTAGCGGGTAGTCGGTAGCGGGTAGTCGGTAGTCGGCCGCTGGTTTTGCGCGCCCCAGGCGCGGAAATCAAAAGCTACAGGCTACCGACTACAAACTACCGACTACCTACTCCCCCCTACCAGCTTCCGTTGCCACAAGAAATACATCAGCGGAATCACCACCAGGGTCAGGGCCGTGGAGGCGAAGGTGCCGAAGATCAGGCTCACCGCCAGGCCGCCGAAGACGGGGTCGGTGATCATGATGGCGGAGCCCAGGATGATGGCCAGGGCGGTGAGCAGGATGGGCCGGAAGCGCACGGCGCCGGCTTCGATGACGGCTTTTTCCAGGTCGTAGCCCTGCTTGCGGTAGTCCAGGATGAAGTCGATGAGCAGCAGGGAGTTGCGCACCACGATGCCGGCCAGGGCGATGACGCCGATCATGGAGGTGGCGGTGAAGGCCTGGCTGGTGGCCCAGTGGCCGGGGAACACGCCCACCAGGGTCAGGGGGATGGCGCCCATGACGATGACTGGCAGCATGAAGGACTTGTAGTAGCCCACCAGCATCAGGTAGATGAGGATGAGGGCGACGATGAAGGCGGAGCCCAGGTCCCGGAACACGTCCAGGGTGAGGCGCATCTCGCCGCCCCACAGCAGGGTGTAGTCCACCACGTCCTTGGGGGCGGCCTGGGTGAAGCCCAGGTTGCCGGTGGTGAAGGTGGCGCCGTTGGGCAGAGCCTTGCCGTCCAGCATCTGGTCCAGGGCCAGTACCGCGAACACCGGGCTGGATTGCAGCAGTTCGCCGCCCACCATCACCATGGGATGCTGGTCCCGGGCGTAGATGGGTTTGGCTTCCCGCACCTTTTCCACGCTGGCGATGGCCGACAGGGGCACCTGCATGCCGTGGGGGTTGGTGATGCGCAGGTTCATCAGGGATTCGGGGCCGGCCCGCAGTTCCCGGGGCAGGCGCACCTTGATGTCGATGGGTTCCCGGGCGTTGTCCACGTGCAGGGTGCCGATGGCGAAGCCGGACACGTAGTCGCGCAGCAGCTTGGCCACCTGGCCGGGGGCCACGCCGGACAGCAGGGCCTTCTCGCTGTCCACGCGGACGTGGAAGCTGTCGGCGTTGGCGGTGACCGAGTCGTCCACGTTGATCATGCCGTAGATGCCCTCGAAGGCCTGGTCCACGTGGGCGGCGGCGGCGCGCAGCACGTTGTAGTCGGGACCGTACAGCTCGGCCAGGATCTGGGCCTGGACCGGCGGTCCAGGGGGCGTTTCATAGAGTTTCAGCCGGGCGGCGGGATAGGCCTTGCGTACTTCCGCCAGGGCCTTGTTCAACTGATCGGCGATGGCGTGGGAGGAATCGTCCCGGTGGTGCTTGTCCACCAGGTTCACCCGGATCTGGGCCAGGTTGCTGCCCCGCTTGATCATGTCGCCCCGTACCAGGGCGGCGAAGTCGATGGGGGCGGTGAGGCCCAGGAAGGTCTGGTAGTCGGTGACGTGGGGATGCCGGGCCACCACGCCGCCCACCGCCCGGGCCACCCGGTCGGTGGCGTCCAGGGAAGTGCCGGCGGGCATGTCCACCTGGAGCAGCAGGGTGTTGGTGTTGTCGTTGGGCAGCATCTTCAGTTCCACGCCCAGGGGGGACAGGGGCCCGTTGAGTCCCGAGGGCCGCACGAACTGCCAGGCCGGCATGAGCATGGCGCCGCCCAGCAGGCCCAGCACCACCAGGAAGGTGATGTTGCGCTTGGAGGCGGAGCGGATCAGGGGGGTGATGACCGCCACGTAGGCCTTCTGCAGGGCGTCCGGCTGGTGGGGTTCGTCCAGGCTCGGCGTGGTTTCCAGGGCCTGGCGGGCGGCCTTCCTGGCCAGCCACAGGTTGGAGGCCCAGGGCACCACCATGTAGGCGATGACGATGGAGGCGATCATGGCCACCGGCACGTTGAAGGGGATGGGCAGCATGAAGGGACCCATCATGCCGGTGACGAAGGCCATGGGGATGAAGGCCAGGATCACCGCGATGGTGGCGATGTTGGTGGGGTTGCCGATCTCGTTGGTGGCGATGACCAGGGTCTCGGCGAAGGGCTTCTTGCCGCCGTGGTGCAGGTGGCGGTGGATGTTCTCGATGACCACGATGGCCGCGTCCACCAGCAGGCCCAGGGAGAGGATCAGGGCGAACAGGGTGATGCGGTTGATGGTCTGGCCGAAGGCCAGGCCCACGGCCAGCACCACGAAGAGGATCAGGGGCACGGTCAGGGTGACGATGCCCGCCTCCCGCCAGCCCAGGAAGATGACCAGGATCACCACCACCGAGGCGATGGCGATGCCCAGGTGCATGACCAGTTCGTTTACCGCCGCGTCGGCCTTGGCGCCGTCGTTGCGGGTCACGGCCACCTCCACCCCGGCGGGGATGGCCTGCTGCTTCAGTTCCTCCAGCTTGGCCAGCACGGCGTCGGCCACCACCACCGCATTGGTGCCGGCCTTCTTGGCGATGGCCAGGGTCACGGCGGGCTGTTCGCCGGTTGCGCCCTTGCCGGCGGCGGGGCCGTAGGCGAAGCGGGTGGTCTCCTCGATTTCGGCGGGACCGTCCTCAATCCTGGCCACATCCTTCAGATAGACCGGGGCGCCCAGGTTGGACACGCCCACTACGATCCTGCCCACTTCCTCGGCGGAACCCAGGAAACCCGCCAGGCGCAGGGGGCGGCTCTGGCCGTCACGCACCAGGTCGCCCAGGGGAGCGGCCACGTTGGCGCCGCGCAGCATCTGGTCCACCCGGTCCAGGGTGAGGCCGGCGCCTTCCAGGCGCTGGGGGTCCACCCACACGTTCACCGTGCGGGCCCGGCCGCCCAGCAACTGGGTGAAGGACACGCCGGGCACGTTGCGCAGTTGTTCCAGCAGGCGCTGGGCCACTTCCCGCAGGCGGTAATCGTCCATGGCCCCGGAGCTCAGGGTCAGGGTCATGATGGGCACGTCGTCCACGTTGATGGGCTTGACCATGGGCTCCATGGCGCCGGGGGGCACCTTGTCCATGTTCTGCATCAACTGGTTGTAGAGCTTCACCAGGCTGTCTTCCTGGCTTTCGCCCACCTTGAACTGCACCGTCACCAGGCCGAAGTCGTTGGTGGCGTAGCCATAGGTGTGGTCCACCCCGGACTGGGCGTTCATGATGGCTTCCAGGGGCTTCACCACCAGGTTGTGGATTTCCGCGGCGGAAGCGCCGGGCTTGGCGACGATGATGTTGGCCGCCGGCACCACGATCTGGGGGTTGTACTCCCGGGGGGTCACCGCCAGGGCCAGCAGGCCTGTCAGGGTCACCGCCAGGATGAACAGGGCGGTGAGCTTGGAGGTGAGGAACTGGCGGGCCAGCTTGCCCGCCAGGTTCATGGGGGCGTCGTGTTCGGGGGCGCTCATGGCTTATCCCTGGATCTTGTCGCCGTTGTTCACGGCCTGGGCGTTGCCCGTGACCACCTTGTCGCCCGGGTTCAGGCCGGAGAGGATTTCCACCTGGCCGTCCGCCTTCCTGCCCGCCCGCACCATGCGGTACTGGGCGCTGCCCTGGGCGTCCACCACGAACACGCCGACGATGCCGGCCCGGTCCAGCACGGCGGCTTCCGGCACCGCCAGGACGCTGCGCTTGCCGGTGGGGAAGAGGATGCGGGCGAAGGCGCCGCTGGTCAGATTGGGCGCGGCGATGTCCAGCTTCACCGTGTAGGTGCGGGTCATGGGGTCGGCAGCGGGGGCCAGTTGCGCCACCCTGGCGGCGACCGGCTGATCTTGGCCGTCCACTTCCACCATGACCTGTGCACCGATCTTCAGGCCCCGGTAAAGGGTTTCCGTGACGTTGCCGCGCACCTGCAGGCGGGACGGGTTTTCCACCATGAGCACCGGATGGCCCGGGGCGGCGATGTCGCCCTCGTTGGCCAGCTTGCGGGTCACCACGCCGTTGATGGGCGAGGTCACCGTGGCGTAGCGCATCTGCCCCTGGGCGGTGCCCAGGCCGGCCTTGGCCTGGGCGGCCCGGGTAACGGCCATGTCGTAGTTGAGCTTCATCTTCTCGTAGTTCTGCCGGCTCACCACGTCTTCCTTGTAGAGGGTCTCGAAGCGCTTGTAGTCGGCTTCGGCGTCCTTCATGGCGTCTTCGGCCTGCTTCAGGCCCAGGCTGGCCTGGGCCACGGCCCCTTCGATGTCCAGGGGGTCGATGCTGAACAGGCGCTGGCCGGCCTTCACCGCCTGGCCTTCCACCACGGCGATGTCCTTGATGTATCCCATCAGGCGGGAGGCCACCCGCACCGATTCCAGGGCCTCCACGGTGCCGGTGATGGCCGTGGTGTCCACCCCTTCCACGGGCTGGATGACCTGGGTCTGGGCCTGGACCGTGCGCTGGGCGGCAGTCTGCTGGGCAGCGCCCTGTTCCTCGCCGGAGCAGCCGGCCAGGAGAGAACTGAAGGTCAGGCCCAGGGCCAGCGCGAGGGGGGTGAGGGTGTTGTTCTGCTTGGGGACCATGATGGGGCTCCTGGTCAGAGGTTTTCGGCGGCGGGATCGAGCACGCCCACGGCGCGCTTCAGTTCCGCCCGGTTGACGGCGAGTTCGTAGCGGGCGGCCACCAGGTCGGCATTGGCCTTGTCCAGTTGGGCCTGGGCCCCCAGCAGTTCTATGAGGGTGGCCATGCCGTTCTCGTAGCGGCGCTTCACCAGGCGCTGGGCTTCCCGGGCCTGTTCCAGCCCGGCTTGCCGGGCGGCGATCTTCTCTTCCGCTTCCTGGGCCTTGCGGTGGGCGTCGGTGACCTGATAACCGATGCCTTCCTCGGCCTGGCGCAGCTTGGCAAGCAGTTCATTGCGCTGGGCCTGGGCCCGGTCGATGGCCGCGTTGGTGGTGCCGCCGTCGAAGGCGCTCCAGGACAGCACGCCGGCCACGGTATAGGAAGAAGCGTCGAAGCCCAGGGTGTCGTCGTTCCAGTCCTGGCGCAGCATGACGTTGAACTGGGGTTTCTTGCCGGCCCGGGCCACGTTGACCTGGGCACCGGCGGCCTCCACCTGGCTGCGCAGGGCCTTCAGCCCGGCGTGGTCGTTGGCCGCCTGGGCCCGCAGGTCGGCGGGGTTGCCGGGCAGCATGGCCGGCTCCACCGGCGCGCCCACGTCCAGGGGGGCGTCCAGGGACTGGCCCATGAGCAGGGCCAACTGATTCAGGGCGGCGGCCTCGGCGTTGCGGGCCTCGATGCCCTTGATCTTCACGTCCTGGAGGTTGGCCTGGGCGGTCAGCACGTCGCTCTTCACCACCATGCCCTGGCGGTGCAGCTTCTCGCTGATGCGCACGAATTCCTCGGCGGCAGCCTTGGCTTCGTCGGCCAGCTTGATGTAGGCCCGGGCCGTATGCACGCCCTGGTAGGCCATCAATACGTGCTTGGCCAGTTGCTGGCGGGCCATCCGGTCGCCGGACTGGGCTGCCCGGACGTAGGCCTTGGCCGTGTCCACGTAGCTTTGCACCATGCCACCGTTGTAGACGGGCACCAGCAGTTCGATGCGGGAATTGAAGTTGTTGACCGCGTCGGGGTTGTTCAGGGTGTTGAGGTTGGCCGGGTAGCTTCCGAATGGCCCGCCAGCCGGGGGGCCGAAGTCGCCGAAGGTGACGTTGCTTTGCCCCAGTTTCATGCCGAAAGCATTCAGCGGGTCATTGCTGCGACTGGCCGTCAACGAGAGATTCAGGCGCGGCAGACGGTTGCCCTGGGCCTGGCGAGCGGCGGCCTCGGCCTGCTCAATCTGGGCCCGGCTCACCGCCAGGTCCGGATTCTGGGCCAAGGCCCGGTCCAGGCACTGCCGGTATTCCAACTGTTCAGCGGAGGCCGGCAAGGCTACCGTCAGCAGGGCGGCCAGTGCCAGGGGCCGCCATAGATTCAATTGATCCATGTAACGCTCCTTGCTGAGACGTCAGCCCGCACCGCTCAGTGGGATACCAAGGAGGCACGGGTATATTAGTTGCGGCTAATATATCTCATTAGTTTTTCTTATGCAAGGATAAGCGCGGATCATCCCGCCCGGCTGCTGCCTATTTGGCAAAACCGCAAAAAACGTCGCGCATCATGCCGATCAATTGCAGGGTGCGGGTATCGCCCACCCGGTAGTACACCCGGTTGGCATCCTTGCGGGTGCGCAGCACCCCTTTGTCACGCAGGATGGCCAGGTGCTGGGAGATGTTGCTCTGGGAGGTGCCCACGTTTTCCACGATATCCTGGACGCTGACTTCCTTATCGCCCAGCACGCAGAGAATCTTGAGCCTGAGGGGGTGGGACATGGCCTTGAGGGCCCGGGAGGCCTGTTCGATGTGTTCGTCCTTGTCGATGAGTTCCGTGGACTCGGTTGTCATGCTGTCTCCGTGAAGCCGTCTGTGTGGAGGAATGGGGGGGCGGGGGCTGGGTCGCGCCGGTCTTGGAGCGGGCTTCAGTATACGCCCCATGTATTCAAATATACTAAAGTACCTTCAATAAAAAAGACCCCGAAAAAAGATAAAATAGAACGCATGCCACTCTCATCCATCAAGCCCGTCCTGCTGCTCATTCTCGACGGCTTCGGTTGCCGGCCGGCCGACGCCTTCAATGCCATTGCCCTGGCCCGGAAGCCCCATTGGGACAGTTACTGGAAACAGTACCCGCATACCCTGATCCAGGCTTCCGAGGCAGCCGTAGGCCTGCCCGCCGGGCAGATGGGCAACTCCGAGGTGGGCCACCTGAACATCGGCGCCGGCCGGGTGGTCTATCAGGAATTCACCCGCATCGACCGGGCCATCGACAACGGCCACTTCGCCGGCAACCTGGCCCTGCTGGACGTGATCGAACAGGTCAAGAGCCGGGGTTCCGCCCTGCACATCTTCGGCCTGTTGTCGGATGGCGGGGTCCACAGCCACGAGAACCATATCCACGCCATGCTGAACATGGCCCTGGAAGGTGGGTTGAAGCAGGTGTACGTGCACGCCTTCCTGGATGGCCGGGATACGCCCCCCAAGAGCGCCGAGGCCTATCTGCGCTGCCTGCAGGACAAAATGGATGGTCTGAAAGGTGGGCGCATCGCCAGCATCGTGGGGCGTTACTACGCCATGGACCGGGACCGTCGCTGGGCCCGGGTGAAGCTGGCCTACGATCTGCTCACCCTGGGCAAGGCCGAGTTCACGGCCCCCTCCGCCATGTTGGGCCTGGAAAATGCCTACGCCCGGGGCGAGACCGATGAATTCGTCAAACCCACCACCATCGTGCCGGTCGGGGAACGGCCCGTGGCCATGGCTGATGGCGATGCCATCGTTTTCATGAATTTCCGCTCCGACCGGGCCCGGCAGATGACCCGGGCCTTCGTGGCGCCGGATTTCACCGATTTCGAGCGGGCATTCGTGCCCAAACTGTCGCGTTACTGCACCCTCACCAGCTACAGCGATGAGTTTGACGTGTCGGTGGCTTTCCCCCCGGAGCGGGTACGCAACGGTTTCGGCGAATACATCGCCAACAAGGGCCTGCGCCAGTTGCGCATCGCCGAGACCGAGAAATATCCCCACGTCACCTATTTCTTCAATGGCGGCGAGGAAACGGTCTATCCCGGTGAGGAGCGCATGCTGGTCAAGTCTCCCGACGTGGCCACCTACGACATGAAGCCGGAGATGAGCGCCTTCGAGGTGACCGACAAGCTGGTGGAGGCCATCCGCAGCCGCAAGTACGACGCCATCATCTGCAATTTCGCCAACTGCGACATGGTGGGCCACACCGGCGTGCTGGAGGCGGCGGTGCAGGCGGTGGAAGCCGTGGATGTTTGCGTGGGGCGCGCCGTGGAAGCCATGCAGGAGATCGGCGGGGAGGTGATCATCACCGCCGACCACGGCAACGCCGAGACCATGCGGGATACCCTGACCAACCAGCCCCACACGGCCCACACCGTCAATCTGGTGCCCCTCGTCTACATCGGCCGGCCGGCCCGGACCCTGGACAGCGGGGCCCTGGAGGACATCGCCCCCACCCTGCTGAAGATGATGGGGCTGCCCCAGCCCGGCGAGATGACCGGCACCCCTCTCATCGAATTCACCCAATGACGTGCGCGCCCTCGCCTGCCTGCTGATCTGCCTGGGCGTGGCCACTGCCCTGGCCGCCCCGGACAACGGCAAGCGGGAGGAACTGGACGAACTGCGCCAGCGCATCAAATCCCTCCAGGAGGAACTGGAACAGGCCAGCGAGGACCGCTCCGAGGTGGCCGATGAGTTGAAACAATCCGAGCGGCGCATCTCCGACGTGAACCGGGGCCTGCGCCGTCTGGACAACCGCCAGCGGGAACTGTCCCGGGACCTGCGCCAGCTCAACGAGGACACCCGTGGCACCCAACGGGAGATCGCTGACCAGCAGCGCCGCCTGGCGGCCCTGATCAAGGAGCGCTACATCCAGGGGGACGGGGATGCCCTCAAGCTGCTCCTGTCCGGCCGGGACCCGGGCGAGGTGGCCCGCAACCTGGCCTATTACGGCTACATCGGCCGGGCCCGGGCCGAACTCATCCGCCAGCACCGGGAATCCCTGGGCAAATTGCGCACCCTCCAGGACAAGGCCCGCAAGCAGAATGACGACCTGACCCAGGTGCGCCAGGAGCGGGTGGCCCAGAAACAGGCCCTGGAAGCCGAAAAAGGCTCCCGCCAGGAGGTTCTCTACAAGCTGTCCGAACAGATCCGCCAACAGCGCCGGGAAATCGATACCCTGGTGCGCGACGAGAAACGCCTGACCCGGCTGGTGGAACGGCTGGCCCGGCTGGCTGCCAGCAAACCCGCGCCGACGGCCAAGCCCGGCCAAAAGGTGGACCGGGTGGCCGACGCCAGCCTGGCCGGCCTGGATTTCACCCGTCTCAAGGGGCGCCTGGCCCTGCCCGTGGCTGGCGAGATCCTGCACAAGTTCGGCAACAGCCGCGACGGCGGCGGCCCGGCCTGGAAGGGGGTGTTCATCCGTGCCCGCCAGGGCCAGGAAGTGCGTGCCGTGGGCAGCGGTGAGGTGGCCTTCGCCGACTGGTTGCGTGGCTTCGGCAACCTCTTGATCATCGACCACGGCAAGGGCTACCTCAGCCTATACAGTAATAACGAAAGCTTGTATAAACAGCCGGGTGAGCCCGTGCGCGCGGGCGATGTGGTGGCGGCAGTGGGCGCCACCGGCGGCCAGGACGAACCGGGCCTCTACTTCGAATTGCGCCACCAGGGCAAACCTTTTGATCCCCTCGCCTGGGTCCGTTGAAAGGCCGGGCAAACGCTTCCAGAGGCAGCATGACCAGCAAGTTCAAGCAAATCGGTCTGATCGGCATTGGCGTCGTGTTCGGCGCCGCCCTGACCCTGAATTACTCGGCCAATGCCGAACGGGAACCGGAACCGCTGCCCATCGAAGACCTGCGTGCCTTCAGCGAGATCTTCGGCAAGATCAAGAGCGACTACGTTGAACCGGTGGAAGACAAGAAACTCATCACCGAAGCCATCAACGGCATGCTCACCGGCCTGGACCCCCATTCCTCCTATCTGGACAGCGAGGCCTTCAAGGAGCTCCAGGTGGGCACCCAGGGTGAATTCGGCGGCCTGGGCATCGAAGTGGGCATGGAGGACGGCTTCGTCAAGGTGGTCTCCCCCATCGAGGACACCCCTGCCTTCAAAGCCGGCATCAAGAGCGGTGACCTGGTCATCAAGCTGGATGACAGTCCGGTCAAGGGCATGACCCTCAACGATGCGGTGAAGAAGATGCGCGGCAAACCCGGCACCGACATCACCCTCACGGTGGTGCGCAAGGGCGAGGCCAAGCCTCTGGTGATTACCCTCACCCGGGCGGTCATCAAGATCAAGAGCGTCAAGCACAAGCTGGTGGAACCCCATTTCGGCTACGTTCGCATCACCCAGTTCCAGGAACACACCGGCGAAAACCTGGTGGGTGCCATCAAGGATCTGCAGGAGCAGAACAAGGCCACCCCCCTCAAGGGCCTGGTGCTGGACCTGCGCAACGACCCGGGTGGCCTGCTCAATACCGCCGTGGCGGTGTCCGGCGCCTTCCTCAAGGGCGGCGAACTGGTGGTGTACACCGACGGCCGCACCGAGGACGCCCGCATGCGCCTGACCAACAGTCGGGAAAACTACCTGCGCCCCGCCGAGAGCGACTACCTGAAGAGCCTGCCGACCTGGGTCAAGACCGTTCCCCTGGTGGTGCTGGTGAACGGAGGCTCCGCCTCCGCCTCCGAGATCGTTGCCGGCGCCTTGCAGGACCACAAGCGGGCCCTGGTGGTGGGGACCCAGACCTTCGGCAAAGGGTCCGTGCAGACCATCATTCCCCTGAACAACGGCACCGCCATCAAGCTCACCACGGCCCGCTACTACACCCCCAGCGGACGCAGCATCCAGGCCAAGGGCATCACCCCGGACATCGTCGCCGAGGAGGCCACCATCTCCAGCGGCGACACGCCCAAGCTGGAAGTCCGTGAGGCCGACCTGGACAAGCACCTGACCAACACCCAGGACGGGGAGGCCGAAAAGCCCAAGTCCAAGGAAGACAAGTCCGACAAGGGCGCCGCCAAGAAGGATCCCAAGGCCCTGGAGCCGGGTGAAGTGGTCAGCAAGAACGACTACCAGTTCAACCAGGCTCTGGTGTTGCTGAAGGGCCTCTCCCTGCTGCAAAACCGCAAGGACTAGGAAGCAGGTGATGGGATCTCCCTGCGACATCCTAAAACGTCGGGAGATCGTCTTCCATCCCACGCCCCCGGGCCAGGTGGACCGGGCCCTGGAACTGCTGGCGGGCCTGCCGGCCCTCACCGCGACCCGCACCGGGCCCCTGTCCCTGCAAGTGGCCTACTGCGTGGCCGATTACACCCTGGAAGGCTTGGAGAACGGCCTGGCCGCCCAGGGCTTCCACCTGGAAGGCAGTCTGCTCATCCGCATCCGCCGCTCTCTGGCCTATTACAGCGAACGGGTGCAGCGGGACAACATGGGCAAGCCCGAGCATCGGACCAAGAACTACCAGGCCCACATGGAGGCCTGGAACAAGCGCCCCCACGGCGACCACGACGAGACGCCGCTGGAGTGGCGGCAGTACAAGTAGTCAGCCGGTCGGCCTTCTCAGGCTGACAACCCCCTGGCCAGCAAGGGCCACTGGCTCTCCCACTGGGCCAGGGGCGGTTTTCCGAAGCCGCTTTTCACGAACTGCTGCCAGCGCCCCTGGACCCAGCACAGCACCAGGTTGGCGGCCATGGCCGGGTCCAGACCCGGGGCCGTTTCCCCCTGGCTGGCGGCGATGCGCAGGGCCTGCTTGAGGCTGGCCTCCACCCGTTCCAGCATCTGGTTCACCCGGGCCTGGAGCCGTTCGTTCTCGTTGACCAGCACTTCCCCGGTGAGCACCCGGGTCATGCCCCGGTTCTTCTCGGCGAAGCCCAGCAGCAACTGGGCCATGGCCTGGACCTGGCCGAGGCCCGGACCGCCCTCGCCGCTGATGCGGTTGATGAGGCTGAACAGGGTCTGCTCGATGAACTCGATGAGCCCCTCGTACATCTGGGCCTTGCTGGCGAAGTGGCGGTAGAGGGCTGCTTCCGAGACTTCCACCCGGGCCGCCAGGGCCGCCGTGGTGATCTTTTCCGCCTGGGGGTTCTCCAGCATGGAGGCCAGGGTTTGCAGGATCTGGATCTTGCGTTCGCCGGGTTTGCTCATGGGGTATCGGTTGGGTGGGGGGCGGCGGTGCAGGCGGCGGGCACCGGATCATCGGGGAGGAAGACTTCCATGCGGCGGGGGCCGTCCAGGAACATCTCCACGTCCAGTTCATCGAGCACCTGGGCCATGAGGCGCTCGAAGCGGGCGGGATCGGCCACCCCGGGATAGGCCTCCATCCACAGGCGGGGCTCGTCCCGCTTCTTCAGGAGCCGGCCGGAGATGCCGCTACGGCAGGCCAGCCTGCCCATCATGCTGCGCACGGCGGTCTCGGTATCCCGATCCGCCTGGCCGACCCGGTACCAGACGTAGTAGTCCTGGCCAGGCACCGGTTCAGGCGACGGGATAGGGCAGGGGCTGGAAGTTCAGGCGGGCGCCGTCCCGGGTTTTCAGGCGCACCTCGCCGGTCTCCACGCTGGGGTTGAGCACCACCGCCAGCACGTCCCAGCCGCCACCGGGGGCCGGGGCGGCATTGGCGATCAGGCCGGCCGCCTGGTCGGCCGGCTCGGGGGCGAACAATTCGTCGCCGGGCTGGGCGGCTTCGTCCAGGTGGGCCAGATGCAGGCGGCGCTTCACCTTGCCCAGGTACTGGCTGCGGGCCACGATTTCCTGGCCCGGGTAGCAGCCCTTGTTGAAGCTCACCCCCCCCAGAACTTCCATGTTGGCCATCTGGGGCACGAAATGGTCCTGGGTCTGGGGCAGCACCACCGGCACTCCGGCCCGCACCATGAGCCAGTCCCAGGCCGGGGCGCCCACTGGCCGGGCCTGGCCGGCCAGGACTTCCCAGGTGGCGGTGGCCGTCTCGGGGGCCAGGAAGAGGTCGAAGCGGTGGTCCCCCAGGCGCAGGGCGAAGCCCTGGTCGGCCTGGGCCACGGACAGGATTCCCGGGGAGACGGTGACGCCCAGGCTCTGTTCCACCAGGCCCGCCGCCTCGGGGCCGCTCAGGCCCAGGCGCACCCACTCGCCGCCGGCGTTACGGGCCTTCACCTTGGCCCGCAGGATGAACATGGACAGGCGTTTCTGGACGCTTTCGCGCAGGCTTTCCGGGAGCATGACCAGCAACTCGCCGTTGCGCTTCATGACCAGGAAGTTGGCCAACATGCGGCCCTTGGCCGACAGATAGCCGGCGAACACGGCCAGGTTCTCCGCAAGGGGGCGCAGGTCGTTGGTGATCTGGCCGTGGAGGAAGGTCTGGGCCTCTTCGCCGCTGAAGGCGATGAGGCCGAAGTGGGACAAGTCGGCCAGCACGGTCTGCTGGCCGGCAGCGGCCAGTTCGCCGGCGGGGTCGCCGAAGTGGGCCACGGCACCCTGCTCAAGCTGGGCGCCGCGGGAGACGAGGAAGTCGGTCCAGGCGGTCATGGGAATTTCCGTTCGAAAGGGGGGGCCGGGCGGGAAGCCCTGGCCGGCAGGTGACGCAAACTTAACGGCTGCCGGCCATCCTGGCAAGGTGAGCGTTCACTCTCGCTTCTGTGCAGGCGGAACGCAGCCTTCCCGGCAGCCCAGGATGGAGAAATGGCGCAGCCAGAGCCAGGCCAGCAGGGGAAAGGCCAGTACGCCCAGCCATTGCCAGATGTCCAGGGCATCGCCCCGCCACCAGGCCGCCACGCTGCCGATGGCGGGGAACAGCAGCAACAGCAGGGCGAACAGCAGGAGGGGTTTCCAGCGGGCCGACACGCCGGATCGGCTCAGAGCAGGCTGGCCTGGGGCAGGCGGCGCACCCGCAGGGTATGCAGGCGGCGGCTGCCGGCGCGCAGCACCTGGAAGTGGAAGCCGGCGATCTCCACGGTCTCCCCCCGCTTGGGCAGGCGGCCGAAGGCGTGGGTCACCAGGCCGCCCACGGTGTCGAACTCGTCGTCGGCAAAACTGGCCCCCAGGGCCAGATTGAAATCGCCGATCTCGGTCTGGGCCTTGACCCGGAAGCTGCCGTCCTGTTCGCCAATGACGTTGTCCTCGGCCTCGTCGTAGTCGTATTCGTCCTCGATGTCGCCGACGATCTGCTCCAGCACGTCTTCGATGGTCACCAGGCCGGCCACGCCGCCGTATTCATCCACCACGATGGCAATGTGGTTGCGGGAGGCGCGGAACTCCTTGAGCAGCACGTTGAGGCGCTTGGATTCCGGTATGAATACCGCCGGACGGAGCTGGTCGCGGAGGTTCACGTCCTCGCCATTGCACAGGCGGAGCAGGTCCTTGGCCAACAGGATGCCCACCACCGAGTCCCGGTCCCCATCCACGGCGGGAAAGCGGGAGTGGGCCGTATCGATGACGAAGGGGAGCAGATTCTCGGGGGATTCGTTGATGTCCACCACATCCATCTGGGCCCGGGGGATCATGATTTCCCGGGCCTGCATCTCGGACACCTGCATGACCCCTTCGATCATGGACAGGGCATCGGCGTCCAGCAGGTTGTTTTCGTAGGCGGCGTGGAGGAGTTCGAGCAACTCTTCCCGGTTGTCCGGCTCGCGGGAGAGCCAGGAGGTGAGACGTTCCAGAAATCCAGGGCGCTGCGGGTGACTATCGTCCATCGGCATAGGGGTCGGGGAATCCCAATCGCTCCATGATAAAGCTTTCCAGGGCTTCCATTGTGACAGCCTGGCCCTTCTTCACATGGTCGTAGCCTTGCAGATGGAGCATGCCGTGGACGGTGAGATGGGCGTAGTGGGCGGTCAGCTCCTTGCCCTGCTCCCGGGCTTCCCGCTCCACCACCGGGGCGCACAGGACGATGTCGCCGGTCAGAAGGCCCGAGTCCGGGTCCGCGCCATACTCGAAGGTGAGCACGTTGGTGGGATAGTCCTTGCCCCGGTAGTCCCGGTTCAATTGCCGCCCTTCATCTTCGTCCACCACCCGCAGGACGGCGGCGGCATCGGTCTTCAGGGCAGCCCGGGCCCAGCGGCGGAAGTCGGCCCGGCCGGGCAGGGCGGCCTGTACGGCCAACTGGATGGCCAGTTCAAGGGCCGGTTTTTTGCTGGTAGCTGTCATAGGCGTCGATGATGCGCGCCACCAGGGGGTGGCGCACCACGTCTTCGTTGTGGAACTCGGTGAAGGCGATGCCGCGTACTTCCTTCAGCACTTCCCGGGCTTCCACCAAGCCACTTTTCTGATGCCGGGCCAGGTCGATCTGGGTTACGTCGCCGGTGACCACGGCCCGGGAGCCGAAGCCGATGCGGGTGAGGAACATCTTCATCTGTTCCGGGGTGGTGTTCTGGGCTTCGTCCAGGATGATGAAGGCATGGTTCAGGGTGCGCCCGCGCATGAAGGCCAGGGGGGCCACCTCGATCATCTGCCGCTCGAAGGCCCGGTTGGCCTTGTCGAAACCCATCAGGTCCCAGAGGGCGTCGTAGAGGGGACGCAGGTAGGGGTCCACCTTCTGCACCAGGTCGCCGGGCAGGAAGCCCAACCGCTCTCCCGCTTCCACTGCCGGGCGGACCAGGACGATGCGCTTGACCAGGTCCCGTTCCAGGGCGTCCACGGCGCCGGCCACCGCCAGGTAGGTCTTGCCGGTGCCGGCGGGGCCGATGCCGAAGGTGATGTCATATTCCTGGATCTGGCGGATGTAGGCGTTCTGCCGGGGGGTGCGGCCGTGGAGCCCGGTCCGCCGGGTCATGAGTACCGGGATGTTGTCTTCCTCGGGGTTGCCCGGGTTCGCCTTGTGGCCCACTTCCACCAGGGCCAGTTGCACGTCGTCGATGTCCAGGGGGCGGCGGGCCCGCTGGTAGAAGTCGCGCAGCACCCGGGCGGCCTCGGCGGCCCGTTCGCCCTCCACCTGGAAGACCTCGCCCCGGCGGGAAATGCTGACGTTGAGAGCGGTCTCGATCTGCCGCAGGTTCTCGTCCAGCACACCGCACAGGTTGGCCAGGCGGCTGTTCTCGGCGTCGGTGAAGGTGACCCGTTCGGCCATCACCGGGTCACCACTTCGCCCCGCAGACTGTGGGGCAGGGCCTGGGTGATGCGCACCTGGACCATCTGGCCCATGAGGCGGGGCGGGGCCGGGAAATTGACCACCCGGTTGTTGTCGGTGCGGCCGGACAGTTCGTTGGGGTCCTTGCGCGAGGGGCCCTCCACCAGCACCTGCTGGACGCTGCCCACCATGGCGGCGCTGATGGCGGCGGCCTGGGTCTCGATGAGGGCCTGGAGCCGGTGCAGCCGTTCCGACTTGACGGCGGCCGGGGTGTCGTCGGCCAGCCCGGCGGCGGGGGTGCCCGGCCGGGGGCTGTAGACGAAGCTGAAGGAGGCGTCGAAGCCCACTTCCCGGATGAGTTTCAGGGTGGCCTCGAAGTCATCCTCGGTCTCGCCCGGAAAACCCACGATGAAGTCCGAGGCCAGGCACAGGTCCGGACGGGCGGCCTTGATTCGGCGGACGATGGATTTGTATTCCAGGGCCGTGTAGCCCCGCTTCATGGCCGCCAGGATGCGGTCCGAGCCGGACTGGACCGGCAGATGCAGGTGGGACACCAGCTTGGGGATGCGGGTGTAGGCGTCGATGAGCCGGGGGGTGAACTCCCGGGGGTGGGAGGTGGTGAAGCGCAGCCGCTCCACGCCGGGAATCTGGGCCACCAGTTCCAGGAGGAGGGCGAAGTCGGCCTGGTCCCCAGACTGGGCTCCCTCGGCCATGGCGCCCCGGTAGGCGTTCACGTTCTGGCCCAGCAGGGTGATCTCCTTCACCCCCTGGGCGGCCAGGCCGGCCACTTCGGCCAGCACGTCCGCCAGGGGACGGGAAACTTCCTCGCCCCGGGTGTAGGGCACCACGCAGAAGGTGCAGTACTTGCTGCACCCTTCCATGATGGACACGAAGGCGCTGGCTCCTTCCACCCGGGGCGGCGGCAGATGGTCGAATTTCTCGATTTCCGGGAAGGAGATGTCCACCTGGGGCCGGCCCGTGGCCCGCCGCTTTTCCACCAGCTGGGGCAGGCGGTGCAGGGTCTGGGGCCCGAACACCAGATCCACGTAGGGGGCCCGCTGGACGATGGCGGCCCCTTCCTGGCTGGCCACGCAGCCGCCGACGCCGATCAGCAGGTTGGGGTTCTTCTGCTTGAGGGGACGCACCATGCCCAGGTCGGTGAAGACCTTTTCCTGGGCCTTTTCCCGCACCGAGCAGGTGTTGAACAGGATGAGGTCCGCGTCCTCGGGACGATCGGTGGCCTCATAGCCCTCGCAGGCCGCCAGGACGTCGGCCATCTTGTCCGAGTCGTATTCGTTCATCTGGCAACCGAAGGTGCGGATGAAGACTTTGCGGGCCATGGGGAAACAGCGTGGGGGGAGGAAACGACCGGGGGGGAAGGTGGTGGTGATGGGCAGAATCGAACTGCCGACCTGTGGGTTATGAATCCACCGCTCTAACCGTCTGAGCTACATCACCACGGCAGAAAAGAGCCGCGCATTATCCGGACGGAGGCTGTCTATGTCAATGATTGCGCGTGGAAAAGGCTGGGGCCCTGGCCAATGCATAAAATAACCCTATGTACGCAACAGTTGATTTTATCCGACTAAAACACTAAGTTATTGCTCAAGGCGCTTCCACAGCGCCTTTAACTGGGTCTCATATATCAGTATTTGCTTATTTGCTTGAGGAGAGTGCGATGTCTGCCCTGATCAACGGCTTCAACAGTGACGGCGTGGTGACCATCAACCGGGTGATCCTGCGCCCCGGCTACAGTACCGATGACCTGGAAATGCGGGTCGCCGAACTGTGCGAAAACGTCAAGACCTACCATTCCGACACCGGCTTCGTGGGCGGATTCGTGGCCATGAACTCCGGCCAGGTCTCCAACGAGGGCTCCACGGTGGGCCAGGCGGTGGACAGTCCCATGAAGGGCAAGGAAGCCCTCATCGTCACCTTCTGGCAGACCTTCGCGGACCACGAGAAGAGCCACCGCTCCGAAACCTTCCAGCCCCTGTTCCAGAAAGTGCTGGAACTGTGCGAGAACGGCAACGAGGAAATCGCCTACAACATGCTCTGGTCCGGCAAGGCCTACAGCGCGGAAGAGGCCCAGGAAGCCCGGGCCGCCAAGGAACGTTACCTCAAGGCAGCCTGACGGTGGCGGCCTGGCCGCCCAACAGGCCGCTCTGCCGGGGAATGCTCACTTCTGCGGCATAGCGGCCATCGGCCTGGGCGGTGAGGCCGGTCAGGCGGCCCGTGAGGGTATGGCCTGCCACCTGAACCTCGGCTTCCTTGCCCAGGGTCAGGCCGCTGGCCTGGTTGGCGGTGAGTTGCACCCGGGCCAGCAGTTGGTCGGACCGGGCCACGCTGACCACGGTGGCCGGTTGGCACTGGGCGGTGATGACCAGCCCGGGTTCCCCCGGGCGGGCCAGTACGATGGCGTCGAAGGGGGCCCGCACTTCGCTGTCGGCCAGCAGACGGCGGGCCCGCTCCAGGCGGGCCTGGGCGGCGGCCTGGCCGCTCTGGGCCCGGGCCAGGCGCAGCTTGGCGGCGTCCAGTTCGGTGGTGGCGCTGACGGTGCGGTTATACAGTTCCTGGACCCGGTCGGCGTCTCTTTGGGCATCGGCCAGCTCTTCGCCGAGACGGTCGGACTCAGCCTTGGCTTCGGCCACGTTGGCCTTGAGCACGGTGGCCTCCAGGCTGGCCAGCACCTCGCCCTTCTTGACCCGTTGACCCGGCTGGACGGCCACGCTGTCCAGGATGCCGGACACGGGCAGGGACAGGTTGACCCGGCCGGACCAGTCCAGCAGGGCGGGGAATTCACCGGCCCAGCCCGGCAGGGCGGCCAACAGGGCCGCGAACATCAGGGCGCGCTTCATTTTTTGTCCTCCAGTTTGCCGGCCAGCAGGACGGACAGTTCATCGGGGCCCCCCAGCAGGGCTTCCAGCCGGGCCCAGGCCAGGGCCAGGCGATATTCCACGGCCCGCTGGCGCAATCGGGCGGACTGGGTTTCCGCCATGCTGGTGCCCAGGTTGGTCTTCAGTTCCATCTCGTATTCGGCCCGGGCTTTCTCCAGGGCCATGTCCCGCCAGGTGGCGTTGAGCTGGGCGCCGGGGCGTTCGGTTTCCCGCAGGTAGAGGATTTCCTCCCGGGCTTCCAGCAGGGCCTGGCGCAGGTCCATGACCAGTTTGTCGTGCTGGGCCTGGAGTTCGCTGAAGCGGGCCCGTTCCTTGCCCACCAGGGCGTCGTCCCGGCCGCCCTGCCACAGGGGCCAGACGAAGTTGAGGCCGGCCCGCAGGTCGTCCCGGGTGGCGCTCTGCCGGGTCCAGGCGGCGGCTTCGGCCTCGAACTCCACGCTGGGGCGGTAGGTGGTGCGGGCCGCCTCCAGCCGGTGGGTGGCGCCGGCCAGCAACTGGCGCTGGGCGCGCAAGCGGGGATTGTTGGTCAGTACCTTGTCCAGAAGGGGTTCGAATTCCGGGACCGGTCGGTTGTTGCCGGCGAGGGGCGGGTCCACCAGGTCGTCCAGAACCATGTTGGCGCGGTTCATGGCCGCGCCCAGCAGCAGGCGCTTTTCGCGCAGCTTGCGCCGGCCGTCGTTGCGTTTGTTGCGGGTGTCGGCGTAGCGGGCTTCCAGTTCGGCCAGTTCCGAGGGGGCCATCTGGCCCATGGCCTGGCGGTCCTTGGCGTTGTCCCAGCTCACGTAGGCGGTGGCCTGGAATTCCGTGTCGGCAGCGTCCTGCATGTCGGCCAGCAGCACGTCGAAATAGCGGGCCATGATGGCGATGCGCCGCTGGGCCCGCACGTCGAGCAATTGCAGTTCCCGGGCCTGGCCATCCTGTTCGGCGGCCTGGAGGCTGGACGCTTGGCGGCCAAAATCCAGCAGGGTCTTGCGGGCGTTGAGGCGGGCCAGGTGGTCAGGGTGGAAGCGGTCGTTGTAGGTTTCGTTGCGTCCCGTGCGCAGGCTGGCGTCCAGGGTGACGCGGAAGTCGTTCAGGCTGTCCGCCAGACGTGCTTCGGCCAGGGCGGAATCCCGCTGGGCCAGGGCCAGATCCAGGTCCGGATGGGGTGCGTCGGCCGCCGCCAGGGCGGCGTCAAGGGTGAGGGGGGCGGCTGTCGCCGGGGCCCCGGCCAGAATGGCCAGGGCCAGGATCCAGGGCCCCCTCATGGGGCCTTGCCCTGCTTCTTGTAGACGTTGAAGGGGATGTTCTGTTTGTAGACGCCATCCACCACGTAGCGGCCCAACAGCAGGAATTCGTCCATGGTCTGGGTGGCGCCGGTGAAGCGGGCGATGGGCTTGCCTTCCAGGTCAAAGAAGATGAACACCGGGGTGGCCCGGGCTCGTTGTTCCAGGGCGAAGGCCTTTTCCGTGGTGTCCTTGCCGGTGAAGTCCACCATGGGGGTGTCGCCTTTCACGTCCAGGGCGTAGATGAGGAAATGCTGGCGGAAATAATCCTGGACAGGGCTTTGGTTGAGGACGGTGCTCTTCATGCGGGCGCAGAAGGGGCAATCTTCCATTTCGAACATGAGCAGCACCCCCTGCTTGCCTTCCTGGCGGGCAGTGGCCAATTCGTCCTTGAAGTCCCCCAGCTTGGACATGAAGAAGTGGCTGTGGGGATCGCGCACCTCGGCGCCGGACGGCAGGGAGAAGGTGAACAGGGTCAGGGCGAGCAGCATCCAGCGCATGGCGTTCTCCTCACTTCTTGGTGTTGATATAGCGTTCCACGGTTTCCCGGCTCAGGGCGCCCACGTTGTAGGCCACCATCCTGCCCTCGGGGTTGTATAGGTACGTGGTGGGCAGGCCCTGGATGGCACCGATCTGGGCGGCCATCTTGTGGTCTCCCAGGATCACGGGGTAGGTGACCATCATCTGGTCGGCGAACTGCACCACCTGCTTGGGATCCTGGTAGTCCATGGCCACGCCAAGAACCACCAGCTTGTTCTTCTTGTTTTCGTGCAGGGCCACCAGATCGGGAATTTCCTCCAGGCAGGGGGGGCACCAGGTGGCCCAGAAGTTCACCAGCACCCACTTGCCCTTGTACTGGGCCAGGGAATGGGTCTTGCCCTTGCTGTCGGTCAGGGTGAATGCCTGGGCGGACAGGCTGGCCAGGATCAGCACGAGAAGGAGGAGGAGACGCTGGGGCATGGTGTGGATTCGTTGGGATGACGAGGGGTTATGAGCGGAAACCGCCACGCAAGTTCAGTGCCCTGCGCCGGCTTCCTTGCCGCCGTGGCCGTCGGAGGCGTGAGTGAGGAACAGGGCCAGGCCGATGAGGGCCACGGCACCGGCCAGGTAGAGCAGATCCAGGGTGGTGCCGATCTTCAGCTTGAGGGCCAGTTCGAAGATGGTGACGATGAGGATCATGATGATCACCTTGGCCAGACGCTGTTTCAGGTCATCCAGGCTTTCGATCACCAGGATGGCGCTGGAGGCTTTGCTGTGTTTGGCCTCGTCGATGTCGCTGATGAACAGTTCATACATGCCCAGGCCGAAAATCAGCATGACCGTGGCCAGCAGATAGCCGTCCACCACTTCCACCACGTGGGTAATCGTGTCATCGTGGAGGCCCTTGCGCAGTTCCGGTGTCAGGGAGGGATCCGCGTAATGCAGGATATGGGAAACCAGGTAGACCACGTCCACGGTGGCCATGTAGAAAATGGCGACGGCTGCGGCCATACTCGCCACCACGGCCAGCAGGACCACGTAGCGGCTGCGCCAGAGCAGGCCTTCGAACAGTTTCTCGATCAGATTCACGGGCACCCTCCGGTCACCTTGGGAAAAAGCCTTTTCCGGCCAAAATGGCGGAAGGTAGAATCCCGCGCGATAGTCAACGGATAAGCCATGCTACCTCGATACGTGCTGCCCACCCGCGAGCCGGGGCGGAATATAAACTTGGAGACGAAGCCCAAGCAAGTTGACGCCTGGCTGACGCGGCTGCCCCTGTCCAACCCCCTGGAAGCCGCCGAGGAGATGGCGGATTACCTGACCACCCTGAACAGCATGGATCTGGCCCAGGACGCCCGGACCAAGGTGGTGGAACGCCTGGCGCCGGTGGTGGAGGACCTGGTTGCCAGTCTCTACGAGCAGTACAGCGCCATGCAGCCCCCCCTGCCGCCCAAGCAGCACCGCAGCGCGGAACTGGCCCAGCGTCTGCTGCGCGGTATGGCCGACTGCTACAAGATACTGCTGGTGGATTGGCTCAAGCGGCGGTTCCACCTGTTTGGCGGCAATCCCGCCCCCATCTATCTGCAACGCATCCTGCTCTCCCTCCAGGCGGCCCTGGAAATCAGCTTCGAAACCCATGACCCCATCCCCGACGGGATCTGGGTGGATCTGCATCAGACCTACAACTACGCCCTGCGCAACGGCCTGAAGGACGTGATTCCCGAGGGGGGCGCGAAAATGCTCTCCCTGGAACAGATCTACAAATCCACCCTGCTCATGGCCCTGGCCGACCCCTACCATTTCCCCCAGATCGAACTGCCCTGGGCCAAGGACATCATCGCCCGTTTCTCCAATCTGGCCAGCCTGTTCCCCGCCGAGGAGACCACCAAGGGCCAGTCAGGCCTGTTCGTGGTGGAGGTGAACACCGATTCGCCGCCCAAGCCCATCGCCCGGGAACCCCATCCCATGAACCCCCGTTGGGATCTCATCCTCAACACCACCGAACTGGCCAAGCACCTGGCCCTGCTCTCCTCCCACCTGAAGGGCAAGGTGGACCTGGACAAGGTGGGCCTGCCCGATGCGGCCCGGGACCCGGCCTATCCGTCCATGCTGCGCCGTCTGCGCCTCAACTGGGGCGCCTCCCTGCAACGTCAGTCCCAGCGCCGCCGCCATCAGGATGGCCGGGATTTCGAGGTGTGTTTCGGCCTGAAATCGGTGCACCAGCTCATTGCCCCGCCCCCCGGGGCCCGGGACACGATCCACTATGGCCTGGCCGGCAACGAGCCGGCCCCGGCCATCGTGCGCTGCAAGACGGTGAACGACAGCATGGGCGGCCTGTCCCTCAGCAAGACCGGTGTCCACTCCATGCAGATCCGGGTGGGTGACGTGGTGGGTGTGCGTCAGGGCAATGCCGCCTGGGGTGTGGGTCTGGTGCGCTGGTTCCGGGTGCCGGCCCAGGGCGAGATCGCTTTCGGCGTGCAGTTGCTGGCGCCCCGGGCCCAGGCCATCCAGTTGCGCCGGGAGGACAACGGCCGGCAATGGCCGGGCCTGTTGGTGCAGACCAGTTCCGCCACCCAGCAGACCTCCCTGCTGTTGTCCCAGCCTGGTTGCTTCCTGCCCGACAGCGGTGCCGAAATCCGCACCGCCCGGGGTGGGCACCCGGTGCGCATCGAGAAACGGGTGGAATCCACGCCCAGCGTGGAAGTCTTCCGTTTCCAGATGGATGCCACCGCCGCCGTGCCGGCGGCTTGACGCGAGGAGCTCCTAGCGCGCCGCCGGCGGCGCCACGGTGCTGGGGGAGGGCGGGGCCGGCTGGTCGGCCAGGGGCACCCCTTCCTGGATGGCGATCTCCTGGGCGGCACCCCCCACCTCGTTGAGGATCAATACATTCACCCGCCGGTTGCGGGAGCGACCGTCCGGGCTGGCGTTGGTGTCCACCGGCCGGTTGTCGGCGTAGCCGATGGCCACCATGCGTTGCGCCGGAACCCCCTGTTCGGTGAACAGGCGTACCACGCTGCCGGCCCGGGAGGAAGAGAGTTCCCAGTTGGAGGGGAAGCTGGGGCTGTTGATGGGGATGTTGTCGGTGTGGCCCTCCACCTGGACCGGATTCTCCACCTGGGACAAGACCCGGGCCACGGCGGCCAGGGCTTCCGTGGACTGGGGCTGGAGCACGGCTTCGCCGCTCTTGAACAGCACGCTGGCATTGATTTCCACCGTCACGCCCCGGGGCGACTGGGTGACTCGCACCTGGCCTTCCTTGATGAGGGGCTGCATCACGTCAAGTACGTTCTTGGCCACCTTCTTCATGCTTTCGGCGGCCCGCTTGCGCTCCCCTTCCCGGTCGTCGGCGTGGGGCTGCTGGAGCATTTTGCCGATGGGCATGCCGGTGCCGGAAAGGACTTCCGGGTTCTTGCTGGTCATTTCCAGAACCTTGTCCGAGCGGGGCGATTCCTTGAAGGCGCTGATGAGGGAGTCGGACATGACCCGGTACTTGCCCTCGTTGATGGAGGAGATGGCGTACATCACCACGAAGAAGGCGAACAGCAGCGTGATGAAGTCGGCGTAGGAGACCAGCCAGCGCTCCAGGTTCTCGTGTTCCTCGGGGGGTTTCTTCCTGGCCATGGCAGTGGCGGCTCAGGACAGGTAACCCTGCAACTTGGCCTCGATGATGCGAGGGTTCTCCCCATTGGCGATGGCCACGATGCCGTGGATGAACAGTTCCTTGTCCTGGACCTGGCGGCCCACCCAGTAGCGCAACTTGCCGGCCACCGGCAGGAAGAACAGGTTGGCGCCACCCACCCCGTAGATGGTGGCGACGAAGGCCACGGCGATGCCGGAGCCCAGCTTGGAGGGGTCCGACAGATTCTCCATCACATGGATGAGGCCCATGACCGCCCCCAGGATGCCGATGGTGGGGGAATAGCCACCGGCGGCGGTCCACACCTTGGTGGCGTCCAGGCGCTGGCGCTCGAAGCTTTGCAGGTCCAGCTCCAGGGTCTCCCGGAGGATTTCCGGCTCCGCGCCGTCCACCAGCATTTGCAGGCCCCGGCGCTGGAACAGGTCATTCTGCTGGTCGATGAAGGGCTCCAGGGCCAGCAGGCCGCCCCGCCGGGCCTTCTGGCTCCAGTCCAGCAGGGTGGACAGGGTTTCCTGGCTGGCCACCCGGGGGGGCTGGATCACCCAGCGCAGCATGGACAGGCCGTCCAGGAAGGCACGCAGATGGGTTTGCAGCATCACCGCGCCCAGGGTGCCGCCGATGACGATCATGAAGGCGGTGATCTGGAGCAGGGAACCGATGTGCCCCCCCTCCAGCACCTGGCCCACCAGGATGGCCACCAGGCTGAGGAAGATGCCCAGGATGCTGATGATGTCCATGGGGCCGGAGCCTCCTTATTCCTGGCTGGAGGACCAGTCGCGCAGCCGGCCCCGCAGGCGGGCGATGGCCTGGCTGTGCAACTGGCAGACCCGGGATTCGGACACCCCCAGCACGGCGCCGATCTCCTTGAAGTTCATGTCCTGCTCGTAATACATGCCCATGAGCTGTTTCTCCCGTTCCGGCAGGATGCCCACCGCCTGGGCCAGAGCACCCTTGAAGTGGCGGCTGGCCAGGATGTCGAAGGGGGCCTGGGTCTGGTCGTCGGCGAAGCGCTCCAGGAAGTCGTCCCCGTCGGCATCATGGAGGTCCTCGTAGTAAATGAGTTGGGCACCCCGGGCGTCGCTGAGCAACTCGAAGTAATCCTGGATGGCCATGCCCATTTCCTCGGCGATCTCCAGTTCCGAGGGGGGACGCTTGTGCCGCTGTTGCAGCACGTGGATGGCATTCTCGATCTGCCGGCCGGCCCGGCGCACGTTGCGGGAAGCCCAGTCGGCGTCGCGCAATTCGTCCAGCATGGCGCCACGCACCCGTTGCGTGGCGTAGGTTTCGAAATGGGCGCCCTGTTCATTATCGAAACGCTCCACAGCGTCCAGCAGGCCCAGAAGGCCGGCCTGGACCAGATCGTCCACCTCCACGCAGGCGGGCAGGCGGGTCATCATGTGGTAGGCGATGCGCTTGACCATGGGCAGGTAGGCCCTGACCAGAGCGTCCTTGTCCTGTTTACCGCGCGGCGCGATTCCGTCTTGCATGGGCTACCTCCGGGCCTGCCGCCCGAAGGGGCGCCCCGTTTCGACCAGCATGCGGCTGTGCAGCCACATGCGTTGCCAGTACTGCTCGAAGTTCACCCGGCCGGCCCCCGCTTCCAGGGGGGGCTGTTCGGCCAGCCGGTCCATGCGGGCACCGTCCAGGAGTTGCGGGGGCTGGCCGGCCCGGGCCCGGGGCAGATGGCCCAGGTAGTCCGCCTCCAGGCCCAGAAAGCGACGGGCGGTGTCGGCCAGGGAAGCGAACAGTTCCTGGGCGGTGTCCTCTCCGGCACCGTCCACCAGCACCCGCCAGTGGGAGGCGCTCCAGCGGGCCTGGGCCTGCTTGAGGACGGCATAGGCGTCGGCCAGCTTGTTCCGGGTGCCGGGCAGCACCAGCACCCGTTCGTCCGCCGTGGCGGCCAGGGCCTGTTCCGGCGTCCGGCCGGCGCCATTCACCAGCAGCCATTCCGGCGCCTCCACCCGGGCCCGCCAGTCCTCGGCCAGGTCTCGCAACTCCGCTTCGCTCCAGGCGGCCAGGGCGGCCGGGCCATCCGGAGCAGCCAGCAGCACGATGCCGTCTCCCGCCGGTTGGGCCAGGGAGGGCAGACCCTGCTGACGGGCGTCCCCCAGGGTATGGCGGGCCAACACCCCCAGCAGGCCCCCGGCGTGGTGGGGGGCGTTGGCTTCGTCCAGCAGCAGCACCCGGCCGCCCCGCCGGCCCAGGCCCCGGGCCAGGGCCACGCTCACCCGGGTGGCGGCGGCCGGATCGGGACCCAGCACGCCCAGGGAGCGGAAGGGGGGCTCGGGGGCGAACAGCCGGCGCAGGCCGGTCGCCTGATCCAGGGGTTCAGCCAGCCGCACCCAGCACCCCCTCGGTCAGTTCCGGCACGGCAGCCGCCTGTTGTGCAGCGGCCATGAGGATGGGGTAGTCGCCCTCGTCCTGGCTGAAGGGGGACTCCACCTGGTTGACCCGGAAGGCCCGGTCCGCCAGGTAGGCGGGATTGGCCTGGTGCAGGTCTTCCGGCACCCGCTGGCCGTTGGTCACGTAATGCACCGGCAGCTCGTGGCGGATGGCCACGTCCAACACCGGGCCGTAGGTGAGGGCTTCGTCGATCTTGGTGAGGATGCAGCCGATGAGGCCGGGACCGCTGTAGGCCCGGGCCACTTCCTCCAGGGTGATGCCCTGGCTGGGGGCGCCCATCAGCAGCAGACGCTGTACGTCCCGCCCCTCGCCGCAGAGCAGGGAAACCTGTTCGGTGACCCGCTTGTCCCGCTGGCTCATGCCCACGGTGTCGATGAGCACCAGATGGCGGCCGGCCAGATCCGACAGGGTGAGTTCCAGATCGTTTTCATCTCGCACGGCGAATACCGGGGTGCCCAGGATGCGGCCGTAGATGCGCAACTGGTCCTGGGCGCCGATCCGGTAGGTGTCGGTGGTCACCAGGGCCACCTTGCCGGCGCCGTGGCGCAAGACCGCCCGGGCCGCCAGTTTGGCCACGGTGGTGGTCTTGCCCACCCCGGTGGGGCCCACCAGGGCGTAGACGCCGCCCCGCTCGACGATGTCGTCGGCAGGTTCGGCCACTTTCAGGTTGTGGGCGATGGTGGACTTGATGCGCTTCAAGACCTGGGTCAGGTCAGTCTCGTCGCCGGCCACCCGGTCCAGCAACTGCCGGGAGAGGGCGGCGGAGAAGCCGGCGGCCAGCAGACGCTTCATGGCCTCGGCACGCAAGGGGTCCTTGCGGGTCAGATCGTTCCAGGCAAAGCCGGCCAACTGGCCCTCCACCAGGCCGCGCAGCAGACGCACTTCCCGCACCAGTTCCTTGACCGCTTCGGGCTGGGGGGTTTCCCGGCTGGCTTCCATCTGGGGGGGCGCGGCCTGGGCCGGGGCCTGGACCGGCTGGGGTGCGCGGGCCGGTGAGGGGCGGAACAGGCTGGCCTGCTCCTTCTGGGCCAGGTAGTCGGCCAGGGTGGTGAGCTGGGGCTTCAGTTCATCAGGAATCCCGCCGGCCTGGACGCGGGGCGAGACACTGGCCGGCCGGGGGGCGGGCTCGGCAGGCCGGGCCGGGGCCCGGGGGGTGGCCTGGGCCTGGGCCCACAGGGGGGGCGGTTCAGCCTGGGCGGTGAGGGCCGCCATGTCCATGTCGGCCACGGCGATGATCTCCACCCCGCCGGCCACCTGGCGATTGGACAGGATGATGGCGCTGGCCCCCAGGGCATCGCGCACCTGGCGCAGGGCGTCGCGGGTGGTCTGGGCGTGGAATTTTTTGATCATGTCAGCACGCGCCGGGCCGTCCCAAGTGTGCTGACCGCCCCTTTGGGAGCAGCGAACGAAGTGAGCGTGGGGGTCGTCATGTACCGCTACCAATCAGGGAGACGATGCGTATGGTCTTGCCATCCGGAACCTCGGCATGGGAGAGCACCTTGAGGGCCGGGGCGGAACGGCGCAGGAAACGGGCGAGGACGGGACGGATGGCGGGCGGGGACAGCAGCACTGCGGGCTGGCCCGCGTTCTCCTGTTGCTCAACGGCCTGGACGGTTTCGCGCACCAGCCTTTCGGCCAGTCCGGGTTCCAGTCCCGCGCCCGCGTCGCCACGGGCCGCCAGAGCCTGCAACAGGATATGTTCGAGGTTTGGCTCCAGGGCCATCACCTGCAATTCCTGTGCTCCTCCAAAGGTTTCCTGGATGATAGCACGGCCCAGCGCGGTTCTTACCGTGGCGGTCAGCTCGTCCGGGTCCTGGTTTTTCCCGGCGATTTCGGCCATGGATTCCAGGATGGTGCGCATGTCCCGGACGTGGACGCCTTCCTCCAGCAGTTGGCGCAACACCTTCTGCACCGTGGTCACCGGCAACTGCTTGGGCACCAGGTCTTCCACCAGCTTGGGGTACTGCTTGGCCACGTGGTCCAGCAGTTGCTGGGTCTCCTCCCGGCCCAGCAGTTCAGGGGCGTGTTCGTTGATGATCTTGGTGAGATGGGTGGCCACCACGGTGCTGGCGTCCACCACGGTGTAGCCGTAGGTCTGGGCCTGGTCCCGGATGTGGGGGTCGATCCATACCGCCGGCAGGCCATAGGCCGGGTCGGTGGCCTGCTGGCCCGCCAGGGTGCCCAGCACCCGGCCCGGGTTGATGGCCAGGAACTTGCCGGCGATGGCTTCACCTTCGGCGATGGCCACGCCTTTCAGGGTGAGCCGGTAGGCATTGGGCTTGAGTTGCAGGTTGTCGCGGATGTGCACGGCGGGCACCAGAAAGCCCAGGTCCTGGGCGATCTTCTTGCGGATGCCGCGGATGCGGCGCAGCAGATCCCCGTCCTGATGCTTGTCCACCAGGGGCACCAGCCGGTAGCCCACCTCCAGGCCCAGGCGGTCCACCAGGGCCACGTCGTGCCAGCCCACGTCCACCGGTTCCTCCACTTTTGGGGGCAAGGGCGCCACGGCAGCGGCGGCGGCTTCCTTTCGCCGGGATTCGGTCAGCCAGTAGGCGGAACCGCCGAGAATGCCGGCCAGGATCAGGAAGGCGGTGTGGGGCATGCCGGGGATGAGACCCAGCAGGGCCAGGATGCCGGCGGTGAGGAACAGGGCCTGGGGCCGGCCGAACATCTGCCCCATGATCTGTTCGTTGAGGTCTTCCTCGCTGGACACCCGGGACACCACGATGCCTGCTGCCGTGGAGATGACCAGGGCGGGAATCTGGGCCACCAGACCATCGCCAATGGTCAGCAGGGTGTAGTTGTTGGCGGCGGTGGCGAAGTCCAGGTCGTGCTGGACCACGCCGACGATGAGGCCGCCGATGATGTTGATGAGCATGATGATGATGCCGGCGATGGCATCGCCCCGGACGAACTTGGAGGCACCGTCCATGGAACCGTAGAAGTCGGCTTCCCGGGCGATCTCGGCCCGCCGGGTGCGGGCGTCGTCCTCACCGATGAGACCGGCGTTCAGGTCGGCATCGATGGCCATCTGCTTGCCCGGCATGGCATCCAGGGTGAAGCGGGCGGACACCTCGGCGATGCGCCCGGCGCCCTTGGTGATGACCACGAAGTTGATGACCACCAGGATGATGAACACCACCAGGCCCACGGTGTAGTTGCCGCCCACCAGGAAATTGCCGAAGGCTTCGATCACCTTGCCTGCCGCGTCGGCGCCGGTGTGGCCCTCCAGCAGCACCACCCGGGTGGAGGCCACGTTGAGGGACAGGCGCAGCAGGGTGGTGAGCAGCAGCACCGTGGGGAACACCGAGAATTCCAGGGGTTTCAGGGTGTACAGGCTGATGAGCAGCACGATCATCGCCATGGCGATGTTGAAGGTGAACAGCAGGTCCAGCAGGAACGGCGGCATGGGCAGGACCATCATGGCCAGCACCATCACCACCAGGATGGGGGCGGCCAGCTTCTGCCATTGCAGACCGGCGGGCTGGACCAGGGCCTGGGCCATCAGGCGCCGGCCTCCACGCTATTGCGCCGGTTGGCCGGGTCCAGATCGGCGGGCACGTCCCAGTTTTCCGGCAGGGTGGGATTGAGGGAGTGGTTGAGCTGGTAGACGTAGGCCAGCACCTGGGCCACGGCAGTGAACAGGGTGCCGGGAATGGTGTCGCCCACTTCCACGTGCCGGTGCAGGGCCCGGGCCAGGGGCGGAGCCTCCACCACGGGCACCCGGTTTTCCCGGGCCAGTTCCTTGATGCGCTCGGCCACCAGTTGGGAACCCTTGGCCACCACCTGGGGAGCGCTCATGGCCTTTTCCTCGTACTTCAGGGCCACGGCGAAGTGCAGGGGGTTGGTCACCACCACGTCGGCCTTGGGCACGGCCTGCATCATGCGGCGGCGGGCCGCTTCCCGTTGCAGGGCGCGGATGCGGGCCTTGATCTGGGGGTCCCCTTCCATCTCCTTGCTTTCCTGGCGCACCTCTTCCTTGGTCATGCGCAGGTTGTGCTGGTAGTGCCAGAGCTGGAAGGGCACGTCGAGGATGACGATGAGACCGAAGGCGGCGGCGGCGGCCAGGAAGGTGAGCAGGGTGATCTGGCCGAAATGGGCCATGGCCGCTTCCAGGGGCTCGGCGGCCAGACCCAGGATGGCGTCCTTCTGGTGCCAGATCATCCAGCCCGCCACCCCGGCGATGAGACCGCCCTTGAGCAGCGCCTTCAGCAGCTCCATGAGGGATGTCCAGGAGAACAGGCGGCCCAGGCCGGTGATGGGGTTGAGTTTGGAGAACTTGAACTCCAGGGCCTTGGGAGAGAACACCCAGCCGGCGATCAGCACGTTGGCCGCCACGGCAGCCACCACCACGGCCAAGGCCATGGGCAGAAAGAGGATGAGGCCGTCCACGCCGGCTTCCATGAGGTTGCGTCCCATCATGGCCGGACTGGCCACATCGGCAGCGTCGAAGGACAGGCCGTTGTGCAGCACCTTTTGCAAACCCTGGAACATGAATAGGCCCAGGCTGGCGACCACGCCCACACTGGCCATCAGCACGGCCAGTGTGGCCAGTTCCCGGGAACGGGGTACGTTGCCCTCTTCCCGGGCCTGGTCGAGCCGTCGCTGCGACGCCGGTTCCGTGCGTTCAAGATCGCTGTCTTCCGCCATCCTCGGGTCCGGCTGCGGGCCGGCTCAAGGTTATGAAATGGCCACGAGTCTAACATGGCCCCCGCCCCCGGAAGCCGCGCCGGACAAAGAAAAACGACCGCCCCGGGGCACCGGACGACGGCCGTCATCCACCCCCCAAAAGGGGGCGTGGGGGGGTCAGTGGGCCTTCACGCCGGGGCCGAAGAAGCGATAGCCCACGCGCATCTGCCGGCTGCGCTCGAAGCGTTTTCTGTCGGCATCGCCGCCGAAGCTGCCGGCGATGGCGGCATAGGCCTGCTCGGCCCAATTGCCGTCCTGCAGCAAGTCGGACACACCCTCGGCCCAGCGCAGCTTGTCGGAGGAGGAACCCAGCCGGCCGCCACAGGTGGTCATCAGGGGGGCGATCTCGGACGGAGGCAGTTCGTAGGCCTTCAGGCGGGTGGCCAACTGCACGCACTGGTCGCCGTTGGCACAGGCTTCCACGGCCTTGCCGAACAGGGCGTTGGCGGCGGCGTCGTCGCCGATGTCCCGGTACAGCTTGCCGGTGTGGGCCAGGGCATAGTGGTCCTTGGCCCGGCTGGCGGCGTCGGCCAGGAGCTTGGCGGCCAGGGCGGAATCCCCCAGGCCGGTCTGCACGGTTTCGGCCATCTTGGTGTAGTCGTAGGCGGAGTCGCCCAGGGCGCGCCCTTCCACATAGGTGCGGGCACGGGCCTTGCCGTACTGGGCATCCTTCAACTCGGTGGCGCAGGTCATGACGATTTCCCGGAACCAGACGAAGTCGGCGGCGGCAGCCACGCTCTCGTCCAGCAGCTTGCCCAGCCAATCCTTGTCGCCCAGACGGTCCACGGCCAGGATCAGGGACTTGAAGCGGGCGAAGTGGAAGGCCCCTTCCTCGCGCAGGCGGCCTTCGGCCAGGCCCAGCACCTTGCCGGCGTAGGCGGCATCCTCAAGCTCGGCCATGATGCGGTCGGCCAGGGCGAGGAACTGCTTGATGGTGGTGCACTTGCCTTCCTCGTTCTGCAGCGCCACGTACTTGGCCTGGTTGGCTTCCCGCTTGGCCAGCTTGGCCTTGACCCGTTCCACCCGGGGGGCATCGGCGGCAGCGTACTTCTCCACGGCCTCCACCACCTTGCGCATCTCGTCCAGGTTGGCCACGGAGTCCTCGGCCTTGGTCAGCATGTCGGTGACGCCGGAGGCATCCCCCAGGCCGGCATAGGCGCCCACCAACTGGATGAGTTCGCCGCTCACGCCGGCCACGGCGCCGGCCTTGGCCAGGACGGCCTTGGTGAATTCGGCGTTGCCGGCGGCAGCAGCCAGCACCTGCATCAGGGCGGTGAAGTCCTTGGCGGACTCCAGGGCCTTGTCGTAGAGGGCGCTGGCGGCGGCCGGGTCGATCTCGGCCATGGCGCCGGACAGGGCGATCAGGTCGGCGGGGCTGCCGTACTTGGCCGCGCCTTCGTTGATGATCTCCCCGGCCTTGGCCTTGTCACCGCCCTTGGCGAGCAGTTTGGCCAGGCGGGCGAAGTCGGCGGCGCGGCCGGCCTTGGTCTTGATCTTGTCGGCGATCTGGCCGAACAGGGCGGCGTCGTTCAGCTCGGCCACCACGCCGGCCAGGCCGTACAGTTCCTCGGTGGCGGAGACTTCCTTGAGGGCGCCGGCCAGGGCTTTGGAGGCGGCAGCGGCATCGCCCATGGCCAGCCACTGGCCCATGCCCACGGACACCTTCTCGCCGCCGTCCATGGCGAAGTCGCCACCCTGGCCCAGCATGTCCTTGGCTTTGCCGGCATCGCCCAGGGCGGCGTAGCCGATGGCCAGGGTGACGAAGTCCTTGGTGAACATGGCGTCGCCGGCCACCTTGTCCAGGGCCGCTCTGGCATCGGCCGCGCCGGTGAAGGCGGCGGCATTCAGGATGTCCTTGGCGTAGGCCATGTCGGCCGGCTCGTCGAAGCACTCGCGGGCCAGGGCGAAGAGATCGGCCGCCTTGCCGGCGGCGGCGACTTTGGGTTCGAGGGTGGAACGGTTGGCCATGGAAATCTCCGGGATTGAGGGAATTCAGAAACTTGCGAACTTTACAGGCCCCGGCCCCGGGGTGGGCTAGGGTTTTTTTATTGGGCGATAAGGGAAATTTACCCCGCCGCCGGGCGGGGCCCGGGGCTCAGGTGGATGCCGTGTCCGCCGGGATGGTCAATGCCAGGTCGGACAGGGCGCCGGCTTTCTCGATGCGCTGGCGGATCCGTTCGGCGGACAGCAGGACCAGCATGGCCGAGGTGGGTTCCCCCGGAGCCTGCTTGACCATGCAGTCGGCCAACTGGTTGTCGCCCCCCAGCATGCCGGAGATTTTCTCGATGCGTTCGGCGGGCACTTCCGGAATCTCCCCCAGGTGGTCCACCAGCAGGCCCATCGGGTCCGTATCCCCTTCGCCGCGCAGCACCACGATCTGCTTGCCTTCCAGGACCTCGGGGGTGAGGGGGGAATCCACTCCCAGCAGCACCGACAGATTGATCACCGCCATGACGCTTTGCTGGAACATGACGTAACCGAACAGGTTGCGGGCAATGCCCGGCACACTGGTCAGGCCCCGGGCCTCGATGGATTCCAGGACGCTGGCCGAGCGCACGCCGAACCACTGGCCCCCCACATGGAAGGTGGCGATCTCCACGGTTTCCCCGTCGTTGTGGCGCACCGGCACCAGGTTGAGCCTGGCCGGTGGCTGGGCTGCCGGGGACTGGCCCTGGGCGGCCGCCTCTCCCAGGGGCAGGAAGACCAGGGCCACCACGTCGTTGCGGTAGGCATCCTCCGCGCCCTTGTATTCCCGGTAGCCTTTGGACGGACAGGCGCCCAGGGCATAGTGCTGGCCCTGGTGGACGATGATGCCGGCGTGGCCCGACGGGTCCTGGAAATAAGCGGCGGGCAGGTCCAGCAGGTCTCCCGGGCGCAAGTCATCCCGGCTGGCCGCCACGATGCGCCGGTCCTTCTGGGCAAAAACGGCGAAGCTGCCCGGCTGGTCGCCGGGCAGGGCATCCTTGAGCATGGCGGTGAACTGGGGGGCGCCATCGAAGACGATGCCGATGCCGCCCACCACGGCACCGCCATCGCCGGGAGCCCGGAGAGCGGCGGCGTAGATGTAGGTGGGCCGGTTGCGGTACAGGGGCGTGGCCTGGAAGGGGGAAACGGCGTAGCTCTGGGCGTCGCGCAGGCCCAGGGTCTGCTTCACCCAGTCCTCGGCCAGGAACGTGCCGCGCAGGTTGCCGTACTCCGGGCGGGACACTGCCAGCACCTGGCCCTGGCGGTCGAACAGCAACAGGTTGTCGTAAACCGTGTAGAGGTCGTTGATGTAGGCCAGGATGTCGCCCATGGCCCGGGTGCCGGCCTCGTCCACGGGCCCGTTCAGGCCTTCCCGGAAGGCCGTGGTCAGGGCCCACCAGCGGCAGTCGTTGGCCCGCTCGTAGAGGTTGCGGTCCATGATGTCCATGGCCAGGGAAGCCAGGAAGCGGCTGTTCTGCAGGATGGCCGAAACCACGGTCTCATGGAGGTTGTCGATGGAGCGTTCGAACACCTCCCGGGTCTTCATGCCCGTGTTGCTGATCTCCCAGAGCAGCACCTTGGAGAAGGCCGGGTTGAGGGATTTGCCATCCTGGTTGTGGCGTACGTTGCCGTTCCACACCGAGCGGTTGAGTTCCCGCTGGATGCGCTCGGCCTGGATGGGGATGGTGCGCAGTTGCTCGTCGAACAAGTCCGGGTTGGCCATGACCGAGGCCAATACGGCGGGCTCCACCTGGTCCAGCACCCCCCGGCCGTTGCGCTCGAAGGCGTGCTCCAGGGGCAGCATCACGTGGCCCGACCAGCCGGGACCCGGGTAGCCCTGGTAGCCCCGGGTGGGCCGGGTGGTGGCCAAATATTCCCGGCCGGCGAAGCGCACCACCCGCCACTCCGTATCCAGCACCTGCTCCGCCGGTGCCCCCACGGGCACCTGCCAGGGATCGCTGCTGGCGATGACCCGGCCGGCCCCGTCCAGCAGGGTGATCACCGACCAGTCCCCGGGACCCCGCAGATTGGCGAAGATGCCCTCGGTTTCGTTGTGGAAGCGGAAACACAGGCAGAGCACCCCCAGGGCCCGGCCCTCCGTCGATTCCACCCGGTAGGCGTAGATCAGGGCCGGGTTCTCGCCGGGGCGCAGGTCACTGGCCCGGAAGGTCTCCACATAGGCGGCCCGGGTGGTGAGGGCCTCGGCCAGCAAGGGGTCCCGGGATTCCCGCACCGGGTGCTCCCGGTCCAGTTGCGCCTGGACCCGGCCGTCCGGGGTGAGCAGGAGGATGTCGGCATAGACGGAATACTTGCGCACGTATTCCCGGAAACGGTCCTCCAGCCGGTCCCGGGCGGTGGAACCGGCGCCGCCGTCTTCCAGGAGAAAGCGGCGCAGGTCGTCATCGGTGGCCAGGAAGCCGATGTCGGCGGTGCGCTCGAACAGGTTGCGGATCATGATGTCCACCGCCACCTGGGCCTTGGCACCCATTTCCTGCACGGTCTTGCGCAGGGTTTCCCGGCCCAGGCTGTTGAGCAGGTCGCTGGTCAGTTGCTGGAAGGCCTGGCGGGTGCCGCTCATGTCGGTGCCGGTGCCGGAAAGCTGGCCCAGCAAGGTCAGGTTGTCCCAGACGCCCTGGAGGGTTTGCAGGGTTTCCCGGTAGCCTTCCACGCTGTCCATGTGGGGGATCAGTTCCGGCAGGCTGTCTTCCAGTTCCACGCCTTTGTAATGCGCCATGGTGGGGGTTCCGGTGTGAGGAGATTGGGCTCGTGAAGCAAGAACCGCACCGGATGTGGGGATATGCGATTTCGGGGCACACTAGGGGTTCCGGCACCCGGTCTTGGGGGGATGGGCGCCAGAAAATGGGGCGTGACGGGCGCCCGCGCACCAACTGCGTGCGCGGGCTTGGCAGGGTCAGAGGTCATGCTCCACGGGCTTGTCGGCCAGCAACTGCTCGGTTTCCCGCATCAATTGCCGCATCAGGTTGCCGGCGTTGCGCAGCCCGTCCCGGGCCATGCCGCCCAGGGCGGACCCCAGTTCGCCGTTCACCGGACAGGCCCCGGACCCGCTGGGTGTGGCGGCGGCACCCGCGTCCCGGAAACCTGCTTGGAAACGGGCCAGTTCCCACTGCTGGCGGGCCAGCCAGCCGGCCTGGTAGGGGGTGATGCGACCCGCCGCCAGGGCCTGGCGGACGGCTTCAAGATTCGCCCGGACCTGGGGGCTACTGCCTAAAGTGATGTCCGGATTGGTGCCTGGGGTGCCACTTTGGGGCATGGCGCCCGGCGGGCTCAGGGGGCAGGCGTTGCCATCGGGCTGGGCGGCCTGGGCTTGGGCGAAGGACAAGGACAGAACGACGAGGGCGAGGGCCCCCAGGCCCGTCCGGGGCTTGGATAAGCGGGTTGTCATGGCAGGACTCCTTGAAGGTTGGCTCCCCGCCACGGATTGCGGCGGGGTGAGTCCAGTCTGGGGAGTCGGGGTGAGGCTGGTATTTCCGAACCATTTCCGGTTGCAAGGAAATGTTTCGCCGGGCACCGCCGGCCGCCATGGCCGGCGGTGGGGGCGGCCTCAGTTGCGGCGCAGGATGCGGCTCAGTGCGTTGGCGTAGCCGGCCGGATCCACCGGGGTGGCGAAGGTGGCGAACCAGGCTTCCAGGGCATCGATGTCCTGGGCGCCGCCCAGCCGATCGGTGCCTTCCTTCAGCACCGTGAACAGGTCGCCGCCGTCGGCCAGGAAGCTGTTCACCGTCACCCGGTAGCTGGCCGCCGGATCGATGGGGGCGCCGTTCAGCAGGATGCTGGCGGGATCCACCTTGTCGCAGGCCGGGCCGGCGTTGTCCCAGGTGTAGCTGAAGCCGTCGGAGACCTGCAGGATGCGGTTGAAGGTCTGGCCGTTGGGACAGCCCACGAACTGCTGCTCCAGCAGGGTCTCGATCTGGGCGCCGCTCAGGGTCAGGGTCACCAGGGAGTTGCCGAAGGGCTGTACGGTGAAGGCTTCGCCATAGGTGACGTTGCCGTCGCCCTCGCTGCCGCTCTGGGCGTAGAGGAAGCCGGGGGAACGGATGCCGCCCGGGTTCATGAAGGCCACCACGGCCTCGCCGAAACCGGCGCCCCGGGTGGCGTTGAACTGGGCGTCGGCGATGAAGTCACCGAGCACCAGTTCGCCGGCCGCGTTGGCCGGGCTGCTGGGCAGGTCGGCGGTGATGGCGCCGATGACCCGGCCGGCCACCGGCGCGGCCAGGGTCTGGTAGTTGGCCACCAGGGTGGTGAGGCTGGCTTCGGCGCTGACGCTGCTGTGGTCGGCGATGAAGTTGGTCGCGGTGACGCCGGCCACCTCGTGGCTGGCCGTGTCGAGGGTCAGGTCGATGTCGGTGAGCAGGCGGCCGTTGGAGCCGCCGCTGGTGACGGGCACCAGGCGGCCGGCGGCGTTGGCCAGACTGCACACGTAGGCCTGGTGGGTGTGGCCGGTGATCACCAGGTCGATCTCATCGTCGAAGCGGTTGACGATGTCCACGATGGGGCCGGACACACCGGTGCACTCGCTGATCCCGCCGCTCTTGTAGCCGCCCTCGTGGACCAGCACCACGATGGCCTCCACCCCCTGGGCCTTGAGGGTGGGGATCAGGGCGTTGACGGTGTCGGCCTCGTCCTTGAATTCCAGGCCGGCCACGCCGGAGGGGGTGACGATGGACGGGGTGTTCTCCAGGGTCATGCCGATGAAGGCCACCTTGTGGCCCTTGAAGTCGCGGATGCGGTAGGCGGCGAACAGGGGCTTGCCGGTGGCGGTTTCGATGACGTTGGCGGCCAGGAAGCGGAACTTCGCACCCTCGAAGGGATAGGGGGTGCCCACCTCGTTGCCCTTGCAGGAATTGGCGTCGCTGGGGTGGCAGCCGCCGTCCTGCATGCGCAGCAATTCATCCTTACCCTCATCGAACTCGTGGTTGCCCACGGCGTTGAAGTCCAGGCCCAGGCGGTTCATGGCCTCGATGGTGGGCTCGTCGTGGAACAGGGCGGAGACCAGGGGCGTGGCACCGATCAGATCGCCGGCGGAAACCACCACGCTGTTGGGATTGGCCTCCTTCAGCTTGGCCACATGCCCGGCCAGCCAGTCCACGCCGCCGGCCGGGGTGCCGGACCAGGTCAGACTGGTACCGTCGATGTTGCCGTGGAAATCGTTGAAGGCGATGACCTTCACCGTCAGCAGCTTGCCCACCTCGGAGGCTACGGCGGCGGCGGACAGGGCCCGGCGCTCCTCGCCGCTGATCACTCCCTTGCCGCCCAGATCGTTGGCCACGGCCTGCACGTGCTTGACGAAGCGCTCGTGGCTGCCCCACAAGTTGTCGTCGTCCAGGATCAGATCGTTGATGCAGACGGACCCGGCATCCCGGTCGGCCACGCCGCTGTCCATGCTGCCGAGCATGACGTTGCCGGCGCACTCGATGGCCTGGGCTTGATGGACGAGGGCCAGCAGGGTGGCCAGGACGAGGGGCTTGAGCAGGGCGGGCATGGGAACTCCTTGGGCTGGAAAATATCCATGCTGGCAGGCACCCATGACAGCTTTACGCATGGCACGGCCCGGCGGCTTGAGCCGTTCGGACCGGCCCGGCTCCCCGTCCCGGGATACCCCCGTTGTCCGAAGCGGGGACGGACCCTGGACCCGGAAGCCTTGCCAAGGCGCCGGCCTGGGCAGAAGATTTCCCGGTCTCCCCCTTCCTGGGGCGGAGAGGATCCATAGCACAACACGAGAGGAGCAGAACCATGGGCGGAACCACCTTGGGCCTGGCCCTGCTGGCGGTTGGACTGGTACTGGGCGGCTGCACCTCGGCGCGCATGGCCCAGGTCAATGCCCGGCTGGGCCTGGCGCCGGCGGCGGCTCCCGCCCTGGCCCCGGAACTGGCGGTCCGGCTGGACACACTGTTCCGGGAAGGTGCGGAAGCCCTGGCCCGGGACGACCTGGACGGCGCCATGGCATCCTGGCGTCAGTATGCCGCCCAGGCCCCCGCCGAGTTGCCCCGGGCCCGGGACGTGCGCGGCTACCTGACCCTGCTGGAACGGGAAGCGGCCAAACGATTCGCCCGGCAGGCGGTGGCCCAGGAACAGGCGGCGGGCCTGCTCAAGACGGATCGGCTGCACGTGGCCCTGCTGCCCTTCCGCAGCAAGGACGCCACCGGCGGCAACGCCAGCCGGCCCTTCAACCGGGCCATCCAGGCCATGGTGGCCACGGACCTGGCCCAGGTGCCGTCCCTGACCATCCTGGAACGCAGCAGGATGGACTTCCTGCTGCGCGAGATGAAACTGGCCGAATCGGGCCTGGTGGATCCGGCCAGTGCCGCCCGGGCCGGGCGCATGCTGGGTGCGGGCAGCCTGGTGGCCGGCCTGGTGTTCAACGAGGACACCCGTTATGACCCCTACCAGAGCAATTACTACACCGGCCGCTACACCATCAGCACCGCCGTTTCCGACGTGGATCGGGGCACGGTGGTGGGCACCCAGGAAGCCAGCGGCTACCAGTACAACTACTTCGAACTGCAGAAGAAGATCGTCCGGGGCATCCTGGACAGCCTGGGGGTGAAGGACATCCCGCCGGCGGTGGACAAGATCCATACGAAGAACTGGGACGCCTATGCCCGCTTCACCGAAGGACTGCGCCTGCTGGAGGAAGAGAATTTTCCGGCCGCCCGCCAGGCCTTCCTGGCCGCCCTCAACTTCGACCCGGATTTCGCCCTGGCCGAAGCCGCCTACCTGGACACCCCGGAAAAGCAGCGCAACCTGGCGGAGGTGAAGGCCGCCGTGGCCGCGCCCTGACCCGTCTCAGCGGCGGCCCCGGGCCAGCTCCAGCAGCCGGGCCACCCGCTGTTCCGTGGCGGGATGGGTACTGAACAGGCCCCGCAGGTCGCCGCCGGACAGGGGGTTGATGATCATCATCTGGGCCGTTTCCGGATGCAGGTCGGCATTGTGCAGGGGGGTGCCCCGGGCGTAGGCCTCGATCTTGCGCAGGGCCGAGGCCAGGGCCTCGGGATCGCCGCAGATCGCCGCGCCGCCCCGGTCCGCCCCGAACTCCCGGGTGCGGGAAATGGCCATCTGGATCAGCATGGCGGCCAGGGGCGCCAGCACCAGCACGGCGATCTGCACGATGGGGTTGGGCCGTTCCCGGTCGCCGCCGAACAGCATGCCGAACTGGGCCAGGGTGGAGATGGCCCCGGCCAGGGTGGCGGAAATGGTGGAAGTGAGAATGTCCCGGTGCTTCACGTGGGCCAGCTCGTGGGCCATGACACCGCGCAATTCCCGGCCGTCCAGTAGCCGCAGGATGCCGGTGGTGGCGGCCACGGCCGCGTGTTCCGGATCCCGCCCGGTGGCGAAGGCGTTGGGCTGGGCCTCGTCGATCAGGTAGACCCGGGGCATGGGCAGTTCCGCCCGGCGGGCCAGATCGGCCACGATGCCGTAGAACTCGGGCGCATCCACCGGCCCCACTTCCCGGGCGTTGTACATGCGCAGCACCATCTTGTCAGAGTTCCAGTAGGCCCACAGGTTCATGGCGCCGCCGGCCAGCAGGGCCAGCAGCATGCCCGTGGCGCCCCCCAGCAGCATGCCCACGGTGCCGAACAGGGCCAGGATGGCGGCCATCAGCAGGGTGGTTTTCAGCCAGTTGTTGACCATGGTGTCACTCCGGTTGGCAACTGCCCCTTAGATCAGGCGATCTCTAAAAAATTCAACGGTTTGGCTTCAGGAAAGGAAGACGCCCTGCTCCAGAGGGTGGCCGGCCAGGAATGCGGCCACCGGCAGCCGCTTGCCACCGGCCTTCTGTACTTCGCTCACGAGCAGAGCCCCCTCGCCGCAGGCCACCATGAAGGCATCCCGGTGCACCGCCAGGATTTCGCCGGGTTGGCCCTGGCCTGCCGCCGGCATTGCTTTCCACAGCTTCAGGGGTTCCCCGTCCAGCAGGCAAAAGGCGCCGGGAAACGGGTCGAAGGCCCGCAGCTTCCGTTCCAGTTCGGTTGCGGGGCGGTGCCAGTCCAGGCGGGCATCGTCCTTGCCGATCTTGGCCGCGTAGGTGGCCAGAGCCCCGTCCTGGGGGGTGGCGGTCACCCGGCCCGCCGCCAGATCCGGCAACAGGGCCACGATCTCCCGGGCCCCCAGGTCCGCCAGCCTGTCGTGGAGGCTGCCGGTGGTGTCTTCCGGGCCGATGGCCAGGGGGGCGCGGCGCAACATGGCGCCGGTGTCCAGGCCCTTGTCCATCTGCATGAGGGTGATGCCGGTTTCCGGGTCCCCCGCCTCGATGGCCCGGTGGATGGGCGCCGCGCCCCGCCAGCGGGGCAGCAGGGAGGCGTGGATGTTGACGCAGCCCAGGGTCGGCATGTCCAGCACCGCTTGCGGCAGGATGAGCCCGTAGGCCGCCACCACCATGACCTGGGCCCGGGCTTCCCGGATGGCCAGCCGGGATTCCTCGGTCTTCAGGTTGTCCGGCTGGGCCACCGTCAGGCCGTGGGCCAGGGCCACCGCCTTCACCGGGCTCATCTTCAGCTTCATGCCCCGCCCCGCCGGCCGGTCCGGCTGGGTCAGCACCAGGGGAATATCGTGGCCCGCCGCACTGAGGGCCTTGAGGGCCGCAGCGGCGAAGTCGGGGGTTCCGGCGAAGATGAGGCGCATGGATGGTGAGGGGTGAGGGGTGAGGGGTGAGGGGTGAGGGGTGAGGCGGGGGGGGTGAGGGGTGAGGCGGGGGGGGTACCCCTTACTCCTTACTCCTCACCCCTCACCGCCTTCACATCGCTTCCCGTTCCTGTTTGAGCAATTTGGAACGGATGCGGTTCTGTTTGAGGCGGGACAGGTATTCCACGAACACCTTGCCGTCCAGGTGGTCGATCTCGTGCTGGATGCAGACGCCCAGCAGGCCTTCGGCCTCCATCTGGAAGATCTGGCCGTCCAGATTCATGGCTTCCAGGCGGATGCGCTCGGCCCGGGTCACCTTGTCGTAGATGCCCGGAACCGACAGGCAGCCCTCCTCCCGCACCGCTTCGCCTTCCTTGTGGGTGATGCGCGGATTGATGAGGGTCATCAGCCGGTTCTTCTCCTCGCTCACGTCCACCACGATGAGGCGCACGTGGCGGTCCACCTGGGTGGCGGCCAGGCCGATGCCCGGTGCGGCGTACATGGTTTCCGCCATATCGGCGGCCAGACGGCGGATTTCCTCGTCCACGTGAAGGATGGGTTTGGCCACCTTGTGCAGGCGCGGGTCGGGGTAATGGAGGATTTTCAGCAGGGGCATATTGAACTTGGGCAGCCTTTTCCGTGCAAAATCTAACAAAGTGGTTTAAGTTTTACGCCGTCTGAATTATAACGGCCGTGATGAAGCCGCAAGCCAAGAAGGGCAGGAACATGCGCACGCTACTACTGATTGCCGCTCTGGGGCTCTCCGCCCCCACCTGGGCCGATGAGGTCCGCCTCCAGGAAAACGCGCCGGACCGGCACGTGGTGGTCCGGGGCGACACCCTCTGGGACATCTCCGCCAAATTCCTCAAGGACCCCTGGGTCTGGCCGGAAGTGTGGCAACTCAACAAGGAACAGATCAAGAACCCCCACCTCATCTATCCGGGTGACGTGGTGCTGCTCACCATGGAGAACGGCAAGCCGCGTCTGTCCCTGGAAAGTCCGCCCATCGACGTGGTGCGCCTGTCGCCCCAGGTGCGGGGCGAACCCCTCGCCGCCAAGGAGTCCGGCATCCCCAGCATTCCGGTGAAGGCCATCCAGGCCATGCTGACCAAGAGCGGGGTGGGCGACGTGAAGGACCTGCAGAACGCTCCCCGCATCCTGGGCTCCAGCGATGCCCGGGTCATGTTCGGCAACGGTGATGCCGTGTATGCCAGCAAAGGGGATGGGACCACCAAGGAATGGCGGGTGGTCCGGCTGGGCCAGGCCCTGAAGAACCCGGACAATCCGGAAGAGGTGCTGACCTACGAAATGCTCTATCTGGGGACGGCCCGCACGGACAAGCAGGGTGATCCCATGACGGTACGCATCCTGCGGGCGGATCAGGAAATCCTCGAGCGGGACCGTCTGCTGCCCAACCAGAACGACGAACTGATCCAGTACGCCCCCCACGCCCCGGACAAGCCCATGGAGGCCAAGGTGGTGGCAGCCCTGGGCGGGCCGGTCATGGCCGGGACTTACATGACCCTGGTGCTCAACAAGGGCAGGGGGAACGGCATGGAACCCGGCCACGTGCTGGCCCTCTTCCGGGCGGGGCGTTCGGTGGCCGATCCCAAATGCAACCGGGCCAAGAAGATCGACTTCATGTCGGGCGGACGCAGTTCCGCCAGTGAATGCACCCCGGGCGCGGAAGACAACGCCACCCTGCCCGATACCCGGGTGGGCCTGGCCTTCGTCTACCGCGTCTTCGACAAGGTGTCCTACGCCCTGGTCATGAGCGGCACCGAACCGGTGTCCGCCGGCGACTTGGCCCGCAATCCCTGAGCGGTGTGCCCCTCCGCCCCGACGCACCGGCCTGGCTGACGCTGGAGACCGTGCCCGGCCTGGGTCCCGAGGTGGCCAGGCGGTTGTTTGATGCTTTCCCGACCCCTCAGGCGATCCTCGCGGCCGCTCCCGCGCAACTGGCTCCCCTGGTGGGGGACGGTCTGGCCCGGGCCATCGCCCTGGCGGCTGGCGTGGCCGACACCGGGCCCGGTCTGGCGTGGCTGGAAGGGGCCCACAACCACCTCATCACCTGGCTGGATGAAACCTATCCCCCACGCTTGCGCGACATTCCCGCGCCGCCTCCCTGGCTTTACGTGCGCGGCGATCCGGATTGGCTGGCCCGGCCCATGCTGGCCATCGTCGGCAGCCGCCATGCCACGCCCCAGGGCATGCGCGATGCCCGGGCCTTCGCCCAGGCCTTGTCTGAAGCGGGCCTGACCATCGTCAGCGGCCTGGCCCTGGGGGTGGACGCCGCCGCCCACGAAGGGGGGCTGGCGGGCCTGGCCAGCAGCGTGGCCGTGGTGGGCACCGGCCTGGACCGCATCTATCCGGCGCGCAACAAGGCCCTGGCCCACCGCCTGGCGGCGGAAGGCGCCATCGTCTCGGAATTTCCCGTCGGCACCCCCCCCAAACCGGGCCACTTTCCCCGGCGCAACCGCATCATCAGCGGCCTGGCTCTGGGGGTGCTGGTGGTGGAAGCGGCCCCGGAAAGCGGCTCCCTCATCACCGCCCGGCGGGCGCTGGAGCAGGGCCGGGAAGTGTTCGCCATCCCCGGTTCCATCCATTCCCCCCTGGCCAAGGGCTGCCACCAGCTCATCAAGCAGGGGGCCAAGCTGGTGGAGTCTGCCGCCGATGTTCTGGAGGAACTGGGCAGGTTGCTGCCGGCCCGGGAGGGGCGCTTCCACCAGGACGGTAGCGCCCCCGATCCTCTGCTGGATTGCCTGGCAGGCTCACCCCTGGCCCCGGAGCAGTTGGCCGCCCGGCTTGGCTTGACGGTGGAGGATGTCTCGGTCAAGCTTCTTTCGGCCGAGCTGGAGGGCCTTGTGGCCAAGCTTCCAGGCGGCCTCTACCAACGATTATTCCCATGATGTTCGACATCCTGCTCTACCTCTACGACACCTACCTCTACGCCGATCGGATCCCCGACGCGGACCAGTTGAGCCGCAAGCTCAGCGCTGCCGGCTTCGAGGAAGAGGCCATTGGCGAAGCCCTGGACTGGCTGGCCGCCCTGGACGACCTGGCGCCGGCCGAGGATGCCCATGCCCCACCCGCTTTCCGCATCTATGCCGACGCAGAGGCCAGCCGTCTGGCCAGCGGCGGTCGGGGTTTCCTGGCCTACCTGGAAAGCGCCGGCCTGTTGCCGGCCCATGCCCGGGAATGGATCATCGACCGTGCCCTGGCACTGCCCGACAGTCAGGTGTCGGCCATGCGCATCAAATGGATCGCCCTGCTGGCCCTGTGGAAGCTGAAGGGTTCGGGCGAGGTGTTATGGCTGGAGGATCTGGTGCGCGGCGACGAGGAAGCCGACCCGGAAGCCGAAGCCGAAGGCTGGAAGCCCACGCTGCACTGACCCCCCGACCCAGGCAAAGCCCCTTGGCCAAACAACTTATCATCGCGGAGAAGCCCTCTGTGGCCCAGGACATCGCCCGGGCCCTGGGCGGTTTCCACAAAGAGAAGGACTTCTTCGAGTCGGAACACTTCGTTCTTTCCTCGGCCATCGGCCATCTTCTGGAACTCACCGTTCCCGAGGAATACGAGGTCAAGCGGGGCAAGTGGTCCTTCGCCCATCTGCCGGTCATCCCGCCCCACTTCGCCCTGGCCCCCATCGAGAAGACCGAAGACCGACTGAAGCTCCTCAACAAGCTCATCAAGCGCAAGGACGTGGACGGCCTCATCAACGCCTGTGACGCGGGCCGCGAGGGGGAGCTGATCTTCAACTACATCGTTCAGCACAGCGGTGCCAAGAAGCCGGTGCGCCGCCTGTGGTTGCAATCCATGACCCAGACCGCCATCCGCACCGGCTTTTCCAGCCTGCGGGAAGCCGCCGAGGTGGCCGGCCTGCGTTCCGCCGCCATCTGCCGGGCGGAAAGCGACTGGCTCATCGGCATCAACGGCACCCGGGCCATGACCGCCTTCAACTCCAAGACCGGCGGCTTCCACCTGACCACCGTGGGCCGGGTCCAGACCCCCACCCTGGCCATCGTGGTGGAGCGGGAGGAACGCATCCGCCGTTTCGTGCCCCGGGCCTACTGGGAACTGGAAGCCCGATTTGCCGGGCAGAAGGGCGAATACACCGGGCGCTGGTTCGACGAGAAGTTCAAGAAGGACGAGTCCGACGAGCATGCCACCGCCCACCGCCTCTGGGATCAGGCCCGGGCCGAGACCATCCGCGCCGCCTGCCTGGGCAAGCCGGGCAAGGCCAGCGAGGAGACCAAACCCTCCAGCCAGTTGTCGCCCCTGCTCTACGACCTGACCAGCCTGCAACGGGAAGCCAACGGCCGCTTCGGCTTCTCGGCCAAGACCACCCTGGGCCTGGCCCAGGCTCTCTACGAGAAGCACAAGGTCCTCACCTACCCCCGGACCGATGCCCGGGCCCTGCCCGAGGACTACCTGCCCACAGTGCAGGAAGTGCTGGGCAACCTGCCCGAGGACTACCAGCCCTACGCCGCTACCATCCTCAAGCAGGGCTGGGTGAAACCCAACAAGCGCATCTTCAACAACGCCAAGATCTCAGACCACTTCGCCATCATTCCCACCGGCACCCTGCCCAAGTCCCTCAACGACCTGGAATGGAAGCTCTACGACCTGGTGACCAAACGTTTCCTGGCGGTGTTCTACCCGGCGGCGGAATACTCGGTGACCACCCGCATCACCCGGGTCGGCAAGGAAGCCTTCAAGACCGAAGGCAAGGTGCTGGTGAACCCGGGCTGGCTGGCAATCTACGGCAAGGAAGCCCAGCCGGCCGACGAGGAAGGCGGGCCTTCCCTGGTGCCCCTGGTGCCCGGCGAGACCCTGGACACCCGCACGGTGGACATCAAGGCCGCCTTCACCCGCCCCCCCGCCCGCTTCAACGAAGCCACCCTGCTGACCGCCATGGAAGGGGCCGGCAAGATGGTGGAGGACGAGGAACTGCGCGCCGCCATGGCCGAACGGGGCCTGGGCACCCCGGCCACCCGGGCCCAGATCATCGAAAACCTGATCTCGGAAACCTATCTGCACCGGGAAGGCCGGGATCTGGTCCCCACCGCCAAGGCCTTCTCCCTCATCACCCTGCTGCGGGGCCTGGGCGTCACCGAACTGGCCTCCCCGGAACTCACCGGCGAGTGGGAATACAAGCTGGCCCAACTGGAGCACGGCAAGCTGTCCCGGGACGAATTCATGGGGCACATTACCGCCCTCACCCAGGAAATCGTCGAGCGGGCCAAGCGCTACGAATCCGACACGGTGCCCGGCGATTTCGCCACCCTCCAGGTGGCCTGCCCCAAATGCGGCGGCCTGGTGAAGGAAAACTACAAGAAATTCGCCTGCCAGGCCTGCGACTGGAGCGCCTGGAAGATCGTCGCCGGGCGACAGTTCGAAGTGGCGGAGATGGAAGGCCTGCTGCGGGAGGGGCGCATCGGCCCCCTGACCGGATTCCGCAACAAGATGGGCCGTCCCTTCGACGCCGAAATCCGCCTCAACGACGATAAATTGCCCGAGTTCGACTTCGGCCAGCCCAAGGAGGGCGAGGAAGCCGAGGCCGTGGACTTCTCCGGCCGGGAAAGCCTGGGCAAGTGCCCCAAATGCGGCGGCAACGTCTTTGAGCACGGCAGTGCCTACGTCTGTGAGCGTAGCGTGGGTCCGGCCAAGTCCTGCGACTTCCGCAGCGGCCAGACCATCCTGCAACAACCCGTGGCCCGGGAACAGATGATGAAACTCCTGGCCGAGGGCAAGACCGATCTCTTGACCGGCTTCGTCTCCGCCCGCACCCGCCGATCCTTCTCCGCCTTCCTGGTGCGCGACAAGGACGGCAAGGTTGGCTTCGAATTCGAACCCCGGGAAGCCAAGGCCGGCAAGCGGGCAGCCCCGGCGCCGGCCCAGGAACTGGGCAAGCACCCGGTCGACGGCCAGCCCATCCTCCTCAAGTCCGGCCGCTACGGGCCCTACGTCCAGCACGGCAAGCTCATGGCCTCCCTGCCCCGGGACCGCTCCCCGGCCGATTTCAAGGTGGAGGAGGCCGTGCAACTGCTGGCCGACAAGGCGGCCAAGCAGACGGGCTGAATAACCCTGTAAACCAGTCTGGATTTCTGCACCGCACAAGCTTAGAATCTGTCCAATCCGTCGTCCGGCGGGCTCCGGCCACCGGGGGAGGCGAGCGGATTTACCCCTATCTTTTCAATCTCTTAGCGCAAAGGTATTGATCATGGCCGTTCTGGTTGGCAAGCAAGCTCCTGACTTCACCGCCGTCGCCGTCATGGGCGACAACGACATCAATGAAAACTTCAATCTGGCCGCCCACATCAAGGACAAGTACGCGGTCATCTTCTTCTACCCCCTGGACTTCACCTTCGTCTGCCCCTCCGAACTGCTGGCTTTCGACCATCGCCTGAACGAGTTCAAGAAGCGCAACGTGGAAGTCATCGGCGTGTCCATCGACTCCCACTTCACCCACCTGGCCTGGAAGAACACCCCGGTCAACAACGGCGGCATCGGCAAGGTGGGCTACCCCCTGGTGGCCGACATGAAGCACAGCATCTGCCAAGCCTACGACGTGGAACACGACATCGGTGTCGCCTTCCGCGGCTCCTTCCTCATCGACAAGCACGGCGTGGTGCGCCACCAGGTGGTCAACGACCTGCCCCTGGGCCGCAACATCGACGAAATGCTGCGTATGATTGACGCCCTGCAGTTCGTGGAAGCCCATGGCGAAGTCTGCCCTGCCGGCTGGAAACAGGGCGACGAGGGCATGAAGGCCACGCCCGACGGCGTGGCCGAGTACCTGGCCAAGAACGCCGAGAAGCTCTAAGCCGCGCGCCTTGCCGGACCAAGGGGGCGCAAGCCCCCTTTTTCGTTGCCACGACCCACGGAGTCACCATGGCCCCCCGCCCCCTGCTGCTCAACGTCATCGAACTGCTGGGCTACCCCAACCAGCGCCCCCTGTTCGAGCGTCTGGGCTATCGGGTGCACAGCGAATTCGCCGTGCGCAAGGCCATCAGCTTCATGCGCAAGGAAAGGCCGGCGGTCATCGTCGCCGACTTCTACTTCCAGCCGGACTTCCGTGACCGGGTGAGCAACCTGGAATCCCTGCTGGCTACGGCCCAATCCCGTAAGGACGTGCGGGTGCTGGTGCTTTACGAGACCGCCCATGAGCATGCCCTGGAACGCCTGCGCCAGCGCTTCGCCATCGACGGGGCCCTGGCATTGCCGGCCAGGGAGGTTGACCTGGAAACCGTCCTCATCGGCTGGTTGCCGTCCGGCTGACGGTTGCTCCCCGGAATTCCCGTGTTGATCTAATTATTCAATTGATTCGATCTGATTAATCCAATGGATGAATAATTGAACGGGGTCTAGTCTCCCAAGTGCGTGCCACCCCTCAACACGTCGCGAAGGAGACAACTATGAGCAATGAAGGCAAGTGCCCGTTTTCCGCCGTCCACGGCGCCCGTACCACAACGGGTGCCCAGTCCAACCGGGATTGGTGGCCCAACCAACTGAACCTGAGCATCCTCCACCAGCACACCCCCCTGTCCAGTCCTCTGGGTGCGGGCTTCAACTATGCCGAGGAATTCAAGAAGCTGGACCTGGCGGCCGTGAAGCAGGACCTCTATGCCCTGATGACCGAATCCCAGGACTGGTGGCCCGCCGACTGGGGCCACTACGGCGGCCTGTTCATCCGCATGGCCTGGCACAGTGCCGGCACCTACCGGATATCCGACGGCCGCGGCGGCGCCGGTCACGGCAACCAGCGCTTCGCTCCGGTCAACAGCTGGCCGGACAACGTCAACCTCGACAAGGCCAGGCGCCTGCTCTGGCCCATCAAGCGGAAATACGGCAACCGGATTTCCTGGGCGGACCTGATCATCCTGGCCGGCAACTGCGCCATGGAATCCATGGGCTTCAAGACCTTCGGTTTCGCGGGGGGCCGGGAGGACATCTGGGAACCGGAAGAGGACGTTTACTGGGGGGGCGAAACCGAGTGGCTGGGCGACAAGCGCTACAGCGGAGACCGGGAACTGGAAAACCCCCTGGCCGCCGTGCAGATGGGCCTGATCTACGTGAACCCGGAAGGCCCCAACGGCATGCCCGATGCGGTGGCCTCCGGCCGTGATGTCCGGGAGACCTTCGCCCGCATGGCCATGGACGACGAAGAGACCGTGGCCCTGGTGGCCGGCGGCCATACCTTCGGCAAATGCCACGGCGCCGGGGATCCGAAGCTGGTGGGCCCCGTGCCTGAAGCCGCACCCCTGGAGGCCATGGGCCTGGGCTGGAAGAATGGTTTCGGCAGCGGCAAGGGTGGAGACACCACCAGCAGCGGCATCGAAGGCGCCTGGACGCCGAATCCCACCCAATGGGACAACGGCTATTTCGACATGCTGTTCGGCTACGACTGGAATCTGGTGAAGAGCCCATCCGGCGCCTGGCAGTGGGTGCCGGTGAATCCCGCCGAAAAGGACCTGGCGCCGGCGGCCCATGATCCTTCCCGGCGGGTGGCCACCATCATGACCACGGCGGACCTTTCCCTGCGCATGGATGCGAAATACGAGCCCATTGCGCGACGTTTCCACAAGGATCCCCAGGCCTTCGCCGATGCCTTTGCCCGGGCCTGGTTCAAATTGACCCACCGGGACATGGGACCGCGCTCCCGCTATCTGGGCCCGGAAGTGCCGGCCGAAGCGCTGCTCTGGCAGGACCCCGTCCCCGCCGTGGACCACCCCCTGATCGAGGCCGGGGATATCGTCGCCTTGAAAGGCCAGGTGCTGGCCGCGGGCCTGACGGTGGCCGAACTGGTGTCCACCGCCTGGGCCTCTGCCTCCAGCTTCCGGGGGTCGGACAAGCGGGGCGGGGCCAACGGTGCGCGCATCCGCCTGGCGCCCCAGAAGGACTGGGAAGCCAACCAGCCCGCCCAGTTGTCCCGGGTACTGTCCGTCCTGGAAGGCATCCAGGAGCGCTTCAACGCTGCCCAGAGCAATGGCCGGAGGGTTTCCCTGGCCGACCTGATCGTCCTGGCCGGCTGTGCCGCCGTGGAACAGGCGGCCCGGGCCGGGGGCCATGAGGTTCAGGTGCCTTTCGCCCCGGGCCGTACCGATGCGGACCAGGCCATGACCGACGTGACGTCCTTCGCCGTACTGGAGCCCACCGCCGACGGTTTCCGCAACTACCTGAAGACGCCGTCCGGGGCCTCAGCGGAGGAGCGGCTGCTGGACAAGGCCCAGTTGCTGACCCTCACCGCGCCGGAGATGACGGTCCTCATCGGCGGCATGCGGACCCTGGGAGCCAACGTGGGCCAGACTGCCCACGGTGTCCTCACCCGGCGCCCGGGGGTGCTCGGCAACGACTTCTTCGTCAATCTGCTGGACATGGGTACGGTCTGGACGCCCACCTCGGAAGCTGGGGCGCTGTTCGAAGGCCGGGACCGCAGCACCGGGGAGTTGAAGTGGACCGCCACCCGGGTGGACCTGGTCTTCGGAGCCAACTCCCAGTTGCGGGCCCTGGCCGAGTCCTACGCCCAGGATGACGCGAAGGAACGCTTCGTGGCGGATTTTGTGGCGGCCTGGAACAAGGTCATGAACCTGGACCGGTTCGACTTGAAGTGAAGCAAGGTATCGGGGAAGCAGGCAAACCTGCTCCCCCGCTACGCCCAGGGGTATCAACCCCTGCGCATGGAGTCGAAGAAATCCGCGTTGGTTTTGGTGGCGCGGATCGTGTGGGCGAGGAATGCCATGGCTGAGAGGTAAGCCCGTGGAGGGCGGAGCAATGCCTTCCGCAGGAAGGTGCGACCCCGTAACGGGCTGATCTCGAAGCAGCCTGGATCACCCCCTGCCCATGGAGTCGAAGAAATCTGCGTTGGTTTTTGTGGCGCGGATCTTGTCGGCCAGGAATTCCATGGCTGAGAGGTAAGCCCGTGGAGGGCGGAGCAGTGCCTTCCGCAGGAAGGTGCGACCCCGTAACGGGCTGATCTCGAAGCAGCCTGGATCACCCCCTGCGCATGGAGTCGAAGAAATCCGCGTTGGTTTTTGTGGCGCGGATCTTGTCGGCGAGGAATTCCATGGCTTCGAGATCGTCCATGGGATAGAGCAGTTTGCGCAGCACCCAGATCTTCTGCAGGGCGCTCTGCTCGATGAGCAGTTCCTCCTTCCGGGTGCCGGAGCGGTTGACGTTGATGGCGGGGTAGACCCGCTTTTCCGCCATGCGCCGGTCCAGGTGGATTTCCATGTTGCCGGTGCCCTTGAATTCCTCGTAGATCACGTCGTCCATGCGGGAGCCGGTGTCGATGAGGGCGGTGGCGATGATGGTCAGGCTGCCGCCTTCCTCGATGTTGCGGGCGGCGCCGAAGAAGCGCTTGGGCTTTTGCAGGGCGTTGGCGTCCACGCCGCCGGTGAGCACCTTGCCGGAGGTGGGCTGCACGGTGTTGTAGGCCCGGGCCAGGCGGGTGATGGAATCCAGCAGGATCACCACGTCCTTCTTGTGCTCCACCAGGCGCTTGGCCTTGGCGATGACCATCTCGGCCACCTGCACGTGGCGGGCGGCGGGCTCGTCGAAGGTGGAGGCCACCACTTCGCCCTTCACCGTGCGCTGCATCTCGGTCACTTCCTCGGGCCGCTCGTCGATGAGCAGGACGATGAGGATGGCTTCCGGATGGTTGGCGGTGATGGCGTGGGCGATGTGCTGCATCATCACCGTCTTGCCGGTCTTGGGCGGCGCCACCAGCAGGCCCCGGGAGCCCTTGCCGATGGGGGCGACGATGTCGATGATGCGCCCGGTCATGTTCTCCTCGGCCTTGATGTCCCGTTCCAGCTTGAAGGGCTGGTTGGGGAACAGGGGGGTCAGGTTCTCGAAGAGGATCTTGTGCTTGAGGGCTTCAACGGGGCCGCCGTTGGCCTTGTCGATCTTGGTCAGGGCGAAGTAGCGCTCGCCGTCCTTGGGGGTGCGGATCTCGCCCTCGATGGAATCGCCGGTGTGCAGGTTGAAGCGGCGGATCTGGGAGGGGGAGATGTAGATGTCGTCCGGGTTGGACAGGTAGGAGGTGTCCGGGGAGCGCAGGAAGCCGAAGCCGTCCGGCAGGATTTCCAGAACCCCGTCGCCGTAGATGCTCTCGCCGTTCTTCGCTTTTTTCTTGAGCAGGGCGAAGATCAGCTCCTGCTTGCGCATCCGGTTGGCGTTCTCGATGCCGTCGGCCTCGGCCATTTCGAGAAGTTGGCTGACGTGTTGTTGCTTGAGTTCGGAAAGTTGCATGGCGGGTAGGGTTTTTCAGATAGGCGGACGATAGCCGGAATGGCTGGAGGGAAACCGGATGGGCCGGAGAAGGGTGCCGCTAGAAAGAGGGGGAGTGTTCGCCCGGCGGGCGTGGAACCGTTGGCGGTTCCAGCTGAATCGGTTCGGGTGCGCCGGGCGACGTAAAGCTAAGGCAAGTCAGATGTTGCTGTCAACGAAGGCGGTGAGCTGGGACTTGGAAAGGGCGCCCACCTTGGTGGCTTCCACGTTGCCGTTCTTGAAGATCATCAGGGTGGGAATGCCCCGGATGCCGTACTTGGGCGGCGTGCCCTGGTTCTCGTCGATGTTCAGCTTGCACACCTTCAGACGACCGGCGTATTCCCGGGCCACTTCGTCCAGGATGGGGGAAATCATCTTGCAGGGGCCGCACCAGTCGGCCCAGTAATCCACCAGCACGGGCATGGGGGATTGCAGGACTTCCTGCTCGAAGGTGTCGTCGGTGACGTAATGGATGTGCTCGCTCATGGAATAACCTCGGGGGTGGTTGGCGTTCGCTTGAAATGGAATAAGCTGAATCGCTTTTAGGAATTCGGCGCCGGATGGGCGTGGAGTGGGGCGTGACTCAGGGCGTGGGATTGGCTGCGAAGCGCAATTGGCCGCTATGCTAGCGAAAAAGTTTTTTCGAGGAAAGTTATGACTTACGTCGTTACCGACAACTGCATCAGATGCAAGTACACCGACTGCGTGGAGGTCTGCCCGGTGGACTGCTTCCACGAGGGTCCCAATTTCCTGGTCATCGACCCGGAGGAGTGCATCGATTGCAACCTGTGCGTGGCCGAATGCCCGGCCATGGCCATCTTCCCCGAAGACGACGTGCCGGTCGAGCAGCGGGAATTCATCACCCTCAACGCCGAACTGGCCCGGGCCTGGCCGTCCATCACCGAGAAGAAACCCGCTCCGCCCGATGCCGACCAGTGGAACGGCAAGCCGGGCAAGCGGCCCCTGCTGGAACGCTGACCTCGGGGCAGGTGTGACAGCGCGGGGCCGCCTCACCGATGTTTCCGCGCCGGCTAGCGAATCACCGCCTTGAGCGCCTTCAGGCACAGATCCACGTTATCCGCCCGGGCCGAGGCACCCATGAGGCCGATGCGCCAGATCCTGCCGGCCAGGGCCCCCAGGCCGGCGCCGATCTCCAGACTGAACTCGTTGAGCAGCCGCCCCCGGGCGGCGGCATCGTCCACCCCCTCGGGCAGGCCCACGGCATTGAGCTGGGGCAGCCGCTCGTCCTCGGGCACGACGAAGTCCAGGCCCAGGACCTCGATGCCCGCCTTGAGGGCCTGATGCTGGGCCCGGTGGCGGGCCCAGGCATTCTCGATGCCCTCCTCGGCCAGGATGCGCAGGGCTTCGTGGAGCCCGTAGAGGGGATTGATGGGGGCGGTGTGGTGGTAGGTGCGCTTGCCCTCGCCGCTCCAGTAGCCCAACACCAGATTGAGGTCCATGAACCAGCTCTGCACCGGGGTCTTGCGCGCCTTCACCTTGGCGATGGCCGCCTCTCCGAAGGTCACGGGCGACAGGCCCGGGGTGCAGGACAGGCACTTCTGGCTGCCCGAGTAAGCGGCGTCGATGCCCCACTGGTCGATGAGCACCGGCGTGCCGCCCAGGGAGGTGACGCAGTCCATGATGGTCAGGGCCCCGTGGCGGCGGGCGATGGCCGCCAGGGCGGCGCCATCGGACTGGGCGCCGGTGGAGGTCTCGGCGTGGACGAAGGCCAGCAGCTTCGCCTCGGGATGGGCCTGGAAGGCCGCTTCCACCTTGCCCGGATCCACCGCCCGGCCCCAGGCATCCTCCACCACCACCGGCACGCCGCCGCAGCGCTTCACGTTCTCCAGCATGCGTCCGCCGAATACTCCGTTGATGCATACCACCACCGTGTCACCGGGCTCCACCAGGTTCACGAAACAGGTCTCCATGCCCACCGAACCCGGACCGGACACCGGGAAGGTCAGCTTGTTCTCCGTCTGGAAGGCGTAGCGCAACAGGGCCTTGGTCTCCTCCATCATGGTCGTGAAAGCCGGGTCCAGGTGGCCGATGGTGGGCCGGGCCATGGCGTCCAGGATGCGCTGGGGCACGTCGGAGGGCCCGGGACCCATGAGGATGCGGCGGGGGGGCTGGAAGGCGGCGGTCTGGGGCGCTTGCATGATGGGTGGGACTCCGTGGCGATAAACCCGATTATTTTAGTGGGAATAGGCGGTCGGCCGGAAGCGGGCCTACAATGACCGAACAAAGGCGGAGGGCAGCATGGACAGGATTGCGGTGATGATCGGTTTGGGCCAGTTGGGCCGAGTGTTCGCCGGGGGCCTGTTGCGCACCGGCCACGTGGTGGTGCCGGTGAACCGGAGCGACGACCCCGCCGCCGTGGCGGCCCGGGTGCCGGAACCGGATCTGGTCATGATCTCTGTGGCCGAAAACGACTTGCATCCCCTGCTGGGTGCCCTGCCCGAGTCCTGGCGGGAAAACGTGGGGCTGTTGCAGAACGAGTTGCTGCCCCGGGATTGGGAGGCCCACGGCATCGACACGCCCACGGTGATTTCCGTCTGGTTCGAGAAGAAGGCCGGCACCGACGCCAAGGCCCTGTTGTCCTCCCCCGTGTGCGGTCCGGAAGCGGAGCGGCTGGTGGCCGCCCTGGGCGCCATCGACCTGCCCGCCCGGGTGGTCCAGGATGCGGACGATTTCCTGTGGGAGCTGGTGCGCAAGAACCTCTACATTCTCACCACCAACATCGCCGGCCTGGAAGCCGGCGGCGACGTGGGTAGCCTGTGGCGGGAGCGGCGCAACCTGCTGGACGAAGTGGCCGCCGACGTGCTGGACGTGCAGGAATGGCTGGTGGGGCGCAAGTTCGACCAGGAGCGCCTGTTGGCCGGCCTGGCCGAAGCCATCCACGCCGATCCGGGCCATGGTTGCGCCGGCCGCAGCGCGCCGGCCCGCCTCACCCGGGCCCTGCATCACGCCGACGTGGCCGATCTGGCGGTGCCGGCCTTGCGCCGCATCGCCCAGACCAGGGGTATTTCCTGATCCGTAACGGTCAGTCTTCCACCCGCACCCGGGCCGGTCCTTCTTCCAGGGTGCCGATCACCGCCGCCTGGGCAAAGCCCTGGCCATGGAACAGAGCCAGCACCGCCTGGGCCGAATCTGCTGCGCAGGCCACCAGCAGACCACCGCTGGTCTGGGGATCGGTGAGCAGGGCCTGCTGCCAGTCGGCACAGCCCTCGAACAACTCCACCCCGCCGCCATAGCTGGACCAGTTGCGTCCGCTGGCGCCGGTGACGAAACCCGCCCGGGCCAGATCCGCTGCGCCGGGCAGGGTGGGCACGTCGGCAAATCGCAGACGCACGGTGAGGCCGGAGCCCCGGGCCAGTTCCAGACTGTGGCCCAGCAGGCCGAAACCGGTCACGTCGGTGAGGGCGTGGACCCCGTCCATTTCGCCCAGGGCTGTGCCCGGGGTGTTGAGGCGGGTGGTGGAATCGATCATGGCCCGATAGCCCGACTCGGGGAGCTGGTCTTTCTTCAGGGCCGCCGAATAGATGCCCACTCCCAGGCCTTTGCCCAGGATCAGCACGTCGCCGGCATGGCCGGCGTTGTTCTTCTTGATGCGCCGGGGGTCCACCACGCCGATGGCCACCAGTCCGTAGATGGGTTCCTGGGAATCGATGGAGTGGCCGCCGGCAATGGGCATGCCCGCTGCCCGGGCCGCCGCCTCGCCGCCGGCCAGGATGGCGCGGATGGTCTCGTGGGGCAGCTTGTCGATGGGCATGCCCACCAGAGCCAGGGCGAACAGGGGCCTGCCGCCCATGGCGTAGACGTCGGAAATGGCATTGGTGGCGGCGATGCGTCCGAACTCGTAGGGGTCGTCCACGATGGGCATGAAAAAGTCCGTGGTGGCGACGATGGCCTGGGTCTCGTTGAGCTTCCAGACCGCCGCGTCGTCGCTGGATTCGATGCCCACCAGCAGATCGGGGAAGCCGGAAGCCAGGCCTTTGGAAAAGGGGGTGTCGGCCAGGATCTTCTCCAGCACCGCCGGGGCGATCTTGCAGCCGCAGCCGCCGCCATGGGAAAGGTGGGTGAGCCGGACGGGCGTATTGAGGATGGGTGTGGCCATGGATTCGCTGCTGAAGGGAAGGAGGGGCAAGGCTATTCCATCTTGGCCGGGATGGCACTACCCGGCTTGGCGGCCCGGCGTCACCGGAGCGTCACGGCCCTGTCACCAGCCAAGGCTAACTTGCCCGGGTCCCCATTATCCGGAGTCCTCCCATGTCCACCCGTCACGCCTTCACCCGCCGCGACTTCATGCGCGGCGTGGGCGCCAGCGTCCTGGCCGCCACCGTGGTCCGCACCGCCCGGGCCGAAACCGCACCCGATGCCCTGTTCCGCCATGGCGTGGCCAGCGGCGACCCCCTCAGCGACCGGGTCATCATCTGGACCCGGGTGACGCCTCCGGAGCCGGGGCCGGTGCGGGTGGAATGGGAAATGGCCACCGATGCCCGCTTCAACCGGGTGGTGCGTCACGGCATGTTGATCACTGATGCCGACCAGGATTACACCGTGAAAGTGGACGTGACCGGCCTGCGTCCCGGCCGGCAGCTTTATTACCGGTTCCGCGCCAACGGCCAGCACTCCCCCCGGGGCCGTACCCGCACCCTGCCCGAAACCGGGGTGGAACAGATCAAGCTGGCGGTGTTCTCCTGTTCCAACTACCCGGCCGGCTACTTCCACGCCTACCGGGAGGTGGCTCGCCTGGACGACGTGTTCGCCTCCGTGCACCTGGGCGATTACATTTACGAATACGGCCAGGGCGGCTACGCCTCGGAAGACGCCGAGGCCCTGGGCCGTCTGGTGGATCCGCCCGGCGAATTGCTGGCCCTTGACGACTACCGCCGCCGCCACGCCCAGTACCGCAGCGATCCCGACCTCCAGGCCCTCCATGCCGCCATGCCCATGATCGCCGTGTGGGACGACCACGAGATCAGCAACGACACCTGGACGGACGGCGCGGAGAACCACGACGCCGCCAGCGAGGGCGATTTCGCCGCCCGCAAGGCAGCCGCCCTCCAGGCCTACCACGAGTGGCTGCCCACCCGCCTGCCCGACCCGGCCCGCCCGGAGGTGATCTACCGCAGCTTCCGCTTCGGCGACCTGCTCAACCTGCACATGCTGGATACCCGGGTCGTGGGCCGGGACAAGCAGTTGAACTACGCCGACTATTTCGATGCCAGCGGCAATTTCGCCAGCGATGCCTTCACCGCCGATCTGGCCGACCCCAACCGGCAACTCCTGGGCGCCGAGCAACTGGGCTGGCTCACCGGTCAACTGGCCCAGTCCACCACCACCTGGGACGTGCTGGGCCAGCAGGTGCTCATGGGGCGCATGGACATTCCCTCCCCCCTGGTGCTGGGCAGCATCAGCTTCAGCGACTACAGCGCCCTGGTCTACAAGGCCCAGGTGGCGCCCCAGACCCTGACGCCGGAAGAGGCGGCCATCCTGGCCCAGCCCGCCATCCCCTACAACCTGGACGCCTGGGACGGCTACTTCATGGCCCGGGAAACCGTGCTGGGCACCGCCCGGGCCCTGGACAGGAACCTGGTGGTCCTGTCCGGCGACACCCACAACGCCTGGGCCAGCAACCTGCTGGACTACAGCGGCAACCAGGTGGGTGTGGAGTTCGCCACCACTTCCGTGTCCTCCCCCGGTCTGGAGGCCTATTTCCCCAGCGAGGACCCGGTGCTGGTGGCGGCCGGCCTGAGCCAGATCATCGGCCCCCTGGAATATGCCAACACCCACCAGCGGGGCTACATGCTGCTCACCGCCAGCCACGCCGAATGCCGAGCCGAATGGGTGTACGTGAGCACCGTGAAAAGCGACGTGTACGACGTGATCCCCGGCCCGGCCTGGACCACCCTGCCCGGCGCCGGCAACCGCAGCCTGATCCCCGGCTAAGGGAGGCGTATCAGGCAACGCTCATCGGGTCGATGCGGTTCGCTGCGCTCACCACATCCTACGCGAGGCGGAGCAGAGGATGGTTGCTGCGCCAGTCGTTAGGGTGTGGTGAGGAACGAGCCGTACCGGGCCGTCGGACCGGCTGTGATGCGGTTCGTTTTGCCCACCCCATCCCACAAAACCCTGTAAACCGGCTGTTTCAGTCCATGTAGGCCTTGGCTTCTTCCCCCGGGTTGGGCAGGCCGGCCACCCGCCACAGGCCCTTGCAACTGCTGAACAGCTTGTGGGCCTTGTGCCGGTCCAGGCCGGCGGCCCGGCAGACCAGGCGCATCACCGGCAGGGAGCCGTGGCTGTAGAACTGCCGGCGCACGTGGTTGATCACTTCCCAGTGCTTGGCGGTCAGTTCCGTGATGCCGTCCAGGCGGGCGATGCGGGTGGCCCGTTCCGGCGTCCAGGCGTTCGGCTCGGCGACGAAGCCGTCCGGGTCGAACCAGTCGTCGATGCGGTTCTGGGTGGTGACGGGGTGTTGGATGGCGTGGTGCATCATGATGGTCTCCTTGATGGGGTGGCGTGGGCGCTGGGGCGGGAACGGTTCAGCACTGTTCCCAGGGCAGGCCGTCGAAACGCCAGCCGTTCTTCGTGCTGCGGTGATGGCCCTCGTCCAGTTCCCCTTCGAAACCGAACAGCACGTTGTACACGTCGGTGAAGCCGTGCTTCTCCAGAAACTCCCCCGCCTCCCGGGAGCGGTTGCCGGAGCGGCAGATGAGCACCACCGGCCGGTTCATGCTGGCCGCCATGCGTACTTCGCCGAGAAAGCGTGGGTTCAGGTCCCAGTCCGTGCCCTCGTACCAGGGGATGAGCAGGGAATCCTTGGGATGGCCGACGAACAGGAATTCCCATTCCGAGCGGCAATCGATGAACACCGCGTCCGGGTTCTCTTTCAGGAAAGCGGCGGTTTCAAGCGGGGTGAGATGCTTCATGACAGTCTCCGACGATGGATGGGGCAGACACGGCCAAAGCCGTGGGGCAAACCGGTATCAGTCAGCCTGCCTGCGACATCGTTGGATCAACGCCCCCTTGCGGGGCTGGAACAGCCTGCTCATGGACATCCTTGTCTCCATCCTCTGCCTTCATTGTATGAACGAATTTTATATGGGCAACAGTAAAATTTATTAATAGCCAGGATTGAGGAAGAGCAGGGGGACTACGCCCCATCGCTGACGCCTCGCCTTTTTCCCTTCGCCAGTGAAGGTGTGGGGCTTCTGGGCGGTACGCAAAGACCATTCACTTCCCTTTGCCCAAACAGAATACGCCGTGTATATTGATCTAACGATCCTTGGAGTATTCGATGGAACAGTCCGGAAGACAGATCAAAGACATGCTCTACGGCCAGGTGGCGCGCATGGGCAAGGCTATGGCCAGTCCCAAGCGCCTGGAACTGGTGGAACTGCTGTGCCAGGGCGAGAAGCCGGTGGAGCAGTTGGCCCGGGAGGCGGCCATTTCCCTGAAGCTGGCCAGCGCCCATCTGAAGGAGTTGCGCCAGGCCCACTTGGTTGAGACCCGGCGGGAGGGCAAGAACGTCTTCTACCGGCTCACCAGCGAGGGGGTGGCGGATTTCTGGGTGGCCATCCGGGCCCTGGCGGAGGACCGCTTGCTGGAACTGCGCGCGGCCCTGCTGGGGCTGGCCGAGGACGCCCGGCAACTGACGCCGGTGAGCCGGGAGGACCTCCTGGCCCAGGCCCGGCGGGGCGAGGTGACGGTGCTGGACGTGCGTCCGGAGACGGAATTCCAGGCCGGCCATCTGCCCTATGCCCGCTCCATGCCCGTGGAGGAGTTGCACAAGCGCCTGGCTGAAGTACCCCAGGACCGGCCGGTGGTGGCCTATTGCCGGGGCCCCTTCTGCCTGATGGCCAAGGAGGCGGTGGAACTGCTGCGCAAGGAAGGGTTCCAGGCCCTCCGCCTGGATGACGGGGTGGCCGAGTGGCGCGCCGGCGGCTTGCCCGTGGTGGTCTGATCCCGACGCGCCGCTGTCCGGAGAGCCCCCATGTTCCGCATTCTGCTGATCCTGAACGATGCGCCCTACGGGTCGGAGCGCAGTTACAACGGCCTGCGTCTGGCGGATTCCCTGGCCCGCCGGGAGGGCGCCGAGGTCCGGGTGTTCCTCCTGGGGGATTCGGTGATGTGCGCCAAGGCGGGCCAGACCACGCCCCAGGGCTACTACAACATCGAGCGCATGCTGAAACCGGTGCTGCGCGGTGGCCAGGTGGGGGTCTGCGGCACCTGCATGGAGGCCCGGGGCCTGACCCCGGACATGCTGGCGGCGGGGGTGCACAAGGGCACCCTGGAGGAATTGACCGACTGGACCCTGTGGGCCGACCGCATCCTGAATTTTTGAAGTCTGCATCCCATTCCTGCGAGGAGATCCCCATGTTTTTCCGTCAACTGGCCACCCGGGAGGCCACCCTGTCCTACCTGTTCGGCTGCGGCTCCTGCAACGTGGCGGTGGCCGTGGATCCGGTACTGGGGGATGAGGCCTGGTTTCTCGACGAGGCCGCGAAACAGAACGTGAAGATCACCCACGTCATCGACACCCACGTCCACGCCGACCACTATTCCGGCGGCCGGGAACTGGCCCGGCAATGCGGCGGCCTCTATTGCCTGCACGAGTCCAATGCCGGGCGGGTGGCCTTTCCCTTCGAGTCCCTCAAGGACGGCCAACGCATCCAAGTGGGCAACGTGTTCCTCGACGTGCTGCACACCCCGGGCCATACGCCGGATTCCATCTGCCTGCTGGTGACGGACAGGCGGCGCATGGGCGATGCCCCGCCCGAGCCCTGGTTCGTGGTGACCGGCGACACCCTGTTCGTGGGGGCCATCGGCCGGCCGGACCTGGCCGGCCAGGAAAGGGAGATGGCCGGGCAGATCTGGGACAGCGTCCACGGCAAGCTGCTCTCCCTGCCCGACCAGATCGAGATCTATGCCGGCCACGTGGCGGGCAGCGTGTGCGGCGCCGGCATTTCCGGCAAACCGGCTTCCACCCTCGGCTTCGAGAAGCGCTGGAACCCCATGCTGAAGCTGGGGCGGGAGGACTTCGTCGCGGCCCTGACCCGGGAGATTCCACCCCGGCCGGCGGAGATGGCGCGGATGGTGCAGGTCAATCTGGGGAGGGCGGGGTGAGGGGCAATCGCAGGCCGGGTGCCGTCCACCCCCTCCCCGGCCCTCCCCCATCGAGGGGGAGGGAGAAAGGCGGCGGGACTGGCCCATGAATACGCTGAGTCACGGCATCGGTGCCAATCGAGGCCAGTTCGCCCATCAGGTGGCCCAGGTATTTTTCGTGGGCCTGACCCTGGGCATGATGCGCACCGTGGTGCCGGCCCTGTCGGAAGCGGAGTTCGGCGTGGCCCGGGGCTCCTTCCTGCTCCTTTCCAGCTTCGTGGTGGCCTTCGGGGTGGTGAAGGGCAGCCTCAACTTCGTGGCCGGCCGGCTGTCCGAAAGGGTGGGGCGGCGCCGGGTGCTGTTCTGGGGCTGGCTGTCGGCCCTGCCCATTCCCCTGATGATCTGGCATGCGCCGGACTGGAACTGGATCGTGGCCGCCACCATCCTGCTGGGGGTGAACCAGGGCTTCACCTGGTCCATGACCCAGACCAGCAAGCTGGACCTGGCCCACGGCAACCAGCGGGGCCTGGCCATCGGCACCAACGAATTCGCCGGCTACGTGGGGGTGGCGGTGGCGGGTATCGTCACCGCCTATCTGGCCGAACATCTGGGGGCCCGGGCCGGCCTGCTGTGGTTCGGCCTGTCCACCGTGGCGGTGGCGGGCCTGGCCACCCTGCTCTGGGTCAAGGAAACCCTGCCCTGGGCCCGCCTGGAATCCGCCCGCCATGCCATGGCCACGGGGCCCAGGCCCCGTTATCCGCAGAACGTGTCGGCCCGGCCCGGCACCTGGGAGATGTTCACCCTCATGTCCTGGCGGGACCGGCGCATGGCCGCCCTGTGCCAGGCCGGGCTGGTGGAGAAGTTCGTCGATGCCTGGATGTGGGTGATCGCCCCGGTGTGGCTGTATCAGCGCGGGGTGCCCCTGACCGGCATCGGCTGGATCGTCGGCGCCTACGGCATCACCTGGGGGGTGGCCCAGTTCTGGACCGGCCGGTTGTCGGACCGCATCGGCCGGCAGAAGCCCATCGTCCGGGGCATGTTGCTGTGCGGCGTGGGCATCGGCCTCATGCCCCTGGGGGAGGGCCAGGCCTGGCTGCTGGGCAGCGCCGCCCTGGCCGGATTCGGCATGGCCCTGCTCTATCCCAACCTGTCCGCTGCGGTGGCCGACATCGCCCATCCGGACTGGCGCGGCTCGGCCATCGGCATCTACCGTTTCTGGCGGGACTTCGGCTACGCCGTGGGCGCCGGGCTGGTGGGCCTCACCGCCACCCTGACCGGCTCCCTGGACAGCACCTTCTGGCTGGTGGCGGGCGCCATGGTAGTTTCGGGTCTGGTGGTCCAGCTCGTGTCCGAGGAAACTTTGCCCCGACTGAACCCGGCCCTGGAGTGATGCTTTGCCGGTCCACACCAACCAACATGGAAGCATCAGATGCAAGACATCCTGAATGCCATCGACGCCCTCCAATACGGCGGGGCCATGGTCTACCCCCTGCTGGCCCTGGGCCTGGCGGCCCTGGTGGTCATGCTGGACAAGGCCCTGGCCTATCACCGCCACGCCCGGTTGCCCGAGTCCCTGCGCCAGCTGGTGGAAACCTACGGCTTTGCCTGGGAGGACCTGGAGCGGCAGTTGCAGGCCCTGGGGCCGGGCAACTACTTCGGCCGCTTCTTCCGGGTCATCATGGACAACCGCAGCAAGCCCGCCTGGTGGGTGGAATCCCGGGCCGGGGACGAGGCCCAGCAGATCGAGAAATCCCTGGGCCGGGGCCTGTGGGTGCTGGACACGGTGGTCACCGCCGCGCCCCTGCTGGGCCTGCTGGGCACCATCCTGGGCATGATGCAGTCCTTCAAGCTCATCGGTGCCGCCGGGCTGGTGAACCCGGGGGGCGTCACCGCCGGGGTGGCCGAGGCCCTCATCGCCACGGCCCTGGGCCTGCTCATCGCCCTGGTGGCCCTGTTCGGCTACAACTTCCTCACCCGGGCCCAGGCCCAGACCCTGGACGAGATGGAGCGCCTGGGCACCCGGCTGGTGGATCACATCCGCCTGGATGCCCAGGATGCCGGAGCCGGCCGTGAAGCTGCGTAGGCTGCGCCAGGCCAAGCGGGGCCGCATCGAGATCATCCCCATGATCGACGTGATGTTCTTCCTGCTGGCCACCTTCATGCTGGCTTCCCTCACCCAGCAGAGCCTGGATTCGGTGAAGGTGAACCTGCCCAAGGGAGCCGCCGAGCGCCTGGAGAAGAAGCCCCCGGTGACCCTCAGCGTGACCCCGGACGGCAAGCTGTTCCTGGACAAGACCGAAGTGAAGCTGGACAGCCTGGCCCCCACCCTGAAGAACCGGCTGGACCCCGCCGACCCCAGCCTGGTGGTGGCCGCCGACGACGCGGCGCCCAACGGCATCATCGTCCAGGCCATGCTCCGGGCCCGGGAAGGGGGCGTGCAGCACTTCCTCATCGCCGTGGAGCATGGCGCCGGCGATGGCCGCTGAGGGGACGTCCGGGGTCGGGTTCGACTGGCGCCTGGACAGCCCCTGGCGGCGCCTGCCCTGGACTCTGCCGGGTGCATTGCTGATCGGTTTCGCCGGCCTCTGGGGTCTGGCGGGCTTCATGGCGGAGAGCCCGCCGCCCCAACCCAAACCCAAGCCCATGGACGCCCGGCTGGTGGAAATTCCGCCCCCGCCGCCGGAACGGAAGCGGGTGGTGAAGACCCGCCCGCCGGCCCCCGCCGATCAGCAAGCCAAAACCCCGCCGCAAAAACCCCTGGCCTCTCTCGCTGCGCCCCCCGCCCCGTCCGCCGAGGAATGGCAGCTGGCCTCCACCTACGCCCCGCGCAACGCCAAGCGCTATCGCAACGCCTGGGGCCAGCAGGTGCGCAGCATGATGGGCACGGCGGTGGAAGGCCCGGACCAGGGCCAGGTACGCTTCCGCATCGAAATCGCCCCGGACGGCAGGATCGCCAAAGTGGAGGAGCTGTGGTCCACCTCCGCCAAGGCGTCGGAGCTGGCCTGGAAGGCCATCCGCAACTTCCCCCCCACCCCGCCCCCCCCCAACGGCAAGCCCCTCATCTTCGAGCAGACCATCTCCTTCCTGCCCCACGAGACCGGCTGGCCCCCCAGCTACCAACTGGATTGCCTGCCGGAGCCGGAACCCTTCACCAACCCCTGGGCCTGGAACGGCACCTCGCCGCCCCCGGACCCGGAGCCGCGCAAACACCGTCCGCCGCCCCCGGAAGGCTGCCCTCCGGATTCCACTGCGGCCACCATCGAGGAGGAAGAGCAGTCCATGAAGCGCCAGATGGATCAGTGGCGCTGGGCGCGTTGAGAAAGGCGGGTGGTATGGTCGGCCGCGTCAGGGGTCGTTGTGATGGCGGCAGGCGACGATGGCCAGGGCGTCCTGGATCAGCAGTCAGACGGATTCCTGCCAGGCACTGAAGGTTTCCAGGGACATCACGCGACGGCATCGGGAGCGTCGCGCCGGGTGATCACGGCCACGTCGGCGTCGGCAATCACCTGATCGATGACCTGCTTCAATTGCTTGCGTGCATCGGAGAAGCTGACGCTGCGCATGGACTTGTCCGTTGAGTTGTACAAATGGATGCCAGCGACCGGGAAGGCCGCACTGGAAGCGTTCCGACAACAAGTTCCCGTGTTCACAAGCCGTTAAAAAAGGGAGTTGGGACGCAAGGGGGGCTGGTCATGGTGGTCTTGGGGGGATGCTTTCAGTACGGCATGGATTTGGGGGTCTTTGGGGTCTTCCCGCCTGTGCCGAGTAAGGCTTGATGCGTTGGCCGGGGGGCATTCATAAGCACGATGCGGACCACTGCGCCCACCACAGCCTGCGGAGGGGGGAGGCGTAGGATGGGGTGAGCGCAGCGATCCGCATCGCTGCCGGGTCACCGCCTCATCCCTCCAGCACCAGCCGGTAGCCGATGCCGGTTTCCGTGCGCAGGTGGTGGGGCCGGGCCGGATCATCCTCCAGCTTGCGCCGCAGGCCGGTCATGTAGACCCGCAGATAGTGGGTGTCCTCGCCGTGGCTGGGCCCCCACACTTCCCGCAGCAATTGCCGGTGGGTCAGCACCCGTCCGGCATTGGCGATGAGCAGGGCCAGCAGCCGGTATTCGATGGGGGTGAGATGGAGTTCCTCGCCGCCCCGGGTCACCTGGCGGCGGGCCAGGTCCACCGCCACCTCGCCGAACACCACCAGGGGCCCGTCGTCCGTGGCCGCCCGGCGGCGGCGCAGCAGGGCCCGCACCCGGGCCAGCAGTTCGGCCACCCCGAAGGGCTTGGTCAGGTAGTCGTCGGCCCCGGCGTCCAGGGCCGCCACCTTGTCCGCCTCGTCGCTGCGCGCCGACAGGATGAGGATGGGCACCCCGCTCCAGCCGCGCAGGTCCTGGATCACCTCCACCCCGTCCCGGTCCGGCAGGCCCAGGTCCAGGATGACCAGATCGGGCTTGCGGGTGCCCGCCTCCACCAGGCCCCGCTGGGCATTTTCCGCTTCGTTGACGGCACAGCCCTCGGCCTCCAGGGCCGTGCGCACGAAGCGGCGGATCTGGGGCTCGTCCTCGATGATGACGATGCTGGGCGCAGGGGGGCGGGATTCAGGCATCAGAGCGGACCTTCCTCGGGCACCCCGGGGGGCTCGCCGGCGGGCAGGGCAATGACGAAGCGGGCCCCGCCCTCGGGCCGGTTCTCCGCCTTCACCGTGCCCCGGTGGGCGGTGACGATGGCGTGGACGATGGCCAGCCCCAGGCCCACCCCGGTGACCGCCGACTCCTCCTGGCCCCGGGTGAATTTCTCGAACAGGGTCGACTCCCGGCCGGGGGGCAGGCCGGGGCCGTTGTCGGCAAAGCTGATGAGCACCCGGTCCCCGTCCTTTTCCGCGCTGATCTCGATGAGGCTGCCCGGGGGCGTGTACTTGGCGGCATTCTCCAGCAGATTGCAGAACACCCGTTCCATGAGCAGGGCGTCGAACTCCAGCAGGGGCAGGTCGGCGGGCAGGTTCACCCGCACCGCGTGACGGGCCAGGGGCCCGGCCAGGGATTGCAGGCTGGCGCCCAGCACCTCCTCCAGGGGCTGCCATTCCCGCTTCAGGCGCAGGCTGCCTTCCTGGAGCCGGGCCATGTCCAGCAGGTTGCTCACCAGGCTGCTGGTGCGCAGGGCCTCCACCCGGATGGCCTGGGCGATCTCGGCCTGGGCCGGGGGCAGGGCCGGCCCGGCCAGGGCCAGGGAATCGGCCAGGCCGGCCAGCACGGTCAGGGGTGTGCGCAGATCGTGGGACAGGGCGGACAGCAGGCCGTTGCGCAGCCGTTCCGATTCCATGCGCACCAGGGCGTCCCGGGCCACTTCCACGTAATGCACCCGCTCCAGGGCCAGGGCGATCTGGCCGGCCAGGCTCTCCAGCAGGCGGGCCTGCTCGGGCAGGAACAACAGGCGCTTGCGGCTGGGCTCCAGGGCCAGCACCCCCCGGGTGCGCATGGGCGCCTTGAGGGGCAGGTAATACATGGGGGCGCCGGCCAGGCTCTGGGTGCCCATGCCGGCGGGTTGCTGGTGGTCGTACACCCATTGGGCGATGGCCGGGTCCAGGGGCAGGTCCTGGTGGCCGGGCAGGGGGATGGGCGAGTGCAGCTTGTCCTGGACATCCGGCAGCAGGACGCAGACCCGGGCCCGGAACAGGCCGCTCAGGTGGGCCACGGCGGATTCCACGATCTGCTCCGCCAGCAGGGCCCCGGCCAGGGCCCGGCCCAGTTCATTGACGGCCCGGGTACGCTGTTCCCGGTAGGAGGCGATGCGCGCCTGGTAGCGCAGATTGGCGGCCAGGCCGCTGATGGTCAGGGCCACCGCCAGCATGATCAGGAAGGTCAGCAGGTAGCGGGTATCGGCCACGGTGAGGGAAAAGTGGGGTGCCACGAAGAAGAAGTCGAAGGCCAGTACGCCGGCCACCGAAGCCAGCACCGCCGGCCCCCGGCCATGGCGGGCCGCCACCCAGACCACCCCCACCAGATAGAACATGATCAGGTTGGCCAGGTCGAACCAGGGCAACGCCAGCCGGGCCAGCAGCGTGGTGGCCAGGCTCACCCCGGCCGCCCAGGCATAGCCCTGCCAGCGGGCCTTGCCGCCGGGTTCCAGCTCCAGGTCCAGGGGCATGGCCAGGGCCTTGTCGGTGGGCGGCGCCTCGTGTTCATGGGCCACCACGTACACGTCCACGTCCCGGGCCAGGGCCGACAGCCGGTCCGACAGGGGCGCCCGCAGCATGCGCGACCAGCCGGTGCGCAGGCTCTTGCCCACCACCAGCTTGGACACGTTGCGGCTCACCGCGTAGGCCAGCAAGGTCGGGGCATCGTCCTGGCCGGACAGGCTGCTGGTCTCGGCCCCCAGTTCCCGGGCCAGGGCCAGGGTCTTGAGGATCTTGTCCCGGTTGCTGTCGGACAGGCGCTGGAGCGGGGGCGTCTCCACATACACGGCGATCCAGTCCGCCTTCAGGCTGGCCGCCAGGCGGGCCGCCGCCCGCACCAGCCGGTCGCCGCCGGCCCCCGGCCCGACGCAGACCAGCAGCCGTTCCCGGGCCTGCCAGACATCCCGGATGGATTGATCGGTGCGGTACTCCCGCATCTGCGCATCCACCCGGTCGGCGGTGCGGCGCAGGGCCAGTTCCCGCAGGGCGATCAGGTTGCCCTTGCGGAAGAAATTGTGGATGGCCCGTTCCGCCTGCTGGGGCAGATAGACCTTGCCATCCTTCAGCCGCTGGAGCAGTTCCTCCGGCGTCAGGTCCACCAGGGTCACTTCATCCGCCGCCTCGAAGGCCTTGTCCGGCAGGGTCTCCCGCACCTGGATGCCGGTGATGCCGCCGACGATGTCGTTGAGGCTTTCCAGATGCTGCACGTTCACCGTGGTCCACACGTCGATGCCCGCCGCCAGCAACTCCTCCACATCCTGCCAACGCTTGGGATGGCGGCAGCCGGCCAGGTTGGAATGGGCCAGCTCATCCACCAGGATCAGGGCCGGCTTGCGGGCCAGGGCCCCATCCAGGTCGAACTCGTCCAGGGCGCGGCCCTGGTAGTCCGCCCGCCTGGCCGGCAGGGTCTCCAGCCCCTCCAGCAGCCGGGCCGTTTCCGCCCGGCCGTGGGTCTCCGCCACCCCCACCACCACGTCCACCCCCTGGTCCCGGGCCACCCGGGCGGCAGACAGCATGGCGTAGGTCTTGCCCACCCCCGGGCTGGCGCCGAAGAACACCTTCAGCTTGCCCCGGGCAGCCCGCTCCGCCTCGCCTTCTATACGGGCCAGCAGGGCGTCGGGGTCGGGACGGTCGGGCGGGAGGTTGACGGGCATGGGGCGGTTGCGGAAAGACGGGGCGCGGACCCATCGTCTCGGAATCGGCGATGACTCAGCATAGAGAAACCAGGAACAAAATTGCGTAAAGATTGGCCCCAAGCCCCAGGGCTGCCCATGGCAGACCCGTCCCGTTGCCACTATTCTGCCCCCTCTCCCCTGCCGGACCGTCGCCATGCCCCGCCTTGCCGCCCTTGCCCCCCGCCTGACCTGTCTCGCCCTCACCCTGGCCTTGCTGGCGGGCTGCGGCCACAAGGAAGAGGCCGCCATGCCCGCGTCGGCGCCCATGAGCGCCCCGGGCCCCGCCGAAGCCATGGATGCCGGCATGGCCGAGCGCGCCATGGTCCCGGAAGGCGCCCCGGGAGAAGCCACCAACGCAGCCCCCGACGCCTCCCCGAAATACCTGGCCGAACGCCAATACTGGACCTACGAACTCGCGGAAGCCGACATCGAGCCCCGCTGGCAAGCCCACATGAAACTCTGCCAGGCCGACTGCGAAGTGCTGGAAGCCAACCTGAGCAAATCCGCCTACTCCCCCGTCCAGGCCCACATGCTCCTGCGCGTGGGCCGCCCCGGCGCCGGCAGGCTCATGACCGCCATGGGCGACACCGGCATCAGCGAACGCCGGGTGGAACGGGAAGACAAGACCATGCAGGTGGTGGACACCGAAGCCCGCCTGAAAAATCTGGCCGAGCTGCGCGACCGCCTGCGCAGCCTACTGGCCACCCGCACCGGCGCCCTGAAGGACGTGCTGGAAACCGAACGGGAACTGGCCCGGGTGCAAGGCGAACTGGACGCCATCACCGCCCAGCGCCGGGTGCTGGCCAACGAAACCGAAAAGATCCTGCTGGAAGCCACCTACCGCGCCACCCCCCGCCTGGGCGAAACCGGCGCCATGCAACCCCTGGTGGAAGCCTGGCACGACGTGGGCCACGCCTTCGCCCAAAGCCTGGGCGCCGCCCTGCTCTTCCTGGTCCAGGTCCTGCCCTGGCTGGTCTTCGTGCTGCCTGCGGGGTGGGGCATCTGGAAGCTGGCCCGGCGGGTGTTCAAGCGGGGCGCTGCAAAATAGGCGGGCAAGCCCGACGAGTCAGGCGGTGAACCCGCAAGCCTCGCACCGGGCGGTCACATCCTCCTCCCGGGGGGAGTGTTGAGTTGACGGGCGCTGGCGGCTGCCGGTTCTGCAAAGGATCCACGCTACGGCCAATTCGGCCATTGAGGTGCGATGCCGCCAGTGGCCGCAACCGGTCGACCGCCGAATGACATGGTTTGCCAAAATTTGGCAAACATCCTACTGTGACGTCATGACCACGATGAACATCTCCCTTCCCGATGCCCTTAAGTCCTTCGTGGACGAACAGGTCACCCAGCGCGGCTACGGAACCAGCAGCGAGTATGTGCGCGAACTGATCCGCAAGGATCAGGACCGTACCCGACTGCGAGAACTGTTGCTGCAGGGCGCCGCATCGGCACCCGGGAAAGCGGTGGACAAGGCGTACTTTGATGATCTGCGAAATCGCGTTCGCCGGCGCGCCCCAGAGTGAAGTCCAAGCCCATCGTCCCGCGCGAGGCCGCCAGTCGGGACGTCGAGGATGCGGTGGATTTCTACTTGAGCGAAGCGGGCGACCAGATTGCGCTTGGCTTCGTTGCAGCGCTGGAGCACGCCTATCGCCAAATCGCCAGCCAACCCGCCGCTGGCTCTCCCCGCTATGCCCACGAACTGAATATGCCCGGCCTGCGCACCTGGCCATTGCAACGCTATCCCTACCTCATCTTCTACGTCGACCTTCCGGATCGCATCGACATCTGGCGGGTGTTGCATGGCCAGCGCGACATCCCCGCCTGGCTGCAAGAAGACACCGACACAGGCCCCGGTAGACCGGGCTGAACGCGACTGGTAAGGCTTGCGCTGTTTTTGCCAGCGTGTGGGATAGTCGGTTCTGGCTGATGCGGTTTCGTTGGCCGATGACCGGTAGTCGGCCAATCCTGCCGCTGAAACTAGCACAACTCGATGACCGGTTTAGAGCAAATTGCTAACACTAGCCTCACCAGCGAACGGGGTGGCATTCTGATATTTCGCCTGCGCCGCTTGGGCTGACTGTTCCCCTTCGGCGAATAGCGCCTCGGCATCGGGTAGGACGAGGGTACGCTTCAACGCCTCCTCAAGAGACTCCCTGGTCAAGACTACGACGCCCAGCTTTTCCGCCTGTTCCAGATCTGCTTTGACCTCTTCTCGTGCCTTGGAGGTGACGATCACCGGCAATATGTGAAGGTGCCTGTTGCCGGAAGCCTCAAGGCGTCGTCTCAACGCCTCGGCCCGATCAACCAGAAGCGCCAGCTTGTTTTCCGCCTTCAGCAGGCCGGTCGTGCATTCGATCACCGCAAAATTCCCGCGCGGGGTTGTCGCAATCAGATCCGGTGCATTCTGGGTCTTATCGGTTCCACCAAGGTGAGCCACGCTGAAGCCGAGCATCCAGAGCAGCCAGGAGACTCCCGCCTCCAGGTCTCGCGCATCGCGCCCCTTGCCCTGGGACTTGGCCAGGAAGTCGCGGAGCACTTCCAGCTTGTCATCGAATGCCTCATAGACCGACCGCTGCGGATTCTGTACGGTCGCCGGATCGGACAGCCAGCCCTGGTGCTGAGCGATCCCCGCATAGCTGGCGATGCAATGCAGCACCGCAGCCGGCGGGATATCGATTTCGGTGATGCCACGCTGTATGGCGTTACGCTGCCCCCATTGCATTGCGGCCCCGGCTATCGTGGTACGTTGCACGACACGCCCTTGGCTGAACACGCGGAACCCGAGCGTCACCTTGTCAGGACTCAATTCATCGGCGAGCAGCACTGCGGGATTGGCCTTGGTTCCACTGACCATCGACGACAGATCGACAACCGCTACGTTGAAGGCGACAACTTCCAGATTGGCACCGTCACTGCGCAATACGCCAAGACGGTACTCGAGCAGCAGTTCGGCAATGCTGTCATAGGGCGTAGCAGCCGCTTTGACTTCCCAATCCAACTGCGGCTGGCTTACGTACTCGGTCCGTCGTGCGCCGGTCAACATCAGCACATCCAGGCGATTTCCGTTTTTCAGCCCCTCCGGATGGAACGGCATGTGGTAGGCCGTATAGCTTCGCCCATCGGCAGGCGGAAACCACAGCTCGCCAGCCGGGCACAAGAGCTTGCCGTCGGTGAACTGACCAACCACGCCTTGCGCATCTGCTTTCAAATCTGAAATCAGGAAGTGCCCTGCGCGGATGTTCTCGGTTTGAAAATGCGTCAAGGGATGATCTGAGGGCACGGTATTCAGAAACAGCCTTGCCTGCACCATGACAAATGCGCCGTCATGCTTCACCGCGAAGTAACTGAGGCTGGCGAACTTCTTGTAGGCATCCTCCCAGGGGACGAGCCCAGCGAAGAATGCATCGATGACTTTTTGGTCGTGATCCGCGAGGGGCATAGAACGGCTCACTCGGCTTGCTATGCCGATGCCGGGCCGTCGGAAGGTCCGACGGCCCGGATCGTTTCGAAGATCTCCCGCGCCAGTATTGGAAACGCGGTGCGCTGGAACTCGCCGTCATCCATGTACCGGGTGACGATCTTGTCGTTCTCCGACATGCGCTGAATCATCAGGTCTTCGATCAACTTGCGCACCCCCAACTGAAACTTGTCCAGCGGGTTGGCCATTGCGGTCTGGATCACCTGCTGGTTGGCCGTCGCCCGCGCCTTGATCTGCTCGAAGAACAGGCGATCCTCCTCGGTGAAAGCTGTGCCAAATCGCTCGTTCAGCACCTGGATGATCTCCGACAGCGGCGCCTTCTCATCCTTGGCCTTGCCGGTTCCCACCTCCGTTGGACTGTAAACCGCCTCGGGTTCGCCCACCTTCAAATCGATCGGCCCGCTGGAAACGCGTTGCAACCGGTAATACTGCAAATCCACCTCGTTGCCGATCTTGACCACCGTGTTGTCGCGATCCATCGGCAGGTGCGGCAGCAGGAAACGCCCATAGCTGTAGAGCATCTCCAGGTCCTGGTCACCATAGGGCAGTATTTGGCTCAGGAACGAGTACATCCGCACATAACCGCCCAGCTTGTCGCGGAAGACGCTGCGCAGCTGTTCGTCCTCGATGGCCTTGAAACGGTCTACCGCCGGTTGCAAATGCCGCTGCATATGCGCGTGATCGGCCGGGTTCTGGCGATCCGGTGCGCGGTAGAAGATCCGGGCGAAGGCCTCGACCTCGCTCCAGTGGTACACCTGCATCTGATCCAGCTCGTGCTTGATGCGCGGCAGCATCTCGGGATTCGCCGACTCCTGCAGGCTGGTGGAATCGAAATAGGGCTTGAAGGCGGCGTAGATGTCTTCCGGCTTGTTCACGAAATCGAGCACGAAGGGCTCGTCCTTGCCCGCAATCTTCCGGTTCAGGCGCGACAGCGTCTGCACCGCCTGCACCCCATCCAGCCGCTTGTCGACATACATCGCCACCAGCAGGGGCTGGTCGAAGCCGGTCTGATATTTGTTGGCGACCAGCAACACCTGATAGTCGCTGGAGGCGAAGCGCTCGGGCAGCTGGCTCTCCGAAATCGGCTTGCCGGTGACGACATCCGGGTTCATGCCCGGCTCGGTATATTCGATGCCAGTCTCCGGGTCCTTCACCGTGCCGCTGAAGGCCACCAGCGGCCGGATGTCGGTGTAGCCGTTTTCCGCCAGATATTGCTCGAAGGCCAGTTTGTAGCGCACCGCCTGGATGCGGCTGGCCGTCACCACCATCGCCTTGGCCCGGCCGCCGAGCTGATGGCGGGCATGCTCGCGGAAGTGCTCGATCATCACCTCCGTCTTCTGCTCGATGTTGTGTGGGTGCAATTCCTTGAATTTGGCCAGCGCCCGGGCGCCCTTCTTCTTCGGGATGCTCGGGTCGTCCTCCACCAGCTTCACGAACTTGAACCAGGTGCTGTAGGTCGTGTAGTTGCGCAGCACGTCGAGGATGAAACCCTCCTCGATGGCCTGGCGCATCGAATAGGTGTGGAAGGCCTCGCCGTCGCGGCCGAACAGTTCCAGCGTTTTGCCCTTCGGTGTGGCGGTAAAGGCGAAGAAACTCAGGTTCTTCTGCTGGCCGCGCGAGGCCATGATCTGGTTGAGCCGGTCTTGCCAATCCGGCTCCTCCTCGCCATTGCCCGCCGGGGCGGCTGCCCCCAGGATCGTCTTCAGCTCCCGCGCCGTTTCGCCGGTCTGGCTGGAATGGGCCTCGTCCACGATCACCGCGTAGCGCCGCGCCGCGATGGCGGCCTGCCAGCCCTTGGCCTGCTGCCTTTCCTCGTCGCTGGCCTTGTCCTGGTCTTCCGCGCCGGCCACGTGCAGCAGGCCGCGCAGCACGAAGGGAAACTTCTGTAGCGTGGTGATGACGATCTTGGTGCCGTCGATCAGGGCCGCCGCCAGTTGCTTGGCGTCCTGGTCGATGGCCTTGACCACGCCCTGGGCGTGCTCGATCTGGTAGATCGCATCCTGCAACTGCTTGTCCAGCACCTTGCGGTCGGTGATCACCACCACGCAGTCGAACACCTTCTGATCCTGGGCGTTGTGCAGGCTGGCCAGCCGGTGCGACAGCCAGGAGATGCTGTTGGTCTTGCCGCTGCCCGCCGAATGCTGGATCAGGTAGTTGTGCCCGGCCCCCACAAGACGGCTGGCATCGATCAGCGCCCGAACTGCGTCCAGCTGGTGATAGCGCGGGAACACCATCTTTTCCGTGGTGACCAGCTTCTTGCCACCGCGCCCGTCATCCACTTTCTGCTCGTCCTTCTCGATGAACAGGAAGTGGCCGAGGATGTCGAGAAAGCTGTCGCGGGCGAGCGTCTCTTCCCAGAAATAGCCGGTGCGGTAGCCGCTCTTATGCTGCGGGTTGCCGGCGCCGCATTGCACCTGGCCCGGGTGGCTGCCCCGGTTGAAGGGCAGGAACACGGTCTTGTCCTTGGCCAGTCGCGTCACCATGTGGACTTCGTCGGGGTCGGCGGCGAAATACACCAGCGCCCGCTTCTTGAAGTCGAACAGCGGCGCGCGCGGATCGCGGTCGGACTGGTACTGCCTCACCGCGTGCCGCCAACTCTGGCCGGTGCCGGGGTTCTTCAGCTCGATGGTCGCCACCGGCAGGCCATTCACCGCGAGCACCATGTCCACCGTGCTGTGGTCGCCCGGGTGACAGGGCACCTGCCGGGTCACCGTAATCTGGTTCCTGGCATAGAGTTCCAGCACGTCCGGCGAAAGACCATGGGCCGGCTTGAAGTAGGCCAGGCGGAACAACTTGCCGTAGAACTTGAAGCCGTGGCGCAGCACGTGCAGGCTGCCCTTGATGTCCAGTTCCTTCACCAGCGCATCGAGCAACATCGGCCGGAGATTATCGCCGTGCAGCCCAGCCATCTCGCTCCAGAGCTTGGGCTGCGTTGTCTCGATGAAGGTGAACACCCGTGCCGGGAACAAGGCCCGTGCCTGGTCCCACTCGGTGTTGGCGCCCGGCTGCCAGCCGCCGGTGACCAGCATCTGTTCGAGCCAGGACTCGAAGGCTTTTTCGGTGGTCTGCGGCATTAGCCGGCCTTGCCGTTGTCGACCGGGTCGACGGCTTCTGGAGGCCGGGCCGCCTGAAACAACTCCGCCAGCAGATTGAGTTTCTCGGTCACCTCGGCGGGGATGCTCTTGGGATCGACCAGCGCCACCAGGCGATGCAACTCGCCTTTCTTGAGCAACATCTGACCGCCGACACGGGCTGCCAGCCGTCTGAAAAATTCCTCTGCAACAGTGCTCAGCTTTACCCGCTCCGTCTTGGCTTCCCAAACGACGCGAGCGGCCTCGGCAGGGGACTGCTTCCAGGCCAGAAAATCCGCCTCGATGGAATCGAACACCTGCTCCTTGAGCAATGCCTCCAGCACCTCTTCGATCTCGCCTCGGAAACCGCCGAACAATTCCATGTCAGCAAGCTGGGTTTGCGCATACCGACGCAGGACATCCGGTGTGACAAAGTAGTTTTCGGCTTCGTACCGCCGCCAGTACGACAACGTGAGTGCGCCCTCGGTGCTGCTTTTGCGACCCCTGCCGTCGTTATCCAGGATGGCCAGCCCCCTCAGGTCGGGCAACAAATCACGCAGCCCCTTGAAATGGTCGCGCGGCGTAATGCCGAACCCGCCCTCCACCCGCTCCAGTTCGCTTTCGAGCGACTTATCCGGATAGTTGTTCTGGACATAGAAGGAGTTGATCCGCTCGTCCCACAACTTCGCAGCCGGATGCTCCAGCCGTTCGGCCAGCGCACGCAGCATATCGACATCGGTGCCGCCCTCGACGTAGAGCACATAGCCCCGCTCGCGTGCCTTGACGTAGTGGTCCGCGCCAAAATGCTTGAGGCTGTTGCGGATTTCCGGCTTCCGCGCCAAGTCATCGGTCTTGCCCTCCAGCAACAGCGTCAGATTGTTGTCCAAAGCCTCATCCAGAATGACTTCGGAGTGCGTCACCATCACGACCTGCGACTGGTTCTCGGCGGCGATGTCGCGCAACAGCACGTACACCTGCTTTTGCCGCAGGATTTCCAGATGGGCGTCCGGCTCGTCCACCAGCAGCACGCTACGCTTGTGGGAATACAGATAGGCGAAGATCAGCAGCATCTGCTGGAAACCGCGCCCGGACGACGACACGTCCAGCGCATCCTTGACGCCCGGTTGGTGGTAACGCAGCTCGATCGCGCCGCGTGTGGTCTCCAGGGGAATGCCCAGGCTGACGTTGAACAGGCGTTGCATCAACTGCACGATGCGCTTCCAGTCGTCCGGTGTGTTCTTGGCCACCATCAGGCACAGGTTGCGCAGCACCTGCGCCGTCTGCCCCTGCCCGAGCAGCACGTCGATGCGCCCCGGTTGCAGAATGGGTTCCTCGGTCTCCAGGCCGGACATCGGGTACAGCAACTCCACACTGATCCCGGCGGCATGGCCGACCAGATCGAGATTCCGCATGCCATCCGCATCCGGCGTGCAATAGACGAGTTCATCGCCGCGGTGGCTGAACTTCATCGTCAAAGGAACGACCTCGCCTTTGAATTCGACCCCCACCGTGATGGTGAGCGGGATGTGCTGCACGCGGGTGTTATGCCAGAAGAAGCGCGTGCGCTGCACCGGCACGGCGACGATGTTGAGGCGGTTCAGTCCCGTGGCCGTGCGCTCCTTAGCCGAAGAATCCTTGCGGATGTCGTACCAGGTCTTGACCGCCTGGGACCATAGCGCGAGTGCCTGGATCGCACTGGTCTTGCCGCAATTGTTGGGGCCGATCAGTACGGCGGGATGATCGAGCTCGATGCGCTGCTTTACGCCGAAGCGCTTGAAGTTTTCAATTTCAAGAAAGTGCAACAGGCGCATGGCTCGTGGCTCCCATATGTTCATGGTTTCGGACGTCGATCTTGCCGGTGACGGCCGAGGTGATCAGGGCTTGGCGGTATTCGGTAAGGCGGCCAAGCGCGATTTCAACTTTCGCGATGAGCTTGTCTAGCTTTGTCGCTTCCACCTCTAAATAAGTAACGATCGCTACTTGCTCATCAATTGGGGGAATCGGGAGACGGAGTTCGTTCAAGGTATCCCGATTAATTTTTGGCATAGCAACCCGGTCCGACTCAAGGACAGACCATGCTGAGAACTGATCGGACAGCAGGAGCCAATAAAGGTACTTGTTGGTGAGCTTTTTCCGGCAGTTCAGCGGATACATGTCCGCGCTGCACAGACATGCCACGGGTGCTATCACGACCTTACGAAGTGCTGGACGGATCTTCGAGTAAATGACGGAGCCAGCGACACAATAATATTTTCCACTTTCTGCAGATTGATCTGCTGCGCTTTCGTAGGCGAGCAAACGACCAGTGCCGGATTCAATGTGATTCGGGGCAATCAGCAGCATCGACGCATAGGGTTCAACCTCAGGATCGACTTGTCCCTCGGCGATGAAAATCTCTCGTGAGAACTTGTCGATTCCCCAGTGCGCTGGCATTTCGCCTATCCAGCCAAGACCCGAATCCTTCATCTCAGGATTCGGCGCCAGCCCGGCCGCCTCGGCGGCTTCGGGCGGCAGGCCACGGGTGACGGTGCGGGCGATCAGGGCGCTACGCTTTTCCTTGAGCTTGTCGATGAGCTGCCGCTTCTTCGCCACCAGCGTGTCGATCTGCGCGGTCTTGGCGTCGAGGAAGCGGGCGATGGTTTGTTGTTTTTCGATTGGGGGGCAGGCGATCCGAATTGAGCGAACTTTCTCCTGACTAATGTTCGGCTGACCTCCGCCAGATGCCAGAAGGATTATTTGCTCCCGAAAAACTTGTAACCAATAAAAAGTGAATCGCGTGTCGAACGCCTTTTCACCGTACAGGACACAACACGCTTGGTTGGTCGCTGCCTCTACCCCGAATATGCCTAGCCGACCAATCGTTGCGCCATACATCGCCACGGCCAGTGAACCCTTCGGAAAGACCTTTAACGCGCTGAAGCTTTCAAGCGCCTCACAACTAATTTTTTTCTCCGTATCGAATATAAATTGCTCACGTAACTCGCTGGTTGTAACCCAGCAAATGTCTCCGTCGTACCACTCTTGGTTGTCTGACGGTGGTGTTGTACCGCTGCCCGTTTGTTGAAATCCATGTGCCACCTTCCATACATCCCAATGATCTGGAACTTGGCCAAGCCAAAGAACCCCACTGGGTTTGTAATTTTCGTAAGTGGCCAGTTTCATACCTCGCCCCCCTTCGCCTCAATCCGCGCCCGGGCCGTCTCGATGGCTTCATGCAGCTTGCGTCGCAACACCTTGGGCGGCGGCAGCACGGTGAGGTATTCGGCGACGTGGATGCCGGAGACGTCGAGTTCCAGCAATTCGATCTGCTCGGTGTTCTTGCCGGCGCAGAGAATGATGCCCAGGGGCGGGTTTTCGTCCGGCTCCTGCTCGTGCCGGGCGAGCCAGCGCAGGTAGAGTTCCATCTGGCCCTTGTATTCGGCCTTGAAAGCGCCCTGCTTCAGCTCGACCACCACCAGGCGCTTGAGCTTGCGGTTGTAGAACAGCAGGTCGATGTAGAAGTCGTCGCCATCGAGCTGGATGCGCTTCTGCCGGGCGACGAAGGAGAAGCCCGCGCCGAGCTCCAGCAGGAAGGTTTCCAGCTCGCGCAGGATGGCGTCTTCCAGGTCGCGTTCCAGGAAACGGTCGGTGAGGCCGAGAAAATCCAGCAGGTAAGGATCCTTGAGCACCAGCGCCGGGGCCACTTCGCTCTTGCCGCGCAGGGTGGCCAGTTCCTGCCGGATGAGTTCATCCGGCTTTTTGGACAGCGCGGTGCGCTCGTAGAGCATGGAGTCGATGCGCTCGCGCAGGGTGCGTACGCTCCAGCCTTCGATGCGGCACATCTCGGCATAGAAGTCGCGTTGGTAGGGTTTGTCCAGCGGCAGCAGGGCCAGGAAGTGGCTCCAGCTCAATTGTCGCAACAGCGTCACGACAATCTGTTCGTCCGGGTAGGCTAGGGCGAATTGCACCATGCGGCGCAGGTTTTTCTCGGCAAAGCCACGCCCGTACTCGGCCACCAATTGTCGCGACAGTGTCGAGACAATCTGCTCGCCATAGGCGGCACGCTCGCCGCCGAGCACGTCCGCGTGAATGCGACGGCCGATGCGCCAGTACATGAGGGTCAGCCCGGCATTGACCGCGACGGCGGTTTGTTGGCGCGCCTGCTCGATGAGCGCGCGAATGTCGGCCAGCAGGCTGGCGGCCGGCGGGTCTTGCGCGGGCGTCAGCGCGCTCATGCGGTGACTTCCTTGAGCAGGCGCACGATGTCTTCTTCCAGCGCCTTGATGTCGCCTTCGATGACGCTCAGTTCGCGCGGCGGCTCGTAGCGGTAGAAGTGGCGGTTGAGCGGAATCTCGTAACCCACCTTGGTCTTGCTGTGGTCGATCCAGGCGTCGGGCACATGGGGCAGCACCTCGCGCTCGAAATAGGCCTGGATGCTCTCCTTGAGTGGCACGTTCTCGGTGTCGCGCAGATCGGCGTCGGGCTCGGGTTGGCCTTCCTTGTCGCGGCAGATTTCGGCGGTTTCATCGCGTTCGCTCAGTGCATTGATGACGGCCTTGAGTTCGGCAGCCGCCAGGCGCACGCCCAGTTCGCGGTCGATGGGCTTCAAGGCGGTGAGGAAGACCTTGCGGTCCTTGATCATCTCCGGATGGCGCTTGGCGAATTCGGCCAGCAACTGGCGGATTTCCTCTTGCCGCTTCTCGCCGGCGGCGATGTCGATCAAGCGCGCGGCCTCGTCCTTCTTGGCACTGCTAGCCAGATTCTTGAAGGCGGTTTCGTCCTCCAGCCGGGCAATGCGCTCGGGAGTGGCGTGGAAATTGAGGCGAAACGGGCGCTCGACGGTGATCTTGTGGTAGCCGAAGTCCTCGTTGTCGAACACTTTGCTTACGATCAACGGTTTCCAGGTCTGCCCCTCGGGCGGGTCGCCCGCCGGTGCCACCTTGGTCACGGTGACCACCTTGCCGTCGCGGTCGAACAGCACCCAGCGGCTGGCGCCGTCATGGAACTCACCATGCAGCGCCGTGATGTCGCCGATGTGGTCCGGGTCCTTAGGCTTGTCGTCGGAGGGATCGCCGATGCGGCGGCGCTTGTTGCCGAGGCTTTTTTCCATCTGCACCCAGTGGTTGCGGGCGTCGATCAGCTGCACCTTTCCCTTGCGGTGGGTCTCTTTGCGATTGGTGAGCACCCAGATGTAGGTGGAAATACCGGTGTTGTAGAAAAGCTGCTCCGGCAGGGCGACCACAGCCTCCAGCCAATCGTTCTCGATGATCCAGCGGCGGATTTCCGATTCGCCGCTGCCAGCGTCGCCGGTGAACAGCGGCGAGCCGTTGAAGACGATGCCGATGCGGCTGCCGCCGTTGTTGGGGCTGCGCATCTTGCTGATCATGTGCTGCAGAAAGAGAAGCGCGCCGTCGTTGATACGCGGCGTACCGGCGCCAAAGCGGCCTTCGTAACCGAGATTGTCTTTCTCGTGCTCGATGTAGCGCTGCTGCTGCTTCCATTCCACACCGAAGGGCGGATTGGCGAGCATGTAGTCGAAGGTAATCTTCTGGCCGTGCTCGTCACGGGCGTGGGCATCCCTGGTGAGGGTGTCACCCTGGGCGATGTTGTCGGCGTTCTCGCCCTTGATGAGCATGTCCGAGCGGCAAACGGCCCAGGCCTCGTCGTTCCAATCCTGCCCGTACAGCAAGGGCTTGGCTTCGCTATTGAGTTCGCGGATGTATTTCTCGGCCACGGAAAGCATGCCGCCCGTGCCGCAGGCCGGGTCGTAGATGGTCTTCACCACATGGCTGCGTCGCAGGTCCTGTTCGGGCGAGAGCAGGAGATTGACCATCAGCTTGATGACCTCGCGGGGCGTGAAGTGCTCCCCGGCTTCCTCGTTGGATTGCTCGGCGCCGATCCGGATCAGTTCCTCGAACACGTAGCCCATGTGCATCGCGGCCTGATCCGGCGGCATTTCGGGGAAGGACAGATCGAACCCCGCGAACGCCTGGACGACTTTGAACAGCAGATTCTTCTCGGCCATCTTGGCGATCTGCTGGTCGAAGGCAAAACGCTCCATGATGGCGCGCACGTTGGGCGAGAAACCGTTGATATAGCTGTTGAGGTTGGGCGCCAGGTTGCTGGGATCGTCCAACAAGGAGTTTCTGCCCTTCTTCGACGGCGCGAATTCCAGCTTCGACAGGTTGTAGAACTCGTAGCCGGTGGCGGCCTGCATCTTGCTGCGGATGATACTTTCCGGCTTGCCCTTGAACTCGTTGAACGTCGCCAACGCCTGCGCCTTGGTCGGCGCCAGCAGGCAATCGAAGCGGCGCAGTACCGTCAGCGGCAGGATGACCTTGCGATACTCGTTGCGCTTGTAGGGACCGCGCAGCAAATTGCATATTTGCCAGATGAGGCTGGCAAGCTGGCGGTGGGTTTCAGTGTTCAAGTGTGTGTCCCTGATTTTGAACGTGTAAGTTCTGCTCGATCATATCCGAGGGGCGAGAAATACGGCTATGGCGTTGAGTTCTTAACCGTGGGCGTAGCCTTCGGATCTCGTCAAGTTTCAATGAATTTGGCGCCCCGACTTTGTGATGTAGCGGAAAGTAGGTCTTTGCAACGGCGCACGTTGCCAATGTCCGCTCACTTAACTACAGCAGCCTGCGTCTACGCTCAAGTGCAGTGGCCGCTTCGGCCGAGCACCAGTCATTCCTTAACGGGAAACTGAAACTACCCGAATTAGTTGCCCGCTGACCAACACAGCACATTTCACGAATATCGATCCACGAAACCGGCAATAGCCGACCCCAGCGCCTCTGGAACCTGGGGCAGCACATCCTCCCGCCATTGCAGGCCGATGCTGCGTTCGATATCCAGGCCGGTCACCGCAACCATGGTCAGGTCGGACGGGACCAGGCTGCGCGGGGCCAGGGTGATGCCCAACCCGTTTCTTACCCATTGAAAGGCCAGGTCTTCCCGTTCGGCGCGGAAGCGCACGTCCAGCTTCACTCGGGCGGCCTTCAGGCGGGCGCGGCCCAGGGCGTCCAGTTCGCAGTGGGAGCGATGGACGAAGGGGGCCTTGGCCAGATCGCGGATCGGGATGGCGCCGGATGTCCGGGCCAGGGGGTGGTCGGGGGCCATGACGGCCACCAGGGGTTCCCGCCAGAGCACCCGCGCATGGGGGGTCAGGTCGCCCACGTCGCTCCACAGGACATCCAGCCGGTTCTGGCCGAACCAGCCAATCAATCGGCTGGCCGAGCCTTCCCAGAGGTCCAGGCGTAGCTCGGGTTCGTTGATCTCGAACTGGCGGAGGGCGTTGGCCACCAGATCCCGGGGCAGGGTGTTCAGGACGCCCAGGCGCAGTCGGGTTCCGCTGGCGGGTTGGGCGACGAATTCGCTCAGGGCGGTGTCGCATTGATCCAGGATGTCCAATGCCCGGCGGTAGAAGCGCTGGCCGGCCGGGGTCAGGCGCAAGGGCCGGTTGGCGGGCCCGCTGCGGTCGAACAGCGCACCGCCCAGTTGCTCGTCCAGGGCCTTGAGGCCGGCCGAGATGGAGGGCTGGGAGAGGTGCAGGCGCTCGGAGGCCTTGGTCACGCCGCCGTATTCGACGACGGCCACCAGGAAGCGCAGGTGCTGGGTCTTGAGCATAGCCATGTTCTATTGCTGACAATAAAAACAATCGTATTTAATTATATTGCTAGGCCCGATAGATTGGCTGCCTTCCTGCAATCCAACAAAGGAGCATCCATGGGCATCCGACTCCCCACCCTGGAATACCTGCGCCGGCAGATCGACGGCAGCCTGCCAGCCGAAGCCGGTACCGAAATGCAGTATCCGACGGCCATTTCCCGGCTGCTCGGCTTCCGCGTGACCGCCATCGACGCGGGCACGGCCCGGCTGGAAATGGATGCGGACGCGGCCATCCACGGCAACCAGCAGGGCACGGTGCACGGCGGCCTGTTGAGCGAACTGGCCGATGCCGCCATCGGCACCGCCCACTCGACGGCCATCGAGGCCGACGAGACTTTCACCAGCATCGACCTGCGCATCAGCTTCTTCCGCCCGGTGTGGAAATCCGTGCTGACCGCCACGGCCTGGCCGGTGCAGCGGGGCCGGACCGTCACCCACTACCAGTGCGAGATCGTCCGGGACGATGGCAAGCTGGTGGCCCTGGCGGCGGGCACCGTCATGACCCTGCGGGGCGAGGCGGCGAGCGGACGCTGAACCGATGGACCATCCCTGCGCCACATCTCCAATCCAGCAAGAGGAAACCCAAACCATGGACAACACCCATCCCGTCGCCCTCCTGGCCAGTGACGCGCCCTTGCGCGCCAAGCCATCGGTTTACCCGCCCATGCTGGCCGCCCGGGTCAAGGGCCGGGAAAAACGCCCCCTGGGGGACCTGTTCGGCCTGAGCCACTTCGGCGTCAACCTGACCCGGCTTCCCCCCGGTGCGGCCTCGTCCCTGCGCCACGCCCACGCCAGGCAGGACGAGTTCGTGTACATCCTCCAGGGCCATCCCACCTTGCACACGGACGCCGGCAAACGGCTCCTGTCGCCCGGAATGTGCGCCGGATTCAAGGCGGGGACCGGCGATGCCCATTCGTTGCTCAATGAATCCCGGGAGGACGTGGTCTATCTGGAAATCGGCGACCGAACGGACGGCGACCAGGTGAGCTACCCGGACGACGACCTGTGCGCCCAATTCGTCAACGGGGCCTGGCTGTTTTCCCGCAAGGACGGCACGCCCTATTGATCGCCCACGTCGCCGGGATGAAGTCAGTACCGTACGCCATGGCGCCAAGTTAAGCTCAGGCCGAACACCCTTCTCCCGCAGGCGGGAGAAGGGCTGGGGATGAGGGGGCTTGAACGCGCTGGGCGGTTGCATGCGCCCTCACCCCGGCCCTCTCCCGCCTGCGGGAGAGGGAGTGAGAAGCGGCGATGCGGTGCTGGGCGGCTGAGCTTGGCGCCAAACGACCTGAGAAAATACCGTGCCCGGCGGGCGGATGGCCCACCCGGTGCATTTTGACCCCCGCAGTACAGCCAGGAAGACAGGAACATGAACGCATCCCTTTCCCACACCCCCCGCGAATTCGCCCAGAGCTGGGTCGACGCCTGGAACCGCCACGATCTCGACGCGGTGCTGGCCCACTTCAGCGACGACTTCCAGTTCTCTTCGCCCCTGGTCCGGCAGTTCGCCGGCGAAGCCTCCGGCACCCTCACCGGCAAGGATGCGGTGCGCGCCTATTGGGAGATCGGGCTGTCCCGGTTGCCTGACCTGCATTTCGAACTGGTGGACGTGCTGGCGGGCGTGGACTGCCTGACGATTCTCTATCGCGGGCATCGCGGGCTGACCGCCGAAGTATTCCAGTTCGGCGTGGATGGCCTGGCCGTGCGGGGGCAGGCCTTGTACGCGGCGGCGCCATGATCCACCAGGTGGCGCTGAACAAGCCCCTGCTCGGCGCCCTGGCCAACGGGTTGACGGTCCTGGCCTACCTGCCTTACCTGCGTTCCATCTTCCTTGGCCGCACCCGGCCCCACGTGTTCAGCTGGATCATCTGGGGCCTGGCCACGGGCATCGCCTTCCTGGCGGTCCTCCAGGCCCGGGGCGGCGCAGGCGCCTGGCCCATCGGGTTTTCCTGCCTGGTCTCTTTTCTGGTCGCCGGCCTGGCTTACCTCAAGCGTGCCGACATCACCATCACCCGCTCCGACTGGCTGATGTTCTGGGCGGCCCTGGCGGCCATCCCGGTCTGGATGGCGGCCAACGATCCCCTGTGGGCCGTCGTGCTGATCACCTTCATCGAGCTGCTGGGTTTTGGTCCGACCTTTCGCAAGAGCTGGTCCCGCCCCCATTCCGAGTCCATGAGTTTTCTCGTGATCCTGATGGTCCGTAACGCAATCATCATCGCCGCCCTGGACCAGCACTCCCTGACCACGGTGCTGTTCCCCGCCGCCGCTGCCCTGGCTTGCGGTCTGCTGGTCGCGCTGCTGCTGGTACGCCGCCCCCGCATTGCGCGGTGAAACGTCTGTCCGGGAGGCGGGCGGGCCACGGAGGGCCGTTTGAGTCCCAGACACTTTCTGCTGTCCCATGCCGTGGCGGTTCCAGGCGTGGAGGCCCTCATGAATGAACCTTCGCCTCGTCCAATCGGTTGATTGACGCCCCTCCATGGGCGGGAGAAGCTCGCCCCCAGCAATACGCCTGGCTGATGGGCTGGCGATTCCAACTGAGAGGTAACCCATGCGTGAGCCGATAGACACAAGCCGCCCAAGGACCCGGTCATGGTTGGCCGTAGCCCTGTCATTGCTGGCTTCCAACGCGGCCTGGGCCCAGGCGGAAGCCATGCCCAGTGCCGCCGAGATGGCCGAGATGCAGAAGGAAATGGCCGAGGGCATGCGCGCCCTGCAGGAGGAGATGAAGGATCTCGATCCGGCCATGCGCCGGCAACTCGAGCAGATGATGCGTGGCGCCTTGCCTGCCAAGGCCCCGGAGCCCCCGGCCAAACCCCGGAAGACCACCAGCGTGCCGGCCAGGTCCCTGGATAGCGCGGCCCTCAAGGCCCATGTGCTGGCCTTGCAGCCCAAGATCGCCGCAGCGCTCAAACCGGATGCGCTCCAGCGCGCCAGGCGCATCGAAGCGGAACTGGGCAGATCCGGCGACGGCCTTGCCCGTCTGGGCGCCGCGGCAAACGGCCTGGCGGCCTGGGGCGTCTGGCCGGAGGCGATCTATCTGACCGGCGTGGTGGCTTCCCGCACCGGCACCGCCCAGGACCTGAACAACCTGGCGGCCATGCTGAGCATGCAGCATGCGGAAAGCGCGGCCTTGCCCATCCTGTATACCCTCCATGCCCGCTATCCCAACAACTCCACCCTGCTGAACAACATCGGCCAGGCCCTTTACGGGCTGGGCGACAGTGCCGGCGCGGAGAAGTATCTGACTGCGGCAATCCGGCGCTCGCCCAACCATCCCCAGGCCAATACCACCCAGGCGCGCATCCAGATGGCCCGGGGCGACATGCAGGGCGCCCAGGCTTCCCTCAACGCGGCCTTGCAGCAGGGCTACAGCCAGACCCGGGAAGAATTACTGCGCAAGTCCGGCGGCAAGCTGGCCAAGTCCGGCATGCGCTGGACCCGCCCCATGCCCCAGGATCCCCTGGGTCTGGAGAAATTCGTGGTGCCGGCCTTCCCCACCAAGGCCACGGAATTGCCGGTGGCCATTGAGGAATGGAAGCACTTCCGGGAGCAACTGGCCGCCCAGGTGGCCAACCTTGATGCGAAACAGCGCGCCCTGGATGGCGCCCTGAATGCCGGTGGCCGGATGGCGGGAGCCGGCCTGGCTTTCCTGGGCATGCCGTTCGCAAAAAAGGCGGCCTACACCATGGCCCAGGACGATGAGCATTACCGCCGGGCACTGAACAAGCACATGGAAGCCTTGGTCAAGGCGATAGTGGCCGATGCGGAAGCCTTCCAGCAGCTGGAACGCGAGGTGGAGGCCATCGATGCGGCGGGTGAAGAGGCCTATCGCCGCCAGGCGGGCGGTTATCAGCGTGAATATTCCTGCGGCAAGGTGCTCCCCCTGCTCGACGGCTACCTGAACAAGTCGAATGGCCCGTTCGAGGAATTGCAGCGCGCCCAGCTGGAAGTCACCCGCAAGCACCTGAATGAGACCGCCTACATGGCCCAGTTCGTCGAGCCGACGCCGGAACTGTTCGACGCCGCCAAGCTGTCCGCCCAGAAGAGCTTCCTGGGCGCCCTGCAAGGGCTCCATGTGGCACTGCCGGAAGGCCTGGCCTATACCCGGTCGGTCTGCTTCAAGGGGGGCAAGAAAGCCCAGGCACAGAAACTCAGCAAGTTCGAGGACATCCACTGCGACTACGTCACTCGCCTGGAGTTGCCGGGCATGGGCAGCATCGATTACCGCTGCAACAAGACCATCGCGAAGATGAATCCCATCTTCGCCCCCTTCGAGGCGAGCTGGACCACGGAGATCACCGACCAGAACACGCTCCGGCTCGTCAGCGCCTCTGCTGAAGTCACGGTGGAAGAGGTGACCGTGGGCGCCCATGGCGAATTCGAGGACGGTGGCCTGGTGAGCGGGGGCGTGAAGGTCGAGGCGGACATCAAGGTGGCCACCGTGAGCGCGCGTAGCGAATTTGACCGGGACGGTTTCAAGAGCGGTGCCGTCAGCGTCGAGGCGGGTGCGGACATCGGCCCGGACGTGAAGGGCGGCCCCCTCAAGATCGGCGCCAAGGCCAGCGGAACGGCGACCCTGGAATTCGATCGGGGCGGCCTCTCCGATGTTTCCGTGCAGGCCGGCGTCGATGCCAAGGCCAGCAGCACCATCGGCAAGACCGAGATGGCCGCGTCCTCGTCCACGGTGAAGGCCGGGGCAAACAGTACCTGGAGCTGGAATTCCGGCGTCAGCGGCGAAGTCGGTGCCGGCTTCAATTCCAGTGTGTTTTGATCATGGGTGAGAGGGACCGGCCATGAGATTGCTCATTACCCTGGCTATTGCGCTGCTGGCCATGACGGCCAACGCGAAGACGGAAACCTACGACATCGCCACCTTCGAGCTGCCCCAGGGGTGGAACCAGGAACACGCCAAGAACCATCTCTCGGTCTCGACCGTGCACAAGAAGAAGCGCACCTGGTGCAAGATCGGCCTGTACAAGAGCATCGACAGCGCCGGGGCGGTGGAGGCCGACTTCACCCGCGACTGGAAGCTGCTGGTGCTCACCCCCATGGCGGCTCGCGACGAAACACCACAAAGGCATACCCGGACCACAGACGGCTGGACCATCACCACCGCCGGCAGCACCTTCCCGTTCGACGGCGCCGAGGCTCTGGTCATGCTGACCAACCTGACCGGACACGGCAAGACGGTCAGCGTGGTGGCAATGACCAACACCGACGAGCATGTAGCCACGATCGAGGCCTTTTTCCAGAACCTGCGTCTGGCCAAGCCCACGGCGCCAGCGCAGGCCAATGTGCCGCCCCACTCTCCCTCCGCCCCGCCCGACAGTTCGCCGGCCGTCACCCCGGCGCAGCAGGATGGCTTCGCCTTCACCACCACCCGATTCGACGACGGTTGGGTCGCGACCGTGCAGGCGGACTGGGTGGAGGCGAGCAAGGGCCCGATCCGGGCGCTGCTGCACTACCCCCGCGAAGGCACCATTTTCCCCGCTGATCCGGCGGTATTGATCAACACGGTCTGGGACAAGCTGGTGGCGCCCCGCTACAGCCATCTGCGCGACTACCGCATCGCCCCCACCCTGACCGAGATGCCGCGGGGCTACCTCTCCTCGGGCACCGTCACCGACAAGCAAAGCGGGCGCGATGTCTTCGTCGTCCTGTTCCGGCGCGACGACGGCTGGATCGAGATCGTCGCGCCAAACCGGCAGGCCTTTATCCAGGCCTTCGGCCTGGACCCCCACGCCATCCAGCACACCATGTACAGCGATATTTGGGCGCCCCTGGAAAAGCTGTCCGGCTACAACAAGTTCGCCGTCGGCGCCGCGGACCTGAGGGGCAAGTGGACCAACAACTTCACCGGCATGCAGGAGTACTACAACGTCTACACCGGCAACAGCGTCGGCACCCAGGTCAACTCTTCGAGCCAGAGCTTCGACTTTCTGTCGGACAAGTCCTATCAATGGGAACTGATCTTCGTGCGCAGCTTCGCCGGCAACATGCAGGCCAGCCAGCCCAGGTCCCGCGGCACGTTCCGCCTGCCAAACAATTGGCAGATCGAGTTCTCGGACATCGAAGGCTCGCCCAAGCTCTACGACGCCTTTTTCACTGCGATCAAGGGCGGTCGCGTGCTCAAGATGAACGACGCCAGGCATCCGGGGTCGGGCATCTTCGCGTCGTACGGACGCAGCAAATGATCTTGGAGAGGCGGGACATGGTCAGACTGTTTGCCTTGCTGGTGGGCCTCACGACAACGGCGGTAGCCGCCGGATCAGCCTATGACGCCTACCAGGACGAGACCCTGGGCTGGAAAAAGGTCTACCACTTCGGCCCGGCCAAGAAAGCGCTGAAAGTCGACGACAAGGTCTATTCGCCGGCCCAGATCAGCATCGCCGGCCAGTTGGCCAACTGGATGCAGGCCAGCTACCTGCCCAAGGGTGGGCTGGGGGATGTCCGGAAAACGGCGCTGGAACGCATCGGCCTGTACAACACCTACAACAGCGCCCTGCCCCCCAGCTATGGCGCCCGGGCCGACACCTATGTCTTCCTGAAGCAGGAGGGCGGAAAGTGGGTCAACGAGACCACCCATTCGATCCTCTGGGAGATCGTGGCCAACAAGGTGCCGGAGAACTACATCCACGGCCTGACCAACGAGAAGCAGTATTACTTCACCATCCCGGGCATGGATCCGGATCACCTCAGGCAGGCTGGCTCCAGGGAGTTCGAGTATCGGCAGGTCTACGATCTGTCGGGACACCCGGTCATCGGCCAATACCTCAACTGGGTGGTGCCGGACTTCGGCCAGTCGGTGCGCCAGAACGTGGTCATCCTGAGCCGCGACAAGCGGATGCCCTTCATCCAGGTGAGCCTGGGTGAAGTGCTCGACAAGGCCGAGGCGGCCATCCCGGTCTATTGGGAGAAGGAGAAGAAGAAGATCCTGGAAAGAACCCAGGGCATGCCCCGCGACACCGCCTTTCACACGCAATCCGAGCTGGAAAAAATCGACCGGGCCAAGGCCACCCTGGCCAAGCTGCGGGCGAAATATCGCGGCCGGCTGGGGGAAGGCGCCTATCTGCAAAACGGCAATTTCGAGCTGATCGACCTGGCCAATGGCTACGATGTTTTCACTGGCCAGAAGATCGAGATCGACGCGCCCATGGGGAAGATCCACCCCGTTTACAAGGTCGATCCCGACCTCCAGGCCCGCTGCAAGACCGACCAGCCCCAGTGGCTGACCATCCGCTGGCTGATGGGCGAGATGAATCAACCGGTATTCAGGCACATGCATGAATCCATCGTGAACAACTTCAACTTCGATTACGTGTACGACTACTTCTTCGCACCGGAGAAGGTGCGCGGCAAGGCCTACGCACCCCGCCGCGATCCGGCCTTCGAGGAGAAGCCCGTGGCCCAGGCACCCTCGGCGAAAGCGGCCAAGGCCAGACAGGAGGCCGGCGTTCACTTCTTCGAGGACTTCTCCACCACGCCGGCCGGCAAGCCGCCGGCAAACTGGTCATCGACCCCCAATGGCCAGGGCCGGATGGTCCAGGTGGAAACCCAAGGCGAGGGTGATCCCCACTGGGCGGTCATCAAGGGGCAAAGCCTGACGGCCAAGGGCCTGAAGCCCCTGCCGGAGAATTTCCGCCTGACCTACAACGTGGCTGTCCCGAAGGGCTTTACCTGGGGCGGGAAGCGGCTGATCACCGCTATCGGCAAGGGCGACCGTCTGCTGGCCATCGAGTTGCGTCCCGGCGCGGATGGCGCGGGGGGCTGGCTGACGGTGTCCAATGGCGACACCCGTTCCGCGATCCTGAACGATGCCGTCGCCCCCTTCGGCCGCGAGCAGGCCGTGCCGGGCTTCTCCAACAACCTGCCCTTCAATGGCGTGACCGTCGCCGTCGAAAAATCGGGGGCCAGCCTGGGTGTCTCGGTGAACCAGCAACCCGTGGTGTTCATCCCGGAGGCGTTCAAGACCCCGTCAGTCCGCTTGGACGGCTTGCAGTTCAAGCATTCGCGCAGCGACAGCGATACCGAGAAATACTATCTTGGCGATATCCGGATCGAGGCTCGCTAGGCGCTGGTCGCGCCGGGCAGATCCGGCGTACCGTTCCCCTTCACTCCCCCACAGGCCCGGACACCATGGTCCCCTTCCGCCTCACCCAGCCCCAGTTTGCCGAGCGCTACCGGCGCAGTCTCGACCGGGCTTCGCCCACGGCCATCGCGACCCTTCGCGCCCATTTCGCCTTGCCGATCCAGGACGGGGTCCTGGGGGCGGAGGTGAAGATCTTCGTCTCCGACGAGGAGGAGCCGGATCCGCCCGCCGTCTGGATTGACTACCTGGGCAAGGACAACAAGGTGGATGCCGCCGATCCGACGCTGCATGCAGGCCGGTCCCTGGAACTGGCCCTGGGGTTTCAAGCCTGCGAGCAGTTCGACAGGCGGTTCACCACCGATGAGAAATTCGGCGGCATCCACCTCATGGCCAACGCCCTGAAGGCCTGGTTTGCCGAATGCTGGTGGAAGGCCGGGGGCTGGACTTACCCCGTCCCGGTCACCTTGCAGGTGCACGACGGATTCGGGGACGGCAAGCCCGTCATGCTTACGGAGAAGCCGGGCTAGGCCCCTTCACCGCAGTGTCCAGGGCCAGGTTCAACTGGAGCACGTTGACCCGGGGTTCGCCCAGCACGCCGAACTGGCGGTCCTCGGTGTAACGAGCCACCAGGGCGGCCACGGCCCCCGCATCCATGCCCCGGGCCCGGGCGACCCGCGCCACCTGATAGTCCGCCGCCGCCGGGCTGATGTGGGGATCCAGGCCACTGGCGGAGGTGGTGACCAGGTCCACCGGGATGGGCGCGGTGTTGCCCGGGTCGGCGGCATGGAGGACGGCAATGCGGGCGCGCACCGCGTCTGCCAGCGCCGGGTTGGTGGGGCCCAGGTTGGAACCGCTGGAGGCGCCAGCGTTGTAGGGCACGGGGCCGGTGGCGGAGGGGCGGCCCCAGAAATACCCGGGGTCGGAGAAGGGCTGGCCGATGAGGGCCGATCCCACCACCTTGCCGTCCTTCTCGATCTGGCTGCCGTTGGCCTGTTGGGGGAAGAGTCCCTGGGCGACGCCGGTGACCAGCAGGGGGTAGGCGACGCCGGTGAGGACGGTCATCAGGGCCAGCATCAGCAGGGCGGGTTTGAGTGAGTTGAGTGAGTCGGGCATGGGGTTTTCCTCAAGCCAGGTTAAGGCCGACCAGGACCAGGTCGATGGCCTTGATGCCGATGAAGGGCACGATGAGGCCGCCCAGGCCGAAGACCAGCACGTTGCGTTGCAGGATGGCGGCGGCGCCCAGGGGCCGGTATTTCACGCCCTTCAGGGCCAGGGGGATGAGGGCGACGATGATCAGGGCGTTGAAGATCACCGCGGCCAGGATGGCGCTGGCCGGGGTGGCGAGCTGCATGACGTTGAGGCTGTTCAGGGCCGGGTAGGTGGTGGCGAAGGCGGCCGGGATGATGGCGAAGTACTTGGCCACGTCGTTGGCAATGGAGAAGGTGGTGAGGGAACCCCGGGTCATGAGCATCTGCTTGCCGGTCTCCACCACTTCGATGAGCTTGGTGGGGTTGGAGTCCAGGTCCACCATGTTGCCCGCCTCCTTGGCGGCCTGGGTGCCGGTGTTCATGGCCACGGCCACGTCGGCCTGGGCCAGGGCCGGGGCATCGTTGGTGCCGTCGCCGGTCATGGCCACCAGCCGGCCGTCGGCCTGGTATTGGCGGATGAGCTTCAGCTTGGCCTCCGGGGTGGCTTCGGCGAGGAAGTCGTCCACCCCGGCCTCGGCGGCGATGGCGGCGGCAGTGAGGCGGTTGTCGCCGGTGATCATCACCGTCTTGATGCCCATGCGGCGCAGTTCGGCAAAGCGCTCCTGCATGCCGCCCTTGACGATGTCCTTCAGTTCCACCACCCCCAGCACCCGGGCATGCCCCCGGGTTTCCGTACCTCCGGACTCGGCCACCACCAGGGGCGTGGCGCCCCGCTTGGCCACCTGGTCCACGGCCCCTTCCACATCCCGGGGAAAGTGCCCGCCCCGGCCGGCCACGTAGGCGCGGATGGCGTCGGCGGCGCCCTTGCGGATTTCCCGGCCTTCCAGGTCCACGCCGCTCATGCGGGTATGGGCGGTGAAGTGGATGAAATGGGCGCCCATATCCTGGACCTCCCGGCCGCGCAGGTTGAACTGCTGCTTGGCCAGCACCACGATGCTGCGCCCTTCCGGGGTTTCGTCGGCCAGGGAGGCCAGTTGGGCGGCGTCGGCCAGTACCCCTTCGGCCACGCCGGCAGCGGGCAGGAAGGCGGTGGCCTGGCGGTTGCCCAGGGTGATGGTGCCGGTCTTGTCCAGCAGCAGCACGTCCACGTCCCCGGCCGCTTCCACGGCCCGGCCGGAGGTGGCGATGACGTTCTTTTCCAGCATGCGGCCCATGCCCGCCACGCCGATGGCGGAGAGCAGGCCGCCGATGGTGGTGGGGATCAGGCAGACCAGCAGGGCCACCAGCACGGTGACGCTGACCGGCTGGCCAGTTCCGTCAGCGGCTACGCTGTACAGGGAGAAGGGCAGCAGGGTGGCGGTGGCCAGCAGGAACACCAGGGTCATGGCCACCAGCAGGATGGTCAGGGCGATCTCGTTGGGGGTCTTCTGCCGCTTGGCCCCTTCCACCATGGCGATCATGCGGTCCAGGAAGGCTTCCCCCGGGTTGGCGGTCACCCGCACCACCAGCCAGTCGGACAGCACCGTGGTGGCCCCGGTGACGGCGGAGAAGTCGCCGCCGGCCTCCCGGATCACCGGGGCGGATTCGCCGGTGATGGCGGATTCGTTCACCGAGGCCACGCCTTCGATGACCTCGCCGTCGGCGGGGATCATGTCCCCGGCTTCCACCAGCACCACGTCGCCCTTGCGCAACTGCTCGCTGGGCAGCGCGTCCGTCGGGGCGCCGTAACGGGGTTCGCGCAGCCGTTTCGCGGCCACGCTGCGCCGGCTGCCGCGCAGGGTCGCCGCCTGGGCCTTGCCCCGGCCCTCGGCCACCGATTCGGCGAAGTTGGCGAACAGCACGGTGAACCACAGCCACAGGCTGATGGCCAGGATGAAGGGGGCCGGGGCATCACCCTGGCCGGTCAGGGCCTGGAGGAACAGTCCCGTGGTGAACACGCTGCCCAGCCAGACCACGAACATCACCGGGTTCTTCAACTGGTGGCGGGGCGACAGGCGCTTCACCGCGTCCCAGGCCGCCGCCTTGAGCAGGGCCGCGTCGTAGAGGGTTTGGCTCTTGTGCATGGAAATTCCTTATCGCGCGGCCAGCATCTGCAGGTGTTCCACCACCGGCCCCAGAGCCAGGGCCGGCACGAAGGTGAGGGCGCCGACCAGGAGCACCGTGCCGATCAGCAGGCACACGAACAGGGGCGTATGGGTGGGCAGGGTACCGGCGGAGGGGGGCACGCGCTTCTTGGCCGCCAGGGCCCCGGCGATGGCCAGCACCGGGATCATCACCCCGTAGCGGCCGAGCAGCATGGCCACCCCCAGCAACAGGTTGTAGAAGGGCGTGTTGGCCGACAGGCCGGCGAAGGCGCTGCCGTTGTTGTTGCCGGCCGAGGACAGGGCATAGAGCACTTCCGAGAAGCCGTGGGCCCCGGGGTTGAGGAGGCCGGCCCGTCCAGCCTCCAGGGCCACCGCCAGGGCGGCACCGGCCAGCACGGCCAGGGGCGGGATGAGGATCACCAGGGCGGCCATCTGCATCTCGAAGGCCTCGATCTTCTTGCCCAGGTATTCGGGGGTGCGGCCGATCATCAGGCCGGCGATGAACACCGCCACCAGGGCGAACACCACCATGCCGTAGAGGCCCGAGCCCACGCCGCCGAAGATCACCTCGCCCAACTGGATCAGGGCCATGGGCACCAGGCCGCCCAGGGGAGTGAAGGAATCGTGCATGGCGTTCACCGAGCCGTTGGAGGCGGCGCTGGTGGCCGTGGCCCAGAGGGCGGAATCGACCACCCCGAAGCGGGTCTCCTTGCCTTCCATGTTGCCGCCGGCCTGCAGGTCGGATGCCTGGGTGGCCAGGCCCAGCCGCTCGAACAGGGGGTTGCCGGCCTGCTCCGCTCCCAGGCAGGCCGCCAGGGCCACCACGAACACCGCCGTCATGGCGGCCAGGAGGGCGCCCCCCTGGCGCAGATCGCCCACCAGGTGGCCGAAGGTGAAGCACAGGGCAGCAGGGATGAGCAGGATGGACAGCATCTCCAGGAAGTTGGACAGGGGGGTGGGGTTCTCCAGGGGGTGGGCCGCGTTGACGTTGAAGAAGCCGCCGCCATTGGTGCCCAGTTGCTTGATGGCCACCTGGCTGGCGGCCGGTCCCGCCGCAAGGGTCTGTTGCGTGGCGGCATCGCTGGGCTGCACCAGGGTCGCCACGGCGTGGGGCGCGAAGTTCTGCACCACCCCCTGGCTCACCAGGGCCAGGGACAGGACCAGGGAGAGGGGCAGCAGGACGTAGAGCACCGCGCGGGTCATGTCCACCCAGAAGTTGCCCACCCCGGCCGAGTCCCGGCGGGTGAAGCCGCGCATGAGGGCGGCCAGCACCGCCATGCCGCTGGCGGCGGAGAGGAAATTCTGAACCGTCAGGCCCAGCATCTGGGTGAGATGGCTCAGGGTGGTCTCGCCCCCGTACCCCTGCCAGTTGGTGTTGGTGGCGAAGCTGACGGCGGTGTTGAAGGCCGAGTCCAGGGTCACGCCGGGCAAGCCCTCCGGATTGAGGGGCAGCCAGGCCTGGCCAAGCTGCAGGCCGAACACGGCCAGCATGCCGAGCAGGTTGAAGGCCAGCAGGGCCAGGGCGTAGCGGGGCCAGGCCATGTCTTCCTCGGGGCGGACGCCGGCCAGGCGGTAGAGTTTTTGTTCCAGGGCCTGGAGCCAGGCCGGGCCCGGCGGCCGCGCCATGGGGCCATCCCGGAACACCCGGGCCATGTATCCCCCCAGGGGCCAGGCCAGGAGCAGCAGGACCAGCAGGTAGAGGGCCGGTTGCAGGAGGGCGTGGCCGGTCATGAGAAGCGCTCCGGGAACAGCAATACGGCCACCAGGTAGACGAATAGGGCCAGGCCCAGGCCCAGGGCAATGGCGTAGAGGGGAGACATGGGTAACAACTCCTTGGCTGTCGCTGACCTGAACACTAGGCCCCAAGGCGTAAAGACGAGGGCAAGACCGGGCTGGCGGGCATTAAGAAGATATAAAGACTGGGCTCGGCCATCGTTTGGCGCATAGCCGGGCCGGGCCGGTGGGACTACCATTGCGCCCCACGCCCCAGAGCAAAGTCATCGGCAACCATGAAGATCATCATCCTCGGCGCCGGCCAGGTGGGTTCCAACCTGGCGGAACACCTGGTCCGGGAAGGCAATGACCTGACCGTGGTGGACCTGGACGCGGACAAGCTGTCCGCCCTCCAGGAGCGTTTCGACCTGCGCACCATCTGCGGCCAGGCCTCCCATCCCTCCATCCTGCGCGCAGCCGGCGCGGAGGACGCGGACATGCTGGTGGCGGTGACCCTCAACGACGAGACCAACATCGTCGCCTGCAAGCTGGCGGGGACCCTGTTCAACATTCCCACCAAGATCGCCCGCATCCGCGCCCTGGATTACATGAAGCACACCCAGTTGTTCAGCCCGGAGCATTTCGGGGTGGACCACGTGATCGCCCCGGAACAGGAGATCACCAATTACCTGCGCAAGCTCATCGACTACCCGGAAGCCCTCCAGGTGGTGGATTTCGGCGCCGGCCGGGCCCGGCTGGTGGCCATGCGGGCCCGGGCGGGGGGCCATCTGGTGGGCCACGAACTGCGCGACCTGCAACGCCACCTGCCGGGCCTGGACGCCCGGGTGGCGGCCATCTTCCGCCGGGACCGGACCATCGTGCCGGAAGGCCGCACGGTGATCCAGGACGGGGACGAGATCTTCTTCATCGCGGCCACCGAGAACATCCGCGCGGTCATGAAGGAGATGCGCCGGGGCGACAAGAGCGTGCGCCGGGTGATGATCGCCGGCGGCGGCAACATCGGCCAGCGCCTGGCGAGGAGCCTGGAGGAGGATTACGAGGTCAAGCTCATCGACCGCAACAAGGTGAACACCGAGCGCCTGGCCAGCACCCTGGGCAGCACCCTGGTGCTCACCGGGGATGCCACCGACGAGGACCTGCTGCTCCAGGAGAACATCGAGGACATGGACGTGTTCTGCGCCCTGACCAACGATGACGAGGACAACATCATGTCTTCCCTGCTGGCCAAGCGGCTGGGGGCCAAGAAGGTCATCGCCCTGATCAACCGCTCCACTTACGTGGACCTGCTGCAAGGCGGCGAGATCGACATCGCCCTGTCACCGGCCCAGGCCACCATCGGCCCTCTGCTCACCCACATCCGCCGGGGCGACATGGCGGTGGTCCACTCCCTGCGCCGGGGGGCGGCGGAAGCCCTGGAAGCCGTGGTCCACGGTGACGCCAAATCCTCCAAGCTGGTGGGCAAGCGCATCGAGCAGGTGGAATTGCCCGAGGGCGTGAGCATCGGCGCCCTGTTGCGTGATGCCCAGGTGATCATCGCCCACCACGACACGGTGATCCAGGCGGAGGATCACCTGATCCTGTTCGTGCCCAACAAGCGGCTGATTCCCAAGGTGGAGAAGCTCTTCCAGGTGGGCCTGGGTTTCTTCTGAGCGTCCCCCTCCATGCACCGGCGGATCCTGCCCATCCTCCACGTCTTCGGCGCCATCGTCTTCGTGTTCGGCCTGTCCATGCTGGCGCCCCTGCTCCTTTCCGAGCTGTCCCGGGACGGGGCCCAGCGGGCCTATGACCTGGCCGCCCTGATCACCATCAGCAGCGGCATGGCGTTCTGGCTCCTGGGCCGGCACTGGCGCCAGGAGCTGAAGATGCGCGACGGCATTCTGCTGGTGGTGCTCACCTGGACCCTGCTGCCCGGGTTCGCCGCTCTGCCCCTGCTCATCCATCTGCCCGACCTGCCGTTGGCCGACGCCTATTTCGAGGCCATGTCCGGCCTCACCGCCACCGGCGCCACGGTGCTTTCCGGCCTGGACGACCTGCCCCAGTCCATCAACCTGTGGCGGGCCCAGTTGCACTGGATCGGCGGCCTGGGGGTCATCGTGCTGGTGGCGGCGGTGCTGCCCCTGCTGGGCGTGGGGGGCAGGCAGATGTTCAAGGCCGAGATGCCCACCCCCATGAAGGACCAGAAGCTCACCCCGCGCATGGCGGAAACCGCCAAGGGCCTGTGGCTGGTCTACGTGATCCTCACCACCTTTTGCATCCTGGTGTTGTGGGCCCTGGGCATGAGCTTTTTCGATGCCGTGGTGCACGCCTTTTCCATCATGGGCCTGGGCGGCTTTTCCTCCCACGACGCCAGCCTGGGTTATTTCGATTCCCTGCATCTGGAAGTTGCGGTGGCCGTCTTCGCCCTGGTGGCCGGCATCAACTTCGCCACCCATTTCGCCGTGCTGCGCGGCCACGGCCTGGGGGTCTATCGCCACGATCCGGAGATCCGCTGGTTCCTCGGCTTCGTGCTCGTCAGCGGCGTCGTCCTGGCCCTGCTCCTCTGGCAGCGGGACGTGTTTCTGGACCTGCCCAGCGCCTTGCGTTACGCGGTGTTCAACACCATCTCGGTGGCCACCACCCTGGGGTTCGCCACCACGGACTACGGCCAGTGGCCCTTCTTCGCCGGACTGTGGATGATGTTCCTGTGCAGCTTCTCCACCAGTGCCGGCTCCACCGGCGGCGGCATCAAGATGATGCGCGCCGTGCTGCTCTACAAGCAGGTGTACCGGGAGTTGAAGAAGCTCATCCACCCCAACGCCCAGTTGCCCCTGCGCCTGGGGGACAGCGTGGTGCCCAACAAGATCGTCTATGCCGTGCTGGCCTTCCTGTTCATCTACGTGGCCAGCATCGTCTCCCTCTCCTTCGTGCTGTCCTTCACCGGCCTGGACGTGCTCACCGCCTTTTCTGCCGTCGTGGCCTGCATCAACAACACCGGCCCGGGTCTGGGCCAGGTGGGACCGGCCACCACCTATGGCGTGCTGACGGACTTCCAGACCACGGTGTGCAGTTTCGCCATGCTGCTGGGCCGCCTGGAACTTTTCACCCTGCTGGTGGTGCTGACGCCCGCCTTCTGGCGGCGATGAAGTTCAGCGTGGCGGGCCAGGCCCGCATCCATTTCCTGCTGCCCATCCTGCACGTGCTGGGCATGATCATCGCCGTGTTCGGCCTGGCCATGCTGCTGCCCCTGGCCTGGTCGGAGATCACCCGGGACGGAGCCCAGCGGGCCTATGACGAGGCGGTGCTCATCACCCTGGGTTCGGGCGTCCTGCTCTGGCTGGCGGGGCGCCGCTGGAAGCGGGAACTCAAAGCCCGGGACGGCATCCTGCTGGTGGTCCTCACCTGGCTGGCCACGCCCCTGTTCGCCGCCTTGCCCCTGCTCATCCAGTTTCCCGGCCTGACTTTCACCGACGCTTATTTCGAGACCATGTCGGGGCTCACCACCACCGGGGCCACGGTGCTTTCGGGCCTGGACCGTTTGCCTGTTTCCATCAACATCTGGCGGGCGGAACTGCACTGGCTCGGCGGCCTGGGGGTCATCGTGCTGGTGGTGGCGGTGCTGCCCTTGCTGGGGGTGGGGGGGCGGCAGATGTTCAAGGCGGAAACTCCGGGGCCCATGAAGGACGACAAACTTACCCCGCGCATGGCGGAAACCGCCAAGGGCCTGTGGAAGGTCTACATCCTGCTCACCCTGGCCTGCATCGGCCTCTATTGGTCCTTCGGCATGACCCCGGCGGATGCCCTGGTCCACGCCTTCTCGGTCATGGGCCTGGGGGGCTTTTCCTCCCACGACGCCAGCTTCGGCTATTTCCACTCCCTGCCCCTGGAAATCATCACCGTGGCGTTTGCGCTGATCGCCGGCATGAACTTCTCCCTGCACTTCGTGGCCCTGCGCGGCCGCTCCCTGGCCCCCTACCGGACCGACCCGGAGATCCGCTGGTATCTGGGCTATCTGGTGGGCAGCGCCCTGGTGCTGGCCCTGATCCTCTGGCAGCGGGGGGTGTATCTGGATTTCCCGGCGGCCCTGCGGGACACCACCTTTACCGTGGTCTCCATCGCCACCACCCTGGGCCTGGCCACCGCCGACTTCGGCGCCTGGCCCTATTTCGCCGGGCTCTGGCTGCTCTTCCTGTGCAGTTTTTCCACCAGTGCCGGCTCCACCGGCGGGGGCATCAAGATGCTGCGGGCGGTGCTGCTCTACAAGCAGGTGTACCGGGAACTGGTGCGGCTCCTGCACCCCCACGCCCAGACTCCCATCCGCCTGGGGGAGCAGGTGGTGCCCAACAAGGTCATGTACGCCGTGCTGGCCTTCTTCTTCATGTACGTGGTGTCCATCGTGAGCCTGTCCTTCATCCTGTCCTTCTCCGGGCTGGACGTGGTGACGGCCTTTTCCGCCGTGGTGGCCTGCATCAACAACACCGGCCCGGGCCTGGGCCAGGTGGGGCCTTCCACCACCTATGCGGTGCTGACGGACTTCCAGACCTGGGTGTGCACCTTCGCCATGCTGTTGGGGCGGTTGGAGATGTTCACCCTGCTGGTGACCCTGACGCCGGTGTTCTGGCGGAAGTAACGTCTTCCTGGAGGGGCATCAGGCTGTCCAGGGGCACCGGCCGGGCGATGCCGTAGCCCTGGGCGAAGTTCACCCCGATGCGATCCAGGGCTCCCAGTATGGCGTCGTTCTCCACGAACTCGGCGATGGTCTCCTTGCCCATGACCTGGCCGATGCGGTTGATGGCTTCCACGAAGGCCCGGTCGATGGGGTCCTGGATCATGTCACGTACGAAGGCGCCGTCGATCTTCAGGTAGTCCACCGGCAGGTTCTTCAGATAGGAGAAGGAGGACATGCCGGCACCGAAGTCGTCCAGGGCGAAACGGAAGCCCAGGGCCTTCATTTCGCCCATGAAGGCCTGGGCCCGGCCCAGGTTGGAGATGGCCGAGGTTTCGGTGATCTCGAAACAGATCCGGGCCGGATCGATGGCCAGACTGCGGAATTCGCCGGCCACGAAAGCGGCCAGCCCCTCGTCCTGGAGGGACAGGCCGGACAGGTTGATGGAGAGTTGGACTCCGGGCATGTGCGCCAGGTGCCGGAAGGTTTCCCGGACCACCCAGCGATCCACTTCGCCCATCAGGCCGAAACGCTCTGCGGCGGGGATGAAACGGTCCGGGGTCAGCAGTTGCCCTTCCTCGTCCAGCAGGCGCAAGAGCACCTCGTAGTGATTGATGCCGTTGCCGTGCAGGGGACGGATTTCCTGGGCCAGAAGGCGGAACCGGTTGGCTGCCAGGGCGGCCCGGATGCGGCTGGCGGCATGGAGTTCCGCCCGCCGCCGGTTCAGGTCCGCGTCGTCCGGATGGCGCACGTGGATGCGGTTGCGTCCGCTTTCCTTGGCCGCATAACAGGCCAGGTCGGCGTCGGCCAGCACGTCCACCAGGGTCTGGCCGGCGCCGTGGATGGGCGCCAGGCCGATGGACACGCCGATCTCGAACTCCCGGCCATCCCATTGGAAGCGGAAGGCCCGGACCAGCCCGCGCAGTTTCTCGGCGATCTCCCGAGCCTTGTCCAGGGGGCAGCCGCGCAGCAACAGGCCGAATTCATCGCCGCCCAGGCGGGCCAGGACATCCTCGCTGCGCACGTGGTGCTGCATGAGTTGGGCCAGGCGGCGCAGCAGTTCGTCCCCCGCCAGGTGGCCGCAGGTGTCGTTGACCATCTTGAACTGGTCCAGGTCCAGATACAGCATGGCGTGCTGGGACGTTTCCCCGCTGTTGCCCGCCTGTTCGATGAGTTCTCCCAGGCGGTGTTCGAACTCCCGCCGGTTGAACAGGCCGGTGAGGCCGTCGTGGGCCAGTTGCCAGGCCATCTCCCGGGTCAGGGCCCGTTTGTCGGATACGTCGTGGAACACCATCACGACCCCGGCCAGGCCGCCCTCCCGGTCGCGGATGGGAGCGGCGGAGTCCTCGATGGCCATCTCCCGGCCATCCCGGCTGATGAGGATGGTGTGGTTGGCCATGGCCACCACCTGGTCTTCCGCCTGGCAGCGCCGCACCGGGTTCTCGGCCGATTCGCCGGTCAGTTCGTTGACGAGCTGCATGATCTCCTCCACCGGCCGGTCCCGGGCTTCCTCGGCCCGCCAGCCGGTCAGCCGTTCGGCCACCGGGTTGAGGAAGGTGACCCGGCCGTCCCGGTCGGTGGTGATCACGCCGTCGCCGATGGAGGCCAGGGTCACCTGGGCCAGTTCCTTCTCGGCGTGGAGGGCCCGCTCCAGGGCCACCCGCTCGCTGATGTCGGTATGGGTGCCCACCATGCGGCAAGGCTTGCCCTGGGCGTCCAGGTGTCGCTTTCCCCGGTCCAGGATCCACAGCCAGTGGCCATCCCGGTGGCGCATGCGGTGGACGCTCTGGTAGGCCGGCGTCTCGCCAGCCAGGTGGGCCTGCACGGCGGCCCGGGCGGCGGGCAGGTCGTCGGGATGGACCCGGCTGGACCATTCATCCAGGCTGTCGCCGATCCCGTCCTCGGTGTGGCCCAGCATGGTTTTCCAGCGGGGGGAGAAGAACACCCGGCCGCTGCCCAGGTCCCAGTCCCAGATGCCGTCGTTGGCGCCGCGCAAAGCCAGGTCCAGACGTTCCTCGCTGGCCGCCAGGGTCTCCCGGGCGGTCTGGAGTTGTTTTTCCCGTTCCACCAGGGTGTCCAGCATGGCGTTGAAGCCCCGGGCCACCACGGCGGTTTCGTCCTCGCCGGACACTTTGGCCCGGGCCTTGTGGTCCCCCGCCCGCACAGCCTCGGCCGCCCGCCGGATGACGTAGAGCCGGCGCGTCAGCCGGCGGGCCATCCACAGGGCCAGCAGCGTGCCGATGAAGATGGCGGCGGCCGTGTAGTAAAAGCCGTCGCGGGTCACCGCATCCAGCCGGTTCCGGGTTTCCGAGGCCGACAGGCCCACCCGGGCCCAGCCGATGCGTTGGCCATTGAGGCGGACCGGCACTGCGAAATCGGTCAGGGCGGCATCCCGGGCCAGCATCCGGGTCTGGTCGCCGGCCAGGAAGCGGCTGCCATCGGCCTCGGCCAGGAACAGACCGAGTTTGTCCGTCTGGTTGTGGGCCAGCACCCGGCCGCTGTTGTCCAGGAGCATGGCAAAGACCGCGCCGGGGTACTGGCCCTGGGTTTCCACCAGTTCCTGCAAACCTGCGCTGTCCCGGGCCAGCATGCCGGTGGCGGCGGATACCGCCAGGGTCTCCGCCAGGGCTTGGCTTTGTTCCGCCTGGCGGGCCAGCAGGAAATCCCGCTGCCGATCCGACAGGTCCCAGACGAACAGGGTCATCAGCACGGCGTGCACGGCCGCCACGCTGAACACCAGTTGGCGGCGCAGATTGCCGGACAGGAAGCGGCGCAGGGGCTTCAGCATGGTCACGGCCGGGGCCCCACCAGGGCTTCGTAGTCATCGATGAAACGGCGCACCACCTGGTAGGTGGCGTTTCCGGCGGGTTGGATGCGGGCGGTCTCCATGGCCGCCAGCACCCTGCGTCCCGCTTCCGTCTCGTGCAAGTGCACCAGGGTGTCGGCCACCCGGGCCACCAGGCCGGCGGGCAGATCGTCCCGGGCGATGACCGCATTGTTGATCAGGGGCGGCGTCTCCCAGGCGATCCGCAACTGGGCCGCCTCCTTGGGGTGGGCCTTCTGGAAAGCCCGCCAGGGCGGCGGCCAGGTGGCCCCCGCGGCGGCTTCCCCCAGATACACGTTGAGAATGGCCGATTCCTGGGAACCCACGTAGCGGTTGCGGATGTCCCGATTCACGTCCAGTCCCTGTCGGGCCAGCCAGAGGATGGGCATCATGCCGGCCGCCAGGGCGGTGGGTGCCGGGTAGGACACCGACCGTCCCTTCAGGTCGGCCGGGGCGTGGATGCCGGAGTCGCGCCGGACGACGAAGATGCCCCGGAAGTCCGCGCTGTCCCCGGCCTGGGCGATGATGCGGTAGCCCCAATCCAGGGCCGTCACGGCCTGGTAGGGGTTGGGCAGGGCAAAGTCCAGTTGCCGCTGGCGGAGTTTGCCCTCGTAGTGGGAAAAGCTGAGGGAGCCCTCCAGTTCGAAACGGACTTCGGGAATGTGCCGGCTCAGGTAGGCCATCATGGGGGAATAGGCCTGGTGGAGCTTGCGGGGATGGTGGCCCAGATGCACGCCGAAACGGATGGCGGGGGGAATGGGCCGGGCCGGCGCTGCGACGTACCCGGGCATGCTGACGGGCGAATCCCGACCGCACCCGGCCAATATCAGGGGTGACAGCAGGGTATAGCCGAGCAGCAGGCGACGATGGGGGTTCATGCTCCCTGGTTGGGGCTTCCCTGGGGCCCGCCGGCCCCGGCCCCCAGGGAGTCCACCGACTTTGGGTCCAACTTTGGGGAGGCGAGCCGGCCGGCTGGGGAAGCAGCCCTGTATTGGTTCCGGATTCGAAGGCTCTATCGGCCATGCCGGGGAAATACTTGAGTAAAAGACCGGCTTCCGGGCCCACCGGGGGACTCAGACCCCTTCCAGCCGGGCGTAGTCCAGGATGAACACCTTGCGCCCCACCTTGGCGAAATCCACCCGCACTTCCGCGTCCGGGCCCTGGCCCTGGTAGCCCCCCACCACGCCTTCGCCGTACTTGGGATGGCGCACCCGGGCGCCCACCGGGAAGGGCCGGGCCTCGTCCCGGGCCGGGGCCGGCGGGACGTAGTGGGCCGCCGGCTCCCGCCAGGCCGCCTGGGGCCGGCTCACCCGGTTGGACAGGGAGCGCACCAGGCCCTCGGGGATCTCCTCCAGGAAGCGGGAGGGCATGCCGTAGCGCACCTGGCCGTGGAGCATGCGCGACTGGGCGTGGGTCAGGGTCAGGCGGCGCCGGGCCCGGGTGATGGCCACGTACATGAGGCGCCGCTCTTCTTCCAGGCCGTCGTCTTCCGACAGGGCGTTCTCGTGGGGGAACAGGCCTTCCTCCAGGCCGGTGATGAACACCGAATGGAACTCCAGGCCCTTGGCGGCGTGGACGCTCATCATCTGTACCGCGTCCTGGCCCTGGGCCGCCTCGTGTTCCCCCGCCTCCAGGGCCGCATGGGCCAGGAAGGCCTCCAGGCTCTGGTCATCGCTCTCCCCGGCGAAGGCGGCGGCCGCGTTGGCCAGTTCCCCCAGGTTGTCCAGGCGATCCTGGCCGTCCTTCTCGGCCTGATAGTGTTCCAGCAGGCCGGAGCGGGCCACCACGTGTTCCACCTGTTCCACCAGGGCAAGGCCGGCCAACTGGCTGCGCAGGCCGTCAATGAGTTGCACGAAGGGGGCGAACTTCTTGCCCCCCTGGCAAGCCGCCGCCCACAGGCTCACCCCCGCCGCCCTGGCGTCGCCGTCCACGCTTTCCAGGGACCGGGCGCCGATGCCCCGGGGGGGGAAGTTCACCACCCGCAGGAAGGCGTTGTCGTCTTCCGGATTGGCGGCCAGGCGCAGGTAGGCCAGGGCGTGCTTGATCTCGGCCCGCTCGAAGAAGCGCAGGCCGCCGTGGACCCGGTAGGGAATGGCAGCGGAGAACAGGGCGTGTTCCAGGGCCCGGGACTGGGCGTTGGAACGGTACAGCACGGCCATGTCCTGGAAGGCTTCCCCCTCGGCCTTGCGGGCCTGGATCTCCTCCACCACGAAGCGGGCCTCCTCGCCGTCGTCGTAGGCCTGGAAGTGGCGGATGGGCTCCCCCTGGCCGGCGTCGGTCCACAGGTCCTTGCCCAGCCGTTCCCGGTTGTGGGCGATGACCGCGTTGGCCGCGTCCAGGATGGTGGACAGGGAGCGGTAGTTGCGGGTCAGCTTGATGGGCGCGGCCAGGCCCAGTTCTTCCATGAACAGGCTCATGTTGGCCACGTTGGCGCCCCGGAAGGCGTAGATGGACTGGTCGTCGTCGCCCACCGCGAACAGGGCCGTCCCCGGCCCGGCCAGCAGGCGCAGCCACAGGTATTGCAGGCGGCTGGTGTCCTGGAACTCGTCCACCAGGATGTGCCGGAAGCGGTCCTGGTAGTGCTCCCTGAGCAGGGCGTTGCGCGACAGCAGTTCGTAGGCGCGCAGCAGCAGTTCGGCGAAATCCACCGCCCCTTCCCGCTGGCACTGGGCGTCGTAGGCGGCGTAGTACTCGGCCAGGCGGCGGGTGTAGGGATCCCAGGCGTCCACCTTGTCGGCCCGCACGCCTGCTTCCTTGTTCTGGTTGATGAAGCTCTGCACCTTGCGCGGGTCGTACTTCTCGGTGTCCACGTTCAGGGCCTTCAGGCAGCGCTTCACCGCCGAAAGCTGGTCCGAGGAATCCAGGATGGTGAACAGCTGTGGCAGGCCCGCCTCCCGGTGGTGGGTGCGCAGCAGCCGGTTGCACAGGCCGTGGAAGGTGCCCACCCACATGCCCCGGGTGTTGATGGGCAGCAAGCCGGTCAGCCGGGTCAGCATCTCCTTGGCCGCCTTGTTGGTGAAGGTCACCGCCAGCAGGCCCAGGGGCGACACCATGCCCTGCTGGATCAGCCAGGCGATGCGGGTGGTGAGCACCCGGGTCTTGCCGGAACCGGCGCCGGCCAGCACCAGGGCCGAGCCCTCCACGGTGACGGCGGTCAGCTGATCGGTGTTGAGGGTGGCGAGGAGGGGGTTGGTCTGGCTGGAAGGCATGGGGCGGGATTATCGCCTATCCGGGCGGGCTACCCACCCGGGGCATTGTCATGCCGCCCGGGTAAAATGCCGCCACTTGCGACTTTTGAGGCCCCTGCCATGAGCAGCCAGCAGATCACCATCCTGTACTTCGCCCACCTGGCCGAGATGCTCGGCCGGGAGAGCGAGATCATGTTCCTGCCCCTGACCATCAAGGACGTGGCGGGCCTCATGGTCCACCTGGCCCGCCGGGGCGACGCCTGGACCCAGGTGTTCGAGAAGCCCCGGGAAAGCATGAAGATCACCGTCAACAAGCAGTTCGCCGAGGCCTCGACCCCGGTGAAGGGGGGCGACGAGATCGCCTTCGTGGCCTTTGCCATGGGTTGATGGGGGTGCCCTTCTCCGGGGAGACGGGCGCATAAAGCGATGACCTTGCGTTCATTCGCCCGGCCGGGGCTGGCCGCCCTGGCGGGTGCCCTGGCGGTGGCCGGCTTCGCCCCCCTGGGTTGGTATCCCCTGGCCATCCTGGGTCTGGCCGGCCTTTTCCTGCTGGCCCGGGACGCCGCGCCTGGCCGGGCTTTCCGCCTGGGCTGGGCCTGGGGCCTGGGGCACTTCCTGGCCGGGGTGTCCTGGGTGTACGTGAGCATTTCCGTGTACGGCGGCATGCCGGCCCCGGTGGCGGCCCTGGCCACCCTGCTGTTCTGCGCCTTCGTGGCCTTGCTGCCCGCCCTGGCCCTGGCCCTGGCCGCCCGCCTGGCCCCGCCGGGCTGGCGCCGGACGGCCCTGGCCCTGCCCGCCGCCTGGACCCTGCTGGAATGGGTGCGGGGCTGGCTGTTCACCGGGTTTCCCTGGCTGGCCCTGGGCTATTCCCAGGCCCCGGACAGCCCCCTGGCCGGCTTCGCCCCGCTGCTGGGCGTCTATGGCCTGAGCCTCCTGGCCGCCCTCAGCGCCGGCCTGCTGGTGGTTCTGCTCCCTTCTGCCGGGGGCGGGGGTAACCGCCGCGCCTACGCCCTGGCCACCCTGGCCGCCCTCTGGCTGTCCGCCTGGGCCCTGCAACAGGTGGAGTGGACCCGCCCGGAGGGCGAGCCCGTCCGGGTCAGCCTCGTTCAGGGCAACATCGCCCAGGACATGAAGTTCCGCCCGGAGAAGCTCCAGGCCACCCTGGACCATTACGCCCGGGCCGTGCTGGCCAGCCGGGCCCGCCTCATCGTGCTGCCGGAAACGGCCCTGCCCCTGTTCCGTTCCAGCGTGCCGCCGGACTACCTGCAATTGCTGGCGGACCACGCCCGGGCCCGGGGCGGCGACCTGCTCCTGGGCATTCCCGAAGACGCCGGCCCGGAACGCTACTACAACAGCGCCCTGACCCTGGGCACCAGCCCGGAAGGCCTTTACCGCAAGGTCCACCTGGTGCCCTTCGGCGAGTTCGTGCCCTTCGGATTCCGCTGGGCGGTGGACATGATGTCCATCCCCCTGGGGGACTTCAGCGCCGGGGAGGCGGACCAACCGCCCCTGGCCGCCGCCGGCCAGCGTCTGGCGGTGAACATCTGCTACGAGGACGTGTTCGGCGAGGAACGCATCCACGCCGCCCGGGACGCCACCCTGCTGGTCAACATCAGCAACGACGCCTGGTTCGGCGCCAGCCTGGCCCCCTGGCAGCACCTGCAGATCGGCGCCCTGCGCTCCCTGGAAGCGGGGCGCTGGCAACTGCGGGCCAACAACACGGGGGTGACCGCCATCCTGGACCACAAGGGCAGGACCCTGGCCGCCCTGGCGCCCTTCACTGCCGGGAGCCTGGACGGGCAGGCCCAGGGACGGAGCGGACTGACGCCCTATCTGCGGTTCGGCAACTACCCCGCCGCGTTGCTTGCGGTCCTGCTGCTTTGGCGGGCCGCGCGGGCGGGCCGGCGACGCCCGCAGTGACCGGCAGGTCCGGCCCGGTGCGGGCCGGGCCATGCCGCGCAGCGTCAGAACATCTTGTCGGTTTGCATTTCCCGCAACATCTGGGCGACCAGGTCGTCCACCACCAGATCGACCGCCTCCATGGGGCTCATGGTTTCCACCCCTTCCGGCGGGTTGGCCCCGGCGCCCAGCATGGAATGGATGGCGTGCCGATATTCATGCTCGCTCTTGCGTCCGTCGGCCGTGGTGTAGCTGGACTTCATGACGTAGCCGTCCGTCACCGTCGAACCCACCAGGCCCAGGGTGAAACCGGTGACGAACCCCTTGCCGACAGCCTGGCCCATATCTCCCACGTTATCCATCTGGATGTTCAGGTTGCCCTGGGGGGCCTGCCCCTCGCCGGCCGGGACAAGGACCTGGGCGACATCCAGGGCCTTGCTGAACCGGCGCTTCCACACCGACGTGGCCATGCTGCTTTCGCTGCCATTGATGTACCCGGCGACCGACAAGGTGACGGGGATGGGCTTGTCGATCTTCGGTGCCGTCTTGAGTCCACCGGTGTACATCCCGGGATCGACGAAGGATTTCGGCATGCAGCCCGAAAGCAGCAGGGCCAGGATGACCAGACTGGAACAGGCGATGAATCTGTTTTTCATGTTTCTCCCTTGCGGATGTTGCGGTTGTCGGCCCCGACGACCGGGAGCCGGGTGTGCAGGATATCAGTGCTTGCCCGTGCTGCCGAAGCCCCCCTCGCCCCGGTCGCTGGCGGCGAATTCCTCCACCACCCGGAAGCCGGCCTGGACCACCGGCACGATGACCATCTGGGCGATGCGTTCGAAGGGGTTGATGGTGAAGGCTTCCTTGCCCCGGTTCCACACCGAGACCATGAGCTGGCCCTGGTAGTCGGAGTCGATGAGGCCCACCAGGTTGCCCAGCACCACGCCGTGTTTGTGGCCCAGCCCCGAGCGGGGCAGGATCATGGCCGCATAGCCCGGGTCGGCCAGGTGCATGGCCAGGCCGGTGGGAACCAGGGTGGTTTCGCCGGGATTGAGGATCACCGCCGACTCCAGACAGGCACGCAGGTCCAGGCCGGCGCTGCCGGGGGTGGCGTACTGGGGGAGTTGGGAGCGGACGCGTTCGTCCAGGACTTTCAGTTCGACGAGCATGGGTACCTCGTAGGATCAGAACAGAATCAGAACGCCAGTTGCAGGGTCGTCCTGCATGGCTTGAATATCGGGAATGCGACGGGTCAACAGGTCCGCGATGTCTGCGGTTGAACAGTTGCCTCTGCGTATCCACACAATGCGCGGCGGGTAGCCGCGCAAGAGGCCAAGATCGTTGTAGTCGGCATCCTTGGTAACCAGGTCGAAGCCGTGATCTCGGGCGTAAGCCCAGACTTGCATGTCCTCCGTATTGCCCAGCCCCAGATCATGGACGTGGGCGGAGTCAGGAAAAGCGGCTTCCACGACCCGAACCAGCCTGGGAGACAGGTTCTCGTCGAACAACAGCTTCATGCTGCCAATGCGCTGAGGTGCTTCTCCCGATCAGCCGCAAATGCCAGGCAGGCCAGGATGTCTTCCCGGGTCAGATAGGGAAAATCCCCCAGGATGTCCTCCGGGCTCATGCCTGATGCCAGGTATTCCAGGACCTCATACACGGTGATGCGCAGCCCGCGCACACAGGGTTTGCCCCCCCTCTTCCCGGGCTCGATGGTGATGATGCCTTGGTAATCCATGAATAGTCTTCCCGCGTCTTGAGGAACCCGTTTACTGATACTTCTGGTTATACAGCATGGCGATATGGGCGATCAGCCGCCGCGCCTGGCTGCGCTTGTCGGCGGTGGGCAGTACGTGCCGGCCCCCTTCGTCCAGCAGGATGAGCTGCACGTCGTCGCTGCCGATGGCCTCGTTTACGTCGTTGGCCACGATGAGGGGCAGGTGCTTGCGCCGCCGTTTCAGCTCGGCGTATTCCTCCACGTTCTCGCTCTCGGCGGCGAAGCCCACGCAGAAGGGCGGCTTGGGCCGGCTGCTGATGTTGGCCAGGATGTCCGGGTTGGGGGCCAGTTCCAGGGTGAGGATGTGGGCGTCCTTCTTGATCTTCTGCTCGCTGCGGTTGAGCACGTAGTAGTCGGCCACGGCGGCCACGCTGATGAAGATGTCGGCGCCATCCGCCGCTTCCTCCACCACGCCCAGCATCTCCTGGGCGCTGGTCACCCGTTTGGTGACGGCCTCCCGTGGCGGGGTGAGACAGGTGGGGCCGGTCACCAGGGTGACTTCGGCGCCGGCTTCCAGGGCCGCCCGGGCCACGGCGTAGCCCATCTTGCCGGAACTGGAATTGCTGATGCCGCGCACCGCGTCGATGGGCTCGAAGGTGGGCCCGGCGGTGATGAGCACCTTGAGGCCCGCCAGCCGCTTGGGCTGGAAGCGGGCCTGGGCGGCTTCCAGCAGGTCCTCCGGTTCCAGCATGCGGCCGAAACCCACTTCGCCGCAGGCCTGTTCGCCGCAATCCGGGCCCAGCAGGGACACGCCGTCGGCCTGCAACTGGGCCACGTTGCGCTGGGTGGGGGCCGCTTCCCACATCTGCCGGTTCATGGCCGGGGCCAGCAACAGGGGGCAGTCCCGGGCCAGGCAGAGGGTGGAGAGCAGGTCGTCGGCCCGGCCCTGGACCAGCTTGGCCAGGAAGTCGGCGGAGGCCGGCGCCACCAGAATGGCGTCCACTCCCCGGGACAGGTCGATGTGGGCCATGCCGTTGTCCACCCGCTCGTCCCACAGGTCGGAGAACACCGGATGGCCGGTGATGGCCTGGAAGGTGGCGGCGCCGACGAAGTGGCGGGCGGCCTCGGTCATGACCACCTGCACGTCCAGGCCGTCCTTGACCATGAGCCGGGCCAGTTCCGCTGCCTTGTAGGCGGCCACGCCGCCGGTGACGCCGAGGAGGATGCGCTTGAGTTCCATGATGTCCCGTCAGATGTCTTCGAAAACCGCGTCCAGGCCGGCGGTGAAATCCAGGCTCTTGAGGATCAGCCCCTGGCCGCTTTCACTGGCCGCCAGCAGCCAGTCGCCATTGTCCATGCGGCGGAAGACTTCCACCCGGCGCTGGTCCGGGTCGATCAGGGCGTATTCCTGGAGGCTGTCCACTTGCCGGTAGGCAGCGAACTTGTCGCCCCGGTCATAGGCGGCGGTGCTCTCGGACAGGACTTCGATGATGGCCCGGGGGTGATGCATCACCATCTCCGCCTTCAGGTCGTCGGGATGGCAGGTCACCATCACGTCGGGGTAGAAGATGGCGTCGGCGGTCTGAACTTCCAGTTTCATGTCGGCCATGTAGGCCCGGCATGGGCCGCCGCGCAGGTGATCCTTCAACCTGGCCGCGATGTTGAGCGAGATCGTCACATGGGCCCGCCGCGCCCCCACCATGGCAAAGACCTCGCCCGCAACGAACTCGTGCTTGTCCGGCTGCTGGTTTTCCCAGGTGACGAACTCGGCTCGGGTCAGCGTGGCTTGCGCTTGTGGCAGGCCCATGGCTCCACCTCTGGTTGGCAATCGATGGCGTGATTGTAGGACAGCTATTCGTCGCCCTGTCTTTTCATCCCATACCCAGGATTTGCAGGATTCTGCAAGTGACGCCAGCACGCTTCCAAAGGAGACGCGACAAAGCAACTATGCTGCTTACTGGAGGCCCCTATGGACCAATTCACCCGCATCCTCAAGCTGCACCAGCTCCGAATCCGGGAACCCGCGCCAGCACTGGCGCGGCGGGCAGACGTGAAAAAGGCCAGAGCAGCGTCTGGCCTTCAAAAAGTGGTGGTGCTGACGCGACGCCACGAAACCGACTGCGGCTGCGCGTGGATTGCACCGGCGAGTGCCAGCACCAATGGGCGAGGATTGTACGCGAAACTCGCTGGTTTTTCTTGCTATCGGCGCGGGACAGCGCCTTCATCGGGGCAACCCACTGGAGGACGAAATGCCCGACGAATTCCTTACCGAGCAAGAACTGGCGGCGCGCTGGAAGATGAGCGCCAAGACCCTGACGCGGTGGCGCACCATCCGACGCGGCCCGCCCTTCCTCAAGTTGGGCCAAACGGTGCGTTACGCGATGAGCGACGTTCTCGAATTCGAGCGTCAAGGTCTGCGCAAACCGGTTCCCCGCGATCTGCCGACGCTAGATGAGCGAGCGCCAGATCAACCCGCCCGATTGCTAACAATCAAAGATGTCGTTGCCGGGCTCCGCATCGGTAGGCAATGACCTTGGGCAGGGCCCACCTCAAATCCCACCGAAAGCTCAATCATTCAACCCAGCCAGTTCTCGTTTCGATGGTTTGGAGTTCGGTTCCGGAATACACAATCAAATTCGCTGTGAGATACCACAGTTCTTACTCAAGCAATAGTCGGCAACCTCCAGCAACGAAGACCCATTCGACAATATTTCCAGGACGAATTTGAAAACCCCTTGCACGCAAAGCATCAGCATCGTCATTGCTTAAGCGGCACTTCGTCCCATGACTGCCTGACCCGTCAAAGTTCACAACCCCAATTTCTTCGCCCTTCCGGCCCAACACATGTGCATGAGTCTGCCCTGCACCGTGGGTCGGTTGGTCAATACGGATATTTCTGTCAAAACGTCCTGGGATCCATTTACCCTCGTGCAGTAACTCACTCGTACCGCCGTCAGTGGTAATGACGACATCCGTTATCGTCTGCAGACCGGCAAATTCTTTGAATCGCATACGTTCCTCGTCTTTGCATATATCTCCGGAATCTGACGGGCGCGACATTTTCCGATCTAGACCATTTATGCGCTGATCATCGGCTGCGGCGGGTCATCCTGAAGGCTCATATGTTCCAGCCTCCATTGCTTGAGCATTTCTCGCTGCGCTACGGTTATTCCACTGTCCGATATTGGATCGCAGTACTCGAGACGAATATTCTGCCAACCAGCTTGTTCCGAGTAAAACGCTGTGCTGAACAGGGCCTCTAGTGCGCGCGCAGCCGCTTCGGCTACTGCAGCTGCAGTGGGTTCGTCCTTGGTGCTGTCGTACAAGACATTGATCCCTAACTGGTACACGTCGTCAGGTGCATTGCGCTCAACATCTTTCCCCTCATCCAAATCGAACAATAGGCCACGTATGTGTTCGCCGCCGTCAGAGAGGATGATTTCAATTTTCTTGAGGAATGTACGCTTGCCGGGAACAACCGCAGATCGTAGGCGGTTCTCGAATGCTTCAGGAAAAGCAGCTCGGTGATAACGGGCTGCAAGCCATCGCTGGAGAATTCCTATTCCTCGGCCGTCCAGTCTTACATCTGTCCGAGGGAAAAACTCGAACAGAGTCTGCTTTTCGATCAGCCGCTTGGCAGTGGCCATCAACTCAATGACGACTGGGCCATCCTGGGTCTGGTATTCGATGTGAAGCCGTCGCGCGGTTTTTCCGTAGGAGTCACCACCCAATTTGTCGATGCGCCGACCAATTATCAGCTCTGCCTGCGGCTCTTTTTCTATCTCTGCAGTCAGGTCGCAGTCGTGCGAAATAACGACAACGAATGTGGCGTCAGCATCGTCCTGGGGACAGTAGCCAAGTGCTACTGCTGCCTCGCTGGTGAGTAAGTCACCTTGACGCCAAGAGAACTGCCGGCCGGAGTCTGCCATTTACAGACTTCCTACGCATCTTCATTGAGATGGGGCGCCCCAAACTCAGTGGAAGACAGTTGAGACTTCTGGCGGCCAGCCAGTCGGGCGGCAAGCCGATTTCTCTGCTCAGACTCTCGCACTAACGTACCAACGAGCTGCGTGGCGAGATCGACAACTTTTCCATCAGCCTGAACTGCATCCAGAATTGACGTGCCGCCACTAATTTTGCGCCGCAATGTCTGTGGCGATGCTTCGACTCCCGATGCAAGGATGACATCAACTGCCTGCGCTAGATCGGAGATGCGCTGGGCATTTCTTGTCGATAGCGGGCCACCCTTGATCCATTCGTACATCGCTTGCCGTGATACGCCGCACGCCCGGGCAAGTTCAGTAACGGAGATTTTCGTGGCTTGCCGAATGTGTGCAATATTCTGGGCTGTCGCAGATGCGGCACCAACTGCTGCTGAGTGCACGCCATCTACTTCAATCTGGTTAATTGCCCAATTCGATGTTGCTGTACTTGCTTGTATATAGGCCGGCAAAAGCAGGCCGAATGTTCCAGCTACACAATAAACCAATACTCGTCCGCCGATATTCTCGCGAACGCTTGTCGGCTGATCATCGAAGTCATCCTCAAAGGCTACCGCCGTGGCGCGATGAACTTGTCGCGTTGGCTCGGGTGCCCGGTATTGTGCAAACATGATCTCTCCCGGTCTTCAGCTCTTCCAGGCATCCAATGCTAACTGGGTGACGATGGCAGTAAACGCAACATCAATGCCACTCCTGAGCGTTTTCAGCTGACTTTTCACTGCGTCCAGATTCATCGAATGGCGTCCTTCAATCGACGCGTCAGTGTCGACGATCGCATGGACGCCATTAATCTTTTGGAACCTATCGGCAATCTTAACCCCGATGGGTTGAATATCCATCGGGAACCCCAGTGGTCCAGCCTGGATGATAGTTCTGGCCAATACTGCGCATTCGTTTGTTCTGAAATGAGTTTCAGAAAATGAATGCGTCACCTGAATGTCTTGAGGCAACTTGCTGCTAAGGCCCAAGACACCGGAAGCCAAATAGTCAGGCAGGCCATCCTCGCCATTTGGAGGAACTACGGCATCCAGATATCGCAAGCCGATGCGTTCAGTATGGGCGAGGGTTACACACTCGTGAACAATCCCGACACCCTTCATGAATTCATCTGCGAATGTATCGAAGACATCGTATTCAGTGGTGTGGAAGGAAATGGCGTTCTGCTCGACGATGAAACCTTGAGTGTTATCTGAATTGAAAAACATCAAACGCTCAACCCGTTCGACAACGGGAGGCTGACTCGGTTGTTGATCGCCCATTTGCTGCATCAACGAAAAGGCCATCGCCACCCCTTTCTTGAAATCGGGGTAACCAACCTTCCGCATCCGGTCCTGGATCTCGTCGGCGTATGCGCCAAGGCGCAACACAGGATTGTGGCGAACTTGGGCGATGGCGAAGTACACCGGCGCGTTCTTCATCTTCTCACCCATAGCACTCTCCTCTTGACAGTCGGTTTGACACTTTACACTCTAGTTGACATTTTGTGAAGCTGCGAGTTCAGCACCAGATCATCGACCGTCTCTTTCCCCTTACATATCCGCCCCCAAAAATTCCATCTGTATTTATTTAAAAAACATCGAGATATAAACCCATGGCACCCATACGACTTTTTGTTCGTATGGAGTCAGTCATGGAAAAACGATGCGCCGCATGCGGTCAGGCATTTGAACCCAACCCGAGAATTCGACAGCAGACCTACTGCCCAAACCCAAAGTGTCAACGCGAACGCCGTCGGCGCTGGCAGCAGCAAAAGCGGCGTGACGACGCCGACTACTGTGACAACGATACGCGTGCCAGCAAGGCATGGGCTGCAGAGAACCCGGCGTACTGGAAACAGTACCGAGACGAGAATCCCGTCTACGCTGAACGCAATCGAACTCTACAGCAACAGCGAAACCGGAAGCTCCGGGCATCGGTGATTGCAAATGAGGACGCGTCACGCCCCCTCTGTCCGCCGCCTTGCGGTCGCTACCGAATGGTGCGGCTCTCCACTGATGGGACACCCAGCGAGGACGCATGGATTGTCGAGATTACTGTCCTGACTGCGATCCCGGCTGCTGAAGACGTGTGATTGCAAATGAGGACGTGTTCGGCGACATCGCTGCCGCCTGTTAACTTCCCGCGTGTGCGTTCTCGAACTATCGAGCATCCGAATCCGACTCGACCCGTGTATGCCTTGACCAACCACCCGTCGCGAAGTGACGCCCGATGTTCGAGAGGCATCTTTTCGCATGTAAGGGGACGACGCGGCGATGCAAGAACAAGAAAACACAGATGGCGATGGACAGACCCAAGCCTCCCTATTCCGGGCAGCACAGTATGTGCGGATGTCGACCGAGCACCAGCAGTATTCCACGGAGAACCAGGCCGACAAGATCAAGGAATACGCAGCCCGGCGTGGCATCGAGATCATCAAGACCTATGCCGACGAGGGCAAGAGCGGTCTGCGCATCGATGGCCGGCAGGCCCTCCAGCGGCTGATCCACGATGTCGAGTCGGGGCAGGCTGATTTCCAGGTCATCCTGGTCTACGACGTCAGTCGCTGGGGGCGTTTTCAGGATGCCGATGAGAGTGCTTACTACGAGTACATCTGCCGCCGCGCCGGCATCCAGGTCGCCTACTGCGCCGAGCAGTTCGAGAACGATGGCTCGCCCGTCTCCACCATCGTCAAGGGCGTCAAGCGGGCCATGGCCGGCGAGTACAGCCGGGAATTGTCGGCCAAGGTGTTCGCCGGCCAATGTCGCCTGATCGAACTCGGCTACCGCCAGGGCGGCCCTGCCGGTTATGGACTCCGCCGCATCCTGGTCGACCAGAACGGATCCATGAAGGGCGAACTGGCTCGTGGCGAGCACAAAAGCCTACAGACCGATCGCGTGATCCTCATGCCCGGCCCCGACGACGAGGCTCGTATCGTCAATCTGATCTACCAGTGGTTCATTGAGGAGGGACTGTCGGAATCTCAAATTGCCGGGCGACTGAATGGCATGAAGGTACGCACTGACCTTGATCGGGAATGGACGCGCGCCACCGTCAATGAGGTACTGACCAACGAGAAGTACATCGGCAACAACGTCTACAACCGGATTTCCTTCAAGCTCAAGAAGACCCGGGTGGTGAATACCCCTGATATGTGGATCAAGAAGGAAGGTGCCTTCGAGGCCATCGTCCAGCCCGATCTGTTCTACACCGCCCAAGGGATCATGCGGGCACGTGCCCGGCGCTACACCGACGAGGAGTTGATCGAGCGCCTGCGCAGCCTCTACGAGAATCGAGGCATCCTTTCCGGCCTGATCATCGACGAAACCGAGGGCATGCCGTCGGCCTCGGTCTATGTTCATCGTTTCGGCAGCCTGATTCGCGCCTACCAGATGGTTGGCTTCACCCCCGATCGCGATTACCGCTATCTGGAGGTCAACCGTTTCCTTCGTCAGCTGCATCCCGAGATCGTGGCCCGAACGGAAGCCGAGATCGGCGCCATCGGCGGCTTGGTAGTCCGTGATCCGGCCACCGACCTTCTGCGCGTCAATGACGAGTTCAGTGTCTCCCTGGTGCTGGCGCGGTGCCAGACTAACGAGAGCGGCAGTCACCGCTGGAAGGTGCGCTTCGACACCAGCCTGAGCCCCGACGTCACTGTTGCCGTGCGCCTCGATCATGCCAATCGGTCGCCGCTCGATTACTACCTGCTACCGCGATTGGATTTCGGACAACCCGGGATCAACCTGGCCGATCGGAACGCCATCGAATTCGAGAGCTATCGCTTCGAAACCTTGGACTACCTCTACGGCATGGGTGCCCGTGCAAGACTGAGGAGAGCGGCATGACCCCGAAACACCGCAACAGCGAAATCCGCATGATTCCCGTCGATCGGATCGATATCCTCAATCCGCGCGACCGGAACAAGCGTGTGTTCGATGAGATCGTCGGCAACATCAAGGCCATCGGCCTGAAGAAACCGATCACCGTTACACCCCGCATGGGTGACGACGATCAGGAGCGATATCTCCTGGTGTGTGGCGAGGGGCGCCTCAACGCATTCAGGAATCTCGGGGAGGCGACCATTCCGGCACTCGTAATCTCCGTCAGTGATGAGGACGCCTTCATCATGAGCCTGGCCGAGAACATCGCCCGCCGCCAATGCCGGCCGCTGGAGATTCTCGCTGGCATCAAGCAGCTGCGTGACAAGGGGTACAACCCCAAGGAGATCGCCACCAAGACTGGGCTCACTCAGGTCTACGTGACCGGCATCCTGACGCTGTTGCAGCAAGGTGAGGAAAGACTGCTCGTTGCTGTCGAGAAAGGACGAGTGCCCCTCAATGCTGCCCTGACCATTGTTGGTGCCGGCGATGACGACAAGGCCGTGCAAGCCGCGTTGCAGGAAGCCTACGAGTGCGGCAAGTTGCGTGGCCGCCAATTGATGGAGGTACGCAAGATCATCGAGCGCCGGCAGACCCTCGGACGATCGATGGCCCGGGCCACGCGCCGCAAGCCGGTAGACGTGTCGACATCCAGCCTGGTCCGCACCTACCAACGGGAAGTCGAACGCCAGAAGATCATCGTCAAGAAGGCTGAGTTTGCCCAGCAGCGCCTCTTGTTCGTGGTGAGCGCCTTACGGCAATTTTTCGCCGACGAGAATTTCATCAATCTGCTGCGTGCCGAGGGACTGGACTCCCTGCCCGAATACCTGGCCGATCGCGTCTGGTCCGGAGGGAGTTCGGCATGACCAACGTCCCGCTCGGCTTCATACCCGATGCACTATCGGTCCCCCTGGACAAGATTCTGCCCTCTCGGAAAACACCGACCGGGCTGATCACCTCGGTCAAGTTCAAGCAGATTCGATCCTCCATCGAGCACATTGGCCTGATTGAACCGCTGTCGGTCACCGAGGCGAACAAGGTCACTGGCCAGCACACCCTGCTCGACGGGCATGTGCGCCTGATCGCCCTGGCTGAACTCGGCTATGAGGAAGCCCCCTGCCTTGTGGCCAAGGACGATGAGGCCTATACGTACAACAGCCGGATCAACCGCCTGTCCACGATCCAAGAGCATTTCATGATTCGCCGCGCCATCGAGCGTGGCGTGTCGATGGAAAGCCTTGCCAAGGCACTAAGCGTCGACGTCAGCCACATCATCAAGAAGGCCACGCTCCTGGACGGGATTTGTCCTGAGGCCGCCGATCTGCTGAAGGACAGGCAGTTCTCCGCCGAGATCAGCCGGGTGATCCGGAAAATGAAGCCGACCCGCCAGGTCGAGTGCATCGAACTGATGGTCTCAGCCAACAACATCACCGTCTCTTACGCAGAAGCATTGCTCGTCGCTACGCCGGCCGAGATGCTGGTCGAAGGCAAGAAGCCGCCAAAGCTGAACGGTGTCACCCAAGAACAGATGTCACGCATGGAGCGCGAGATGGCGAACCTGCAAGGGCAATACAAACTGGTCGAGCAGACCTATGCCGAGGATGTTCTCAACCTCGTACTGGCCCGTGGCTACCTGGCCAAGTTGCTCGATAACAAATCGGTCGTCCGCTACATCAAGCAACGGCGACCCGAGGTACTGGAACAGTTCGAAATCATCGTCGAGACGACGTCTCTCGATCAGTGAGCGAAATCCTTCCCAGCGGAAGGTCGTAGTGCTGCCCGTGTGGGCGATACGTAGATCTTTAACAATCCGGATGCAATAGGGTCGTCGCCGCCGAAACGGATGTCCTGTTTCTGCCTGTGATCGGGGCGACGGCTGACAGGCTTGCCGCTGGCCTGTGCATTTCCATGGGCGCGGGGAGTGCACCAACAGCGGCCCCCTATTTTCACAGGCTCACCTACTGAGCCTGGGGACTTGGATAATTCCGCCAAAGAGGGGCAGTTGGTCGCCAGCTTTACCAGCCGAGCGGTCAGTTTTACTCCGATGCCTGATTTTTCGTTGCTTTTTCAGCACCAGGGCTTCTTGCACGTTGCCATTTGTACAGGATTGCACTATCTTGACGTTTTTTGTATCCGGCGACCGAGATGCCTACAAAATCTAGCGATGGCTCAATCCTGACCATTAAAGAGGTAGCGGACTATCTGAAGGTTAACGAGCGGACTGTTTATCGCCTCGCCGGAGCCAAGAAAATCCCTGCCTTCAAGGTAGGGGGCACTTGGCGCTTCCAGCGATCAGACATTGAACAGTGGATCAAGAGTCAGACCACCGGGAGTCAGGAATAACGTGGTCGACCAACTGGAAACCCTGGTCCACGAGGTGGCGGCTCTCCAAAGCAAACTGGTCTTGCTGGTCGGCCCCCCTGGCTCTGGCAAGACGGCGTTGCTCTCTGACCTGGCCGCTCGGCAAGGCGCGAAAGTGATGAATGTCGGCGCTGCGTTGGGAACGCGTCTGGCGGGGATGACGCAGCGCCAGCGGATCCTGCAGGCCAATGTGGTCATGCGGGAGCTTGCCGAGGAGTACGCCAGCGGTGACTTGCTTCTGCTCGACAACATCGAATTGTTATTCGATCAGTCGCTCAAGCTCGACCCGCTGGACCAGCTGAAACGGCACGCGCACGCCAAACGTGTCGTGGCCAGTTGGCCGGGCGTGCTTCGTGACGGTCGCTTGAGCTATGCCGAGATGGGACATCCGGAATATCAGGACTACGGCCTGGACGGGTTGGTCCCATTCGAAATCGGAACAATGAAGCAATAGGGAGAACACATGCGCTACGGGGATCTCATTCAATTCGAGCCGATCGAGTCAGTCATCCAACTGCTCGACGCCAATCGCCCCGACGAAGCGAAGAAGCTCGTCGCCACCTACGTCATTTCCGACGATATGGCGGAGCGAATCGCCAAACAGATGATTCCGCAGATGTCGTTCGACGAATCTGTCGATCACAAGGGCGTGCTCGTGGTCGGCAATTACGGTACCGGTAAGTCGCACTTGATGTCCGTACTGTCCTTGATTGCCGAGGACAGCGCGTATGTTCCGATGATCCACCACCCCAAGGTTGCCGAAGCGGCCGGCGCGATTGCTGGCAAGTTCAAGGTGCATCGGATTGAAATCTCCAGCCAGATGTCCCTGCGCGACATCATCACGCAGGAGCTTGAGAGTTTCCTGGAGCGCCACGGCGTCAGCTATTCCTTCCCGCCCGCCGACAAAGTGGTGAATAACAAAGCGGCATTCGAGGAGATGATGGCCGCCTTTGCCGAGGTTCATCCCAACCACGGCGTGCTCTTGGTCGTCGACGAGTTTCTTGAGTTCCTGCGCTCACGCAAGGACCACGACCTCGTACTGGATCTATCATTCCTGCGCGAAATCGGCGAGGTCACCAAGCATCTGCGCTTCCGTTTCGTGGCCGGCGTACAGGAAGCCATCTTCGACAGCAGCCGCTTCCAGCACGTTGCCGACAGCCTGCGCCGGGTCAATGAACGCTTCACCCAAATCCTGCTTGCCCGCCAGGATGTGAGCTTTGTGGTGGCCGAACGCTTGCTCAAGAAGTCGGCCGACCAACAGCACAAGATTCGCACCTACCTGACTGCATTCGCCAAGTTCTACAGCAATATGAACGAGCGAATGGACGAGTACGTCCGCTTGTTCCCCGTGCATCCAGACTACATCGGCACCTTCGAGCGGCTCATCTTCACCGAGAAGCGCGGCGCACTGGTGACCCTGCGTGACCAGATCCAAGCCATCCTGAATGAAGACGTGCCGAGTGACCGCCCGGGCCTGATCGGCTTCGACAAGTTCTGGGATACGGTCACCACCAATTCAGTGCTGCGTTCGGATCCGAACATCGGCCCGGTCTTGAAAGTGGCCGAAGTCCTCGGCGAACGCGTGCAGAAGGCTTTTACGCGGCCAGCCTACAAGGCGATGGCCATGCGCGTGATCAAGGGGCTGTCGGTATACCGGCTGACCACCGGCGGTGACATCTACGTCCCGGTGGGCCCCACAGCCAACGAACTCCGAGACACGTTATGCCTGTACCAGCCGGGCATCGAAGACATGGGCGGCGAACCCGCTGACGATCTGTTGACTGCCGTGCAGACCACCCTGCGCGAGATCGTCAAAACGGTGAATGGCCAGTTCATCTCCAAGGCACCCGACACCGAACAGTACTACCTCGATCTGAAGAAGGACGTCGACTACGACGCCCAGATCGAGAAGCGCGCCGAGGCTTTGTCGGACGACGCGCTGGATCGCGCCTATTACAGCGCGCTGATGCAGCTCATGGAATGCACCGACGATCACGCCTACGTCACCGGCTACAAGATTTGGCAGCACCAGGTCGAATGGCAGGATCGGCGCGTCGAGCGGAACGGCTATCTCTTCCTCGGCGCCCCTAATGATCGTCCCACCGCCCAGCCAGAGCGCGACTTCTACATCTACTTCATTCAGCCGTTCGAGCCGCCACGCTTCCGCGACGAAAGCCGGAATGACGAGGTGTTCTTCCGGCTGAAGGGCCGGGACGACGCCATCAAACGTCACCTGGCGTTCTACGCCGCCGCGCAAGAGTTGGCATCCACGGCCAGCGGCGCGGCCAAGGCCGTCTACCTGGACAAGGCCAAGGATGCTCTGCGCGACATGAGCAAGTGGCTACAGGACAAGCAGATGACCGCCTTCGAGGTTACCTACCAGGGCAAGAGCAAGACCCTGCAGGAATGGTCCAAGGGCGTATCGATGCGCGACAAGCTGCGTCTGGGCCCTGACGAGCGCGCCAACTTCCGCGACATCGTCAATGTCACGTCCGGCCTGGCCCTGGGCACCCATTTCACCGATCTGGCACCGGAATACCCGACCTTCTCTGTGCTGGTCACTGAGTCCAACCGCAAGCAGCTCATTACCAATGCGCTGAAGGCGTTGGCGGGCGGCACGCGCACCAAGGACGCCATCGCCATCCTCGATGCGCTGGAGATGCTGGACGGCGACCGCATCGAGCCCACGCGATCCAAGTACGCCCAGGAAGTCCTGAATCGACTCAAGGCCAAGGGCCACGGCCAAGTGCTCAACCGCAACGAGCTCGTCAGTGGTGCAACCGATGTCGAGTATTTCGCGCCTGTACGCTTCCGCATCGAGCCCGACCTGCTCGTCGCCGTGCTCGGCAGCCTGGTCTACTCGGGCGATGTCGTGCTGGCGATCACCGGCGACAAGATCGATTCCGGCAAGGTGTCGCTGCTGGTCGAACGCGCATTGGATGAACTCAAGCAGTTCAAGCACGTTGAAGCGCCCAAGGAAATCAACGTCGCCGTTTTGCGCTCCTTGTTCGAATTGTTGGGCCTGCCCTCCGGCCTGGCCCAGATGGCAACGCAAGGCAAGGAGGAGCCGGTCAAGGAACTGCTGGATGCGGTCGCCAAGCAGGTCCAGCGCATCCTCACGGTGGGCACCGACTTGCAGAGCCGCCTCAGTTTTTGGGGGCAGTCCTTGCTCCGCGAGGAAGAGTTGCGCGACTGGCGCACCCGGCTGGAAGCACTGAAGGGCTTCATGGAAGGGCTGGCGCCGTACAACACCGTCGGCAAGCTCAAGAATCTGCGCATCACCCAAGAGGACATCGATACTCAGAAAAAGAACCTCGACGTTCTGGCATCCGTGGAAAAGCTACGCGATCTCGTCGCCGAACTCGGCACCACGGCCGCGTACCTGTCGCAGGCCGAAATGGTGCTCGCCGCCGATCATCCCTGGGCGCAACAGGCACAAGCAGCCCGCAAGGAAATTCTCGACAAGCTGGCCGAGGATCGGAATGCGCAGCAAGCCGCCGACTATCGTCAGCGCCTGGCCACGCTCAAGAAGGACTACATCGCCGCCTACGTCGCCCAGCACAGCAAGGCCCGGCTCGGCGTCGCGGAGGACAAGACCAAGTCCTCGCTGCGCAAGGATTCCCGTGTCGTCACATTACGTGCGCTGGCCGGCATCTCACTGATGCCGACAGGACAACTCACAACCTTCGAGGACAAGCTGGACAAACTCAAGAGCTGTGCCTCCCTCGTCGAATCCGAATTGGCGACCGGCCCGGTCTGCCCGCATTGCGGCTTCCGCCCCGCCAACGAACAGGGCGATCTGCTGCCAGCCGCCAATGTGCTGAAAACTCTCGACGACGAGCTCGATCGACTGCTTGAGGGGTGGAAGCAAACGCTGCTCGACAACCTTGATGACCCCATCATCCAGGCCAACTTCGAGTTGCTGAAGGCAGCACAGCGCGATCTGATCAAGGGCTTCCTGGCATCCAAGGCGCTGCCCGACCCGGTGACGCCCGATTTCGTCTCGGCGGTGCAGGAAGCGCTGTCCGGGCTTGAAAAAATCCTGGTCACCGGCGACGACATCAAGAAGGCACTGCTCAGCGGTGGCTCGCCCGCCACACCGGACGATCTGCGCAAGCGCTTCGAATCACTGCTGAACGAGCGCTGCAAGGGCAAAGATGCCAGCAAGCTGCGCTTCGTAGTGGAGTAGGCATGACTCGGGAGGAATTGCTCGCGCGTCTGCAGTCGATCGAATGGAACGACATCGAGTTCAAGGAAGCATCTTGGAAAGTGCCAGCGAATGCACTTTCCACGGTGAGCGCATTCGCCAACACAGAAGGCGGCCACCTCGTTTTCGGCATCAAAGAGACCAATGGGACCTTCTCGATCTCTGGAGTCATTGAAGCCGACAAGGTACAGAACGACTTCCTCGGACAGATCAGAGATAGCAACAAGATCAGTGTATTTCTGCCGATCGAAGGGCAGTTGCACACCCTTGATGAAGGCACGGTTATCGTTTTCTATGTCCCAGAGGCAAAGAGAAACGAGAAACCCGTGTTCCTGGACCGTACTCCGCACAAGGCTTATATCCGCCGTGGTGGCCGCGACGATACCTGTACCGGTGATGAACTGATCAACTTCATCCGTGATGCATCCGATACGCGCTACGACAGCGAACCCTTGTCAGATTTCAGCGTAGAGCGTTGTTTCGACGAAGCCACCGTTCGCTGGTATCGGCAACGTCACGCTGAACGGAATCCCGGTCGCTACGAGCAGCTGACCGACACCGAGTTTCTGCAGCAGATGGCTTGCGTTGTTGAGAAGCAGCGACAGTTGACCCCGACCCGTGCTGGCATCCTGGTTTTCGGCACAGACTCAGCCGTGCGCCAAATCCTCACGCGGCCAGTGGTCGATTTTCAGGTGTATCGCGAACCCAAGGCAGCCTACTCTGCCGAGGTACGCTGGTTTGACCGGATGACGCCCGTCCCGGAAGAAAACCTGCTGAAGACGTGGCAGGCGATGGTCAGTTTCTATACCCGGCATTCTGAACACCCGTTCTCCATCGACCCGGGCAGCCTGCGGCGTTCAGACGACCCACCGGATTACGTCTCCTTCCGGGAGGCGGCAATCAACCTGCTCATCCACCAGGATTTCGGCGAGCAGACGCGCTGGCCGACGATTTTGTTCTTCCGCGACCAATCAGAGTTCTTCAACCCCGGCGACGCATTCGCCACTCGCGAGCAACTGCTCGACCCGGGTGAAAAGCCGGTTCGCAACCCGAGCATCGTCGCTGCCTTCCGCCGCATCGGCCTATCCGACCAAGCCGGTTCCGGTGTTGGAGCGATTTTCGCGAGCTGGCGTCGGCTGGGCAATCTGCCGCCCATCATTAAGAACGATAAGGCCGAAAAATCTTTCCGCCTGACCCTCCCCAAGGAGAGGCTGCTCACTGAGGCCCAGCTACTCGCCCAGGCAAGCTTGGGTGTGAGCTTGTCGGAACACGAAGCCGCAGTCTTTGCCTACCTGATCCGCCAGGGCCAGATCGATCTGGCCGACATTAAGGCGCTCACCGGCCTGAGCGGCGCGGCCGCCTTGGAATTAGCCCAGCGGCTGACTGTACAAGTAATCATCGAGCCAGTGAGCGAAAACGCCCATCAGTTCCTGTTGGCCACCCATCTACGACCACGCTTCACTCAGGGCGTTACGGTAGAAGCGCCAGCAGATCAAACAGTTACCCAATCAACGCCAGGTTCGGTAGAGACTGAACAAGTCACTGAACAAGTCGCACCGGCCGGTACCGAACATGTTCAGACACTTGTTCAGCTAACCGACGTGCAATGGCAAATCGTCAGCTATGCCGATGCGCCCCGCTCGATGACGGAGTTGATGGAGCGCGCCGGATATAGCCAGCGGCCCCACTTCAAAGCCCATCACATTCAGCCACTGATTGACGGAGGGGTGTTAAGAATGACTGCTCCCGACAAGCCTCGCGCGCCCAACCAGCGCTACGTACTGACCGAGGTCGGCATCAAGCTTAAGGCTATGCACGGGCAAGCTGTAGCCACAACAGATCAGGAATCAGAGCAATGACAACATCCCATTCCCTTTTCGCCGAAGAGACAATTGAAGCCGGCCCAGTGGAATGCCTCGGGCTGACGTTTCCCAACGATCATGCCAGGCGCGAGCACTTTCTTGCGATCCTGCGCGAGAAGCTAAAAGACCCCGCGTTCCGCAAGATAGAAGGGTTTCCGGTAGGGACTGATGAGGACATCCTTGCCCTGTCCAATCCACCGTATTACACAGCCTGCCCGAACCCCTTTATCGAGGACTTTATCAAGCACTACGGAAAACCCTACGACTCATCGGTGCCATACAGCAAAGAACCATTTGCGGCAGACGTTAGCGAGGGAAAGAACGATCCTATTTACAACGCGCACGGCTACCACACTAAGGTGCCGCACAAGGCAATCATGCGCTACATCCTGCATTACACACAGCCTGGAGATGTAGTGTTCGATGGTTTCTGTGGCACGGGCATGACGGGCGTTGCAGCGCAACTTTGCGGAGACCATTCGACGGTTGTTTCCCTTGGATACCGAGTAGATGCGGACGGGACAATTTTCGAGCAAGAGCAAGATAGCGGGAAAACCATATGGAAGCCGTTATCTAAGCTAGGGGGGCGACGAGCCATTCTTAATGATTTGTCGCCAGCGGCCACCTTTATCTCAAATAACTATAACGCGCATGGAAATCGAGAAAGCTTCGATTCACAAGCCAAAACAGCTATCGCTAATTTGGAGTCCAAGTTTGGCTGGATGTATCAAACGCTCCATCAGCCGACACCAATTGAGGTGCAAGCTGCCCTAAAAATCATTGAAGCAAGCGACACCCCAGATTTTTCTGCTGCGGGTCGGGTTGGGCGAATTAACTACGTAGTCTGGTCTGATGTTTTCACATGCCCAGAGTGCGCAGGCGAAATCGTATTTTGGGATGCCGCTGTTGATGTCGATAACGGAAAAGTCCGTGACGACTTCCCCTGTCCACATTGCAGTGCCGTGCAAACTAAGCGGTCATTGAACCATGCAGTTATCGCAAAAAATGATACGGCGCTTGGCAAACAAATCGAACAAGCAAAGACAGTCCCCGTACGTATCAACTACTCAGTTGGTTCAAAGCGGTTTGAGAAAAAACCTGACGCAGTTGACCTTGCTCTTTGCGCCCACATCGAGAATACGGAAATTACAACTCGATACCCTTTTGATCGGCTGATTGATGGCGGGGAGACTCGGCGCAACGATCCCATCGGAATTACCCACGTTCATCATTTCTACACCAAGCGAAATTTGTCAGTCTTTTCTTATGCATTCGAGCATTTCGCGTCTGAGATGCGTTGGGCCGTAACCGGTAGTTTGCAAAGAGGCTCTAAACAGCACCAAATTGCGATTACGAGAGTTGGAGGAGAAAAGGCCGGTGACGGTGGCGCCACTGCAGGTCATCGAAGAGGGACATTGTATGTCCCCTCCAATCAGATCGAAATGAATGCCATTGGTCTAATCTCTGACCGTCTATCAGCTTTCAGGAAAGCTTTGTTACCCGTTGGCCTTGCGAGACCACTGATTGGTACTCAGTCAACTACGGATCTACTGATTCCTGACTGCTCCATTGATTATTTCTTCTTCGATCCACCGTTCGGATCAAACATCACCTATTCCGAGTTGAATTCCATCATGGAATCGTGGCTTGGTGTGATGACCAATCGACAGCCAGAAGCCATCGAAGACAAGCGTCAGCGAAAAACTGTAAACGAATACAGGGAGCTGATGATTCGCTGTTTCGAAGAAGCGTACAGAGTGCTAAAGCCTGGCCGATGGATGACTGTTGAATTTTCCAATACCCAAGCGAGCATTTGGAATGCCATTCAAACAGGTCTACAAGAAGCGGGGTTTGTGGTCGCTAACGTGTCAGTTTTGGATAAAAAGCGTGGTGGTCTGAATGCAATAGTCGGGGTTACCGCAGTTAAGCAAGACCTTGTGATTTCAGCCTATAAGCCCAACGGTGGGTTAGAAGATCGCTTTGCAAAAGCCGGGGGTAGCGAGGATTCGGCTTGGGACTTCGTTCGTACACATTTGAAATACCTGCCAACGGTAAAGGTTAAGAGCGGACAGCTTGAGTTTGTCACCGAACGAGATCCGCGCATCATATTTGACCGTCTCGTGGCTTGGTTTGTGCGCCACAACTTTCCAGTCCCACTTTCTAGCCAAGAATTTCAAGCTGGTCTGACGCAGCGCTTCGCCGAACGGGATGGTATGGTTTTCCTGCCTGAGCAAGTGACGGAATACGATAAAAAGAGAATGCAAATTGCACAAGCGCCGCAGATTGAGTTGTTTATTGCGGACGAACGATCGGCTATCGACTGGTTGTCTGACTTCCTGAAAAAGAAGCCATCGACCTATCAGGAAATTCATCCGGAATTCATCAAGCAACTTGGTGCCGGCTGGAAAAAGCACGAGGCGAAGCCAGAACTCTCGCAACTCCTGGAAAGCAATTTTCTTTGCTATGACCCCAAAGCTACGGACGGTTACGAGGTGCCATCGCAGATCCATAGCTATCTGTCGACCAATTGGCAGGAACTTCGAAACCTAGAGAAATCAGACCCACGCTTGAAAGCCAAGGCAGCCGATCGCTGGTATGTGCCTGACCCTAGCAAGGCACGTGATTTAGAAATGGTTCGAGATAAGGCTCTGCTGAAGGAATTTGAGACTTACCTTTCATTTCCTGGCCGCCGTCTAAAAACATTCCGGTTGGAAGCAATGCGAGCTGGCTTCAAGACTGCTTGGGCAAACAAGGACTATGCGACCATTATCGCTATTGCCCAGAAGATGCCGGAAGAGGCTCTGCAAGAAGACGAGAAGCTGCTGCTGTGGTATGACCAGGCGCTAACCCGCACGGAGGCGGGTGCGTGACCCTGTCGGACTTCGGCGTCGGCGATTGGTGCTGGCATGGCCGGCAGGAGACGCCGTGCCGGGTAATTGATCACCAGGAGGTTTGGGGCGAAGTGGCCTACCGTGTCTGGCTGCCGGCGAAGGATGCCGTGGTGCGTGCCCGAGCAACCGACCTTGTGGAGTTGGCCACTGTTCGGCCCACGGCCGAGCATATCCTGCACACGGCGGCTGCGGCCAAGCTGCTCGACGCACTGGAAGATAACCTATTGCTGGCACCGATTCAGTCCAGCGTGGTGCCATTGCCCCATCAGTTGTATGCGCTCAATCGCGCAATGAGCCGCGACCGCATTCGCTATCTGCTGGCGGACGAGGTTGGTCTGGGCAAAACGATCGAGGCGGGACTCATCCTGCGGGAACTCAAGTTGCGCGGCATGGTGCAGCGCGTGCTGGTGGTAGCTCCGAAGGGTCTGGTTCGCCAATGGCAGGCCGAAATGCGGCTGCACTTCGGCGAGCATTTCAGGTTCATCGAGCCATCCGAATTGGCCGCCTTCCGGCAGTGGCGCGAGAACGGCACCGGCGGCAGCCAGAGCGACGAAAATCTCTGGCGGATGCATAACCAAGTGATCTGCTCGCTGGACTCGGTGAAGCCCATCGAAGGTCGACGCGGATGGAGCTTGGAGCAACTCACCAACTACAACCGCGAGCGCTACGAGGACTTGATTTCGGCCGGCTGGGATCTGGTGATCATCGACGAGTCGCATCGCCTTGGCGGCAGCACCGAGCAGGTGGCCCGTTACAAGCTGGGCGCTGCTTTGGCCGAGGCATCCCCCTATTTACTGCTGCTTTCGGCCACGCCGCACCAAGGCAAGACCGATCAGTTCATGCGCCTGATGCAACTGCTGGATCGCGAGGCATTCCCCGACGAAGGCAGCGTCAATCGGGATCGGGTACGGCCTTATGTGATCCGGACAGAAAAGCGGGCGGCCATTAATGCTGAAGGTCAGCCACTCTTCAAACCGCGTGCCACGCGACTACAAGCGGTGGCTTGGCAAGATCGTCACGGTGCCCAGCAGCGACTCTACGAGGCGGTGACAGATTACGTGCGCCACGGCTACAACCAGGCAATGGCCGCGAAGCAGCGGCACATCGGATTCCTGATGATTCTGATGCAGCGCCTGGTGACATCCAGCACGGCGGCGATCCGCGCCACGCTGGAAAAGCGCCAGGCACTGCTGGAAACACCGCCGGCACAGACGAACCTCTTCGATACGCCAGAAATGGACGAATGGGCGGAACTGGACGGCCAGTCGCAATTGGACATCGCTGTGCAGGCCAGTGGCTGGGAGCAGGAGAAAGCAGAGGTCGAAATGCTGCTCGACCTTGCGCGTGAGACGGAGCGTCAAGGTACCGATGCTAAGGCCGAAGCGCTGCTGGAGCTCATCTACAAGCTCCAGCAAGAGGAAAATGACCCGCAGCTCAAGGCACTGATCTTCACCGAGTTCGTGCCCACGCAGGCAATGTTGGCCAACTTCCTGGAGAGTCGGGGATTTAGCGTCGTCGTGCTCAACGGCAGCATGGACTTGGATGCGCGCACGCGGGCACAGCAGTCGTTCTCACGCGATGTCCGGGTGTTGATCTCGACCGATGCCGGTGGCGAGGGCCTGAACTTGCAGTTCTGCCACGTCATCGTCAACTTCGACATGCCGTGGAACCCGATGCGAATCGAGCAACGTATCGGACGTGTAGACCGCATTGGCCAGCCTCACGTGGTACGGGCAATCAACTTCGTGCTTGAAGACACAGTCGAACATCGGGTACGACAGGTGCTGGAAGAAAAGCTCGCGGTGATTGCCGAGGAGTTCGGCGTCGACAAGGCGGCCGATGTGATGGACTCGGTGGAGGTAGAACCGATCTTCGACGAGCTCTTTGTGCACGGCCTGCAAGACCCGTCATCCATCGACAGGGAGTGCGACGCGGTCATCGATCAGGTACGGGAGAAAGTGTCTGCCAGCCGGGAGAACAGCGATCTCCTGACAGAAGGCCACACCCTGGAAGCCGACGACGCCCGCAAGTGGCGCGATCATCCCGCGCAGTATTGGCTGGAGCGGGCCATCACCACCGGCTTGCCAGCCCGTGGTGGCGTAGCCGATAAGGACGGGGATGCCTGGCGCATTCGTTGGTCGGACAGGAGCGAGTCGCCTCGCGTTTGTTTCGATGCGCGCACGGCGGAGCTTAATCCTGAACTCGAATGGGTTACGTTGGAGGATCCGCGCGCTCGGGCAATCATCGGCGAGTTGCCACGCTGCGTTGCCGGCCAGCCATTGCCCACGGCATCAATCACTGGCCTACCCGACACGGTCTGCGGTGTTTGGTCGCTTTGGGAAATCAATCTGAGCGCAGCCAATCTCTCGGAGAACTTCAATCGGCGGCGATTCCTGCCGGTGTTTGTCACCGATGATGGGCGCACATTCTTGCCGACCGCCAAGCGAATCTGGGATTTGCTGCTGACAGAGAAGATAGCTGTCGCTCCGAACGTTGATGGGGAGAACGCCGTTTCATGGTTTGAGACTTCGCTGGCGGCGGCCAAGGTTCACGGCGAACGATTATTCGCGGAGCTGATGGAGGAGCATCGTGCCTGGCTGACCGAGGAGCGCGAGCGGGCGCGATACGCCTTCGATGCGCGCTATCAAGCGATCGGCCGTATTGGTCTTCCCGCTGTCCGCGAGCATCGGCGCAAACGGCTGGAAGCCGAACACCAGGCACGTCTGGGCGCGCTCGCTGACGCCGAAAGCGGTACCCCCGATCTCAACGCTGTGTTGATGTTGCGCATCGGACCGGTTACCGGAGTGCAATCGTGACGCCTTGGGTCGATCGCATCCTGAAGGAATTTCCCGCCGATCTGGCGCAGCTGTGGATTGTGGCCGATCCGGACGATGTGTTGCTCGACGAGCAGATTTTGTCGGAATTGCGCGAGCGTGGCTTCGCGGTTTTGCCCTTCGAGGACAGTGTGGCATTCCGCGTGGAGTACGAGGAGCGCTACCGGGCCGCGTGGGATCGCGGTGAATCCGGGCCGTCTCGTGCGCTCATCCTGCATCTGAGAAGCACCAAGACCGCTGATCTGCCTTGGGACTACCTCCGGCAGGCACGTAAGGTCAGCCTCAGCCTGGCCGATGTATTCCCCAAACTCAGTTATTCGGTAGTGAAGCAGATCGGAAGTGAGCTATTGCCAGGGTTGTTTGATGCCCAATCGCGCTACGCCCACCAAGCGCTCGGCGAGGCGGCCACCAAGGAATTCGTGCTGACGCACATCTTCCGGCTGAGCCCGCATCTGATTACGCGCTCAGAGGATTTCTGGCGCGAGTTGCTTCGCCTCCACTATCGCGAGCAGGCGTTGCCAGCGGTGCTCGCGCAGCACGTTGAACATGTGCTCGGCGAGCAGTCTGCTTTCAAGGGTATGCCGATTGCAGCTTTGTTCTCCCAGCGCAGCCTCACCTTGCGAGTCGTGCAGGATGCGTGGTTCCGCTATTTGACCCGCCTTGGCATCACCGGCTTGAGGACTGGAGAACCGGAGCCACCCGACTATTTGGCGACGCTGGATCCGCCGTTCGACCACCACGATGTGCGACTGATCGTGGATTCGATGTTCCTGGACGGATCGCTACACCCCTTGGCAGTGCCTCATCTCCCACCCAGTCTGCCTGAGTGGGCGAAAGTCGGTGTCGTTCAGGATCCGGCATCGATGCAGAACTTAGTGCTCGACGGCATCAAGGCGCTCAAAACCGAATTACCCGGACTCGATTCGACGCACCGTGACTGGACGCACTTCGGCCGCCGCCTTGGGGAGATCATTTCTCGATTCCACAGCTTGGAAGCCGCGCGTGCAGATGTGGTCAGGGAGAGTCTGGCGGAACTTCAGCGGCAAGCCGATGAGCGACTTCGCGAATGGGTCGGGAAACACTACGCGGACCTTCCATCGCTACCGGCAATCAAGGGACCGATTATGGTCCACCACATTCCACGCTTTCTCTCGATGCGCCGGGGGAATGGCGAAAAACGCATTGCGCTGGTGGTCTTCGATGGCTTGGCCATCGATCAGTGGGTTCAGATTCGCGAGAGCCTTATCAAGCAATCTCAGCGGCTGGCCTTTGACGAAAGCGCCTGCTTTGCCTGGCTACCAACGCTGACATCTGTTTCCCGGCAAGCCCTATTCTCCGGGCTGCGTCCGCGAGAGTTTGCCGACAACATTGAAACCACATCCCAGGAGCCGTCCCTGTGGAATCGCTTCTGGCAGGACCACGGCGTGACCGGGCGCGAGGTGTTCTACCGCAAGGCGATTAAACGTACCGACGATCTGCCAGCGCTTGAGGCTGAACTAGGAAATCCAGCGGTAACAGTCGCTGGACTGGTTGTCGATACCGTCGATGAGATCATTCACGGAGCCGTGCTCGGCAAGCGAGGGATCGCTGCACAGATCGCCAGTTGGTGCGAGTCGGGATTCGTCGAACGATTGTTCTCGCTCCTGCTGGATCAAGGCTTCCACGTGTATCTCACAGCCGACCACGGAAACGTCGAAGCAGTCGGCATTGGCCGCCCCAACCAAGGCGTCGCGTCGGAAATGCGTGGGGAGCGGGTCAGAACCTATCGCAATGAGGCGATGGTCGCAGAGTCCTTGGCCGCCAACCCGGATGCGTTCCGTCTGGATGTCGCTGGACTTCCGGCTAACTTCATGCCGCTATATGCAGGAGGGCGCGGGGCGTTTGTGCCCAAAGGAGATCAGGTCGTCGTTCACGGCGGCGTATCGCTGGAAGAACTGATCGTGCCCTTCGTCAAAGTGAATTACGTGAATTGAGCCGATGACATCACCAGCACCACAAATAGGGTTTGACCGCTTTATACCGCTTGAATGGGCGGCTGCCGCGCTTAGGGTGCGTGCCGAACTTGGCAGCCTGGACTATCTGAACGCCCTGCTCGACGCAGCAGAACTGGGCGTTGCAGCGCGCAAGAAGACGCGTACTGTACTCAATCGGTTGTGGTTGGAGCCGCGCCCGGAACTGGCGGAATTCGCCGCACGTGGCGTTCAGTTATTCAAGGGTGACCCTGGCATTCCGATCGCAGCGCTGACCTGGGGCATGGCCATCGCCACCTATCCATTCTTCGGCAAGGTGGCCGAGTTGGTCGGGCGTCTATCAGCGATACAGGGTGATTGCGCATCAGCCGAGGTTCATCGGCGGATGAGCGAAACCTATGGGGAACGCGAGGGCACCTACCGGATGACCAATATGGTGTTGCAGTCCCAGGCAAGCTGGGGGGCCATCGAGCGCGTCGAAAAGGGAAAACGCTTGGTGCGATTGCAGCCCATCATCGTAAGCAACGAGGATGCAGTCTGCTGGCTGATTGAGGCCACGCTCCGTCACGTGGGAAAGGCGGTATCTGTTCCAGCGCTGTCGTCGCTCGCGGTGATTTATCCATTCGTTCTCGATCAACCGATTGCTTACCTCGCCTCACGGAGCAAGACGCTCGAAGTCAGATCGGAGAGCGGCGGGCAGCAACTGATCTCGTTGCGGTAGGCGACGGCGCTATCGTCTGGGCATGGCATTGCACATTCCGGACACTAATTCTTAAGGGAGACAATCGTGGCGTACAGAAATAAGACTTATATCTGCTTCGATGGCGATCGAGATATGCATTACTACCGCCTGATGTGCGCATGGAAGCAGCACGAAGGCATTTCGTTCAATTTCTACAACGCGCACGATCTAAACACCGCTCGTGACGACAGCCAAGAAGCATCCATCAAGAGACAACTGCGTGAGCGACTAAATAATTCGGCGGTACTGGTTGTGCTGATCGGCGAGCAAACACGATATCTCTATCGGTTTGTAAAGTGGGAACTAGAGCAGGCTATTCAAATGGGATTACCGATCATCGCAGTCAATCTCAATGGGCAAAGACAACAAGACCAAGATCGCTGTCCTCCTGTCATCAGGGATGAGTTGGCGATCCATATCAGTTTTAATGCCGCCATTCTTCAGCACGCATTGGAAAACTGGCCAGCTAACCATCAGCAGTGTCGTGCACAAGGTCAAACCGGGGCCTTTTATTACAAGCCCGAGATCTATCAACGCCTGGGCCTGTAGGGGGCTCTATGGATACATTGAAAGCCTATCTGCTCGGCAATTACTGGCGGCGAACGTTTTTTGCTCCAGAGACTGTCACAACCTTTCTGGCAGCACTTGGCTTTTTCTGGCTACTTACCGAAATATCGTCGTTTATTGTCGATGCGTGGAAGGCCCAACTTCAGGCGCTTTGGATGTACTTCCTTGTCACCTCGGTTGTTTACACGCTTTGGGTTAGACGACCGATTATTTCTATGTGCGAGCGCCTTAACGGAAGCGATGTCCGGATTGAAATCCGGATTGCAGATATCTTCAGCCTTTCGACGGCTCAGGTGATATCGACGAATACAACATTCGACACCGAGGTAAATGAAACCCTGATTTCTTCTCGCAGCTTGCAGGGTGCATTCACCCAAAAATACTACGACAAAAGTGAGCACCTTGATGCCGACATAATTTCGGCTCTTCAGTCGGAACCCGTGGTTTCGACGAGGGACTCCCGTGTTGGAGGAAAGCGAGAGAAGTACGGAATTGGCACTGTAGCGTTAGTCTCTCCGAAGGGAAAAACAACATACCTGTTGGCGATTTCAGAGCTAAATGAAAATGGCGTAGCCGAATCGAGTTTTGAAAACGTCAAGCAAGCCTTGGCATCGCTGTGGGGATTTGTTTCATCTAAAGGCCGCTATGAACCGCTATCGATCCCGATCCTAGGCACGGGGCATGGGCGGATCAGCACACCGCGTGATGTCGTGGTGAGGGAAATCGTCAAGTCGTTTGTCGCTGCGTGCAGCGAGCGCAAATTCACGAGCAAGCTAACGATCACCATTGCCCCGCGTGACTATCACGATCACGAGCTTGATATTTATGAGCTTGGCGAATTTCTGAAATATGTGTGTAGATATACAGAAATCAGCCCAAACCGCCAAGGTGGCGGAACAGCAACGGGGTAGCCATATGCATCCAAAAGTATTCCTGAGTCACGCCAGCGAAGACAAGGATCGCTTTGTAGTCAATTTCGCTCGCCAGCTGCGTGAAAACGGTGTCGATGTTTGGCTTGACCAATGGGAGATGAAGCCCGGCGACAGTTTGGTAGACAAGATTTTCGAAGAAGGATTGAAAGATGCCCGCGCCGTGATCATCGTTCTCTCGGTCACCAGCGTCCAAAAGCCGTGGGTGCGTGAGGAACTGAACGCCTCGGTTGTTAATCGCATCAGCCGTGGTACAAGGCTTATTCCGGTCGTTATCGACGAATGTGACGTTCCGGAGAGCCTTCGATCCACTGTCTGGCAGAAAGTGGACAACCTTGAAGACTACAGCCAGAGTCTTCAGCGTATTTTGTCTGCAATCTTCGATGTCAATGACAAGCCAGTAATCGGCAATCCGCCTGCACGATTCTCAGGTTCGGGGCCGCTGATTCCAGGTCTGACACGCGTCGACGATTTGGTCTTGCGTGAAATAGCTCGCCTACAAATTGAGCAGAACAACGGGCTCGTGACGTTTGAACAAATCTGCGCCGAGCCAGCATTGGCAGAAGTTCCTCAGCAAGAGTTGCTTGATTCTCTCGAAATTCTCGGGCAGAAATACCTGATCAACATTTCCTACGTTCTGGGCGCGCCCCTCTCACACGTCGTGCTTACGGATTTCGGTTTTCAGCAGTTCGCAGAGGCATACGTTCCTGATTACAACGAGGTGGTCGCCCGGATCGCTGCGCTGCTCGTCAACGAGAATGTCTGCCAGAACGAAGAATTGGCGTCTCGCATTCAGAGACCAGTCGGCTTCGTGGATTTTGTACTGAGCCTTATGGAGAGTAACAACCACATCAAGGTGTCGAAATATATTGGTGGGCAGTCGCGGGTTTGGCAGATTTCACCATCTTTGAAACGGGCACTGCAGCAAGCGTAATTCTCTGCGCATTCCTATGTCGCGGCGCTTACGAAAGCAAACTGACCTCACACTCACGCCGAGCGGCCAATCCTGGCAGGATTCGCCCTCCGCCGTAGACCCACCGGCGTAATTCTTGCGCAGTACCCAGCCAATCCCGCTGATTGACTCTTCGCCGCAAAGTCGATGTCTGCAAACGCCCCGCGCCGAGGTTGAACGTGAAATCCACGATGGCCGCCAGCCGCACGTCCGGTTCCGTGGCCAGCACCGGGCAATAGCGCAAGGTCGCCGCCAGCGCCGTTTTCAGATCACGTGCCAGATAGACCTGGGCCTCCGCTTCGGTGATCGGGGGATGCTTCGGGTCGCACAGATGGCCGTAGCCAATCGTCCAGAACCCTGCCGGGCAGATGTAGGGAACTGCGGTGATCTCAACCCCTCGCTTGGCCTTGCGTTCGAAACCTTCGAAACGCTTGGCCAGTTCGATGGCCGGTTTCGGAACCTCGATCACGGTCGCACCCGGTCAAACACGCGCCCAAGGAACCAGAAGTTCAGCACGCCCGCCCACAGCGCTTGATCCGCTTCCGTCCAGGCATGCAGGATCGCCGTTCCCCAACCAGCACCGGCGGTGACAGCAGCGACAAACGCTGCCGTCTTTGCGGCACAGTAGAGCGCCATGAACCAGTAGGTGATCACAGGGCGCACGCTGATCGACAAAGCATCGGCCCAACGCACACCGGATCGCTGCCCCTGCGCCGTGACCGCCTCGCGCAAGGCATCGATGGCCCCGGTATTCCACGCGGCGTCGGCAGCGGCACCGATCTCTGCCATCCGTTGCGCCCCGCGCAGCTTCTCGAACTCCAGCGCCTTGTCCTGCATCGCCAGCTCATGGCTGCGCTCACCCTTGCGGTCGAGCCACTTCAGAATTTCGGGTGCAAGGCGGAAGGCCCCACCAAGAAGGCCACCGAGCAGAGTCTCGATCATTGCCCACCTCCGAACAGCTTCAGTTTCAGGAACGCGCCGGCCAGCAGCGCCATTACCAACCCTGTGACCAGCATCTTCACGATGGTCAGGCCGGCGGTTTTCTTGGCCTCGTTGAAGGCATCGAGCAGCCCGCGCAGCTCGCGGATGTCGTGCGCCGCCTCAGGCCCGTCGAGGCCGACATCAGCCAGGGCGTGCCGGGCTCCGCGTTCGGCGGCACGCTCCAGCATCGCCTCGAATTCTTCTTGTGGGATGGTCACCATCTTCCGGCGCTCGGTTTGGGTGGAATCCATGTCTTTGTCCTCCAGAAATGCGAAACCCGCCTCGTGGGCGGGTTCGCGGGTGTGGGATTTGGGTTGCTTTGGCGTTACGGCTTCTTGCCGCGCCCCTTGGCCTGCGTAGGCGCAGCCTTCCTGCCGGCCACGATGGCTGCGCCGCCCGTCAGCCGACGCATTGCCAGCGCGCGCAGCTTCGGATGCACGTCACCACGCTCGATGGTGTCCTGCGCCTCGGCCAGAGCCAGCAGCGTGTCTTTGTCCGCCCCATCGGGCAGGGCGTCGATGGCGGGCCTGACCCGCTCCAGAAATGTTGTCGCTTGCTTCACTTCGATTCCTCCAATTGTCGTCAGACGGGAAACACCTGCTTGGCCACCGGTGCTTTGCTGGCAATGCCGTTCTTGATTTGCACGCGGTCGCCAACGGTCACAACATCGAGCGTCCGGGCGGTGACGGCACCCCGCTCGGTAGCCACGCGCACGACCGCCCCGTCGATGCCGACCACAGCGCCGACCACCGGCGTATCCGTGGCCAGCAGACGGGATAGTTCTTTCAGCGCGAAGCTCATCGCGGCTGCTCCAGGGTGAGTTGGGTTTCGATGGCCGCTTCCGACACCGTGATCTGGATACCGGTCACCTTGGCGCGATAGGGGCTCGCCGTGGACGGGTCGGTCGCCTCGACGATCTGACCGAGACGAATCCCCGGCCGGAAGACCACCGCCATCTCGACCCGGTTGAAGGCGTGCGCATTGGCGTCCATCTCGGCCACGCCCCGGTGGATCAGCGCGTCGTCGGCGAGTAGCGGCTCGACGATGGGCGAACCCTCGCGCGCACCGTCGCCCCGGTAAACCTCGATGATCACGATGCTGTCCCCTTGATCAGTGCCAGGATGGAAAAATCCGTCTCGCCGTTGAGCGTGGAGGGGGACGACAGGGCATAGACCAGCGCCAGCGCGTCGTAGGTGACCTTGGCCACTGCCACCCCTTTGCTTGATGCCTTCACCGTGACCTTGTCGGACTGAAGCGTCAGACCGCCGAGGCTGCGCCCATACCAGACCGACTGCGAGAGACTGGAGCGCGCCGGTTTGCCGAGCGTCGCCGTATCGGCATCCTCGAACATCAGTTCCTCGGTCACCGTCACCACGGCACTGCCCTGCGCCGAGAGCGATCCGGCCGAGCAGATGGTGTCGGTGATGCTGACGTTGTCGGACTTGTAGACGAGGATGTAGGCGGTTTCACCCGGGCTGAAGGAACTGCGGCCGCCGTTCAGGCCATCAGGCCGGGTGTCGACCTCAGCCGACAAGTGACCGTCCGAACCCGAACCGTCCGGGTTTCCGAATTGAACGCGAATGGTGGCATTGGCCATGATGTGTCCTCAGGCATCGACCAGCACAAACTGCACTTCCTCGTCGATGGGAAGTGCGACGCGCCAGTCAAGCGACGTGGTGGTGTAGGTGATTCGAAGCAGGCTGTATCCGCTCGTGGCAGCCGTCAGACTCTGGCCCGAGGCGGTCACGTCGCCCAACCCGGTGTGCTGCCAAGCGAGATTCACTATGGCGGTCACCGGGTATCGGGTGCTCGCCTGCCCTTCGATGAACTCGACCGTCTCACTCTCGGTGCGGGTGACCGCGCCAAGGCTCGCGATGATCGTGGACGGATGTCCGGTATGGGCCAGCACCACCGCACGCGTGCTGGCGAAATAGGCTCGCACCGTGCCTCGATAGGCATCATCGGCATCAGCCACGTACTCGATGCGGTCGGCGGACGTGCCCGTACCGCCCTCCTCGTTGGCAATGGTCACCCGGTTGTAGCCGCGCATCGGCGCGATCTGCGCCTGCGCCGACATCACATCCGCGTCGAACAGGCTGTGCGCGACTGTCGCAGCACCGTACTGCGGGATACTGACTGGGTGCCGGCGGCGGCAAACCACCGTGCCATCCGGGTTGCTCTCGACGATGCCGCCGATGGCCGCGACGATGTTGCGGGCAGCCGCCAGCGGAGTCGCCCCTTCCAGCATCAACCGGCCCACCGGAATGATCCAGTCGGGAAGACTCCAGTCGACCGAGCCGATCAGGAACTCCACCGCCGCACGCGCGGAAACCGCACCGGCCTCGTAGTAGCGGATCGTGCCGGCGAAGGGTGCGTCGAACAGCGCCACGGGTGAGACTGCCGTCAGTTCCATCCGCTGGTCGGCGACCGAGGTGCGCGACAGCGTCTTGCCGTCGACCACCAGCAAGAAGGTTTCCAGCCCCAAGGCAAGGGTGATCGTGTCGCCGATGGTGATGGCAGCGAAGTCGGTGATGGCCGCGATCTCGACCCGTGCAATCCAGACCGGGCTCTCCTCGTCGCAGGAAAGGGTCGCCTCAACGATGCGAATCCGCTGGTCGTGCCAGACGAGCTCCGGGCTGTTCACCACCGCCTGCAGACGGACGTCGTCGAGGATCGACCAGGATGCTGTCAGTCGCTTGGCGACCGGATCGACGTTGGTCACGTCGTACCCGAGCACTTGCCTGGCTGCGACTGCTTGGGTCAGCCAGTACGCAACGCGCATCGATTTCCGGCAGGTACCGAGATCAGTGTACGGAATGACGTGGCGAGCCTTCGCCTGAGGGACGTTACCCCAGGGGGCTGACATCTTCCGCCGGTGCTGGCGCATGTCCCCGTAGGGATAACGTCTCGCGCCTTCCAGCCGCAGTCCGTAGGGTGACTGGAGATTCTGCGCGAGGCGGATCGACCAGCCTTCCGCGTGCTGCCAAGCACGCTCCCGAGCCAGTTCCCACGCTGTGGCATTGGCCACGAAGACTTCCGTCTTGCCCCACGCGGCCTCGAAGCGGCGCTTGAGGACGGTCGGCCCCGAGTCGGCGTACAGCCCCGCCCCCAGCGTGATGGCAAGCGAGATGCCGAGGGTCATAGCGGCTCGGCGTCCGGGTCGTCAAACTGAGGCGGGGCCGGCACGGCGTAGGGCTGATCCCACTCGTCGCCGATCATCGCGATCCAGCCCGGCACGACGACCTCATCCTGCGCGTAGCCGTCGGTGAGAATCAGAACCTCGTTGAACTCGCCGAGGATGCAGGCGCTGATGCCGCCGTCCCGGTTGGGGAACTGCGGCACAGCCATCTTGGGCATCGGCGAACCGGCATGGCGCTTACCGTTGAATGTCCAACCCTCGCCGAAGGGCGACCACGTGCCCGTCCAGGGATACGTGTCGATCACGCCGTCTTCATCCTTCGCGTAGGCCGGCTCCCAATCGCCCCACGGATCCCAGATGCCGTAACGGGCGCACAGCCCCTGGTGGGTGTCAGACGGATAGCGCCGCGAGGTCGCGCCGGCAACGGCGAAGCGCATCGACACGCCGGTGGTGCTGTTGGTGTCGACCTGGCTGGCATGCAACCACCACCACCCGGCCGCGCCGTCGGCGGCGAACCAGACCGTGATCTCCGGCGATGGATTGCCGACCCACGCGGAATGCACGATGGTGTAGCTGTGCGCGTAGGCAGCCTCGTCGAGGTAGTCGTTGCCGTAGACCGGGTACGCGAAGATCGCCCCGTAGGGGTCTTGATCCTGGAAGCTGAACGCCCAGTGCGGAACGTCATCATCGGCGGTGCCTGCCGGCGAACCCATCCGAATGAAATCGATGCCGTCGATGGTATCGAGGAGCACGTTGAACCCAGCGTTCGTCACGTAGGTCTTGAGATGCGCGAGCAAGGTCTGCACGGCGGCCTTGTCGAAGGTGCCGGCGGCCCACGTCTTCTTGAAGCCGACCCGGGGCATCACGCACTCTCCCCGTGAATAGCCAGCGACGTGAAGTCGTTCGCCAGGCTGAATGTCCCCGCCGGCACCTGGCGGCGATACCAGACCGGAATCGCGGCAGGCTGCGTCGCAAAGGTCACCGTGTCGTTCATCTGGAACGTGCCAGCCCAAGCGATAGCCTTGATGGTGAAGTACGGTGTTCCGGTCGCCGGGTTCAGCGGCGCGTAGTCGGCGCTGACCGATCCCGGGCTGGCCAGTGTGCCAACCGTGTTGCCCGACACCGTGAAGGTGGTGGCGCTCGTGAAGGTGAGCGTCCAGTTCTCCTCTACCGCTCCCTTGTTGTGGGCGATGAGATTGCCGACGGTGGTGGAATCGAAGCTGCCACCACCACTGATGACCGACACCCCGGTGATGCCAGCCACCGCGCTGGGCAGTTCCAGCACGCTGGATACCAGAGTGTTTGAAGTGGCGTAGCTGTTCACGAGTGCGGGTGAGACATCCACCGTGGCGAAATCGGTGCCGTAGCTCACACCGCTGACCGTCACCCATTCCTCGTTGCCGGCACCGCCAGTGCTCGGTCGATCCGAGACGCGTACCACGTCGCCGACCCGGAGCGGTTGCAGGGTGGCGTACTCGGCGTTGTGCTCGCAAGCCACCTGAATCTGGACAGCCCCACAGACAATGGGTGCGTAGAGCGTGCCGATGCCGTAGGGCCGACCGGCGATCTGATCTTCGGTGTCGGTCTGCGTGCCCGACTGGAACACTACGAAGTCGCCCGCAGGCGTCAGGCTGTCGAGGAACAGGCGCACGTTCAGGAGCGCCGTATCCTGCGCACTGTTCACGTGGATGAAGGCCTTGCGCCATTTCACCGCACCGGCCAGTCGCTCGGACTGCGACACGTCAGGGAAGAGATTGTTCTTCACCCCGGACACCAGTTGCGAGAAGGTCATCCGTCCGCCGTTCTGCGCGGGCGTGACGTCGGACATCAGGGCGGCAGGCCGCCAGATGATTTCATTATCGAGAATGGGCATGGTTTCCTCTCAAACGGTCATGAGCTTCAGGGTGGCGAGATAGAAATCGCCGGCTTGTGGATTGGCCACCGACACCAGCGGCCGGGCCTCGAAGGCGGGCGCGTCCTGATGGCGGAACATCACCTGTCGCGACTCACCGCGCAGGGTCAGGGTGTAGACGCCACCGGGACTTGCCGCGCGCAAGGCCAGTGCTTCGATCTGGGCGCGTGTGAACCAGCCAGCGTCGGATTCGGATTCCAGGGTGATGGGCAGCCCGGCCTGCAACTGGCCGTAGAACACCACCACCGACCCGTCGAGGGTGCGCCGCACGCTCTGTGCGACGCGGCTTGCTGCAAATTCGTCAGACCAAAGGAGGCCCGCCGGCAATTGAATGCCGTCCAAGATGATCACGTTGGTCTCCTACCGGAACTCGGGCTTGATGTAGTAGAGAAAGCGCGTGCTGACCGAACTGAGCGCGGCGAGGCTGCCCACCTCGACCATGTCGCCGTTGGGCCCCAACAGGTAGTCGCCAACTTCGAAGCCGCCGTTGTCGAGGAAACTGCCGAAACGCACCGAAGGATGGATGACGATGTTTCGGTAGTTCGACCAACTAGCGGCATTGTTGGCAATCACCGTCTGGAAAGCGGATCGCATCGCTGCATCGTCGATCAGTGCCCCGCCCCGCGTGTAGAAGCGGTCAATCCACAAGACGTTCGAGAACGACTCGGGATAGGTCGGCGGGCTGTAGGTGACCGGCACGAACCAGCGAATGTCATCTCCATCCATCACCACGTACTCGGTGACACCGAGCATTGCCGCTACCTGCTGCATCATCGTGCGGGTGAGCGAAATCGACACCGCCTCCACCGGCACCCAGACGTTTTGTGATCCGTTCCATGTGAGGCGTTCGCCGTTGATCATGATCGGCGCGGAGAGGCTTCCCCACCCCGAGTAACCGGGCCACGGGCGCTTGTGCCACGGGCTGCTCCAGTCATACATCGTCGTCTGGTAGCCGGTCATGAAGTAGGTCGCCGGATTGATCAGCGGCTGATAGCTGGGCTTGGTGATCGAGCGGTTGATGCTCGTGATCGCCACTGCATTCAGGTTGTATTGCTGAAGGACGTACTCGTAGTCGTAGCGCCCGTCAGGTGCGTATTTCTTGATCGCGCCCCACTCGGGTTCGTACTGCGGGCCGAAGCTCGCCAAATCCCAATACCAGCGCTGCGTAGCCTTCTTCGCTGGCATATTGGCCGGCGTCGTTTCCGGATTGTCCGGTGCCGTCAGAAACAGGCTGAACGAAATCGAACACTGGCCGTTGTACATCGAGATGTAGCTGCTGCCCCAATTGCCCTGCCAGCCGTAATACGGCGACTGCGGATGCAGCGGGTAGGCATTCCAGTTCGCCATCCCGGAAATCGAGACGCCGCCGGCCAGGTATTTCGTTTCGCCCGGCTCCAGATGCACCCACGCCTGCCAGCCCGAGGCTTGCACCACCAGTCCGACCGCGAAATCGAAGGTGTTGCCCACCTTGATCACAAAGCGGAAGGTGGTGATGTTCTTCATGTCGAACACGGCATCGAACAGGATGCCAGTTCCGTTCGCCGGCCACGGATAGAGCACCGGGCTTCGCGTGTAGGTCACCTCGAACGGCGGGATGATGCCGTCGGTCATCCCGGGCGTGTAGCTGATCAGCGACGGCATGTGCGAGAGCCAGAGCGATTTCCACGACATCCGCGTGTCGCCGGAAAGGCCCAGCGCGTTGCTGCTCACCGAGCGGCTGTAGGTCTGGTAACCGTAGGCCAGCAGGATGTAGCGCATCCGGTAGGTGCCAGTCGTCGGCAGCCCGATGCTGGCGGGATCGATGGTGTTGAACCAGTAAAACCAGTCCACGTTGTAGTGCCGGATGATGCCGTTGGCGTCCATCGACATCTGTTCCCATCCACTCGGCCACCAACTGTAGGTGGTCATCTGGCCGGGCGAGTAGTTCGATCCGTGCACGCTCTGGTACCAGATCTGGCCCGACTCGACGTGAAGCACTTCGATCACCGCCGCGATACCGAAGTAGCCGCCTCCGGTGCTGACCTGATAGGAGAGCGGCTGGGCGGGATCGACCCGATCCGCGACGGCGACCGGAATTGGTCGGGACTCGAAGCGCACCCACAGGTCGGCGACCCGGTCGATAATGAGGTGCAGGCTGCCGAGGAACTGCGTGCCACTGCTGCCGGAGAATTTCAGCGTGCGACCGTAAAGCTCGAAATAAGGGTCAGGCGTCACGGTCTGCTGATCACGCCACTCCCAGCGGAAGTTGCCGCCCCCCGGCCCGTGCAGCACGTAGTTGAAATCGACCGGCTTGGCGAAAAGCTCGCGCCGTAGCATCGGACAGGGCGTGGGTGGCGGCGGGGTCGTCCCGCCCGCGAATGGTACGGACAGCCGGGCCTCGATGCCGCTGGACTCGGTGGTGCTACCGCGTGTCGCCGCACCCCTGTCGAGGCGGCTGGAAACAGTGAGACGCAGGCCGGGCTCCGGTTCCGACTGCGATGCGTAGTGACGACTCTCGCACTGGCTGTAGGCCTGACTCGTAGCATTGTTGAGATCGCTGACGACCTGATCGTAGTAGCGGCGTGCCATCGGACTGTGATCCGGCTGCGGCTGAATCCACCAGTAGTTGTTGCCGAACAGCCAGTAGAAATCCACGTTCTGCCAGTCGTAGATCCACCAGTCGCAGTCACGCTGCTGACGCACCTCGTCCTGCGCGCTCTGCCAGGTGCAGGCAAAGAACTCAACGGGCACTGCCTGCTTGAGGTTAGCCTTGACTGGCCCACCCGGTGGCGGCGTCACATCCGGCAGAGGGGTTGGGGACGGTTCCTTCATCACACCCCCCTTGAGAGTTCGCGCAGCGCCTGCGCAAGTTGCATCGCCGTCTCGCGCGAGGACTGGACGGTGTGAGGTTTGCCGCCAACGTGGAAGCGAAGGTCGACAATGTCACGCAACTGAGCCCAGTCCGTTGTACCGTTGTCACCCGCCATCATCGCCACCTGGCTCACGGCATTGCCTACCGCCCCGCCAGCGGCGAAGCGCGGCATGGCGGGCAAAAACCCTGCGTTGAGCGAAGCAAAAAAGGCCTCGCCGAACTTGCGCACGCTGGCAGCCCGGATGACGAACTCGCCGTGAGAGAGCAGCGCTGGCACCGAATCCGAGGTTTCGGTACCCGGCCCGAAGATGCGCCCCGACATTCGACGAAATCCATCAGCCACGGCCTGCCCACCTTCCGCCAGCTTCTGGATCAGGCCACCCTGGGCATTGGTGTAGACCTTGGTGACGTAGATCGTGTGGGTGCTGGAGGTCGGGCGCAGCAGTTCCGACACTGCAGCCCGGTACTGATTCAGGTCAGGCTGCACGGTGTGCGAGGCCGAGGTGGGGGCTGACAACACCGTCTTGGCATCCTGCGCGAACGACGCCAGGTGCTGGCGGGGCTGATCGAAGGACACCACCGCAGGGATCTCGACGTTGGCGCTGGCCAGTGTGCCCTTGAGCCGGTCGATGTCGGCTATGACCTGACTGGTGTCGGCTTCCACCTTGGCGAGCAGCTGCAGGTTGTCCGCGTCGGACTTGAGTTTCTCCAGAGAGGCTTGCGCCTCCTTGGTGTCGACCTGAATCTTGGCGACGAGCTGCTGCGCCTCGGTCAGCGCCTTGAGTTTCTCGATGCCGGCCTTCGCGGCCTCAATGTCGACCTCGAGCTTGAGCTTGTCCTGCGCGAGCAGTTGGCTCCGCAGCTTGTCCAATTCGTCGGACACCGATGCCAGGGCGCGCTTGGCTTCGTCGGCCCCTTGGCCGGCAGCGCTGGCGGCCTGCTTGTGTGCGTCGCCCAAGCCCTTCAGGGCCGCATCGGCAATGCCGGCGGCCTCCTTGATTTCACCGATGGCGGTCGCCGCTGCCTGCCCCTCCGACACCACGGTCTGCGTCACCGTCTTGCCGTTCTGCTCGACCTGGCGGGTCACCGCCGAGGCGGTACGCTCGGCCAGGGCGATGGCTTCCTCGGCGAGCTTGCGGGCCTGCTCGTAATTGCCGGCGGCGAGTGCCGCGCGGGCCTGCGCCTGCTTTTCATCGATCTGGCGCAGCCGATCCTGATAGGCCGCGTACTCGTCCATCCCTTTCCGGGACAGTTCGCGGATGCGATCCTCGACCGACAGACGCAGGTTGAGCCGTGCTTCGTCGGCCGCCTTGGCTGCCTGCAGATGGCGCTGCTCTTCGGCGATCAGCCGGTCGACCGTAGCGCGGTAGGCCGATTCCAGTTGCGAGTAGATGGCGATGCGCGCCTCGACCGCCTGCCGCTCGATCGCCTGGACGTCCTGGCCGGCAGCGCGGGCGAGCGCCACGGCTTGACCATAGGTCGCCTTCCAGGCTGACTCCATCTGCCGTGCACCGGCTTCCACTGCCGCGAGCTTTTCGCGCTCGGCAGAGAGCAATGCTTGGGCCGACTCGCGGATAGCAGCCGCCTCGGAGCGCGCGGCATTCTGCGCCGCCGCTTCCTGCCGCTTGTAGTTCGACTCGATCTCGGCAACGCGAGCGTCCCAGATCGCCTTGATGTCGGCTGCCACCTGCTTGTAGCTGGCCGACAGTTGCTTGACCGTCTCGGCTGCCTTCTTGGTTTCGGCGTCGAGCGCCTGCCGGATGGCTTCGCCGGCTTGGGTGGCCGCGCCCTGGATGGCGCGCAGCGCATCTGCCGTGCCCGGGAGAGCAGCCTTGAGTCGTTCTGCCGCCTGTGCCGCCAGCATCATCTGGGTTTTAACGGAGAGCGTGCCGGTATTGGTCAGTTCCTCCATCGCGACGGTCAGCTGTTCCAGCTGCTGGCGCTGCCGGTTCATCTCGTCGATGGCGCGGTTGGTCTCGCGGATGTCCTGCACCATATTGACGATGCCGCGTCCCATCTCCCAGACGGCGACGGCGGCGAGCACCGGCAGGAAACGCATGAAGGCGGCCTTGAGGACGTTCACTGCTTCGAGCAGCTTGGCCGCAGCCGCGACACCCTTGATGGCCAGCACAGTGACGACGATTTCGCCAAGCACGCGCAGCACGGCCATGATCTCCTCGCCGTGGGATGCGAGCGCAACCAGAGCGTCGGCCAGTTTCTGCAAGGCCGGCAGCGCAGCCTCGGCCACCTTCATGGCGATGCCGGACAGGGCCTGCTTCACCGTGTCGAGCGTATCGTTGAATTTCTCGGCAGCCTTCGCGGTGTCGCCGCTGATCTCGAGGCCCAGTTCCTTGAACTTCTGCTTCAACTGTTCGATACCGGCCCGCCCCTGGTTGAGGAACGGGATCAGCTCGACACCGCTCTTGCCGAAGAGCTTGACGGCCAGCGCCGATTTCTCGGCCCCATCGGGCATCGCGGCAAAGGCATCGGCGAGGTCGAGCAGCACCTCCTCGGTCGGGCGCAGCTGGCCGGCGGCATCTTTGACCGAGACGCCCAACCGGCTGAAGGCCTCGACCTGCTCCTTCGATCCGCCCGCCGCCTCGACCATCGCGGTCGCCAGCTTCTGCATCCCCTTGGCCAGTCCCTCCAGCGAAATGCCGGACTGCTCGGCGATGGGTTTCAGCAGCGACAGCGACTCGACCGAGATGCCGGTTTTCTGCGAGAGCTTGGAGAGGTTGTCGGCGGTGTCGAGCGCCGCCTTGCCGGCGGCAACCAGCGCACCCAGCGACAAGGCTGCTCCCAGGCCTGCCAGCACACCGTTGACCTTGCTCGCGGCGGTCGACAAACCTTCCAGGTTGCCCTTGACCGAGGCAAGCGCCGCCTTGGTCTGATCGATGGCAGTGATGAGGATTTGGGCGCGATCAGAGGCCACGGGTTACAGACCTTTTGCGTTCAGTTGTTGCAGGATGGCGGTAGAGAGCTTGGGCATTTGCGAACGCACGAGGCCCGGCAGATCGAAACGGCCGCGCAGGGTCACGCTCGGCACCAGCACGGCGATGGGAATTTCCTGTCCGCGCTTGATGGACTTCGCACCTGTGCGCCCCCGTTCAGCCCGTTTGAAGCGGCGCAGCTCGGCGGTGTTGTCCTTGATGTTCTCGGCCATCAGGATCACCTTGCCGTTCTTCTCGATGAAGAAGGCATTGCCGGCGCGCATCAGGCCATCGACCACGCGGCGGAACGCCTTGCGTCCGATGCGCTGGTGCTCGGGTAGCAAGGGGATCAGCATTCGCCCGCCGATGGTGCCGCCCCGAACGTGGATGCCCAGCCAGGAGATGCGCGAGCCCACCAGCAGCGCCGGGAATTTCTCCGGGCTGCCGGCGTAGAGCTTGTGGCGCATCGACTTCAAGAATCCGGCTTTCCTCACTTTGAAGACCGACTGCATCCGGGACTGGGCCGCCTGGGCGATCTCCTTACCGGCGGTTTTCATGCCGGCCTCGACCGCCTTTCGGATCGCCCGACGCTTCTCCGGCACCCAACTGTCGAGCCGCTTCGGGTCGAGCAGCCCCGAGGTGATGAGCGAGAGTTTCATCGGGTGAGTTCTTTCTGGAGTTGTTTGATCTCGGCGCTGCCACCGCGCTGCGCCGTGACCAGCAGGGCGAACTGCGCGGCCAGATCGTCACGTTCGTCACGGTCGATGGCCGCGAGAAACGCCCGCAGCTGCGCGAGCGTGTAGGTCAGGACGTCGGGGTAACGGTGGCCGGATCGGATGAGCCGCTGGATGGCATCTGACCAGGGATCATCGTGCCGAGGGTTTGGCTCACCCGCGTGATTTCCGGCACCACGCGGCGGATAAAAAAATCCGCGTTGGCCCCGAACACCGCCTCGGCAAGCCGGATCGCGTCGTCCAGGGCCAGGCCAGACACCCACTCCGGTGGACGGCGGCAGGCGACGGCCAATGCCAGGATCACCGCCTCGCCGTCCTCGGACAGCAGGCGCAACCAGTCGGGATCGGGGCCGAGCTTGCCGGCGAGGGGACGGACGGTGCGGGCGAAGATCGTCAATTCGCCCACCTTGAGGGGCGTGATGTCGAGCGTCTCGCCGCCGATGACCAGGGACTCAGGCACCGGCGGCAGGGCCGCGAAGAGGTTCTCGGTCATGGCGATCACCCGAGCTGGACGATGCGGCCGAACTGGCCCAGCACCGCGTCGTAGGGTTTCGTCGAATCCGCCAGCAGCGAGCCTTCCAATTCGAACTTGTTGAGGTCGTTCGAAATGATGTCGAACTTCTTCAACGGGTCGAACGCCACGCGGTAGAGTTCGATCAGTACCTTGGCGTTACCGGCGGCGGTGTTCACCCCTTCGAGGCGCAGGAAGCGCTCCGGCAGCGGCTGCGTGAAGATGCCGATCTCGGTCACTGCACCGAAGGTGTAGCTCGCCTTGAACGGGGCGGTGAGGCCGGTGACGTCCAGAAACTGGATGGCACCGAAGTCCTCATCAGCCGTGTAGTGCGTGCCTGCCGTCAGGGTCGCCGGCGTGCCGGCGGAATCCACCACGGTCAGGGCCGACACCTTCGGGTGCGCGAGGAAGTAGCGGTCGCCGATCACGGGTGCCGCCCCGCCGACCGGCTCGTCTGTGACGCTGCCGCCGGCATCGGTGACATGGCTGCCATAGAGTGCGAGCGACAGGTTCTCCTTGGTGAACTCCTCGATGGTGAGCGCGACCGTGGCGGATTTCTGCTTGACCAGGCGCAGGTCGACCGCGCGCTGGCCAGTCTGGCTCTCGTAGTGCTCGATGACGTCGGTCTTGAGCGAGAGCGACAGATCGGCGACGTTGCCGGGCGAACGGACGTTGATCGGCTCGCCATTGGTGTTGCGTTCGCCGAGATAGACCCGGCCTTGGAACGAAGCGTAATAGGACATGATGGGTTACTCCTTGAAGGTCTTGGCGGTCTTCACCGAGGCATCGGGTGCCTCCGGTGCAGGCTCGTGGCGATGGATGGCCGGTTCGCCGATCTGGTGGTCGGTCAACCAGCGGGCGGTGTGTTCGTCTACGTCGATGACGTGGCCGGCGGGATAGGCCACCCCAGCATGGGTGTGGGTGACCTTGAGTTTCAGCTTGGGCATGTCAGCCTCCTTGAGAGATGTCGGAAATGAGAGTGCGGTAGGTGATGCGGTAAATGGCCGGGATGGCGATAGCCTCGACGTCGGCGTCTTCCGCCTGATAGCCGGCGTCCATCTCGGCGACACTCAGAGCCAGGCTGCCGAGGGTGGCGTCCAGCAGCAACGCCAAATGTGCGCGGCAAAGCAGATCGTCGGCGATGGCGTAACCATCGGTCGGATCGCGGGCATGTCCGATGATGCGCAAGACGAGCTCGCGCTCCATGAGTTCATTGATGCGCTTGACCGGGGCATCGGATTCGATAAACACGACGAGTGCCGGCGCCTGCTCGCGAGGAATGGCAGCAGTCGGCTGGCGCAGCACGGCGACGGGTGCTACCGCCGCCTGACAACGCACCATCACTTCACGCACGATCTGCTCGCGCCTGGATTGGGGCATAGGGACTCCGATACAATGAAATCGATAAAGGGAGATGCTGTTTGGCAACGGAAACCAAAACCAAGAAACACCGCAGCAGTCAGTCAACGCCGAGTCACTACGTCCTGCGCGTCGAACTCATGGGTATCCAGCCGTCCATCTGGCGCCTCATCCACCTCGATGGCCGCACGCGACTCGATGCCCTTCATCACATCCTTCAGGCCGCCATGGGCTGGTCGGATTCCCACCTGCACAAGTTCGAGATTCGCGGCAAGCATTACGGTGTTCCGGATCCCGAGTTCACCGACCCCGGCTGGGAAGTGCTCGACGAGAAGAAGTACCGCCTCAACCAACTGCTGGCCGAGGGAGATACCTGCGACTACCTGTACGACTTCGGCGATAACTGGACGCACCGCATCACGGTCGAGGCGATCAAGGAGGTCAAACCCACACCCAGCGACGGCGGCTCTGCCTGGGTCGAGGCTGGCGAGCGCGCCTGCCCGCCCGACGATGCGGGTGGTTCAGGCGGCTACCAGGCGTTTCTCGATCAGCTTGAGGACGACCCCTACGGCGACGAAACCAAGGCCTTCCAGGAGTGGGCCGGACTGGATTTCGATCCGGAGCGCTTCGACCGTCAGGCCGTGAATGCCACCATCAGTCGCATGCTCTGGAATCGCTGGATCAAGATCGGCCCCTGATCGGCTCACAGCCGAGCCAGACGCGCCCGGCACTCGTTTCCGTCCCGCAAGGCAATCACTTCCCGCACGCGATAGGACTGGCCTGCGATCTCGACCGTGTCCCCGACGACGAGCAGCAGGCGCTCGGTCGGGAACTCGATCTCGTAATCGCGGGAGAGCGCCAGCCCATCGAGCACCGTCTCGTCTGGTGCGCGGAAACCGCACTCGACCATCAGGGTGCCGACCTTGACGGGGGTGAGCAGTCCAGCGCGGGCGGCCGCGTCGTACAGATCAGCCACGCCGAACATCAGGCGCTCGTCAGCTTGACCAACACACCGGGGCGGTGACACATCGGCAGCGGGTTCGACTGGGTGTGTAGATCCGTGCCGCGCTCGAACTTTCTCGGTTCCTGCTTGGCATAGAGCGGCTGGCCGAGGGTGTTGACCGTCTCGTTGAAGTCAGCCGGGGCCAAGTAGGTGCCGAAGGTGTCGACCGTGCCCAGCGGAAAGGCGTGAGCCTCGCCCGGGGCGATGAACTTGCGCACCGTACCGTTGATGTCGCTCGCCTGGCCGCGATACTCCTCGAAGGTGATGCCGCCGAAGGTGAAACCAGAGCGCACGTCGTTGATCAGGATTGCCCCTTGCTGCCAGTTGGTATATGCCTCCTTGACCGCCTTATGGGTGGTGAGCGCCCGGAAAAACTGAGGCGAGCAGAGCACGTGCACATCGGTCATGAACTCGCCCTTGAGGTTGTCCTCGATTTCGGCGAGCACGTCGTAGCAGTGGCCCTTGATGTCGCTGTTGGCATTGGCAAGATCGAAGTTGATCGACGTCTGGGAGAGGCCGAACTCGGTGTAGAGGTCGTAGATGGTGCTGCCGTCGGCATCGAGGATTTGGCCCTTGAGTGCCCCCATGCGCAGATGTTCCAGGGTGATGGCGTGCTTGTTGCGCATGGTTTCCAGGTGGCGTGCCATCACGCCGGCAATCGCCTCCATCTCGGTTTCGGAGCCGAAGGCGCGGATGCCCTGGACTTCCTCGGGCAGCACGACGTCGTCGTGCGGGATGTGGGGGATGACGAAGGAGCGCAAGGTGCGCGTGCCGCGCTCGCCCACGGTGCCCGGCGAGCCGGGCGGTTTCGTCGGCAGGAGGTTCAGTCGCCCGGCGTACTCCTCGACGATGATCTGCCGGGTGCGTACCGGCTTGGCGGGAAAGAGGCCCAGCTGCTCGATGCGGCCGTAGCGGTTGGGGATGAGGTTGATGGCCGTGGTGAGGCTCGCCATCGAGAAGCCTGGGTTGTCGAACGGGTTTTGCATTTTTGGATCTCCAAAAAACGAAACCCGCCGTGTGGCGGGTTTTCGGGGGATGAGATGGGTTTGCTTACGCTGCGTCGCGCACCAGAATGCCGATCGCCACGAGTTGCGCTTCGGCAGCGGCCTTCTGTGGTGCGGTGATGCCGGCCGGCCAGATCAGGGCGTTGCGCGCGACGATCGCGTGACGGGCCACCGTGATGGCATCGTCCCGATCGATCAGCGTCGCGTCGGTGTCGGTGGCCAGCACGCTCACGGCGGTTTCGGTGCCGTCAGTAGCGGCCGGCGCCAGCGCATACAGCTTGCCGTCGGCGGTCTTCCTGCCGAGTACGGTGCCGAGTTGCAGGTTCTGTCCGGCGGCGACCGTCGCGGCCTCGCGGGAATAGAGGTTCGGTGCCTCGTACTTCAGGAGGTCGCCGAGGTTCTTGCTCTGGGTGATTGAGGGCATGTCTTACTCCTTGTGGATGAGTTTCTTGACGGCGGCGACCACGGGTGATGCCTCGGGTCGCTCGGGGGTTTCGGTACCGGCTTCCGGCGTGATGGTGGAATGGATGGGCGTAGCCTCGGATCGTGCGGCCTTGGCCTCACAGAGCACTCGGCGCACATCCGCCTCGCTCTTGCCTTCCGCAATGAAGGCGGCGGCCTTGTCGGGGCAGCCGGCGATCAGGCACAACTCGGCGATGGCTTGGGCGGATTGGGTAACCTCGCGGCGGGCCTCGGCAACCAGGACGGCTGCCTGATCAACACCGATCATTTCCATTTGGGTTTCTTCGAGAGACATGTCGTCCTCCTGTAGGTGCGTCGCCCCGGGTCGTGCAACTGCCCGAGTCGGGGGCGCCTTGCGGCCTCGGGAGCTGAGGTAAATCGAGAATTCAGTGAGCGTTGCCTCCAGCGTGCCGACGGCATCGGCCAGACCGGCCGCCGTTGCGTTCGGGCCGAAGTAGAGAGCGGCCTCGGTGGCACGTACCGCCATCTCCGGCAATCCACGCATGGCGGCCACGTGACCGACAAAGATGTCGTAGAGGCGATCGACCTCGGACTGGAGTTCGCCTTTTGCGGTATCGGTGAGCGGCTCGTGGGGAGAGAAGTCGTTCTTGTGCCGGCCCGCCGTGATCGCGGTGTAGCGGTAGCCGTCATTGGCGTCCTTCACCGACTGATCGATGTGCAGCGCAATCACGCCGATCGAGCCGACACCACCCGTTTCCGTGACGACGATCCGTTCGGCAGACGATGCGATGGCGTAGGCGGCCGAGAAGGCAGCATCGTTGGCTACCGACCAGATGGGTTTCACGACAGTGGCCTCGCGCACGCGGCGGGCAAGTTCGAAACTGCCGGAGGCCTCGCCGCCCGGCGAATCGACATCCAACAGGATGCCGGTGACACTGGGGTCGGCCAGCGCCGCATCGAGCATCGCGCCGATGTCCTGGTAGCTCGTGAGCCCCGAGGCCGCCTCCAACCCCAAGGTGCGTTTTACCAGCGTACCGTGGATCGGAATCACGGCAATGCCGACAGCACCTTGCATGTTCGGACGGGGTCCGGGTACTGCCGCGAGCAGTTCCGGGGAGCCGCCAGGGATCGGGCTGTCGATCCCCAATCGTGGCCCGAGGGCGGACAGGATCACGTCGAGCTTGGCGCTATGGACGAGCAGCGGCGTCCCGAAGATGCGGGAGGCGAGATGTGGCAGCATGTATTACTCCGTGGGTTGTTCGGTTTGTGGAGGCGGGGCGACGGCCGGTGCCTGGTCGTGCCGTGGATCGGAATCGAAGACGAGACCCAGCGCGTCGGCGCGGGCGTTATCGGTCGCAATCTCCCGGTCAACATCCTCGGCGTCGTAGCCATAGGCCGAAATCGCCTCCGAACGGCTGGTGAGGCCCGCCCGGATGGCAAGCTTCATGGCGTTGAACTCCTTCTGCGGGTCGACCCACTGCCAGCCCTGCGGAATCCATTTGGCGACTTGGTATTCACGCCGACGGCGGCTGTAGCCGGGGAGCGTGAGCGAACCTTCGAGCACCGCCTGATCCATCCAGGCCCGCCAGATTGGGCGGCACAGCTGGTGGACGATCACACCGTGCTGGATCGCCTCGCAGCGACGGCGGAACTCCAGTAGGCCGGCGCGGATCGACGAGTAGTTCACTTGCGTCAGGTCGCCGGTGAGCATCTCGTAGGTGATGCCCATGGCGGCCGCCACTGCCCGGAACTGCTGACGCATGAACTCGGCGTAGGAACTGCCGACATCGGCCGGGGCCGAGAACTTGATGTCCTCGCCCGGTTCCAGAATTTGCAGGGTGCCCGGTTCGAGCCCTGCCAGCGCTACGCCATTGGCGTCCGATAGTCCTTCGCCCATCAGGTTGTCTTCGGGGGCCAGGCGCGTGATGAAACCGGCGAACATCGCGGCGGTCTTCTTGCGCACCAGTTCGGCGTCGTCGTACTGGTCGAGTTCGTTGAGCTTCACGAGCGCCCGGGCGAGCCACGGTTCGCCCCGAATCTGGCCAGGACGCAGCGGTCGGAAGAGATGAATCACTTCGGAGGCATCCACCCGAACCGTTTCGACGCCACCCGACCCGGACATGGGTGCGAGACCGCCATCGTTCGGATGGGAGCGATACAGGTGGTAGGCGACACGTCGTCCCAGCCGGTCGAACTCGATACCGGCACGGATGACGTTGCCGTTCGCAAGCTCCCGGTTCATCGCCGGCGGCAGATGCTCGGCCTCCAGCACCTGAATTTGGAGTGCTACCGGCAGCCCGTCCTCGGGACGCCGCCAGCGCAGTCGCACGATCGCCTCGCCTCCTTCCAGCATGGCCCGGCAGGCAAGCGACTGCAGGCCATAGAAATCGGTGAGTCCCGCTGAATCAGCTGCCTCGCACCAGCCCCACCACAAGCGTTGGATGGTTTCGCGTTGGGCCGCGTCTTCCACCATGCTCTGCGGCTTGATGCCGGTACCGATGGTGTTGGCAACGAAGGCCTCGATGCCGGCGGCGGCCCAGGCGTTGCGCCGGACGAGGTCGCGGCTCTTGGCGCGCAACTGCTCCTGTGTGTAGGCGAGTGCCGCCACCGCTCCGGGATTGGCCACCGTCCAGGCGAGTGTGCGCCGGCCAAGGCCTGCGCCGTCGTAGGTGGGCGTACCGCCGAAGACACGGCGTTTGATGGTTCCGATCCAGCCCATCAGAATCCCTTCCCGGTGGTTACGCGGATCTGGCGGGGCGCACGCGGATACAGGCCGGTGGCCACGGCATCCTTGTGCATCGCGGCTTCGACCTCGGCGATGGCCTGCTTCAGTTCCTCGACGGTGCGGTACTCGACGGTCTTGTCGCCGAAGGTCACGCGCTTCTCGCCTCGGGCCAGCGCATCGCGCAAGGCCTGCAACTGCGCTTCGGTATAGGTCGGCGTGCTCATCGATAGACCACCAGGCTGATCTCGGGCGTGTCGGCGAGCGACGCCGCAGCACTGGTACAGACCAGTTCGAGGGTGTCGGCGGTCTTGCCGTCGGTCGTGCCGCGCGCCGCCGCAAAACGGATAGTTCCAGTCGCGGTGTTACTCCTGCCGGTGGCGACCCAGCAGTACTTGGCGTCGGGAAACGGCGTCTCGAACTCGATGCGGTAGCGACCTGTTCCCAAGCGGGTCACCGAGGCAATGTTGAAGGCGGCGCGAAGCTGGATCGCCCCGCCCACGTAGCCGAAGTTCACCCAGGCCCGGGCGAGTCCCGGATGCTCGGGCCGAATCAGCCCCTTGATCTCGGTGCCGATGCGGGTGGCGAGCGCCGACAGTTGCGCGACGAGGCTCATCACTTACACCAGGGCCGCGTTGAAGATCGCCACGAAATCGGTGGTGGTGTCGCCGATGTCGGTGGCTGCGACCGCACCGATGTTGTCTCGGGCTTGCGTCTGCTCGGGAATGGTCAGCGTCTGCGCGGCATCGAAGCGCACGCGCTTGTCGATGGCGGCGGTCAGTGCGGCGATGCCGGTCTGGTCGTTCTGTAGGGCTTGCTGGAGTTCCAGCAGGGTGTCGTAGGCCGGGTCGGCACCGCCCAGGATGTCCGCCTTCAGGGCATCGAGCAAAGTGACCACTTTGTTCGACGAATACGTGGTCGTCGTCGATACCTGCAGGTCGTCGATGGCCACCGCCGTGATGATCGCGGACTTCAGTTCGTTGATCGCCGCCACCAGGCTCGACTTGTCGGTGGTGGTCAGCGCGGTCAGCGTGCCGGTGCGCCCCTTGACGGTGTTGAATTCCTCGGCGACGCGCAGGACGAAGCTGTTGAGTTGGGTTTGCAGACTCATGGTGGGGTTCTCCAGTGGTGGTAATCAGCTGAACCAGCGGCTGCGGATGACGCGCCGGCCCGTTCTCGGGGTTCCAGAAACAGCGAGGCCACAGCGTTGGGTGGCCTCAGTGGGTTGTTCAATTTGCGGATCGTGATCACCAGGCGGCGAGAGTCCGATCTGTCGTTCCAGTTCACGCCAGTGCCGTTCCTCGAAGCGGTCGAGGCCGGCAGCACTCGCCGCCGCGCGGGCATACACGTAGCAGTCCAGGGCTTCGTTGCGCTCGCGCATCTTCTGCCACTCGCGGATGGCGAAGCCATTGCGGTCACGCCGGGTGATCAGCTGCTCGGCGCACAACTGCTGCACGAATTCGGCATCAACTTTGGGCAGATGCACGAAGCCGGTGGGGTAACGCAGGGTGACCCCGTCCTCCAGCACGTCCGCGCTCTTCCTCAGGTTGTTGTAGAACTCCAGCTTGGCGATACCGACCGCGACCGAGAACACCTTGATGCCGCGCCGCAGCTTCTTGCCGCCCTGCGAGAGGTCGACCGCCGTCGGCGTCCCGATCAGGGCCGCACCCTTGGGCACGCCCTTGACCGCCATCACGCGGGGATCGCGCGCCAGACGCACGAAGGTGTAGGCCTCCTGCGTGGCGAAACCGGTGTCCAGGGCGAACCGGGCGAGCGGCAACTGCGCGCCAGACTCGTGCGACCACGTTTCGGCGATCAGTTCGCCGAGGCGCTTCCATACCGCGTCACGGGCGGTGTCGCCCATCAGCACCCGGTGTTCGACGAGCCAGGATTCCTTGCCACGTCCGAAGGCCCAGATCGAGGCCTCGATGCGATCCTTCTGCACGTCGGCCCCGCCGACTAGCAGCAGACCGCCAACCGGGATGCGGCCGATGGGATAGTCCTCGCGCCGCTCGATGAGGCGTTGCCAGTCGGGTGCCTCGCCTTCCTCGACCCAAGTCTCGCCAAGCTCGGTGTTCTTGAAGGTCTTGATGGCGGCCGCCGATCCGGATTCCTTGTTCACTGCACTCTCCCAAGCGGCGGCAATCTCCCGCCAACTGCGCCAGCCCACCGGGCTGTACAGCGACGACAGGTGGAAGCCCGCCGTCTTGGCCCCGTTCTCGGGAGCCATTGCCCGCCATTCGCCGTGCTCCAGCATCCAGGTCTTGTGCTGCTCCGGAATCGGCGCGTCGCACGCCTCGCAAACGTAGGCCGCCGTCTCCGGTAGCCCCTTCTCCCAGCGCAGCTGCTCGAAGCGCAGCCACTGCCGATGCGAGCAGTGCGGGCACGGTAGAAAATAGCGACGCTGGTCGCTGGCCTCGTACTCGCGCTCGATGCTGCTCGCCCCGGCGATGGTCGGCGTCGAGACGATGAAAATCTTGCGCCGGGCGAAGGTGCGGGTGCGCGCCTCGGCGAGCGAGATCGCGTCGCCTTCGCCGTCGACGTCTGATGGGTAGCCGTCGACCTCGTCCAGGAACAGGTAGCGCACCGGCATCGAGCGCAGGCCCACCGCCGAGTTTGCCCCGGTCATCACCAGCACGCCGCCGCGAAACTCCTTCGCCAGGATCGTGTTGCCGGCATCACGACTGCGGGCCGGCGCAATCAGTTCGGCCAGCACCGGCGATTCCTCGATCAGCGGGTCGATCCGCTGCTTGGAATTGCGCTTGGCCATCTCCACCGTCGGCGACACGGCCATCATCGGGCCAGGTGCGTGGTGGATCACGTAGCCGATCCAGTTGTTGCCCATCTCGGTCGCGCCCAGCTGCGCCGCCTTCATGAACACGATCCGCTCCACCGCCGACATCGGCGACAGGCAATCCATGATCGCCTTCAGGTACGGCGTGCGGCTGGTGCGCCAGCGGCCTGGCTCGGCGGATGCCTTGCTGGAGAGCATCCGGTGGCGATCCGACCACTCCGACACCGTGAGCAAGGGATCGGGCGTCAGCCCCTCCCGCCAGGCACGCTCGATGTCGAGCGCCCCTTCGTAATCAGCATCCAGCATCAATCCACCCGTGGGCGAACCTCGCCCAATTCCTGCAAGTGTTCCCGCACGGCGGTTTCCAGCGCGACGTGCAAGGCATGGACATCGACGCAGAGCTTCGCCGCCATCTGCGCCGAGATGCGCGCCGGCCAGTTGAGCCAGGCATCCCGCTCGGCGCGGGCCAGCTTGAAAACGTGGGCGATGGCCTGTGGCCGGTCGACCAGTTCACCCTTGAGTCGGGCGAGGCGCACCTTGTTGGTCTGCGCCTTGACGACCTCATTGACCGTGCGGGCCTGCAGCAGCGACGTGCCACCGGCATTCAATGCCGGAGCAACCGGCTCACCAGCAGGTTCCTTGACCGCGACTGTTTCAGCGCGGCGCTTGGTGCCCTCCTTGGGCGTGTCGGAATTCTTCGCCCACTCCCGGTCGGCCCTGTCCGGGTCGATGCTGCCATCGGCCTCGGGGGTGATCCGCCCGGCACGAATGGCCTTGTGCACGGCGGTGTCCGACACACCTCGGTGCCGGGCGTAGGCGCGAATCGACAGTCCCATGATCTCCATCAAGCATTGGTGCGGCCCCCGATCAGATTCAGCTTGGCTTCTCTCTGGAACAGCGCGTTCATGCCATCACCATCAACGACGCCACAAGGAGACGCACATGAGCAAGCAAGCCACCCAGGTCACCCAAGCCCTCGAAACCCTGCTCCAGCAGATCGCGCTGGATCACCTGTTCATCGAAACCCTGGAAACCCGCAACAGCGACCGGATGGACTTCCACGAGGTCAGCGTCTGGGGCGTCAAGAGCGCCCTGATGGCGGCCTACGAGGCAGGCCGGCAGGCCGCGAAGCAGGGCTGAAAAAGAAGCGGAAAGCGCTTGGCTTCACTCTCGAACAGCGCGTTCATGACCACACCATCAACCACCACGAAGGAGCATCAAATGACCACCATCCAACTGACCCCGGCCCAGCACGCCATCCTCGCCTACGCCATCGAGCACACTGGCGGCAAAATCGAATGGTTCCCCGACAACATCAAGGGCGGTGCCCGCACCAAGGTGCTGGAGGGCTTGTTCAACAAGGCCCTGATCACCCGCGACAGCACCGACTGGTTCGTCGCGGCCGAGGGCTACGACGCCCTGGGGCGCGCCCGGCCAACGCCGGCCACCATCCATCCCGACCCCGAGGTCGAGGCCGCCGTGTCGGCCGCAGAGGCCAACTGGGCGCAAGAAAAGCAGGACGCGGCCAAGCAGCTGCTCAAGGTCGGCGTCGAGGGCAAGCCCCGCACCCGCGAGAACAGCAAGCAGGCCGCCGTGATCCAGATGCTGCAGCGACCTGAAGGGGCCACCATCAGCCAGATCTGCGCGGCCACCGGCTGGCAGGCGCACACGGTGCGCGGCACCTTTGCCGGCGCATTCAAGAAGAAACTCGGGCTCACCATCACCTCGGAAAAGCCCGAGGGCGGCGAGCGCATCTACCGGATCGGTTGAATTCGAGATGGGGTAGCGGCATATCCACGCCACCCCAACGCGATCACTGAAACAGCTTGGCTTCCCGATTGAACAGCGCGTTCATACGACTGTCATCAACGCAATCAGGAGCACTACCATGACCACCGAAATCAGTAATCCCGCCAACCCTCTCCGTGTCCGATTCACCCGCAAGCCCGTCAACCTGCACGAGGTGCTGGCGGTCACGCCCTACGACGAGCGCCCGGAGCCAGTGGTGATCAGCGAAACCCGCGAATTGACCACTGCCGAGTACGATGTCTTCACCAACACGCTGCTGCAGGATCGCGACTGGCTGGCCGGCAAGGGCGGCTACCTCGATCACGCCACGCGGCACGTCGTCGAAGTCAAGGCCGAGAATCGCAAGACCCTGTACGTCGACCCCTCGGGCAGCGCCTACGGACGTTACGTCGGCATCGCCGTGGAAGCCTGAAAAATGATTCAGAAAGCGCTTGGCTTCTCAATCGAACAGCGCGTTCATACGGGTGTCGCAACGATCAACCCGAAGGAGAAAACGATGACCACCACCACACAAATCCCAGCCACCCAGAACGAAGCCTGGGGCTTTTGGGGCACGATGAACAACGACGCCCAAGCCGCCTGGCCGATCGCGATGACCGCGATCTCCGACGCCATCTGCCAGCCTCTCGAATCGGTCAGGGTCTTCCTCGACAGCCGCCACGGGCGGCACTTTGCCGACGACGTCCTCAACGAGATGCTGCGGGGCCACGCGATCCAGCAGGCCATCGACGCCGCAGTGACGCGCTGGATGGGCTGGACGATTGGCCGCCAGACCAGCAAGGAGTACGGCATCCCCAAGGGCCTGCCTTACCTGACGGGCTTTGTGATTCACTGCGAGATCGTCGAAGAAGAACTCGCCGCCTGATCGAAGGCGACGCCATCCCCAAGCCGGGTGGGTTCACCGCCGCTGAAATCCTGCCAGCGGCGCACGATCACATCCACGTACTTCGGGTCGAGCTCGATGAGCCGCGCCCGCCGCCCCGACTTCTCGGCGGCAATCAGCGTGCTGCCGGATCCACCGAACGGGTCGAGCACCACGTCGCCCGGACGACTAGAATTCCGAATCGCCCGCTCCACCAGTTCCACCGGCTTCATCGTCGGGTGCAGATCGTTCTTCTGCGGTTTCTTGATCTGCCAGACATCGCCCTGGTCACGGTCGCCGCACCAGTGACGCTCGCCACCTTCCGGCCAGCCGTAGAGGATGGGCTCGTACTGGCGCTGGTAGTCGGCCCGCCCGAGGGTAAACGTGTTCTTGGCCCAGATGATGAACGTCGACCAGTGGCCGCCGGCAGCCCGGAAGGCAGATTGCAGCGTATCCAGTTCGCTGGACGACATCGCCACGTAGACGCCGCCCCGGCAATGCGCCAGAGCAGGCGTTAGCGCGGCCAGCAGGAAATCGTAAAAGCCCTCGCCGAGATTGTCGTTGATGATCGCGCGGTTCTTGCCGCGCATCTTGTCCTTGGCACTGTTGGCGTAGTTCACGTTGTAGGGCGGGTCGGTGAACACCATGCCGGCCAACTCGTCGTCCAGCACGGTGACGTAGGCATCGGCATCGGTGGCGTCGCCGCAGAGCACCCGGTGCCCGCCACAGATCCAGACATCACCCGGTCGTGACACCGGCGTCTCCGGAACCTCGGGGGCTGCATCCTCGTCGGTCTGTCCCTCGGTGGTCGTCTCGCCGCCGGCGAGCAGATCAGCCAATGCATCGGCGTCGAAACCAGTCAGGGTCAGATCGAAGTTGTCATCCTGCAGGGCTGCCAATTCCACTTGCAGCATCGCCTCGTCCCAGCCGGCGTTCTCGGCTATCCGATTGTCCGCGATCACCAGCGCCCGGCGCTGGGTTGGCGTCAGGTGGTCGAGCACCACCACCGGCACGATTTCGATGCCGAGCTTCTGGGCAGCGGCCAGTCGTCCGTGCCCGGCGACAATCACGCCGTCGCTGCCCGCGAGGATGGGATTGGTGAAACCGAACTCTGCAATCGAGGCCGCGATCTGTGCCACTTGTGAATCTGTATGGGTGCGCGCGTTCCGGGCGTAGGGCACGAGCCGGTCGGTCGGCCACTGCTCGATCTTGTCGGCGAGCCAGGAGATAGTCATGCCATGACACCCAGCCGCTCGGCCTTGACTTCGTCCCAGGTCTGCCCGGTTGTCTCCAACACCGGCACGATATCCGGGTGGTTCTTGATCCAGCGGATCACGGCTACATCGACGTATTCCGGTGCAAGTTCCGACGCCATCACACTCCGTCCGCAGGCCTCGCCCGCGAGGATCGTCGTGCCGGAACCGGAGAACGGTTCGAACACAATCTCCCCCGGGTTGGTGAATGACTCCATGATGAATTTCGGCAACCCAAGCGGGAAAACCGCCGGATGGTCGATTTCACGATCTGCGTCGATTGGCCCGCGCTGGCGGGTGACGGTGATGATGGAATCTGGGATGCGGGTGTCCTGGATAGGCCGGTCTGCGTGTGTCCAGTCGTTCGGTGCGCCATCCTTGCCGCGCAATCCACCGCCGCCATTGATAGCAGCCAGGTGCGAATAGGTGCCTGCCGTCTTGCACGGCACAATCTTGTTGGGTTTCCGGGCCTCGCGATTAAAGTGGAAGATGAACTCGTGGCGCGGTGCCAGCCGTCCGGCCCAATCTCCCGGCACTGTGACGCCCTGATCCCAGACATACCAGCCGAAGCGCCGCCAGCCATTGGCTCGCATCCAGTCAAGCCAGCCATTCCAGTATGGATGCCATTCGTTGTCGCGGTGGACGAGACCGAGGTTGACCAGCATCTGGCCATCCTCGCGCATCGCCGTAACCGCCGCGCTGAACACGCCCTGCATCAGCGCATCCCAGTCAGCGATACCGCCGGTGGTGTAGTTGCGTTGATTGGCATAAGGAGGACTAGTGAAGAGGAGCGCCGCTTGCTCGTTCGCCATAAGGCGCGCGATGGATTCGCGTTCGGATGAATTGCCGCATATCAGGCGATGTTCGCCCAGTTGCCAGAGGTCGCCGGGGCGACTGATGACGATGCGCGGCGGGGTGAGACCGTCCCCATCGGCGTCCGACTGCGCATCCCTCGCGCCATTTTCATCGGCGGCAGGTTCTTCCTCGATGTCAGCCAGCAGACGCTCGATCTCGGCATCGTCGAAGCCGGTGAGCGCGAGGTCGTACCCGGCCTCGGACAGCTCGGCCAGTTCCAGCGCCAGCATTGCGTCGTCCCACCCGGCGTCGAGCGCGAGGCGGTTGTCGGAAATCACATAGGCGCGCTTCTGGGAGGGCGACAGGTGAGCCAGTTCGATGACCGGCACTTCGGTCAGTTCCAATTTGCGCGCGGCCGCGAGCCGACCGTGGCCGGCGATGATGCCGTTCTCGCCGTCCACCAGGATCGGATTCGTCCAGCCGTACTCGACGATGCTGGCGGCGATCTTGGCCACCTGCTCGTCAGTGTGCGTCCTCGGATTCCGGGCGTAGGGGATCAGCGTCTCGACCTTGCGGTACTCGACGTTGAGCATGTTCAGTTCGGGTTTCCAAAAAAGATGCAGCCCGGACGGGTGAAAGGAAGAAAGCCCCGTCACGGGCCGCGCGGGTCGCTGCTGTGGTAGAAACTAAAAGGCCCGCGCAGTGGCGGGCCGGTAGGACTGGGGTGCAAACCTGCAAACCCTGCAAACCTCGGTTTGCAGTTTGACGCTAGCGAAATGCCGCGCTCGCGCCTCCCGCATGGGCTTTTTGACAGGAAGGACCCATCGAATTTCCTGACTGAGAGCGATGTGGCTTCACGCCCACACCGCTCGCCAGATCATAGCTGTCATGCTATCCAAAATCCGGGGTAGATGTTGCAGGGCTAAAAATCGCAGATTGCCGCTGTCTGCATCTGTGTCACGCTAGCGCACGCCTAATCACTTCAAAACGCTACCGTGCGATGCGTCTGCTCATTGAGTCGCTCGGCAACGATCTGCAATGCCCGTTGCCACCGTCTCCACGCCGTCGTCCGCTCGCAACCAAAGCGACGACAGATAACCCTCCACTCATATTGCTTGGCACGCATCCACACGAGGTGACGTTGCTCCTCCTCCAGCCACTGCACCCAGCGCATCGCCTCCAGCATCCGGTCGATGGCATCGGGGCTTGGTGGCAGCGGGCGGTACTCGTAGTCCTTGTCCGTGAAGCCTTCCCATTCCTTGCGTGCGAACGCTGGCCACACATTGAAGTAGCCCCGCACTCTGACCGGAGGCAACCGCCGTCCGGTCTCTGCCGCTTCGGAAAAGCGGGCTGCCACATCATCCATTGTCCATTCAGCCATGACGCTTCCCTCCGTACAGGCGTTCCCCAATCTGCCGCACGAATTCACGCTCGACGAAATCCAGCCGCGTGTCCTCCTCGGACACCACGAGGATGTGCTGGTCACGCCAGCCGGTTTGCTTGATGGCTTCCAGGTCGGAGGTCTGCGGTTGCAGGCGACCGAGAGGGCAGCGGTATTGCTGTGCCGGGATCTTCACTTCACACCTCCTGCGTCTCGATGGCCCAGTGCAGCAACGCCAGGGCATCGGCTTCGTTGTCGTCCTTGGGATCGTGGCCACGTGACCGTGCAGCGACGATCATCTCGTCCTTGCTGGCATTGCCTTTGCCGGTCGCGTGCTTCTTGATCGTGCCGACCGGCACCCCCTGATAAGGGATGTTCTGGTGCTCGCACCACGCAGTGAGGTGGCCCATGAAACCGCCGTAGGCGTGCGCGGCATCCACGCCGGCGTGTCGCCGCACCTCTTCGAAATACACCGCGTTGATCGAGCGGCTTGCTGACAGTAGTTCGTTGAGCCAACGCTTGAACCTGAGGAAGCGCATTCCGCCCCCCTCGAAGCGCTGCGGCTTGAAGCATTCCGTGCCGCTGATGATGCTGCCGTCCAGGTGATGCAGTGCCCACCCAGTGGTCGTGCCCAGGTCGAGGGCCAAGATCGTCGTGTTCATGTGTTCAGTCCTTTTTCGCGCTCGGTCTGACGCAGCTGACACGGGATGCCGCAACCTTCCATGAGGCGCGCACGCACGCGCACGCGTAAGAGTTACGACAAACTGCGTCAGCTGCGTCAGACGGTATGGTTTTCATAGGGGGTTAGTTGTCCGCGTAGGGGGTGTAAGCGGCAGTCGGCGGGTTTTTGAGGCCGATCCCCTGAAATCCGCGCACGCCCATCCCGTTGCGCCATTTCTCCAGACCTCGCGTGATCAGCAGATCGGAGAAGCGACGTTGCGCACCAATGAATTCGCCTGCGGCTTCGGCCCACTGTTTCCAGTCGTTGAACAGTTCGGCTGTCAGTGACTTGGCGTTGGGCTCGCGCACACAACGTTCCTCCAGCCAGCGTCCCAGTGCATCCTCGGCTTCGAAATACTCCTCGGTGGCATCCACCACCTGCTGCGGTGGATCGAGCCGCCCAAGACGCTGCCAGTCGAGGCAGCCCTGCACTGCCCAAGCCAGAATGCCGTCACGCTCTGCCAGCAATTTCTGCTGGAGATGCTTGTCGCGGCGTTCGGGTGGCACGGTGATCGTGAACGGGATCAAGTGCAGCCGCCGCTTCATCGCTTCATCGATATTGCGGATGGCCGGTTTGTGGTTACCCGCGACGAACAACTTGAACTGCGGGAAGAACTCGAAGAAGTCCTGGCGCATGAAACGCGCGGAAATCTTGTCGCCCCCGGTCAGGTTCTTGACCTTCGATTCGGCCCAGCGTCGCCCCTGTTCGGTTTCGATGGCTGCCACGAAGCGCGCGCCACGCAGCCCGGCCATATCGGTCGGATGCCGGTCGGTGCGCGTTTCCATGAAAGTGTCCATCGGTGCGTTGGTGGCGTAGTCGCCGAGGATGGTGGCCAGTGTGTTCACGAACACCGACTTGCCGTTCGCACCTGTGCCGTACAGAAAAAACAGCGCGTGTTCCCGGGTAGAGCCGGTGAGCGCATAGCCAACCACTCGTTGCAGATAGGCCTGCAACTCCTTGTTGCCGCCTGTCACCTCATCGAGGAACTGTCTCCAGGTCGGGCAATCGCCTCCGGGCGTAGCCGTGGTGATCTTGGTGATGCGGTCAGCGCGTTCGTGCTGGCGCTGCTGGCCTGTCTTGAGGTCGACCACGCCACCAGGGGTATTGAGCAACCACGGGTCGGCGTCCCATTCGTCGCTGGTGGCAGCGTGTCTGCGATCTGCTCGTGCCAGCCGTTCCACCCCACTGACCGTGCCTGAGCTGGCGAGCTTGGCAGCCACTTTCGGGTTGTCAGCATGCACAGCCGTGTGCCGGCAGACGCTGCGGATCAGATCGGTGGCGGCCAGCGTGTCCTCGGTGCGCCAGCGATTGCCATCCCACACCAGCCACCGTCCCCAGGTCGCAACATAGCGCCAGTCGCGGTGGTAGCGCCGCGTGAATGCCAGGGCCAGTGCGTCCTCGGTACCCCAGACCGATTCGTCACTACTGACCACGGGCTCGGCGGCCACGGTGACGTCGTGCATCTGCAGGCGCGGCCCATGAACGAGAAAGGCCGCGACGTCAAAGCCCTCGACGATGGCGTCCGCCGCATCCCATCCATCAGCTGCTTCCTCGGGTGGATACAGGATGTGGCAGGTCTTTGCGCCTACTGACAAAATGGCCTGTGCCGCCTGCGTCGCGTACTCCCAGCCTGGCTTGTCGCGGTCAGGCCAGATCAACACGGACTTGCCAGCCAGGGGCGACCAGTCGGTTTTCTCCACTGGGGCGTTCGCACCGTGCATAGCCGTCGTAGCAGTGACACCCGCATCGACAAGCGCCTGAGCACATTTCTCACCCTCGACCAACACGACCTGCGCGGCATCCTTCATTCCCGGCTGGTTGTAGAGAGGGCGTGGCGAGGGAGGAGCCATCTTGCGCCGCTTGGCGTCCCACGGCCGGAACTCCTTCTTGCGGCCGGGTGGGTCGTATCGGTACACCACTGCGATCAGCTTGCCAGCGGCGTCGTGGTAATCCCATTTGGCGGTGGCCGGGCCAAGGTCGTCGACTGGAACCTCTTTCTTGGCCTTGCGCATGGGCACCGACCGCGAGCGCCCGAGCAGATCGGCGGCCTCGCCGAGCACACGGGAAAAGTCGGAGTGGACGTTGGCTCCGATACAGGCAGCGATCAGCGCAAAGATGTCGCCACCGTCGCTCGTGGCACGATCCGTCCACAGCCCCGCTTTCTCGCCATCGAGCACCACCTCGAGGCTGTCACCGGGACTGCCCAGCACATCCCCGATCAGAAACTTACCCTTGCGCTTCTTGCCTGCTGGAAACATCGTGACCAGCACCGATTCCAGACGAACCAGCAATTCGGCACGCAACTCCTCCCGTTCGATTTCGCGGCTGGTATCGGTAGGTTGTGGGGTGTCATTGAAATCAAGCATCCGCAGCACCTCCTTGTGTCGCCGCCCAAGTGGTGAGCTCCGACATCCGAAAGCGAACCATCTGGCCGACGCGATAGTGCGGGATGCGTTTCGACGTGCGGCTGCGGGGCTTGGTAAGAAAATGCAGCGGCAGGCTCAAGGCATGTGCGGCGTGCTGTGCGCCGACCATCGGCTCCACGACCGGAGGTTGTGAATAGACATGCTTCATGGTGTTGTCCTCCAGCAGCGGTCTTGCCATGTGCACATCCGGCATTCGAAGTGGGTCTGGTCATTGAAGGCGCGTGGCAGGAGCTCTCCTGCCACGGTTGCCGTGATGACCTTTACCCCCCGATCCGACATGCGCTGGGCCAGGGTCGCGTCAAAAGGCACGAGCTCGGTGTAGATCTCCATCGTGTCGGCGTTGAGTGCCGTGAAGATAGCCGGGTGCTCGTGCAGTTCGAGATAGGCTTGGTAGATCGCCACTTGGGCGGCATAGATGGGCTTGGAAACCGCCAGTCCCTTCTTGTCTAGGTCGCTCCACGACTTGTTGCCGAGGCATTTGCATTCCCAGAGTGCGGGATAGGCGAAGCCCTCGGGGCCACCGACGATGACGCCGTCGATGTGCCCCTGCAGGCGGTCGTCAGCCACCGAGAAACCGAACTGCTCGCCGTCGGCCTTGCGGGTGCGCAGGTTAAACCCCGCGTCCCGCAGCCACGCGACCATGCAGTCCTCCATGACGTGGCCACGCTCGAAGATGCGCAGCATCCGCCCGGGGATATCACGCCCGTGGTCGACGGGTGCTTTGGCGTACTCGAACTGCAGTGCGCGCTCGCAGGCCACGCCAAGGCGCGATGCTCCGAGGTACTGGCGTTCCGGCTGGAGGGAACGAGCCTGCTGCATCCCGGCATCGACCAGGGCGGTGACTTGGCCGGAAATGCTCGATGAGGAGTTGAAGTCGATCATGGCTTCGTCTCCCACGGTAGGTCGTCCTCCAGGTCAGCGAAAGGGCTGGCCATCGGATCGGGGGTCGGAGTCATACCGCGCACCGGCGGAAACTTCGTTTCCTCGTGGTGTTCAACCATCGCCTCGGTGTAACAAGTGACGATGGCATCGACCACCCGCAGTGCCTCGGCCTCGGAGTAGTCGCCCAGTGGCTTGGCAAATCCGATCTCGCCCGCTGCCTCGCCGAAGGCCTTGAGGCACTGCTTCATCGCGGCCAGCTCGACATCAGACGGATCGATCATGGCGACCTCCTTGCTGTCGACGTGACCTTCCTTGACCCGCAGCCAGTTGCCATACAGCGCGTGAAACACATCCTGGCAACGGCGCGAGCAGAACACCCAATCGATGGGGTAGCGCCGTGGGTCGCCGGTTTTGTGGCGACCGTCGTTGTGCCCGAATCCACGGGCCTGTCGTTTGCAGACCCAGCATTTCACGCCACCTCCTCGAGATCATCGAGAAGCAGGCCCAATTGCAGGGCTGCACCAGCGAAGGCGGCCTCGCAGCGGCGCTTGAAGTCGGGGTAGCTCATCGAACTGCGCGCGATGGCGGTGACCGCGTGAATCTGCGATTCCAGATGCGCCAGCCCCTGCTCGGACAGCCACTGGTGGTGCTTCTGCGAGATACCCTTGCGGTTGCGAATCTCGTCCAGCAACTCATCCGGCAACACCGGGCCATAGACCCAGCGCAGCGTGATCTGGCCAACGACGTGCGGTGGGTTCTGCTCATGCCCTTGGTACTTCCAGCCGAACAATCGATAAATGGCGCGGTAGTAGTCAGGATGGAAACGCCGCTCCCACGAGGCACAGGACTGGCGCAGCAACTTGGAGATCAGCTCCTGCAGCGCGTCAGGAGCGCGGTGATGCTGATAGCCGGTGGCCTCGTCGATCAGAGCGACCTCGCCGGTAGTGGCGAGTGCGCGCATGATCGTCAGACAGTTGCCAACGATGCCCTGGCGGGCGCGGTGCAGCGTACCCGTGATGGCAGCGTTCACCACGGCAGAGGCGACGTCGGCGATGATTCCGGCGGGGAAGAACTGTGTCTGACGCCCAGACGGCAGCAAAATCGGCCCGGATGATTTAGCCAATAAGGACAATGAGTTAGGCGCGATTTCAGCCAAAAACCGGGTGAAACGGCCACCCTTGTGTGACTCGTGGAAGCCGAGCAGCTTGGCGAGTTCCTTGCGGACATAGCCGCGCTCGCCGGTGGTGAGCACGACTGCTTCGCAATCGAGATCACCGAAACGGACGACGCCATAGTGGCTGGCAGTGAGGGTCGATGTGTTCATGGTCACCTCCTTACTGAGCCCATGCCGGCTTGCCCGGCACGGAAGGTGTAGCTGCAGCTGGCGCGCTCGCCGGTGCCTGCGGCACGTAAGTCGTAGGCGTAGGTGGCGTGGGAGAAGTTGCTGACGCGGCAATGCCAGCCATCACCGCTTGGTATTGCGGGTGATCGGGTTCGATGACCTGCTTCACGACATTGCGCAGTTCGTCGCGATCATCCTTTTCCACGGCCACCTGAACGGCAAACACCAGTCCGTCTAGATCACCGAAGTCGTTGATGCGGCGGACTGCCGCTGCCTGCGGTGTGTTGTCATTCGGATGCACGCCACGTGCGCTGTTGAGCATCGCGCGGATCGTGGCCCTGCCCATATCCCGCCAGGTGTTGCCCTTGGGGCTCCACAGGCCGATGAGGCCGAAGAATTTGCGCTTCTGGTATTCACCGGCGACGACCGTGTATTCGCAGTTGAGGTAGATCGAGGACGTGCGCTCCGACTGGGTCGGGGTGCCGTCGTGCCACCCTTGCGACGGATCGGTAAACCCACCGGGGCGGGTGGTTACGCGAACCTTGAGCAGGGTGTTTTGGGGGATCGGTTCGAAACCGTCGTTCTGACGCGGGGCGTCGTTAAAGTCGATAGCCATTTGGAGTCTCCTGATGCGTTATTGGGTGAGCTGGCCGAGGCACTTGGCGATCAGTCGGTCGAGCTTGGGTTCTTCGAAGGGATCGAGCTGTCCGGAGCGATCCTTGGCGGGCAGGCCGAGCGGGTTGTCCTGGTTGGTAACGAACATCCGCTTGGTCCCCGATGGGCTGGGCTGCAAGGTCAGGGTGACCAAGATGTCGATCACCCCCGGGAACTCGGCAGCCGTCTTGCTGCCTTCCAGCTGCAGCTCGTAGGACTTGACCCCCTTGTCATCGACCTTCTCGTTGAGGATGACGATGTAGATGAGGTGCTTGTCCTGGACGTGCTGAAGCACCGATATGGCATTGACCATCTCGTTGGCCAGCAGGCCATACGCTGCCCTCATGTCCGGGCGGCCCTTCTCGGTGGTGGCCTGAGGCTGTGCCTTGGCCCACTGCAGGCACAGGCGGGATAGCGCGGACAAGCTGTCGAAAACGACATACTGGTACCGCGCCATCCGGCCCGGGTCGCCGATCTCTTGGCACACGCGCTTGTAGTGAACCTCGGTGTAAGGCTGGCCTACTGCAGCAGTTGGTGAAGGGCCGGCAATGGCGACGACAAGATCGCGAAATTGGTCCCAGGTCTGCGGTCGATAAACTTCCCCTGGCCATTTGGCGATGGACAAATCGCCATCCTCGATCTCGACGTGGAGCGTCGACTCGTGGGGCAGCGCCCAGATGAGCGAGGTCTTGCCGATACCCGGAACACCGGCCACGCCGACCTTGATGCTGCGCTTGCGCGCCAGGCGCTCGGTCGCGTTGATGAAAGGCAGGCTCATTGCGCACCCTCCGTCTCGTCATCAACCGTGAGGGTCAAAACCGGCTTGCCTTCCTCGACAGTGCGCGCGGCTGCGAATTGCTGTTGCAGCGCCTGCGGCCAGTTTGTGTACCGAGACTCGGACACCGACAACTTGACGTCGATGTAGTCCTCGACCTTGTCGCCGGAGGAAACGATGCGCTCAGCCATTTCCTTCAGGATCGACTGGTTCCAGCTCACCTTCTTGGGCAACTCGAACTTGACGTGTAGCGGCCCGTCGCTGATGTGGGCGGTGCCGAAATCGCGTCCGGATTCGCGCAATGCAGTGCGGGCCTGCTCTCCGAAACGTTGTGCCTTGGCGGCATCGAGCTTGGTGCGCAGTTGTTTGAGGTAGGCGATGGCCTCGTCGACGTGGCCTTCGGATTCCATGAAGTCACGAAGCGGCAAGGACACCAGTTGGGCGACCGTCATGCTGGCGAGGTCAGCCGGGTAGTGGTTCAGTTCTTTCATGGCCATCTCCTCAACCCGGTACACGTTCGGAGGTCGAGACGTAGAGGTGGCGTTTCTCGTAATCGAGCACGCCGTTCTCGCCGTCCAAGGGGTAGGCCACCTTCTTCGAGAACTTATTGAAGACCGGGCCCCGGCCAAGCCCGCGCCAGCGCGTGAGCGTCTTGGGGGACATGCCCCATCGGCTGGCCAGCTCTGCTTCGCTCAGGAAGCGGCGCTCGGACAGCGCTGAGGATTGAGGGGAGGACATCGGGTTGAACCCGACGCCGGAATTCAGACCCGGTTTGCCACCGAAGCCTGGGGACATTGCCATTGAATAGGCCATTGCCTTGCTCCTTTCCCGTTCAGGGATTGGGGCGTGAGCGGTGGCCAGTCCTATACTGGCCGTTGACGCCGTTTCACGCCTTCATCGGGGAAGGCGCTACATCCGGCGTAGCAACAGCTACTTTTGGCGTAGCGGAAAAATATTTTGTTCGGCCCTCCGCTAGCCGAGTGATGCGATTAACCGGCGTTGCTCATTCCAGTCGAAGGGCACCGTGGCCCGCAGAATGGCTTCCAGCGACACCGCCCGTGGGAGCATCCCTTCGTAAGCGGCCTGGACGATGTCAGGGGCGAGAAGCGCCAGCCGCAGCATTTCGTTGATCGTGGAGCGGTGAATGCCTTCGCGCTCGGCAATTTCCATCGTCGATTCCACCGCCCCGGTATCGAGCAGTTGCTGCCAGTAGATGCCGCGCCCCAGTGCTTTGAGCAGAGGTTGATCTTGCTCAGGGGTGAGTACGGGTGACGCGGTGACCGCAACCGGCTGGCTGACACCATCAGGGGCAACGATTACCTTCTTGATGCCCCGTTTCTTGAAGTGGAATGGCACGAAGGTGGTAATACGCACGCCACCGCCCTCCAGTGGATGACGGCGCTCATGGGGTTTGCCGTCGCCGATCAGCTTTTTGGATGACCGGTTCATGACGCCACCTCAATTTCCAGCAGTTCGCCACCGATGGTGTCCGGACTCAGTTCCCCGGCCAGTTCGCGCCATCCGGATTCACGCCAGATGATGTCCACGCCGTCGGAGAGCAACTGGACACGCTCGATCAACAGATTGACCAGGCGCACCTGCTCGGCAGGGAATAGTTGCCGCCAGACATCGCCGAGGCGGCGCATGGCCAGCACCGTTGTCGGTTCGTCGATTTCCGGGTATTTGTCGCGCACGGTGTTCCAGACGCCCTGTATGCTTTCTGGCGACTGAAGCGCGCCAACCAGCAGGTTCACCACCACCTCCTCGATCTGGTCGGCCGGAATCATCCCGGTGGCGCTGCTGCGGTAGCCGTACTGCTTGTCCGCCTTGGGGATGTAGTAGCGATATTTCTTGCCCGAAGGTTTTTTGCTGTAGGTGATGTGATACTTGCCGCCGTCAGGCCCGTACATCAATCCGCGCAGCAAGGCATCGGTTTTGTGGCGTGTCTGGGTCTTGCCCATCCGATCATGGGCGTCCTCAGCCAGGATGGCCTGCACCCGATCCCACAGTTGTCTGCTGATGATCGGCTCGTGCTGGCCTGCAAAAATCGTGTCCTTGTGGCGAATTTCACCGACGTAGATGGGATTGCGCAGCAGCTTGGAGATGTACTTTTTATCCATTGGCGTGCCGTTGCGCATACCGCCGTTCTTAAGGCGGTTGGGCTTGGTCGTAATCCCTTCGAGAGAGAGTTCCCGGACGATCTCGGTGACCGAGCGCACCTCGGTGAATCGCGTAAAAATGCGTCTGATGGTTTCGGCATCCTTTTCCTCGATGATCAGCTTGCGGTCTTTGGCCTCGTAGCCCAGGGGGGTGTAGCCGCCCATCCACAGGCCCTTGCGCTTGCTGGCTGCGATCTTGTCGCGGATGCGCTCGCCCGTGACCTCGCGCTCGAACTGGGCGAAGGACAGCAAGATGTTGAGCATCAGCCGCCCCATCGAGGTGGTGGTGTTGAACTGCTGTGTCACCGACACAAACGACACCTTGTGCCGCTCGAACACTTCCACCAGCTTGGCAAAGTCGGTCAGGCTGCGCGTCAGGCGGTCGATTTTGTAGACCACCACGATGTCGATCTGGTCGGCGGCGATGTCGGCCATCAGGCGCTTCAATGCCGGGCGCTCCATGTTGCCGCCGGAGTAGCCACCATCGTCGTAGTCGTCACCCACCGGCATCCAGCCTTCGGCGCGCTGGCTCACGATGTAGGCTTGGCCCGCCTCGCGCTGCGCATCAAGGGAGTTGAAGGATTGGTCGAGACGCTCATCCGTGGAAACGCGGGTGTAGACGGCGCAGCGCTTTTTGGTCACGACGGCGCTCATTTCGCACCTCGCTTCGATTTGCCCTTGATGATTCCGAAGAACAGCGGCCCAGACCATTGGGTGCCGGTGATGTGGCGGGCGACGGCGGACAAGCTCTTGTAACGGCGGCCCTCGTACTCGAAGGTGCCATCAGCCTGTGCCGTCACGCGGTGCTCACGGCTGTCAAATTCGCGCACCAGCACCGTGCCGGGTACGACCTGGACTTCGACGCCGCGTTGGGTTTTGATGTTGGACTGGGCTTCGCCGATGCGGGCCATTTGCGTCTGCACCGCCAGCTTGGTATTCAGCGCCTCCTCCTGAATCTTGTAGGCAACGCGACCTTCGACGTAGGCGCGGTTGTTGTGTGGTGGGCGGCGCGGGAAATATTTGTCCCAAATCGCCCACAGGTCGTTCATGGCCAGTCTGGGCAGATTGGCAATTTGCGCTGCCAGAGACGGGCCGGTTATCGGGATATTCATTTGCAAACTCCTTCTGTAGAGGGGTTTGTATGAACGCGCTCGGGTGGCGAGAAGCCAAGTGGAATGTCGCTGTCGGCAGGCCGGGTGGAGTGCAGGCGGGCAATGGCAGCTGCAATGATTTCTGCGGCCTCACGCGCCCGCTGGCGGGGGGTCATCAGTTCGGGGAGAGTTTGTTCGACGGTCATTTCGGCATCCAGTAAAGTAATCAGACCGTCACGAAGAATATGCGCGCAAGGCGGTCGGAGTATCCCGTTTGGGAGCGAATCAGTGGGGGTGAGCGAGATTACGAACAAATTTATGATGGCATTGCTGGTCGCCATCGCGGCGAGCTGCCCCAGGGACTCTGGCTCATAGCCGAGCGATTGAATTTCTTCCTCGGGTCGCCTCCATTGACCTGATGTTCATCAGGTCATATATTTATGCAATCGGCGAGGAGCAATGCCATGAGCAAGCAAAAAACCGAAGGCATTACGGAGCCGCAGGCAAGAACGCTGAGAGCGATCTGCCAAATCCTCGATAGCACGGGCTTGCCGCCCACCGTCAAGGAACTGGCCGAGGCGCTCGGCATCAGCCACGCCAGCGCCCATGAACAGATCGCGCAGTTGGTACGCAAGGGGTATTTGAAGAAAGAAGACAGAAAAGCGCGCAGCATCGTTGTCATCAAGCGCACAGAGTGACGACGATGCCCTGAGGCAAGGAAAGGGGAGATCGCTTCATGGGGCATATCCGGCTTGGAGTCCTGCCAAGAACGAAGGCCTGGAGGGACGTCGTTGGCCTCATCGTGTCAGGGGCCGATGTCGCAGAAGTCGCAAATGCCACCATCGTTGCGGCAGGGAATGCTTTTTCCTTTGTGTTGAACGACAAGGGCTTCACCGAAGCTGCCTGGCTAATGACCCAGCTTGGCATCGCTGCCAAAAAGCCTGACCTACTGGCGCATCTTCGGACAGTCGGACTTTCCTTGCCATCCGATGCCACGCTCGTGGATCTGACTACGGCAATTTCCGAGGCACTGGATCGTCGTGCCTATTCATCCATTGAGCGTTCAGACCTGGGCGAAGTGGCAAATCGTGCATTGATCGGTGCAGTTAACGACATCATGACCAACAAGGTGGCCTCATTGTTCTACGACCCGGACACCCTCAAGGCCGGACTGGCCACCCTGGGGAAAGAGGCTGAATTCGGACACTTGTCGCGCAGGTTTTTCGCCAGGCTGACTCACGAAAGTCTGAACTACTTCCTGAGCAAGACCTTGGACACTCATGTCGGGGAAGGAATGCGGTTTACGACACAGAACCAAGTGGCGCAGTTTGTTTCTGCGCTTGAAACGCACTGCCGTGAGGCGTCCTTGATTGTTGAGGACTACTCGACGGACTGGTTTTCAAAGCATCGGTACAAGGGCAACGGTGATATTTCTCGGAAAACATCCGATGGCTTTGCCAGCTACGCGCTGAAGAAAATAACGGATGAGCTGAGAGTGGGGGCGCGCTGCAATGAAGGATAAGCGGTATGTATTCTGCGGCGACGCAACGAAGGAAGGGGTCGTTGAAGATGCCAAGCGCGATCTTCGATTAAGGCTGAGTGGGCAAAATGGCCAAGGCAACATCACGCTTCGCGTCGAGGACATCCACTCACGAATGTTCAAGGGGATACCTCCAGCATTTCACGATCTGATGGAAATCGCGACCTACGTCTATTGCGCAGACCAAGCAATCAAGCGCGCGGCAGACGACGTCGACAGATTCGGTAACGGGTGGCGGCGTGATCTTCATTTCGTCATACCGGTGCGACAGCTTGACCTCTGGCGCAGCACAGAGGTCACCGAGGCGCTGTGTTCAACACTGAACTTTCTCTCCGATGACAACTACACGTTCGACTTTGTGCGCCTCGAGAAAAGTCGCCCGGTGCAGGAGTACCTTGGCTTCAACGATGAACGTGAGTATTACGGCAACCCACAGCAGATCGTTATGTTCTCTGGCGGGCTTGATTCTCTGGCAGGCGCGATTGAAGAATCGGTAACGCAGAAGAACAAGATTGTTCTCGTCACTCATAAATCGACATCGAAAACCAACACCCGCTATCGGACGTTGGAGGAGAAGCTCCGAGCGAAAGCAGGTGCCAACGCACCCCGCCACATCACCATTCGCGTTCATAAAAGCAAGAATCTGAACCGCGAATACACTCAACGCACGCGTTCGTTCCTCTTTGTGTCGTTGGGCGCAACTATTGCAAAGATGCTGGGGCTAACGGGCGTTCGTTTCTATGAGAACGGCGTCGTCAGTCTGAATCTTCCGGTACGTGCCCAAGTAGTGGGAGGACGCGCCACTCGCACAACACATCCGGTGGTAATGCGAGGGTTTCAGCGAATTCTTTCCTTGGTAGCAGGGGAGCCTTTCAGGGTCGACAACCCCTTTTTCTGGAAAACGAAGGCCGAGATCGTCGAGTCGATCATGAAGGCAGGTTGCCAGGAGATGATCGGCGAATCGAGGAGCTGTGCCCATACATGGGAAATGCCCAAGGGGTGCACACATTGTGGGGGGTGCTCACAATGCATTGATCGGCGCTATGCAATCATCGCAGCAAAGGCCGAGCAATACGATCCTCTCGATGCCTACGCAGTAGATGTCTTCACCCAAAGCCGCGACAAGGATGAAGACAAGATTCTGGCTGCGGCTTACCTTGAGCGCGCCAATCAAGTCCGCGACATGACCGATCTCGGAGAATTCATCAGCCGATTCAGTGAGGTGACCCGAGCGTTCCGAGCCCTTGATGAATCACCGACGCAGGCAGCACAAAAAATCTTCGACCTTTATCGGCGACATGGCGCTGAAGTTTCTGGAGCGATGGAATTAATGATCCAGAGAAATGTGACCGCCATTGTGAAGCGAACTCTCCCCGGCGACTGCTTGCTACGTACAGCTTACGAATCAGGCTCAACAATCTCGGTTCCATCGGTGACGACTATTATTACTGAGCCCGAAAACTACTTCAGAAAATGGGGCGACGTCTGGACTGCGCGATTTCAAGGCCGGAAAGGATTTGCGCTCAAGGGAGTGGACAAGGGGGCGGAGTACATCAACATTCTCTTAGCCTACCCTGACCGGGAGTCGTCTATTTCCGAAGTCATGTTTGCCTGCGCCGCTGGTTCCATGAACTCAATGACCAGTATTGCTGTTGCGCCAGAAGACATCGAAGAGGGATTTTCGATTTCTGATGGCCCGCTTCTAACTGACGCTGGCGTTGTTGCTGACCCGAAAGCCGTCGCGCAGTACAAAGCGCGATTCAAGGAGCTTTTGGTAGAAAAGGCGGATGCTGAGAGCGAGGGCGATGAGACATTGCTGGAGGCAATCAACGACGAGATGGAGCAGATCGTTGCAGCTATTACTGGGGCGGTCGGCAAAGGAGGAAAACCGAGAAAACTTGGCGACAAGAAGAAGAACGTGCGAGATGCCTTCCGAAACGCGATCAATCGCGCTGTCGACCATATCGAGACTCACGACAGTCTGTTTGCTACCCATTTGAGGGAGGCGCTCCAATTGACCAGCCAAGCTGCCTACAAGCCAGGGTATGCAATCGAATGGGACGTCAGACCTATCACTAACGAGTAAGCCCCTACCTGCCGGGTCGCCCGCGTGAAGGCGGTTTTCCTGACGAACATGCAGCCGGAAACCCGCGTAAATGCAGGAGAGGGTGCGGCGGCGTCCTTCGCAGAAACAGAGAATGGGCGGGAACAGAGAACGGAAAACCGCCCGAAATTGGGTCATTGGGGACGGTGGCGTCCGTCGCAGCAAGGCCAGAACCCGCGCCAGCACTGGGGAAAGGGGCGAAAAAAAACCAACCGAGAACGGTTGGTTTTCTGAAGAGTGGTGGACCGAAGGAGGATCGAACTCCCGACCTCCGCATTGCGAACGCGGCGCTCTCCCAGCTGAGCTATCGGCCCTTGAACAGGCCCGGGAGTATAGCGAAAACCCCAACGGGCTCCTAGCCGGGGGCCCTTTGCCGGGCCCGGGTGAACAGCCAGAGCCCCAGGACGATCATGGGCAGCGACAGCCACTGGCCCATGCTGATCACGTCGGATTTGCCGAAGATGCCGGCGTCCGGGTCGCGGAAGTATTCGGCGATGAAGCGGAAGCTGCCGTAGCCCAGCAGGAACAGGCCCGAGGCGGCGCCCACCGGACGGGGCCGGCTGGTGTAGAGCCAGAGGATGACGAACAGGGCCAGGCCTTCGAGGCTGGCCTGGTAAAGCTGGGAGGGGTGGCGGGCCACGCCGTCGCCGGCCTGGGGGAAGACCATGGCCCAGGGCAGGCTGGGGTCGGCGGGGCGGCCCCACAGTTCGCCGTTGATGAAGTTGCCGATGCGCCCGAACAGGAGGCCCAGGGGCACCAGGGGACCGACGAAGTCGCCCACTTCCAGGAAGCTGCGGCCGAACTTGCGGGCATGGCGGGCCAGGACCAGCAAGACGCCGATGAGGCCGCCGTGGAAGGCCATGCCGCCGTGCCACACGGCCAGGATTTCCAGGGGGTTGGCCAGATAGTGGGCCGGTTCGTAGAACAACACCTGGCCCAGGCGGCCGCCCACCACCACGCCGATGACGCCCCAGAACATCAGGTCGTCCAGTTCTTCCCGGGTCCAGCCCTGGTCGGGTCGGGTTTTTGTGCGGCGCAGGCCCAGCAGCATGAAGGCGGCAAAGGCGCACACGTACATGAGCCCGTACCAGCGCACGGCCAGGGGGCCGATGGCCAGGGCCACGGGATCGAATTGGGGATGGACGAGCATGGCGGGCGCGCTGGGCTAAAATGCCCGGGATTATAGCCAGCCGAGATTGTCAGCCATGCCCGATTACCGTTCCCGCACCTCCACCCACGGCCGCAACATGGCCGGGGCCCGCGCCCTGTGGCGGGCCACCGGCATGAAGGATGGGGATTTCGGCAAGCCCATCGTGGCCGTGGTCAACTCCTTCACCCAGTTCGTGCCCGGCCACGTGCACCTGAAGGACCTGGGCCAGATGGTGGCCCGGGAGATCGAGGCGGCCGGGGGCATCGCCAAGGAATTCAACACCATCGCCGTGGATGACGGCATCGCCATGGGCCACGGCGGCATGCTCTATTCCCTGCCCAGCCGGGACCTGATCGCCGATTCCGTGGAATACATGGTGAACGCCCATTGCGCCGACGCCATGGTGTGCATCTCCAACTGCGACAAGATCACCCCGGGCATGCTCATGGCCGCCCTGCGCCTCAACATCCCGGCGGTGTTCGTCTCCGGCGGCCCCATGGAAGCGGGCAAGGTGCAGTGGCACGGGCAGATCCGCCACGTGGACCTGATCGACGCCATGATCGAGGCGGCCGACAGCAAGAACTCGGACCAGGAGGTGGCGGACATGGAACGCTCCGCCTGCCCCACCTGCGGCTCCTGCTCCGGCATGTTCACGGCCAATTCCATGAACTGCCTCACCGAGGCCCTGGGCCTGTCCCTGCCGGGCAACGGTTCCCTGCTGGCCACCCACGCCGACCGCAAGGATCTGTTCCTGCGGGCCGGACGGTTGAGCGTGGAGTTGGCCCGCCGTTACTACGAGAAGAATGACGAGTCGGTCCTGCCCCGGGCCATCGCCACCTTCGAGGCCTTCGAGAACGCCATGTGCCTGGACATCGCCATGGGCGGTTCCACCAACACCGTGCTGCACCTGCTGGCGGCGGCCCGGGAGGCGGGGGTGGACTTCACCATGAAGGACATCGACCGGCTGTCCCGCAAGGTGCCCCACCTGGCCAAGGTGGCGCCGTCCACCCAGCTCTACCACATGGAAGACGTGCACCGGGCCGGGGGCGTGCTGGCCATCCTGGGGGAACTGGACCGGGCCGGTCTGCTGCATCGCAACTGCCATACCGTGCACAGCAAGACCCTGGGCGGTGCCCTGCAGGTGTGGGACGTGATGCAGGCCCACGACCTGTCGGTGTTCGAATTCTTCAAGGCGGCCCCCGGGGGCGTGCCCACCCAGGTGGCCTTCAGCCAGGACCGCCGCTATCCGGAACTGGATCTGGACCGGGGCACCGGCTGCATCCGCGACAAGTCCCACGCCTATTCCCAGGACGGCGGCCTGGCCGTGCTCTACGGCAACCTGGCCCTGGACGGCTGCATCGTGAAGACCGCCGGGGTGGACGCCAGCAACCTCAGCTTCACGGGCCCGGCGCGCCTCTTCGAGAGCCAGGACGCGGCGGTGGAAGCCATCCTGGCTGATCGCGTCCAGGCCGGCGACGTGGTCATCATCCGCTACGAAGGCCCCCGGGGCGGCCCGGGCATGCAGGAGATGCTCTATCCCACCAGCTATCTCAAGTCCAAGGGCCTGGGCAAGGCCTGCGCCCTCATCACCGACGGCCGCTTCTCCGGCGGCACCTCGGGCCTGTCCATCGGCCACGTCTCCCCGGAGGCGGCGGAAGGCGGCACCATCGGCCTGGTGGAGGAGGGGGATACCATCGAGATCGACATCCCCAAGCGGATCATTCGCGTGGCCGTGGATGACGCCACCCTGGCCCAACGACGCCAGGCCATGGAAGCGCGGGGCGCCGAAGCCTGGCAGCCGGTGGGCCGCAACCGCCCGGTGTCCGCCGCCCTGCGCGCCTATGCCGCCATGACCACCTCGGCGGCCAACGGCGCGGTGCGCGACGTATCCCAGGTGGAACGCAAGGGCTGATGGCCGATCGCGCCGAATCAGAGTCCGCCGAACTCGCGGAGGGCCGGGATGAAGCCTCCCCCGAAGCCGACTCGGCCGGGGGCACGGCCGCCCGCTTCGTCAGCTGGCCCCTGTTCCTGTTCGTCGCCATCGGCGTCAACGCCCTCTACCTGTGGGGCATGCTGGCCCAGATGGGCCACGCCGTGGCCGACCCCTGGACCAAGGCCCTGGCCTGGTTGCCCTTCAACTTCATCGCCACGGTCCTCTACTTCGCCTTCTACGTGAAGCTGGGCCGGGGCCGGGCGGGGGCCATCTTCGCCCTGCTGTGCGTGGCCATGATCGCCCTCAACTGGATCGTATTCTTCGCCGCCTAGCGGCCTCCTCTCAACTCATAACAAGGAGCACCGGCATGACCCTCGCCGACCTCAACACCCGCTTTGCCCTCGCCGACCAGCTCAAGTTCATCGAAGGCCCCGGCGGCCTGGTGTTCGCTGAAATCGACAACGCCCTGGGCACCGCCTACCTGTGCCTCCAGGGCGCCCACGTCACCACCTTCCGGCCCAAGGACCAGGCCGAGCCGGTGGTCTGGCTGTCCGACTACGCCAAATTCGCCCCGGGCAAGTCCATCCGCGGCGGCGTGCCGGTGTGTTGGCCCTGGTTCGGCCCCCACGCCACGGAAAGCGGCTACCCGGCCCACGGCTTCGCCCGCACCACCCTATGGGACGTGGTCGCCAGCCAGGCCCTGCCCGGCGGCGAGACCCGGATCACCCTGGCCATCGGCGAGACCGAGCAGAGCAAGGCCCAGTGGCCCCACGCCACCCGCCTGGAACTCACCGTCACCGTAGGCGCCAGCCTGACGCTGGATCTGGCCACCCACAACCTGGGCAGCACCCCGGTGACCGTGGGCGAGGCCCTGCACACCTACTTCCAGATCGGCGACATCGCCGACATCGAGATCACCGGCCTGGAAGGCAGCGCCTTCGTGGACAAGGTGGACGGCGGCAACCGCCACGTCCAGGCCGGCGCCATCCGTTGCGCCGGCGAGGTGGACCGGGTCTACCTGGACACCGAGGCCACCTGCGAGATCGTGGACCGGCGCCTGCGGCGGCGCATCGTGGTGGCCAAGTCCAGCTCCCGCTCCACCGTGGTGTGGACGCCGTGGACGGAGAAGGCCGACAAGATGGGCGACTTCGGCCCGGAAGGCTGGCGGCGCATGGTCTGCGTGGAATCGGCCAACGCTTTGGAGAACGTGGTCAGCGTGGCCCCGGGCCAGGTGCACAGGCTGGCCGTGGAGTATTCCGCCAAGCCCCTCTGAGGCGGGACGTTCAGGCGGCGCCCGGCGGGGACAGCCGCTTGAGCAGGACCACGACAGCCAGGAACAGAGCGCAGGCGGCGCAGGACACCGCCAGTTCCCGGAGATCGGCAGGAAAGATCAGCACGTAGCCGTGGCCCTTGATCAGGGAGGAAAAGCTGGACACCGCGAAGGGCATCCAGAACAGCCGGAAGGTCACCCAGGGATCGGCCTTGGCCCCGCCCGCACCGCCCACCGACAGCTTGAGGGCCACGCCGATCACCGCGCTGATGCCCAGGGCATTGAGCCAGATGGCCGGAGTGGGATCGAAGCGGAAGTACACGGTGACCCCCCACCAGATGAGGTAGCACCAGAGCGTGATCTTCCCCGAGCTGAGCGTGCGGAAGTAGCGGAGTGTGCGGTCCATGGGCGGCAGAGGGGCAAAAACGCCATTGTGGCGCGGGTTACGGCGATAGCGGAGAACGGAATCGGACATGCCCCTGGTACGTTTGTGCCGTAGAGGCCAGACCATGCCCGGAATCACTATGGGGGTAACATCTGGACCCGCTGTCTTTACCCAAGAGCGTCCCGGCACATGGCCTTGAACATCAAGACCAAACTCAGCCTCACGGTCAGCGCGTTACTGGCAGTCCTGCTGGCGGCCACCGCCTTTTTCGTGGTGGAACGCTTCCGCGATGCCCTCGTGGCAGAGATTTTCCGCACCCAGTACGCCATGCTCAGGACGGCGGCGGAGTCTCTGGATACCCGGCTGGAGACGGCTCATCTGCTGCTGACGGCTGCCGCCCGATCCCTGCCCCGGCAAGCCCTGGCGGACCCGGACCGGGCCCAGGCCCTGCTGGACGGGCGGGCGGATCTGCATGAGGTGTTCGACAACAAGGTGTTCATCTTCAGCCGCGAGGGCCGGATCTTCGTGGAATCCCCCTTTGCCCCGGAGCGGCGGGGCAAGGATTTCTCCTTCCGGGAGTACATCCGCAACACCCTGGCCGGCAACCGGCCCTACATCTCCGATCCCTACACCTCCTCCCAGCCCCACAAGCACCCGGTGATCATGATGACCGCCCCCATCCTGGACGATGAGGGCCGGTTGCTGGCCATCCTGGCGGCCAGCCTGGACCTGATGGGCGACAACTTCCTGGGCAAACTCTCCGAACGCAGGATCGGCAAGGGCGGCTACTTCTACCTGACCACAGGCCAGCGGATCATGGTCATGCACCCGGACCGCAGCCGCATCTTCAAACCCTTCCCGCAGGGGGGAAACCAGGCTTACGACGCGGCCATCGCCGGTTTCCAGGGCACCATGGAAACCGTCAACACCTACGGCCTGCACATGTATGCCAGCTTCACCCGGCTGACGGGCAAGGACTGGGTGCTGGCGGTCAACTATCCCGTGGAAGAGGCCCTGGCCCCCGTGCGGGCCTTCCAGTCGCGCATGCTGCTCCTGGTCCTGCTGGGCATGTTGGCCAGTGTGCTGCTGGTGCATGCCCTCATGGGCCGTCTGCTGAGCCCCATGCTGACCCTTACCCGGCATATGGACGACCTGGCGGGCAAGCGGGGAGAGGAACGCTTGTTGCCTGTGGTGAGCAAGGACGAGACCGGCCACCTCACCCGTTCCTTCAACGAGATGGTGGCCACCCTGGACCGCCAAAAGGCGGAGCTGGAAGCGGAACTGGAAACCCGCAGGCAGGCCGAGGAACGCATCGAGCACCTGGCCTACCATGACGCCTTGACCAGCCTGCCCAACCGGGCCCTGCTCATGGAGCGGGCCCGTCTGGCTCTGGCCCTGGCCCAGCGGCGCCGGGAATCGGCGGCGGTCCTGTTCCTGGATCTGGATCGCTTCAAGGAAGTGAACGACTCCCTGGGCCATGCCGCCGGTGACGCCATGTTGATCGAGGCCGGGCATCGCCTGGAATCCCTGGTGCGGGAAGCCGACACGGTGAGCCGGCTGGGGGGCGACGAGTTCGTGCTGCTGCTCACCGGCACCGACCAGCATGGGGCGGGCGAAGTGGCGGAAAAGATCCTGGCTGCCCTCCGCCAGCCCTACCAGGTGGAAAGCCACAGTCTCAGCCTGTCCACTTCCGTGGGAATCGCCCTCTTTCCCCAGGATGGCGGCGACATGGGCGAACTGCTCAAGAACGCCGACGCCGCCCTCTACCGGGCCAAGCAGGAGGGCCGCAACACCCTGGTGTTCTACAACCGGGAAATGAACGTGGCCACCTTCGAGAAACTGGTCCTGGAAACCGAACTGAAGCACGCCATCGACGCCGGCCAACTGGTCGTCTACTACCAACCCAAGATCGCCCTGGCCGACAACCGTCTGGTGGGCGCTGAGGCCCTGGTGCGCTGGCGGCATCCCCAGCATGGCCTCATCACTCCTGGGCGGTTCATCCCGGTGGCGGAGACCACCGACCTCATCCATGCCCTGTGCCGTCGGGTGCTCGCCGACGTGGCAGCGCAACTGGCCGAGTGGCGCCGCCAGGGGCTGGCCACGGTGAAGGTGGCGGTGAACCTGTCGCCGCGCAATTTCCGCGACCCGGGCCTACCCGTGATGCTGCGGGAACTGATGTCCAGCCATGGTCTGGGACCCACCGACCTGGAACTGGAACTGACCGAGTCCACCCTGCTGGAGGCAGCCAGCCAGGTGCTGACCAACCTGATGGCCATCGAGGACCTGGGACTGGGGCTGGCCATTGACGATTTCGGCACCGGCTATTCCAGTCTGGGATATCTGCGCCGGCTCCCCATCAGCGTACTGAAGATCGATCAGAGCTTCGTCCGGGATCTGGTCAGCCAGGCCGAGGATCGGACCCTGGCCGGCTCCATCATCGCCCTGGGCCACAGCCTGGGGCTGGGGGTGGTGGCGGAGGGGGTGGAAAGCGCCGCCCAGCGGGACATCCTCATGGAACTGGGTTGCCCGGTGGCCCAGGGCTATTTCTACAGCCCGCCCCTGCCCGCCGGGGAATTCCGGGCTTGGCTGGAAGCGGGCGGCAATCCGGGTTGAGGCGGGGGCGGCCGCCCTCGTAGGACGTCTGTGGGTGGATACGCCACACATATCCAAGGAGTGGGTCATGGGTGGGAAGATGCTCCGGTTCAGAGGGGCGGTGTCCCAGCCTGCCGGCTGGCGTTGCCCTGGCATGTCCAGACCGGGAATTCCGTTGCCTTGGGTAGCAGTATCTACGAATACGTGGAAACCTACTTGCAGTGGGGGTAGCGAATGTCGCGGCTGCGTCCATGAGCTAAGTGTGCAATCCGAGCCGGCTCGCCACCATCACCTCCGCAGAGGAACAGACGGCCATCGAGTCACTCATATCCAGCCATTGGTCCTACAACGTGATGGTCGTCTGTAGTGACGCCAGCCATGAAGGCGCCTGGGTAGGGAAACTGGGCTGGAGGTCTGGGCCCGATTCTGGAAGGTCGGTGCGCCTTATGCCGAGGCCTACACCCCTGGCGGCCCTGGGAACCCAATACCTACTCGGCCGGGAAGGACTACTGGTCCTCTACGAGCATCAATGGGGCGAAATCCGCGCTCCGGGGATGGTCAGGCCAGTGAAATGCTTCACCTGGTTGGTGGCAATGAGAATCGCAGCACCGGCGGTGAGCCGGTCACTACCGAATGGGAAATGAAGTTGACCAGAGTGCCCAGGCGGGCCAGGCCCATGACGATCTGGATGTGGCCCACCAGTAAGGTTAGGGTCAGGGCCATGTTGACGTACTGGGCGCTACCCTGTTCCGCGTGGGGTGAGAGCACCGAGAACAACAAGATGGAGGCCGCCGTGGTGGGACCGGAGACTAGGTGCCAGGAGGATCCCCGAACAGGGCGGCGACAACAGCCGAGGTCATGTCCGCGTATAGGCCCAATTCCGGCGGCATGTCGGCGATGGTGGCGAAGGCCACTCCCTGGGATTGGGCCACCAGGGCGCCGATGAGGCCGGCCGTGAAGTCGGGTTTAGTGGTCTCTCGGTTGACCAGGGGAAACCAGGATAGGAAGGGCACGAAGGGTCGGGCCCATTCGGGCAGCCGATCAGCGGTGGGAAGGGACATGGTGTCGGGCTGGGCAGGGTCGGGGAACCATGCTGTTCGATGTGCCGTTTGCTGCAGGTAAAGGGAAGGTTAAAAAACGGTGAAGGCTGCAGGCTGAGGAAGTGGTTTTGTGCTCAATTAGCCCAGTTGATATAGCTTGATCTTCCGGTACAGGGTCCGTTCAGTGACCCCCAGCAACTCCGCCACGGTGCGTCGGTGGCCACCGTGCAGGGACAGTAGGCCACGGATGTGTTCCCGTTCCACGTCGGTAAGGCACTTGGGGGAGTCGATCTCCAGTTGTGGACTGCGGGCAGCGGCTGCTGATGGCCGGGTGTTGCTTTCCTCATCCAGACCCAGATCGGCGGCGCGAATGACGCCGCCCTGGCATTGCACGGTAGCCCGTTGCAGAAGGTTGCGCAGTTCCCGCACGTTGCCGGGAAACCCATAGCGCTTCAGGGCCTGGGCCGCACTCCGGTCCAGGTGGCACGGTAGCTGACCGGGTCGGGGCATGCGCTCCAGCAGCACCTTGGCCAGGGCAGGGATGTCCTCACGCCGCTCTCGCAACGGCGGCAGAGCCACTTCGATGCCTGCCAGACGGTAGTAGAGATCTTGTCTGAAGCGCTTGTCTTCGACCCGCCGGGCCAGATCCCGGTTGGTGGCCGAGACCACCCGCACATCCACTTGGACCGGCTGGGTGCCCCCCACCCGGCGGAGCTCGCCGGATTCCAGCACCCGCAATAACTTGGCCTGGAGCAGGGGCGGAATCTCCGCCACCTCGTCAAGAAACAGGGTACCCCCGTCGGCCATCTGGAACAGGCCTTTCTTCTGGCCGGCGCAACCGGTGAAGGCCCCCTTCTCGTGGCCGAACAACTCGGTCTCGAACAGGTTTTCCGGCACCGCAGCGCAGTTGATGGCCACGAAAGGCTTGCTGGCCCGGGCAGAACGGTCATGCACGAAGCGGGCGGCCAGTTCCTTGCCCACGCCGCTTTCACCCAGCAGCAGCACCGGCGCCTCGCATTCCGCCACCCTGGCCAGTTTGTCCACGCAGGCCAGGAAGGCGGGGGAATGGCCCACCATGCGCATCTCCTCGCAACCCAGTTCGGCGCCCACGTCGAGAGGATAGAGGATCTCCCCCAGGTACAGGCGGCCGCCCTGGCCCCGGATGGCATGGCCCCGGATGCGGGTCCGGTGGGGTGTGCCGTCGCCGTGGAAATGGGTGTGCAGCACCACGCTGCCCTGACCGTCGCGGAACAGGGCCAGATGGGGGCATTCCTCACCGTTCTCATGGCAGGGCTTGGCGGAATGATGGGAGATCTCGTGGCAGTGGCGCTTGAGGATGCGTTCCAGGGGCAGGTCGTAAATCTGGCAATAGCGTTGGTTGGCGGCCACGATGCGGTACTGCTCGTCGATGACTACGAAGGGCTGGTCGTGGGCTTCGAGCATGTCTTGGAGTTTGACCTGGGGCATGGGTTGGGGGAGACAGTGGTGTCAGGACGGATGCTATCAATGTCATGACTTCTGTGTCATGACATCAATGTCATGTCTTTATCCCGATGTCTCACCAATTGCCGGGAAGGCCGCGCTGGCAGCGGAACCCTGGTGCTGGCACGGAGGTTGCGATAGCTCCATCCCCACAACCCGGAAGGAGTACCCCATGCCCGAGAAGAAGAACTGGCAGTTGCAGCCCGGCGTGAACATCAGCCCGGAACTGGCCGACGAGGTGGCCCGGGTGGCCTGCGCCCTCAAGAGCCTGTCCGCCTACACCACCTTCGCCATGGAACGGGAAGACTGCCCCGAAGACCTGCAGAAGATCGTCCAGGAAGGACTGGACGCCATGGCCCGCATCTTCGTCTGGTAATTCCGCCCGCACCCAACACCCAGAACACACACCGATAAGGAACACACAAGATGGCTCAAATCGTCGTACTCGGCGCCGGCATCGGCGGCATGACCATGGCCTACGAGATGCGCGAACAGGCGCGGCCCCAGGACAAGGTCACCGTCATTTCCAACCATGCGTTCTTCCAGTTCACCCCCTCCAACCCCTGGGTCGCCGTGAACTGGCGCAGCAAGGAAGACATTACCCTGCCCGTGGCCCCCTACCTGGAAAAGAAGGGCATCGACTTCATCCCCGTGGGCGCCAAGCGGGTCCGTCCCGAGTCCAACGAAATCGAACTGCTGGACGGCCGTCTCATCAGCTATGACTACCTGATCATCGCCACCGGCCCCAAACTGGCCTTCGACGAGGTGACCGGCCTGGGCCCCAACGGCTTCACCCAGTCGGTGTGCCATGTGGACCACGCAGTGGACGCGGGCATGGCCTGGGACAAGTTCGTCAAGGAACCGGGCCCCATCGTGGTGGGCGCGGTCCAGGGGGCTTCCTGCTACGGCCCGGCCTACGAGTTCGCCATGATCATGGACACGGACCTGCGCAAACGGCGCATCCGCAGCAAGGTGCCCATGACCTTCGTCACCGCCGAACCCTACATCGGCCACCTGGGCCTGGGGGGTGTGGGCGATTCCAAGGGACTCATGGAAGCCGCCATGCGCCACCGGCACATCAAGTGGATCTGCAATGCCAAGGTCACCAAGGTGGAGGACGGCAAGATGTTCGTCGCCGAGCACCACGACGACGGCACCGTGAAGAAGGAACACGAACTGCCCTTCAAGTATTCGATGATGCTGCCCGCCTTCAAGGGCATCGATGCCGTGTTCGGCATCGAGGGTCTGACCAACCCCCGGGGCTTCATCGTGGCCGATCCCTACCAGCGCAATCCCAAGTTCCCCAACATCTATTCGGTGGGCGTGTGCGTGGCCATCCCGCCGGTGGAGGCGACCCCGGTGCCCACCGGCACCCCCAAGACCGGCTACATGATCGAGACCATGGTCACCGCCGCCGCCCACAACATCCGCGCCGTGCTGGACGGCAAGGAGCCCGACCAGAAGGCCACCTGGAACGCTGTCTGCCTGGCCGACTTCGGCGACACCGGCGCCGCCTTCGTGGCCCTGCCCCAGATCCCGCCGCGCAACGTGAACTGGTTCAAGGAAGGCAAGTGGGTTCACCTGGCCAAGGTGGCCTTCGAGAAGTACTTCCTGCGCAAGATGAAGAAGGGCACCACCGAACCCATCTACGAGAAGTACGTGCTGGGGGTGCTGGGGATCAAGAAGCTGCACTGAGCCCCACCCCTCCCCGGGGGTGGCCCCGGGGAACGGTCAAACACGGCGCTCAGTAGGCGCCGTGTTTGCTTTCGTCGCCGGCCAGCAGCAGCTTGATGCGGGCCGGATCGCTTTCGCCGTTCACGTCGATGACTTTGAGCTTGCCGGCCCCCTGCTTCATATCATTGTTGAAGTCATAGACCGCGCCCACCACCAGCAGGTGGCCTTCCTTCACCTTGTCGGCGAAATCCGCCAGTGCATCCGCCACCTGGTTGTGCACGTTGCGGGTGACGCCGTCGATATTGGCCACGCCCTTGTCGATGCGGATGGTGTCCAGTTCCTTGACGATGGCCGGCTCCAGGCCCGCGTAGTCACCGCTGGCGGCCTTGATGGCGCCGCAGGAGGAATGGCCGATGAACAGCAACAGGGAGGAGGCCAGGGCAAGCAGCGTAACGAGGCTGGTTTATTGCCTGGGCGATGCTGCATAAGAAAGTGCTTGTGTGGAAGAAGCTTCGGCGCGCGCGGGCGGAAGGCCCCGTCAGGGGGCGGGCAGAACTGCGTCTGCCCAGGCCGCTAGGTGGCAACCAATGGCCTTTCTTCTTCGGTGGGCGCTTCTGCCTGGCCGCACTCCCGGAAGATCCGTGCCGCACAGTGCCGGCAGACCGCCGGATCCAGGCGGCGGTAGATTTCCGCAATGGCCTCGGTCTTGGAATCGAACAGATTGTTGCCGCCGATGACTTTCAGGGCGCCGCTCACCGCCAGTTGTTCCTGGACCGTGTCCTTGATGCGGATGAAATAGAGGCCACCGCCAGCGGCCCGCCGCTGCTGGGCTTCCTCGGCCAGGTAGTGGGCGCCGGCCAGGTCGATGAAGTTGATGCCGTGGGCCACCACCGCCACGTGCTTCTGGCCCGGATGGGCCTGATCCTGGGCGGCCAGGCTCTCGCGGATGTGGGCCGTGGCACCGAAGAACAGGGAACCGTCGATGCGCACGAAGCGCAGTTGCGGGCACTCCGGCGCGTTGGCCGCGTCGGTGAACTTGTGCCGGGCGCTGTGGGGATCCGGGGTGCGCACCCGCACCTGGGGTTTGGAGGTGCGCGACAGGTAGAGGGACAGGGACAGCAGCACGCCGATGATGATGGCCTCTTCCAGGGTCAGGAACAGGGTGGCGGCAAAGGTGGACAGCAGGATGGCCGATTCCGCCCGGCTGGACTTGAGCACGTGGGCGATCTCCTCGAAATCGATGAGACCCCAGGCCACCAGGAAAAGAATGCCGGCCATGGCGGCGTTGGGCAGATACTGGGCCCAGGGGGCCACGAACAGCACCAGCACCAGCAGGAACCCCCCGGCCAGCATGGCGGCGATGGGCGTCTTGGCCCCGGCGGCGAAGTTCACCCCGCTGCGGTTGAAGGAGCCGGTGGCCACGTAACCGGAAAAGAAGCTGCCGAACAGGTTGGACAGCCCCTGGCCGACGAACTCCTGGTTGCCGTCCACGTGCTGGCCGGAACGGGCTGCCAGGGCCCGGGCGATGGACACCGCCTCGGTGAGGGCCAGCAAGGTCACCGCCACCACTCCGGAAGCCACGGCGCGGATGCTCTCGCCGTCCAGTTTGGGGACGGACAGGGGCGGCAGACCGTCGGGCAGGGCCCCCACCGTGGGCAGGCTCACCCCCTTCCACAGGCTCAGCAGGGCCGCCAGCAGAGAGCCCCCCAGCATGGCCACGATCATGTAGGGCAGACGGGGCAGCCAGCGCTTCACGCCGATGCCCAGCAGCAGGGTCACCAGCCCCACCAGGAAGATGTCCGGATGGATGTCCGTCGCCTGGGTAAAGGCCATGCCCCAGGTGGTGGTGAAATCCGATCCCCGGGGAATGGCCAGGCCGGTGAAATGCTTCACCTGGTTGGTGGCGATGAGGATGGCCGCCCCCGCCGTGAAACCGGTGACCACCGAATGGGAGATGAAATTGATGAGCGTGCCCAGCTTGGCCAGGCCCATGCCGATCTGGATCATCCCCACCAGGAAGGTCAGGGTCAGGGCCATGCCCACGTACTGGGCGCTACCCGGTTCGGCGTGGGGCGACAGCACCGAGAAGAGCACGATGGAGGCCGCCGTGGTGGGGCCCGAGACCAGATGCCAGGACGAGCCGAACAGGGCGGCGATGACCGCCGGGATCATGCCGGCGTAGAGGCCGTATTCCGGCGGCATGCCGGCGATGGTGGCGAAGGCCACCCCCTGGGGCAGGGCCACCAGGGCGCCGGTGAGGCCGGCCATGGCGTCGGCCTTGAGGGTGCCCCGGTTGACCCCGGGCAGCCAGAGGAGAAAGGGCAGCAGGGGACGCAGCCAGAGGGGGAAACGGTCGATGGAGGGCGTGGTCATGGGTGGGCTGTGAAAGAGGGAAGGAGGGGGATCAGCAGATCCCGGTTCAGCCAGAACAGGGCCAGGAGGATCAGCCCCAGCACCAACAGCAGGGGCCTGGGCAAAGGTCGGAGGGGACCCAAGGCATTCACCCGCCGACCGCCTTCAGGGCAGCGGACCGGGAAGGGCCCGCCCGTTTCGGGCTGACCAGGACCACCGGCACCGGCGAGCGGGCGCCCCGCCGGGGACGCAGCAGGGGGCGCAGGGGGTCGTCCTCGGAGCCGGTGACCGCGAACAACACGCCCCGATGCCGGTCCAGCAAGGCCGCCGCGCCGCCCTGGCCGGTCAACTCCTCGCCCTGGCAGGCGATGCCGGCCAGCTCGGGCAGATAGGGCGCCAGCAGTTCCCGGGTGGCCATGCCGTCCCGGGAAACCAGCAGCAGATCGGCCCCCATGCGGCGGCAAGTGCCGATGACGTAGGCCATGACATGGGGTGGCAGGCTGAGGCCCACCCCCAGGGCGATCCACTTGCGGGAGGCGGCCGGGTTGGCCGATCGGGTGGCCGGTTGGGCGGACGGCTGGGGAGGCGGTTGGGTGGGAGATCCCGTCGCGGCCTGGAGTGCCGGTTCGGCGGCCGGGGTCTTGGGGAACAGGGCGGCGTGCATGGCGCGGCGTCCGCAGCGCTCGCCGATGTCGGCAAAGGCCAGGCCATGGAGGGCCTGCCTGAGCTGTTCGGTCAGGGTGGTCATGGGGGCAAGCTCCAGAAAAGCGGTGTCCCCCCTTTCGCAAGCGCCATGCCATCCCGACGATGTACGCAAGTCGTTGAATTGCTTGAAATCCTGCCTGTCCCCGGCGGATGTCGTGTGTTTCTGTTCTGAAACAATAAGCCGATGAACTAACATAAAGCCATGTTTCGTTACGAGTTGATGGCGTTGTTTAAGAAGCGAAACACGTTTCTGGAGTGAAACACGGCATGGCCAGCATCCGCGGCAAGATCATCTTCATCTACCTGGCATTGGCCCTGGGCGTCGGCGTTTTTGTGCTGTTCGCCTCGGCCAGCCTGCGCTACGTGGAGCAGCGGGTGAACGAAGGCGTGGCCATCGCCGCCTTCCAGGAGACCACCCAGGAAATGCGCCGCCTGGAGAAGAACTTCTTCCTCTACCGGGCCGCTGCCGACCTGGCCGCCACCCGGGCCCTGGCCGACGAACTGGCCCGGCAACTGGACAAGGACCGGGCCATCCTGGCCGAACTGGCCCGGGACGGCGAACTGGCCGCCCTGGAACAGGCCCTGGCCGGCTATCGGCGCCTGCTGCAAGGGACCCCGGACGATGACCGGGTACGGACTGCCGGCCACGACATCCTGGCCCGCAGCGAACAACTGGCGGGCCGGGAGCGGGCCAGCCTGGTGGCCGGCGTGCGGGAATCCCGCCATGCCCTGCTCTGGTCCGTGGGGGTGCTGCTGCTCCTGGCCCTGGCCGGTGGCCAGGTGCTGTACCGGGTGGTGGGGCGGCCCCTGCGGCAACTGGAAGACCAACTGGAACCCCTGGCCCAGGGCCGCTACCGGGCCTTCACCATGGTCTCCCGGGACCGGGAGATCGTCTCCTTCACCCAGGCCCTCAACCACATGCTGGAAGAACTGGAATCCCGCCGCCGGCTGATGCTGCAATCGGAAAAGCTCGCCGCCCTGGGCACCCTGGCCTCCGGCGTCGCCCACGAACTGAACAACCCCCTGGGCAACATCTCCGGCGCCGCCCAGATTGCCCTGGAGGAACTGGACACCCTGCCCGAACCGACCCGCCAGGCCCTGCACGGCTGGTTGAGCCAGATCGACGGGGAAACCCAACGGGCCCGGCGCATCGTGGACATCCTGCTCGACTACAGCCGCCGTCCCACCCCAGACAATCCGCCCTCCTCCTTGGGCGAGATGCTGACGCGCAGCCTTCTGTTGCTGGGCCCCCGTCTGCCGGCAGACGACACGGTGCGGGTGGACGTGCCGGCGGACCTGAGCCTGTGCATCGACCCGCAACGCATGCAGCAGGTGTTCATCAACCTCATCCAGAACGCCCTGGCCGCCGGCGGCGAAAAAGTCCACATCCACATCGAGGCCCGGGCGGCGGCGCCCCGGGAGTGGCCTCCCGCCGAAGTGGCCCGGGCCCTGGCCGCCGGGACCGGACAAGTGCTGGGCATGCCCGACCCGACCGCCCGGGCGGTGCTGATCCGGGTGCGCGACGACGGGCCAGGCATCCCCGCCGAGCGCATCGGCCAGATCTTCGACCCCTTCTTCACCACCCGCGACCCCGGCGAAGGCACGGGCCTGGGCCTCTACATCGTCGGCGAGATCGTCCAGGAAAGCGGCGGCGCCATCGCCGTCACCAGCCCCCCGGACGGCGGCGCCTGCTTCAGCCTCTGGCTACCCTGCACAGAAAGGAAGTAACCCGCTCACCACCACCCTTACCCTCTCCCCCACCCCTTCTCCCCCCTTTGTAAAGGGGGGCTGGGGGGGATTTAGCAACGCCAGCACCCCAACAACCCTCGTCCAAACCCCCCCAACCCCACCCAGCCCCCCCCAAACCATGTCCCCCCCCGACCCTCCCCGCCTCCTGGTGGTGGACGACGAAGCCGCTGCCCTCAAGAACCTGGCCCACCTGCTGCGCAAGGAGGGCTACGCCGTCACCGCCTGCCAGAGCGGCGCCGCCGGCCTGAAGGAAGTGCAGCAACACGAATTCGACCTGCTCCTCACCGACCTGCGCATGAAGGGCGTGGACGGCATGGCCCTGCTGCGCCGGACCCGGGACCTGCAACCGGACTGCGAGGTCATCGTCGTCACCGGCTTCGCCAGCCTGGATTCCGCCGTGGCCGCCATGAAGGAAGGCGCCTTCCACTACGTGGCCAAACCCTACCGACTCGACGAAGTGCGCCAGGTGGTGAAAAGCGCCCTGGATGTGGTCCGCCTCAAGCGGGAAAACCGGGAACTGCGCCGACGCATCGAAGGCTTGCAGGGCCCCCTCAACATTGTCACCCAGGACCTGGGCCTGCAACGGCTGCTGGACACGGCCCGCCAGGTGGCCCCCACCGACTGCAACATCCTTATCACCGGCGAATCGGGCACCGGCAAGGAACTCATGGCCCGCTACGTGCACCTGCACAGCAGCCGCGCCCACCGGCCCTTCGTGGCGGTGAACTGCGGCGCCCTCCAGGAAGAACTGCTGGCCAACGAACTGTTCGGCCACGAACGGGGTGCCTACACCGGGGCCGACCGGCAAAAGGGCGGCCTCATCGAAATGGCGGAAGGGGGCACCCTGTTCCTCGACGAGATCGGCGAGATGACCCCGGCCATGCAGGTCAAACTCCTGCGCGTCATCCAGGAACGGGAGCTGCTGCGGGTGGGCGGCACGGAACCCGTCTCCGTGGACGTGCGCTTCATAGCCGCCACCAACCGGGACCTCCAGGAACACGTGGCCACCGGCCGCTTCCGTGCTGACCTGTTCTTCCGCATCAACGTGGTCAACCTGGCCCTGCCCCCCCTGCGCAAACGCCGGGACGACGTGCCCCTGCTGGCCTTCTACTTCCTCAAGAAATTCGCCCTGGCCATGGGCAAACCCGTGGAAGACATCGCCCCCGACGCCCTCACCCTGCTCAGCCGCTACGACTACCCCGGCAACGTGCGGGAACTGGCCAACCTCGTGGAACGGGGCGTGGCCCTGGCCCGGGGCAAACTGCTGGAACTGGCCCAGTTGCCGGAAGGCCTGCGTGGCCTGTCGGTGCGGGTGGCCGCGCCGTTGAACGAACCGGAATCCCTATCCAGCCTGGACGCCAACGAAGCCGCCCACATCGCCCGGGTGCTGGAATTCACGGGCGGTAACCGCAATCAGGCGGCCGACATCCTGGGTATCGACCGGGTGTCGTTGTGGCGGCGGATCAAGCGGTATGGGTTGGAGTGAGGGGGCGGCTGTTCGGCCGAAGCAGCCGATCAAGTCGAACATCATTGATGACCGCTATCGCCTCAAAGCCGACCTACAAGGTAAGTGCCGTGTCGGGGCGCACCCGACCCATTAGCGACATCCGCGGCCACGAATTCGTCGCCCCGGAGCGGGCGTTCGGATTTGTACCGAGCCCCGACGGTCGCCCTGCTGCTCGGCAGCATTCGGGGCGATGGAGGCGCGGCGCACGACTTGAGGCCTTTCGGGCCACCGCGTCGGGAGTCTTGCGTGCAAAACATCGTCCCGTGTGACGTTCGACACTACCGCCCGTGGCACTTCTTGAACTTCTTGCCTGAGCCGCAGGGACAGAGATCGTTGCGCCCGATTTTTCTGGGCTTTGCCGATTTGGCGTGACGCGGCGGCGGCACGAACCGGGTGACGCGGTCGTTGAATTTCTGCAGCTCGGGCGTACCGAAGAAGCGCCACTCCCGGTTCAGCTCCTCGTAGTAGGCCTTTGTCTCCTTGGGCCACCTCTCGCAAGGCATCAGGATGAAATCCTCAGCCACCGTGCCGCCCGAGAACTTCGGCGCTTCGATGCCAATTCCGATGACCTTCACAAGGTTCGGGAACTTGTTCTTCGCTGCGCCACAGGCGATCTCCAGAAGCGTCTGCCGCTTCTCGCGGAAGTCCGCCGTCGCGCGGTACTCATCAGGCACACGCAACTGCAGAAGCACGTAGCCGACATTAGGCTCAAAAGAGGGCAGGAACGTCACTTGGCGCGCGAATTTCCAGTCGTCTGGGAAGCGCTCGACTGCGGTGAGTATCTTCGCGGATAGGCCCCGTCGCACGAAGCGCGGCTCCTTGACCATCTCGTAGACCGCACTCTCGCCGCGCGCGATGTCGGAGTTGCCGCCGAGTGTCCCGTCGAGGCTATTCTGGCAGGTCCTCTGGATCAGTTTGTCCCAGAAGTACGAAATCCGGTCTTCGTTCTTGGTGTTCTTGTAGAGATCAGTCTGCACGAAGTCGTGCCACTCGCCCTCGCCGATCATCACGCCATTGACCTTGCCTTTGTCTTTGCCCTTCGGCCCGATGACATGACGCTGCGTCGCGGCGTCGTAGTTCAAGAGGTAGTGACCGAGGAGGTCCTCTTCACCGCAATAGCTCAGGTAGTCGAAGGTCGCGGCGGCGCGGACCTTCTCGTCGAGATACGCCTTGAAGTCGCTGACCGTGTCCAGCTCGCGCAGCACGATGGGCATGTTGTGGCTATCGAGAACGTGGACCGGATCGTGCCGGTCGATCTCGACGTGAAAGGGCTGGGTTGGCTCGCCGCTGGTCTCGCCGTAGGTGATGGCCAGGCTGCCATAGATGTTCTGGGCCGATGCCCGCTCGCAAGCCGCTTTCGCGCCATGGGCGACGATGATTTTGTGGATGACTGCCTTGTCTTTGTCGAAGGGGATCGGGAAGGGTTGCTTCCGCTTCGCATCAAGGAAGATCGGCCTGCCATTGCGGATGTAGCGCTCCGCCCCGTGAGCGGTCCGGGTCTGGCGGTCGATGACGTTGCGCTTCCAGCGGTCCCAGAGGACCTGCGGGTCCTTGTCCGGGATTTCGGGCAGCATGTTCTCACGGTCGAAGAAGATGAACACGGTGTCGCCAAAGACCGCGAGCAGGTCGCACAGCTCGTGCCCGTCATCCTTGTATGGATTTGGATAGCTCCATAGCTTCAGGAACGACCGCTCGCAGAACTCCGCAAGCAGCCGCTCCGTCGCAGTAACGCAGCTCGCCTTGTCGCTCACAGGAGCTTCGCTCCGACGGCTTCGGTCGCCTCGCGCGTTGCCTCAGCGACCTCCTGCAGGAACGCGTTGCGGTCCGGCGAGGGGGTCACGTCGGGGATCGGCGCGGCCCGGTCATAGATTTGCGTCCCGATCAACTCGGCGCGGCGGAAAGTCGAGCGGTAGCCCGATTCATCGAACGCGCTCCGCCATTCCGCCAAGCGCTCTGTGCGGATGCGCCGAGAGGCGAGGTCAATCAGCCTGCGGCTAAGGTCCTCTGCAATCGCGCCGTAGAGGTGCTGCTTGTCGTCGTCGCTGGGCTCTTGCCCCGACCAGCCGACGGGGCTCTGCAGCAGTACGTAGAGCCGCTGCTGGAGAAGTAGCTTAAGGTCCGCGACGGGTTTGAGGCTGTCGTATTCGTCGGCCTGCCCCGTCGCGAGGCGGCGGCTGAGCGCCTTGACGCGTGTCCAGTGTTCTTTCTCGGTCCCCTGTTTGACGGTGAGGCCGAGGCGGGGACGCCAGGCATTGCGGAAGGTTTCTGCAGCCCGTTCGACCGCGATCCCCAGATTCATGCGGTCATAGAAGGGGCGCGAGTCGGCAGGCTTGGGCCGCGCGATGATGCCGTCCACCATCTCCAACAGCTTGCCGATTTGTTTGATCGTCCGCTGCCCGTCGGTGGAAGCGACATCAAGCTTCGCGTCGATCCCCGAGAGGAAGACCCGCGCTGTGCTCAGGCGGGCGCGCAGTGCCCTTTCGGCGAACGGCCCGAGGTCTTCGCCGATGGAGGACAGGACGTTCTCTGCGGAGGCCAGGACATGGTGGACGCACGCCGTTGGGGTCGGCAGGTTGTCGCCGCCGACTTGATCGAAGTGCGTAAACGCGAAGATCAGCTTCGGCGCGCTTCCCGAGGACACCAGTTCCTTCATCGCCGCCACCGGAGCGGCCAGCATCGGCTGTGTCGCGTTGTCGACCAGGATCACAGCATCGACCATATCGATGCGCCTTGCGAGTGCCGTCGAGATCGTGGACATCGAGCGTGGCGTGTGGCCGAGGCCTTCGCCATCAAGCAGGACGAGTTTCGGCACGTCTCCGCTCCATGTCGGATGGAACGGCCCGGCGACGCGGACGCCGTTGACCAGCGGCGTCAGGAGGGTGCCGAAGAACGGGGCGTAGTTCGACGAGAAGCGGGCCAGTGTGCGGATGAAAGCGTCCCGGTCTTCCGTCTCCCACGTCCAGTTCATCGGCCAGCCGACCTTGGTCTTCTGCAGCTTGCCGTCGAGCGCGGCGAAGCGCCCCTCGATCTCGTCCATCAGCGTGTCTACGACCTGCTGGAAGGCCTCGTCGTCGCGCGTCCGGTTGTCCAGACCTTCCTCGAACAGTTCGTCGATAACGCGCTGGTCCTTCTCCTCCGTCGCGTTTAGCTCCCGCCGCAGTGCCTCGCCGTGCTGGGCGGCGACAGCCTGCAGCGCGTCGAGTGCCTGCGCGAGAACCTCGTTGGTGCGCTCCATCATCTCGCTGGCTTCCGTGGCGGCCTCGACCCCCGGCTCATCGTCGAAATCGCTGACCTCCCTGACCGGCCCGTTGCCAAGCACGTAGTTGAAGCGGAAGCGCTGGTTGACGTGAGTGAGAAGGCGGCGCATCTGCTCGCCTTCGGGCTCTCCGCGATAGGCGGCGAGGACCGCCGCCGACGCGCATTCCTTCAGGTGCTCGCGCACGTCCTCCATCGGGAAGAATGTCACGACGGCCCGGAAGGGGCCTTCGGCGAGGACGATCTCGGTCTCATGAACCGTCGTCTTCGCGGTGGAGGTAGAGGGGAAGCGCTCACGGGCCGGGTCCGTGCCGATGATCTGGCGCAGCAACGTCGTCTTACCCGCGCCGGTCGTGCCGAGCATCAAGGCCCGCCGGTACTCGCTCGTCTGCGCCGAAGGCATGGCGATAACCGCCTCGCGCAAGCTCAGGAAGTCGGTCTCGCCACCTTCAAGTTTGTAGTAGAAGATGTCCACGACACGGGGATCAAGCGTGGCGAGGGCCTGCTCGCGCGCCCCGAGGTCCCACAGATGCGGGCTCGAGAGCAGGACGTTCATGTCGTCCCGCAGCTTGGCAGCCTCGTGGTCGTCCTCGGTCTTCAGGCTTTGGCGCACCCGCAGACCTTCCTTGCCTGTAGTTGGGTCGGTGCGCTTGGGGTGCCGGAAGATGATGGCCCAGGTGCTGCGGCCCTGCGTCCGGCTCAGGTTAGCGGTGTAGAAGGCTTCGGACATGGCACACTCCGTTGTTCCAGTGTTGTTCCGGACCGGAGTGTCACTGCATTCGCACCGCTGTGTCAACTATTTGGAACAACCCAGGAACAACGCTCTCCTGGGCTTTGGTCGCCAACCTTATGGTGACCACCGCTTGCCTCCTGAGGCGCCAGCGGCCAACCACAGCCGGCGAGATGCCCGGAAGCTGCCCGTGACCAGCAACCGCTCCTGGCTGACTACGGGAGTAGCTGGCACGGGTGGCCAACAGCCGCTCCAGGTGCATTGCAGACCGTAACCGCTTCCAGCACGAACGTCTGCTCAGGCCGAAGAGCCGCCACAACGACCCCGGAAGTCGCCACTACCTCTGCAACATCTCGATTACCCTTGAGGTCCCCCAGCCATGAACGCTTCATGGAAAGTGACGCTCCCCTGGGGCACCCGCCCGTCGAACGACAGCACGAAGAAATATTCCGGGGGTACGCCCTCCAGCACCAATCCCGGTGCGTTCCTGAAGCCGAACTTGACGTAGTACTCCGGATGGCCCACCAGGCAGCATCCCCGGGCTTGCATGGCCTTGAGGCGGTTCAGGCCTGCCGCCATGAGCGCTTTTCCGATTCCCTGGCGCTGCTGGGCCGGCGATACGGATATGGGGCCCAGGCCGTACCAGCCGGGGGTGCCGTCGGACAGGGTCACGGGTGAGAAGGCGATGTGCCCCACGACCTGGCCATCCACTTCCGCCACCAGGGAAACCGAGAGGGCCCCGGCGGCGCGCAGGGCGGCGATGATGAACTGTTCGGTGTGGCTGCTGACTTCCAGGGTCGCGAAGGCGGCGCGGGTGAGGTCGGTGATGGCGTCAACGTCGTTGGCGGTTTCGTCGCGGATCAAGGGGGCGGGGGACATGGCGGGCTCGGTATTGGGGAAGTGGGTTTCCAGGGATTCAGGCAGAAGTTGCTGAAGTCCTGTCGATGTGGATGTGGATGTGGTGAGCCTAGCGAACCGCATCAATCAACCGTTGCCGGGTGGTGCGGTTCGCTAGGCTCACCACACCCTACACGACACCAAGCCACAAAGACAAAGGCCGGCTTGCGCCGGCCTTGTCACCCAGCGGATGCCAATCAGGCCCGGGCCGGCACCATGCAGAACAGGTCGTCCTTGGCTTCTTCGCCCAGCCGTTCGTAGATGGCGGCGATGGCCTGGTCTTCGGTGGCGAAGATGTTGGGCTGGCCGATCTTGTCGAACAGGCCGGTGGAACGCATCACGTCCAGGATCTGTTTCTTCAGGCCGGAGAAGACGATTTCCAGGCCGTTCTCGCGCATGCGGTCCACCAGATGGTGCACCACTTCCTCGCCGGAGGCGTCCAGCTGGTTGATGGCGTCGCCCACCACCAGCAGGTACTTGGCGTTGGGCTTGGCGGCCACCATTTCCAGCACGTTGTCCTCGAAGTAGGCCACGTTGGCGAAATACAGGGAGCCGTCGAAGCGCATGGCGATGATGTGGGGGCTGGTGGGGATGTCCGGGTTCACCTTGATGTCCCGCAGGGTGCCGTCCTTGAAGCGGCCCAGTTGGGCGACCCGGGGCTTCATGGTGCGGTAGAGGTACAGGATGATGGCCAGGCCGGCGCCGATGAGGATGCCCTTGTCCAGGTGGGGGGCGGCCACCAGGGTGATGACGAAGGTGACCCCGGCCACGATGCCGTCCATCTTGCTGGCCTGCCAGGTGTGCTTGAGGGCCTTGGGGGTGATCAGGCTGGTGACCGCCAGCAGGATGATCACCGCCAGGGTGGCCTTGGGCAGGTGGTAGAGGTAGTCGGTGAGGAACAGCAGGGTCACGGTGACGAACAGGCCGTTGAACACCATGGCGAAGCCGGTCTTGGCCCCGGCCTGGAGGTTGATGGCCGAGCCGGTGAAGGAGCCGCAGGCCGGGTAGGCCTGGAAGAAGGAACCGGCGATGTTGGACAGGCCCTGGCCGATCAGCTCCTGGTTGGGGTCCAGGCGCTGCTTGGTCTGGGCCGCCAGGGCCTTGGCCATGGAGATGGATTCCATGAAGGCCACCAGGGCGATGATGAAGGCGGCGGACAGCAACTGCATCATGGCATCCAGGGACAGGGGCGGCAGGCGGAAGGCGGGCAGGCCGGAGGGGATCTTGCCCACCACGTCGCCGCCGCCCACCAGCTTGATCTCACCCTTCTCGATCTTCTTGATGTGCCAGTGGCGGCCGTCGGTCTCGATGCCCTCGGGCACCTGGCCGGCCACGTAGAGCACGGCGTTGTCGCCCTCGGGGGCCTTGGCCCGCTCGAACTGGAGCTTGCGCAGGGCGTGCATGCGCTCCTTGTTCTCGTCTTCCAGGGTGGCGATTTCCAGGCGATAGACCTCGGCGGTGTAGTCCAGGTCGGCCACGGTGCGTTCGTCGTGGGCCTTCTGGGCGGCGCGGATCTGGGTGCCCAGGGCGGTGACCTCGGCGCTCATGCTGTCGATGCGCTTGGCGGTGCCGGCGTAGGCCAGCACCAGTTCCTGGGCCTGGCTGTCGGCAATGCGGTCCGGGGTGCCCTTGGCCTTGTGCTCGAACTCCAGCACGGCGCTGACGATGATGGTGACCACCACGGCGATGAGCACCGACAGCTTGGACAGGGCGGGGATCTTCTTCAGACCCAGCATGAGAGCCAGGGCGAAGGCCGACATGGCCAGGGTGGGCAGGTGGGTTTGCGGCAGGTAGCCGAACATTTCCCAGATGTCATAGAGGAAGGAATCGCTGCGGCCCTTGGGGATGCCCAGCAGCATGTCCAACTGAGACAGGGCGATGATCACCGCCGCCGCGTTCATGAAGCCCAGGATCACCGGATGGGAGACGAAGTTGACGATGGTGCCCAGCTTCACCGCCCCCAGGCTGAACTGGATGACCCCCACCATCAGGGAGAGCAGCAGGGCCAGGCCGATGAATTCTTCCGAGAAGGGCACCGCCAGGGGCGAGATGGCGGCGGCGGTCATCAGGGAGACGATGGCCACCGGGCCGGTGGCCAGTTGCCGGGAGGAACCCCAAAGCGCGCCGATGATGGCCGGGATGAAGGCCACGTAGAGGCCGAAATACACCGGCAGGCCGGACAGTTGCGCGTAAGCCATGGCCTTGGGCACCAGCACCAGGGCGCCGGTGATGCCGGCGATCATGTCACCGCGCAGGATCAGGGAGGAGACGGGGAACCAGGCCAGGAAGGGGAATAAGCGGAGCAGCAGCGGGTTGTTCATCGGAAGGGCGCCTGTGGGATCATGTTCTGGTTGCAATGCAACAAAATGTTGCATAATGCAATCTGCTTATCGCAAACCGCAGCAGTTTAGCAAACTCTGATGCACCCGCCCATGGTGCGGGGAGAGGAGCGTCCATGATCCGCCGCAATCCCAATGGCGACGTGCCCGTCGTCCACGAGTCGGCCTTCGTCGATCCCACCGCCATCCTGTGCGGCAAGGTCATCGTCGAGGCCAACGTCTTCATCGGCCCCTACGCCGTGATCCGCGCCGACGAGGTGGACGAGGCGGGGGGCATGGAACCCATCGTCATCGGCGCCGGTTCCAACATCCAGGACGGGGTGGTGATCCACTGCAAGGCCGGCGGCGGGGTGGTCATCGGCCAGGAGAGTTCCATCGCCCACCGCTCCATCGTCCACGGCCCATGCAAAGTGGGGAACCGGGTGTTCATCGGTTTCAATTCCGTGCTCTACAACTGCGTGGTGGGCGACGGCTCGGTGGTGCGCCACAACGCCGTGGTGGAAGGCTGCACGGTGCCCCCGGGCTTCTACATCCCCTCCACCACCAACGTGCACAGCGACGAAGAACTGGCCCGCATCGAGCGGGTCACCCTCGATCAGGCCGGTTTCTCGGAAAGCGTGGCCCAGGCCAATCACGAGCTGGTGAAGGGTTACAAGCGCATCCGCAACGAGTTCTAATGGGCGCTCCGCCGGGCTGCCGGCTTGCTTTTCCCTGGGAGAACACCATGGCTCGCCACCCCCTCGTTCCTGTTGCCGTTGGAACCCCTCTGCTGATCCTGCTGCTGGCCGGCTGTGCTGCTACGCCGCCCGCTTCGCCCAAGGTGACCTACGAGAACACCATCCGCGCCCTGGTGGACAAGCGCTGTTCAGAATGCCATGGCAACGACGCGCCCAGCATGGAGGAGTTCAAGAAGGATCAGGAGGGATACAAGGCCAAAAAGCTGGGCCCGCGCATGGACACCTATGAGCACCTGATGGTGATGGTCAACGGCAGCGATGCCGGTGCCCTCATGCGCCGTCTGGACGACGGCACCAACACCAAGGACAACAAACCCGGCAACATGCACAAGCACCTGGGCAGCGACGACGCCCAGCGGGCCGGCAACCTGGCCCTGTTCAAAAGCTGGGTGGGGAGTTGGAACCTGAAGCGGGCCAAGGAACTGAGCGAGGAGGAAAAGAAAGCGGTCCTGGCTCCCCGCGCTTGAGCATCCGCCGCGCCCTGGCCTGCCCGAGTCAGGCGGGGATGCCGTTCACTGCTCCGTCATGAAGTATTGCCTTCCTATTTCGCCTGGTCCGGCATGCCGCCGGCAAGGCCCGTGAGCCAAGCCCCCGACCCCCGGGTGGACCGGGTGGTGTTCCTGCTGGCCTGGGCCGCCTTCGCCAGTTCTGCCGCCCTGCGGGTCTGCGATCCCATGTTGCCGGCCCTGGCCCGGGAGTTTTCCACCACCGTGGGCCAGGCGGCCCTGGTGGTTACCGCCACGGGCCTGGCCTACGGCCTGCTGCAACTGGCCTTCGGTCCCCTGGGGGACCATTACGGCAAGCTGAAGGTGGTCACCGCCGCCTGCCTGGCTTCCACCCTGGGGGCCCTGGCCTGCGCCATGAGCCCCAGCCTGGACGTGCTGGCCCTGGCCCGGGCCCTCAACGGCGCCACCACGGCGGCCCTGATCCCCCTGTCCCTGGCCTGGATCGGCGATGCGGTGGCCATGGAGCGGCGCCAGGCCACCCTGGCCCGCTTCATGTCCGGGCAGATCCTGGGCCTGGTGAGCGGCCAGGCGGTGGCCGGCTTCTTCGTGGACCACGTGGGCTGGCGCTGGGCCTTCGTGTTGCTGGCCGGGGTCTATCTGCTGGTGGGCCTGCTGCTCCTGGGGGCCCTGCGCGGCCACCACGACGCCGTGGCCCATGCGCCGCGCATTCCGGGCCGCTACCGGCTGGTGCTCCGCCAGGGCCACGCCCGTTTCATCCTGGCCATGATCTTTCTGGAGGCCCTGTTCACCTTCGGCATCATGACCTTCATCCCCGCCTTTCTCCACGATCGCTTCGGCATCAGCCTGTTCCACGCCGGTCTCATCGTGGCCGGAGTCGGCGTGGGCGGCCTGGGATACACCCTGCTGGCCCAGCGCTGGGTGCGGGCCCTGGGCCAGCGCCGCCTGGCCCGCCTGGGCGGCGTCCTGCTGGGGCTGGCCTTCCTCACCCTGTCCCAGGGCAGCGCCTGGGGCCTGGCCCTGGCGGCCTGCCTGGTGCTGGGCCTGGGCTTCTACCAGTTGCACAACACCCTGCAAACCCTGGCCACCCAGATGGCGCCCCAGGCCCGGGGCACGGCCCTGTCCCTGTTTGCTTTCTGCTTCTTCCTGGGCCACGCCGCCGGCGCCGCCCTGGGGGCCCAGGTGGTGGATCGCTGGGGCGCCCAGTGGCTGTTCCTGGGGGCTGCCCTGGTCCTGCCCCTGGCCGGCCTGGTGCTGGCCAGGGACATCAAGGCCCGGCGCCGGGCGGCCCCTGCCCCGAGCGCCTGACGGCCGAACGGTGATAAGGTTACGGCCTCCGATCAAGCAAGGATTCCGGCCCATGCATGACCTGCGCGCACTGGTGGTGGACGACTCCAAGGTGGGACGACTGACCATGCTGAAGAAGCTGGAGTCCATGGGCATGCGGGTGGAGATGGTGGATTCCGGCGTGCAGGCCCTGGAATACCTGGCCCGGGAGCGCCCGGACCTGGTCTTCATGGACCACCAGATGCCGGATATGGATGGCTTCGAGACCACCCGGCGCATCAAGTCTACCCCGGCCACCCGGGACATTCCGGTGATCATCGTGAGCGGCAACGATGAGGATGAATTCGTCCAGGAGGCCCGTCAGGCCGGCGCCTTGGCTGCGGTGGCCAAGCCACCGGCCACCGAGGTGCTGGAGCACTTGCTGGCCAATCTGCCGGCCCCCGTCCCCGAAGCGGTTGCCGCCGGGGCCACCGCCACCCCCGTTTCCGCTCCGGCTCAACCGGCTTTCACCCTGGACGAGGTGCGTGCCCTGGTGGCGGGTTTGCTTGACGACCTGGCCGCCCAGGTGCGGACCGAATTTGCGGCCAATCTGGAAGCGCTGCGCGGCCGTCAGACGGATGCCCTGGCTGCCCTGGAAATCCGGCTCCAGGGCCTGGCGGATCAGGGTACCGCCCAGGCTCTGCTGGTCCAGCGCATGCAGGCCCTGGAGGCCGCTGCCGCAGCACCCGGCCTGGACGTCAAAGGGCTTCTGGCCGATCTGGAACAACGCCTGGAGGAGCGGCTGGCCGCGCAAACCGCCCGCCTCGATGGCCTGGACCGGCCCGCCGTCGATCTCGCCCCCCTGGCCCATCAACTGGATAACCTGGACCTGCGTTTGCAGGCAGCCGAAGGCATGGCCGCCCGGCCCTTCCCGGACGTGGAGGCCCGGGTGGCCGCCCTGGGCGAAGCGTTGACGGAACGTCTGGGCGCCGCCCAGGCCCAGGATCCCCTCCCCCTGATCGAAAGCCTGGGCGAGTCCCTGTCGGCCCGGCTGGCCGAACACGCTGCCCTGATGGCGGCCCGGAGCGAGGCCCTGGAGAAGCGCATCGAAGACTCGGCGAGCACCCTGGACAGGCTGGCGGGGGAACTGGGCGAAGTTCGCTCGGTGGTCACCGAGCGCATCGGCCCCCTGGAGGAAGCCATCGAAGCCGTGCTGGACAAGGGGCCCAGCCTGGCAGCACCCAGCCTGGCGGCGGATGCGGATGGTCTCCAGTCCGAGATCCTGGAACTCTGCGAGCGCCTGAGCGAGCCCAACCTGCGCCAGCTCATCGCCGAAACGGTGGGCACCGCCCCGCTGCCATCCACAGCCCCTACGGGCGGGAGCGGCCCGGCGCCCGACGTGGCCCGCCTGGAGGGGAAACTCCGGCGCCTCACCGTCCTGACCATGGTGGGCGCAGGCCTGTTCTTGGGACTCCTGGGGCTGGCGGTTTTCCTGGGCTGAGCCGGGTCCGGCGGAACTCGTTCCGCCCATCGCCCCCTGGGGCCATGGGTCGGGAAGGACAGGGTGCTGGCCATCCGGTTCCCGTCTTAGGATAATCCCCTAAAAACGTATGGATGGCTGCCAATTGCCCTCGACCCGTGCCGATGGTTGTTCGATCTTGATCAAGTGCCGCGCGTTTTCGCGGCGGATTCCAAGTCCCGGCAACGGGCACCGGGGTTGAGGTGGCGATGCCCAGCGCTTATCTCGACCTCATCGGCATCGCCCCGGATGACAGTCTGCTCTACACCGGGCATTACGACCCCATCCTGGTGCTCCTGTCCGTGGCCATCGCCATCGGCGCGTCCTATACGGCATTGCTGGTGGCCGAGTTGATCGCCAGCCGCCGGGGTGGACTGTCCCGGCGGCTGTGGATTCTGGTGGGGGGGTTCTCCATGGCCGCCGGCATCTGGGCCATGCATTTCGTCGGCATGCTGGCCCTCACCCTGCCCTGCCGGACCGGCTACGATCCATGGATCACCCTGCTCTCCATGGTGCCGGCCCTCATGGCCTCCACCCTGGCCCTGAGCCTGATAGCCCATCGCACCCTGCGCTGGGGCACGCTGCTCATGGGCGGGTTGCTGTTCGGCGCGGGCATCGGCGCCATGCACTACACGGGCATGGCGGCCCTGCGCCTGGACGGCCTGGTGCGCTACGACCAGGGCCTGTTCCTGCTGTCCCTGCTGGTGGCCGTGCTGGTAGCCACCCTGGCCCTATGGGTGAAATTCCGGCTGCCCCACTGGCTGAACCTGCCCCGGCTGGGCATCCGTCTGGCCGCCGCCACGGTGATGGGCTGCGCCGTCTCCGGCATGCACTACACGGGCATGGCGGCAGCCTATTTCGTGCGCGATGCCGGTATGGATTCCCCGGCGATGCAGATGACGCCGAGCCTGCTCGCCTCCGTGGTGCTGGTGGTGACCGGAGCCATCATCATCGCCACCATCACTGCGGTCTACACCACCCGTTCGGCCCTCACCCTCAAGGCTCTGCCGTTTCGCGTGCCGAGCATCCTGTTCGTGGTCTGGAGCGTTCTGGCCTGGCTGTATTCCGGCCACTACAGCCGGGTCCAGTCGGACGAAGCCTACCAGCGGGAATACCTGATCGCCCTCCAGGGGGTGCGCGGCGTAGCGGAAAGCATCCGGCAGAGCGTCCACCTGCTGCGGGGAATTCCCCATTCCCTGGCTGTTGAGCCCATGGTGCACCAGGCCCTGCTTGCCGGAGAACGGGACGGATTGCCGGATGATGGTGAACTGGCACTGTGGAAAGGGCGTTGGCTGGCGACACCGGCCCTCCAGGCCCTGAACGGCCGTTTCGCCTTTCTGGCCCAGAACCACGGGGCCGATGCCATCTGGCTGCTCAACGCCCGGGGCGATTGCATCGCCGCGAGCAACGCCGGGGAGGCCCAGAGCTTCGTCGGCGTCAATTACGCCGACCGGGCCTATTACCGCCAGGCCCGCCAGGGACAGCCGGGCCATCAATACGCCGTGGGGCGAACCACGTCCGTGCCGGGCCTGTATTTCTCCCATCCGGTCGTTCAGGGCCAGCGTTTTCTGGGGGCGGTGGTGGTCAAGCGCAACATCACCGCCTTCAGCCTGTGGACCGCCCCGGTGGGGGCTTTCCTGAGCGACGGCAACCGCATCGTGGTGCTCAGCCACGATCGGGACTTCGAGCTGCGCGCCCTGCCCGGCAGCCCCATCGACACCCTGTCGGAACTGGAAAAGCGCTTGCAGTACAAGCAGACCCGCTTCATCCCCCTGGCCAAGGAACCCGCAAGTGGGGAACGCTATGCCGGCCTGTTGCGCATCGGTCCCTTTGAACGACCCTTCGCCCTGGCATCGGAAACCATCCCCGAGGCCTCGGTGACGGTGCACGTGCCCCGCTATCTGGGGGATCTGGGCCGCATCGAGGCCGAGCGCCTGGGCTTCTTCATCCTGCTCATTGCGGCCGGCGGCATGCTCATCATGACCATCGCGGCAGTAGCCCTGCTGCGCCGGAACGAGGAACACACCCGCCTGCTGCTGGCCTCGGTGGGGGAAGGCATTTTCGGCGTGGACCTGGACGGGCGCTGCACCTTCGTCAATCCTGCGGCCCTGGAGATGCTGGGTTATGCCAGGGCGGAGGATCTGGTGGGCCAGGACATCCACGACCTGGTGCTCCACTCCCACGCCGACGGACAACCCATCGCCCGGGACGCCTCTCCCCTCCACCGGGTCCTGGGCCAGGGCCAGGATTGCCAGTGTTCCGACGGGGTCTTCTGGCGGCGGGACGGCAGGAATTTTCCGGCGGAATACCGGGCCTACGCCCAGCGCAAGGAGGGCTTGATCATCGGCGCCGTGGTGAGCTTCCTCGACATCACCACCCGCCGCCAGACCGAGGAACAGATCCGCAACCTGGCCTATTTCGATTCCCTCACCCAATTGCCCAACCGCCGTCTGCTCCTGGATCGCCTGGGCCAGGCCATGAGCGCCAGCGAACGCAGTCAGGAATACGGTGCCCTGATGATCCTTGATCTGGACAACTTCAAGGCCATCAACGACACCCAGGGCCACGATGTGGGGGACCTGCTGCTGGTGGAAGTGGCCCGCCGCCTGGTGGCCGGGGTGCGCAAGCAGGATACGGTGGCCCGCCTGGGCGGCGACGAATACGTGGTGCTGGTGGAGGATCTGGGGACCGGTGAAGCCCTGGCGGCCCTGCAAGCGGAAATGGTCGCCGAAAAGCTGCGCCGGGCCCTGGATCAGCCCTATGCCCTCAAGGAAGGCGAACGGCCCCACCACAGCACGGCCTGTCTGGGACTCACCCTGTTCCGCGGTGGCGGCGTGGCCGTGGAGACCCTGCTCAAGCAGGCGGACGTGGCGCTGTACCAGGCCAAGGACGCCGGGCGCAACGCCATCCGCTTCTTCAACCCGGACATGCAGGCGGCCATCGAAGCCCGGGCAGGTCTGGAGGCGGCCCTGCGCTACGGCCTGGAACACGGCGAACTGCGACTGCATTACCAGCCCCAGGTGGACCTGGCCGGCCAGCGGCGGGGTGCAGAAGCCCTGCTGCGCTGGTTCCCGCCCGGCCGGCCGCCCCTGTCACCGGCCGCTTTCATCCCCCTGGCCGAGGAGACCGGCCTGATCCTGCCCATCGGCCAATGGGTGCTGCGCACGGCCTGCGCCCAGCTCAAGGCCTGGGAAGCCGATCCCCGCACCCGGGACTTGCGCCTCTCGGTCAACGTCAGCGCCCGCCAGTTCCGCCAGACCGAATTCGTCGCCCAGGTCCGGGAATGCCTGGCCGAGACCGGTGCCAACCCGGCCCGGCTGCGCCTCGAACTCACCGAGAGTGTGCTGCTGGACAACGTGGAGGAGGTCATCGGCCGCATGGTGCGCCTGGATGCCCTGGGGGTGAGCTTCTCCCTGGACGACTTCGGCACCGGCTATTCCTCCCTCACCTACCTGAAGCGCCTGCCCCTGGCGGAGGTCAAGATCGACCAGAGCTTCGTCCGCGACGTGCCCCAGGATGCCAACGACGTGGCCATCGTCCGGGCCATCCTGGCCATGAGCCAATCCCTGGGGCTGCACGCCATCGCCGAAGGCGTGGAAACCGAGGAACAGCGGAATTTCCTCAGCCAGAACGGCTGCGTGGCCTTCCAGGGCTACCTGTTCGGCCACCCCATCCCCATCGAGGCGTGGTGAACCGGGACATGGGCGTCACCCCTTCTCCTCCCCGTACTTCTTCAACTTCCGCCATAGCGACACCCGGTCGATGCCCAGCATCTGGGCGGCCAGGGTCTGGTTGCCGTGGGCTTCGTCCAGGACCCAGAGGATGTAGTCCCGTTCCTGCTCCTCCAGGGGAATGATCTTGCCGTCCCGGCGGCGGAAGGCGCGGATGGTGAGTTCCCTGAGGTCGTCGGGCAGGTGGGCGGCTTCCAGAGTGTCGCCCTGGCAGAGGGCCACGCCCCGTTCGATGATGTTCTCCAGTTCCCGTACGTTGCCGGGGAAGTCGTAGGCCTTGAGCAGGGCCAGGGCCTCGTCGGCGATGTGGCGCACGCGCTTGCCCATGAGGGGAGCGGCCCGGTCCAGGAAGTGCTGGGCCAGCAGGGGAATGTCCTCCCGCCGCTGGGACAGGGGCGGGATGTGCAGGTTGACCACGTTGAGGCGGAAGTACAGGTCCTGGCGGAAGCGGCCTTCGGCCACCCAGGCCTTCATGTCCCGGTTGCTGGCGGCGATGAAGCGCACGTCCAGTTTGACCGCCTTGGTGCTGCCCAGGGGCAGGACTTCCTTTTCCTGGATGGCGCGCAGCAGCTTGACCTGCATGGCCGGGGTCATTTCCGTCACCTCGTCCAGGAACAGGGTGCCCCCCCGGGCGGTTTCCAGCAGGCCGGTCTTGCCTACGGCGCCGGTGAAGGCGCCTTTCTCGTGGCCGAACAGTTCGTTGGCCAGCAGTTCCTCGTTGAAGGCGCCGCAGTTGATGGCCAGGAAGGGCCCGCCGGTCTTTTCGTCGGCCCGGCCGCTGTGCTCGTGGAGGGCCCGGGCGAACAGTTCCTTGCCGGTGCCCGATTCACCGGTGATGAGCACGTTGCAGCCGGTGGGGGCCACCTGGCGGACCATGTCCAGGAGCTTCTGCATGCCGCCGTCCCGGGTGATGATGGGGGCCTTGCCCTGGTACACGTCCAGTTGTTCGCGCAGGGCCCGGTTTTCCCGTTTCAGGCGGATCTTCTCCAGGGCCTCGGCCACGGTCTGGCGCACCTCGTCCAGGCGGAAGGGCTTGGCGATGTAGTGGAAGGCCCCTTCCTTCATGGCTTCCACGGCGGATTCCAGGGTGGCGAAGCCGGTGATCATGATGACTTCCACGTCCGGGTGCTGGCTCTTGCAGCGGCGCAGGAGCTGCATGCCGTCCACCTTGTCCATCTTCATGTCGGTGAGCACCAGGTCGAAGGGCTGGGCGTCCAGCAATTCCAGGGCGTGGGGACCGCTCTGGGTGGCGGTGATCTGGTAACCCTCCTTGGCTAGGACGTGTTCCAGGTTGCGCAGGGCGATGCGTTCGTCGTCGACGAGGAGGAGGCGGGCGGTCATGGGGTTTCCTGGGAGGCGGGCAGGCGCAGGCGGAATTCGGCGCCGCCTTCGGGGCGGTTGGCGGCGGCCATGCAGCCGCCGTGTTCTTCGACGATCTCGTAGGCGATGAACAGGCCCAGGCCGCTGCCCTGGCCCACCGGCTTGGTGGTGAAGAAGGGGTCGAAGATGCGTGCCAGCAGGTCGGTGGGGATGCCCGGGCCCGTGTCGGCCACGCGCAGGTCCACCACCCGGCTGCCGGGCCGGCACTGGCCGCCGTGGGCGGGCAGGTCGTCGCCCTTGGCCACGGTGGCGGCCCGGGCCGACAGGCTCAGTTCGCCGCCCACCGGGCCCATGGCGGCCAGGGCGTCGAAGGCGTTGACGATGAGGTTGAGCAGCACCTGTTGCAGGCGGGGCCGGTCGCCGGCCACCACCAGGTCGGCGGGGATGTCCACCCGCACTTCCACCCCCGGGGGACGCTTGGACTTGAGGAAGCGCAGGGTTTCCTCCACCAGGTCGGCCAGGGGCACCGGGGCCTGCTTGAATTCCCGGTCCCCGGCGTAGTCCAGCAGGGCCCGGACGATGCGCCGGGCGCGCAGGGTTTCGGCGTCGATGTCTTCCACCAGTTGGCGGTGGAAGGCGTCGGCCGGGTGTGACGCCTTGCCCTCTCCCCCTGCCCCAGCCCCGGGGGAGGAGGGGAGATCTTCCTTGAGGATCTGGGCGCTGGAGGAGATGTTGGACAGGGGGTTGTTCAGTTCGTGGGCCACGCCGGACAGCAGGGTGCCCAGGGAGGCCAGTTTTTCCGAGCGTACCAGGGTGTGCTGGCGCCGCTCCAGTTCGTCCAGCACGTGGTTGAAGGCGTCGGCCAGGGAGCGCAGTTCCCGCTCCGGGCTGTCCAGGGCCAGGCGGGTGAGCCGGCCGCTGGCCACGGCTTCCATGCGCGTCTCCATGGCCTGGAGGGGGCGGGTGATCTGCCGGGCGAGCAGCAGGCCGGTGAGGACCAGCAAGGCGGCCACCACCCCCAGGGAGAGGAGCAGACTGCGCTGGTGGGCGGCCAGGGCGTCGTTCATGGACTGGCGTTCCAGTCCGGACAGACGTTCGCCTTCCGTCACCACCTTCTTGCCCAGGCTGCGGGCCGTGTCGGCCAGGTCTTCCCGGAGGGGGGCCCGGGCGTGCTCGGCCATGGCCAGGGTGTAGCGGGCCAGATCGGTGGCCAGCCGGCTGGCGGTGCCTGGTCCGGCCAGACTGTCGAAGGCGGTGCCGTCCCGCTGCAACAGTTCCATGGCCCGGGTGGCGAAACGGGCGTGCTCAGCCAGATCCTCGGGTTCGTTGTAGAGGAAATGGTTCTTCTCGAAGCGGCGCATTTCCAGGGTGGCGTCGAACAGTTCCGCCACCTTGCCCCCTTCCCGGGCCTTGTCGGCCATGCGGTCCAGTTCAAAGACGGCTACGGCCGACAGGCCCACGATGAGGGCGGTCAGGGCCAGATAGACGAGGACGATCTTGGCTTGCAGGGAGCGCATGGGCTCAATGGGGTTGGGTGCGGGCAGGGGTGTCGCGGAAGTGTAACAAGGCTATTGCATTTTGCAGCGCATATTCTTGGCGAATGGAGGCTGCGCTATTAGAAAACATAGGCTTATCTGATATTTTGGGTTGGCACGGTAGCTGCTATTGGCAACGGGTCCAATGATCGAGCCCCATCATGCGCCCCACGCCCCAGGAAACCCTGCTTGCCGAACGTCTCCAATCCGCCCGGGGTTTGGGCTGGGACTGGCAGGCCGGAATGGACGCGCAACGGACCTCCGTCTGCCTGGATGAGACGGATGGGGCGGCACCGGGAAATCCGCTCCCGACAATCGCGTTGAACGGGGGGAATCAGGCAGGTTCCCCGGTGCCGGCCTGGTTCCGCTTCGCCTACTTCGCCCTGCGCACCCTGGGGTTGGCCCGCTGATGAGACGGCGCATCGTCGTCGCCCTGCGCCCGGTGTCGCCCCTGGACCGGCTGTTTGCCGTGGGGGCGTCCCTGTGCCGGCGCATGGATGCGGACCTGGAGGTGCTGGCCGATCCGGCCCGGCCCGACTGGGCCGACATCGAGGCCCGGGCGGCCCGGTTGGCGGGGGAGGGGGTGAAGGTCCACCTGACCCCGGCGCCCGGCCTCAATGCCCGCTTCGTGGTGGAGCACGCCCGCCGCCACGAATGCGTCACTTCCGTGGTGGTGGGCCGGCCCGCCGCCTGGGCCGGGGAGGGGGGCGACCCCTGGTCCCGGCTGGAATGTCCTCTGGTGGCCGCTTCCGACCACCCCGATCTGCCCAAAGAGCAATAAACCAAGAGCACCGCCGTCATGAACAAGTTCGCCCGCTTCCTGCCCTTCCTGCGCTGGTTCCCCATGCGTGGGGAGACCATCAAGGCCGATTTCATGGCCGGCATCACCGTGGCCCTGGTGCTCATCCCCCAGTCCATGGCCTATGCCCAACTGGCGGGTCTGCCGGCCTACTACGGCCTCTACGCGGCCTTCCTGCCGGTGGCGGTGGCGGCCCTGTGGGGCAGTTCCAACCAGTTGGGCACCGGACCGGTGGCGGTGGTGTCCCTGCTGACGGCCTCTTCCCTGGCGGTGCTGGCGGCCCCCGGGTCCCCCGACTTCGTGGCCCTGGCCATCATGTTGGCCCTGCTGGTGGGGGTGATCCAGTTGCTCCTGGGGGTGTTCAAGCTGGGGGTGATCGTGAACTTCCTCTCCCATCCGGTCATCGTCGGCTTTACCAACGCGGCGGCCATCATCATCGCCCTGTCCCAGGTGTCCAAGCTGTTCGGCGTGCCCATGGGGCGCAGCGAGCACTTCATCAACGACATCGTCGGCGTGTTCAAGCAGATCGGCGACACCCACCTGCCCACCCTGGCCATGGGGGTGGCGGCCATCGCCATCATGTGGGGCATCAGGAAGTTCAAGCCCAAGCTGCCCGGCGTGTTGATCGCCGTGGTATTGACCACCGTGGTGTCCTGGGCCATCGGTTTCGAGAAGCAGGCCACCGTACACGTGGACGAGGTGGCCGATCCCCAGATCGTGTCCATGCTCATCGAATACGAGGCGGCCGAGAAGCAGTTGAGCCAGGTGAATGCCGATGCCCTGGCCAACCAGGCGGAAGCCAAGAAACTGGAGAAGGAGGGGGGGGACAACGCCCAGTTCGTCCTGGCCCTCAACTACCAGGCCGATCTGCTCCTCTCCCAGGCCAAGGTGCTTGAGGCCTCCAACGCCAAGCGCCTGAAGGAACTGCGCAAGCTGAAGTTCGAGCGGGAAGTGCTGGCCGACGGCAAGCTGGGCGTTCTGCACCGGGCCGGGGCGGCTCCCGCCGGGGTGCAAACCGATGGCGGCGTCTGGAAGATCGCCAAGGTGGCCAAGGGTGAAATCAGGTTGGCCGGCGGCGGCGAGGTGGTGGGCAAGATCCCCGAGGGGCTGCCGGCGCCGGCCCTGCCCAAGTTCGACCTGGACAAGCTGGGGGCCCTGCTTTCCGCCGCCCTGGTGATCTCCCTGGTGGGCTTCATGGAGGCCATCTCCATCGCCAAGGCCATCGCCGCCAAGACCAAGCAGCGTCTGGACCCCAATCAGGAACTGGTGGGCCAGGGCCTGTCCAACATCGTCGGTTCCATGACCCAGGCCTTCCCGGTGTCCGGATCCTTCTCCCGCTCGGCGGTGAACATGAACTCGGGGGCCAGGACCGGCATGAGCTCGGTCTATACCGCCGTGTTCGTGCTCATCACCCTGTTGTTCCTGACGCCCCTGCTCTATCACCTGCCCCAGGCGGTGCTGGCGGCCATCATCATCATGGCGGTGATCGGCCTGGTGAACTTCGAGGCCATCAAGCACGCCTGGCATGCCAACAAGCATGACGGCGCCGCCTCCGTGGTGACTTTCATCGCCACCCTGGCCTTCGCCCCCCACCTGGACAACGGCATCATGGTGGGCGCCGGCCTGGCCCTGATCCTCTTCCTCATGCGCACCATGAAGCCCCGGGTGGCCCAACTGGGCCGCTTCAAGGACGGCACCCTGCGGGACATCAAAGTGAATCCGGGCATCCCCACCAGCAAGCACGTGGTGGCCATGCGCTTCGACGGCCAGCTCTACTTCGCCAACGTGTCCTACTTCGAGGACACGGTGCTCTCCGCCCTGGCCGACCATCCCGAAGCCAGGTACTTCCTGGTGGTGGGTGACGGCATCAACCAACTGGACGCTTCAGGGGAAGAAGTGATCCACCATCTGGTGAGCCGGCTCAAGGAGAACGGGGTGACCCTGGTGTTCTCCGGCCTGAAGAAACAGGTGCTGGACGTGATGCGCGCCACCGGCCTGTTCGACCTGGTGACCCAGGCCAACATCTTCGCCACCGAGGACCAGGCCATCGCCGCCATCTACGAGCGTCTGGGGGATGTGGCCCAGGATGATCTGTTCTGCGCCCTGAAACCGGCGTGATAATCCCCCTTTGCCGTCGCTGCCATCCCGCCTCCACACCGATAAAAAAGCCCGCTCCCGGCCATGAATGAATCCCTGTTGTCGCAAATGCCCGAACTGGTGAACCTGGCCTGGATGGGGGTGCTGTGCTGGATCGGCCTGGGTTTCGCCGCCCTGTTCCTGCAAAAGTCCCGGGGCCTGCTGAGCCTGGTGTTCCCCCTGGGGACCCTGGTGGCCCTGGCCATGGCCGGGCTGGGGTTGGCCGGTCTGTTGCTGCCGGCCTCGGCCGTGGTGCTGCCCATCGGCCTGCCCGACCTGCCCATGCATCTGCGCCTGGACGCCCTGTCCGGCTTCTTCCTGCTGCTGCTGGGCGGGGCCGCCTTTGGCGTGACCCTCTATGCCTGGGGCTACTTCAAGGACCTGGCAGCCGGTCCCCTGGCCCTGATCCTGCTCTGGTACCACCTGTTCCTGGCCGGCATGAGCCTGGTGCTGCTGGCGGATGACGCCTACGCCTTCATGGTGGCCTGGGAGGTCATGGCCCTGTCCTCCTACTTCCTGGTCACCACCGACCACGACCAGCCGGCCATCCGCAGCGCCGGTTTCCTCTACCTGCTCATCGCCCATGTGGGGGCGGTGGCCCTGCTGCTCTGCTACGGTGTCCTGCAAGGCGGCGAGGTGGCCAACGCCGGCGCCTACACCTTCGCCTACATGCGCCATGCCGAGATGACCCCCTTCTGGGCCTCGGCGGCCTTCCTGCTGGCCTTGTTCGGCTTCGGCGCCAAGGCCGGCCTGGTGCCCATGCACGTGTGGCTGCCGGAAGCCCACCCGGCGGCGCCATCGCCGGTGTCGGCCCTCATGTCCGGGGTGATGCTGAAGACCGCCATCTACGGTCTGCTGCGGGTCACCTTCGACCTGCTCAACGTGCAACTGGCCTGGTGGGGCACCCTGGCTCTGACCCTGGGCCTGGTCACCGCCCTTTACGGCGTCATCTTCGCCGCCGTCCAGTCGGACATGAAGCGGCTGCTGGCCTGGTCCTCCATCGAGAACATCGGCGTGCTGCTGGCCGGTTTCGGCCTCACCCTGATCTTCTACACCGACGGCAAGGGCGCCCTGGCGGCCCTGACCCTCACCGCCATGCTCTACCACGCCCTGAACCACGCCTTCTTCAAGGGCCTGCTGTTCACCGGCGCGGGGTCGGTGCTGCACGCCACCGGCGAACGCAACATGGACCGCCTGGGCGGGCTCATGGCCGCCATGCCCTGGACCGCCTGGCTCACCCTCATGGGCGCTCTGGCCATCGCCGGCCTGCCGCCCCTCAACGGCTTCGTCTCCGAGTGGCTGCTGTTGCAGGCCTTCCTGCTGACCCCCGGCCTCAGCCATTCCTACCTGAACATGGTGATTCCCGTGGCCGCCGCCGCCGTGGCCCTGGCCGCCGCCCTGGCCGCCTACGTGATGGTCAAGTTCTTCGGCGTCACCTTCCTGGGCGCGGCCCGTTCCCCGGCCGTGTCCCACGCCCACGAGGCGGGCTGGCGGGAGCGGCTGGGCATGCTCTGGCTGGCGGCGGGCTGCGTGCTGCTGGGTTTGTTCCCGGTCCAGGTCATCGACGCCCTGGCCCCGGTGGTGCGCCTGCTCACCGGCCAGACCCTGGTCAACGGCGGCAACTGGCTGATGCTGGCGCCGGTGGATGCGGAACGGGCCAGTTACGGACCCCTGGTGTTCTTCGCCGTGGTGCTGGTCACCCTGCTGCTGGTTTTCCTCTGGGTGCGCAAGGCCTACCACGGCCGGGTGCGCAGGTCCGATCCCTGGGATTGCGGCTACCCGGAACAGGACGCCCGCATGCAGGACAGCGCCGAAGGCTTCGGCCAGCCCATCCGCCTCATCTTCAGCAGCTTCATGCGGGTGGAGCGGGATACCCCGGACCCCTTCGATCGCCAGCCCAAGTACCGGGGCGACAGCCGGGACAAGCTGTGGGTGCTGCTCTACCAGCCCATCGCCGACCTGGCCGCCTGGCTGTCGGAACAGGCCGGCCGCCTGCAACACGGCCGCATCCAGTGGTACCTGATCTACAGCTTCGCCACCCTGATCTTCCTGCTCGTTTTCGTGACGCGATGAACGCCATGGGACCTTGCTGCGCCATCGCCGCCCCCTACGCCACTCCCCCCTTTGGAAAAGCGGGGCAGGGGGGGATTTGCGCCCGGTCTGGCCGGACCCCTTCCCTTGAATCCCCCCCAACCCCCCTTTTTCAAAGGGGGGGGTTGAATCTCCTCGGAGCTTGCGAGATCGCCCCATGACCACCGGCATCCTCCTGCAAATCGCCCAGACCCTGGCCGCCATCCTCCTGGCCCCCCTGCTCATGGGCTGGGTCAACCAGTGCCGGGCCTGGCTCCAGGGCCGTTCGGCGCCGCCCATCACCCAGCCCTACCGGACCCTGCGCAAGCTGTTCCACAAGGACGCGGTGATTGCCCACAACGCCTCGCCCCTGTTCCGCTTCGCCCCCTACATGGTGTTCGCCTGCATGGCCCTGGCCGCCGGCCTGGTGCCCACCATCGCCAACGACCTGCCCTTCTCTCCGGCGGCGGACGCCATCGCCCTGGTGGGGGTGTTCGCCCTGGCCCGGGTGTTCCTGGCCCTGGCCGCCATGGACATCGGCACCTCCTTCGGCACCCTGGGGGCCCGGCGGGAGATGCTGGTGGCCTTCCTGGCGGAACCGGCCCTGCTCATGGTGTTCTTCACCGCCAGCCTGATCTCCCAGTCCACGGAACTGCCCACCATCGTGGAGACCCTGGCCCACAAGGAATTCGTCCTCTACCCCAGCATGGCCTTCGCGGCGGTGGCCTTCTGGATGGTGTCCACGGCGGAGAACGCCCGCATCCCGGTGGACAACCCCACCACCCACCTGGAACTGACCATGATCCACGAGGCCATGATCCTGGAATATTCCGCCCGCCACCTTGCCCTCATCGAATGGGCCGTGGCCCTCAAGCTGTTCACCTATTCGGCCCTGGGCATCGCCCTGTTCCTGCCCTGGGGCATCGCCCCCCAGGGGGAGCTGAACGCCCTGCCCCTGGCGGTGCTGGCCCTGGTGGCCAAGATGGCCGTGGGCGGCGCCGCCCTGTCCCTGCTGGAAGCCATTTCCGCCAAGGTGCGCCTGTTCCGGGCCCCGGAATTCCTGGGCACCGCCTTCCTGCTGGGGGTGCTGGGCATGCTGATCCATTTCCTGCTGGAGGTGTGATGAAGACCAGTCGAGACATCGCCGTACGATGTGGTGAGGAACGAACCGCATCATCCCGCGAGGACAGGTTGGAAGATGCTCGGAACGATGCGGTTCGCTGCGCTCACCACATCCTACGAGTCGCTCTGATCCATTTCCTGTTGGAGGTCTGACGTGACCCTGTCCCTGACCTATCACCTGCAGGTGGTCAACTTCCTGGCGGCCATGCTGCTGCTCATCGCCTTCGCCATGCTGTCCCAGCGGCGCATCGTCGGCCTGGTGACCCTGTTTGCCTGGCAGGGGGCGGCCCTGTCCCTGTCCACGGCCATCGTGGCCTGGTCCACGGACCAGCACCACCTTTACTACTCGGCGGCCCTGACCCTGATCCTCAAGGTCATCGCCATGCCCTGGTACTTCTACCGCCTGGTGAAGAAGCTGGACGTGGACCGGGACGTGGAACCCATGATCAACATTCCCACCACCATGCTCATCGGCATCGCCCTGGTGATCTTCGCCTTCAACCTGGCCCTGCCCATCTCGGAAATGTCCGGCACGGTGACCCGTTCCACCCTGGGCATCGCCATGGCCAGCGTGTTGTTGGCCTTCCTCATGATGATCACCCGCAGCAAGGCCATCCCCCAGGTGATCGGCTTCCTGGCCATGGAGAACGGCCTGTTCTTCGCCGCCACCAGCGCCACCTACGGCATGCCCCTGGTGGTGGAACTGGGCGTGGCCCTGGACGTGCTGGTGGGGGTCTTCGTGCTGGGCATCTTCTTCTTCCAGATCCGCGAGACCTTCGATTCCCTGGATCTGAAGCACATGGAAAAGTTGAAGGAAAAATGAGCATGGCCATTACCGTCCCCCCGGGCCTTCTGGAGCGCCGATAAGTCATGGAAATCTACTGGGTACTCGGCATTCCCTTCACCGGCGGCGTCTTCCTGGCCCTCTGGGGCAACCGCCGCAATGCGCCGGAAATCAACGCCCTGTTCAGCTTCCTCACCCTGCTGGCGGCGGGGCTGCTCACCGCCCGCATCGTCGAACACGGGCCCCTGATGGTGGGCGGCGAGGGCTGGTTCTTCATCGACCCCTTCAACGTCTTCCTGGTGGCCCTCACCGCCTTCGTGGCCTTCACCACGGCCCTGTTCTCCCGGCCCTACATGCGCATCGAGAAGGAGCACGGCCGGCTCACCGACAAGCGCCTGCGCCTCTACCACGCCAGCTACCAGATCTTCATCGGCGCCATGCTGCTGGCCCTGACCACCAACAACATGGGCATCCTCTGGGTGTCCATGGAGGCGGCCACCCTGGCCACCGTGCTGCTGGTCTCCCTGTACCGCACCCCGGCCTCCCTGGAGGCGGCCTGGAAGTACTTCATCCTGTGCGGCGTGGGCATCGCCCTGGCCCTGTTCGGCACCATCCTGCTCTACTTCGCGGCGGAGAAGATCCTGGGTTCCGGGGGCACCGCCCTGCTCTGGACCCACCTGAACGGGGTCAAGTCGCAACTGGAACCCACGGTGCTGCAACTGGCCTTCGTCTTCCTGCTGGTGGGCTACGGCACCAAGGTGGGCCTGGCACCCCTGCACAACTGGCTGCCCGACGCCCACGCCGAAGGCCCCACCCCCATCTCCGCCGTGCTCTCCGGCCTGTTGCTCAACGTGGCCCTCTATGCGGTGATGCGTTCCAAGGTGCTGGTGGACGGGGCCCTGGGGGCTGAGGATGGCCAGGGCATGGCGGGCAACCTGATGATGGGCTTCGGCCTGCTCTCGGTGGTGCTGGCCGCCTTCCTGATCAAGCGCCAGACGGACGTGAAGCGCATGTTCGCCTACTCCTCCATCGAGCACATGGGCCTGGTCACCTTCGCCTTCGGCATGGGCGGCGCCGTGGCCAGCTTCGCCGGCCTGCTGCACATGACCATGCACTCCCTGACCAAGTCGGCCATCTTCTTCGCCGTGGGCCACGCCACCCAGAGTGCCGGCACCCAGGTGATGGACGGCATCCGCGGCCTGATCAAGACCCATCCCACCATCGGCTGGGGCCTCATGCTGGGCACCGTGGCCATCCTCGGCGTGCCGCCCTTCGGCGTCTTCGCCAGCGAATTCCTCATCATCACCACCGCCATGCACGAACATCCCTGGGCCACCCCCTTCCTGCTCCTGGCCCTGGGCGTGGCCTTCGCCTCCATCTTCGGCAAGGTCCAGCCCATGGTGTTCGGCGAGACCGAACTGCCCCGCCTGCCCCATCAGCCCGCCCTGACCCCGGTGTTCATGCACCTGGGCCTGGTGCTCATGCTGGGCCTGTTCATCCCCCCCTACCTGGCCACGTGGTATCGCCAGGCTGCGGCCCTGCTGGGAGGCTGATATGAAACGACCCCCTCACTCGCTCCGCGCGCTGCCCCCCGAGGGGGGTGTCAGCGCGCTTGGGGCGGCCCTGCGCGCACTGATATGAAGATCAACGGACTGGACTGGAACCTGGCCCCCCTGGCCGAACATATCTGGCGGGGTGAGGTCACCCCGGACGCCCTGCCGGACCTGGCCCGGGCGGTGAAGGAGGAGGGCGGGCAACTGGTGGCCCTGTGGGGCTCCGACGAGCGTCACCTGGCTGGGCAAGGAAGTGGCTGCTTTGCCGTCCACGCCGCCTTCATCACCGCCGGGGGCCTGGCCTGGGTGAGCGCCGCCCTGGACGCGAAGCAACCTGCCTATCCCGACCTCTCGGCCACCTTCCCCCAGGCCGAGCGCATGCAGCGGGCCACCTACGACCTGCTGGGCCTCACCGCAGAAGGTGCCGTGGACAGCCGCAAGTGGCTGCGCCACAAAGCCTGGGCGGCGGATGAATTCCCCCTGCGCAAGGATTTTGCCGCTTCCGCCGGCGACCCCGCCCCGGTGGACGGCTACCCCTTCATCCGGGTGGAAGGCGAAGGCGTCCACGAGATCCCCGTGGGCCCCATCCATGCCGGCACCATCGAGCCGGGCCACTTCCGCTTCTCCATCATCGGCGACCGCATCCTCAAGCTGGAACAGCGTCTGGGCTATACCCACCAGGGCGTGGAAAAGCGTTTCGAAGGCCGTGACCTGGCCACCGGCGCCAAGCTGGCCGGCCGGGTGTCCGGCGACTCCCACAGCGCCTTCACCTGGGCCTACTGCATGGCCGTGGAACAGGCCCTGGGCGCCCGGGTGCCGGAACGGGCCCAATGGCTGCGGGGCCTGTTCCTGGAAATCGAACGGGTGGCCAACCACCTGGGGGACCTGGGCTACCTGGGCAACGACGTGGCCCTGTCCTTCGGCTTCATGCAGTTCTGGCGGCTCAAGGAAGACTGGTTGCGCCTCTGCCGGGATCTGTTCGGCCACCGCTACCTGTTCGACCGCATCGTTCCCGGTGGCGTGGCCGCCGACCTGGACGACCCGGGCCGACGCCGGCTGGCGGACCTGAGCCACCGCATCGAGGGCGAAGTCCGGGAACTCAAGGCCATCTACGACGAACACGCCACCCTCCAGGACCGCTTCGCCAACACCGGCATCTGCAAGCCGGCCCTGGCCGCCCGCCTGGGCCTCACCGGCCTGGCCGGCCGGGCCAGCGCCCAGGCCTGGGATGCCCGGGTCCAGTTCCCCCAGGCTCCCTACGACCGTCTGGAAGTGAACATGGCCACCGGCCGCAAGGGCGACGTGCTGGCCCGGGCCGAGGTGCGCTTCGCCGAGGTGTTCGAGTCCCTGCGCCTGATCCGGGCCATCCTGGACAAGTTGCCCAACGGCGACCTGGCCGCGCCCCTGCCGGTGGCTGACGGGGTCTGCCAGGGCCTGGGCTGGGTGGAAGGCTGGCGAGGCGAAATCCTGGTGGCGGTGCGCATCGCTGCCGACGGCCGCCTGGACCGGGTCCATCCCCACGATCCTTCCTGGCAGAACTGGCCCCTGCTGGAAATCGGCGTCCTGGGCAACATCGTCCCCGACTTCCCCCTCATCAACAAATCCTTCAACCTGAGTTATTCCGGGCAGGATCTATGAGAGGCGGTGAGGCGTCAGGAGTAAGGAGCGAGGGAAAAACCCCGCGCGCCGCTGCTGCCTGTACTCCTCACTCCTCACCCCTCACTCCTCACTAACAAATGGCTACCCACCTCCTCCTCCAGAAGATCTTCAAGACCGGCATCGTTTCCGAGCCGGCTCCCGTTGCCGATCCCGCCCTGCGCACCCGGGAACAGGAACTCCAGGCGGAAATCCTCAAGGTGTTCGGCCAGGCGGTGGCCATCCGCCACGTGGATGCCGGCTCCTGCAACGGTTGCGAACTGGAGATCCACGCCATCAACGGCCCCCAGTACAACATCGAGGGCATGGGCGTGAAGTTCGCCGCCAGCCCCCGCCACGTGGACCTGCTGCTGGTCACCGGCCCGGTGTCGCGCAACCTGGAAACGGCCCTGAAGCGGACCTACGACGCCACCCCGGAACCCAAGTGGGTGGTGGCCATGGGGGATTGCGCGGCCGGCTGCGGCGAGGCCGGCGGCCTGTTCGGCGCCAACTATGCCTCCTGCGGCAAGATCAGCAACGTGATCCCGGTGGATGTGGAAGTGCCCGGCTGCCCCCCCACCCCGGAAGCCCTGCTGGCCGGCATCCTGGCCGCGGTGAGCGGCGGCAGGGCCGGCTGATCCGGATCAATCCGGGGGCGCCTGGCCGCCGGACGGGCAGCCTGCCGCCAGCTTCAGGAAGACCTGGGGCGGTGTGGCGGTCTCGGCGACGGTGCCATCCAGGGCCACGGCCACGCGGCCCAGGTCCGGCGTGGCGCGATATTCCTGGCGGCTGGGGGGCTCGGCGACCATGCGGTCGCCCAGTTCGACGCTACCCAGGCGGGTGGTGAAGGTCTTCAGGTACACATCTTCGGTCATGGCGCTCTTGGCCATGATCCGGGCCAGGGCGTTCAGTTGACCATTCAGATCCGCGTTGAAGATGCACTGCACGGGGGGCCGACCATCCTGGTATTCGACCCGGACGGCGAAGGCCTGGCCGGGGTCGGCCCGCCTGGCGGTCAGCTGTAGTTCCTCATTGCGGAAGGTGACGGACAGGATTTCATCGGGCAGCACGCTGAACAGTTCCATTCCGGCCTGGATGTTCGGGCTCGGGGGCGTCGTGCGGCCCACGAAATAGGCCCCGGCGGCGATGACGGCAGCAACGGCCAGCAGGAGGGGCGGTTTAGGAAGCCAGCGGGCGGGATGGCTCATCGCACATGGACCCGGGTGCCAACGGGGGCCCATGCATAGAGGGCCTTCGCATCCCGTTCCGTGAGCCGGACGCAGCCGTGGGAACCAAACCACTCGCTGACGCCTGCCCGGGCGATTCGCACCGCAGAGAGCGGGACGAACCCGTGGTACTGATGAAAAGCCTTGCCGTCGTGGCTGAAGAACATGGCGTAATTCATCTGTGCATCGTAGGAGCGGCTGCGGTAGAGGGCGTGTTTGCGCAATATGGTGAAGGATCCCGGCTCCGTAGGGTGATCCTGATCACCCGTGACGCATTCAAAGCGAAAAAATACGGGTGCTGCCCTCGTGGGCTTCGACAATCTGCTGCATGAGATTGACGGTGATGGACTTGACCGAAGGCGTGACTGATTTTGCCTGTTGTGTCGGCATGTTGTTCTCCCTGGATTGCTTGTTGTCACTCGATGGTACGTCTTGGGCTGGCGCCCTCGCAACCCGGATAAAGCCATCCAGGCCCCTGTCGTTCGCTGCTAATCTTGGATCTGGCATCTCCCTCGGAAATCACTGCAATGCCCCCTTCCAGCCCCACCGCCGCGCCTCCCTCTCCCCTGGCCTTCATCCCCCCCTCCCTGGACCCCTTCGGCATTGCCGCCTCCTGCCAGGCGGTGGCCAGCGCCTGGGCCAGGCACCCCTTCGAGCTGGCGTCCCGGATGCTGGACTTCAACGTGGGGCTCACCGCCATCCAGGGCCAGTTCCTGGCCCATGCGGCGGGCATCGGCAGCGATCCGGTGAAGCCCTCGGTCTACGACGAGCGCTTCCAGGACCCGGCCTGGAACGACAACCCCTGGTTCGACTACCTGAAGGAGGTCTACCTGCTGGGCACCCACGCAGTGGAGGACGCCCTGTTCGCCACCCCGGACGTGCCGGACAAGACGCGGCGCCAGGCGGCCTTCTGGGTGCGCCAGTGGCTCAACGCCCTGGCCCCCTCGAATTTCCTCTGGACCAACCCGGTGGCCCTGCAACGCATGGTCGCCAGCGGCGGCATGAGCCTGGTGGACGGTTACAGGCAGTGGCTGGAGGACCTGGCCGAGGGCGACGTTAGCATCGTCGACAAGGCAGGCTTCGAGCTGGGCCGGGACATCGCCGCCACCCCGGGCCAGGTGGTGCTCCGCAACCGCCTGCTGGAGCTGATCCAGTACGCCCCCACCACCCCCACGGTGGCACGGCTGCCCATCGTCATCATCGCCCCCTGGATCAACAAGTATTACGTGCTGGACATGGGCAGGGAGCGGAGCCTGGTGCGCTATCTGGTGGACCAGGGCTTCACCGTGTTCATCACCAGTTGGAAGAACCCGGACGGGGACATGGGCAACACCCGCTTCGACGATTACCTGAGCGAAGGCGCCCTGGCGGCCATGAAGGCGGCCCGGGACATCTGCGGCGTGGAGGCGGTGCACGCCGTGGGCTACTGCATCGGCGGCACCCTGCTGGCCTCCACCCTGGCCTGGGCGGCCCGGGACGAGGCCGCGCCGGCTCCGGCGGCCCACTGGACCCTGTTCACCACCCTGGTGGATTTCTCCAACCCCGGCGACATCGACGTGTTCATCACCGAGGAGAGCGTGGCCTGGATCGAGCAGACCATGGCCAGCCAGGGGGGCTTCCTCGACGGCAAGCAGATGGGCACCTCCTTCCGCTGGCTACGCCCCAACAGCCTGGTGTGGCGCTACATGGTGAGCGGCTACCTCTACGGCGAGGAGCCGCCGCCCATGGACGTGCTGCAATGGAACATGGACTGCACCCGCCTGCCCGCCGCCATGCACAGTTTCTACCTGCGTGAGTTCTACCTGAACAACCGCCTGGTCCAGCCCGATGCCGTCACCCTGGCCGGCCGGCCCATCGACCTGGGCCGCATCCAGGCCCCCCTGTATGCCGTGGGCGCCGAGCAGGACCACATCGCCCCCTGGAAGGAAACCTTCAAGATCGCCGCCAACGTGGGCGGCCCGGTGCACTACACCCTGGCCACTTCCGGCCACATCCTGGGCATCCTCAACCCCCCGGTGAATCCGCCCAAGCGCCGCTACTGGAGCGGCGACGCCACCGGTGTCCGGGACCCGGAAGCCTGGCGCCAGGGCCTGGAGAAGATCCAGGGCTCCTGGTGGGAGGACTGGGCCCGCTGGCTGCGGGAAGTCTGTGGGCCGCAAGTGCCGGCCCGGGAGCCCGGCTCGGCGGACTATCCGCCCCTGGTCCCGGCGCCCGGCAGCTACGTGCGGGAGTAGAGGGCGCTCAGTCCTTGGCGCAGGTGCGGAAGCCCACGAACACGTCCCGCCGCTGGGGCAGGTAGGCCTGGCGGTAGCTGCCCCGGATCAGGGCGGCGGCGGTGGCCCAGGAGCCCCCCTTCACCGTCTTGTGGTAGCCGAACTGGAGGGTGGACATGTAGGGGTACATGTCCGCCGTGAACCCCGGGTAGGGCAGGAACTGGCTGCTGGTCCACTCCCAGCAGGTGCCCAGCATCTGCCGGCAGCCGAAGGGGCTGTCGCCCGCCGCCAGGGCGCCCACCGGGGGGCGGGCAAGCCGGGTGATGTCCAGGTCGGCCCGGCCCGGGGCGAACTCGGCCCCCCAGGGATAGGGCCGGCCCGGGGTCTCCGACTCCCCGGTCAGGCCCAGGGCCGCCGCTTCCCATTCGAATTCCGTGGGCAGGCGCCGGCCGGCCCAGTTGCAGTAGGCCTCCGCCTCCCAGAAGCTGACGTGGAGCACCGGCTGGGCCGGGTCCAGGGGCAGCCAGCGGTCGAAGTGGCGCATGCGCCAGTCGCTGCCCTCCCGCTTCCAGTAGATGGGGCCCTCGGGGGCCACGCCGTCGGGCCGGGTCGGGTCCGGGTCCCGGGCGGCCCGGTCGCGTAGCCACTTGCGGCCGCCCCAGCTCCACCAGTCCGGATTCCGGTAGCCGCCGGCGGTCACGAATTCCAGGAACTGGCCGTTGCTCACCAGGGTCCGGGCGATGGCGAAGGCGGGCAGGTCCACCAGGAATCCGGGTTTCTCGTTGTCGAAGGCGAAACCCCGGCCGGCGAAGTCCGGGGGATCGGCGGGTAGGCCGATCCGGTAGCGGCCGGCGGGGACCCGGGCGTCGCCGGGGGGCGGCGGAGGGTCCTCCAGCGGGGAGACCGCGCCGGCGAAGGGGGGCGGCGGATAGCCCAGGGTCTGGCGGGCCCAGGTCATGGACTCGATGTGCATGTACAGGTGGAACAGCCCGTACTTGTACAGGTAGCGGTCGGCCGCCGTGAGGGGCCGGCTGGCCAGGCATTCCCCCAGGGCCTGGTGCACCCGGGCCAGGTAGTCCAGGGTGGCGGCCTGGTCCGGCACCACCCCGGGGCGCCAGCGGTCCTCGTGGTCGATGTCGAAGGAATCCCAGACGTTGTCCAGGCCCGGCATGAGGGGCTTGTTCCCCAGCCAGGGCCGCAGCAGGAAGACTTCGAAGAAGAAGGCGGCATGGCCCGCTTCCCAGAGGGGCGGGTTGACGCCCGGGTGGTAGGGCAGGGCCAGTTGCTGTGGCTCCAGGCTGTGGACGAGGGCCAGCAGGCGTTGGTGGGCGGCGTCCAGGGCCCGCTGGATGCCCGGGGCCGTGGCCAGGTCGGGAAAGGTGGGATGTGCCATGGCGGCAAGCATAACCCGCTGGTTGATGCTTGAGCCGGGTCGGTTGGCCGGGCATGCTGGCGCACCATGGCCGACCCGTTTGCAACCACCGAATCCCTGCTGGCCCGCCGGACGGGGCTGGAAGCCCTGCTGCTGGCCGGGCAGCCCCTGTGGCGGCCGGCGCCCTTCCACGAGCTCCGGCCCGCCTGGTGCGCCGACCATCCCGGCTACGCGGCCCACCTGCTGGGCCTGGAGGATGCGGCGGTGGAGCGCCTGGCCGGCGACAACGGAGCCCTGATGGCCCTGGCCGCCCGCTTCTTGCCCGCCCTGGCCCCCCTGGCGGACCGGACGGCCCTGCCCCGGCTGGAACCGCCCCCGGTCGTTGCCCAACCCCGGGAGGACCGCCACGTGTCCGGCCGCAAGCTGGCCCAGATCAGGGCCTTCGCCGGGGGCGTGGGGCCCCTGGCCGCCCCGGCCCTGGAGTGGTGTGCCGGCAAGGGCCACCTGGGCCGCCTGCTGGCGGGCCCCCGGGAACCCGACGCGGCAGGGGAGGTGTTGAGCCTGGAGATCGACCCGGATCTCTGCGCCGAAGGGGCCCGGCTGGCGCAACGGGCCCGCGTGAAACAGACCTTCCGGATCGGCGACGCCCTGGCCGCCGAATCCGTCCCCCTGCTGGCCGGCCGCCACGCCGTGGCCCTCCACGCCTGCGGCGACCTGCACCTGGCCCTGCTGCGCGGCGCCGTGGAACGGCAGAGCCCGGCCCTGGACCTGGCCCCCTGTTGCTACTACCGCATCGCCGCGCCCCGCTATGAGCCCCTGAACCCGGACGCGGGCCTGGCCCTGAGCCGGGACGAACTGCACCTGGCGGTCACCGAAACCGTCACCGCCGGTGCCCGGGACCGGCGCCAGCGGGACCGGGCCCTGGCCTGGAAACTGGCTTTCCTGGAATGGCGGGCGGAGCAGGGGGTGGCGCGGACGCGCACCTTCAAGCCCGTGCCCGCCGCCTGGCTGGGCCAGGGCTTCGCCGCCTGGCTCGCCCGCCTGGCCGCCCGGGAAGGCCTGCCCGAGCCCGGCCACGACCCGGACCGGGAAGCCCTGGGCTGGCGCCGCCTGGCGGAAGTGCGCCGCCTGGAACTGGCCCGCCTGGCCTTCCGCCGCCCCCTGGAAATCTGGCTGGCCCTGGACCGGGCCCTCTACCTGGCCCGCCACGGCTACCGGGTGCGCCTGGCCGAGTTCTGCGACCGGGATCTCACGCCGCGCAACCTGCTCATCTCCGCCCGGCGCTGAGCCCGTATCATCGCCGCGATTCCCGGAGCCCGCCCCCATGTCCGCCCTGTTCAATACCGTCGCCTTGCAGACCGTCGTTCTCCTGGCCCTGTCCAACCTGTTCATGACCGTGGCCTGGTACGCCCACCTGAAGCACCTCAACGACAAGCCCTGGTGGATCGCCGCCCTGGCCAGCTGGGGCGTGGCCCTGTTCGAATACCTGCTCCAGGTCCCCGCCAACCGCATCGGCTACCAGACCCTGACCCTGCCCCAGCTGAAGATCATGCAGGAGGTCATCACCCTCACCGTGTTCGTGCCCTTCGCCGTGCTCTACATGAAGGAACCCCTGAGCTGGAACTACCTGTGGGCGGGGCTGTGCCTGATGGGGGCGGTGTTCTTCATATTCAGGGGGCCGTGACGATGCCAGGCTTGCACGGGGTTCCGGATAAGGACTAAATTCGGACCGTATTCAATCCATAGGCGGCCCAATGCGCTACTCGACCCAAGTCAAACCCATCAGCTATCTCAAAGCCAATGCCGCTGAAGTTCTGCAACGACTGGCAGAGGAGCGGGAGCCGCTGGTCATTACCCAGAACGGTGAAGCTCGGGCCGTACTCCAGGATGTGGCCAGTTTCGAGGAAACCCAGGAGACCCTGGCCCTGCTCAAGATCCTCGCCCTGGGGAGTCAGGACGTGGAGGCGGGACGGGTCAAGCCGGTGGGGGAGGTGGTGGCTCGCCTGCGTGTTCGGAAGGCCTGATGGCGCCGAACCGTTTCCAGGTGTTTCTGACCGCAGGCGCAGAGCGGGACCTGGAATCGTTGCACGAATTCGTCGCGGCCCATGATTCCCCGGCCAGCGCGGATCATCTGCTCGACCGGCTGATGGAGGTCGTGGAAGACCTGGCCACCTTCCCGGAGCGGGGCAGCCATCCCAGGGAACTCCTGGCCCTGGGCATCAAGGCATTCCGGCAGGTTTTCTTCAAGCCCTACAGAGTGATCTACCGGGTTCGTGACGAAGGCGTTTACGTCTATCTCATTGCCGATGGGCGCCGGGATCTGCGCGCCTTGCTTGACCGCCGAGTGCTCGGGGCCGGCTGACGCCTATTTCTTGAGCAGGTCCTTCAGGTTGGCAAACGGATTGTGGCTCGCCGGGGTGGCCGGCTCGTGGCTGGCCCGGGTCTGTGCGATCAACGGCGCATCCAGGTCCCGGGAATGTTCCGCGTCGTGGCAGTACAGGCAGAGCAGTTCCCAGTTGCTGCCGTCGGGCGGGTTGTTGTCGTGGTTGTGGTCCTTGTGGTGGACCGTGAGCTGCTGGAGGTTGCGGCTGTCGAAGGTCCGGCTGCACCGGGCACAGACCCAGGGAAAGAGCTTCAGGGCCTGGCCCCGATAGGTTTCGGCCCGGGCATCGGCCTGGCGGCGGGCTTCGGCAACGATGCGGTCCAGGCGGGCGTGGTCGGGTTGCTTGGGCATGGTGGTTCCTGGGGCGGCAGTATTTGCAGGATAGATGACTGAACGGATGATTTCCCCTCACCCCTCACCCCTCACCCCTCACCCCTCACCCCTCACCCCTCACCCCTCACCCGCAAGCGGGAGAGGGCCAAAGGGCACCGTGGTAAAATCACGGCCTTCATTTTTACCCGGACGTCGCCATCATGTTTTCCGCCAGCCAGACCATCGCCAATACCGATCCCGAGCTGTGGGCCGCCATCCAGGGCGAGAATCACCGCCAGGAGGAGCACATCGAGCTCATCGCTTCCGAGAACTATGTCAGCCGCCCGGTGATGGAAGCCCAGGGCTCCCAGCTCACCAACAAGTACGCGGAAGGCTATCCGGGAAAGCGCTACTACGGCGGCTGCGAGTTCGTGGACGTGGCGGAGCAGCTGGCCATCGACCGGCTGAAGAAACTGTTCGGCGCCGAAGCCGCCAACGTGCAGCCCAATTCCGGCTCCCAGGCCAACCAGGCGGTGCTCATGGCCTTCTGCAAGCCCGGCGACACCATCATGGGCATGAGCCTGGCGGAAGGCGGCCACCTGACCCACGGCATGGCCCTCAACATGTCCGGCAAGTGGTTCAACGTGGTGTCTTACGGTCTCAACGCCAAGGAAGAGATCGACTACGAGGCCATGGAAGCCAAGGCCCGGGAACACAAGCCCCGGCTGATCATCGCCGGCGCCTCGGCCTACGCCCTGCGCATCGATTTCGCCCGCTTCGCCAGGATCGCCAAGGAAGTGGGCGCCGTCTTCATGGTGGACATGGCCCACTACGCCGGCCTGGTGGCCGCCGGGGTGTACCCCAACCCGGTGCCCCACGCCGACGTGGTCACCTCCACCACCCACAAGACCCTGCGCGGACCCCGGGGCGGCATCATCCTGATGAAGGCCGAGCACGAGAAGGCCATCAACAGCGCCATCTTCCCCGGCCTGCAGGGCGGCCCCCTGATGCACGTCATCGCCGCCAAGGCCGTGGCCTTCAAGGAGGCCTCCACCAAGGAGTTCAAGCACTACCAGGAACAGGTGGCGGCCAACGCCCTGGTGATGTGCAAGGTGCTGATCGAGCGGGGCCTGCGCATCGTTTCCGGGCGCACCGAGAGCCACGTCTTCCTGGTGGACCTGCGCGCCAAGAACCTCACCGGCAAGGAAGCCGAGGCGGTGCTGGGCAAGGCCCACATCACCGTGAACAAGAACGCCATCCCCAACGACCCGCAAAAACCCATGGTCACCTCCGGCATCCGCATCGGTACGCCGGCCATGACCACCCGGGGCTTCAAGGAGCTGGAGGCCGAAAAGCTGGCCCACCTGGTGGCCGACGTGCTGGACGCCCCCAATGACGAGGTGGTCATCAGCCGGGTCCAGGCCGAGGTGAAGAAGCTCACCACGGCGTTCCCGGTGTATGGCTGAGGAGCGGGTAGCCAGTAGTCAGTAGTCGGCAGCTGAATGTTTCCGCGCCTGCGGCGCGCTGAAGCATAGCTACCTGCTACCGACCACCGGCTACCGACTGAACAATGAAATGCCCCTTCTGCGGCGATTCTGAAACCCAGGTGGTGGAAACCCGCCTGTCGGAGGATGGCACCAGCATCCGCCGGCGGCGCAAGTGCAACGCCTGCGACAAGCGCTTTACCACCTTCGAGACCGCCGAGGTGCGCATGCCGGCGGTGGTGAAGGGCGGCGGCGAGCGCCAGGAATTCTCCCGGGACAAACTCGCCGCCGGTTTCCGCAAGGCCCTGCACAAGCGGCCCGTGTCCACGGAACTCATGGAGGAATCCATCAGCCGGGTGGTGCACAAGGTGCTGGCTCTGGGCGAACGGGAAGTCACCTCGCGGATGATCGGCGAATGGGTCATGGCGGAACTCAAGCGCCTGGACAAGGTGGCCTACATCCGTTTCGCCTCGGTCTACCGCGCCTTCCAGGACGTGGACGACTTCCGCGACGCCATCCGGGAAGTGGACAAGTGATGGCCCGGGACTGAGCGCCGGTCGTGTTCACCGCCCAAGACCACGCCCACATGGCCCGGGCCCTGCGCCTGGCCGAACAGGGCCTGTTCACCACCACGCCCAATCCCCGGGTGGGCTGCGTCCTGGTCCGGGACGGAGTGGTGGTGGGGGAGGGCTGGCATGCCCGGGCCGGCGAGCCCCACGCCGAGGTCCACGCCTTGCGGGCGGCCGGGGACCAGGCCCGGGGCGCCACCGCCTACGTGACCTTGGAACCCTGTAGCCACCACGGACGCACGCCGCCCTGCGCCAATGCCCTCATTGATGCCGGGGTGGCCCGGGTGGTGGCCGCCCTGCGGGATCCCAATCCCCAGGTGTCGGGTCGGGGCCTGGAACTCCTCACCCTGGCCGGCATCACCGTGGAGGTGGGATTGCTGGAAGAAGCGGCCCGGGAACTCAATATCGGCTTCCTGGCCCGCATGACCCGGCAGCGCCCCTGGCTGCGCCTCAAGACCGCCGCCTCCCTGGACGGCAAGACCGCCCTGCACAACGGCGAGTCGAAATGGATCACCGGCCCGGCTGCCCGGGCCGACGTGCAGCGCTGGCGGGCCCGGTCCTGCGCCATCCTGACCGGGGTGGGCACGGTGCTGGCCGACGATCCGCGCATGAACGTGCGGGATATGGACATCGGCCGCCAGCCCCTGAAGGTGGTGGTGGACAGCCGTCTGGCCACCCCCCCGGGCGCCGCCATCCTGGCGGGTGGGGCCCTGCTGGCTTGCGCCGAGGCACCGGCCCGGCAGCGGGACGCCCTGCTGGCCGCCGGGGCGGAGATCCTGGAACTGCCCGGTGCCGACGGCCGGGTGGACCTGGTCGCCCTCCTGACCCAACTGGCCCGGCGGGGCATCAACGAAGTCCACGGGGAGGCGGGCAGCCGCCTCAATGGCGCCCTGTTGCAGGCCGGCCTGGTGGACGAGTGGCTGGCCTATCTGGCGCCCCTGGCCCTGGGCCACGGCGCCCGGGGCCTGTTCGACGTGCCGGACCTGGAGCACATGGCCGGCCGCTGGAATTTCAAGCTGCTGGACGTGTCCATGGCGGGGGGCGACCTGCGCCTGCGCCTGCGTCCGGCCTGACACAACGGAGCTTTCATGCAGATCAGCCGCAACCACGTGGTCACCCTCAATTACCAGGTCACCAATAGGGAAGGGGAGGTGGTGGACACGGGCAGCGAGCCCTTGGTCTACCTGCATGGCGGCTACGGCGGCCTGTTCGACGCCCTGGAAATGGCCCTCCAAGGCAAGGGCGAGGGCGATGCCTTCCGGGTGGAACTCAGCGCCGAGGAAGCCTTCGGCGAATACGACGAGGCCCTGGTGAGCATCGAATCCCGGGATGCCTTCCCGCCCAACATCCACGTGGGCACCCAGGTGGAGGCGGAAGGGGACGATGACCTGCTGTTCACCGTCACCAGCATCGACGGGGACCGGGTGGTCATCGACGGCAACCATCCCCTGGCCGGCCTGGATCTGGTGTTTTCCGGCACCGTGGTGGGTGTCCGGCCGGCCTCGTCCCGAGAGATTACCCGGGGCGAACCGGATTAAAGTTTTCCTCCTCTTGACCGTAAAGGCCCTGGTCAGCCTACTGACATGAGCACCCCAATTGCCAGGAGACGGTCATGAAACACTTGCAACTGCTCGCTTTCTTCGCCTTCGCCGGTTTTCTCGCCGCCACGCCCGCCCGGGCCGTGGAGGAGACTCCCAGCAGCATTCCCGGCGGTACCTTCGTCAATGCGGACCAGGCCAAGGCCCAGGCCGACAAGGGGGCCTTGTTCGTGGATGCTCGGGTGGCGGCGGAGTACGCGGAGAAGCACATCAAGGGCGCCATCAACGTACCCTTCAAGGAGCAGTTTCCCAAGGTCTCCAAGACCGGTCCCGAGGACAAGTTCGACCTGGCCAAACTGCCCGCTGACAAAGGCAAAGCCCTGATCTTCTACTGCAACGGTTCCCCCTGCTGGAAAGGCTACAAAGCCGCGGATCAGGCCATCAAGGCCGGCTACAAGAAGGTGCATTGGTTCCGTGACGGACTGCCCGCCTGGGAAGCCAAGGGCCTGCCCACCGAGTGATCCGCTTCACCGGACTGAAGCCTGCCTGAGGACCGGCATCGGGCCGGTCGGGTGGGAACCGGCGATCCGCCGGCGAGAGGGAAGGGGGAGACGAGCATGATCCACAGTCTGCGTGGGCTGTTGTTGCTGACCACCAGCGTTGCCTTGGCCTGCGTGCTCATCCTGGGCGGCATGGCGATCCAGGCGGCGCGGGGCGGGGCCGCAGCCATCGAGGGGGTGAACGACCAGGCCGTGGCCCCCATGGTCCTGCTGACCGGAATCGAGCGGCGGATCAAGGAAGTGCGCTTCCGTATCGCCGGAGTGGCCCTGGGGCAGTTGCCCACGGTGGGCTCGGCCAATCATCTCAAGGAAGTACAGGCCGCCTTGCCCGGCGACTGGACCCGCTTCCGGGACATGGCCCGGGGCGCCGGCCTGCCGGAGGAGGAGGGCAAACTGCTGGACAAGATGGATGCCGGTATGGGGGACCTGAAATCCCTCATGGAGCGGCTGCTGGCCGCCTACCAGAACGATGACATGGGGGTGGTGAAGGGCATCCTGGAGGATGACTGGCCACTGATCCACGGCAAGCTCATCAAGCCCATGGAGCAGTTCATTCCCCATTACCAGACGGTGGTGGACGAACGCTTCCAGGCGGCTCGCCAGGATATTGCCCGCATGGTCTGGCTGGTGGCCGCCCTTCTGGCGGTGGCCCTGGTGCTGGCCGGTGGTGTGGCCTGGGTGCTGCAACGCCGCCTGAGCAGCCAGTTGGGCGCAGCACGGCAGGCCGTGGCTGCGGTGACCGGCTTCGATCTCTCCGGACCCATTCCGGTCCAGGGCCGGGATGAGATCAGCGAGTTGCTGCGCAGCCTGTCCGCCATGCAGGACCGGCTGCGCGACGTGGTGCTGAAGGTGCGCGAGGGCGCCGGATCCCTGGAAAGCATTTCCGGGGATCTGTCATCAGCCAGTGGCGAAGTGGCCCGTGCCAGCCGGCACCAGGCGGAATCCGCCACGGGCATGGCGGCCTCCATGGAGGAATTGTCCGTCTCCATCGACCAGATGAGTGAGCATGCCCGGGAGTCCGACCGGCTGGCACGCAGTTCCGGCGAGGCGGCCCAGGGAGGCAGGGAAATCACCCTGGGCGCCGCCCGGGAGATGGGTCGCATCGCCGAGGGCGCCCGGGCCACCCAGGACATCGTGACCGAGCTGGGCCAGTTGTCTGGGGAGATCACCAGCATCGTCAACGTCATCAAGGATATCGCCGACCAGACCAACCTCCTGGCCCTCAACGCCGCCATTGAGGCGGCCCGGGCCGGCGAGCAGGGCCGGGGTTTTGCCGTGGTGGCCGACGAGGTGCGCAAGCTGGCCGAGCGGACCGCCTCCTCCACGGTGCAGATCAGCGACATGATCAAGCGTATCCAGGATGGCACCACCCGGGCGGTGGCCGCCATGGAGGGGGGCGTGCAACAGGCCAACCAGGGCGAGGAGATGGCCCGGCAGGCGGGCGCGTCAATCGATCAGATCGCCCAGCGTGCCGAGGCGGTCATGCGCTCGGTGAACGAGATCCAGAATGCCCTGCAGGAGCAGAGTTCGGCGGCCCGGGATGTGGCCGCCCGGGTGGAGCAGATTGCCCAGATGACGGAAACCAATTCCAGTTCCAGCCAGCAGACCAGCTCCATGGCGCGGGACGTGTCCGGCCTGGCGGCCCACCTGCACGAACTGGTAGCCGGCTTCCGGGTCTGAGACCCCAGCCTTGGCCGCTTTCAAGGACCATTTCTCCAGCCGCTCGGCGGGTTACGCGGCTTTTCGGCCCCACTATCCCGAAGCCCTGTTCCAGTTGCTGGCGGAAGCCTGTCCGGGCCGCGGCCTGGCCTGGGACTGCGCCACCGGCAACGGGCAGGCGGCCCGGGGTCTGGCGGGGTACTTCCGGCGGGTCGTGGCCAGCGATGCCAGCGCCGCCCAGATCGCCGCCGCGCCGCCCCATGCCGGGGTGGAATTCCGGGTGGCCCCTGCCGAGGCCAGTGGTCTGCCGGATGCCAGTGCCGATCTGGTGACCGTGGCCCAGGCCGCCCATTGGTTCGATCTGCCCGCCTTCTTCGCTGAAGCAAGGCGGGTGCTGCGGCCGGGCGGGCTGCTGGCCATCTGGTGCTACGAACGCCTGTCCATCGAGCCGGCCCTGGACCGGATCGTCGAAGACTTCTACCAGGGCCTGCTGGGCCCCTATTGGCCCCCGGAGCGGCGCCACGTGGAGGCGGGTTACCGGGATCTGCCCTTCCCCTTTGCCGAACTGCCGCCGCCCCGGGTGGCCATGGGCGCGGTGTGGACCCTGGACCAACTGTTGGGCTACTTCTCCACCTGGTCGGCCTTGAAGGCCTACCAAAAGGACACCGGCACGGACCCCTTGCCGGACCTGGCTGAAAGGCTCGCCGGGGCGTGGATTTCCCTTGATCAGGGCAAAACCATAAAATGGCCCCTTTCGGTGCGGCTGGGCCGCGCCTAGTTTTTCCCTCGCGTCCACTTTTTCCAGGCGGTTTTCCTCCATGTTTACCGGCATCATCCAGGCCGTCGGCCACGTATCCCATCTCGTCGAATCCGGTGGAGGGGACGCTCGCGTGACCCTGGCCGCCACGGGTCTCGACCTTTCCGACACGGGCCTGGGCGATTCCATCGCCTGCAACGGCGTGTGCCTCACCGTGGTGGCCAAGACCGCCGACAGCTTCAGCGTGGACGTGTCCGGCGAGACCTTCTCCTGCACCATCGGCTACGTGCCCGGCGACCGGGTCAACCTGGAAATGGCCATGCGCCTGTCCGACCGGCTGGGGGGCCATCTGGTCTCCGGCCACGTGGACGGGGTGGGCGAAGTGACCCATTTCGCCCCGGTGGCCAACGGCGACGGCAGTTGGCGCCTGGACATCCAGGCTCCCGCCGCCCTGGGCCGCTACCTGGCGCCCAAGGGGTCCATCGCGGTGAACGGCGTGTCCCTCACCGTGAACCGGGTTCAGGGCCTGGAGTTCTCCATAAACCTGATCCCCCACACCCTGGAGCAGACCATGCTGCGGGACTTGAAGCCGGGGGCCCGGGTGAACCTGGAGGCCGACATGCTGGCCCGCTACGCCGACCGGCTGCTGAACTACATCAATGAACAGGACAAAGACTGATGAGCCTCGCCCCTATCGAAGAGATCGTGGCCGAGCTGAAGGCCGGCCGCATGGTCATCCTGGTGGATGAGGAAGACCGGGAAAACGAAGGCGACCTGGTCATGGCCGCCGAGCACGTGACCCCCGACGCCATCAACTTCATGGTCCGCCACGCCCGGGGCCTGGTCTGCCTGACCCTCACCGACGAGCGCTGCCGGCAACTGGGCCTGAAGCAGATGGTGAGCGACAACCAGACCCCCCACGGCACCGCCTTCACCGTGTCCATCGAAGCCGCCGAAGGGGTGACCACCGGCATCTCCGCCGCCGACCGGGCGGTGACCATCCAGGCCGCCGTGGCCAAGCACGCCAAGCCCAGCGACATCATCCAGCCGGGCCACATCTTCCCCCTGCGGGCCCAGCCCGGCGGGGTGCTGATCCGGGCCGGCCACACCGAGGCCGGCTGCGACCTGATGGCCATGGCCGGCCTGGAGCCCGCCTCGGTGATCTGCGAGATCCTCAAGGAAGACGGCACCATGGCCCGCCTGCCGGACCTGCTGGAATTCGGCCGGGAGCACGGCCTGAAGATCGGCGCCATCGCCGATCTCATCCACTACCGGGCCGCCAACGAGCGCTTGGTGGAGCGGGAAGGGGAACGGCAGATCAGCACCCCCTTCGGCCCCTTCCGCATGGTGGTCTACCGGGACAAGATCAGCCGCTGCACCCACCTGGCCCTGACCCGGGGCGAACTGTCCCCGGATCGGGAAACCCTGGTGCGGGTCCACGAGCCCGTGTCCCTGATCGACGTGCTGGACGTGGGTGGCGGTGGCCACGCCTATTCCGTGCCCGCGGCCATGAAGATCCTGGCGGAGGCGGAAGCCCGGGGCAGCGGGGGCGCCATCGTTCTCCTGCACCGGCCGGAATCCGCCGACGAACTGGCGGCCCGGGCCCTGCCGGCCGAGGCGGCGCCCAGCGCCCGCAAGTTCGACCTGCGCAACTACGGCACCGGCGCCCAGATCCTGCGGGATCTGGGGGTCGGCAAGATGAGACTCCTCGCCACTCCCCGCAAGATGCCGGCCATGGACGGCTTCGGGTTGGAAGTGACCGGCTATTACGAAGGAAACTGAAATGCCCCGCTACGACAAGATCCACGAGTACGAATCCAACCTGAACGGCAAGGGCCTGAAGGTGGGCATCGTCATGAGCCGCTTCAACATCGACGTCTGCGAGGGGCTGTTGTCGGCTTGCACCGCCGGCCTGATCAAGCACGGTGTGGCGGCCGAGGACATCCGCATCGCCACCGTGGCCGGCGCCCTGGAAATTCCCCTGGTTCTGAAGAAGATGGCTGAATCGGGCCGCTACGACGCCCTGGTGGCCCTGGGCGCGGTGATCCGGGGCGACACCTACCACTTCGAAATCGTCTCCAACGAAATGGCCAGCGGCATCACCCGGGTCACCCTGGACACCGGCGTGCCCATCGCCAACGGCGTGCTGACCACCAACACCGATCACCAGGCCACCGAGCGCATGTCCGACAAGGGCCGGGAAGCCGGCATCACCGCCATCGAGATGGCCAACCTCCTGAAGGCCCTATGAGCGAAGCGGCAGGCAGGAAACCGGGCGACGGCAAGCGGGGCCCCAGCCCCCGCCGGGTATCCCGGGAACGGGTGCTGCGCGCTCTCTACCAATGGCAGGTGGCCGGCGGCGACTACGCCGGCCTGCTGGTCCAGGCGGAACAGCACGAACCCGAGGAGACCGGCGACAGCACCCGGCCCCACGAGGGCTTTCTCAAGGAACTGCTGGACGGGGTGCTCAAGCAGGCGGCCAGCCTGGATGAAGCCCTGGCGCCCCACCTGGACCGGGCCGTGGCGGAGCTTTCCCCCATCGAACACGCCATCCTGCTGATCGGCGCCTTCGAACTGACCCACAGCCTCAACGTGCCCTACCGGGTGTGCATCAACGAGGCCGTGGAACTGGCCAAGCAATACGGCGGCACCGACGGCCACAAGTTCGTCAACGGCGTGCTGGACAAACTGGCCCGGGTCACCCGGACCGTGGAACTGGCGGCCGAGGGCCGCGTCTGACCGGTCTGCCCCAGGGTGGAAGCGGGTTTTTCCGGCCCATGGCAATGCTGACCGAATTCGGCCTCATCGAGCGTTTCTTCCACCGCCCTGCCGGCAATGCCGTACTGGGTGTGGGCGACGATGCTGCCCTGCTGGCCCCGTCCCCCGGGGCGGAACTGGTGGTCAGCAGCGACATGCTGGTGGCCGGCCGGCACTTCCTCCCCGATACCGATCCCTTTCTGCTGGGCCACAAGGCCCTGGCGGTGAACCTGTCGGACCTGGCCGCCATGGGGGCGGTGCCCCGCTGGGCCACCCTGGCCCTGGCCCTGCCCCAGGTGGACGAGGTCTGGCTGGAAGCCTTCAGCCGGGGCTTCTTTGCCCTGGCCGAACGCTTCGGGGTGAGCCTGGTGGGGGGCGACACCACCCGGGGGCCCCTCAACCTGTGCGTCACCATCCTGGGGGAGGCCCCGGCGGGCCGGGCCCTGCGCCGTTCCGCCGCCCGGCCGGGGGACATGGTCTGGGTGTCCGGCGACCTGGGCGGGGCCGCCCTGGGGGTGGCCCACCTGACCGGTGAGCTGCGCCTGGATCCGGCCGATGCCGCCCTGTGCCTGGCGAGGTTGTACCGTCCCGAACCCCGGGTGATGCTGGGGGGGCTGCTGGCCTGCCTGGCCCATGCCGCCATCGACGTGTCCGACGGTCTGCTGGCCGACCTGGGTCACATCCTGGAGCGCTCCGGCGTGGGGGCCGAGATCGAACTGGACCGCCTGCCGGCCCATCCGGTGCTGGCCGGTCGGCGGGCCGACCCGGTGGTGCGGCGCTGCCTGCTGGCCGGCGGCGACGATTACGAGCTGTGCTTCACCGCGCCGTCGCAGCGCTCTGCCACGATTCTGGCCGCTGCCCGGGAAGCCGGTGTGCCGGTGGCCGCCATCGGTGCCATCACCGAGTCGCCGGGCCTGCGTCTGCTGGATGGGGAGGGGGCCGTCATGGAGGTCCGGGAGCGGGGTTTTGACCACTTCGCCTGAACCTGTTGTCCGGCCGGACCGGGCCTTCCTGCTGGCCCATCCGGCCCATTTCCTGGCCCTGGGGTTCGGCGCCGGCCTGTCCCCCAGGGCCCCGGGCACGGCGGGCACCCTGGTGGCCTTTCCCCTCTTCTGGCTGCTGGTGGACCACCCGCTCTACTGGGGCTGGATGCTGCTTTTTATTGTCGTGGGCGTGTGGGCCTGCGACGTGGCCGGCCGCCACCTGGGCGTCCACGACCACGGCGGCATCGTCTGGGACGAGGTGGCCGCCTTCCTGCTGGTGCTGCCCTTCGCACCCGCCACGCCGGGAGGCTTCCTGCTGGCCTTCGCCCTGTTCCGCCTGTTCGACATCTGGAAACCCTTCCCCATCGGCTGGCTGGACGCCCGGGTGCCCGGCGGCCTGGGGGTCATGCTGGACGACCTGCTGGCGGCCGGCTACGCCATCCTCATCCTGCTGGGAGTCGCCTCATGGATGTAAGCCAGGAGCAACTCGAACACTTGGCCGCCCAACTGGGCCAGGCTCTGAACCGCCGGGGCTGGCGCCTGGTCTGCGCCGAATCCTGCACCGGCGGCTGGGCGGCCCAGGCCATGACCGCCGTGGCCGGCAGTTCCACCTGGTTCGAGCGGGGCTTCGTCACCTACAGCAACGACGCCAAGCAGGACCTCCTGGGGGTTGGGGGGCGGACCCTGGTGGAGTTCGGTGCCGTGAGTACCGAAACCGCCCGGGAAATGGCCGAGGGGGCCTTGCAGCACAGCCGGGCCCAGTGCGCCTTCGCCGTCACCGGCATCGCCGGCCCCGGGGGCGGGAGCCCGGACAAGCCCGTGGGCACCGTCTGTTTCGCCTGGGTCTGGCCCGGCGAGGCTCCCCTCCTGGACCGCCAGCATTTCACCGGAGACCGTCGTCAGGTACGTGCCCAGGCGGTGCGTCACGCCCTCGGACGCATGCTGGCCCTCGTGACATAATCCGCCGATTCCACAAACCCAGACCGACCCCATTCCGGAGGAAGACTTCATGGACGACAACCGCAGCAAGGCCCTGGCCGCCGCATTGGCCCAGATCGAGAAACAGTTCGGCAAGGGTTCCATCATGCGCATGGGCGACGGCTCCGTGGCCGACGACCTGCAGGTGGTGTCCACCGGCTCCCTGGGCCTGGACGTGGCCCTGGGCGTGGGCGGCCTGCCCCGGGGCCGGGTGGTGGAGATCTACGGGCCGGAATCCTCCGGCAAGACCACCCTCACCCTGTCGGTGATCGCCGAAATGCAGAAGATGGGTGGCACCGCCGCCTTCATCGATGCCGAGCACGCCCTGGACCCGGTCTATGCCCAGAAGCTGGGGGTGAACGTCTCGGAACTGCTCATCTCCCAGCCGGACACCGGCGAGCAGGCCCTGGAAATCGCCGACATGCTGGTGCGCTCCAGCGCCGTGGACGTCATCGTGGTTGACTCGGTGGCGGCCCTGACCCCCAAGGCGGAAATCGAAGGCGAGATGGGCGACTCCCACGTTGGTCTGCAAGCCCGCCTCATGAGCCAGGCCCTGCGCAAGCTCACCGCCAACATCAAACGCACCAACACCCTGGTCATCTTCATCAACCAGATCCGCATGAAGATCGGCGTCATGTTCGGCAACCCGGAAACCACCACCGGCGGCAACGCCCTCAAGTTCTATGCCTCGGTGCGCCTGGACATCCGCCGCATCGGCGCCATCAAGAAGGCCGACGAAGTGGTGGGCTCCGAGACCCGGGTCAAGGTGGTCAAGAACAAGGTGGCGCCCCCCTTCAAGGAAGCCCTGTTCGACATCCTCTACGGTGAAGGCGTGTCCCGGGAAGGGGAGATCATCGAGCTGGGCGTGGCCCAGAAGCTCATCGACAAGTCCGGCGCCTGGTATGCCTACCAGGGCGAGAAGATCGGCCAGGGCAAGGACAACGCCCGGGAGTTCCTCAAGGAACATCCGGAAATGGCCCGGGAAATCGAAGCTCAGATCCGTACCAAGCTGGGCGTCAAGCCCCTGGCCGCCGCGGAAGCGTGACCCTGCGCGAGCGGGCCATCGCCTTCCTGGCGCGGCGGGAACACAGCCGCGCCGAACTGGCCCGCAAGCTGGCCCCCCACGGCGAGGCCGACGAGGTCGCCGCTCTGCTGGACGCCCTGGAGCAGGAAAACCTGCTCTCCAACGCCCGCTATGCCGACATGCTGGCCCATGCCCGGGCCGGCCGCCACGGCAGTTTGCGACTCAAGGCCGAGTTGCGCGACAAGGGCGTGCCCGCCCCCCTCATCGAATCCGCCCTGGCCGAGGCCCGGACATCGGACCTGGAAAGTGCCCGGGCGGTCTGGGCCAAGAAGTTCGGCCAGCCTCCCGCCGACGCTGCTGATCGGGCCCGTCAGATGCGCTTCCTGGCCAGCCGAGGATTCCCCGCCGACGTGGTGCGCCGGGTGGTGGGCGGCAACAACGAGGACTGAGCGGCAGTCAGAGACGCGCCCGCACCAATCCAGCGATCTCCTCGTCCGTCAGCACCACCGGATTGGTCTTCATGCTGGAACCCCGGCTGTTGGCCACCACCCGCGCCACGTCCGCTTCGGTCATCCCGTAGGCCCCGAGACGGGGCAGGTCCAGGCGCCGGGTCCAGTCGTCCAGGATTTCCGGAAGGGCTGCCAAGGCCTCCGCGTCGGACAGGCTTTCGCTGGCCAGCAACCGGCCCGCATCGGCGTACTTCCTCAAGGAGGAGTGGTCTGCCGCCCGCTGCCGCAGGGCACGGATGTTCACCCGGCTCGCCTCGGCCACCAGGGTGCCGCAGGCCACCCCGTGGGGAATGGGAAAGAAGGCCCCCAGGGGCGCCGCCAGGCCGTGGACCGAGCCCAGCCCCACCTGGGCCAGGGTGATGCCGGAAAGCAGGGCGCCGTAGGCCATGGCGGCGCGATGGGGTGCCGGATCTCCACTGCCTTCGTACCAGGGCAGCAGGGCGTCCCGCACCCGGACCATGCCGGATACCGCCAGCGCATCGGTCAGGGGATTGGCCTTGGCCGACACGTAAGACTCCAGCAACTGGGTGAAGGCATCCATGCCATTGGCCGCCAGTACCCGGGGCGGACAGCCGGACAGCAGATCCGGGTCCAGGATGGCGTGCTCCGCCACCAGCTTGTCGTCCCGAAAGGACTTCTTGAACCCGTGGGCGCCATGGCGCGACAGGACAGCGTTCTTGGTGGCTTCCGAACCGGTGCCCGCCGTGGTGGGCACGGCGATGAAGGGCACGGCGGGCCCCCGGTAGGGCAGTTCGGGGCCGACGCCTTCCAGGTGGTCCAGGACCGAATTGCCTGGGACCAACAATCCGGCGATGGCCTTGGCCGCGTCCAGTGCGCTGCCACCCCCCACGCCCAGAACACAGGTGTAGCCCCCCTGCCGGTGGGCCGCCACGGCACCATCCACCAGTTCCGGCGACGGCTCACCGGGCACCTGGAGGCAGTCCCAGGCCAAGCCCTGCTCCCGAAGCCCGGCCTGCAATGTGGCCCAATGGGTCCCTTCAACAAAGGACCGGGCGCCCGTCACGACCAGAACACGAGGCCCGTATCCCGCCGCCAGGACCGGCGCCTGCGCCAGCAGGCCGGGTCCGAATTCGATGCGCGGCAGCCGCGCCAGGGAGAATGAGATGCTCATGGAAGCCCTCTGGAATGGGGGTTTCCCATCCTACTTGCCACGGTCTATTTTGGAAGAGTGGAAAGAAATTGAAGCAAGAGTGTTGACACGCATTTTGTAGCCCCGTATAGTCTCGCTTCTCCGAACGCGGGGTGGAGCAGTCTGGCAGCTCGTCGGGCTCATAACCCGAAGGTCACAGGTTCAAATCCTGTCCCCGCAACCAGTTCGACAGTTCTTTAACAAACTACTTACAGCCTTAAGGTGTGGGCATTGGGTTGAGTGG
>DYIY01000024.1 GCA_020723405.1 Thiobacillus denitrificans | reverse complement strand
GGTCTTCGTAGTGGTAGGTGCGGGTGGGGTTGTCGGTGGGATCGGCGGGGGTGAGATCGGGGTAGGTGACGGTGTGGAGGTTGCCGGCGGGGTCGTAGGTGTAGGTGATCACCTGGCCGGCGGGGTCGGTGAGGGTGGAAAGCAGGTTGTTGGTGTAGTCCAGGATGAGGGTACGGCCGAAACTGTCGGTGATGGTGGTTCGGCTGGTTCCGATACCGGCAATGGTATGAGTCAGCCCGGTGGGATGGCGAAAGCTGCTGGGGTACCCCATGCTGGTGTAGATCTGCACCACGCCATCTTCCCGGGTGAGTTCCCAACCGCTAGTGGCGCCGTTGCCATCCTTGAGTTCGACGAGAGATTCCTTGGCGTCGGCGGAGGCTTGCCATTGGCCGTTGACCAGGGTGAATTCCAGAGTGCGGTTATCGGTGAGGGTCACCACGGCGGTGGTGGGGCTTGCGACGACAAGAGAGCCGAAGGCAATCCATTGCTTGCCAAGCCCACCTGGCCAATCGGACTGGCTGTTGTAGTTGCGGGTGAAGGCCAGGGGGAATAGGCCGGCGCCCTGGTAGTCGGTTTCTGATTGGAATTTGTTTCCGGTGCCGGTGTGGATGGGGTTGCCGGAACAAGAATCGGAAGACGGGGCACCGAGGTTTTTTATGCCGGATTCACATTGGAGCGTGGTGGGGTTGTGGATTTGGCCGTCGGGGCAGGTGGCCAGGACGCAGGAAGAACCTGATTCGATGTGGCCGGCATTACAAACGCACATCGCGCCTTTTAAAGTGGCATTTTCTGGACAGGACGGCTCAGACGTTATCCCAAATAACTGGCAGCACTGATATCCAAGCCAAGAATCATCATCGCACCGGCGCATGGGCATTAAATCACCCGTGTTGCACCACGTAGGCCCAGTCATATAAGGAGTGACAATAACAACCCAGAAATCATTTGGCGCAGAACAGCTTGCCTTTGTGTTCTCTCCAGCAAATGACTTGCACAACTCATCTTGTGACTGAGCGGTTTTTACAATGCCGTCATAGTTTGCTGTGTATTGGTAAACCGGTCCAATCCCGGCAATTGCTATAACCGGACTTGCAAACACAATTAAAAAACAAGCGAACAAGGAGAACAATAAACGGGGACGCACCACGATTCTTTTCCTCACCCTTAAGTTTTACTTTAAATGCCCCATCTGATTGCCAGTCGGGCTGGGGCCAATAATCCCAAGCCAATCCCCATCAATAAACGGGGACGCACCACGATTCTTTTCCTCACCCTGAAGTTTCTCTTTGAACGCCCCATCTGATTGCCAGTGGGTTTGCAGCAATCTTCCCAAGCCTATCCCCATCTGCGCAATATGCCAAAAGGCATAATCCAGATCACTTGCCAATAATCCCGTAAGACTTTCCCTCATCCCCGCCCCTCCCCAGCGTGGAAAGGGGATGAGCGCAGGCGGCAGCGGGTGGCGCTACTCCACTCTCACCCGCACCGGCGCCGACAAAGCCCGGGTCAGTGGCACCTGGACCTGGATCAAGTGTTCCCCCCGTTGCAGGGGCCAGCGGACGGCGAAGGGGTGGGGGGCCATGCGGAAGGGTTTGCCGTCCACCAGCCACAGGAGTTCCTTGACCGAGGCGGACACTTCGGCGCGCAGGCCGATGGTGTTGAAGGCGGGGGGGATGGTGGGGTCCTGGAGCAGGCGCTGGCCGTCCCGGGGGGTGACGATGCGCGGGGGGCTCTGGGGGCCGGCCACCGGGGTGGGCGGGAGGGGGGCCACCTGGATCGGGCCGGCGGAGACGGGCAGCAGGCTGACGGCGTCGGGGGGACGGGGCAGGCCGGTTTCGGCGAGCCATTCGGCGTAGCGGGGGGGCAGGCTGACGAAGGTGCGCTGTTCCACGTAGCGGGCCGGGGTGCCGGCGTGGGCCACCAGGCCGTTGCGCAGGTCGATGGCCAGGCGGAGGTAGCTGTCGTCGGGTTCCCGGGGGGCCTGGCCCGGGGCGAACCATTCCTGGAAGACCCGCTCGCAGGCCGGGGTGGCCAGCTTGCCCGACAGGGCGCACAGGGCCACGGGCTGGTAGCCCTCCGGGGGCGGGAAGGCCAGGTCGGCCAGGCCGTGGCGTTCTTCGCCGTGGAGGGTGGTGAGGATGGTCTGGGCCAGGGCGGCGGCGCTGTCGGCGCCGGTGAGTTCGTGCATGGGCCGGGCGTCGGGATGGCCGACCCAGACCCCCAGCAGGTAGCGTTTCGACCAGGCCACGGTCCAGGCGTCGCGCATGCCCTGGGAGGTGCCGGTCTTGAGGGCCACGGGGAAGGCGAATTCGGTGCTGCCCATGCGCGGGAAGGTGGGCAGGCGGGCGCTGGCGTCGGACAGGTGCAGGGTGATCAGGCGGGCGGTGGCGGGGGACAGCAGGCGCTGGCCGGCGGCCTGGGCGCCGGGGGTCCATTGCAGGGGGCGCAGGCGGCCGTCGCCGGCCAGCACCGAGTAGGCCTGGACCAGGTTTTCCAGGGTCACCGGCAGGGCGCCGATGACCAGTCCCAGTCCGTAGTGGCGGGCGTCCTGTTCGTGGTGGTGCAGCCCCAGGCTTTCCAGGAAGGCGTAGCCCTCGTCCAGGCCCAGGTCGGCCAGCAGCCGGGCCACGGGGACGTTGCGGGAGTTGGCCAGGGCCTGGCGGGGCAACAGGGGCCCCAGGTAACGCCGGTCGGCGTTGACGATGCCGCCGCTGGCGTAGGGCAGGTCGTCCAGGATGGTGGCGGGAGTGATGCGTTCCCGTTCGTAGGCCAGGGCGTAGATGAAGGGTTTCAGGGCGCTGCCGGGGGAACGGGGGGTGCGGGCGTAGTCGATGGCGCCGGCCTGGTCCCGGGCGAAGTAGTCGGTGGAGCCCACCCAGGCCAGGACTTCGTTGCTGGCCCGGTCCACCAGGATGGCGGCGGCATTGCCGGCTCCCTGGCTGGCCCAGCCGGACACCGCCGTGTCGGCCAGACCCACCAGGCTGGCCTGGAGGTCCAGATCCAGGGTGGTGCTGACCCGGTAGGGTTCGCTGCCGCCCCGGGGGGCCTGGGCCAGCACGTCCCCCAGCTTGAACAGGGCGTGCATGGCCTGGGTGGGCCGGGGCTCGGGCCAGGGCAGTTCCAGGCGGACGATCTGCTGTTTGGCCAGATCGTGCTCCGCCACCGACAGCAGGCCCTGTTCACGCAGCCGGTCCAGGATGCGCAAGCCCCGGGCCACGGCCCGCTGCCGGCCCGCCTCGCGAAACGGGTTCATGAGGGTGGGGGCCTGGGGAATGGCGGAGAGGAAGGCGATTTCCGCCCAGCTCAGGTCGGCCACCGGTTTGTCCAGGTAGCGGCGGGCGGCATAGGCGATGCCGTGGACCCGGTTGCCGTAGGGCACCAGACGCAGGTAGGTGGCCAGCACCGCCTCCCGGCCGTAGCGCAGGGTCATGGCCAGGCCCCGCCAGGATTCCCGCAGCTTGGCCCACCAGGTGCGGGGCCCCGGGTCCAGCAGACGGGCCACCTGCATGGCCAGGGTGGAGGCGCCGGACACCCGCTCGCCGCTGCTCAGGTTCTGCCAGGCGGCCCGGACCACGGCCAGGGGGTCCACGCCGGGATGGACATGGAAGCGCCGGTCTTCCAGGGCCAGGGTGGCGGCCACCACCCGGGGCGGCAGGCGCTCCACGGGCCAGTAGCCGTACTCGGCGCCGGGCCCGCCCTGGCCCAGTTCGGCGATGAAGCGGCCGTGGCGATCCAGGAGCAGCCAGGAGGGGGCCGGGCCGGACAGGTCCAGGCGCCAGGCATCCACGCCCAGCACCCCCACCAGGGCCAGGACCGCTGCACCGACCAGCCGGGCCCGGTGGCGGCGGGCCCAGGCCAGGAACCGTCTGACTGCGCCGGCGCCGCGCTCAACGATCGGCGGCACGGATCTCCACCCTGGCCCCCGCAGACTCGCCGTGGACCGCGTCGTCGTACATCAACTCGGCCCGGGCCTGGGGCTGGGTGTACTGGCCGGGCACGGTGGCCCGGGTGCGGAAGTAGAAGTGGTGGGTGCCCTTGTCCAGTTGGTCGTAATAGAAGGCCACCTGATCATCCAGATAGGCCACGTAGCTGGGCGCGCTGCTCATGGCGCCGGTGGGCCGGGCCTCCGGCGGCGCGGTGGCCAGGCGGGGGTTGAGGGGTTCCAGTCCGGCGGCCAGGGGCACCACCACGGCCACGTGGTGGTGGGGGCCGTTGCTGACCACTTCCACGTGTTCTTCCACCACGTCGCCCACCTGGAGTTGCAGGGTCTGACCCGGCGCGTCGAAGCGCAGCCGGTCCGGCGGACCCGCGGTACGGATGCGCAGGGATTCCCGGGACACCACGAAGCCGCTGGCCCCTGCCCCGGCCTGGCTGCCCGGGGCCAGGGGCAGGTAGCGGGTCTCGGCCCGCACCACCAGGGGCTTGCCGCCCTCGGCCTGGAGGCTGACGGCAGCGGGCTGGCGCAGGGTGGTGGTGACCACCGGCTGCCGGCCGCCCACTTCCAGGCGCTGGCTCTGGCCGGCCGATCCCAGGGTCAGGGTCTGCACCGGGCTGTCGGCCCGCCCCTTGAGCTGGTCCGAGAGGGCCATGAGGGCGGCGGCATTGGCCTGGGTGGAGCCCCAGCCGTCCCCCTGGCCCAGGGTGACCAGGGCCTCCACGAGCAGGGGCAGACGGGGATCGGCCTGGGGGCTGGCGGAGGCGGCCTGGGTGATTTCCGCCAGGGTGCGGGTCTCGCTGGGCAGGATCAGGCCGTTGCGGGCCCGGGCACTACCCTGGAGTCCGCCGTAGATCTCCCGGCCCTGATGTAGACGGGTGACCACGCCTTCGTTGACCTTGCGGGCCAGTTCCGCCGTGGCCGTTACGGCGCTGCCGCTCACCCGCAGCAGGCGCAGCACCTCGGCGCCGGATTCCAGGTTCAGGGCATCCGCCCGGCGGGCCAGTTCGGCCAGATAGGCCGGGTCCGACTTGCCGGCAGCGGCCAGGGCGCGCAGGGCCATGACCCGCTCGGCGTAGGCTTCGCCGGTGATGAAGTGGGTGTAATCGGAACGCAGGGCCTGGCGCAGGGTGGCGGTGAGCCGGTCCAGCAGGGCGGTATCCACGGCGAAACCGGCGCCCCGGGCTTCCACCAGGAACTCGGTCACCCAGGCGGTCAGGGACACGTAGCCCTGGGAGCCGGGCCAGTAGGCCACCAGGCCATGGGGGTCCAGGGTGCCGGGCAGCCACTTCAACACGTCGCCCACCACCTGCTTCAACACCGGTTGCTGGCCTTCCCGGAGCAGGCGCTGGTTGAAGTCGCGCAGGGCCACCAGGGCCCGGGCCCGGGAAATCTGCTGTTCGGTGCAGCCGTGGGGGTAGTCCATGAGGTAATCCAGGCCGGCGGCCATGCGCACCAGGGCCGGCTGGTCGGAGACCAGCAGGTTGCGGCTCAGGCTGCCGGGACGGACCGCCTCGGTAATGGCGGGCAGGGTCAGGTTCTGGCCCGGCTTCAGGTCCAGCAACTGGCGGGTCACGATGGGGCTGCGGTCCGGGCGCAGGGGCAGTTCCACTTCGAAGCCGTCCCGGGCCTGGTCGGCGCTGCGTTCCACGGCCACGCTGAAGCGCACCGCTTCCGCTCCCTTGGCCGGGGCCCCGTCGGGCACGCTGACGGGGAATTCGATGCGCTGGGGAATGCCGGCCTTGAGTTCCAGGCGGCGCAGGGTTTCGCCGGCCACCTCCACGCCCCGGGCCTGGACCTGGGCGGTGGCCGGGCCGGCGGGGCCTTCCACCACCCGGCCGATGGCGGTGGCGGTGAAGCGGTCGCCGGGGCGCACGAAGCGGGGCAGGGCCGGCTGGACGATGAGGGGCATGCGCACCGCCACCTGGCCGGTGGCCACACCGAAGCGGTCGCCGCCGCTGATGGCCTTGGCGCGCAGCTTGAAGACGGTCAGGTTGTCGGGCAGCTTGACCCGCACCGTGGTCTCCCCATCGGCGTCCACCTGGATGGCGGGGTTGAAGTAGGGCACCGACTGGAAGTCCCGGCGCAGGGTGACCTTGTCCAGCAGGTCGTCGGACGCTTCCTTCTTGGCGGCATCCCCCCCGGGCAGTTCGTCCAGGGGCAGGATGCCCAGGGTCCGGTTGCGGGTGTCCTGGAGGCTCAGGCGGGAACGTACCGGGGTGATGAAATCCGGCAGGGGGTCCAGCCGTTGTTCCTTGCCCAGGGAGAGCACCGCCTGGTCCACCAGCCACAGGGTGACCTCCCCGGCCAGGGGCTTGCCGGCCCGGTCGGCCAGCTTGACGCGGACGTTGACGGTCTCGCCGGGGCGGGCCTTGGCCGGGTTGTCCAGGCTCACCGTGAGCTGGTGTTCCACCGGTTGCACCTTGAGCCAGGCGGTGGCCGCCACGGTGGCCGGCTTGCCCAGGTCCAGGCGGGTGCCCGGCGCCGGCAGCACGCCGGGCACCCGGCCGCGCATCAGTACGAAGTGCACCGGCACCCGGGGCACATAGTGCTTCAGCACCGCCACGTCGAAGGCCGCCGCGCCGTTGCGCACGTTGAACCATTCGTAGCGGTTGCCTTCCGGGGCTTCGATGATGGCCAGGCCCTGGGCCTGCTGGAAGGGGCTTTCCAGGATCACATGGGCGGTTTCGCCGGGCACGTAGGCGGGCTTGTCCGGGGTCACGTTGAACACTTCGCTGGGGGGACGGGACCAGCTCACCGGCTCGTCACCGCCGGCATAGAGATCCACCATCACCCGCTGGGGCCGGCCCAGCCGGTCCCGGGTTTCCAGTTCGATCAGGTAGACCCCCGCCCCGTCCAGGGCCAGGGGCACGGCCAGGGGTTCCTTGCCGCTGGTCACCTTCCTTTCCAGCAGCTTGTTGTCCACCACCTCGCTCACGTACTTGGCTTCCGCCCGGCTGAAATCGCCGGCCTGGAGATGGGCGTGCCATTCCCGGCGGATGAGGCGCACGGTCACTTCCTGGCCGGCCACGGGCTTGCCGTCCGGTCCCAGGGCGACGATGCGCGGGGCGACGCTGGCCGCCCGTTCCAGATAGCGGGGCGCCTTGATGCCCAGCACCACGGCGGGCAGGGCCAGGACCCGCTGGGTGGTGGTCACGGTCTGGTCATCGGCCCCGGTCACCGTGGCTTCCACCACATAGCTGCGCGGCTGGGAACCGGGTTCCATGGCCGGATTGAGGGCCAGGGTGGCGGCCCCGTCGGCATCGGTCTTGTCCTCCCGCACCAGGGTGGGACTGGCCTGGAAGCGGTCCCGGCCGGAGAAGCGGCCGTCCGACGAGAACAGGAAGCCGGGCAGGGACTTGGGCGTCCAGGCGTAGGGGAACTGGGTGACCCGCCAGCGGACCGGCTGGTCCACCACCTGGCCGCCGGCGTAATACTGGGCGGTCAGTTGCACCTTGAATTCCCGGTCCAGGGGCACCTGTTCCGGCGCCGTCAGGCGCAGATCGAATTCCGGCGCCCGATAGGCTTCCTTGAGGATTTCCACGCTGGCGCAGCGGGCATCCTGATCCAGTTCCAGGCTGATCCGGTAAGGCCCGGTGGGGGCCGTGGCCTCGGCGAACACCAGGTCGAAGCTGCCCTGGGCCGACAGTTTCACGGGGTAGCGCCAGGCCATTTCGCCCGGGCCTTCGACCACCACGGTGCCGTTGCCGCCGGCCACACTCAGGCCGCCCCGGTGGCGCTGGCGCACGTAGCCCTTGATGTAGGCCTTCTCCTCGGGCCGGTACACGGGCCGCTCGGTGAACAGGTGACACAGCTTGCGCGGCGGCTCCTGGCGGCTGGCCAGGGGGCCCTGGGTCCATTGCAGCCAGGTGTCGCCGGCCTCCTTCCAGGTGTTGTCCTCGTAGCGGTCCGGGGCCCGGGTGGGGTCCAGCACCAGCACGTCCCGGCCCTGGCGGACCACGATGCGGCGCACCTCGCCGCGCTTCAGCCGGTCCTCCCGGGGCGCCCAGCGATGGGTGCCGTCGGCGCCGGTGGTGCCTTGGAACAGGGTGGTCCAGCGCTCGCCCAAGGCCCCTTCCACGCGGATTTCGGCCCCGGGTACCGGCGCCCCGGTGGCCAGGGAGGTGACGGCGAACTTCACCCCATCCTCCTCATCCACGGTGCTCAGGCTCAGGTCGGTGACCTGGACCCGCACCCAACTGCGCTGGGTGGATTCGTCGATCCGCCGGATGCCCACCAGATAGGTGCCGGGCTGCTGGGCCCCGGCGATGCGGGCGAAGTGGGACGTCATGTCCAGGCCGAAGCGGGCGGCGCCGCCCTTGCCCGTGGGCAGGTTCACCAGGGTGGATACCGGCGGCGAGCCCAGGGTGCGCAGGTGGCGGGCCAGGGTCGCCGAATCGATGTGGCTGTCGGGGTCCAGGTGGGGCGCCGGTTCTTCCCCGGGAGCCGGCGGTGCGCCCTGCTCATCCACGTCCACGGGCTTGTCCGGGAAGGGCCAGAAGGAACGGTTGAGGGGGTCGATGGGCAGCACCCGCAGGTCCACCCGGCCGAAACCCCGCCCTTCCAGGGGCAATTGCTGGGGCCCCAGGCGTTCCACGATGCCATGGCCCACCTGCCAGCTCAGATAGCGGGGCTTGGCGGGGAAATGCAGGTACAGCTCGCTGGCCCCCCTGGCCACCAGGGGCCGGCCCCGGGCGTCGTTGAGGCTCACCGGGCGGATGTCCAGCCGGTACAGGGTGTTGGCCTGGAAGCGGCCGCTGGCCACCAGGGTGTTGTTCTCGGTACGGAAGCTCAGGCCCTCCACGGCCGGGGTGAAACGCAACAGGTTGCGGGCCAGGACGGTGCCCAAAGCCTGGGGCGGAGCGGAGAAATCCACCCGCACCTGGCGCTGGTCTTCGTTGCAGGTGAGCACCTGGTCCCGGGCGTAGCGCACCCCTTCCGGGGCCAGGGGCAGGCGCATGCCGGCGCAGCCGGCGCCAGTCAGGCGGAAGGGCTCGGCGGTGGTGAAGACGATGTCCTTGAAGCTTTCGCCGCTGCCGTCATCCTCGGCCAGACGCAGGCGCAGGATCACCCGCTGGCCGGTGGGAATGGCCTGGCGCAGGTTCAGCACGTAGCTGGCCGGGTCCTGGCGCTGGCTGCGTTCCACCACCTTGAGGACGAAGTCCTTCTGGTCCAGCCAGCGGGTCTGGGACTCGTCGATGCCCGGCAGGGGACGCAGGCCGATCTTCACCATGCGCCCCAGGGCGGCGGCGTCCAGGGGCTCGGCAAAGGTGAGGGTGATGCGCTCCACGGCTTCCAGACCGGCCTCGCCGTCGGCGGGCACCGTGCGCAGGGGCGCTTCCATGAGGGTCACCAGGGTGCGCCGGGCGGCTCCCTGGGCAAAGGTGAAACGGGACAGGGCCGGCCAGGGCTCGGCGGGACGGAACTGGAGGGTCCGGGCGTCCAGCCAGGTGTAGGCCCCGGGATGGGCCGGGGACAGGCCCACGTAGCGTTGCGGCTGACGTTCCGCACCGCCCTTGGCCGGCCCCACCGGGGTGGGATAGAACAGGGTGACCGGATCCCAGCGGCGCAGGAACTTGTCGGGAATCACCTGGGCGGTCTGGCCCGGTTCCACGCCAAGCGGCGGCGCGGCCGTGGCCCCCTGGAAACCGGGGGCCAGGGCGGCCACCGCCAGACACAGGCTGAGGAACAGTCGGGGGATGAGGTTCATGTTCAACCTAGAGGGGAAAGTTGGACGAGGCGCTTCCGTCGCGGCATCGGCACGGTGCAGGGGGGCGGCGGGTGGCATGCTCAGTCCGGCGCCTGGGCGCCGTCCTCCGCAGCCTGTCCGGCATCGGCGGGCAGGGGTTCATCAGGCTCCCGGCCATCGCCGTTCCCTTCCCCGCCGGCCTCGGGCGGCACATAGAGCAGACCGGGGGCGTCGTCCGGGGCCTCGATGTAACGGCGCAGCACCGCCAGGGGCGGCCGCAGGTCCGGCGTCAGGGAGCCCAGCAACACCGGGCTCACGACCACCGGCGGCGCGTCGGCCGGGTTGTCGATGGCCAGGAAATAGCGTCCCGCCGGCAGCCGGGGCATGTGCACCACCCCCTCGCTGAGCAGGGCCCCCCGCTGGTCGTAGAGACGGCCCCGCACCACGTCGGCGGAGGCCCGGATGCCGATGCCCACGGTGGTCTCCCGGGCCAGTTCGAAGCTGAACAGCCGGGCCGCGCCCGGGGCCAGCAGCACGTCGCTGCCCAGGCCTTCCGCCATGGGGGTGGCCGGACTGACCTGGAGCAGGGCGTTGCCCGACAGGCTGGCGGCGCCCAGGGGGCGCAGGCCCAGTCTGGCCTCGCCGCCGGGCAGGACCAGGTTGAGGCGGGTGCCGTGGAGGTGGGCGTCGGTCCGGGCCGGCTGGCCGGGCAGCAGGAACTGGCTGACCAGGGCGGTTTCGCTGCGCAGGTGGACCATGGCCGGCTGGGGCAGCTTCATGGCCAGCCACTGGCCGGCCCCGTCGAGGGCCAGGGTCTGGGGCGCCAGGTGGGTGATTTCCCGGGAGGGGCCGTCCGGCAGGGGGGGGATCCCCTCGCGCCAGACCACCAGGGGGCCCGGCTTGTGCCAGAGCCAGAGGGCGCCGGCAGCCCGGGGCTGGAAGTCGTTGCCCGACTGAAGTCCGCCCCCCTCCTCCTGCCACCAGACCTGTTCCGCGCCGCGTACGTGGAGGCCCAGGCCGGCCTCCGCCGCCGCCACGGGAATGCGCAGGCGACCGGCCCCGGCCGGGTTGTGTTGCACCAGCCCGCCGGGCCCCAGGGGCGGCGGCGGCGCGGTGCCCGTGGCCAGTTCCAGGGCGTAGGGCGCATCGGCGTCGGCGCCGTTGAGCAGCCAGAGCTGGTCGGCATCGCTGGCCAGGGTCTCGCCCAGGGCGTCCGTTCCGCTCCAGTGGGTGGCAAGCACCCGGCCCTCCTTCACCAGAACCGCCGCGACGCCGGCGCCCAAGGTGAGGTCCAGGGTCTTGCCGCCCCTGGGCAGGGCCAGGGGCAGGGCCTGGCCCGGGGCCAGGGTCCCGGCTTCCAGGCCCGGGGCCAGGGAGCGGGACGGGCTGGCCTGGAGCTTGACCAGGCCCAGGTCCACCTCGGCGGTGATCTGCTGGCTGGCGTTCCACAGGGTCAGGGGGCCGGGGTCGTTGGCCCGCGGGACCAGGGCCACCGCCACGGCCTGCCCCGGCGCCAGGCCGGCCGTGGCCAGGGGGCGGCCTTCACCCAGGGCCAGCCCGGGCTGGCCGCCCCGGGCGTCGGCCCGCACCAGGAAGGGACCGCCCAGGCCGTCGGGCAGATCCACCCGGGCGGTCTGGCCGGACGCCAGGGTGACGTGGAGCGGCGCCACCCCGGCCCCGGGCAGGACCACCCGCTCCGCCCCCAGGGGGGCCGTGGCATCCCGGGTCAGGAGCCAGAGCCGGGGGCCGTTGACGCTGACCAGGGGGGTGTCGGCCGTGGCCGCCACCCGCTCCGGACTGTCGCTCCACTGCCAGGGCGTCCCCTCGCTGCCGATACGGAACAGGCCGGGCCGGGACAGCTCCACCAGGGTCGCACCCAGGCCCGGCATGCTGGGATCCATGGCGACTGCTGCCCCCTGGCCGGTCAGCCAGGCCGCTTCGCTCACGGCGGGCAGGGTGCCGGTCTGCACCCTCAGGCGCACCGGGCTGGCCCGGGACTGGGCCGACCAGGCCCGCAGCCGATAGGCCTTGAAGCCGTCCGCCAGGGGCAGGAACAGGCGGGCACCCCGGCCCTGGTCCACCCCCAGGGTCACCCAGCCGGTACTGCCCTCCCCTTCCAGGACCAGGCCCGGCTGGCTGGCGGCATCGCCCCCCACCAGCAGGTAGTTGGCCCCGGCGGGAACCACCAGGGGATAGACATGGACCCGGCGGTCGCGGATCTCCACCGATCCCGCCGCCAGGGGGGGCTCCTGGACTTCCCTGGGCTGGCTCATGGTCACGCTGGTGGGGAGAGAGGCGGTGGCGGGCCCGCTGTCGATGCGCACCGATTCGCTCTGGGCGCCACCGGGTTCCAGCACCAGGGTGTAGCGGCCCGGCGCCAGGGTCTGGGCGATCTGGAAGTTCCAGCCGTCGCTCTGATCGTCGTTCTGGGCCAGGGTCCGGCCCTGGGCATCCAGCAGGCGGGCGGCCACGTCGCTGCCCCCTTCCGACTGGAGCAGGACCAGGCCCGGCTTGCCCACCGACAGGGGCAGGCGGGCGGGGATCGGGAGGTCCCGCCGCTGCCCGGCCAGCAGTTCCCGGGTGCTCACCAGGAGCCGGTAATCCACCAGGTTGTCGCCCCGGCTGTGGCGCACCCGCAGCAGGTATTTGCCGGCCGGCAGCAGGCCGGTCCAGGCCTTGCCGGCGGGCAGATGGGCCAGACGGCGGCTGCGCTCCACCCCGTCCAGCAGATTGGCTTCCATGCCGGAATCCAGGCTGATGGTGGTTTCCGCTTCGGCGGACAGGGTGAACAGCCAGTGGTCGGAAATGCGCACCTGGCCCTTGTCCGGCTCCTTCCAGGTGTGCATGACCGGCTCCGCCAGGACCAGGCGATGGGGGCCGTGGCCCTGGAAGCGCCGGGGTTCCGGCAGGGTGTCGAACCGGGTCAGGACCCGGCCGGTCACCGAGCGGGGCAGGACCAGCAGACGATAGCGGCCCGGCGCCAGTTCCAGGGTCACGTCACCGCCGGGCACCACGCCGGCACCGTCCACCGGCGGGGCCTGGACCTGACGGGCTTCGTCCGCTGCCTCGCCTTGGCCCGAGGCGGTGTCCTCGGAGGCGGTGCTCTCCGCGGGGGTGTCCTCTGAGGCGGCAGCGGGCTCGGCGCCCTCCGTTTCATCCGCCGGAGGTTCGCCGTTGTCATCCGGCGTCGCCTCGACGGCGGCGCCCGCCTCCTCCGCCTGGGGAGCCGGCGGCGATGTCAGATCCAGGGGCCAGCCCTGGTCGTCTTCCAGGCGCATGGGGAAGTTCTCCCCCAGCCCCTGGGCCTGGATCCGGTAGGTGCCGGCCTTGTCCACCCGCAGCCAGTAGGCCAGGGCCTGACCGGTTTCCAGGGTGACCCGGTCCCCTTCGCCGGGCAGCAGTTCGCCCCCGTCCCGGGGTTCGGTATAGCGCGCCTCCACGCCCAGGTCCCCCTGGGTGGCCCCCCGGGTGGACACCTGGAGTTGGTAGTTCCCCTCCCGCAGGTAGCGCTGGATGAGGAAGTTCCGGCCCACCCCGTTGCCGGCGGCCTCCACCAGCAAAGGATTGACCCGGTCGCGCAGGGCCGCCCCGGTTTCCAGCAAGCCGGTGGATTCGAAGCGGTACAGCCCGGCGCGGGGCACCGGCAGGGCCAGGGTGGCCGTGGCACCCCGGGCCAGGTTCAGGGCCTGGGGCGCCTCGGGGGCCAGCACCGGGAAGTCGGGCAGTTGGGCCAGCCGGCCATCGGGCAGGGGCGGCAGGGGGGTGCTGCTGGCCAGCCGGGTGGGCTCCAGGGCCAGGGTATAGGCCAGGGGCGCCGCGCCGGCCTGGACCGTGACTTCCAGGGGGCCGGGGGTCACGCTCAGGCGGCTGCCCCGCCGGCCGTCGGACAGGGCCAGTTCCACCATCTGGCCGGTCTCCGTCATCGCCCCCAGGGTACCCGCCTCGGGAATGTTCACCGGAATGCTCAGGCGTTCGCCCGCCCGCTGGTTCACCGGCAGGGCCAGCCCCAGGTCGATGGGCAGGGTGCGCAGCACCAGGCCCGTGGCCACCCCCGGCTGCTGGTTCAGGTAGAGCAGGTGGACGAAGCCGGGATCGATCTGCAGATCGGCAAAACGCACCCCGGCGGTCACCGGGGTGTAGGCGGCGGGCAACGGCTTGTCCGGGGCGTTGTCCAGGCCCAGCCACTGCTTGGCCGCGCTCAGCCAGTCGCTGTCGGACAGGGCGGGGTCCGCGCCGTCCAGACGCAGGTCCACGATGCCCTTGTTGACGGGGCGCACGGTCAGTTGATAGAGCCCTGCATCCAGGTCGAACAGGGCTTCGCCACTCTTCCATTCCGGGGCCTGGTAGTTGGCGGGCCGTCCGGTCAGGAAGGGCTCCAGCCGGTATTTGGCCTGGATGCCCTGGGCCAGCACCCCCAGCTTGCCCCGCACGGGCAGGCGGACGAAGAGGGTCAGGTCCCCCAGGAGATTGAAGCGACGCCGCCAGGTCTTGCCTGGCCCCAGGTCCAGGGCCTGGTCGTCCAGATAGGCCTCCCGGCCCCGGTCGGGAATGCGGGTGAGGACGGCGGTGCTGCCCGCCGTGTCGTCGGCGTGACCGGCCTGGAGGGTTTCCAGCCAGTAGCGTCCCGGCTGGCGGATGCGGAAGCTCTGGCTGGACTGGAAGTGTTGCAGCACATAGGGCTGACCGGGGGCGGCCCGCACGGTGATCAGCCGATCCCGGCCCTCCCCCAGGCCCCAGTTCACTTCGGCCACCGGCGGCGTGGACTTCTTGCTGATGTCCACCTGGCTGCCGCCCCCCTGGAAGGGCGAGTCGGCTTCGAAGTGGCCCACCTGCAGGCTGGCGGTCTGGGCCACCGGCAGTTCCAGACGGAAGTAGTCGGGACCGGCGGGGACCCGGTAGCGGGCCACGCCCAGCTCATTCATCACGAAACGCTGGCGCAGGACCGGGGCCAGGCTCGGCACCCCCCAGCGCAGATAGAAGGGCTGCTCCGCTGCCGACTCGGTCCAGGCCTGGCCCGGCCCCCCATAGGCGGTGAGCAGATAGAGGCCGGGCTGAAGCCGGGCCACCAGGCGGGCCACCCTCAGGGGGCGATCAGGGCGGGCCTCGTTGCGCTCCATTTCCGGCTGGCTGTCCAGGAGCCAGGTCCCGTCCCGCCACAGGCGCAGGTCCGCCAGATGGCGGCCGGCCGCTTCCAGGGCCACGGTGGTCTCCTTGGGGATGTCCAGCCAGTAGGAGCGTTGCTGGAAGTCGCCCAGACTGGCCTGCTCCCAGCGCTGTTCCACCAGCAGGGGCGGACGGCTGTTCAATTCCTGGAAGGGCGTCACCGTCAACTGGGCCTCGCCGCTGGCCGCCTTGGCCCCCCGGGTGAGGATGCGGGTTTCCCCCTTTTCCAGGAACAGGTCCAGCCGGCCATCCCGCTTGCCCGGCTCGCCGGACACGGGACCCAGCCCGGCCATCCGGTCCAGGGCTTGCAGCCCCACCCCCTGGGCACTGCGCACCGTCACCCCGTAGCGACCGAAGGCATCCACGCTGAGCAAGGCCCGCTGATCGCCCCGGGCGGACACGGTGGCCGGCGCCATACGGAGCCCGGGCGGATCGGCGGCCCAGACCCCCGGGGCCCATAGAAGGAGAAAGGCACAGATCGCCCATCCTGGCCCTGGAATCCGCTCCGCCTTGCCGATCATGGTGTTCTCCCTTGGAATGCGATGCACACCGCCCCTGGTAATCGTGCATTCGCTGGGGAGGGATATTAGCCCTGGGCTTGGGATTTGTGATCGGGCCACCGCCCGGGAATGGTGCACCAGCTGGCCGGGATCGCCCCCATGGCCACCCACTCCATCCCGATGGCCAGCCAGGCCACGCCTCGTTCACACCCATGGGTTAATATCCGGGCATCAAACCGGCGCAAAACAAGGGAGAACTCATGGGCCTGTTCGACTTCGTTTCCAAGCAGTTCATCGACGTCATCCAGTGGACGGAGGACCAGCCCGGGACCCTGGCCTGGCGCTTCCCCATGTCCGGCATGGAAATCCAGAACGGCGCCCAACTGGTGGTGCGGGAGACCCAGCAGGCGGTGTTCATCGACGAGGGCCGCTTCGCGGACACGTTTGCCCCGGGCACCCATACCCTCTCCACCCGCACCCTGCCGGTGCTCACCTACCTGAAGAACTGGGACAAGCTGTTCGAATCCCCCTTCAAGTCCGACGTGTATTTCTTCAGCCAGCGGGAACAGATCGACCGCAAGTGGGGCACCACCCAACCCATCACGGTGCGGGACAAGGAATTCGGCCCCCTGCGCATCCGGGCCTTCGGCGCCTACTCCTTCCGCATTGCCGAGCTGGAACCCTTCTGGCGCAAGCTGTCCGGCACCGCAGAGCGCTACACGGTGGACGACCTGGACGGCCAGTTGCGGGCCATGGTCCTGACCGCCATCGGCAGTTATCTGGGCGGCAGCGACATCGCCTTCGTGGACATGGCGGCCAACCAGGCCGAGTTCTCCGCCCGCCTCAAGGAAGCCATCACGCCGGCCTTCCGGGAATACGGACTGGAACTGGCCAGCTTCTTCCTGCAAAGCCTGTCCCTGCCCGAGGAACTGGAAAAACACCTGGACCGGGCCGCCTCCCAGCGGATGGTGGGAGACCTGGGCCAGTACACCCGCTTCCAGACCGCCGACGCCATCCCCGTGGCGGCGGAAAACCCCGGTGGCATCGCCGGCATCGGCGCCGGACTGGGGGCCGGCATGGCCATGGCCCAGTCCATGAGCCAGGGCCTGAATCAGGTAATCACGGGAGCGGCCGTCCCCCAAGCTCCAGGCGCCTCGGCCGGCCCCTCTGGGGAAGACCCCCTTCTGCTCATCGAGAAACTGGGTGGCTTGCTGGCCAAGGGTCTCATCACCCAGGCGGAATTCGACGCCAAGAAGGCGGAATTGCTGGCTCGCATCCGCTGATTTTCCGGCCATGCGCGAGTACACCTGCCCCGCCTGTGGCGGACCGGGCAAGTTTGAGTCCAGCGTCAGCGTCTATGCCGTGTGCCCCTGGTGCAAGAGCATGATCCTGCGCCGGGACGTGGACGTTGAGGCCTTCGGCAAGATGGCCGCCCTGCCGCCGGACATGAGTCCCCTGCAACTGGGCACCCGAGGCGTCCTGGACGGGGTGGCGTTCTCCCTGGTGGGCCGGGTCAAGATGGGCTGGCGGGACGGCGCCTGGAACGAATGGTTCATGGCCACCGCCGATGGCCGCAAGGGCTGGCTGGCGGAAGCCCAGGGCTTTTTCGCCGCCTGTTTCGAACTGCCCATGGAACAGGAGGGCCGCTCGGCCATCAACCGCAATCTGGCCACCTGGAAGCCCAAGCCCGGGGAGAAGATCAACCTGGGCCCCCAGGTGTATCAGGTGGTAGACGTGAAGCAGACAACCTGCCTGGGCAGCGAGGGGGAACTGCCTTACCTGGCCAACCGGGGCCGCAAGGCGGTGTCCATCGACCTGGACGGCAGCCAGGGGGGCTTCGCCAATCTGGAGATCCACCAGGGCAGCGGCCGGCTATACCAGGGCCGTTACGTGGCCTGGGACGACCTGGCCATGACGGACACCCGTCCCCTGGAGGGCTGGTAGATGGAGACCGGAGAGATCCGGGAACAGGCTGCCGATCCGGGCCGCCCCCAGGTGCTGGCCTGTCCTGCCTGTGGCGGTGCCATCACCCTGCGGGCGGCGGGACACAGCATCAATGTGGTGTGCGGCCACTGCGGCAGCTTACTGGACGTGGCCCGGGAAGAGGTTTCCATCCTCCAGAAAGCCCGGGCCCAAGTTCGTGAGACCCCCATTCCCCTGGGCAGTCGGGGCCAGTTCGAGGGACAGCCCTGGGAGGTCATCGGCTACCAGGAACGCTGCACGGGCTTTGATCAGGGAGAACGATACGAATGGGATGAATACCTGCTGTTCAATCCCCGCCACGGCTTCCGCTTCCTGGCCCAGGATCATGGTCACTGGACCCTGTTCCAAGTCGTGAAGGCGGGCCTGGGCCTGCCGGACAACCTGCGCTTCGACCGCTTCTTCTCCGGCCAGGCCCGGGTGGAATACGTGGTGGGCGAGTTCTATTGGCGGGTAAAGAAGGGGGACAAGGTCCGGGTGACGGATTCCATCGCCCCACCTTACGTCATGTCCGTGGAAGAAGATAAAGACGAGACCAGCATGGCTCTGGGCCGCTATCTGCCAGCCGCCCAGGTGGCTGGGGCCTTTGGCCTGGATCCGGCCAAGCTGCCCAAACCCAAGGGCATTGCCCCCAACCAGCCCTCCCCCTTCGCCGTCCGGGTGCCCGGCGTACTGAAAGCGACCTTGATCGCTGGTCTGGTGGCCACGGGAACCCAGTTCGTTCAGGCCTACCAGGCCAAAAATCAACTGGTGCATGCAACGACCTTCGAGGCCACCCGGGCCAACCGCCAGGAGCCCCAGGTGTCTCCCCCCTTCGATCTACCCCAGGAGCAGGCCAACCTTTGCCTGGAAACCTGGGCCCAGTTGAACAACAACTGGGCGGACCTGACCGCCATCCTGGTGGATGAAACCAGCGGGGCCCGTCTGGCGCTGAACCAGAGCATGGAGTTTTATTCCGGCTCAGACGGCGGCGAGCGCTGGAGCGAGGGCAACACCACCGCCGAAGACTGTTTCCCCGCCGTCCCCGGAGGCCGCTACCGCCTGTTGCTGGTCAGTGATGCCGGCGTCTATCAATGGGGCGGAAACGCCCAGACCTTCGGGGTGCGCACCTTCCGGGACGCCCCCATCTGGTCCAACTGGCTGGCCCTGCTGCTGGCCCTGCTGCCCTACCCCCTGTACCTTTGGCTTCGCCATCACAGCTTCGAGTACAGCCGCTGGTCGGAAAGTGATTTCATGCCGGCCACCTATGCCGGCATCAAACAATCCCTGAGTTCCGATGATGAATAAGCCGCCCCGCATCTTCCAGGCGTTCGCCCTGCTCCTGGTGGTGTCCATGGCCTGGGCCAACCATCGGGGCTACATGTTCTCCAGCCTGTTCAACCCGACCCAACCGGCCAGCCATACCACCACCGGCCAAGCCAACCACAAATAGGAGCTTCCCATGGAAGACGCCATTCACTGGAATTTCGTCCTCAACGCCCTGCTCTTCTCCGCCGTTGGGGTGGGCTTCTTTGCCCTGTGCTTCGGCATCCTTGAATTTTTCACACCGAAAGTGGACCTATGGGATGAACTCACCCAGAAGCAGAACACCGCTCTGGCCGTTTTCCTTGGCGCGGTCATGCTGGGCATCGCCATCATCATCAGCGCGGCGGTGCACGGCTGACCTGACCCTCGGTGCCGGGCTGGCCCCGCCAGCCCGGCCATAGATCCGACTTGGCTCCGCTCCTTCTCGTCTCCGTTTTTGTCATCGCCACCTGCGGGCTGGTGTACGAACTCATCGCCGGCACCCTGGCCAGCTACCTGCTGGGAGACTCCGTCACCCAGTTTTCCACCATCATCGGCGCCTACCTGTCGGCCATGGGTATCGGCTCCTGGCTATCCCGCTACGTGAAGCGCAACCTGGTGGGCGTGTTCGTCCAGGTGGAAATCCTGGTGGGTATCCTGGGCGGGGCCTCGGCCGCCCTGCTGTTCCTGGTCTTCGAGCAGGTGACGTCCTTCCGGGTCATCCTCTATGCCGACGTGCTGGCGGTGGGCATCCTGGTGGGCATCGAGATCCCCCTGCTGCTGCGCATTCTCAAGGATCGCTTCGAGTTCAGCGACCTGGTATCCCGGGTCTTTACCTTCGACTATGCCGGCGCCCTGTTCGCCTCCCTACTCTTCCCCCTGTTGTTAGTGCCCCATCTGGGACTCATCCAGACAGGCTTCCTGTTCGGGATGCTCAACGTGCTGGTGGCCATCTGGCTGCTCTTCTCCGTCCCCGACGTCATCCCCGGAGCTCACTGGCAGCGGGGCATGGCCCTGGCCGCCCTGCTGGGCCTGCTGGCCGGGTTCATCCATGCCGAGGACATCACCGGCACGGCGGAGGCCGCCACCTACCCCGGCAAGGTCATCCACGCCCAGTCCACGCCTTACCAGCGCATCGTCCTCACCCGGGCCGGCGCGGATCTGCGCCTCTACCTCAACGGCAATCTGCAATTTTCCAGCCTGGACGAATACCGCTATCACGAAGCCCTGGTACATCCTGCCCTGGCCTCCTTGGCCCAGCCCAGGCGGGTATTGATCATTGGCGGCGGTGATGGACTGGCCCTGCGGGAAATCTGGAAATACCCTTCGGTGGATCAGGTCGTCCTGGTGGACCTGGACCCGGTCATGACCCGCCTGTTCAGCAGCAACAACCTGCTCACCCAGCTGAATGGCAACGCCCTGCGCTCGCCCAGACTGAGCGTTGTGAACCAGGATGCCTTCGCCTGGGTACGCCAGGCCGCCGGACGGCTAGCCCCCTTCGACGCCATCGTCATCGATCTGCCGGACCCTTCAAACTATTCCATCGGCAAGCTCTATTCCCTGAGTTTCTACAAGGCCCTGGGTGGGCTCACCCATGCGGACACCCGCATCGTGGTGCAGAGCACTTCGCCCCTGGTGGCGCGCAAATCCTACTGGTGCGTCCACGACACCCTGGCTGCCGCCGGTTTCCAGGTCACGCCCTACCATGCCTATGTGCCCGCCTTCGGCGAATGGGGCTACCTGTTGGCCGGCCAGAAGCCCTGGACACCGCCAGCCCGTTACCCCGAAGGCCTGCGCTACGTGAGCGTGGCGGAAACCCCGCGCATGCTGCACTTCCCCGCCGACATGGACTACGTCGCCGCCGGCGTGCAGCGGCTGGACAATCAATTGCTGGTGCGTTATTTCGATGAGGAATGGGGCGCCTACGCGGCGGCCTGGTAGCGCACCATGGAAATACTGGCCGAAATCGTTCTCTATCTACTCCAGACCCTCCTAGAAGTCCTCTTGCAGATCGTCTTCGAAGTATTGGCAGAGCTGGGAGTCCGAGCCGTGCGAGAGCCGTTCCGGAGAGCACCCATCAATCCCTGGCTGGCGGCCACCGGCTACGCCTTGTTCGGCGCTGCAACTGGCGGATTCAGCCTGCTCATCTTTCCCGCGCTTTTCGTACATAGCCCAGCTGCCCGGTGGATCAATCTTTTTCTGACACCGCTATTGGTCGGCCTGACGATGGCCCTGCTCGGTGCGCGCTTACGCAAACGAGGCGTGGAAACCATCCGCCTGGAAACCTTTTTCTACGGTTTTCTGTTCGCCTTTAGCATGGCAGCAGTGCGCATGGGGTTCGGCGATTGATTTGGCCAATCCGATCCCCCGCCCGCCGGCGCCTGCTTCTCGGCGCATCCGGACTTGTCGCTGCCGGTCTGGGCACCTGGCTCTGGCCCCGCACCAAGCCGGACCGGATTCCCGGTGAGTTGCTGGGGCCGGATGCGGCCCTGGGACATCGGCTGCGGGAAGGCCGCTTTCCCCCGCCTTCGCGTCGAGTAAAAACGGAAGTGCTCGTCATTGGCGGCGGCGTTTCCGGCCTGGCGGCGGGTTTGCGTCTGCACGACGCCGGGCGGGATTTCCTGCTAGCGGAAATGGAGGACCAGGTGGGAGGCCATTCCAGAAGCGGGACGAACGCCATCACCGCCTTTCCCTGGGGCGCCCACTACGTCCCCCTGCCCAGCGAGGAATCCACGGAAGTGCGGCGCCTGTTCGAACGCCTGGGAATCATCACCGGCTACGAGAAGGGCCTGCCCATCTACGACGACTACGCCCTTTGCGCCGACCCAGATGAACGCCTGCTCATGTACGGCCAGTGGCAGGAAGGCCTGTTGCCCAAGTTGGGGGTGAGCAAGGCGGAACAGGCCGAGCATCAGCGCTTTTTCGCCCAGATGGAGACGTTCAGGAACCTGCGCGGCCAGGATGGGCGGCGGGCCTTCTGTATACCCATCGATGCCAGTTCCGCCGACCCGGCCCTGCGTGCCCTGGACCGGATCAGCTTTGCCGCCTGGCTGGAGGACCAGGACTATGGCGGTGAACACTTGCTCTGGCTGCTCGACTACAGTTGCCGGGACGACTACGGCGCGGGCTTGGCCCAGGTGTCCGCCTGGGCTGGCATCCATTACTTCGCCGCCCGCAACGGACGGGCGGCCAACACTGACCGGGAAACCGTGCTGACCTGGCCCCAGGGCAACGGCTGGCTGGTGGAGCGCCTGGCCGCGCCCTTTGCTGGGCAGATTCGTACCCGCGCCCTGGCCGTGGGGGTCCAGGACGGTCCACGCCCCCTGACCAACCTCTATCTGCCTGAGGAAGACACAGTGCTGCTGGTGGAGTCCCGTGCCGTGATCCTGGCAGTGCCCCGCTTCGTGGCTGCCCGCATTGTCCATTCCCCCGCGGCAAGACCCGACGCCGGGGACTTCCACTACTCCCCCTGGCTTGTGGCCAATATCAGCCTGGATCGCCTGCCCGCCGGGCCCGGGGCCGAACTGGCCTGGGACAACGTTGCCTACGGTCAATCCATGCTGGGCTATGTGGTGGCCACCCACCAGCATCTGGCCATGAACCCCAGGCAAACCGTCATCACCGCCTACTGGCCCCTGGACCACCTGCCCCCCGCAGCCGCCCGGGCGGAAGCCCTGGCGCGGAATGGGGAAACCTGGAAGACCCTGATCGCCCAGGAAATCCTGCGCATGCACCCGGAACTGGCCGGTGCCATCCGGCGCATCGACCTGCGCCTTTGGGGCCACGCCATGGTCCGACCCGTGCCGGGCTTCATCTGGGGAAAAGCCCGGCAACAGGCGTTGCAGGACCACCCGCCACTGTTTTTCGCCCACTCGGACATGGCGGGCATCTCGATATTCGAAGAGGCCTACACCTACGGTATCCGGGCGGCGGACGCCGCCATCCGGCACGGACCCCACCCGACATGAAGCAACCCTGGATCCATTCCCTGCCCTTGGATGGCGCCTTCATCCTGGCTCCCGCCTTTCTCGTCACCGGCCTGGTGCTGGCCCTGGGTGACCGGGTGGAGGCCATCGCCGAGACACCACCCATCCTCTGGCTGCTGCTCATCGTGGGGGTAGACGTGGGCCACGTCTGGAGCACGGTGTTCCGCACCTACCTGGACCGCAAAGAACTGCGCGCCCGGCAGGCCCTCTACGTGATGACGCCTCTGGTGGGCCTGGTGCTGGGGGTGGTGCTCTACCGCCTGGGGGATCTGGTCTTCTGGCGGGTGCTGGCCTATCTGGCAGCCTTCCATTTTGTGCGCCAGCAGTATGGCTTCGTCATGATCTACCGGCGCGCCGAGGCGGGGGATCCACCTTGGGCAAAGTGGCTGGACCAGGCCCTGATCTACGCCGCCACCCTGTATCCCCTCATCGCCTGGCACTGCCAGCCCCGCCAGTTCGACTGGTTCGTGGCGGGGGATTTCCTGGCCTTCGACGCACCCGCTGTGGCCAGCGCTACCGGCTGGCTCTATGTGGCGTTGATCCTGGCCTACGGCCTCAAGGAAATCCGCTTCGCTCTGGCCCGGCGCTGCCTCAACCTGCCCAAGAACCTGATGTTGCTGGGCACCGGCCTGTCCTGGTATGTGGGCATCCTGGTCTTCGACAACGATCTGGCCTTTACTGCTACCAATGTCATTGCCCACGGGGTGCCCTATCTGGCCCTGATCTGGATATACGGCCGCAACCAGCAACAGCTGGAACAGGACAGGAGCGACTTCCTGCTGCCCGTCCGGACCCTGTTCACTCGGGCCGGCGTCCTGCTGTTCGTGGCCGCGCTGTTCCTCATCGCTTACCTGGAAGAGGGCTTGTGGGACGGACTGGTCTGGCGGGACCACGCCGAGTTGTTCCCGGCCTTCTCCGCCCTGCCCGCCCTGGACGATCCCACCCTGCTCTCTTGGCTGGTGCCCCTGCTGGCCCTGCCCCAGATCACCCATTACCTGCTCGACGCCTTCATCTGGCGCATGGGCGGCCCCGACAATCCCTGGAAACGCACCCTGTTCCTCAACCATGAATGACGCCTACGCCCCCGGCCAGCACCTGCTCATCGACTTCTGGCAGGCCATCCGGCCCCCGAATCCGGCCTGGCTGGAGCCCATCCTGCGCCAGGCGGCTGCCGCCTGCGGCGCTCGAGTGCTGGACGTGCGCTTGCATGGCTTCGGCGAAGACGGCGGCATCACCGGCGTGGCAATCCTGGCGGAATCCCACATCAGCCTGCACACCTGGCCGGAAAGGGACTACATGGCCATCGACATCTTCCTCTGTGGCCAGCGGGATCCCCTGCCCGCCCTGGCGGTATTGCGCCAGGCGCTGCAACCGCAGAGGGTGGAGACCCACCTGCAGAGGCGCGGGGGAAACCCGGCTTTCCCCTCACCCTCGCCCCCTCTCCCGCGTGCGGGAGAGGGGGACGAGCTCGACTAACCCTCACTGCGCGCCCGGATCTCCGCGAAGCTCTGCCGCACCAGCAAGGTCCCGTCCCGCCAGACGTCCCGCATCACCTCTTCCCACTCGCTGTCGATGCGGGCCTGGTCGGTGCGGATGGTCAGGAACTCCCCGGTGAGACGGTTCCTGAAGGTGGACAGCACGCCCTTCTTGGAGGTCTTGCCCGGGTCGGTGGCGGGGGCCTTGAAGACCTCGTGCCAGCCATCGGGAAGCAGGATGGCGGAGGTCTTCATGGCCATCCGCTGGGTGTCCCGGTTGACCTGTTGCAACAGGGCGCCGCCCATGCCGAAGGCGATGTTGTCGGCGGCGTAGCCGTTGATCTTCAGGTTGGCCAGGATGTCCCGGACGGAGCGGCGGTTGATGCCGTCGCCGTAGATCACCCGCACGTGCCTGAGCACCCGGAAGCCCTTGCTGTTGACCTCATGGCCGAAGGCGTTGTCGAGCAGGATGGCGGCGCGCAGGGCCACTTCCACCGGGTTGCCCGAGTCGGGGCGGATGACCACCGTGCCGCCGGAGTCCACGAGGTCCTGGCGCAGTTCCCGGCCCCAGAGGTTTTCGATGGCGGCATAGAGGTCGTAGCTGTCCGACACGCAGGCGAACATTTTGCCCGGCCCGCCGAACTGGCTGAGCATGTTGCGGTAGGCAGCCAGCTCCCGGCCCCGTCCCCAACTGGTGATGGTGGAGTGCTCGGCAGCGGGGATGGAGAAGGCGGCCATGGGCTCGTCGTAGTAGGCCCGGGCATAGCGCACGGCGCTCAGGGTGTCGCTGCCCCGGAAGTTCACCAGGTGGGCCATGCCGCCGATGCCGGCGGATTCCTCGCTGGACACGCCCCGGGCGCCGAAGTCGTGGAGCTTGAACAGCAACTGCCCCTGCGGATCGTCGCTGGTGGCCCGAAGGTAGTCGGCGATGGTCTGCTTGATGGCCCAGGACTGGGTGGCCACGGTAAGCGGATACCAGACCCGCATCAGCAAGGTTTCCACGTAGGAGACCAGCCAGAACACTTCCGGATCGGTGGAGCGCACGGTGACCAGGGCGTTGCCGGTGGGGATGAGGCTACCCTCCGGCACGGCGCGGATTTCCAGGGGCAGGCGGCCGCCGTGGCGCTGCACGATGTAGCGCCAGCCCGCTTCGTTGAAGGGCTCGCCGTGGGCCGCGAAGAGGTCCCGGGCCTCGTCCACCATGGCGTCGGTGACGGGGGTGGAGAGGTAGCGTTCCAGGATGTACTGCAAGCCGAAGAACAGGGTCCGGTCGTATTCCCCGCCCCGGGATTCGATGTAGGCGAACAGCCCCTGGGCGCCGGGCGGGTATTGCAGGTAGTGACTGGCCTTGTAGGAGTCGGTGTCGAGAATCGGGTTGTACCCGAGCAAGCTGGCTGCGTTTTTCATGATGGAATCCCCATTCATGTGGATGATCCGGCCGGTCTACCCGGCCGGGCTTGGCGTTTTACCCAAACGCCCAGGGTCACTCTCGTACTCCCCCCTTTCCTAAAGGGGGGCAGGGGGGATTTCAGCTGTTGCACGTTGCGCTCAGCCATGCAAATCCCCCTCCATCCCCCTTTAAGAAAGGGGGAAGCCACGTTCATGCCCCGCCGATGAAGGCGGTGACGATGTGCCAATGGTCCTCGAACATCACCCCGTCCAGGGCGTAGAACTCCGCCAGGGGCACCCAGCGGGCCCGGGCCGCGTCATCCCCGCCCTTCACCAGCGGCAGTTCCCCGGTGGGAAAGTCGAAGTGGAAGGCGTGGGTGATGGTGCGGCCCCGCTGGCTGCGCTGGGGGTCGTCGAACACCCGGCTGTCCTTGATGGAGCCCTTCAACACCGGCACCGGCAGCTTCAGGCGGGTCTCCTCCTTCAACTCCCGGATGGCGCCGTCCACCAGCCGTTCCCCCTGGTCCAGGAAGCCCCCGGGCAAGGCGTAGAGACCCCGGCCCGGCATGGCCTTGCGTTCCACCAGGAGCACGTGGCCCGAGTGGATCACCACCGCGTCCACCGTCACGAAAGTGGGCGGATAGGGGTAGGCGGCGTACTGCTGCCGGTAGTTCTTGAGGAACGCGTATTCCTGGGCCAGTTGGGCAAACTGGGGCAAGCGGCGGAACTCGGCCACGAACTCCGCCGCCGCCTGGGGCATGGCCGATTCCAGCACCATGCGGGTGCCGTTGCCCTGGCCGTTGCTGCTGGGTTCAAAGAGCAGGTCGCGCAGTTCCGTGGAGGAGCGCCCCTCGTGGTTGGGCATTTCCACCAGGGTCCACTGGGGGAACATGCGCAGGTAGTAGGAGGTGTCGTCCTTGAAGTGGCCCACCAGGCCGATGCGTTTGGCCCCCGCCGGCTCCGCCACGGCTTTCACCGCGTCCTGGATCTTGCGCAGCCACAGGTCCTCCATGTACGGATAGTCCGGAATGGCGCGGATCTCCAAAGCCTCGCCGGCTTCGGCAAAGGACTCCCGGATCATCACTTCCCGTTCCCGGGCCGTGAAGGGATTGCGGGTGGAGCGGGCGGTATTGGCGGAACCGATCAGCACCAGCACCCTGGGCGCCCGCTGCAAGGCCGCCGCGATGATGGCCGCGTGGGAACGGTGGAAGGGCTGGAAACGCCCGATGAAGACCAGGAGGTCGAAGTCGCGGGCCGCGCCGCGGGAGGTGTCGCGTGTCGTGCTCATGGCAGGAATCCCCTAACCGAGTTGAACCGCCTTGGTCTGTCCGCAGCGGATGCTTGAAAACTAGCACAAGCGGAAAAAAGGAAGCCCGTTTTCACGAAGGGGTACTCCTTCCGGGTGATCCATGGCGTGCAGTTCTCGCCATGAATTTCTGTGTTGACAGAAATAACCGAATGAACAATCATGAAGCCATGAAACTCACCCAAACCTCCGAACGCTTCATCCTGCACTGGGGCGAAATGGGCACCCGCTGGGGGGTCAACCGCACCGTGGCCCAGATCCATGCCCTCCTCTACCTCTCCGAGCATCCCCTGGCCGCCGACGAGATCGTCGAGACCCTGGGTGTGGCCCGCTCCAATGTCAGCAATAGCCTGAAGGAGTTGCAGTCCTGGCAACTGGTGAAAGTGGTCCACGTCATGGGCGACCGGCGGGACCACTTCGACACCTCCAAGGATGTCTGGGAACTGTTCCGCCTCATCGTCGCCGGCCGCCGGCAACGGGAGATCGAACCCACCCAGGCCCTGCTGGGCGAACTGCTGGCCAGCCCGGAACTGGAGCAGGAATCCGCCGCCGTGAGGAAACGCATCCAGGAAACCCAGCAGTTCATCGCCACCCTCACCGCCTGGTCCGACGAAATGCTGCGCATGGACCCGGCCACCCTGATGAAAGTGCTGAAGCTCGGTGCGCGGATACGCAACCTGGTACGAGGCGAGGGGGAAGCGTGAAGAGGGTGAGTTTGGCCCACTCGGGGATGCCTGCCAGCAAGGCGGCAAGCAAGGCTGGCCCGCGTCACCAATCCACCAACCTGCTCCCCCCTTTCGTAAAGGGGGGCTGGGGGGAATTTGGCAACCCGCCCCGGGCTGCCATCCGCAAATCCCCCCTAACCCCCCTTTTCCAAAGGGGGGAACTCACGGAGGGAAGGGCCAACACCCTTTGCTCCCCCACCAACCTGCTCCCCCCTTTCGTAAAGGGGGGCTGGGGGGGATTTGGCAACCTGCCCGGGGCTGCCATCCGCAAATCCCCCCTAACCCCCCTTTTCCAAAGGGGGGGACTCACGGAGGGAAGGGCCAACACCCTTTGCTCTCCCACCGACCTGCTCCCCCCTTTCGTAAAGGGGGGCTGGGGGGGATTTGGCAACCTGCCCCGGGCTGCCGCCCGCAAATCCCCCCTAACCCCCCTTTTCCAAAGGGGGGAAGAACTCACTCGCAACGGATGCGCTGCGGCTCCAGAACGCCCGCACCCCCCCTTTTTTTCACCCACTATTTCTGTTTTTTCAGAAATTTATGCCAATAGGAGATTGCCATGCAAAACCCGGTCTATCCGCTGGAATTCCTGTTCGACGGCCGTTGCCCCTTGTGCCTGAACGACGTGGCCTGGTTGCGTCGCCATGACGAGGCCGGGCGGCTCATCTTCATCGATGCCGCCGCCGAGGACTTCGACGCCACTGTCTACGGCGTGGAGCAGGCGGACTTGTTGGCCCGCATCCATGGACGCCTGGCCGATGGCCGCCTGGTCCAGGGGCCGGAGGTGTTCCGCCTGGTCCTGGCGGCGGTGGGGTATGGCTGGCTGGTGGCCCCCACCCGCTGGCCGGGGCTGCGCCAGGCCACTGAACTGGCCTACGCCCTGTTTGCCCGGCATCGGCCCCGCCTGGCGCGGCTTCTGGGCGGATGGCCGGGTCGCCGCTCACCGGGTTGCTCATCCAGCACCTGCCAAGGCTGAAAGGACACCACCATGATCGCCCATCCCCTCATGCTGGCCGCTGTCCTCCTGCTGCCCGCCCTCATCGGCGGCCTGACGTCCTTTTATCTGCGTAACGCCCTGTTGCGGGTGCTGTCCGTCGAGTGCGGCACCCGGGAGCGGGCGGAGTTCTGGACCCGTCTGTCCAGCACCGGCATGACCCTGGCCCCGGCTGCCCTGGTACTGATGCGCGCCGAGGACTGGCTCGGGCCGGTGTCGGCGGTTGAAGTGGCCCTGTCCCTGCTGAGTACCACCCTCAACGGCATTCTCGTCGTTCTGGCCCTGCTGGCCTGGGCTCTGTGGCGGAGCATTCCCGCCCCGTCCCGCAAACGGACCCAAGAGGTGGCGGCATGAGAGTCCTGGTCTGTGGGGCCGATGGTTTTCTCGGGCAGGCCATCAGTGGGGGCCTGGTGGCGGTGGGACATACGGTGTTGCGCGGGGTGCGTCGCCCCAGCCAGCCCGGCGACCTGGCCATGGATTACCGCCAGGACCTGACGGTGGGCGACTGGTTGCCCCGTCTGGCCGGCGTGGAGGCCGTGGTGAACGCCGTGGGCATCCTGCGGGAAAGACGGCCTGGCGATTACGCGCGCATTCACCACCAGGCCCCCGCCGCCCTGTTCTGCGCCTGCGCCCAGGCCGGGGTCCGGCGGGTGGTGCAGATCTCGGCGCTGGGCAGGGTGGCCACCCCCTATCTGGAGAGCAAGCACGCGGCCGATGGCGTCCTTCTCCAACACGTGCCCCAGGGGGTGGTGCTGCGCCCCAGCCTCATCTTCGGCGAGCAGGGGGCCTCCACCCGTTTCTTCCTGGCCCTGGCCAGCCTGCCCTTCCATGCCATCCCCCGGGATTGCGGCGACGTGCAGCCGGTGCATCGGGACGATGTGGTGGCGGCGGTGCTCAAGCTGCTGGAGGGCGCCACGCCCCCCGGCCGGATCCTGGAACTGGCGGGCCCCCGGCGGCTGGGCTACGGCGAATGGCTGGCCGGCTACCGGTCCAGCCTGGGGCTGGCCCCCGCCCTGGGCTTGCCCGTGCCCGCCAGCTTGATGACCCTGACCGCCAGGCTTGCCGGGCTGTTTCCGGGATCCCTGTTGTGCCCGGATACCTGGGCCATGTTACGGGCCGGCAATACGGCCGATCCGGAACCCGCCCGGGCCCTGTTGGGCCGGCCCTTGCGCCCGCCGGAGGGCTTCCTCGGCCAAGCGGAGCAAGAACCGGCTCGCCTGGGCGCCCTGGGGGCCTGGCGGACGCCCTTGCTGCGCGGCGTCCTGGCGTCGATCTGGCTGGCCAGTGCGGCCTTGTCCCTGGGCATCCACCCCCTGCCGGCTACCCTGGACCTGTTGGCCCCCTTCGGACTGGAGGGCAACCTGGCCCTGGCGGTGCTGCTGGGGGCGGCGGGGCTGGACCTGGCCATGGGCCTGGCCACCCTGTTCCGGCCGGGCAAGCGGCTATGGCTGGCCCAGATGGCCCTCATCGTGGTCTACAGCCTGTTGGTGGCCTGGCAACTGCCGGAATTCCTGACCCACCCCTTCGCACCCATCCTGAAAAATCTGGCCATCCTGGCCCTGTTGGTCCAACTCTGGGCCGAGGAGCGTTGAACCTTGATTCCTCAGTTGACCGCTCCATTGCTCTCGTCAAACCGCCGGGATGTTGAATCTCGTGCCTTCGATCAGGGACACCCGTTGGGTGAGACCGCTACACGCCCGCTTGCGGGACTGTGCGGGCGCCTGGCTTTGTCGCTCCTCCTTGCAGGCCCCGGCCTGCGGCGTCGTCCCTTCGCGCCACTCACCCGCACAGTCCCGCCTTCGGACGTGTTCAACTGAGGAATCAAGGTTGATATGGAACCCTATCTTCTCGTCAAATGGCTGCACATCCTGTCGTCGGTACTCATCGTGGGCACCGGCTTCGGCACAGCCTTCTACCTGTTCTTCGCCAATCGCAGCGGCAACGTGGCGGCCATCGCCGTGGTCAGCCGGTTGGTGGTGCGGGCCGACACCTGGTTCACCACCCCGGCGGTGATCTTCCAACCCCTCTCCGGGTTCTGGTTGATGCAGCAGGCGGGCTGGACCCTGACCACGCCCTGGATCTGGCAGTCCATCGCCCTGTTCCTGTTCACTGGCCTGTGCTGGCTGCCGGTGTTGTGGCTGCAACTGAAGCTGCGCGACATGGCGGATCAGGCGGCGCGCCAGGCAGGCCCCCTCCCGGACCGCTACTGGCGCTTTGCCCGCTACTGGGAGACCCTGGGCTATCCGGCCTTCGCGGCCATGCTGGGGGTGTTCTATCTGATGGTGGCCAAGGGCTGACGCAGGCAACACTGGCCATCGTCGACTGAGTCATAACCGGATTCGTTCATGGGGGAAAAACTTACGACGGGTTCCCTCAGAGTAATCCGCCCAACAGTTTTTCCAGTTTCACCTGATCCACCGTGAAATTGCGGATCCCCTCCGCCAGTTTCTCCGTGGCCATGGCGTCCTCGTTCAGGTCCCAGCGGAAGCGGACTTCGCTCATGGGGTCGGGGCGGTCGTGGACCGGGCCGGTGTATTCCAGTTGCCGGGTCACCGGTTCCTCGCAGGCTTCCAGTTCCTTCATCAGGTCCGGGCTGATGGTCAGCCGGTCGCAGCCGGCCAGGGCCAGGATCTCGCCCTTGTTGCGGAAGGAGGCCCCCATCACCGTGGTCTGGTAGCCATGTTCCTTGAAGTAGCGATAGATGGCCCGGACCGAGCGCACCCCGGGATCGTCCTCGGGGGCCACGTCCGGGTCGCCGCCGTGGGACTTGCTCCAGTCCAGAATGCGCCCCACGAAGGGGGAGATGAGGGTCACCCCGGCTTCAGCGCAGGCCCGGGCCTGGCCAAAGCCGAACAACAGGGTCAGATTGCAGTGGATGCCTTCCCGTTCCAGGATTTCCCCCGCCCGGATGCCTTCCCAGGTGGAGGCGATCTTCACCAGCACCCGTTCCGGACCTATCCCGGCGGTGGCGTAGAGATCCATCAACCGGCGGGCCTTGGCCACGGTGGCGAGCGTGTCGAAGGACAGACGGGCATCAGCCTCCGTAGACACCCGGCCCGGCACCAGCTTGAGGATTTCCACCCCGGCGTTCACCGCCACCTTGTCCAGGGCGTTGGCCAGTTGCGTTTCCTTGCTGCCGCCCTGGCTTCGCGCCCAGGCCACGGCCTCATCCAGCAGGGGTGCATAGCGGGGCGTGGCGGCGGCCTTGAGCAGCAGGGACGGATTGGTGGTGGCATCCTCCGGTTGATGGGATGCGATGGCGGCAATGTCACCGGTATCGGCCACGATGGCGGTCATGGCGCGGAGTTGTTCGAGTTGGTTGGGCATGGCCCCCCCTTCATGGAATGCCTTCGGTATAGCACCGGAAGCGGAGAATCGCGCAATCATCAGATGATGGACCTGCCGGCCCGTTCCCCCATGCATTCATCCTTCTGTCTGGGCGACCGCTGGTCGTCAGGGACTTCAATCACCGGGCAGTTCTTCCCTGCCTTGCTAGACTGATTCCAACCGGTACGACTGGATCAGGAGAACCCCATGCCACCTGCCTGTAGCCTTTGTGATGCAGCCAAGCGCAAATCCGCCGGCGGGTATTCCCACCCCCCACCCCGCACCAGGACCGGGACCGCACCGGGGCAGACCGGCCGGTCGGGTTGCGCCTGTGGTGGAACCTGTCCGCGCTGCCGTGCGCAACGGGACCAGCCATCTGCGCCAGGCTCTGGCCAGGGGCTGGAACGGGAAGCGGATGCGATGGCTGACGCGGTGGGCAGGGTGTCGTCGGGGGACAGCCCGCTGCCGCCCCATGCCGGCATCACCCCTACCAACGCCGGATTCTCCACCGGGGCCCATCGCCCCTCAGGCGCCGGACAGCCCCTGGACAGCGCCATGCGGGGCTTCTATGAGGCGCATCTGGGCCAGGATCTTGGCCAGGTTCGCCTGCACAGGGGAAGGGAAGCCACCCGGCAGGCCACAGCCCTTTCCGCCCGGGCTTACACCATAGGCCGGGACGTCGTATTCAATGACGGCCAGTATGCGCCCGGCACCCAGGCGGGCCGCCATCTCCTCGCCCACGAACTCACCCATGTGGCCCAGCAATCCCTGGGAAGCGAAGCGGTGCAGCGCCAGGCCCTTCCGGCCGGCGAATGCGACCCCGCCAATCTGGGCACCCTGGGGCCCCTCTTTCATCGCACCGAAGGGGAAGTCGCGGCCATGGGCTATCCCGCCCGATGGATCGCCGCCGCCCCGGCCGACAGCGGCGATTTCGTGCTCTATTGCCCCCATCGCTCCACCCGCCCATTGAAACCCCTGGTGCCCTGCACGACGGCCTATTGGATCGGTGACGCCGAGGCAGGGGGCAAAGGCAGGGGCAAGGACGAGGTCTGGGCCCGCCAGGACGGGGAAACCGGCCTGTTCTGGGGCTACGTGAAGAAGCCCTGGTTGCGCAGTACCTCTTGCGAAACAAAGGACGCAGGCGGGACACAAGATGGGACCGGCCCAGCCACCGGCCAGCCCGGCGGCACCGCTCCCGACACCGCAGGCACGCCTGCTGCGAAAACCGCTGCCAAGCCCGCCGCCCGGCCAGAACCGGAATTCAGCTATGGCCATGAGGACAACTGTCCCCAACGCTTCCTGGAAAGCCACATCTGGCCCGGCACCTACAAGGCGGCGAAGATGGCACGCCACACTCTGGATGCCCTGTGCGCGGCGTACAGCGGCAATCCCTCCGCACGCAACAAGGAAGCCGTGATCCAGATGAAGGTGGTGTTCGGGGCCGACTGGAAGGACAAGGCGCCAGCCATATACCGGAACCTGCACCACCTGGTCTCCGCCGTAGGAGGTCGCTATACCTTCGATTGCATCTCGGGCTATGAGGATGGGCCCACCATCGAATGGATGAACACCTGGACCCGAACCCCACTCACCGGCGGCCCCGGGGGCGACGTCAATGTCTATTACGAAAACTTCGAAGGCCACGGCAAGGACACCACATTCTTTGCCTCCACCCTCATCCACGAACTGGGCCATCGCTTCCTGGGCCTGGAACATGGCACCGACGAAGAAAGCACCACCTGCGCGGGCGAGACGGACGACGCCCACTGCTATGCCATCCTGGCGGAGGAAATGTGGAAGAACGTCAACCCGGGCTACGCTGGCGGCATGACGGATCTCTGCCTGAGCGGCGGCACCGGCAAGGTGGAAGACCCCGCCAACTGGGATTGACGAGACGCAGAGGGCTATGCGTGTTTCAGTGTCCCGGCAGCCTGGTTACCCGACCGCCGGGACGTTACTGCTCGAGCAGACTCAGGCGATGCCGGCGCCATTCATTGCCGGGCCGTAGCGCCGGTCAATGTTCGGGATGTGATTGACCAGCCAGTCTGCGACGAAAGTGGTGGTTTCTCGATTGATTTCCGCTTCACCGGCGTGAAACGCCTTTTGCAGGTCGAGACAGGTCTGAACCAGCTTGTCATGTTCCTGCTTGTGTTGCGGGTAGTCGGCATAGTCGCTTTTGATCATGTTGCTTTCCTCGGCGCCAAAATGCTCGGCGACGTAGGCGATCAGCGCATCAAGCTGCTTGCCGATGGCACTGCGATCAGTGCCGCCAGCACTTTCGTGCAGCTTGTTGACCATGTCGAAAATGGTCTGATGCTCCCGGTCATGCTGAGAGATGTTTGTGGCGAACTGCTCTTTGGTCCAGGTCAATAAAGACATTGGCTTGAATCTCCCTTTAAGAGGTTATTTGGATGTTGCAAGGTCGTGAACACGTCAAGTGTTCACCCTCAGAGTAATGACTGAATCAGCCACCGACAAGTGTCGCCAGAGAGCGACGCTCAACAAGCCAGAGGGGTCCAACGAGTCGTGTGCCCCTCACTTCACCGTCACGAACTGCGCCTCCAATTCCTTCCCCTGCCCATCATGCAGGCTGATCCGGTGCCCCCCGGCCACCGGCGGCCAGAGCAGGCTGCCGTCCGCATCCAGCCACCCCGGTTCCGCAGGCTGGCCGTCGATGCGCCAGGTCATGCCCGGCGGTGCGCCCCGGGCGGCGAAACGCACTTTCTGCCGCTGGGCGGGGATATCCGGATCCCGGGCCAGGACGGCGCCGTTGCCGGGGCCGTCGATCCGGGTACCACCAGCCGGGGTGGCAGGCAGCAGCACCCGGTCCTGGGCGGTACCGGCCAGGAAGTATTCCCGGCGTGAAGGTTCGAAGGGGGGCTCGAAGTGGACGGTGCGGGCTTCGATGCCGGCAGGGGTCTTGGGGGCCAAGGCGGGGCGGCCTTCCTGGAGCCGGTTCATGATGGCTTGCCAGACCGGGGCGGCGCCGGTGACGCCGGACACGTCGCGCATGGGCTGGCCCGAGGCGTTGCCCACCCAGACGGCCACGGTATGGCGGTCGCTGAAGCCCAGGCACCAGTTGTCGCGCATGTCCTTGCTGGTGCCGGTCTTCACGGCGCTCCAGCCCCGGGTGTCCAGGGGGCTGGAAAGGCCGAAGGTGAGGCTGCGGGCGCCCTTGTCGGCCAGGATGTCGGCCACCAGCCAGGCGGCGGGGGCGGACAGGGCCCGGTGGCCGGGCTTGCCGCGCTTGCCGGCGACTTCGGAGGGCAGCCAGCTCACCGGGCCGGTGCGGCCGCCGTTGGCCAGGGCCCGGTAGGCGTTGGCCAGTTCCAGGAGGGGGGTTTCGCCGCTGCCCAGGGCCAGGGCGTAGCCGTAGAACTCGCCGTCCTGGTCCAGGCTTTTCAGGCCCAGGCCGCGCAGGCCGGCCAGGAAGCGGTCCACGCCCAGCAGTTCCAGGGTGCGCACGGCGGGGACGTTGAGGGAGGCGCCCAGGGCGTTGCGCACGCTGACCCAGCCCTTGAAATCCCGTTCGTAGTTCTGGGGGACGTATTGGCCCAGGGGGGTGTCCAGGGCCAGGGGGCTGTCATCCAGGGGGGAGGCGGCGGTGAGGAGTTTCAGCTCCAGGGCCAGGCCGTAGAGGAAGGGCTTGAGGGTGGAGCCGGGCAGGCGGGGGGCGGTGACGCCGTCCACCTGGGCGGCCCGGGAGGTGGCTTCGCTGGCGCCCGCCCAGGCCAGGACCTGGCCGGTGGCGTTGTCCAGGACCAGCACGGCGCCGTCCTCCACCTGCCGGTCGGCCAGTTCCACCAGGTGGCGGCCCAGGGTGTCCAGGACGAAGGACTGCAGGTCGGCGTCCAGGGTGGTGCGCAGGCTCTGGCCGGGCTTGAGGGTGAGGCGGCGGGCCAGGTGGGGGGCCAGTTGCCGTTCCTTGTCCAGGCGGGGGGGGCGCACCAGGGCGGTCCAGGCCAGGTTGGTGATGCGGGTGCACTCCACCTTGTCGGCCTTGCCGGTGACCTGTTCCACCACCTGGCAGGCTCGCTTGGCCACCACGTCGGGCTTGGCGTTGGGGCCCCGCAGCAGGGCGGAAAGCAGGCTGGCTTCGGCCCGGTTGATGCCGGACGGGTGCTTGCCGAACAGGCCCTTGCTGGCGGCGGCGATGCCGGCCAGCTCGCCGCGGAAGTTGGCCAGGTTCAGGTAGGCCTCCAGGATCTGGGCCTTGGACCAGCGCTTTTCCAGTTCCCGGGCGGCGGCGATCTGGCGGACCTTCTGCTCCACGCTGCGTCCGTCGTCGTCCCGCTTGAGGGCCGGGTCCAGCATGCCGGCGAGCTGCATGGTGAGGGTGGAGGCGCCCCGGTGGCTCTGGCCGCTCAGGTTCTGCCAGGCGGCGGCGGCCAGGGCGGTCCAGTCCACGCCGGCGTGTTTGAAGAAGCGCCGGTCCTCGGAGGCGATGAGGGCCTGGACCATGGCCGGGGAGAGATCCCCCAGGGTGATCCAGGGCAGGCGGCGGATCCGGTCGTCGGCCCGGACGCTTTGCAGGATGTGGCCCTGGCGGTCCAGGACCCAGGCTTCGGAGGGGAGGTGGGCGGTGCGGACGGATTGGAAGGTGGGGAGGGGGGCGGCGGGGGTGGGGGGGGTGAGGAGGAGGGTGGCGAGGAAGGTGAAGGTCGCGGGGAAGGTGAGGGTCTTGAATCCCCCCCAGCCCCCCTTTACGAAAGGGGGGAGTGAGGGGGTGGGGAGATGGGGAGCAGGGCCGGAATGAACGAGATGGCTCAAGGCTTCACTTCCATGTCGGGGACCGGGAGTTCGCCGAACAGGTCGGGGGAATACATGGCTTCCACACGGGCGGTGGGCAGGTTGAAGTGGCCTTCGTTGTTGAGGCGCAGGGTGTATTCCACGGTGAAGCGCCCCTTGGGGACGAACTCGTAGTAGGCCCGGAAGCTGTCGTGGGTGCGCTCTTCGTAGGCCGGCCACACCCAGCCTTCCCGTTTCTCGCCCTGGGCCAGGAGGGCGGAGTCGCCGCCCAGGCCGGTGCCCAGGATGGTGGCGCCGGCGGGGATGGGGTCCAGCAGGGCGACCCAGCCCATGTCGGTCTGGGCGTCCACGTCCAGGCGCACCCGCAGCACGTCGCCGCGATGCCAGGCACCGGGTTCCTGGCGTTCCACCGGGGTGACGGTGCGGCTGATGCGGTAGCCGGCATCGAGCCGTTCCTTGAGGGGGATGGCGGCCTGGCTGGAGAGGGTGACCCAGGGTTTGCCGGCCCCCTGGTGGTCCACCTTCAGGGTGTCCTGACCCTTGGGCCAGGGCAGCAGGCCGGGCTTGGCGGGGGTGGTCCAGTCCTGGCGGATTTGCTGACCGGCCAGGGCGGCCTGGGTGGTGCCGGCCACGGGGATCTTTTCCAGTTTCTCGCTGAAGCGGCGGGTGGCCAGGACGCCCCAGGCGTTGGCCACGGTGGTGTTCCAGGCGCCCTTGTGCTGGCGGGCCAGGCTGCCGCGCATGAGGCGGCCCAGGTCGGCGGGGCTCCAGGATTCTTCGCCCAGGGCGGCAAGAATCATGCGGTTGGCGTTGGCGTCGCCGTTGACCATGAGCCACCACCAGTCATCGGTGCGTTCGGTGGAGAAGCCCATGGCCGTGCCGGCGAAGTTGAGGCGGGCGCGCAGAATGCGCCGGGCTTCGTCGAGCCAGGCGTCCCGCTCCGGCAGGGCAGACCAGCGGCTGAGCAGGTTCTGCCAGTCGATGAGGGCGGAGGTGGGCCACAGGTTGGGGGTGCGGCTGAAGCTTTGCAGCCAGGCCGGGTTGAGGTTCACGTCCTCGAAACGGGACAGGGCTTCCAGGGCGGCGATCTTGCGCACGGCCAGGTCGGCGGTGGGCACGGCGGAGCCGCGCACCACCCGGCCTTCGATGAAGGCCACCAGGCCGTCCACCATGCGGCCCCGGGCATCGGTGGAAATGTCGTAGCCGGCTTCCTGGGCCACGGCCAGCAGGTAGGCAGTGAGGGTGTCGCTGCCTTTGTCCAGGCTGGGCCAGAACTTGGCCAGGCCGTCCTGGTCCAGGTAGGCGGGCAGGGCGGCGGCGATGCCTTTCCAGGCGTCCTCGTCTTCCAGGGCGATGGCCTTGGAGGTGCGCTGTTCCAGGCAGGTCCAGGGGTAGTAGTCCATGTATTCCTTCACCCCGGCCAGGTCGCCGGCCAGGCTGGGCTGGAACTTGACCCCCACCCCGCCCCGGCCGGGCAGGGCGTCGGCGGGCTGTTTGACCGGCACGGCCAGACTGCCGTCCACTTGCGCCAGGGTGGCCTGGAAGGTGCGCACCGGCACGGCTTCCTTGACGGTCTGGCGGATGCGCAGCTTGTCGCTGGCGGCGCCGCCCCGTTCCCTGGCTTCCAGGTCCCAGGTGAGCAGGTCGGCGCCCAGGGGCACCTCCAGGGGCAGGCCGATTTCCTTGCCCTGGCCGGGTTCCAGGGTTTCCGCCCGGGTCGCCAGGGCCTTGCCGTTGAGCCGGGGAGCCAGGTCGATGGTCATGGCCCGGTCGCTGGTGTTGCGCAGGGTGAAATAGACCTTGAGCTGGTCGCCTTCCCGCACCACGGGGGCGGCGCCGGACAGGAGTTGCAGGTCCTGGGTCACCGCCAGACTGGTTTCGCCGCTGCCGAAGCGGCCCACGTTGACGTTGGCCACGGCCACCACCCGGAAGCGGGTGAGGCTGTCGTTGAGGGGCACCTCCACCGTGGCTTCGCCGTTTTCATCCAGCTTGATGCGGGCCTGCCAGAACACCCGGGTGTCGAACAGTTCCCGGGCCGGGCCGCCGCCCCCCCCGCCCCCGGCGGCCACGGCCTTGCGGCCGTAGTGGCGCTTGCCCACCACCTGCATCTGGGCGGTGCTGGTGGTGACGTCGATGCCGCGCCGCTTGAGCATGGCGTCCAGGAGTTTCCAGCTGGGGTTGGGGGCCAGTTCCAGCAGGCCTTCGTCCACGGCGGCCAGGGCGATCTCGGCGCCTTTGCCGGGCAGGCTGCCGTCGGGCCGGCGCACGGTGACCTTCACCCTGGCCTTGTCCCGGGTCCGGTGTTGGCTCTTGTCGGCGGCCAGTTTCACGTCCAGGGCATAGCCGCTCCAGCCGGCGCGGATTTCCGCCACGCCCATGCGGAAGGCGGGCTTGCCCAGGTCCACCATGGCGGTGGGCTGCACGCCGGCCACCCGGCCGCGCACGGCGAAGGCGCTGACGAAGACGTTGGGGCCGTATTCCGGTTTGACGGGCACTTCGATGACCGGGTTGTCCCGCTTCACTTCCTTCACCCAGGCGTCCAGCACCCCTTCCCGCTCCACGCTGACCAGCACCCGGGCTTCCGGAAAGGGCATGCGCAGGCGCAGCCTGGCGGTCTCGCCGATCTCGTAGTGGCGCTTTTCCGGGATGAGGTCCATGCGGTCGTTGTCCGAGGCATCCACCCAGCCATCGCCCTCGGGCACCCACAGGTCCCGCTGGGCGTAGCTCACCCGGCCCTGGGCGTCGCTGGCCCGGGCTTCGAAGATCAGGTTGCCGGTGGCGCCGGCGGACAGTTCGCAGAACACCAGGCCCTGGGCGTCGCTGGTGCCTTCACAGGTGTTTGCCCCATTGGCCGCCAGGGGAATGATCTCCTCGCCGTGTTCGTAGGCGTAGAAGCCGCCGATGATGCGCTTGCGATAGGAGTACCACTGCTGCTGGAACAGGCGGCCCTGCACGGCCACGCCGGCCCTGGGCTTGCCGGCGGTATCCAGGACGATGATGCGCAGGCGCTGCTTGTCCTTGCCCTGGACCCAGGAGTCGGGCTGGACCCCCAGCACCACCTCGGCCGGGTAGAGGACCACCTGGGTGGCGGCAGCGCGGATCTCGCCGCTGGCGTCCCGGTATTCGGCTTCGGCTTCCAGCACCCGGGGGGTGTCGGCGGCAGGCAGATTGTCCCAGCCGGTCCGGCCGCCGCCGGCGCCGTCCAGGGTGAACTTGAGGGTCTTGAGGGGGGTGACGCCGTGCTGGACGCCAGCACCTCCCTCCTCCACCGCGTAGTCGTCGAGCCGCCATTCGCCATCCGGGTTCTGTTTGCCGATCCTGACGGCGCCGTTGGCAAAACTGGCGTCTTCATAGTCGGGGAACTGGGGCGCATAGGGGCTCAGCTGGCCGCGCAGGGTGACGGGCATCTGGCTGGCGGCGCCCCCGGCCAGGTAGCTGGCCTGCATGTCCAGGTGCAGGCTGGCGGGGTTCACCGCCATGGCCGGTCCGCTCAGGCGGGCCCGCACGCTGGGCACCCGGTAGCTGGCCACGCGGAATTCGCCGGCGTTCAGTTCTTCCAGGTCCCGGTTGCGTTTGCGGGCGCCCAACTGGTGGGTGACAAAGATGCCGTATTCGCCCTGGTTGGCCTCCTTGGGCAGGGTGTAGCGCACTTCGGCGATGCCCATCCCGTCCCAGGTCACCGGCAGTTTCACGTCCTCGCCGCTGCCGTAGTGGCGCAGGATCACTTCCTTGCCCAGGCGGGGGGCGTCCACGAAACCGAAGCCCACGGACTTCTTGCGCCGCACGAACAGCTTCATGGCCACTTCCTCGCCGGGCCGGAACAGGCTGCGGTCCAGCACGGCATGGGCGATCCAGGGGCCCTGCCAGTTGTCCTGCGGGAGATTGAAGCGCCAGGGGGAGATGCCCTCGCCCCAGTCCGACAGCAGGAAGCTGAAGTCCCCGTCCTTGGCGGCGGTCACGAAGAACTGCCGGTCGTACTTGTCCAGGCAGCCGGGCAGGCTGGAGGTCTCGGGCAGTTCCCGGCTGATGCGCAGGATGCCCTGGGCGTCGGTGCGGCCCCGGGCGTGGATGGCGTTGCCGCAGTCCCGCACCGCCACGTCCACGTCGGCCACGGGCTTGCCGTCGTCCAGGCGGGTCACCCAGACCAGGGAGGATTCGCCCCCCTGCTTGAAATGCACCGCCAGGTTGGTCACCAGGCCGGTGGCCCGCACGTGGTAGGGCTTGGCCTTGTCCATGAGGGCCGCGCCCAGGCGGGGGCTGGCCACTTCGACGATGTGGAAGCCGGCCCCGTTGAGGGGAATGCCGATGACTTCCGTTTCCTTGTCCGGCAGGGGCTTGGGCAGGACCACCGCCTGGATCTTGTGGCGGGCTTCGAAAATGGAGTCCTCGCCGCCGTAGCGCTTGACGGGGGCGTAGCCCTTCGCTTCGTCGTACTCGCCGTATTCGTTGTTCTCCATGGCCTTGATGCGCCGCAGCCAGTCGATGATCTCCGCCGGGTTCTGGGTGGTGAGCCGCTCGGCGCCGAACTGGGCGTGGCTCTTGCTCAGGGTGTCCACGTAGCGAAGGGTCAGGGGCAGGGCCGGCTGGGCGTTGAGTTCGTAGAGGCCGAAGTTGCCGGCGAAACGGGCCAGGGGCGGCGCCAGGTCGGTCTTCACCTTGAGGGGGAAGCTCTTGCCGTTCACCAGGACCCGGCCGTCCTGGTCCTTGAACCTGGCCGGCAGGCTCAGGGTGAATTCCCCGCCCTCGGGGAAGGGCCCGGGGAATTTCAGGAACTGGGTGTGGCCGGCGCGGCGGGCATCGGCATCGATGACGCTCTTCCAGGACTGCTTGCCGTTGGACAGGGTGACCTTGTCCAGCAGCTTCACGTCCACGGGCGCGCTGAACGTCAGGTTGATGGGCAACACCGGCAGGCAGGGCCGGCGGGGACTCAGGCGCTCGCATTGCAGGCGGGCGGTGAAGTCGGGGCGCACCTGGAAGCCCAGTTCCTGGGCCCCGCTCACCGCCACGCCGCTGGCCGATTCGATGCCCGGCTGCCAGACCAGGACCACGGTCTTGCCCGCCGGCAGGCGGCGGCCGCAGCGGGCCACCAGGACCGGCGCGCCGGGCTGGGCGGCGGCCTTGAGCAGGGCTTCCCGCTGGTTGCCGCCGGGGCCTTCCACCAGACGCGGCGCGTGGCCGTCGGCCACCACCGCCAGGTAGCCGTTGAAGAATTCAGCGCTGGCCGCCAGCACCTTGGCCTTGTCCGGGCCGCTCAGCAACTGGGCGGGGATCAGTTCCGCCACCCCGTCGGCCCGGCACCAGAAGCGGCCGGCCAGGGTGGATTCCTGCACCGGCGCATCCAGACCCAGGACGAACACCTGGTCCTCGTTGATGCGGTTGCCCTCGCCGGGTTCGCTGGTGATGACGGCCGGGCCGCCGGTGCTGAAGTCAAAGTGGCCGGGGGCCAGGGCCTCGCCGGCCAGGCTGCGGGTCTCCGGTTTCAGGCCGAAGCGGCAGACCACCCCGGCGGGCAGATCCTTCTCGAAATCGAACACCCAGTTGCGGCTGTCCACCCAGCGGCCCTTGCCCTTGGCCGGACAGTCGGCGACGAAGGGGTCCGCCAGCCGGGGATCCCCCAGGGGCACCATGTCCACGTCGAAGCGGGCGCTCACCTGGCGCACCCCTTTCACTTCTCCCTGGGGGGAGAAGGCCTCCACGCCGGCAGCACCTGCCTGGAAGGCCAGGGCGGCAAGAAGAAGGGTCGGGATCAGACGGCGCAGCATGGAAAACTCCCCAGTTCGTTGGTGGGGAGAAGCATAACGCGCCCCGGCATGCCTCGGCATTGCCGGGGCCCTGAAGCCCCCCTCTTGAATACCGGAACCCGGGCCTCATCTATCTCCCCGTTTTCAACAGGGGAGCTCTTCCGCCATGACCGAAACCGCAACCAAGGAAACCCTGGGCTTCCAGGCCGAGGTGAAGCAACTGCTACACCTCATGATCCACTCTCTCTACAGCCATAAGGAGATCTTCCTTCGGGAACTCATCTCCAACGCCTCCGACGCCGCCGACAAGCTGCGCTTCGAGGCCCTGTCCGATTCGGCCCTGTACGAATCCGACCCGGAGCTCAAGATCCGCGTCAGCGTGGACAAGGAAGCCCGGACCGTCACCATCCGTGACAACGGCATCGGCATGAGCCGCCAGGAAGTCATCGAGCACATCGGCACCATCGCCAAGTCCGGCACCCGGGAGTTCTTCGGCAAGCTCACCGGCGACCAGAAGAAGGACGCCCAACTGATCGGCCAGTTCGGCGTGGGTTTCTATTCCAGCTTCATCGTCGCCGACAAGGTCAGCCTCACCACCCGCCGGGCCGGACTCACCCAGGAGCACGGCGTGCGCTGGGAATACGCCACCGACGACGAAGGCAGCGGCCAGTACACCCTGGAAACCGTGGAAAAGGCCGAGCGGGGCACCGAGATCGTCCTGCACCTCAAGGAGGACGAAGCCGAGTTCCTCGATGCCTGGCGGGTGAAATCGGTGATCCGGGAATACTCAGACCACATCGCCATCCCCGTGGAATTCCTGGAGGAAGACAAAACCGAAGTGGTCAACCGGGCCAACGCCCTGTGGACCCGGGCCAAGAACGACATCAGCGAAGACGAGTACAAGGCCTTCTACAAGCACGTAGGCCACGACTACGAAGACCCCCTGGCCTGGACCCACGTGAAGGTGGAAGGGCGCCAGGACTACACCGCCCTGCTCTACGTGCCCGCCCACGCCCCCTTCGACCTGTGGGACCGGGACGCCAAGACCGGCGTGAAGCTCTACGTGAAGCGGGTCTTCATCATGGAAGACGCCCGCAAGCTCATGCCCGCCTACCTGCGCTTCGTGCGCGGGGTCATCGACGCCGCCGACCTGCCCCTCAACGTCTCCCGGGAAATCCTCCAGGAAACCCGGGACATGGAAATGATCCGCAACGGCTGCGTGCGCAAGACCCTGGACCTGCTGGACGACATCGCCGAGAACCGCAAGGATGACTTCGCCAAGGTCTGGGAACACTTCGGCAAGGTGCTCAAGGAAGGCGTGGGCGAAGACCAGGCCAACAAGGAGCGCATCGCCAGACTGCTGCGCTTCCGCTCCACCCAGGCCGACGCCGAAACCGTCTCCCTGGCCGACTACCTGGGCCGCATGAAGGAAGGCCAGGACAAGATCTACTACCTCACCGCCGACACCCTGGCCGCCGCCCAGGCCAGCCCCCACCTGGAAGTGTTCCGCAAGAAGGGCGTGGAAGTCCTGCTGCTCACCGACCGGGTGGACGAATGGGTGGTGTCCAACCTGTTCGAATTCGACGGCAAATCCCTGGCCTCCGTGGCCAAGGGCCAGGTGGACCTGTCCGCCGTGACGGCCGAGGGTGAAGACAAGCCCGAGGAACCGGCCGCCGCCGAGGAGGCCGCCAAGCCCCTGCTGGAGCGGATCAAGACCGCCCTGGACAGTCGGGCCAAGGACGTGCGGACCAGCCACCGCCTGGTGGAATCCCCTGCCTGCCTAGTGGCCGACGAAGGCGACATGAACGCCAACCTGGCGCGCATGCTCAAGCAGATGGGCCAGGCCGTACCGGAGACCCAGCCCATCCTGGAAGTGAACCTGGGCCACCCCCTGGTGAAACGTCTGGAAAATGAAGAAGGCAGCCGCTTCGACGAACTGGCCGGCCTGCTCATGGACCAGGCCGTGCTGCTGGACGGCGGCCAACTGGCCGACCCGGCCGGCTTCGTGAAACGGGTCAACGGCCTGCTCTTCGGCTGAACCAGGAACACCCCGGCAGGCATGCCCGGCCAGAACGGCCGGGCATTGTCATTTTCAGAAGCCGATCAGGGCAGGCAGATGCATGGCCGGCACGATATCGATGCCCAGGCTGGCCTTGAGAAAATAAAGGCCCACCAGCAGCAGCCCGAACACAGGCAGCATGACCAGGGTGAAAAACACCACATCCACGACCAGGCGCAGTCTCCTGCGCCATTCACTGCCCTCATGCAATACAACGGGCATCAGCACGACCGCACCGCTTTCCGTCAGAGATTGCGCTTGAAGAAAGTCACCACGCGCCGACGGGCGCTCATGGCCTGTTCCACGTCCGGCTGGAATTCAACTGCCCCCCCCAGCCCCAGATGGCTGAAAACGTCATCCACGACCATGGGCACCTGCAGACGATCCCAGCCATGGTGGGCCCCGGGGTACACCGACACCTCCAGCAGCGCTCCCTCGCTTTCCTGCAAACCTGCCTGGAGCGCCAGGCAGGGGCCGGCCCCTTCGTCATAGTCATCCAGCTCGCCCACCTGGATGAGGATGGGGGCTCCCGTCAGGGGATTGCCGGCGGCACTGCCGAATTCCGAATTGGGGATGTAGGGATTGTTGTAGGCGTAGCAGATGGGGTAGTGGGCCGCATGGGCCTTGAAGCGATGCACCCCGTCACCGTAGAGGGCCACGACCCCCTCGGTGGCCGACGCCATGCTCATGACGCCGCCCCAGGAAAAGCCCAGCACCCCGACCCGATCCCCATCGATGCCCGGATAGGAAGACAGGAAGGACAGCCCGGCGAATGCATCCGGATAGGTATAGGCCGGCAGGGCAGGCCGGTTCTCTGGACCCGTCACCCCCCGGGCTTCCCACATGTCCAGTTCCAGGCTGGCGACTCCTGCTTCGGCCAAGGCCCTGACGTAGAAGTCCCCCCGCAGATCCACGCCACCGGAACCATGCAGGACAAGCACCGCAGGCCAGCCCGACTGGGCTGACTGACAGGAAGCAGACCGCCCATGGGCCGGCAGGGTCAGCCTGGCCTTCACCGTCAGGGGGGCCAGCGTGACCGGATCGAAGGACGCCACATCGACGAAACGAATGGACGGTTCCCCATCGAGCCCACCCCCCCCCACCTCTTTGCCCTGATCGGCAGCAAAGACAAAACCCGACGCCAGGAAACCGGAAAGCACAAACAACCAAGATGATGAAGCCACCCTGTCTATCTCCCATTTCAATAGTTGAATAGTTGAACTGGAGCCCCGGGCGTTTTCCCGGAGGCTCCAGCCAACACCACCGGAGGCCAGTGCCCCCGACGGACCTCCCTGAAGGTCATCAGGATTATTTACGATCCACTTATCCCGATTTTTCTCGAACAGCCTGGCCGGGTCAATATGCCGAAAGACATGGAGCCCTGATCTGGCGCAGCACATCGATGCGGGTAATCACGGGCGGGGGAATCATCCCAGCAGACGCGCCACAGCAAGCCTAAATTGAAACCAGGCTTTCCAAACATTCAGTCCGGAGCTTGCATATGCACATCCTGGGGCGCGTTTACCTGATCCTCCTGCTGGTGCTGACGGCCACGGCGGCCTGGGCCGTGGAACCCCTGGTCATCGTGGTCCACGGCATCGGCGGGGGCAACCGGGCCGACGGCTGGTCGGCGGACATCGCCGAAAAGTACTGGACCGACGTGAAGGAAGTGACCTTCCGCTACGAAGGCCGCAGCGTGCCCAACTCCTACGCCGACTTCACCAACAAGGCCGGCGAATGGGCGATGGAAGTGCAGCGGCGCATCACCGAGGAAGTGAAGAACCATCCCGGCCGGCCGGTCATCGTCGTCTCCCATTCCTGGGGCACGGTGGTCACCAAGCTGGCCCTGGAGGGCGGCACGGGGGACGCGCTGGAAGTGCCGGCCATCAACCTGGAAGGCCGGCAGATCGACGAATGGGTCACCCTGGGCTCCCCCCTGGGCCGGGCCGAAGCGGCGCGCATCGCCGGGGCCATGCATCAACTCAAGGTGGAAATCACCCCCGGCAAGCCCCGGGACGTGCGCACCTGGACCAATTTCTACGACCCCAACGACCCGGTTTCCGCCGCCAGGCCCGAACTGGAAGGAGCCAACAACGTCGCGGTGCAGGGTGGCCCGGTCTGGCGGGACGTGTTCGGCATCCAGGCCCACACCGGCATCTGGACCGACAAGACCGTGGTGGAACACCTGCGCAAGCGCATCCGGGACCTGGACATGCAGATGCCGCCCCGGCTCCCCGCTCAGGCCCGCAAGCCCAAGCCGGACAAGGGCCGGGACAACGACTGTATGGCCAAAC
>DYIY01000042.1 GCA_020723405.1 Thiobacillus denitrificans | reverse complement strand
TCGAGACATGGCCGCCAGTGTCGCGGCGGCCGGGGGGCGGGGTAAGACTGAAAGGTTTCAGCGGGGCGCACCCCTTTGAATCAGTCTTTTGGCTTGCAATGTTCCGCCAGACCCAGATTGGGGTTCCGGTCATCCTTTTCCATGAGCACCAGAGGCTCATCGTGCATGAAGACCAGGAACGGGCTGAACCCCGTGTAGGCCCCCATTCGGTTTTTGGCGTTGACCTCGCCGCAGTAGCTTGAACCAGACAAACGGACATTGCGGAACTGCGCCGACCATGGATCGATCATGGTGTCCGCCACCGCTTGCAAGGCCTGCTGCTTGGGCCAATAGACACCCACGTACCAGATTACCCCGGCAATGGCCCCCAAAAGGAGCGCCGTGCTGAGCACATTTTTCCATGCGCTGGACATCCCAATCTCCCGCATCTGTTCGAATTCAGATGGATTGTAGCTATTCAGGGCGAAACCGCATCGGTTCCCCCAGGGCGGGAATGGCGTTTCACGGCTTCATGAAGCGCTTTATGGCGTTTTTTTGGGGCGGGTGGCTATCACGCTATGCCTTGAGGTCATGACGGCCGCGCTGGGCCGATATCATTTCGATGGTCGTGCCCGGTGGGAACAGTTGGTAGCTGCTGCCTTTTTTCTTGCGGTAGATCAAACCGAGCTCGTGAGCAAAGTACAACGCGTAGCGCACCTTTTCCTTGTCGTACTCGGGGAAGTGAACGTAGATCTTGCTTTGCATGATCCCCGGATGCCGCGACACGATGCCTTGCGCGCGTTCCGCGATGCGCTTGACCAGTGGGTCTACTGCAGCGAATTTGGTCATCCCCTGCTTGAAGCGCTGTTTCTCGGCATCCGAGTGGCGGTTTCCAACCATCTCGTAGGCTGTCTTCTGCAGCGTTTGCCGCGCCTCATCCACGAGGCTTGAACGGTCGTTCAGGATGACCGTCGGGGTTGCCACACGCGCCTTCGCTCTACGTTCCTCTTCTGCCAAGAGTTCTTCGAGTGTTCTTTCACGGGGCGATGTGGCGCATTGGTTTCTTGCTCCCAGCCACCACCACGCCAGTGTGGGCACGGCTATGATCAAGGCGATGACCAGCCAGGTCATGACGCCGTCTCCCTCAGGCTCACTTCGATGCGCACATGCTGAAACGAAAAGAGCGGCGGCCTGGCTGGCGCGCTCATGTGAATCTCCAGCGTGTACCGCTGGTTGTTGTGGACCTGCTGCTGGGTGCCCGTGTAAGCACTGGTCTGGTTACCGCTGCCGCTTACCTCCTGGGCGATTCGACTGCTCATTGACCACTCCCTGTTGAATGCCGACCACCTGGCCGGCGTTGCCTGAAACCTTTTGTTTGACCTGGTGGCCCCGGGACGCGGGCCCATCGCCGCCCAGCAGCACCCGCAAGGCGGCATCGCGCAGGTCGCGCGGGCTCGCCCGGTAGCGCTCCAGGAGGAGGGATTCGTCTGCTGACATGGCCTTATCGCTACGGCTGCCGGTGAGGATGTACTGCACATCCGCCCCGGCAGCGGCGAGGGCTACCCATACATCAGTCCCCGGCGATAACGCGCCGCTCTCATACCTACTCCACGTCTCTCGCTGCATGCCAGCCAAGGCAGCTGCATCAGTCTGGGTAAAGCCCAGCCGTTTCCGCTCATCCCGTAGCCGAAAAGAAAATGACGTATCGGTCACATTTAATCCTTGACGTGTGATTTATTGATCACTATTGTTCCACCATCTTCCACGTTTAACCGCGATAGACCACGACCATGGACACACAAAAACCTAACGCCCAACACATACCCCACGACGAGCTACAGGCTATTTCAGCGCGCTTGATGGCGGGCTACACAAGCTCCTTAGCTGAGCTACGAGCTGTTCATGGCCGTTGCGCCAAGTCGGGTGGTCCTGGGTCCCGGCCATGTATTCCAGGTCATTCGCCAACGCCTCAAGTTCCAGCCCACACGCCGACTGCAGATGGCGAGCCAGGATTACATAGGCCGACTGAAGCACCGTGAACTGCATGGCCGACAACTTCGCCAATTCAACATTGATATCCAGTTCATCCATTTACCTCTCCTGTGAGTGCGTCATGAAAACCCTCCGTCAAGAAGCTGGCATCGAGTTGGAAGACCTGTCCCTGGACTTCCTGGAAGAAGTCCTTCGCGTCTGGTCCCTGCACGGACTCGACGCGGCACGTTGTTTCGCCATGGGGTGCTGAGATGGCCCACCCCGATGACGCCCTGATCAAGTGGGCCGACGAGCGGCAGCAGGCGGCGCTGAGGGGCGCCGCGCAGGTGCCGCTGCGCGACCTCAGTGAGTGGCTTGAGCTTCATCCAACGCTCTTTCAATGGCCAGCTTCGCCAGAGACCAGGCCTCAAGAAAGGCGGGGCTGGATTCTTCCGGCTTGGCTTGGTGCAGTAGTTCGAGCATGCCGGCGCGCGTTTGGAATGCCGCTGACACGTCAGCCTTGTTCGCGCATGTCTGCGCCACTGCGTGGAGAAAAGCGGCCATGACCTGGTGCTTCGCCTCCAGCCGATCGATGCGTTCTTCTAAATCCATGACTACCTCCTAACCATGACCGAGGAGACCACCCCAATGACCGTTCGCCAACTCAAGGACAAGCGCGCCGAGCTGCGCGCCAACGGCGTGAACCTGCGCGCCCTGTGCGCGGAGAACCAGGTGAGCTACCAGGCGGCCCGGGATCTGCTGCGGGGCCGCCTGTCCGGCTACCGGGGCGAAGCCCACAAGGCCGCCGTTCTGCTGGGCCTGAAGCCCGCCCCGAAGAAATCCGCCTGAACCTTTCGCCACATTCTGCCACAGCCATGAACGCGACTCCCTATCTGGTCCAAGCCAGCGCCAAGACCCTGGACGTGCTGGCCGTCCTCCTGGAGGCCAATTTCCTGGCCGGCCTCTCCCCCAACGAACTGGCCCAGGCCACGGGCATGGCCCCGCCGGACATCACCCGGCACGTGGCCACCCTGGAGGCCAAGGGCTTTGCCGAGCGCCTGCCGGACACCGGGCGCATCCGCGCCAGCCACAGCCTGGCGCGCCACGCGGTGCGCATTCTTTCCAACCTGGACGCGGCCCAGCGCCGCCTGGACGCCACGCGCCAGACCCTGCAACAAGCCTAACAAGGAGACAGCATGAACCGCCCAACGGCATCCACCGAGGTCAATATCACGCCGGAATCCATCGCTGCCGCCAGCCGGCGGGGCCGCAAACCCCTGGTGGAGCCACAAGATGCGCCCGTCGCGATCAACGAAACCCGGCTGGCGGAGATGGGGCAGGCCCTCAACGTGATGGCCGCCGACGCCACCGCCCTGGCCGTGCAACTGGGTTACGAAGGCAGCCTGACGGTGGGCGCCCTGGAAGACGAGATCAGGTTCTATCAGCGACGCACTGCCGAGGCCTGCCTGGAGCTGGGCAAGCGGCTGCTGTTGCTGCGCGAAATCACGCCTCATGGTGAGTTTCAGCAGCGCGTTGACTTGCTGGGGATAGACCACAGAACTGCACAGCGTTTCATGGCGGCCAGTCTCAAGTTCTCAAAAGCGGCGACGTCGCCGCTTTTGAAGGCCGCAAATACCCAGGGCAAATTGCTAGAACTCCTGGTCCTCGACGATGGCGAGATTGATGCCCTGGCGGAGGGCGATACCGCACGTGGCATAACCATGGATGATGTGGAGACCATGACTGTAAGGGAGCTACGCGCCGCCCTCCGCCAGGCCCGCGACGCCAAGGCCGCCGCAGCCGACAAGCAATCCGTCCTGGTGCGCAACCAGGCCGAGCAGATCGACAAGCTGGCCGCCGAGGTGGCGACCCTGAAGCGCACCCGGCCGGACACCCCCACACCGGACTTCCAGGAAGCCGAGGCCCTGGCGGCCTTGATGGACGATGCCCAGCAGACGGCGGCCCACCTGCACAGCACGGTGGTGAAGCTGGCCGGCGACGTGTTCGCCTGCCACCCGGAGGGCGAGGCCAGCGAGACGGCCCGCCGGGGGGTGGGGGCGGCCCTGGGCCTGGTGCTGGCCGCCCTGCGCGACGTGGCGGCCGATTTCGACGTGTTGCCCGAGGCGGCCTGCGAGGTGGATGGCCTGGCCCGGGAAGACCAGGCCCTGTGGGATGCGGTGAACGCCGACATCGAGGCCCAGGGCGGCCTGGCCGGGGTGGCTGGTGCGGGAGCGGGCCATGGCCAGCAGCCCCAGGTCTGATACGGCCATGCCTACGCCCCAGCAGATCGCGGTGGTAGCGGCCTACGCCGAGCGCCTGGCGGCGCTGGGCCATGGCGACAAGGCGGCCCTGCTGGACGAGGCCTGTGCCGCCCTGGGCTGCACCCGGCAGACCTTTTACCGCTGGGCGTCGCCCCACCTGGCCAGCGAGCGCAAGCAGCGCAGCGACGCGGGGCAGAGCGCCCTGAGCCGGGACGAACTGGAGAAGATATCTGCCATGTTGATGGAGGGCTGGCGGCAGAACGGCAACCAGATCCTGGCGGTGAAGCGGGCGGTGGAAGCGCTGCGGGCCAACGGGGTGATCCGGGCCAAGCGCATGGATTCGGCCACGGGGGAAGTGATCGAGCTCAACCCCACCACCATCATCCGGGCCCTGCGCGACGCCAACCTGCACCCGGAGCAGCTGCGCCGGCCCACGCCCCACACGCCGCTGATGAGCCCCTGGCCCAACCATACCTGGCAGGTGGATGCCTCGGTGTGCGTGGTGTTCTACCTGCCCCTGGGCAAGGATGCGGGGGGCACGGCCATCGTGCCCTTGTCGGAAGCGGTGCATTACAAGAACAAGCCGGAGAACCTGAAGGCCATCGAGCGCTTCCGGGTGATCCGCTACGTGGGCGTGGACCACCACTCCGGGGCGGGACGCTGGCGCTACTACCCCCATTCGGAGAGCGGTGCCCATACGGTGGCCTTTCTGGCCTGGATGATGGCGCCCAAGGCCAACCCGGCCGACCCCATGAACGGGGCGCCCTGGCACTTGATGGTGGACCCGGGGGCCACGGCGGCCAACCTGGTGGCGCGCTGGTGCCAGCGGATGACGATCAACCTGATCGTCAACAAGCCGGGCAACCCCCGGGCCAAGGGCAGCGTGGAGAAGCTGAACCACCTGGTGGAGACGGTCTTTGAAAGTGGCCTGCGCTATCAGCGCCACAGGGTGAGCGACATCGAGCAGTTGAACGCCCTGGCGGAGAAGGTGCAACTGCACTGGAACGCCACGGCCGTGCATACCCGGCACAAGAAGACCCGCTTCGCCAAGTGGATGGAGATCCCCGCCGACCGGCTGCGCATCACCCGGGACGCGGCCACCCTGCTCACCCTGGCCACCACAGACGCCAAGCGCCCGGTGGTGAACGGCGACCTGACGGTGAACTACGCGGGGCGGGTCTTCAAGGTGGACCACGTGCCCCAGGCGGTGGTGAAGGGCCGCCTGGACGTGTGCCAGAACCCCTACCACGACGGCGCCATGGCGGTGGTGATGGTGGAAGGCCAGGAGACCCATATTCCCCTGCCGGAGCGGACCCTGGATGCCCACGGCTTTGCCAGCGATGCGGTGGAGATTGGTGCGGCCTACCAGGCGCCGAAGGACACGGTCCTGGAGACCAACCGCAAGCGGGTGGCGGAAGTGGCGGCGGGCACCGAGGGCCTGGCGGCCACCGAGGCGGCGCGGCGCTCCAAGGATTACGTGCCCCTGCGCCACCTGGTGCCCGGTGGGGTTGACCCCTTCAAGACCGCCAAGGAGGCCCCGCCGGTGGTGTGGATGCCCAAGCGCGGAACGCCGCTTGAGGTGTCCGTGCCGGCGGTGGAAGCCACGCGGATCAGCGCTACCCAGGCCTGCATGCGCATTCAGGAGGCGCTCAAGGAGGCCTGGCGGCCCGACCACTACCAATGGGTCATGCGCCGCTTCAAGGAGGGGGCCACGGATCAGGATATCAAGGCACTCATCCGGCAGTTCCAGGAAGGCGGCGACCAACAGGAGGCCCAAGCATGCTGAAACTCAAACAGGTGATGGCCGAGGCGGGCCTCAAGCAGGCGGACCTGGCGACCCTGCTGGGCTGGAGCGTGCCCGGGACCAACGTGCTGCTGAACAGCGGCGCCTGGCCCAAACGGGCCGACAAGACGCACTGCAAGGCCCAGATCACCGCGTGGCTGGAAGCCCACGGGGTGCGGGTGAAAGGCGTGTTCGCTGCGGTGAACACGAAGGTGGCCGGCGCCGGGGTAGCAGCCCCGGGCCGGCCGGGTGTGGCGCCGGAGGACGGCGGCCACGATGGCAATGCCCTCAACGAAAAGGACGAAACCATGTTACGACGCAAGACCATGCTGACGCCAGCGGCGCGGCGCAAGTGGGGGTTCACCCTGGACCCGTTCCTGGACCCGCAATCGGCCGGCGAGGTGTATTTGTCGGCAGCGGCTCAGGATGCCTACGAGTCCATCATTGCCCAGGCCAAGGCCGGGGCGGGGCTGCTGGCCATCATCGGCGAGAGCGGGGCGGGCAAGACCACCATCAAGGACCTGGCCGTGCAGTACCTGCTGGAGCACGAGCCCACCGTCACCCTCATCCAGCCCTATCCCCAGGGCATGGAGCCGGACGACGAGAAGGGCAAGACCATGAAGGCGGCCCACATCGCCGAGGCGATCCTGCGGGCCCTGACGCCGGACGCCCGGCCCCGGGCCTCCAGCGAGGCCCGCTTCAACCAGGTGCACCGGGCCTTGATGGCCTCGGGCGGCCGCCACGTGCTGATCATCGAGGAGGCTCACAGCCTGCCCACGGCCACGCTCAAGCATTTGAAGCGCTTCATCGAACTGAAGGCGGGCCTCAAAAGCCTGCTGGCGGTGGTGCTGATCGGCCAGCCGGAACTGGCCCAGCGTCTGAGCCCGCGCAATCTGGAGGTGCGCGAGGTGTCTCAGCGCTGCGTGGATGTGCCCCTGCCTGCCCTGACGGTGCCGGAGATCGAGGCCTTCCTGCTGCATCGCCTGGGCCGGGCCGAGGTGTTCGCCGCCGATGCCTACGCGGCCCTGCACCGGGCCCTGCAAGGCTACGACGGGGATGGCCCGCGTTCCTTTACCTACCCCCTGGCGGTGCAGAACTGGGCCGCCGAGGCCATGAACCGGGCAGCCGCCATCGGGGCGCCCACGGTGACTGCCGACCTGGTTGACGCCCTGGTCAGCGCCCGGAAGTGAGGAGATCGCCATGCACGACAGCAAACCCAACCCCCTGGAAGTGGCGATCTTTCTGATCCTCATGATCCTGGCCTTCGCCGCCGTGGGGCAGATGGATTATCAGGATGAGCTGGAGCGGGAGAACCGCACCCTGCGGGCCACCGCCGAGCGCTGCCAGCTGGCCCAGTCCCTGCGCTTAGGCGCCCAAGTCGAGGAGGCCGGCCATGGGCAACCCTGACACCCACGATCTTCCCGACGCCGTCCTCCAGGCCCTGGCGCCGGCCACCAGCCAGAAACCGATGGACCTGGCGGTATTGCGCGCCGGCCTGGGTGATGCCCAGGTGAGAGACA
>DYIY01000041.1 GCA_020723405.1 Thiobacillus denitrificans | reverse complement strand
CCCCTCCTACCCCTGGCCATCCTGCTCATGATGCTGGGCCTGATCCTGCCCATCGCCCTGACCGCCGGCCTGGTACTGCTCGGCCTGTGGGCCGCCTGGGTGGTGCTCCAGCTACTGGCCGGCGCCGATGCCGGCCCCATCCTCATGGCCGGGCTCATCGCCATGGCCGGCCTGGCTCTGGTGCTGTAGCCCGGCCGGTACCGGCCCTACTTGCCGAGTTCCTTCAGCCACGCCTTCCAGCCTTTTTCGCTGGCCATCCCCGCCCTGACCGCCAGGGCCGCCTCTTTCAGCCGCCCCTTTTCCAACCTGGCCAGGGCCTCGGCATAGCCGTTGACCTGGTCCAGGGTCATATCCAGCACGCTGCCTAGCCCGGCGCCACGGAAGCGAGACTCAAGTTCAAACCATCCAGCTTTTTCGCCAGCCGGGTGGATCCCGCCTCCAGGGCCGGGGCGATCCGGCGTGCGAAAAAATCCGCGTTCACCTCCAGGACGGCGAAGGCCAGGGCCAGCAGGCCGTCCAGATCCAGTTCCCGCACCTCCTCGATGGGCAGCCGGGCGCCGATGGCCGTGGCCTCGATGACCGATTCCGGGTAAGCAGCCAGCAGGGTGGGCACGTCCAGGCCCTGGCCCAGGGCGGCGAAGATCGGGGAGATGGCCCGGGTGAAGGCCGGAAGTTCACGGACCTTGATGGGGGTGATGGCCACTTCCCGTTCCCCCAGTTTCACCAGGGTGGGGGCGTTGATGAGGCTGTTCAGATCGTCTTGCATGGTGACTCCGGAAATGGGCGGACCGTCCGTACTGTCACCCGGCACACCGGCCTTGGCAGACCGGGGAGGGAGTTGGACCGCATCCATGGTTAAGCGAACTCAAGCGAACGGGTTGGCCGACGAATCGGCGTGCAGGCTGGCGGCGATCTGCATCAGGTGGGCGGTGTCCTTTGCCTCGCCGACCCAGATGTCCCACACCGTGAAATCCGTCAGCGGCGCCTGGCCGGTCGCGTCCGATTGGGCAAAAAATCGCAGGCCCCGGGAGCCGTTGATCTCCACATCCGAGATCCCCGGCAGGGGGTAGTTCACCGCGTCCACGCTCACGTCCTCGTCGGCCAGGACGGCATCGCGCAGGATCATGGCGTAATAGAGGTCGTCGCCCCGCGAGGCATCCACCGCGAACACGTAGTCGTAGGTCTGCCCCACCTGGAGGGCCACCGGGTCATTGGCGATGGGATCCGCGAAGTTCTCATCACTCTGCCCGCCTGTTTTGTCGCCCAGGGCCAGGTTGTACGGGGTATGGATCGCGAAGGTGGCGCCGTGGGGCGTGAAGGGCGCCGTGGCATTGCTGGCGTTGAAGCGGGCCACCCAGCCGCCCCGTTGGGGCACCCCGGCCTGCTGGGCGCTGCCCTGGTCGCCGTACTGATAAATCCGCTTGGCGGATGCAGCCAGGGCATTGGGCCGGCAGCGGATGGCGAGCAGCTTGACCTGGTAGTCCTGCTGGGTCAGCAGGTCATCCAGCCGGAAGATCGTATCAATGACCGGGTCGCCCACCACCTTGCCCATCACGTTGCCGCCGGCCGCCGTGGTCACCGCGCCCGGCGTGCTCCAGCCCAGGGTGCCGGCGAAACTGAAGGCGGGCACCGTGAACACGTTGCTCTCGGCGTTGATCAGGTTGCCGGAGGCCTCGTCGAAGGCCCAGTGGGCATAGCGGTAGGTGTATTCGTTGGGCACGGCACTGCCGGCGCCGCCGCCACCGCCACCCGCCTGGCTGGCCCAGGGGCCGCTGCCGCGCCAGGTCATTTGCTCGCCGCCAGCAGAAACAACTCGTCGGCCTGGGCATCGCTCATGCCCAGGGTGGCCTGGGCGGCCAGGACGAACGGGTCACGCCGGGCGAAGGTGCTGGCCCGGCTCCAGCCGTAGGCCACCATAGGATCACTCGATGCGGCCACGTAGGCCTCCACGGCGGTGAGCAGATCGAGATGGGCCAGGGCCTGGATGAACTGCCAGGCGGAGACGTCGGGGATGGTGGGTAGTGACTCAGGCTCAACCGGCAGTGTGTCACCAGGCTCGTACACCACCACGGATTCGTTGGTAGTCTGGATGCGAATGGCTGACTCCAACACCTCGGCGGGGATCGTGTCGTTTTTTAAGTACGTTTTCACGGGAAACACTCCACCAGAAGGTCTTTGAAGGTGATCGTTTCCCCGACGCCGGCCACGTTGGCTCTCAACACCAGGTTCATATCTACGTCACCGATGTTCGCCTCGGCCATCGTGGCATTGTTGGAACCAGACCACGATGCACCATATGACGATGAATGCCGCAGTTGGGTGCTGGAATTCCTGGAGACGACACCCAGGGCCTGTAGTGTGCTGGCGGTGGTCGATGTGCTACTGACGTGCGCGAGCGGGTGCGTCGATGCGCTGTCATTGGCCACTGACAAAATGCACGTCCCAGCTACCATGCCGCTCCGCGACGCTCTGACCATGGTGCGCAGCTTCGCGCCCACCCGGGCCAGCAAACCGCTGGGCACCGTGAGACCCCAGCCGGCCACGTTTCCGATGACGGTTTGTGTCGTGCTGATATTCCCAATCTCGTCGCTGGCCATGACAATCGAGCCGTTTACTGGCCTCCAAAGCGTGCCATTGGAAAACCAATAGCTACCACCCAGGCCCAAATTGGCGACATAAAACAACTGACTCGGACTGTACGCAGCCGGGTTGAGCGCCATGAGCTCCGCCCAGGTCACCTGGGCGATGCCCCGCTGACTGGCCCAGGGCCCGCTCATTGGCAGACCTCCAGATTCCCCGGGGCACTACCGCCCACCTGCTTGGCCTTGATGGCGGTGACGCGGCCGATGACGGAATCCTCGGCGGCCACCGTCTGGCCATCGAACGCCGGGGCGGTGTACCAGGTGGCGGTGTCGGCCACGATCTCCGCCAGGGGGCTCAGGGTATAGGCCACGGTCACCGCACCGCCGGTACCCGGGTTGGCGCGCACCGTGGCGCCCACGCCCAGGACCTGGATGGGCTCCTGCCAGGCGCCATCCGCCGGCAGGTCCTGGCGCAGGGCGGCGGTGGAGTAGTCGTAGAAGATCATGATGCTCAGAGCAGCTCGATGTTGCCGAAGGCGCCCAGCACCGGGTCGCTGGCCGACACGTCGGCGATGAGCAGCTTGCCTTCCAGGCTCAGGGTGGCGGCTTCTTCGGACAGGAATCCGAACTCGCTGGTGGGGCTGAAGCTGATGCGCGGCAGCAGCACCCGCACCTTCTGGCCGTCGGTGGTGGACACCCCGTCGAAGCGCAGGGCCTTCACCGAGCCGGAAGCGGAGAAGGGCTTGATGTTGGTGCGGGCCGCGTAGGTGTAGTCGATCTTGAACGGCTGCACATAGGTGCCCAGACTCAAAATCTTGATGCGGCCGTGGTCGGCGCTGTCGATCTTGTAGTCGGTATCCAGCACCAGGGTGTTGACGGGACTGTCGCTGTCCTTCACCGCCACGGCGGAAATCTTGGGATGCTTGGTGTGGAAGAAGCCGTCCGCCACCATGGTGGGCAGCGCCTCGCCCACCACGCTGGCGCCGGCAATGGTGGCGGCGGTGCCGTACAGGGCCATGGCCAGCATGTCCTCGTCGAACTGCTGCATTTCCAGGGTGACGTTGGCGGCCTTGCTGGTCTCGTACTCCAACAGAGTGAGCCGCTGGCCGGAGCAGCTTTCCTTGATCTCGTTGGTCTCCCGGGAGAGGGCCAGCTTCAGGGTGCGGTTGCCGCAGCCCACGGCCACTTCGTTTTCGATCTGGCCGGTGCTGGCGTTGTAGTCGCCGATGTAGAGCGGTCCCTGGCCGGAATAGATGAGGTAGGGCATGGGTCAGTCCTTTCTTAATAGGTGGCTCAATAGGTAGAACAAGGAGCGACCAGGGCGGGCAACTGGGCCTCCCAGGCCAGGGGGAAATAGCCGAAACCGGCCCGGAAGCCGGCCCGGGGGGGCGTGACGGGGCGCAGGGGCTTGAGCCGCTGGCCGTTGATCTCGCCCTGCCAGCCGTGGAGGGCGGCAAACAGGGTGTCCAGCAGGGCCGCCGCATCGCCCCGCGCATCCCTGCCGCTCTGCTGGCTGCGCACGTTGCGCACGGCCAGCACGGTGAGCCAGGTCTCCACCGGGGTGATCAGGGTGCCTTGCTCCACCAGGCGCAGGCCGTAGGGCACCACGTGCACGGCCGGGGAATGCTGGGCGGCTTCCGTCACGCCATCCAGGTCAGCGGCGCTCAGGACCTTGAGGTTGGCCACCGGCATGGCCGCTTCGATGCGGGCCAGCAGCAGGGGTTCGAGGGCGAGCAGGGCCATCAGTAGCTCTCGCTCCGGCCGAAGACCTTGTCGCCGGGGGTGAACTGCACCGCGCCGGCATCCGGCGGGGGCGGCACCAGGCCCAGCTGGATGGTGCCCTTGGCCACCAGTTCCAGGAAGCGGGTGGCCTTGTCGGCCCGCTTCTGCACCGTCTCCGGCGCCGCGTCGGTGTACAGGGCCAAGCGGGCCAGGTCGCAGGCGAAGGGCACCAACACGGCGGGCACCGGGTCCAGGGGCAGGCTGTAGCGGCCGGCCAGATGGGCGTCGATCTGCACGTCGGCATCGAACAGGGCCTGGTCCAGCACCGTGGCGTCGATGACCCCCAGCCCCTGGCGGTCGGTGAGCTGGATCAGCTCCGGCTCGCCAAAGCGGGCGATCATGTCGGCCTGGGTGGCATAGGCCATTACTCGGTGACTTCCGCGACCGTGAGCATGGGCTCGGCGCGCAGGGCAGCGAGCTCTTCGGCGCTGAAATCGTCCACGTCCACCCGGGTGGGGGCCACGCTCCAGGCCCGGCCGGCACGGCGGAAACCGTCGCGGCGAGCGGTGATGAGGTGGTGGGTCGGGAGGGTGTCGCCGCCCACATCACCACCCCCTGCGGCGGGGGCGGTGGGCGGTACTTCCACTTCGACACTCACAGGGGCATTCGGCACGTCGATGACCGCTTCGCTGACCACCTCGCTGGCCCCAACCCCGCTCCCATCCTGGGGGGCGGGGGGCGCTACTGCCGTCGCGGGGGTGGTGTCCGGTGCGGGGGTCTTGCTCTTGGCCATCGTGTTTCCTTTCGACAGGGTGTCAGTCGGCTTCCAGAAACCGCCCGGAGACCGGGCGGCTTGCAGCTGCAGGCTGGGTATCAGTCAGCGATCAGGCGCCGGTGGAGCCGTAGGACAGTTGCCAGAAGCCGTACACCCCCGTGGCCCGGGCCTCGGCGCCGAACTTGAACTTGCGCTTCAGGAACACGTCGTCGGCGTTCATGTCGGTTTGGCTGACGAACACCGGGCGCTTGCGCATCTGCACGATGAAGGGCTTCATGGCCTGCTTCTTGGTGACGTGCACGAACCAGGCGGTGGAGCTGGTGAGCATGGGGTTCACCACCAGCTTCAGCACGTTGTGGTAGGGGTTGGGGGTATCGTTCTGCAGCTTGGGCGAGTCGCAGAGGATCTTGCCGGTCTCCAGCAGGGCGGGCGGCACCTCCAGCACGTCCGGCACCAGGTTCAGGGGCATACCCTCGCTGTCGGTGAAGGACATGACGGCCTTGATGGCGGCACCCAGGCTGGCTGCGGCGGAGGCGGCATCGGCGGCAGACAGGGCGGCCGTGCCCTTGTTGCTCACACTGGTCGTCACGCCGTCGCTGTTCTTCAGGGGGTGGTCGGTGTCGTAGAAGTACTGGCCATCCATGCAGGTGTTGGTGAAGGCCCCGTTCTTCAGGTCCATGACGATGAGGTCATTGAGTTCGCCGGCCGACTCGCCCGCGCTCTTGGACTGCATGTTGTAGATGCCCAGGCGGTCATCCTCCATGTCGTTCCGATCCACCTCGATGGTGGTCTCCCAATCCTCGTTCTTCTTGTAGTACTTGCCCGCCTCCAGCACCTTGATGAACTTCTCGCCCACCCACTTGCGCATCTTGGGGAAGCGGCTCAACCAGGCGTAATCCTCGCCGGAGCTCGTGCTGGGCACTTCCATGGCGGTGAGCTGCCAGTTGTTGGGCGTGGCCTTGAGGGCGTCATGGAACAGGGTCTTGAGACCGGTGAAGAGGGAACTGAGGGAATCCTTGTTCACCAGCAGGCCGCCGAAGGCGACCATGGGCAGGCCATCAGACAGCTTGCTGGCCAGCAGATCGGGCGGCATGACCAGGGGGACCGCGAGGGCCGGGAAGGCGAACACGGCAGCGACGGCCATGCACACCAGAGCGAGTGCACCGAGTACTTTTTTCATGTGAATCTCCGTTTCTCTGAAGGGGTTGCTGATCGGTTGGCGGTACGAGCCTTACAGGCCCATGCGCACCCACACGCCCGCGCTGTCCACGGCCACGACGACACCGGCGGCGGAACGGGTGCTGGTGCCGTTGGTCTTGGCCACCGTCTGGTCATCGACCAGGTAGCAGACATCGCCGATTTCGGCGGCGGTGATGGCATCGCCGGCAGCGGAGTTGGCGTAGCGGAACACGCCGCGCTTGACCCGGGCCGAGACCGCCCCGGCGGAGCCCGCCGAGTTGTCCACGGTCTCCTCGAAACGGCCCACGCAGATCAGGGTGGTGTTGGTGACGGCCGGCAGCACGTTGCCGGAGGCGTTCAGGGCGGCGATGCCCCCGGCGCGGCAGATCACGCTGGCGGCCACCGGGTAGGAAAACTCGTCGCCCGCCCGTTCCGGGGTGGCGCGATCAGCGGTCAAAGCAGTCATGGGTATCTCCTGTGAGAGGTAAGGGGCTGGGGGCGATCAAGCCGCCTTCAGGGTGGCCAGGTAGGCATCCGGCTCGATGCCCAGCTGGGTGCAGATGGCCAGCTGGGCCTCGTTCAGCTTGCCATCGCCCCCCACGCCGGGCGGCTGGCGCCCGCCGGTCTGGGTGCCCTGCAGGGCGGCCAGGGGCTTGGCCTTGTCCAGGTAGCCCTTGAGGGCCACCACGTCCAGGCTGCGGGCCCAGGTCTCCATGTCGGGCAGGATGCGGCCGTCGGCCAGACCGGCCTGCACCAGCTCATCCTTCTCCCGGCCGGCGATCTGCTGGGTCAGCGTCGCCAGCTGGCCCTGCAGGGCCAGCACGGTATCGGCGGGCACGAACTTGGCGGGATCGGGCTGGGCGGCCTTCAGGGTGGCGATCTGGGCGGTCAGCCCGGCCACCTGGTCGGCGCCGGCCTTCAGGGTCGCCACGGCGGCCAGGGCATCGGCCTCGGTGGTGGTCTCCGCCAGGCCCAGTGCAGCCAGCAGTTTCTTGAGGGTTTCGTTCATGGGGGTCTCCTGATCGGATGGGAACAGCGCGGACAGCGCGGCCAGGTCGGTGAGCCCGTCCAGGCCGGGGTTGTTGGTGAGCGCCGCCGGGCCGATGGCCAGCACCAGGCCGGTGGCGTCATAGGGAAAAACCGGGGAGAGGTAGCGGTATTCGCCCGCCGCGATCATGGCGGCGGCCCGCTCGGTCCACTCCACCTCGGCATACAGGCCGTCGCCCTCGCGCCATTCCAGGCGGGTGATCCACCCGGCAGCCGGGGCCGGCTGGCCGTTCTGGGCAGCCAGCAGGGTCTGGTGCTCGTAGTCGATGACGGGGCGGGACTGGCGGGCCTGGTGGCGGGCAATCAGCACCGCCGCCTGGGCGGCATCCAGGCGCCAATGGGGCGCATCGATGGGCCGGCCGGAGCCATCGGCGGCCCGGAAGATGCCGGCCGGCAGCAGGCGCACGGCCTTGTCACCGGGGACGAGTTGAGCGAGGAGGGAAGCGAGGCGTCGAGACATGGCCGCCAGTGTCGCGGCGGCCGGGGGGCGGGGTAAGACTGAAAGG
>DYIY01000023.1 GCA_020723405.1 Thiobacillus denitrificans | reverse complement strand
GCCGGCCATCACCGCCACGCCAACGGCGCCGGTGGCACCGGCACCCTTCAGTACGTTCCTGCGCAGATTGTTCATGCAGTTCTCCATAAACGTTGGTTCCAGGTTATGCCCGTTCCAGCCTCTCGGCCGGTGACGATGCCATGCAACGAGCGCTTGTAAAAACGCCGATCAGACGCGACGGGTGCACAACGACACCTGATATTTTTCACCTAATCCATGCCTGATATATGGATGGGGTGCGAACAATGACATGAAATCCCCCGGTTTGTCATGAGGCGGATCAATTGTTTTTCACGGGGCAAGGCCTTGTCTGAGTTGGGGTTTTACCCTTGCACCCCTTAATTGAGTTGGACCCGTACGCCGAAGGGCACGGGTGCCTTGCCCTTGACCAGCCAGAGCACCGGGAATTCCGGTTCCCCATCAGGAAAGCGGCCCTCGGCATCCGTGAAATAGAGCAGCAGATCCGGCCCCAAGCGTTCCCGCTCCAGCCAGTCGAACACCGGGCGGAAATCCGTGCCGCCACCGCCGGACACCTGCTCGGGCAACACCAGGCTTTCCCAGGGGGCGAAACGCCAGGGTCCGGCCGGGTCCAGTTTGTCGTCGCAGGCGTGGAGGGTGACGGCGGCCCGCACCTGGGCCTTGAGGGCGTCCACTTCGCCGAGGAAAGCTTCCAGTTCCTCCCGGGTCACCGAGCCGCTGGTGTCCAGCACCACCGCCACGTTGACCCCCTGGCTGGCCAGGCGGGGCATGATGGCCGCCCCGTCCCGGCGGGAGGGGCGCTGGAAGCTGTAGTCGTCCCGGGCCACGTTCATCATGTAGCGGGCCAGCAGGGCCCGCCAGGGCAGTTGCGGGGCCAGCAGGTGGTCCACCATGCGCATGAGGGACTGGGACAGCTTGCCGGCCTGGCGGGCGGCCTGGGCGGCGGCGGCCAGGCGGCTCTTCCATTGCTCGTCCAGCCTGGCCGGGTCGCTGGGGGGCGGCGGTGGCGTCTGCGTCTCCATCTCCGCCTGGCCGGCCTGGTCCGATTCCTGGGGCTGGCCCTGGGACGAGGGACTGTCCTCCGGGTTGCCGCCCCCCTGGGAATCCTCTTGCTCCGATTCCTTTTCGCCGCCCTGGCCTGCCTCCGGTTCCTGGGATTCGCCTTCGCTGCCCTGGCTGTCGCTGTTGTCGAACAGGTGGGTGTCCTGGGTTTCCTCGGGGGGATCCTCGTGCAGCAGGGGGTAGATCTCTTCCGCCGTGAGGCCCCGGTAGGCGGCGTCCATGAGGGCGTTGTCGGGGCCCTGCATGCGCTCGTCGTCCAGGATCATGTTCACCGCGTAGTCGCAGGCCACGTCCCAGCGGTGCTTCTGCCGGTGGTTGCGCCGGGCGAAGTGGGACAGGGCGCAGTGCATGGCCTCGTGGGCCAGCACGAACTGGGTCTGCTCCAGGGTCAGGCGGGCGATGTAGGCCGGGTTGTAATAGAAATGCCGGGCGTCGGTGGCGGTGGTCTTGCACCACTGGGCGTCACTGGCCTTGAGGGGCAGGTGCATGACCAGGGCGCCCAGGAAGGGCTTTTCCAGGATCAGCCGGGTGCGGGCGGCAGCCAGCTTGGTTTCGAGCCGATCCGCCGAGGCCCCGCCGGGCCCGCGGCCCTTGCCGCTTTCCACCCTCAGCGCCCTCCGTCAGCCTGGGGCTTGAAATCGTAGAGCATCAGTTCGGCCACGCTGTTGGCCCAACTGACGAACTCGGGCACGGCGAACAGGGGCTTGCCCACGGCCCGGTGCAGGTCGGTGACCAGCATGACGCCCATTTCCCGCTGGGGGAAGTTGCGGGCGTACTTCAGGATGTTGGCCAGCTTGGCCGCCCCCTTGTCCCACTCGTCGGCCGCTTCCTTGGCCCGGCGCACCAGGGCGGCGGCCACGCCGTATTGCAGGTCGATGCCCTTGGGCACCTCGGCCACGCTGCCGTCGAGAATGCCGTCGATGTCCGGCAGGTTCTCCAGGTTGTCGATGAAGGCCTTGAGCTCCACGCCGCAGGCCTGGCCCACGCAGGCCTGGAGGGCGTCGGCCAGCAGGTCGGGCCGGTCGCCGAACTTCTGCAGGGCCCGATGGGCGTATTCCCAGGAGCGGGGGCTGGGGAAGGCCACCGGGTTGTGGGCCGCGTCGTAGTTGAACAGCATGTCCGGGCGGAAACGCAGAAAGCCCAGGATGCGCGCGTCCATGCCGCTCTTCAGGGCCCAGCTCACCCAATCGTCCAGGTTGGGCTCCACCTCGTAATGGGTGAAGCGGTTGGCCAGGGGCGCCGGCATGGCATAGGTGACCCCCCGGTCCCCCTGGCGGTTGCCGGCGGCGAAGATGGCCCAACCCTCGGGAATCACGTATTCCCCCAGGCGCCGGTCCAGGATGAGCTGGTAGGCGGCCGCCGACACGGTGGGGGGCGCGGCGTTGATCTCGTCCAGGAAGAGGATGCCTGCCGGACCGTGGCGCCTGGCGTCGGGCAACATGGCCGGCACCGACCATTCCACGTTGTCGCCGTTGCGGAAGGGAATACCGCGCAGGTCGGTGGGCTCCATCTGGGACAGGCGCAGGTCGATGAGGGGCACGCCATGGAGCCGGGCGATGCCGGCGATGATCTGGCTCTTGCCCACCCCGGGCGGCCCCCAGAGCATGACCGGCGTGTGCTGGCCCGCCGCGCAACTGGTGAACTCGCGGTCCAGGATGGTTTCGATATGGGACGGACGCATTGTTTCTCTTTCTGTCAGACAAAATCCGGCGGGCCGGCCTCGCCGCCGGCCAGGGCCGCTTCCATTTGCGCCGCCACCAGGGCGGCCTGGATGCGCTCGGCTTCCAGCCGCTCGGGCAGCAGGCGGGCCACCCGGGCCAACCAGGCCGGCTTCTCGCAGGCCTGAAGTTCCAGGCGGCGCCGGGTGGCTTCGCTCAAACGGGGCCAGAGCAGGAGCAGGGGCGCCAGCCAGCGATGATAATCGCTGATAACCGACTGTTCCAGTCGGCTATTCCAGGATTCCCGGACCAGTAATTCGGGAAAGGCACCGGCTGGCAACTCCCGCTGCCGCCATTCGTAGGGCAGGCGCCGCCCGCCCTCCCCCCGGCCCACCCCATCCTGGCCCCGGTGGAACCACTGGGCCATGGCGTGGGGCTTGGCCGCGTGATTCACCGTGCGGGCCAACAGATCCTTGTGGGCGCTGCTGGCCCGGTGGCTCACCGCATCCCGCTCGGCCAGGGCCCGGGACACGAACCCGGTATAGGTCAGCACGAAGGGCAGCCACTCCGTGTCGGTCCGGTCCTGGTCCCGGGGCGCCATGCGTGCCGCCGCCAACAGCGCCAGGGGCTCGCCGCTTTCCCGGTCCAACAGCCAGCATTCGTGGGTGTCGAAGATGGGGAACGGCAGGGCCGGTCGGGTCTCCAGGGCAGCCAGCATGTCGCCCAGCCCCTGGGGCTGGCCCAGGGTCAGGCCCTGGCCCTCCACCCACACCCCCGCCGGCCGCACCCAGCCATGGCCGTCGTCGGCCCGCAGGTGCCAGGTGAGGCCGTCGTGGCTGGTGGCCAGGGCCTCGCCGATGTCCACGTGCTGGACCACCCCCCGGTAGGGGTTCACCCGGCGCAGGGCGTAATAGCGGGGATACATGGGGCTGTCTGAAAGCGCTCAGAGACTGGCCAGGCGGCGCCGGCCCTCCTCCAGCAATTCATCCAGGGTTTCCTGGCCGGGACCGCTGAAGGCGTCATAGTGGTCCTCCAGGCGATCCAGCACTTCCTCAAGCTGGGCGCGGGTTTTCGCCCGGCGCATCTGCTGCACCAGGTCCACCAGCCACTTGTCGTTATCCATGTGCTTTGCCTTGTCACGCCGATGCTGCAAACTTCGCCCAAACCTCCCTTGCCGTCAAACATGAATTTCTGTTCCCACTGCGGCGCGCCGGTGCGCATCGAGATTCCCGCCGGAGACAACCGGCCCCGCCATGTGTGCACGGCCTGTGGCGCCATCCACTACCACAACCCCAAGATGGTGGTGGGGTGCATTCCGGAATGGGAAGACAAGATCCTGCTCTGCCGCCGGGCCATCGAACCCAAGTACGGCCTGTGGACCCTGCCCGCCGGCTTCATGGAAAACGGCGAAACCACCGCCGAAGGCGCCGCCCGGGAAACCCTGGAAGAAGCCGGTGCCCGGGTGGACATCATCGGTCTCTACAGCATGATCAGCCTGCCGGACATCAATCAGGTCTACCTGGTATTCCGCGCCAGGCTGCTGCACCTGGATTTCATTCCCGGGGAGGAAAGCCTGGAAGCGGGCTTGTTCGCCGAAAATGAAATCCCCTGGGACGATCTGGCCTTCCGCACGATTCACCGGACCCTCATGCACTACTACGAAGACCGGCGGCGAGGTGACTACCCCATGCACATGGGGGAGATTTTCCACAAGCCCAGGTGAACGTGCCTCGGCATGCCTTGGAATTCCCTGCCCAAGACCTGCCTGCCGGACATCTGATTTCCCCTGTTCGAGCACTGACCCCTGACCAGCATGAGCTACACACAATGAGTTCCGCAAAAAAATTCAGTTCGGCTACGGCTGACATTCTCTTGGCGCCCCTGGTGTTCATCGCGGCCCTGGTCATGAAAAAGGTGAGGGGCAGCGGCTTGTACAGGCAGCCCGTCACCCGCTCGATACTCAGGACCGTAGGGGTGTTCCCCCTGCGCAACCACTATTACGACCCGCTGTTCCTGACCGGGCATCTCGACCCGGAATATCGTCGCAAGCGGACGGTTCCCGGTCTGGACCTCAACACGGACCGGCAACTTGCATTGCTTGCCGAATTCGTCCGCTACCGGAACGAGTTGCTGGCTATCCCGATGGACAGGAGCGCGGGCCACCGGCATGGCGAGTTCTTCTACAACAATGGGGCGTTCGGCCCGGGCGATGCGGAAATGCTGTACTGCATGATCCGCCACTTCAAGCCCGCACGCATCATGGAAATCGGCTCCGGCCAGTCCACGCTCATGGCACAGAACGCCATCAGGGAGAACAAGCGGGAAAACCCGCTGTATGCCTGCCGGCATGTTTGCGTCGAGCCTTACGAGCACCCCTGGCTGAAGGACATCGGCGTGGAACTGCTGCGCACCCCCGTCGAGAAACTCGATGTGGCCGCCTTCGACGAATTGGGCGAAAACGATATCCTGTTCATCGATTCATCTCACATCATCCGTCCCCAGGGGGATGTGTTGTTCGAGTACATCGAACTGCTGCCGCGCTTGGCCCCCGGCACCCTGGTCCATATCCATGACATCTTCACGCCCCGGGATTATCCAAACGAATGGGTGATCGACAAGATCCGGTTCTGGAATGAGCAATACCTGCTGGAAGCGTTTTTGTCCTGCAACAACCAGTTCGAAGTCCTCAGCGCCCTCAATCATCTCGCCACGGAACATCAGGCCGCTTTCCAGGCGTGCTGCCCCGTCTATGGGGAAGTCAGCCACCTGGTGGAGCCGGGATCCTTCTGGATCCGGCGCGTCGGCTGAACAGCGGGTGCGGCGACCCGCCGGAGCCATCCCCAGCTTTTCAGGATCGCGGAGGCCGCAGCCTTGGCACCATCTTCCCCGGTGCAGGCCCCCGTGTCAGCGCCGTCGGAACCATCCGGTCAGACTCAGCCTTTCCCGGTGGGCGGGCAGCACCTCGTGCCAGAAACGGTCGGACAGGAAGGTGACCAGGGTGCCGCCCAGGGGGGGGATGTCCAGGTGGGGGCCGTCGGCCTCGGGCCAGAAGCGCAGGAGGCCGCCGTCTTCCGCTTGCCAGTCCGCGTTCAGGTAGAGGATGGTGGTGAGGGTGCGCCGGTCGTCGTCCCGGAAGCGGTCCAGGTGGCGTTGGTAGCCGGCCCCCGGGGGGTAGAGGGCGAAGTGGAGTTCGGCGTCGAAGAGGCCCAGGAACAGGGTCCGGTTCACCACCTGGCGCAGGTCCTCGAGCCGGTCCAGGGCGGCGCCGAGGGCCGGGCCCCGCTCCAGGTCATCCACCCAGACCACGTGGTCGCCGCGGATTTCCTCCCGCCGCGCCGACTGGCCCCGGCCCACGCCGGCCGGGTGGAAGGCCCCGGCGGCATGGGCCTGGCGGCATTCGGCGGCCAGGGCCGCCACGTGGTCCCGCTCCAGGAAACCGCTGGCCACACACCAGCCCGGCCCGGCCAGGGCTTCCAGGATGGCGGGGATGTCAGGCGTTGCGCGGCGTATCAATATTTCACCCGCACGCGCCAGCTCAGCAGGGCCTTGCCTTCGGCGGGCACGGGGACTTCCCATTTGGCCACGTGGGCGCTGTCCTTGCGGTGGGGGTGGCTCTCCTGGAGCATCTGCCATTCGCCGGCGATGGGCTCCACCACGGTGACCACCACCTTTTCGCTCTTGGCGTTGCGGATTTCCATCTGGTAGGCGGTTTCGATGACGCCGCCGCGCACGTTGAAGCCGGTGGCGGCGATGCGCTGGAAGTCGGTCTGCTTCTTGTCGGCGGTGATGTCGAAGGCCTCGCCCAGCTTGAGCTTCACCGTCTCGCCCTTGGCCGTGTGGTCGATGCGGTCCTCGCCGATGAACTGGGCCCGGCCGGCGCTGTCCTTCTTGTAGACCCGGACGATGCCCTTGGGCAGGGGGATGCCCAGGCCGCTGGCCTCACCCTTCTCGGCCTTGTTCGTGAATTCCATATAGACCTGGGGTTTCAGGCCCTTGCCCAGTTCCCCGTGCTGGCCGGCGTAGTACCAGTCGCCGCCTTCGATGCGGAATTCCTTGTCCACGGACACCTTCTGGGCCGAGAGCAGGGCCACCTGCTTGGTCTGGTTGTCCTGGAGGGTGGTGAGCCGGTCCAGGGTGTAGAGGTGATATTCGAACAGGCCTTCCTCCTGCATGGCCGGGGCGGCGTCGGCCATGGCCATGGCCTTGACCATGCGGGGGGCCGGGGCCATCTCGGGTTGGGCCCGGTTCACTTCGCCGGCGATGAGCTGCAGGCGGGCCTTGGGGTAGGCGGTGCCGCTGGTGTTGGTGAGGGTCACCCAACCGTTCAGGTCCATGGCGTCCTCCCTGGCCGACAGTTCGGCCACGTAGTCGGCCTTCCAGGTGAGGCCGCCGGTCAGGTAGGACAATTCCAGGTTCTGCTCGCTGGGGGCGTTGCCGCCGAACAGGCCGGGGGTGGGGACGTCGGCCTTGAAGAGCATGGACAGGGTGGGCCGGTCCCGCAGGTGGGCGGGGACGCCGGGGAAGGCCAGGCGGCCCGGGTTGGGCAGGGCGGTCTCCACCCGGTCGGCGAATTTGAGCACCACGCCTTCGTTGGCGGCCAGCACCGTGGCGTATTCGCTGATCTCCACGCCGGTGATGGGCTGGTGGCGGATGACCCGCACCGATTCGCCCACCGACTCCTGCAACAGCTTCTGGGGGGTGAGCAGGTCGAAGTCGAAGTTCTGCTCCAGCAGGTTGAGGCGGCGGCCGTCCAGGGAGCGGAGGAGGGCGGTTTCCGGCTGGATCTGGGCGGACACGTCCCGCCAGGCCAGCAGGTTTTCACCATTGGCCAGCTTGACCTTGCGGGCATCCTTCACCAGGGCCAGATCGCCGTTGTAGATGGTCACCGCCAGGGCGGTCTGTTCGGCGGCGTTGCTCTGCCGTTCCTCGATGGCCCCGGCACCGGCAGCGGCCAGGATGGTGAGCAGAAAGAGGCTTCCCTTCATTGCGTTCTTCATGTTGCTTCTCCAGGCGGACCGGCGTCCGCATCCATTAATACGTCCACCCCGCCCGCCGGCCGGATGGCGGCGGCGGGCAGGGCTTCGCCCCGGCGCCAGCGGGCCAGGGCATCCTGTTTGTCGGCCCCAGCCACCAGGAACAGCACGGTCCGGCTGCGGGCCAGGCGGCGGGCCGAGAGGCTCACCCGTTGCGGCGGGGGCTTGGGGGCGCCACGCACCGGCAACACGTCCGGCGCGTCTTCCCCCGTACCCCATTCCAGGCCGGGGAACAGGCTGGCCGTATGGCCGTCCTGGCCCAGGCCCAGGAGTACCAGGTCGAACGGGCCCAGGCCGGAAAGTTCCCCGGCGTAGGCTCGGGCGGCGGCTTCCGGACCTGCTTCCGCCCCGATGGCATGGACCCGGGCACCCGCCGCCGCCAGTCTGTCCACGCCCCGTTGTCCGGCCATGACGCTGTTGCGCTCCGGGTGTTCGGCGGGCAGGCAGCGTTCGTCACCGAACCACAGGTGCCAGCGGGGCCAGGCATGGTCCCCGGCGGCCAGTGCCTGGTAGAGGGGGCCCGGAGTGTTGCCGCCGGCCAGTACCAGGTGGAACACCCCCCGTTCTGCCAGAGCCTGCCGTTCGGCCCGGTGTACATGGTCCAGGGCCCGGGCCAGCCAGTCGGCCGGATTCCTGGCAACGTGCCAGCGTACCTCCCGGGGGTCGTCGGACGGCATCGGGGCGCCTTTGCAAACCGGATAGAATCAGCCGAAATTTTACCGCGAGCCCCCATGACGCCCGTTCTCGTCTTCGACATCGAAACCATTCCCGACATCGCCGGGTTGCGCCGGCTCCACAACGTGGGGGAGGAGGCCAGCGACCAGGAGGTGGCGGACATGGCCTTTCTCATGCGCCGCCAGCAGACCGGCGGCTCGGATTTCATGCCCCACTACCTGCAAAGGGTGGTGACCATCTCCTGCACCCTGCGGGAGGGGGACCGGTTCCGGGTCTTTTCCCTGTCGGAGCCCGATGCCACGGAGGGGGAGATCATCCAGCGTTTCTTTGATGGCATCGAGAAATACACCCCCCAGCTGGTGAGCTGGAACGGCGGCGGCTTCGACCTGCCGGTGCTGCATTACCGGGCCATGCGCCATGGCGTCACCGCTGCCCGCTACTGGGACTGGGGGGACGACGACCGGGACTTCAAGTTCAACAATTACCTGAGCCGCTACCATACCCGGCACCTGGATCTGATGGATGTGCTGGCCCTGTATTCCGGTCGGGCCAACGCCCCCCTGGACGACCTGGCCAGGCTGTACGGATTTCCCGGCAAGCTGGGCATGGACGGTGCGGAAGTCTGGCCGGCCTATCAGCGGGGCGAGATCGCCGCCATACGCGATTACTGCGAGACCGACGTGGTGAACACCTGGCTGGTCTACCTGCGCTTCCAGAAGATGCGCGGCACCCTCACCGCCGAGCAGTACGAACGGGAAATCGAGTTGGTGAGGACCAGCCTGGAAGACATCGGCGCCGAACACTGGTTTGCATTCCTCGGCGCCTGGGAGACGTAAGGCCTACTGCAGGCGCTTGCGGCCTTCCACCCAGGCCAGCATGTCCAGATAGGGCTGCTGGGTGCCGGGCTGGAAGGCTTCGATGCCGATTTCCCGGAGGATGCCCTGGCCCTTGGGCGTTTTGCCCAGGGCCAGCAGGGCGTCGCGCAGCCTGTTGGCCTCGGCTTCGCTGACCTGGTTGGAGACGATGACGGACCAATAGGGCAGGCCCTCCTTGGTATACAGGAAACGGCCACCCAGGCCTTGCCAATCCGCCGCCGGCCTGGAGTAGGACATGACCACCCCCACGTCCGCCATGCCTTCCCGCACGGCGTAGCTCACCGCGTCCTGGCGGTCCATGACCAGGATGTGGGAGCGCTCATCCTTGAGCCCGGCATCCCGGAGCACCGCCTGGGCCAGTTGGCTGGGGTAGGCCAGATCGTTGGGGATGGCAATGCGCTTGCCCCGCACGTCCTCCAGGGTGCGCAGGGGGGAATCGCCCCGCACCAGGAAGTGCAGCTTGCTCTCGCCCTTGGCCGTCACCAGCAGACGGTAGCCGTGGTCGCGCATGGCCTGGGCGGAAATGTGGCTGGGGCGGACGAGCAGCACGTCGTACTTGGATTTGCCGATGTTGCGCACCAGGATGGGCAGCACGTTGGAAGTTTCCAGCCTGACCGGTTTGCCCGCCGCCGTGCCCAGATGGCTGGCGAAGGCCGCGTACTTCTGGCGCAGGAACAGGGCATCCAGGGAACTGGAGGTGCCTTCGTTGATGCCCAGGCTGAGGCTGCCCCCCGCCGCCAGGGCCGGGGGCGTGGACAGCGTGGCGAGGAGGGTGAGACAGACGAGCAGGAGGCGATACATGTTATTTCCCTTGGGCCATTGTTGTTTTTATGGATGGTAGTCCCGGGGGGATTTTCCTGTCCATCCCCTAAAGGAATGATGAATGCACCTGGCTTTTCCGTCGGGCGGAAATGCCCGGCCCTGGCCTGACGGGGCTCCCGTCTGCCCGGCAGCGGTTTCGGCGGACAGGCCCTCGCGCCCCTATCGGGCAGGCCCCTTGCCCTCCACCCAGGCCAGCATGTCCAGGTAGGCCTGCTGGTCTCCCGCAGCGAAGCCCTGGATGCCGATGTCCTTCAGGATGGCCTGGCCCTTGGGGGTCTGGTCCATGGTCAGCAGGGCTTCCCGCAGCTTGGCGGCGGTGGCTTCCCCTACCTTGTTGGAGACGAGGATGGACCAGTAGGGCAGCTTGTCCTTGGTGTGGAGGAAGCGTCCGCCCTTGGCCAGCCATTCCTTGGCCGGCTTGGAGTAGGAGATCACCACGCCAGCATCCACCATGCCTTCCCGGACGGCGTAGCTCACGGCTTCCTGGCGGTCCATGACCAGCATGTCTTCCTTTTTCAGGTCCAGTCCCGCGTCGCGCAGCACCGCCCCGGCCAGGCGGGTGGGATAGGCCATGGGGTCGGGAAAGGCGATGCGCTTGCCGCGCAGATCGGCGAGGGAGCGCAGGGGCGAGTCACCGCGCACCAGGAAATGCAGCTTGCTTTCCCCCTTGGCGGCCACCAGCAGCCGGTAGCCGTGGTCGCGCATGGCCATGGCGGAGATATGGCTGGGGCGGACCAGCAGGATGTCGTACTTGGCCTTGCCGATGTTGCGTACCAGGATGGGCAGGATGTTGGAGGTCTCGGTCTTGACCGGTTTGCCGGCCGCCGCGCTCAGATGAGCGGTAAGAGGCGCGTATTTTTCATGGCGGAACATGGCGTCCAGGGAGCTGGACGTGCCTTCGTTGACCCCGAACAGCAGGCCGCCGCCGGCCGCCAAGACCGGTGAGGATAGCAACAGCAAGGCCGGCATGAGCCAGGCTGCCAGGGTGCGGAACATGGTGCCGTCTCCTTCAGGGTCCCTTTGCCCCCATGCTAAAGTCGGGCTTGTCTGTCTGTCCTGACACAGACGTCCCAGTTCATTCGGTACGGATGAACCCCCACGGACCTCCGTATAATCGCGCGACTGCCCAGCCCTGCCGGGAGGAGCGCTGTCCAGCGCCGGCCTTCCGAGCACCCCGGATCCCTGACCCATGCATCCCCAGATCACCATCGAATCCCTGGACCACGAAGGCCGTGGCGTCGGCCACCTGGACGGCAAGACCGTCTTCGTGGACGGCGCCCTGACCGGCGAAATCGTCGTGTATTCCAGTTACCGCAGGAAACCCAGTTTCGAGCAGGCCCAGGCCCTGCGCATTCTCAAGCCCAGTCCCTACCGGGTGGATCCGGCCTGTCCCTGGTTCGGCATCTGCGGCGGCTGTTCCCACCAGCATCTGGATGAAGCCGCCCAGGTGGCGGCCAAGCAACGGGTGCTGGAAGACTGCTTCCGGCACATCGGCAAGGTCCAGCCGGCCTCGATCCTGCCCCCCGTCCACGGCCAGACCTGGGGCTACCGCACCCGGGCCCGCCTGTCGGTGCGCAACGTGCCCAAGAAGGGTGGAGTGCTGGTGGGCTTCCATGAACGGCGCAGCAGCTACGTGGCGGACATGACCAGTTGCGAAGTGTTGCCCCGGCGCATGTCCGACCTGCTGCCCAAACTGCGCATCCTGGTGGCCGGCCTGTCCATCCGGGACCGTCTGCCCCAGATCGAACTGGCCCTGGGGGAAGCGGTGGACGTGCTGGTGCTGCGCATCCTGGAGTCCCCTACGCCGGCCGATGAGGCCGCCCTGCGGGCCTTCGCCGACCGGCACCACGTACAGTTCTGGTTGCAACCCAAGGGACCGGACACGGCCTATCCCTTCCATCCCCTCGACGCGCCGGAGCTGGCCTACAGCCTGCCCGAGTTCGATCTGGTCATGCCCTTCCGGCCCACGGAATTCACCCAGGTGAACCACGGCATCAACCGCATGCTCATCCGCCGGGCCATGGGCCTGCTGGATCCCCGGCCGGGGGAACGGGTGGCGGACTTTTTCTGCGGGCTGGGCAACTTCAGCCTGCCCATCGCCCGCCGGGGGGCCTCGGTGCTGGGGGTGGAGGGCAGCAAGGGACTGGTGGAGCGGGCCGGGGAGAACGCGGCCCGCAACGGTCTGGCCTCCCTGACCGAGTTTCGCGTGGCAGACCTGTTCCAGATGACCCCGGAAGCCTTTGCCGCCCTGGGCCCCTTCGACAAGCTGCTCATCGACCCGCCCCGGGACGGGGCCGTCGAACTGGTGAAGTCCCTGCCCGACGAAGGTGCGCCGGGGCGCATCGTCTACGTCTCGTGCAGCCCTGCCACCCTGGCCCGGGATGCCGCCGTGCTGGTCCATCAGAAGGGCTACCGGCTGGTGTCGGCAGGGGTGGCCAACATGTTCCCCCACACCGCCCACGTGGAATCCATCGCCCTATTCGAACGTCCCTGAGCCGCCATGAGCAAATATCTCCGCCACGAACTGCCCATCCTCATCGCCCTGGCCGTGCTGGGAGCGGGACTCTTCCTGGAACATGCCGCCCTGGAGCATGGCGGTCTCCTGCTCTGGGGCCTGCTGGGACTGATCCTGGCCGCCATCATGGGCGTGGCCCTGCGCATCAGCCACCACGCCGAGGTACTGGCGGTGCGCCTGGGGGAGCCCTACGGCACCCTGATCCTCACCCTGGCGGCGGTGTCGGTGGAGGTGGTGATCCTGGTGGTGCTGCTGCAAGGGGCGCCCAATCCCACCCTGGCCCGGGACACCGTGTTCGCGGCGGTGATGCTGGACATCAACGGCATCCTGGGCCTGGCGGCCATCGTCGGCGGCCTCAAGCACGGCTCCACCCCCTACAATCTGGATTCCGCCAACTCCTTCATCGCCATGCTGCTGGTGGCCATCGGCATCGGCATGTTCATCCCCGACTTCGTGCCGGACAGCCAGTGGCAAGCCTATTCGGCGTTTTCGGTGGGGGCCATGGCCCTCATGTACATGGGTTTCCTGCGCCTGCAGACCGTGGAGCACCGCACTTTCTTCGAACATGACGCCGGGCTGGACGAGGAAGCCCACGACACGGGCCACAGCCCCAACGGCCTCCACGTGGCCATCATGCTGGGGGCCATCGTCCTGGTAGGCCTGCTCTCGGAAGTGCTTTCGGTGTTGCTGGACGCGGGCCTGGCGGGCAGCGGCCTGCCCAAGTCCATCCCCGCCGTGCTGGTGGCCCTCATCTCCGCCAGTCCGGAAATCCTCACCGCCTTGCGGGCCGCCCAGGCCAACCGCATGCAGACCACGGTGAACATCGCCCTGGGCGCTTCCCTGGCCACGGTGCTGCTGACCCTGCCGGTGATCGAGGGTTGGGCCCTGTTCAGCGGAGAACGCATCGTCATGGCCCTCACCCCCATGCAGGGGGGGATGTTGCTGCTCACCCTGCTGGCGGTCATGAACAACCTCCACGACGGCGAGACCAACGCCATCGAGGGCATCAGCCACTTCGCCCTGTTCGCCGCCTTCGTGGCGCTGGTGATGCTGGGATTGCTGTAGGGGCGGCTTGGTGGGGCGACTGTTCTGCTTCCTCCTGGCGCTGCTGTTGCAGGGCGGGGGAGTGACCTGGGCGGCCGAGTTGCCCGTCCTGCGGGTGCTGGCCTGGCCGGGGTATGCCGATGCCGATCTGGTCAGGGTGTTCGAGCAACGGCACAAGGTGCGGGTGGAGGTCACCCTGGTGAGCACCGACGAGGCCCTGCGGGAGAAGTTGGCCCGGCGCAACGGCGGCGATTACGACGTGGTGGCCGCCAACACGGCGGAAATCAGCCGCTTCGTGGACCTGGGGTTGCTGCAAGCCCTGGATCTGGCCGGTATTCCCCGCACCCGGGCCCAGGCCCGGGCATTCCGGGATCTGACGGCCATACCCGGCCTGACCCGGGGGGGACGGGTCTATGCCGTGCCCTACACCTATGCGGAAATGGGCCTCATCTATGACCGCACCCGGGTACGGGAACCTCCAGGCAGCACGGCGGACCTGTGGGATCCGGCCTTCCAGGGCCGGGTGGTGCTGTACGACGGAAGCGGCCACAACTTCACCCTGGCGGCCATCCGGCTGGGGCTTCCGGACCCGTTTCATCTGTCCGATGCCGATTTCCTCCGGGCCACCCAGGCCCTCGTGGATCTGCGCCGCAACGCCCTGGGTTTCTACAGCCTGCCCGAGGAAGCCACCGAACTTTTCCGCCGGGATGGCGGCGTCCTGCTGTTCGCCAATTACGGTGCCCAGCAGGTGAAGCTGCTGCGCGCCGCCGGGGCCGACATCGGCTACGTCCTGCCCCGGGAAGGGGCCCTGGCCTGGCTGGACTGCTGGGCGGTCACCCGGGGGGCCCGTGACAAGGCCCTGGCCCAGGCCTGGATCGATTACATGCTGGAAGCGCCGGTCAGCGCCGCCCTGACCGAACGCCAGGGGCTGGCCAACACCCTGGATGCCCCCCAGGGCGGGGAGGGCCAAAAGCGTCTCTGGCTGGAACCCGTGGAGGACCCGGAACGGCGGGCGGCCCTCTGGCGGCGCATCGTGTCCGGGGACACCCCCGAGAAACTGCGGAAGAAACCCTGATGCACTTCGGGCTGCGCTTCAAGTTCGGCGTGTTCCTGGCCGCCTTCGGCATCCTGGCTTCCGGGCTGACCGGGTATTACTTCTACAGCGCCAGCCGTACCCTGCTGGTCCGGGTGGCCGAAAGCGATCTGAGCACCGCCAGCCAGGTTCTGGGACGGGGTTTTTCCACGACCCTGGACGAAGTGGCCCGGGACGTGCGTTTTCTCGCGGCCCTCCCGGAGGCCGTGCAAGCCCTGGCTAGCAAGCCGGGTGGAGAGGGGGAGGCCGGTCAGCGATTGGCCGAGTCCTTCGCCGCCATGCTGGCCGTCCACCCGGAATACTTCCAGTTGCGCCTCATCGCTGCGGACCAGCATGGCCTGGAGCGGGTCCGTCTGGATCGGGATGGCAGAGGGGTCACCCGGGTGACGGGCGCCGATCTCCAGGAGAAGGGGCATTACCCCTACGTGTTCCGCACGCTTCGTCAGGGCCCCGGGGAAATCCACGTATCCCGCATCGCCATCAACCACGAGGCGGGGGCCCACGCCGGCCAGGAGAGGCCCACGCTGCGTCTGGCCACCCCGGTGAGCAGCCAGGGGGGACGCAACCTGGGCCTGGTGGTGGTGAACGTGGATCTGGAGGGGGTGTTCAGGCTCCTCCAGGCCGATCTGCCTTCTTCCTACCAGCTCTACCTGGCCAATGAATGGGGCGATTTCCTCATCCATCCGGATGCCGGCCTGGCCTTCGGATTCGATCGCGGGCGCAGGTATCTGTTGCCGGACAGTTTCCCCCAGGCGGGACGGCTGTTCGAGGACAGGGGGCGGCACACCGTGGTGACTTCCACCGAACCGGACCAAGGGGAGGGCAAGGGCCTGGTGGCGGCTTTCCATCGGCTGCCCTTCGGCGAGACCGCCGATGGCCGGTTCGTGGTGCTGGGGCTGTCCCAATCCCTGGACCGGGTACTGGGTGAAACCCGGGCCCTGGCCATCCGCACCATCCAGTTCGTGGTGTTGTTCAGTCTGTTGGCCGTCTTGCTGTCCTGGCTGGTTTCGCGGCTGACCACCCGGCCGTTGAACATGATCGTGGAAGCGGTGAAGGGCTTCTCCCGGGAGCACGCCGTGGGCGAACTGCCCCTGTCCCGCAAGGATGAATTCGGCCTGTTGGCCCATACCTTCAACGACATGCAGATCGAGATCAAGGCCCACCTGGCGCAACTGGACGAAAACCGCCGTCAACTGGATCACCTGGCCCGCCATGATCCCCTCACCGGGCTGGCCAACCGCATGCAGATGTTCGAGACCCTGGAACACGAGATGGCGGCCATGCGTCGGGCCGGCCGCCGGCTGGCCCTGTTCTTCATCGACCTGGACCGCTTCAAGGAGATCAACGACTCGCTGGGCCACGCCGTGGGGGATGAAGTGCTGCGCGTCAGCGCCCGGCGCCTCAAGGGTCTGGTCCGGGAAGTGGACACGGTGGCCCGTCTGGGCGGAGACGAGTTCATGCTTCTTCTCTCCGGCCTGGACGAGGTGAAACACCTGTCCGCCATTGCCGACAAGGTGATCCATGCCCTCGAACAGCCCATACCTGCCGGGGAACTGAGCCTGTCCGTCAGTGCAAGCCTGGGGGTGGCCCTCTATCCGGGGGATGCGACCACAGCCGCCGATCTGGTGCAAAAGGCGGACCTGGCCATGTACCAGGCCAAGGCGGCGGGACGCCATGCCTGGCGATTCCACAGTTCCCCCGGGGAAGGACCCGCTCCAGGGGGCTGAAGGGACCCGGCCCCTTCGCCGTGGCCGTGGGGACGGGTTAGAGGCCGGGCCGGGTGGCTGCCCGGCCAGGATTTCCTTACAAAATTTTTCACAGTCCAGAATGATGGTTTTGTGAAAGAGGCATGGTAGATTTTGACCATGTTGCACTGCCAAACGGCATGCAACGTCCGTTCCGCCCGGCTTGGGCGCAACGCGCATACCAGCATCAACAACATCGGGAGAAAACCATGCAATACAACCGCCTGACCCTGGGCGTCGCCCTTGCCCTGCTTGCCAGCCAGCCCGTCACCGCCAGCGAGACCGAGCCCCTGGTCTGCCGGCCGGGCCAGACCCACGCCACCCTGACCGGAGGTTACGCGATCACCCACCCCGTCAACGATATCCGCCAGGTGGGCCGCATCTGCCTGACCCTCAGCGATGACCAGGGGCAAACGGTGTTCCACCAATGCGGTGCCCTGAACGGCCAGATCAAGGCCGTGGACCCCTATACCGGCGCACCGTCCCAGTTGAGCCACCGGGCCGTGTTCCCCACCGAGGAGTTGTTCCAGACCGCCGGGGATACCGTGACCTATTTCTACCCCACCGATCCCAACGATCCGGCGCCCTGCGCCTTCAACGTGGGAGAGGTGTTCAACCACGTGAAAGTCGGCACGGGCATCTTCCACCGGGGCCAGTTGCGCGTGGAAGCCCACGGTCTCATGGATTTCTGCTCCGAATTGCCCACCAACACCTTCGACCTGACCGGTGAGGCCTGCCTGAACCTGGGGCATTGATCCCCGGCCGGCCCCCGGGCCGGCTCAGGCGTCCAGCTTCTGACCATGCTCCCGGGTGTTGTGGAACTTCACCCGGGGCCAGCGTTCCATGGCCAGGGCCAGATTCACGTGGTTGTCGGCCAGATAGACCAGGTTGTCGTCCACGTCCCGGGCCAGGCGCATCTGCTGGGCCTTCACGAATTCCGCCAGGTGGGCTGCGTCATCGCAGGTTACCCAGCGGGCGGTATGGATGCCGGCACTCTGGAACACGGCGTCCACCCCGTACTCCGTCTTCAGGCGGTGCTCCACCACCTCGAACTGCAACTGGCCCACGGCCCCCAACAGCAGGTTGCTGTCCACCAGGGGGGCGAATACCTGGATGGCGCCTTCCTCACCCAGTTCCCGCAGACCCTTCTGCAATTGCTTTGATTTCAAGGGATCCCGCAGGCGGGGCTTGCTGAACAGGTCCGGGGCGAAGTAAGGGATGCCCTTGTAGTGCAGGTTCTCACCCTCGGTGAGCACGTCGCCGATCTGCAACTGGCCATGGTTGTGGATACCGATGATGTCCCCGGCGTAGGCCTCTTCCATGCGCGAGCGCTCGTTGGCCATGAACACCACGGCGTTGGCGATCTTCAGCTCCTTGCCGGTGCGCCGCTGCTTCACCTTCATGCCCGGAGTGTACTGGCCCGAGCAGACCCGGAAGAAGGCGATACGGTCCCGGTGGTTGGGGTCCATGTTGGCCTGGATCTTGAAGACAAAACCGGTGAAGGCCTCTTCGGCCGGTTCCACGTAACGGGGACCGGCGGCTGCGTCGGCCTCCCTGGGCTGGGGGTGGGGCGCCCAATCCTTGAGGGCCCGCAGGATTTCCCGCACGCCGAAGTTGTTGATGGCCGAACCGAAGAACACCGGGGTCTGGCGGCCCTTGAGGAAGTCCTCCAGTTGGAAGGAGGCCCCGGCACCCCGCACCAGTTCCACCTCCCCGTCCAGGGTGGCGAATTCCTGGGGATATTCATTGCGCAGCCGGTCGATGGCGTCGCCGCGCAGGGTCTGGAATTCCTGGTCCGCCTTCTCCTCGCCGGGGACGAAATGCAGCACCTCGTCGTTGATCAGGTGGTACACCCCCTGGAAGCGCTTGCCCATGCCGATGGGCCAGGTCACCGGGGCGCAGTGGATCTTCAGGATGGACTCGATCTCGTCCAGCAGTTCCAGGGGCTCCCGCACCTCCCGGTCCAGCTTGTTGATGAAGGTGATGATGGGGGTGTCGCGCAGGCGGCAGACTTCCAGCAGCTTGATGGTCTGCTCCTCCACGCCCTTGGCCGCATCCACCACCATGACCGCCGCATCCACGGCGGTAAGCACCCGGTAGGTGTCCTCCGAGAAATCCTTGTGGCCCGGGGTATCCAGCAGGTTGATGACGCAGTCGTCGTAGCCGAACTGCATCACCGAACTGGCCACCGAGATGCCCCGCTGCTTCTCCACTTCCAGCCAGTCGGAGGTGGCGTATTTGCCGCTCTTGCGGGCCTTCACCGTGCCGGCCATCTGGATGGCGCCACCGAACAGCAGCAGCTTTTCGGTCAGGGTGGTCTTGCCCGCGTCCGGGTGGGAGATGATGGCAAAGGTGCGCCGCTTGGCCACCTGGCGGGCGATGGGGGAATCGGGATTCATGGGGATATAAGGGTGTTTGGAGTGACCCTCCCCCCTCCGGGGGAGGGCAGGGGAGCGGGATTGCCGCGTCAGTTCGCAGGGTGCGCCGGAGACTGGTCCGGCGCACTCTCCCCCGGCCCCCTGGCGGGGGAGGGGAGGGATCAGCCGTTCTGCTGGATGCCGGCCACCACCCAGCCGCCCTTGCCGTCGGCCGCCCGGGTCAGGTGCCAGGTCTCGTCGAAGGGCTGGGCCGTCTCGCCGTCTTCCTTGAGCAGGCCGTGGAAGCGCACGCTGGCGATGTGCCGGTTGCCTTCCTCCACTGCTTCCAGCACCTCGGCTTCCAGCAGGGTCACTTCGGTACGCTGGCCCGTGCCCTTGCGCTCGTCGATGTCCAGCTTGATCTCGGCGTACATCTCCGGCGTGGTGAACTCCCGGATGTCGTCCAGATTGCCCGCGTCATGGGCGGCCTGCAGCCGCAGGAAATTCACCTTGGCCTGGCGGGCGAAGCCCTGGGCGTCGAAGCCGGGGGGGAAGCTGGCCGCAGCCACGGCGGCGGATCCTCCCGCCGCCACGGGAGCTTCAAAGCGCACCGGCTGTTGGCCGGCCATACCCGCCCCGGCGTATTGCATGGGCTGGGTCGCGGTTGCCTTGCGGCGCATCAGCCAGCCAATCAGCATGAAGGCCCCCAGGCCCAGCAGGGCCAGCATGAGGAAGTTGGCCATTTCCTCGCCGAAGCCGAAGTGGGAGGCCAGGGCCGCCAGGCCCAGGCCCGCCGCCAGACCGGCGATGGGGCCCATCCAGGAACGCTTGCCCGGGGTTTGGGGGGCTGCGCCCTGCTGGGGAGAGGCGGGCGTGGCAGGCTGGACGTCCTGTTGCTGTTTCTTCACCGGTTCCCGTTGCATGCCGGCGTTGCGACCGCCGCCCAGCCGTTTGGCTTCGGCGTCGGGTACGACCATGGTCAGGCAGAGAAAGGCGGAAAACAGGGCGAGTAAGAAGGTTTTCATGGGGGATGGAACTCCTCGACAAAGAGCGCGCATTTTACGCGGGAATGACCGATGAATCCGACTGGAAGGTGGTTGTTCGGGTTCCTTTGGGTGGGCACCCACTCAAAAAGGGGGGAATTGCATTTTGTCTTGGTTTACCGCGTTGCATAAGGCCAGGGGCATTGGCCGGGAGGCGCCCGGCGGCGCGTGACTTTCTTTGCTCGTGCAAAGAAAGTCACCAAAGAAAGCACGCCCCACGTCGCCGCCCTTCGGGTTCCCTCGCCTGGGGAAAGGGCTGGGGCGGCTGCGTAACTCGCCCCGGCTGCGCCGGGACTCAAACATACTCGCCGAAAGCCCCCCAGCCCTTCGTCGTGCGTAAGTTTTTCCCCCCTTTGGAAAAGGGGGGCTGGGGGGGATTTGCTTTTGGTCTTGGCTTACCGCGTTGCGTAAGGCCAGGGGCATTGGCCGGGAGGCGCCCGGCGGCGCGTGACTTTCTTTGCTCGTGCAAAGAAAGTCACCAAAGAAAGCACGCCCCACGTCGCCGCCCTTCGGGTTCCCTCGCCTGGGGAAAGGGCTGGGGCGGCTGCGTAACTCGCCCCGGCTGCGCCGGGACTCAAACATACTCGCCGAAAGCCCCCCAGCCCTTTCCCCAGACTCGGCGGCGCCAAGGGGACCCAAAAATCCAAACCCCCAGAATGCGCAGCCCTGTGGCCTAGGGAGACCTTTGCAAAGCACAAGACCCTTCGCATCCCACCGCTTTTCCCCCCTTCTGCCGCCGCCGGCCGGTGGCCAGCGGCGAGGGGGCCTTCGGCGAGCGCTGTCTGAGCCCCGGCATGGCCGGGGCGAGTTTGCGAGCCGCCCTCGGCGCTGGTCGCCGGCCGGGGATTTCGGCGGAAGCAGGGCGTGTTTTCTTTGGTTACTTTCTTTGCACGAGCAAAGAAAGTAACGCGCCGCCGGGCGCTCCCCGGCCAACGATCCTGGCCTTACGCGAGCTGCGCAGCACAAGATCAACAGCAAATCCCCCCCACCCCCCCTTTTCAAAGGGGGGAGCCCCCGCAAGATCCTCAGGCAGGTGGTCCACGGCTACCCCTGCAAAGCCCATGGCCCTGTGTCCCCCTTCTGCCGCCGCCGGCCGGGGATTTCGGCGGAAGCAGGGCGTGTTTTCTTTGGTTACTTTCTTTGCACGAGCAAAGAAAGTGACGCGCCGCCGGGCGCCCCCGGCCAACGACCCGGGCCTTACGCGAAGCCGGCGGGAAGAACCCAGCTCCCCCACCCAAGCCAGGCAGCAAGAATCAAAAAAAGGGGCGCTCTCGCGAGCGCCCCTTTCCGTTTTGATCGCCAGTCAGACCTGCGCTGCCATCCAAAAAGCGCCGCTTCCGACGTGGTGGCGATCCTGGACCCCCGGCTGTCGCCGGTCTTGGCGGCGCTCTTCTCCCTCAGCGGGGGGCGGGCATCACCGGCATGGGCAGCATCACCGGGGCGGCGGGCATGCCGTAGTTGGGCATGCGCATCCAGGTGCCCATGGTGGGGCCGTAGGACTGGGGGGCCACCAGGGTGTTGCCCCAGCCGGCATACCAGCCCGGGTTCGCCGGGGCCATGGCCATGGAGGCCACTTGGGGGTTCACGGGGGCGCTGAGCCAGCGGGCGTAGACGTTGGGGTTGAGCAGGTTCATGCCGGCGGCCAGCAGTTTGGGGTCCAGGGGCAGCATGACCCAGCGCATCATCTTGTTGGGGTCCGTGAGCAGGCTTTGCAGGGCAGCGAAGAACTGGGGATCCGCCAGGGCCTGGGTCCAGGCGGTGATGACGGCCGGGTCCATGGCCCGGGCGAAATTCCCGTAGGCCTTGGGATCCATCAGGCTGGCCACCGACTGGGTGTACAGATTGGGGTCCATGGCCGCAGTGAGGGCCGAGGTGACGAAAGCCGGCTCGCTCACGGCGAACAGGGCGCCCATGAACTTCTTCGGGTCCGCCAGCATTTCCCCGTTGCGGGTGAAGTCGGCCAGATAGCGCACCCAGGCATCGGCGCCCTGGGGCATGTCGGAAGCGGGTTGGGCCGGGGCGGGGTCGGCGGCCTGGACCAGGCTGGAAGCCAGGGCCAGAGCGGCCAGGATGGGGCGTAGAGTCATGGCTTGTCTCCTCTTGGTGGTAGTGGGAAGCACCGCTGCGCATTGTGCCGGGACTTGGATCGTTCGGCACGGATATCTGCACGGCTCGCCGCAGGCGATATAGTGCAGCCATGGAGGTTCTCATCGACACCCACAGCCATCTCGATGCCGGCGAATTCGACCGGGACCGGGACGCGGTTTTCGCGCGGGCCCGGGGGGCCGGCGTGGCGGTGCAGGTGCTGCCTGCCGTGACCCGGGACAATTTCCCCGCAGTGGGGGCAGCCTGCCGCCGTTATGACGGTTGCCTGCCGGCCTGGGGGCTCCACCCCCTCTACCTGGACATCCATCAGGTGGCCCATCTGGATGACCTGCGCCGCCAGATCGAAACCTGGCGGCCCGTGGCCGTGGGGGAGATCGGCCTGGATCTGTTCGTGCCTGGTCTGGATCTGGCCACCCAGGAACACTATTACGCCGAACAACTGCGCATCGCCCGGGATTGCGACCTGCCGGTGCTGCTCCATTGCCGGCGGGCCAACGACCTGATCCTCAAGCACCTGCGCCGCATCCGGGTGAAGGGGGGCATCGCCCACGCCTTCAACGGCAGCGACCAGCAGGCCGGGGAATTTCTCAAGCTGGGCTTCAAGCTGGGCTTCGGTGGCGCCTTCACCTGGGAGCGGGCCAGCAATCTGCGCCGCCTGGCCCGGGAACTGCCCCTGGACGCCATCGTGCTGGAGACCGACAGCCCGGATATCCCCCCCGCCTGGGTGGGCAAGGGGCGCAACGAACCGGCGCAACTGGCGGGCATCGCCCGGGCCCTGGCCGAACTGCGGGGCCTGCCGGTGGAGGAGGTGGCGGCCCGCACCACGGCCAATGCCCGGGCGGTGCTGCAACTCGCGCCCCCTGATCAGGGGGACGCGCTGCCATGATCTGGACCCTGCCCAACCTCCTGACCGCCATCCGCCTGATCCTGGCCCCCTTCGTGGCCTGGCGTCTGGCGGTATACGACGTGGACGGGGCCTTCTGGTTGTTTGCCTTCGCCGCCCTCACCGACCTGCTGGACGGCAACCTGGCCCGGCTGCTGAATCAGCGCAGCGTGCTGGGGGCCTGGCTGGACCCCATCGCCGACAAGGTGATGCTGCTCACCACCCTGTCCATGCTCTGCCTCACGGAACTGCTGCCCCTCTGGTTGCTCTGGGTGGTTCTGGTGCGGGACGGGGTGATCCTGGCCGGGGCCGAGGCCTATCGCCGCCTCACCGGGGGGCTGGACGTGCGGCCCACCCTGTCGGGCAAGCTGGCCACGGCCCTGGAGTTCCTGCTGGTCTCCTTCACCCTGGCCGATCTGGCCCTGGACCTGGGCATGGACGCCGCCATCCTGCCCGCGACCCAGGTCACAGCCGCAGCGGTGGCCTTCTCCGGCCTGCGCTACGTCTGGTTATGGGGCGGCAAGACCCGGGCCTATCTCAGGAAGAACGCAGGGCGGCACTGAGGGTGGCGATAAGGGCGGCGGTGGAGGCGTCGTGGGCGCCGGGCCTGGCGGTGGCCGCGCCGGTCAGTTCCGGCAGGATGGCCTTGGCCAGTTGCTTGCCCAGTTCCACGCCCCACTGGTCGTAGGCGTTCACGTTCCACAGGGCGCTCTGGACGAATACCTTGTGCTCGTAGAGGGCGATGAGCCGGCCCAGGGTGCGGGGGGTGAGGCGGCGGTAGAGCAGGGTGTTGGTGGGCCGGTTGCCGGGGAACACCTTGTGGGGCAGCAGGGCCTTGATCTCCCGCTTGCCCAGGCCGGCCATGGCCAGTTCCGTTTCCACCTCGGCGGCGGTCTTGCCGCGCATCAGGGCCTCCGGCTGGGCCAGGAAGTTGGACAAGAGCACGGCATGCTGGCCGTTCAGGTCGTTGTGGGACTCGGCGGCGGCGATGAAGTCGCAGGGGATCAGCTTGGTGCCCTGGTGGATGAGCTGGTAGAAGGCGTGCTGGCCGTTGGTGCCCGGTTCGCCGAACACGATGGGCCCGGTGGACACTTTCACCGGCCGGCCGTCCCGGGTCACCCCCTTGCCGTTGCTCTCCATGTCCAGTTGCTGCAGATAGGCGGGGAAACGGGCCAGCCTCTGTTCGTAGGGCAGCACGGCGTAGCTGTCGGCGTCCCAGAAGTTGTTGTACCAGAGGCCCAGCAGGGCCAGGAGCACCGGCATGTTGGCCTCCAGGGGCGCCGCGCGGAAGTGCTCGTCCATGTCGAAGGCGCCGGCCAGCAGTTCCTCGAAGGCGTCCATGCCCACGTAGAGGGCGATGGGCAGGCCGATGGCGCTCCACAGGGAGTAGCGGCCGCCCACCCAGTCCCAGAAGCCGAACATGTTGGCCGGATCGATGCCGAATTCCCCCACCGCCGCTTCGTTGGTGGACACGGCCACGAAATGCCGGGCCACGGCCTTGGCGTCCCCGGCCCAGTCCAGCAGCCAGGTCCGGGCCGCCTGGGCGTTGAGCAGGGTTTCCTGGGTGGTGAAGGTCTTGGAAGCCACGATGAACAGGGTGGTGGCCGGGTTCAGGTCTTCCAGGGTATCCACCAGGTGGCTGGGGTCCACGTTGGAGACGAAGTGGGCGCGGATGTTGCCGCCGTAGGGGCGCAGGGCCAGGCAGGCCATGGCCGGGCCCAGGTCCGAGCCGCCGATGCCGATGTTCACCACGTCGGTGATGGCCTTGGCGCCCTGGCCCCTGGGGGCGAAGCCCTTCCACTTGCCGGTGCGGACCTTCCCGACGAAGGCCCCCATGCGGCCCAGCACTTCCCGCACCCCGGGCATCACGTCGGCCCCGTCCACCAGCACCGGCCGGTCGGAGCGGTTGCGCAGGGCGGTGTGCAGCACGGCCCGACCCTCGGTGAGGTTGATCTTTTCGCCGCCGAACATGGCGTCGCGCAGGCTTTCCACCCCCGCCTCCCGGGCCAGTTTCACCAGCAGCTTCAGGGTCTGGGGGCGGATCAGGTTCTTCGAATAGTCCAGCAGCAGGTCGTCCAGTTGCAGGGAGAAGCGTTCCGCCCGCTTGCGGTCCCGGGCGAACAGGGTGCGCAGGTGCAGGGCCTTCCAGGCCTTGCGTTCTTCTTTGAGGGCGTGCCAGGTGGGGGAGAGGGTCAGGTCGGACATGATGGTTCGCGCTAGGGTGAATTCAAATCCAGCCCCGCTGCTTCAGACGGCGGTAGAGCCCGAAGCAGGCGGTGGCGGTGAGGGCCAGGGTGAGAGGGTAGCCGAAGGTCCAGTCCAGTTCCGGCATGACCTTGAAGTTCATGCCGTAGAGGCTGAAGACCAGGGTGGGTATGGCCAGGATGGCGCCCCAGCCGGCCAGCTTCTGCACCGATTCGCTTTGCTGCATGGCGGCGCTGGCCAGGGAGAGCTGCATGGCGTCGGCGATCATTTCCCGCAGCCGGTCCAGGCCCTGGACCAGGCGGATGGCGTGGTCTTCCACGTCGCGGAAATAGGCGCGCAGGTCCTTTTCCACCACGTTCTGGTGCAGGCGGATCAGGTCGCCGCAGATTTCCGGGATGGGCTGTACGGCCCCCAGCAGTCCCAGGATGTCCCGCTTGGTCTCGAACAGGGCCTGCAGGTTCTGCCCGGAGAAGCCCTGGGCAAAGATGGCCGCTTCCAGATCCGCGTAGCGGTCTTCCAGACGGGCGGCCAGGGGGCGCAATTCGTCCACCACGTGATCCAGCAGGGCGTAGAGGGCCAGCCCCGGGCTGGGGGCCTTGCCCCGGGATTCCAGGCGGTCCACCACCCGGCCGTAGCCCGGGCCCGTATCGTGGCGGATGACCGCCAGGTAGCCGGGGGCGCAGAAGGCGTGGGTCTCGCCGTACTCGATGGCGTCGTTCCACAGCCGGGCGGTGCGCAGCACCAGGAACAGGCCGCCGGCGTAGTCCTCCACCTTGGGCCGCTGGTGGGCCGACAGGGCGTCTTCCACGGCCAGTTCGTGGAGGCCCAGTTCCTTGCCCAGCAGGTCCAGGGTGGGCTTGTCCGGGTCCAGCAGTTCCAGCCAGACCAGGCCCCGCCGCTCCGCCAGGGCCTCCGACACGTCGGCCAGGGGGATGCCGTGGCGTTGGCCGCCTTCCAGCACCTGGCAGAACACTTGCTCGGCCAAAGCTCAGTCCTGGTAGAGGAGCACGCCGGACAGGGGCGGCAAGGTCAGTACCAGGGAATGGGGCAGGCCCATCCAGGATTGATCCTCGCTCATCAGGCCGGCGCCATTGCCCAGGTTGCCGCCGCCATAGAAGGCGGAATCGGAATTGAAGATCTCCCGCCAGAAGCCTGGGTTGGGCGCGCCGATGCGGTAGCCCTCCCGGGGCACCGGGGTGAAGTTGAATACCGCCAGCACCGCCCGGCCCTGCCTGTCACGGCGCTGGAAGGCCAGGATGGACTGGTCCGCGTCGTGACAATCGATCCAGGCGAAGCCTTCGCCCTGGAAATCCAGGTCGTGGAGGGGCGGCAGGTCCCGGTACAGGTGGTTCAGGTCCCGGGCGCAGTGGCGCACCCCCTCGTGCCAGTGGGTTTCCAGCAGGCCCCAGTCCAGTTCCCATTTCTCCGACCATTCCCGGCCCTGGCCGAATTCGTTGCCCATGAAGTTGAGCTTCTTGCCCGGGCAGGCGGCCTGGTAGGCCAGCATCAGGCGCAGGTTGGCGAATTGCTGCCAGGCGTCCCCGGGCATCTTGCCCAGCAGGGAGCGCTTGCCGTGGACGATTTCGTCGTGGGAGAAGGGCAGGACGAAGTTTTCTGAGTAGGCGTAGAGCTGGCCGAAAGTCAGGTTGTTGTGGTGGTAACGGCGGAAGACCGGGTCCTGGCTCATATAGGCCAGGGTGTCGTTCATCCAGCCCATGTTCCATTTCATGGAAAAACCCAGGCCCCCCACGTAGGTGGGCCGGGAGACCATGGGCCAGGCGGTGGATTCCTCGGCGATGGTCAGGGCCCCGGGGAAGCGCTCGTGGACCATGGCGTTCATTTCCCGCAGGAAGTCGATGGCTTCCAGGTTCTCCCGGCCGCCGTACTTGTTGGGCAGCCATTCCCCGTCCTTGCGGGAATAGTCCAGGTAGAGCATGGAGGCCACCGCGTCCACCCGCAGGCCGTCCAGGTGGAACTGGTCCAGCCAGTAGTGGGCGCTGGCCAGAAGGAAGCCTTTCACCTCGGCCCGGCCGTAGTTGAAGATGTGGGTGCCCCAGTCCTGGTGGACCCCCAGGCGGGGATCCTCGTGCTCGTAGAGGGCCGTGCCGTCGAAGCGGGCCAGGGCCCAGCGGTCCATGGGGAAATGGCCCGGCACCCAGTCCAGCAGCACCCCCAGGCCGGCCTGGTGGCAGGCGTCCACGAAGTGGCGGAAATCATCGGCGGAACCGAAGCGGGCGGAAGGGGCGAAGTAGCCGGTGGTCTGGTAGCCCCAGGACTCGTCCAGGGGGTGTTCGGTCACCGGCAGCAATTCCAGGTGGGTGTAGCCCAGGTCGGCGGCGTAGGGCACCAGGGTGTCGGCCAGTTCCCGCCAGTTGTAGAAGCTGCCGTCCGGGTGGCGGCGCCAGGAACCGGGGTGGACCTCGTAGACGTTCATGGCGGCATGCAGCCAGTCCCGCCGGGCCCGGGCCTGCATCCACTCGCTGTCGCCCCAGATGTGGCGGCTGGGGCCGGGCACCACGGCCGCCGTGTCCGGGCGCATCTGGAAACCCTGGGCGTAGGGGTCGGCCTTGACCATGATGGCCCCGGTTTCCCGGTTGCGGATCTCGTACTTGTACAGATCGCCCGCCGCCAGGCCGGGGATGAACAGTTCCCACAGGCCCGAACCGCCCCGGGCCCGCATGGCGTGGACCCGGCCGTCCCAACTGTTGAAACTGCCCACCACGGAGACCCGCTCGGCGTTGGGGGCCCACACGGCGAAGCGCACGCCGTTGACCCCGTCCACCTGGGCTGGCAGTCCGCCCAGGCTGCGCCAGGCTTCCAGCAGGCGGCCCTCGTTGAACAGGTGGATCTCCTGGTCGGAGAGGAGGGGCCCGAAGGCGTAGGGGTCCACGATCTCGAAGGACTGGCCGCCCGCCTCGATGGCCAGTTTCCACGGGCGGGCCGGCGCCAGGGCGCCACGCCACTCGAACATGCCCTGGGGATCGGTGCGCGGCATGTCCACCTGGCCTTCGGGCAGAATCAAGGCCACCCGGCTGGCATCCGGGCGGAACACCCGCAGTACCCAGCCTTCCGGAGCGGGGTGGAGGCCCAGCAGGGCAAAGGGGTCGTGGTGGCGGGCGGTGAGCAGGCGTTCCAGGGAATTGGGCATGGTGGTGAAGGCGGGCGGAGTTGTCGGTCTGAACGGCTTTCCAGCTTACCTGAGGATGATGTCTCCCGTGGCGGGCTTTCGAAGCGTTGTATTAAGGATAAGCATATCGGCTATTATTCCAGTTAAAGGTATGGATTAAATAAACCGCACCAAGGAGAAGGGGTTTAGCGTGCAAAAAGAGTACCCGCGTTTCGTCAGTCTGCTCACCAAGAACACGGTCGCCTTGATCCTGGCCGGCGGCCGGGGCAGCCGCCTCAAGCAACTCACCGACTGGCGGGCCAAGCCCGCCGTGCCCTTCGGCGGCAAGTTCCGCATCATCGACTTCCCCCTGTCCAACTGCATGAACTCGGGGATTCGCCGCATCGGCGTCATCACCCAGTACAAGGCCCACTCCCTCATCAAGCACGTGCAGCGGGGCTGGGGCTTCCTGCGCGGCGAGTTCAACGAGTTCGTGGAACTGATGCCGGCCCAGCAGCGCATCGACGAGGACACCTGGTACCGGGGCACCGCCGATGCCATCTACCAGAACCTGGACATCCTCCGGGTGTACAAGCCGGAATACGTGTTGATCCTGGCTGGCGACCACATCTACAAGATGGACTACGGCGAAATGATCGCCAACCACGTGCGCAACGAGGCCGACATGACCGTGGCCTGCATCGAGGTGCCCCTCAAGGAAGCCAGCGCCTTCGGCGTCATGGCCACCAACGAGGAAGGCCGGGTGGTGGATTTCGTCGAGAAGCCCGACAGCCCCCCGCCCATGCCCGGCAAACCGGACGTGGCCCTGTGCTCCATGGGCATCTATGTGTTCAACGCCGCCTTCCTGTTCGAACAACTGGTGCGGGACGCCGATGACAGCCATTCGGACCACGACTTCGGCAAGGACATCATTCCCCATCTGATCCGCACCGGTTACCGGGTCTATGCCCACAGCTTCACCGACAGTTGCGTCCACGGCGAGGACGAGCCCGCCTACTGGCGCGACGTGGGGACGGTGGATGCCTACTGGGAGGCCAACCTGGACCTGTCCCGGGTGACGCCGGAACTGAATCTCTACGACAAGGACTGGCCCATCTGGACCTACCAGGAGCAACTGCCGCCGGCCAAGTTCGTGTTCGACGAGGACCAGCGCCGGGGCAAGGCCGTGGATTCCATGGTGTCCGGCGGCTGCATCATCAGCGGCGCCACGGTGCGCAAGTCGGTGCTGTTCTCCAACGTGCGGGTCAAGGAAGGCGCCTACCTGGAAGAGGCCGTGGTTTTGCCCGACGTGACCGTGGGCGAGGGGGCCATCCTCAAACAGGTGGTCATCGACAAGGGCTGCAAGATTCCCCCGGGCATGACCATCGGCGTGGACCGGGCCGCAGACGAGAAGCGCTTCCTGGTCACCGGCAAGGGCGTCACCCTGGTGACGCCGGAGATGCTGGGGCAGGCGTTTCATCACTTCAGGTGATGGGGGATGGGGGATGAGGAGTAGGGGGTAGAATCGGGGCGATTCCAAAAAACTGCCCCGCCATGCTCCACCTCGTTCTTTGCTGGCACTTCCACCAGCCCGACTATCGGGACGCCGATGGTCGCTACCAACTGCCCTGGACCTATCTCCACGCGGTCAAGGACTATGCGGACATGGCGGCCCACCTGGAGGCTGCTCCGGAGATGGCCTGCGTGGTCAACTTCGTTCCCACCCTCACCGCCCAGATCGAGGACTACGCCCGCCAGTTCGCCAGCGGCGACCTGCGTGACCCCCTGCTGGCCAGCCTGGTGGAGCCGGACCTGGGGCGCCTGGACCGGGCCGCCCGGCAGGACCTGTTGGCCCAATGCTTCAAGGTCAACCACCCCACCATGCTGGAGCCCTTCCCGGCCTACCGGCGCCTCTACACCCTGTGGAAGACGGTGGCGGAAAGCGGCGACGCCGGTCTCGACTACCTGTCCGGCCAATACCTGGCCGACCTGGTGACCTGGTACCACCTGGCCTGGACCGGCGAGGCCCTGCGCCGCACCCGGCCCGACCTCATGGAACTCATGCACAAGGGGGAGGGCTACACCCTGGCCGACCGGCGCGCCCTGTTCGACCTCTACGGCGAGACCCTCACCGACCTGCTGCCCCGCTATCGCCGGCTGGCGGAAAAGGGCCAGATCGAACTGTCCACCACCCCCCACAGCCATCCCATCCTGCCCCTGCTGCTGGACTTCAAAACCGCCCGGGAAGCCCGGCCCGACCTGCCCCTGCCGGCGGCTCCCGCCTATCCCGGTGGTGCAGCCCGGGCCCGGGCCCACGTGGAGGCCGCCCTGGCCGACCACGCCGACCGCTTCGGCAAGCCCCCCTGCGGCGTCTGGCCCGCCGAGGGCGGGGTGTCGGACGGGGCCCTGCGGGTTCTGGGCCAGGCCGGCGTGCAGTGGGCGGCCACCGGCGAAGGGGTGCTGCGCCACAGCCTGGCCGCCGCCGGCGCCGACCTGTCCCAGAAGGCGGCCTGGTCCACCACCCCCTACCGGCTACCCGGCTGCGAAACGGCCCTGTTCTTCCGCGACGACCACCTGTCGGACCTGATCGGCTTCGAATACAAGGGCTGGTTTGGCGCCGACGCCATCCGCCACTTCGTCCACGCCCTGGATGAAGTGCGCCGGCATGCTCCCGGTCCCAACCCGGTGGTGAGCGTCATCCTGGATGGCGAAAACGCCTGGGAGTACTACCCCTACAACGGCTTCTTCTTCCTCTCGGGCCTCTACGAAGCCCTCCAGGCCATGCCGGGCATCCGTGCCACCACCTTCCGGGACTATCTGGAGCTCTACCCCGACGCCCCCCGGCCCCTGGAACGCCTGGTGGCGGGAAGCTGGGTCTACGGCGACTTCACCACCTGGATGGGCGACCCGGCCAAGAACCGGGGCTGGGATTGGCTGGTGGCGGCCAAGCAGGCCTTCGACGCCGCCCCGGCCGAGCGCCAGGCCGCCGCCGAGCCCCTGCTGCGGTCCTGCGAGAGTTCCGACTGGTTCTGGTGGTTCGGTGACTACAACCCGGCCGACGCGGTGCAGAGCTTCGACCGGGTGTACCGGCAGAAACTGAAACGCCTCTATGAAACCCTGGCGGTCACGCCTCCCGCCTACCTGGACCGCCCCCTCTGCCACGGCGGCGGCGGCATGGAAGCCGGCGGCGTCATGCGCCGGGGCGTGAGCTGACCTCCCGGCAACCCGATCAACACACCACGCGATTCAACATGGCCCAATCCGTTTCCCTGCTCCTCGGCGTCCACGCCCACCAGCCCGTCGGCAACTTCCCGGAAGTCATGGAAGACGCCCACCAGCGCTGCTACAAGCCCTTTCTGGAAACCGTCTTCCAGTACCCGGAATTCCGTTTCGCCCTCCATTCCTCCGGCTGGCTCCTGGAATGGCTCATGACCCACAAGCCCGAGGACATGGCCCTGCTGCGCCAGATGGCCGAGCGGGGCCAGGTGGAATTCTTCGGCGCCGGCGACATGGAGCCGGTGCTGGCGGTGATTCCCTACCGGGACCGCATGAGCCAGCTGGCCGCCATGTCCGACCGGCTGGAGCAGTATTTCCTCTGCCGCCCCCAGGGGGCCTGGCTCACCGAGCGGGTCTGGGAGGCCACCGTGGTGCCCGCCCTGGCGGACTCCGGCATCCGTTACGTGATGGTGGACGACTACCACTTCCTCTGCGCCGGTGCCGAGCGCAGCCAGCTCAACGGCTACCACACCACCGAAGAGGACGGCCGCCGCCTGGACCTGTTCCCCATCTCCGAAGCCCTGCGCTACCGGCTGCCCTTCGCCCCGGCCAGCGAAGCCGTGGCCTATATCGAAACCCTGGCCGACGAGAGCGGCCAGTCGGCAGCCATCTACTTCGACGACATCGAGAAGTTCGGCATCTGGCCCGAAACCTACAATTGGGTCTATGAGCGGGGCTGGCTCAAGGACTTCATCGAAGGCGTATTGGCCTCCAAGCTCATCAAGAGCGCCCACTTCCAGGACTACCACCGGGAAGCCCGCTCCCGGGGGGTGGTCTACCTGCCCACCGTGTCCTACAGCGAAATGGGCGAATGGACCCTGCCGGCCCCCGCCGCCCGCCGCTATGCGGAACTCATCCACGCCGCCCAGCACGAGGGCGTGCTGGAACGGGACCGGCCCTTCATCCGGGGCGGCATCTGGAAGAACTTCCTCACCCGCTACCCGGAAGCCAACTGGGCCCACAAGCGCATGCTGGGCCTGTCGGCCCGCTTGTCCAGCCTGCCCGACGCCCTGGTGCGCCAGGATCTGGTGGAACTGCTCCACGAAGCCCAGGCCAACGACGCCTACTGGCACGGCCTGTTCGGCGGCATCTACCTGCCCCACCTGCGCCGGGCCGTGTGGCACGCCATGCTGCAACTGGAACGGCGGCTGGACGCCCTCCAGACCCGCCCGGCCAGCGCCACCGGCGACCTGGACCTGGACGGCATCGAAGAGGTGTTCATGAGCAGCCTGGCCCTGCAGGCCGTGCTGCGCCCGGACAAGGACGCCGCCCTCATCGAATTGTCCAGCTACGTGCTGGCCCAGAACTTCGGCGATACCCTGAAGCGCTACGCGGAGCACTACCACCACAAGGCCGCCAGCGGCCAGGCCAAGGAGCACGACGGCGAGGGCATCGCCTCGGCCCACGACGTGGTGCGCTTCAAGCACGAGATCAAGCCCGAGGACCTGACTCCGGACACCCGCAGCCGGGGCCTGTTCATCGAGTCCTGGACCGACTATGACGCCAAGCGGCCGGTGGAATACGCCAGCAGCGTGGTACAGGGCGGCGCCGTGCTGTGCATGGGCCAGGCCGGCGAAACCCGGGTGGCCAAGATCTACACCGTCAAGGACAACCGGGTCAGCGTGGCCCTCAAGGCCGTGGGCCGGGGCCGGCTCAGCAGCCGCCTCAACCTGGCCATCCCCTGCTGCGACGGCCCCGCCGGCCGCTACGTGATCAACGGCGAGGACGGCAAACCCACCATCCCCGGCGGCTTCGGCCAGTCCTTCGCCTGGACCGGCCTCCAGGAAGTCAGCCTGGAAGACCACTACCTGGGCGGCGCCGTGCGCCTGGCCAGCAACCTGCCGGCCCGCATCAAGGTCCAGCCCCACATGACCGTCTCCCAGTCGGAAGCCGGCTTCGAGAAGATCATGCAGGCCGTGGAAATCACCCTCACCTGGGAAGTGGAAGGGCCCACCGAGATCCAGGTGGACCTGGACGTGGTGCCGCTCCAGGCCGGCTGAGTCTGGTGGGGTTCGTGCCTCACCGCACCCTGCGGACGGGCGTGGGCATCGCGTAGGATGTGGTGAGCGAAGCGAACCGCATCAAAGGCGCCGATCGCGCATGATCGGCCCGATGTCCGCGGCCTGATAAACTCCTCCGCTTTCTCTTGGAGAGTGCAATGAGCGAACAAGTCATCTGCGCCGGCAAGGTGGTCTACATCACCTATTCCGTGCTCGACGAGCACGGCAACATCTTCGGCCAGCAGGACATGCCCACCGGCTACGTCCAGGGTGGCAACAGCGGCCTGTTCGCCTCGGTGGAACGGGCCCTGGAAGGCAAGCGGGAAGGAGACCAGGTGGAAGCCCGGGTGCCACCGGAAGAAGCCTTCGGCGATGCAGACCCGGACCTCATCATCCAGGAAGATCTGGAAAATCTGCCGCCGATGCTGCGCAGCATCGGCGCCCAGGCGGAAATGCAGAACGATGCCGGTGACATCCTCACCTTCCGGGTGGTGGAGATCCAGGACGGCACCGTGACCCTGGACGGCAACAACCCCCTGGCCGGCAAGCCCTGCGTGGTGGCCGCCACCGTGGTGTCCATCCGGGACGCCACGGCCGAGGAAATGCGCAGCGGCTTTCCCAATGACCAGACCGCCCCGCGTATCCACTGAGGCCGGCTCGGTCCTGCTTCCCAGAGAGCTTCAGACAAAGCGCATCGATAAATCCATTGCCCGTACCGATTTGGTCAGGCTGCCGATGGAAATCCGGTCCACGCCGGTTTCGGCGATGGCCCGCACCGTTTCCAGCGTGATGCCGCCGGAAGCCTCCAGGGCGGCCCGGCCGGCGGTACGGCGAACCGCCTCGGCCATGCCCGCCAGGTCGAAGTTGTCCAGCAGGATCAGCTTCGCACCAGCCTGAAGGGCCTCCTCCAGTTGGTCCAGGGTTTCCACTTCCACCTGCACGCTGACCCCGGGGCCGGCCAGCCGAAAGGCCGCCGCCAGGGCCGGGGCGATGCCCCCGGCGGCGGCGATGTGGTTTTCCTTGATGAGGATCCCGTCGTAGAGGCCCATGCGCTGGTTTTCGCCGCCGCCGCATTTCACCGCGTACTTGAGGGCCAGGCGCAGGCCCGGCAGGGTCTTGCGGGTGTCGTAGATCCTCGCCCGGGTGCCGGCCACGGCCGCCACGTAGCGGCGGGTCTCCGTGGCCACGGCCGACAGGGTCTGCAGGAAGTTGAGGGCGGGCCGTTCGGCGGTGAGCAGGGCCCGGGCCGGGCCTTCGATCTCGCACAGGCTCTGGCCGGCGCGGATGGGGGCGCCGTCGGCCGCCTGCCAGGCGATCGCCACGGCCGGATCCAGGGCCCGGAAACAGTCCGCGAACCAGGCGGTGCCGCACAGCACCCCGTCTTCCCGGGTGATCACCCGGGCATGGCCGGCCGTCTCCTCGGGGACCAGTCGCGCGGTGAGGTCGCCGGCGCCCACATCCTCGTCCAGGGCCGCGCGCACGTGGGCGGCGCGGGCTTTTTCCAGGTCTATATTCATGGGGCCATTGTAATTCCCCCCCGTCGAGGAGTTGAAATCGTCCCCGGATTCCCCATTTGGGAGGCAATCATCCGATTTGGGAGCAAGACATGCGTTTCGACAAACTCACCACCCCGTTCCAGTCCGCCATCCAGGACGCCCAGAGCCTGGCCCTGGGCAACGACAACGCCTACATCGAGCCGGTGCACCTGCTGGCCGCCCTGATCAACCAGGAAGGCGGCTCCGCCCGGCCCATCCTGCAAAAGGCCGGCGTCCGCCTTCCCAGCCTGGTGGCCGCCCTGCAGAACGCCATGAACCGGCTGCCCAAGGTGGAAGGCACCGGCGGCGACATCCAGCCCTCCAAGGAACTGGTCAACCTGTTCAACCTCACCGACAAGGAAGCCAGCAAGCGGGGCGACCAGTTCATCGCCAGCGAACTGTTCCTGCTGGCCGCCGTGGACGACAAGGGCGAGGCCGGCCGCCTGCTCAAGGAGAACGGCGCCACCCGCAAGGCCCTGGAGGCCGCCATCAGCGAAGTGCGCGGCGGCGAGGGGGTGGACAGCCAGGAAGCGGAAGGCCAGCGGCAAGCCCTGGCCAAGTACACCCTGGACCTCACCGAGCGGGCCCGCCAGGGCAAGCTGGATCCGGTGATCGGCCGGGACGACGAGATCCGCCGGGCCATCCAGGTCCTGCAACGGCGCACCAAGAACAACCCGGTGCTCATCGGCGAACCCGGGGTGGGCAAGACCGCCATCGTCGAAGGTCTGGCCCAGCGCATCATCAACGGCGAGGTGCCGGAAACCCTGAAGGGCAAGCGGGTGCTGGTGCTGGACATGGCGGGCCTGCTGGCCGGCGCCAAGTATCGCGGCGAGTTCGAGGAGCGCCTGAAGGCTGTGTTGAAGGAAGTCGGGCAAGACGAAGGCCGCATCATCCTGTTCATCGACGAGCTGCACACCATGGTGGGGGCCGGCAAGGCCGAGGGCGCCATGGACGCCGGCAACATGCTCAAGCCGGCCCTGGCCCGGGGTGAACTGCACTGCATCGGCGCCACCACCCTGGACGAATACCGCAAGTACATCGAAAAGGACGCCGCCCTGGAGCGCCGCTTCCAGAAGGTGCTGGTGGACGAGCCCAGCGTGGAAGCCACCATCGCCATCCTGCGCGGCCTGCAGGAGAAGTACGAACTGCACCACGGGGTGGACATCACCGACCCGGCCATCGTCGCCGCGGCGGAACTCAGCCACCGCTACATCACCGACCGCTTCCTGCCGGACAAGGCCATCGACCTCATCGACGAGGCCGCCAGCCGCATCAAGATGGAAATCGACTCCAAGCCCGAAGTCATGGACAAGCTGGACCGGCGCCTCATCCAGCTCAAGATCGAGCGGGAAGCGGTGAAGCGGGAAAAAGACGAGGCCTCGAAGAAGCGCCTGTCCCTGCTGGAAGACGAGATCCGCAAGCTGGAAAAGGAATACGCCGACCTGGAGGAAGTCTGGAAGGCCGAGAAGGCCACGGTCCAGGGCAGTGCCCACGTGAAGGAGGAAATCGACCACCTGCGCGCCCAGATGGCCGACCTGCAACGCAAGGGCCAGTTCGACAAGGTGGCCGAGATCCAGTACGGCAAGCTGCCGGCCCTGGAAGCCCGCTTGAAGCAGGCGGAGGCCGTGGGCGAGGGCAAGACCGAATTCAAGCTGCTGCGCACCCAGGTGGGCGCCGAGGAAATCGCCGAAGTGGTTTCCCGCGCCACCGGCATCCCCGTATCCAAGCTGGTCCAGGGCGAGCGGGACAAGCTGCTGGCCATGGAAGAGCGCATTCACCAAAAAGTCGTGGGCCAGGATGAGGCCGTGCGCCTGGTGAGTGATGCCATCCGCCGCTCCCGGGCCGGCCTGTCCGACCCCAACCGGCCCTACGGCAGCTTTCTCTTCCTGGGCCCCACCGGCGTGGGCAAGACCGAGCTGTGCAAGGCCCTGGCCGAGTTCCTGTTCGATTCCCAGGACCACCTGATCCGCGTGGACATGAGCGAGTTCATGGAGAAGCACTCCGTGGCCCGCCTCATCGGCGCGCCCCCCGGCTACGTGGGCTATGAGGAAGGCGGCTACCTGACGGAGGCCGTGCGGCGCAAGCCCTACTCGGTGATCCTGCTGGACGAGGTGGAGAAGGCCCACCCGGACGTGTTCAACGTGCTGCTGCAAGTGCTGGACGACGGCCGCATGACCGACGGCCAGGGCCGCACCGTGGACTTCAAGAACACGGTCATCGTCATGACCAGCAACCTGGGCAGCCAGATGATCCAGGGCATGGCCGGCGACGACTACCAGGTGGTCAAGCTAGCGGTGATGGGGGGAGGTGAAGACCTACTTCCGCCCGGAGTTCATCAACCGCATCGACGAGGTGGTGGTGTTCCACAGCCTGGGCGAGGAACACATCGCCAACATCGCCCGCATCCAGCTCCGCTACCTGGAAAAGCGCGTGGCCCAGATGGACATGAAGCTGGAAGTCAGCGATGCGGCCCTGCTGGAACTGGCCCGGGAAGGCTTCGACCCGGTGTTCGGCGCCCGGCCCCTGAAGCGGGCCATCCAGCAGCAGATCGAAAACCCCCTGGCCAAGGAAATCCTCTCCGGCCGCTTCGCCCCCAAGGACATCATCCGGGTGGACGTGGTGGACGGGCGGATCGCCTTCGAGCAGGTGATGGAGGCGGAGGTGGTGTGAGCCATCGTCCGAGTGTGGAACGCCTGCGTTCAAGCGGGCGTTTCATACTGACCTGCGTGGGCAGTACTCAAACTGGCTGATAGACTCGACTTGGGCTTGGTTCAAGGAGGCCAAATGAAAACCAGCGAATTGATTGCCGAAGCAGTTTCCCTGCCGGTGGAAGAGCGCACCCGCATGGTGGAAAACCTGCTGTCCAGTCTCAATCCACCGGAGACTGAGGTAGATAGGGCTTGGGCATCTGTGGCGCATCGCCGACTGGATGAACTTCGCTCTGGACAGGTGGAAGCAGTGGCTGGCGAAGCCGTGTTCGAGCGGATACGCCTGCTTTACGCGAAATGAACTTCGACTTCCACCCGGAGGCGGAAGCGGAGTTTCTGGAAGCTATCGCGTACTACGAAGAACGCGCGCCGGGGCTTGGACTGGATTTCACCACCGAGGTCCGGGCCGCGATTCAACGCATTCTGGCCTACCCCCAGGCCTGGCAGGTGTTGGACGGCGAGATTCGGCGCGCTTTGGTACATCGCTTTCCTTATGGTGTGCTCTACGCGGTGGAGGAAAACCACATCTGGATAGTCGCGGTGATGAATCTGCATCGGCAGCCGGAATATTGGCAAGAACGGCTGGTTTGAGATTCGCGACTTCAAACCTTACATGTCGCTCACAAGACACTCCCCCCACTTCGATTGGATCCGCCTTCCAGATCAGCCCTGTTTTTTTCAGGGTTTTTCTTGAGATGGGACAGATAGGACTGGATGTGCTTCCTTAACAAAGCATCGTTCATTTCGTCTCCCCCACGTCTCCCAACTCCCGTTCAATCTGCTCGATGCTGGGCAGACTGGTCTGCAGTTCGGCGGGCAGGGATTCGAGCAGCTTGTATTCGGCGATGCCCATGGGCTGGGATTTGTCGCCCAAGGCATATTCGGCCACCACCTTATTCTTGCTCTTGCATAGCAATAGGCCGATGGTCGGGTTGTCCTGCTCGTTTTTCACCTGCCGATCCACCGCAGTGAGATAAAAGCCCAACTGCCCCAGATGCTCCGGCTTGAACTTGCCTGCCTTGAGTTCGATCACCACGTAGCAGCGCAGCTTGAGGTGATAGAACAAGAGGTCGATGAAGAAATCATCCCCACCCACCTCCAGCAGCACCTGACGCCCGACGAAGGCGAAGCCTGCCCCCAGTTCCAGCAGAAATTCGGTGACGTGCTACACCAGGGCGGTTTCGATCTCTTGCTCACCCGCCTCATCACCAATACCCAGAAAGTCGAAACGGTACGGGTCTTTCAAGGATTCCCGAGCCAGATCGGATTGCGGCTTGGGCAAACGCGCCTCGAAATTGGTGACGGCCTGACCAGTGCGATCCAACAGCCGGGCCTCAATCTGAATGTTCAGCACATTGCGCGACCAGCCGTGGGTCACGGCGGCCTCGGCGTAGGCCAGGCGCTGGCGCGGGTCTTTCAGGCGGGTCAGCAGCACCAGGTTATGGCCCCAGGGCAATTGTCCAACAGCCTGTTGGACGATTTCGGCATCCGGCCAGGCCTCGGCAAAGGCCCGCATATACATCAGATTGGCGCGGGAAAACCCCTTCATGTCGGGAAAGGCAGTGCGCAAATCATGGGCCAGCCGCTCAATCACCTTCGCGCCCCAGCCCTGCTCCGCCTGCCGCGCCAGGATGTCCCGCCCGATCTGCCAGTACAGCAACACCAGTTCCCGATTGACCGCCAGCGCCGCGCGCTGCTGGGCGTTGTGGATGCGGGTTTTCAGGTCGGCCAGCCAGTCGGCGTAGCCGGTGGGGGCGGGGGTGAGGGAGGCTGGCGTGTTGTCAGTCATGTTACCAATCCCAATTCCGCCTGCCAGGCATCAAGCCGGGCTTGATCCAACAATGCACTGGCCAAAACCTGGTGGACCTCGTGATAGGGCTCAGACGCCATTAGGTCATCCCGATACCCTTTGGCAAAGGCGGTGACCTCGGCCTGGGTATGGCGGGGCTCGCCCCGTTGCAGTCGCTTACGCTCACGGCCCTTCAAGAGGCCTTGCTGCTTGGCGTACTCAGCCTTGGATTCCCTGGTTCCGCGTTCGGCCAGATTCAGCAGCTTGTTCAGATTGCTCACGCGCGCTTCACCTGCGGGATTGATTGCGGAAAGCATGATGGCTGGACCAATAGTCGCGCCCTGCGATGTCGGGGTTGATCGTAATTGCACCGAATGCTTCGGCGAAATGCCTCTGGTGGCGTAGGCGCTCCAGATCATCACGGGTGTAAAAGCCGGCAATCTTTCTCAGGGGATATCGCTCCCGATCCCAAAACTGAATGGTCTGGCCGTTGGTCAGGAAGATGAAAGGATCCTGGCCGAAGCGGGCCGAAATCCGGTCGGCGTAGTCGGAGGCTTGGCGTTTGCCGGCCAACTCGTCGCGGCTGCTGCGTTTGGCTTCAACAATGGCAATGGGGGTTCCATCGCTACCCAGGAGGGCGTAGTCCGCAAATTCCGGGTGATTGCGTGGATCATCCGATTGGATTCCTACAGAAAATTCTTCGATGAGGGTCCGTTTCGCCGCATTCCAGCCAGCACGTGCCAAGTCCTGGTCGATCAAATGACCCCGGGTTTCTTGCTCTGTGCTGGACGTGTAATTCACGGATTTGTTGTCTCCACCCTGGCTGGCGGACTCTATAGCGCGTTTGTGTGTACTTCAACCCGGGGAATTTAAGAGATTGTTCGCTGCCATATCTGGAGCGTCAGGCCAAGGACATCATCCGGGTGGACGTGGTGGACGGGCGGATCGCCTTCGAGCAGGTGATGGAGGCGGAGGTGGTGTGAGCCCGAGCGGGTGGGCTGCTGGGCCTGGGCTGCCCTCCCGCCGCCCTGGCGGGACGTCGAAAGAATCGACGGATGTGCGTGGTCGGAATGCCCGCTGGACGGAGTTCGCGACAAGCCCCCAGGATGCCCTGGAACGGGGTGTTCGGCTGGACGCCATGAGGCGCTTGCCCGGTATGCCCGATTTCAAGGCCCGGGGCGTGTTTCGCGGTACCCATGCCTTTTTCGAAACCATGGATATGGAGAAGCAACGTCAGCGCCAGGCCTGGTTCCAGCAGCATGCAAAGCGACCTGATTGAAGTCCGCCGGGCACTGCCGGCCCAAGGGGTCCATTACATCCTGCTGGGCGGCCATGCCGTGCGCTCCGGCTCGTTCCGTGCGCTTTCATCGGCCTGGCGGGCACCCTCGATCAGGGCAGCGATTTGCCCCTTCAATTCGGTCTCCGCCTGCACCATCCGCTTGTAGCTCATCGCCTTGTGGCGCGGGGCATCGGCCTTGACCTTGGTGCCATCCACCGCAATCGTGCCAAGCTTGACCGGGCCCCATTCCCGGCCAGCTTCACCACCTGCACGAACAGCGCCGCCAGTTCCTCAAGATGCAGGGTGCGAAAGCCGCACAGCGTGCGATGCGCCGGAAAATTGCCCGCCCCGGGCACCCGGAAGGCCACGTCTTCGAGCCGTTTCCTGGCGAGCTCGCGCGAGAAGAATGCCCCCGTGGCGTAGCCGTACAGCAGCACCTAGACCATCATTGCGGGATGGAATGGCTGGTCAGACCCTCTGCCGCGCAGGCTCCTGGGAGCCTGTCGGAGGGGCCGGGGTCACAGTTCCCGGGAGATCCTGCGGATGCCGTCGTCCTCCGGATGGGCTTCGATGCGGAAGCCCAGGCTTTCCGACAGCTTGAGCATGCGCCGGTTGGTCTTCAGCACTTCCCCGTCCATGACCCGCAGGCCTTTGGAGCGGGCCACGTCCATCAGCACGTCCATGAGCTTGTGGCCGATGCCCTGCTTCTGCCATTGGTCGTTGACCACCAGGGCGAATTCACAGGATTCCCCGTCCGGATTGATGGCGTACCGGGCCACGCCCAGTTCCACTTCCTTGCCGTCCTGTTCGGTGGTGGCCAGCAGGGCCATCTCCCGGGTGTAGTCGATCTGGGTCAGGCGCACCAGCATGGCGTGGGACAGTTCCCGCACGGCATCCATGTAGCGGAAGTACTTGGTCTCCTCGGACAGGCTGCGCACGAAGCTCTGGGTCAGTTCCGCATCCTCCGGGCGGATGGGCCGGATCACCACGTCGGACCCGTTGGGCAACTGCCAGTGGGTGACCAGGTGGGCCGGATAGGGGTGGATGGCCATGTGGCCATAGCGGTCCGCCGTGGGCACCCGGGGAGCGATGATGATGCGGGCGTCCAGGGCCAGGGCGCCGTGCTCGTCCACCAGCAGGGGGTTGATGTCCAGTTCGGACAGCCAGGGCAGTTCGCAGACCATTTCCGACAGGCGCAGCAGGATGGATTCCAGGCCGTCCAGGTCGGCGGCCGGCCGGTTGCGGAAGGGGCCCAGCAGGGTGGCCACCCGGGTGCGGTTGATCAGGTCCCGGGCCAGGAAGCGGTTCAGGGGGGGCAGGGTCACCGCCCGGTCCTGGAAGGCTTCCACGTCCACGCCGCCGGCCCCGAAGACGATGACCGGGCCCAGTACCGGGTCGGAAGTCATGCCCAGCAGCACTTCCCGGGCGTGGGGGCGGCTGACCATGGGCTCGATGACCACCCCGTCCAGGGTGGCGTCGGGCCGCTTGCGCTTCACCTCGGTGAGCATCTCGCCGAAGGCGGAGCGCACCGCCTGGCCGCTGGACAGGCCCAGGCGCACGCCGTGCACGTCGGACTTGTGGGTGATGTCCGGGGAATTGATCTTCATGGCCACCGGGAAACCCATCTGCTGGGCCATGAGCATGGCTTCGGTGGGGTTGCGGGCGATGAGGGTCTGGGCCACGGGTATGCGGAAGGCCGATAGCAGGGCCTTGGATTCCACCTCGTTGAGCAGATGGCGGCCCTGGGCCAGGGCGCCCTCGATGATCAGCCGGGCCCCTTCCACGTCGGGTTCGGCCTCCTGGGACAGGGGCCCCGGGGTCTGCATGAGCTGGCGCTGGTTGTCGTAGAAGGCGGACAGGAAGGAGAACACCTCCACCGCCGGCTCCGGGGTGGTGAAGTAGGGGATGCGGGCCTCCTTGAAGTGCATGCGGCCCTCCACCACCTGGGCCTGGCCCATCCAGCAGGTGATGACGGGTTTGCTGGATTCCTTGGCCACCTCGATGACCGCGTCGGCCGCTTCGGTGGGCCGGGACATGGCCTGGGGCGTGAGCATGACCAGCACGCCGTCCACGCCGTCGTCCTGGAGACAGGCCCGCACGGCATGCAGATAGCGGTCGGCGGGGGCATCACCGATGATGTCCACCGGATTGCCGTGGGACCAGGTGGGGGGCAGCACCTCGTTGAGGCGGGTGACCGTGCCCGGGGCCAGTTCCGCCAGGCGCACGCCCAGGTCCACCGCCCGGTCGGTGGCCATGACGCCGGGGCCGCCGCCGTTGGTGACGATGGCCAGCCGGTTGCCGGTGGGCTTCACGTGGGTGGACAGGGCCTGGGCGCAGGAGAACAGTTGCAGGATGGTGTTCACCCGCACCACCCCGGCCCGCCGCACCAGGGCGTCGAACACCGCGTCGGAGCCCACCAGGGCGCCGGTGTGGGACTGGACCGCCTTGGAGCCCGCCTCGTGGCGGCCCACCTTCACCAGCACCACCGGCTTGAAGCGGGAGGTGGCGCGCAGGGCGCTCATGAAGCGGCGGGCGTCGCGGATGCCCTCGATGTAGAGCAGGATGCCCTTGGTGGCCGGGTCGTAGGCCAGGTAGTCCAGGATCTCGCCGAAATCCAGGTCCGCCGAGGCGCCGGTGGATATGACGCTGGAGAAGCCGATGCCGTTGGCCTCCGCCCAGTCCAGCATGGAGGTGCACAGGGCGCCGGACTGGGACACCAGGGCCAGGTCGCCGGCCAGGGTGGCACCCTGGCTGAAGGTGGCGTTCAGCCCGATGGCCGGCCGCTGGATGCCCAGGCAGTTGGGGCCGATGAAGCGGATGTCGTGTTTCCGGGCCACGGCCAGGATGGATTCCTCCAGGGCCACGCCGGCCGCGCCGATCTCCCGGAAGCCTGCCGACAGCACGATGGCGTGGTGGACGCCCCGGTTGCCGCAGTCCTCCAGGATCTGGGCCACCGTGGTGGCCGGGGTGGCGATGAGGGCCAGATCCGGGGTTTCCGGCAGGTCGGCGGCGGAGCGATAGCAATGTTCGCCGTAGATCACGTCGTGCTTGGTGTTCACCGGATAGACGGGCCCGGTGAAGCCGGACTTGCGCATGTTGCGGAACAACGTTCCGGCGACGGATTCCTCCTTTTCGCTGACGCCGAAGACGGCGACGGATCGGGGATTGAAGAGGGGGTGCAGGTAGTGTTGTGCCATGTCTCGCTCGTGTTGTTGGTAGCGAATTGCTGCTTTGCATCATAGGCCAGGCGGCGTGTCCTCGCCATCCTCCCCGGCGTATAGTGGTTCATGCCGATTGCCTAAGGCGCTACTCTACCCCGCCATGAATACCGCATACATCACCCATCCTGAATGCCGCAAGCACGACATGGGCCACTGGCACCCCGAAAGTCCCGCCCGGCTGCGTGCCATCGAGGACCGGCTCCACGCCGCCCACCTGTTCGATTACCTGGAACATCACGACGCACCCCTGGTGCACCGCAGCCACCTGCTGCGGGTCCATGACGCCGACTACATCGACCGCATCGAGGCCAATTCACCCTACGAGGGGGTGGCGGAACTGGACCACGACACCCTCATGAATCCCCATTCCCTGGCTGCCGCCTACCATGCCGCCGGCGGCGCGGTCATGGCGGTGGACCGGGTGATGCGCGGCGAAGTCCGCAACGCCTTCGTGGCCTGCCGGCCGCCCGGACACCACGCCACCCGCAATCAGGCCATGGGCTTCTGCCTGTTCAACAACGTGGCCGTGGCCGCCGCCCACGCCCTGGCCGTCCACGGCCTGGAACGGGTGGCCGTGGTGGATTTCGACGTGCACCACGGCAACGGCACCGAGGACATCTTCAAGGACGATCCCCGGGCCATGCTCTGCTCCACCTTCCAGCATCCCTTCTACCCCTTCAGCGGCGCCGATACCGCGAGCGAGCACATCGTCAACGTGCCCCTGCCGGCGGGCACCACGGGCAAGCGCTACCGGGAAGTGTTCGAGGAAAAGGTGCTGCCCCGCCTGGAGGCCCACCGGCCCCAGATGCTGTTCATCTCCGCCGGCTTCGACGCCCACCGGGAAGACGACATGGGCCAGTTCGGCCTCATGGAATCGGACTACATCTGGATCACCGAGCAGATGATGGGGGTGGCCGCCCGCCACGCCGAAAACCGCATCGTCTCGGTGCTGGAAGGGGGCTACGACCTGAGTTCACTGGGCCGCAGCGTGGCGGCCCACATCAAGGTGTTGGCGGATCTTTGAATTTGCGCGGAGGTCGATGTGGTTCGTGCCTCACCGCATCCTACGCGACACTTTCGTAGGATGCGGTGAGCGCAGCGAACCGCATCAGGGTCCGGCGGAGGACGGAAGCTGCCGTCTCCGCCGTGGGATCAGGGCTTCTTCACCATGTTCTTGTCCACCCAGCCTCCGCCGTCATTGCCTTCCACGGACAAGAATCCCCCTTCCTCCTGGCCGGTGAAGACCAATTCCTCGCCCTTCTTGAGGGTGGCCACCAGCTTGGCTTTCTTGTCCGGGCTGGCATAGACCTTGAGGCCGGCGATCTTGCCGGTGATCACATCCCCTTCGTTGAACACGGACCCGGCCTTGGCAGGTTTGCTGGATTCCGCCTTCAGGTTGATGTCGGTGCGGGCCAGTTGCGGGTTGTTGCGGATGGAGCGGACGATGTTGTTCCAGTTGTCCAGGAAGCTGGCCGCCACCACCTTGCCTTCCGCCGTGTTCTCGTAGGCGCCGAAGCCGCCCACCACGCCCCCCACCAGGCCCAGGCCCCCCAGGCTGAAGTCGGTCTTCTTGGCCATGCCCTGGGCGGCCGCCACCTGGAGGCTGGAGCGGGCGTCGGCCAGCAGCATGCTGGTCTGGGCTTCCTTGAACTTGAGGCCGGCCGCCAGCAGGGCGCCGCCCACGCCGAACAGACCGCCCAGGGCGGCACCCATGCCGCCGGCGTCCTTGTTGGAGAACACCACGTCGGGGGTGAGCACGTAGTCGGCGGTCACCATCTGGCCGCCGCCCATGTTGGAGCCGGAGCGGAGCATGCCGCTGCTGGCCAGTTCCCTTTCCTGCATGAGGTTCTTCATGGCCCGGCCCCGTTCCACCACCACGAAACAGTTGGACTGCTGGACCATCATGCGGATGAGGCCCACGGGGGAGGGCAGGCCGTAGCTCATCAGGGCCTGGCCCACGTAGTCCTGGGGTTCGGCCACGGCCAGGGTGCCGTAGGGCTTGTCGCACTTCTCCAGCTTGGCGGACTCGCCTGTGGCCCCGTCGGGGCCGGCGCCACCGGGGGTGGGGTTGTCGCTGTTTTCCTTGTCGTCGCTGCCCAGCTTGATGCCCAGGAAGGCGTGGGCGGGCACGGTGGACTGGGTGAGGAAGAGGCCCAGGAGCAGGGCCGGAAGGGATTTATGCATGGGTAGACTCCTGGCTGTGTCGTTGTACGAAGCTTTAAGCCAGGCAATTTATACGTCCAATGTCATCCCTTCAACCTCGCCGCGGGGCCAGGCCGGGCCCCGGGTTGACCGACGCTGAACCTGCTCAGTCGTCGCCCTTGATGACGAAGAAGGGCGAAACCAGGGCCGGCTTGCCCAGGCCCTGGTAATAGGCGGAGATGTCTTCCACGTCCTGGTCCTTCAGACCCACGGTGAACACGTTCATGATGGGGTGGAGCAGTTTGCCGCTGCGGTACTTGTTGGTCTTGATGGTCAGCTTGTCGGCGTTGCGGCCGGCCAGTTGCAGGGTGAAAAAGGTGCCGGGGAAATCCTTGCTACCGTGGCAGAGCATGCAGGCGGTGGCCTTCACCTGGCCGGCAGCCGGGTCACCGGCGGACCAGGCGGGCAGGGCGGCGATGAGCAGCAGGGCCAGGGGAAATACGGTTTTCATGGTCATCTCCATGGTGGGGGCGGGGATTTTCAGATTACAAAAAAACCGTGACGCCGCAACCCTGGTTTGACTGGTTGGCCTCACATGCCAGGCATCATCCCCTTCATGCCGCGCATCATCTTGGCCAGGCCCCCCTTGCCCATGGATTTCATCATCTTCTGGGCCTGCTCGAACTGGTTGAGCAGGCGGTTCACGTCCTGGACCTGGACCCCGGCGCCGGCGGCGATGCGCCGCTTGCGGCTGGCCTTGAGGATTTCCGGCTTGCGTCGTTCCTCCGGGGTCATGGAGTTGATGATGCCCTCGATGCGGGCCATCTGCTTTTCCCCCTGGGCCAGTTCCCCGGCGCCGATCTTGCCCGCCCCGGGCAGCTTGTCCACCAGGGAGGACAGGCCCCCCAGCTTCTTCATCTGCTGCATCTGGGCCTTGAAGTCCTCCAGGTCGAAGCCCTTGCCGCTCTTGAGCTTCTGCACCGTCTTCATGGCCTCGGCGTGGTCCACCGAGCGCTGGGCCTCTTCGATGAGGGACAGCACGTCGCCCATGCCCAACACCCGGCTGGCCATGCGCTCCGGGTGGAAGACCTCAATGCCGGAAAGTTTCTCCCCCACGCCCACCAGCTTGATGGGCTTGCCGGTGATGTGCCGCACCGACAGGGCGGCGCCGCCCCGGGCGTCACCGTCCAGCTTGGTGAGGATGACGCCGGTGAGGGGCAGGGCGTCGTTGAAGGCCTTGGCCGTGTTCACCGCGTCCTGGCCCTGCATGGCGTCCACCACGAACAGGGTCTCGATGGGCTTGAGCAGGGCGTGCAGGTCCTTGATCTCGTCCATCATGGCCGCGTCCACGTGGAGGCGGCCGGCGGTGTCGACGATGAGCACGTCGAACAGGTGCTTGCGGGCGTAATCCAGGGCGGCCGTGGCGATGGCAGCGGGCTTCTGCTCGGCGGAGGAAGGGAAGAACTCCACCTCGGCCTGGGCCGCCACGGTCTTCAACTGGTCGATGGCGGCGGGGCGGTACACGTCACAGCTCACCACCAGGATCTTCTTCCTGCCCATCTCCCGGATCACCCGGCACAGCTTGCCGGTGGAGGTGGTCTTGCCGGCGCCCTGCAGGCCGGCCATGAGGAACACGGCGGGGGGCTGGGTGGCGAAGGACAGGGGTGCCGCCTGCTCGCCCATGAGGGCGGTGAGTTCCTTGTGCACCACGCCGATGAGTTGCTGGCCGGGCGTCAGGCTTTGCAGCACCTCCTGGCCCATGGCCTTTTCCTTCACCTTGGCGATGAAGTCCCGCACCACGGGCAGGGCCACGTCGGCTTCCAGGAGGGCCACGCGGACTTCGCGCAGGGCGTCCTGGATGTTGGCTTCCGTCAGGCGGCCCTGGCCGCGCAGGTTCTTGACGACTTTTGAGAGGCGATCGGTGAGGTTGTCGAACATGGGATGGGAGGGGTGGGATGAGATAGACTTCGAAGCCTAAGTCTAACAGCCCAAACCCGCCATGCCGGAGACTCTGCTCTACCTGATCTGCACCCTGGCCTACCTGGGTCTGGCCACCTGGTACTGGCCGGGCAAGCCGGGCTGTTGCCGCACCGACTGGGTGCCCCGCCTGCTGCCGGTGCTGCCCCTGGTCCTGCACCTGTACCTGCTCAACCAGGGCATCTTCGGCGGCGAAGGCATCCACCTGGGGTTCTCCACCTCCATCTCCGCCGTGGCCGCCCTCACCGTGCTCACCTATGCCGCCGCCTCCTGGCGCTACCACCTGGGCGGGCTGCAAAGCTTCGTCATGATCTTCGCCGGCCTGGCGGTGGCGGCGGAAGCGGTCACGCCGGTGCCCCACGCCGCCGAGCACAGCGGCCTGCCCCTGTTCAAGGTGCATCTGGCCATGGCCTTCGCCGCCTACAGCCTGTTCACCATCGCCGCCCTCCACGCGGTGCTCATCGCCCTGGCGGAAAAGCACCTGCACAAGGCGGTGCCGCCCACCATCGTGGCCGGCCTGCCGCCCCTGCTGACCCTGGAAAAACTGCTGTTCCGCATGATCCAGGCGGGCTTCCTGCTCCTGACCCTGACCCTGCTCACCGGCGTGTTCTTCTCCGAGGAAATCTTCGGCAAGGCCCTGCCCTTCAACCACAAGACCGTGTTCGGCGTGGCCGCCTGGCTGATCTTCGCCGCCCTGCTGGCGGGCCGGCGGATCTACGGCTGGCGGGGCCGCACGGCCATCTCCTGGACCCTGGCGGGCTTCATGAGCCTGATGCTGGCCTACGTGGGGGTGAAGTTCGTGCTGGAAGTGCTGCTGGGACGCTGAACCCTCAAGGCTTGTCCTCGTCCGGCCGGTCCGGTTGCGGGGTGTTGTCCTTCAGCCGCTCCTTCCAGCGCTTGTCCGGCACCACCCGCTGTTTGAACGCGGGGGTGCGTACCGCTTTGGCCACCGGGTCCCGGGGACGCCGGGGTGGGCCGGAACCCCGTTTGCTCATGCTGCCGTGCACAGCCTCAAGGCGTCCTGCCAGTCGGGCAGGCGCACCCCGAACACCCGTTCAAGCTTGCCGCAATCCAGCCGTGAATTGAGGGGCCGCCGGGCCGGGGTGGGGTAGTCGCTGCTGGGGATGGGCAGGAGCCGGGCCTTGGGCTCCCCTGCGTCCAGGGCCTGGATGGCCTGGGCGAAGCCGTGCCAGGAGGTCTCGCCGCCGTTCACCATGTGATACACGCCCCAGGGTTCCGGCTTGTCGGCACCCCGGCTCGGGGATTGCAGTTGCGCCAGCACCTGGGCGGTGGCTTCCGCCAGGCTGCGGCACCAGGTGGGCGCCCCCATCTGGTCGGCCACGATCTTCAGTTCCGGCCGCTCGCGCATCAGCCGGCCCATGGTGAGCAGGAAGTTGGCGCCCCGGCTGCCATAGACCCAGGAGGTGCGGAAAATCAGATGGCGACAGCCGCTGGCGGCAATGGCCTGTTCCCCTTCCAGCTTGCTGGCGCCATAGACGTTCAGAGGGCCCGTGGGGTCGTCCTCCTGCCAGGGGGTGGTGCCGCTGCCGTCGAACACGTAGTCGGTTGAATAGTGGATCAGCAGGGCGCCCCGTTTTTTCGCCTCCTCGGCCAGCATGGCCGGGGCCGTGGCGTTCAGGGCCCGGGCCTTGTCCGCTTCGCTTTCCGCCTTGTCCACGGCGGTGTGGGCGGCGGGATTGACGATGATGCGGGGATTCACTTCCGCCACCACCCGGCGGATGGCATCGGTGTCGGTGAGGTCCAGGGCCCGGGAATCCAGGGCCACCACCTTCCCCAGGGTGGAAAGCGTGCGGGCCAGTTCCCAGCCCACCTGGCCCCGGGCGCCGGTGAGCAGGATGGTGGACTGGCTCACGGAAACACCTCCGCCTCCTTCAGCCACGGCGCCACCTGGTCCTTGCCGGACAACCGGGGCGGGCCGTCCAGGGCCCCCAGGGGCCACTGCACGCCGATGTCCGGATCGTCCCAGCGCACCCCCCGGTCCCACTGGGGGGCGTAATAGGCCGTGGTCTTGTAGAGGAAGTCGGCGGCTTCGCTGAGCACCAGGAAGCCGTGGCCGAATCCGGGCGGAACCCACATCATGCGCTTGTTCTCGGCACTGAGTTCGTAGCCCACCCACTTGCCGAAATGGGGCGAGGATCGGCGCAGGTCCACCGCCACGTCGAAGACGGCGCCGCTCACGACACGCACCAGTTTCCCTTGCGGGTCGTTGAGCTGGTAATGCAGGCCCCGCAGCACGCCCCTGGCGGAGCGGGAATGGTTGTCCTGCACGAAGTCCAGGTCGAGCCCCAGGTTCGCGAAGGTCTGCTTGTTCCAGCTTTCCACGAAGAAGCCCCGGTCGTCGCCGAAGACCTTGGGTTCGATGAGTTTCACCCCGGGCAGGGCGGTTTCGATGATCTGCATCAGAACACCTTCTCGTTCAGCATGCCCAGCAGGTACTGCCCGTAAGCGTTCTTCTTCAGGGGCTCGGCCAGTTTCACGACTTGCTCGGCGTCGATGTAGCCCTGCCGGTAGGCGATCTCTTCCGGACAGGCGATCTTCAGGCCCTGGCGCTTCTCGATGGTCTCGATGAACAGGCTGGCTTCCAGCAGGGATTCGTGGGTGCCCGTGTCCAGCC
>DYIY01000022.1 GCA_020723405.1 Thiobacillus denitrificans | reverse complement strand
ACGCTCCAACAGCCGGCTTCGCCGCCTGTTTCCGCGCCCCTCAAGCTAGACGTTATGCATACTCGGTAGCCGATGAAACCTAACTCTGCGAAATGGCTGAGATTCACCGTTAAGCTGGGGTTGCTGGCGCTTGCTGGTATAGCGTGGTGGCTTACAGAACTCAGACAGTCAGATTTTGGTGAAGCATATGCACATGAATTGCAAAAGCTTCATAGCGAACTTGACTTAGAGACGGTCAACTTTTCAGACGACAGGGCGTACGCAATTTTTGATGTTTCAGTTGAGGCTCACCCGGATGCAAAGACCAATGAATATCTGGTAAGCCTCGCTTCCGACGTTAAAAAAGTCTACTGCGCTCAAATTGCAAAATCGAAGCACGATCTAAAGATTAAGCTTTTTCATGTAAACATTCGCGCAGAATCCGGCGATGAATCAAACATCATTTTTAGTCATGCGTTATCCAACAGTATCTGTGCATAACATTGCGCTCAAGCGGGACGCCCGAAATACCGGCTTTGGTTTTTGCTGGCGCTTGCGCGGGCGCCCCTTAGCTCTACGTTAGCCATTATTGGGAGTACGCATGTCCGACCTTAAAACGAACGCTGAAGGTTCTGAGTTATTTGGAAGCTGGAAGCCATCGGATTATATTGAGCAACGCGCAAAGCAATATCAGGCGTGGTATGACAATAAAGCCGTCACGGCGAAAAGCAGTTACCTCCGTATGCGCACAACTATCGTTCTTGGTGGGGTTGTGGTTCCGGTCATAGTGAACAGCGCCATTCCTGGAAAAGATGTAGTTGCCTCAATTATTAGCCTTGTGGTGGCAGCTTTCGTCGCGCTAGAGAGTGTCTACCACTATCGCGAGCAGTGGAAAAACTACCGCTCCACAGAGCAGTTTTTAGGTCGTGAACAAGTTCTTTTCCTCACGGGAGAAGGCGGATACAAAGAGTTCAAGTCACCCCAAGCCGCATTTATCTACTTCGTCGAGCGTTGTGAGGGTGCCATTGAGGCGGAAAATGCCTCTACGCTTAACGTGATGACTTTAGCCCAGCAAGAAGCAAAATCTACAAACCCTGCTCAAGCAGGTGCAAATGGCTAACCCTACGCTCAAGTTCGCCCCCTTCGGGGGCTGGGACGCGCCTTCGGCGCGCCCCTTAGCTTCACGTTGAACTAAACCGCCTACCGGCGGTGGACTTGCCGGCGTTGCCGGGCTGAAGTTGACTGGTTAAGCGAGCCGGAAACAGCGGCGCTATCGACCTACCCTCGAAGGGTCACCCACCCGACGAGGAGACCGTCATGAGCCCGTTACGCCAAGCCCTGCTCGACGCCATGGAACTGCGCGGCTTTGCCGTGCGCACCCGGGAAGCCTATGTGCACTGGGTGGAAGACCTGGCCCGCCACACCCACAGCCGCCCCGACCAACTCGACAGCGCCGCCCTGGAAGCCTATCTGCTCCACCTGCTGCGCGAGCGGCACCTGTCCTACAGCACCTGTCCTACAGCACCTGCACCCAAGCCTTGCACGCCTTGCGCTTCTTCTGGCGCGAAGCGCTCAAGCGCCAAGCCATCACCGATCCCTTGCCCAATCCCCGGGTGCCCCAGCGGCTGCCCGAGATCCTCAGCCGGCAAGAGGTGGCCCGGCTCATCGATGCCGCTGCCAATCTGCGGGACCGCACCGCCCTGATGACCACCTATGCCGCCGGCCTGCGCGTCTCCGAACTCAGCCACCTGCGTGTCACCGACATCGACAGTGCCCGTATGGCCCTGCGCATCGAGCAGGGCAAGGGCGCCAAGGATCGCTATAGCCTGCTTCCACCCGCCCTGTTGGACGCCCTGCGCATCTACTGGCGGGCCTATCGGCCCCTGACCTGGCTGTTTCCCCAGCGTCATGGGGATGTGCCCATCGATCCCGGCCAGGCCCAGAAGTGGTTCTATCTGGCCAAGCGCCGGGCGGGCATCGCCAAGCACACCGGCATCCATGGCCTGCGCCATGCCTTCGCCACCCATCTGCTGGAAGAGGGCGTGGACGTGCACACCATCCAGACCCTCATGGGACACCGTTCCCTCAGTACCACCATGCGCTACTTCCATCTGGCGCAACAACGGGTCCTGTCCACGGCTTCCCCCATGAACCTGTTGGCCGGCCTCGCCCCCTAGGCCATGCATCCTGCCTGGCCATCGCCCGGGTTGACCCTGGCGGAGGTGCTGCGCCGCTTCGCACCGGCTTACGTCGAGGGCCATGTTCTGGCCGGATTCCAGCGCCGGGCCCTGGAGGCCATCACGGCGTGCCGCACCCCGGCCCTGGGGGGGCAGCGCTATGTGTGTCCCCACTGCGGTCATGAGGAACTGCGTTTCCATTCCTGCGGCAATCGCCATTGCCCCAAGTGCCAGGCCCTGGCCAAGGAGCGCTGGGTGGCGAGCCAGGGGGCCCAGGCTTTGCCCGTGGAGTACTTCCATGTGGTCTTTACCCTGCCCCATGGGCTGAATGTTCTGGTGCCCTCCCGGGGGCTGGACGGGCTGTTGTTCTCCTGTGCGGCCCAGACCTTGCTGGACTTCGCCCACAATCCCCGGTGGTTGGGGGCGGAGCCGGCCATTACGGCGATTCTGCATACCTGGGATCAGCAATTGCGGGTGCACCGCCATGTCCATTGCCTGGTGAGCGGGGGTGGGCTGTCGGCGACGGGCGAGTGGGTGTCTGCGAAGCCCCATTTCCTGTTTCCGGTGCGGGCCCTGTCCCGGGTCTTCCGGGGGCGTTTCATGGCGGCGCTGGAGTCGGCCCTGGCCCAGGGGCGGCTGCGTTTGCCGTCGGCCTTGCCCCAGGCTGCGTGGCTGGCGGGGCTGGTCCGTCAGGATTGGGTGGTCTATGCCAAGCCGCCCTGCGGGGGGCCGGCCCAGGTGCTGGCTTATCTGGGCCGCTATACCCACCGGACGGCCATCGGTGATCAGCGTCTGCTGGGCATGGATGATGCGCTGGTGCGCTTTCGGTGGCGGGATCGGGCCCATGCCAACCGGGTCCGTGTGCTGGCCTTGCCGGGCGAGGCGTTCGTGGGGCGCTTTCTGCACCATGTGCTGCCCAAGGGGTTCCAGCGCATCCGCCATTACGGCTTGCTGGCCAATCGCTTCAAGGCGGTGAATCTGGCCAAGGCCCGGGCCGCCCTGGCCGCGGCCCCGGTCGCGCCGGTGGCGGTGGAGTCGGTGGCGGACTTCGCCTGGCGGGTCTTGGGGGTGGATATCCACCGCTGTCCAGCTTGTGGGGTGGGGCGCTTGTGCTGGGGGGGCCTGTTGCCCCCCGTGCGGGGGCCGCCTGGCCATGGTTGAGTTCGTCTTCCGCGATGCGTGCTGTTGTCCCCCGGGCGGGGACCGGGGACGCTGTGGGTGGGTTGACAGTTGGCAGGGCCTTTGCCATCGTCTGAGCCCATTACCGGTCGCGCATAACCCATTCCAATTCCGCGTTCGCTTCGGGAGGCTTCACCAGCATGTCGTCTCTGCCCTTCGGTTCTTCTGCGTCGGCTCATTCAATTTACATTCACCCCGCCCCTGAGCCCGGCGCTTCAGTCCAACACCTCGTATCCCTCGCCCCCCGGTTGGCGACACCGGTAAGCCACGCCGACTCGCCTTGGGGGGGCGAGGGATACGAGCCATTTCGTTGGGCACCACAACGAGCATTAGTTTTCACCCTAATTTACTACTACCGAGGCGCACATGATCCGAATAGCTCATTTGTCAGATATTCATTTCTATGAATCAAGCGATGGCGCCGCTTCTCGTTATAGGCATTCACTTGATTGCCTTCGGGAGATTGAAAAACTATTGAACAGCGAATCTCCCGACTTCGTAGTGGTTACGGGAGACATAACTAACATTGGTGACACCCTTAACCTCGAACGTGCCTACCAATGGATTCATGACAAGATTTATTCATCCGGTGAATATTACGGATTGGAGTGCGTTGCGAAAAATCGTGGTGTCATGATTGTTCCTGGCAATCATGACGCATTCAACGCACCAAAATCCGGGGCTGACTTAAAGCGCTGGCAATCTGGTCTGACGAATTACTACAGTGTTTTTCATGCTCACAAACCTGATGACGGAAAATACGGCGTTAACTACAGGTGGATTAGCAGAGGTAATGAGCAAATATTTGCTTGTTTGCTTGATTCTTGCTATTTGGGCGATCCTGAAACGGATCATCTCACAACAACAATCACCATCGACAAGATAGGAAAAGGAAAGATATCTAAAAAGCAATCTGAACAAATACTTTCGCTTTACGACAGTGGACTCCGGGGCGAATTGCAAGACGATTTAGGCAACATGATACCATCAGGCCAATTTCTTGCTTCCATTAAGCTCATCGTTATGCACCATTATCTATTTGAGCCATCTGATTCTCGCGCTGAACCTTTACTTCAATTAAATGACAAAAAAGCCGCGTTTCAGAACATTGCCATGTCCGATTTCGATGTTTTGCTGTGTGGCCACAAGCATATTGCAGATGTACAGCTACTCAGTTATTCGGATAAATTTGATCCGAGGGCAAAAATTCGACTCGCGTTTAACTATGTAAGGAGAAGCTTGGGAATGCGTTCTTTGCCTCTCTCATATGATGAAGATGGCAACATACCGGCCAAGCTATTTCGGCTGCTCCTTGGCGTTCTTGTCTTAAGCAAGACAAAGGGGGCTCCACTTACAGATAAACACGTTGAAGAAATTATTGCAATACTAGCTCGAAGCATTGAATCGCCATCAATACTTAAGGACGAGCTATTTAAGTACTTGAACAGTCGATCCGAGGTACGTCAGGCAGGATTGTTTGACAAACAGGAAATATTGGATTTGTACTCCAGAATTAAGAAATCGTTTTCGCCGCAACAGCGCAAGAATCTTAATTTTGCTGCCAACAAGCTTGGAAGTGTTATTTCACACCTTAGCGGGCGTCCATTTGCACACATAATGTCTGCGTCTTCTGCCAAAGTATCTGAGGTCGGAACTAGGCACAGGGCAGTTAGCATGTACGACATAACAAACACCCCCAGCGACAACGGGTACCGTCTAATTAGCAGGCGTTTCTCTTGGGATGAGAGCACAAATTCCTTCGTTAAAGCATTACAGCAGGATATTGTTTTCCCTCATGCAAGAGTGGCTATGTGACTGACATCGTTTTGCACAACAAGGCGTTCAACCCAGACGCTCGAAATGCCGATTTTGGTCTTTGTTGGCGTGGTCACTCGCGCCGGTTAGCTCTGCGTTGGGCCTAGACAAGTGACTATGTTCGAGCCGTTGGATTTCACCAACCTAAACGAAACCGACGTGAGGGAAGAGATTCTTGCTCCCCTTGTTAAACGCTTGGGGTATAGATCTGGCACAGAGAATGCCGTAATCAGAGAGCAGTCGCTCAGGTACCCCAGAGCTTTTCTTGGCAGGAAGAAGCCGGGGCATGATCCGCTTCTAAGAGGAAAGGCGGATTACATTCTGCAAGTTAAAAACTCAGCACGATGGGTAATCGAGGCAAAAGCTCCTGATGTGGAAATCGACTCAGAGGTGGTAGAGCAGGCCTATACATACGCCAACCATCCGGAGGTAAGAGCAATATATTTTGTTCTATCCAATGGTCGACGGTTTGTCGTGTACCAAACAAATATGGGGCCAGACCATAGGCCACTCTTAGAGGTCGAATATGACCAACTTAATGAGTCCTTTACACGAATCGAAAACCTTCTGGCTCCAACTGCAATTATCCGCGATCACCCCCACGTTGAACTGGATGCCGGTGAACCCCTAGGCCCTGGCCTACGCTCCGTCGCCAGAATTGCCAATGGACTAATTAAATATGAGCAGAACAGCCTAGACCATAGAGTCCTAAATGAACTCCAGACTGGTATTTCAGAAGGTGCAGTGGAACGTGATGAAGAAGGGCGGCTTGTTGCATATATGAGGACGTATGGCCCGAGTCGCTCATTACAGGAACTAAACGAGCGCCTAGGGTTATCGACATTCGAGATGATTAGCCATGACAGCGCACTGTCAGTAAATCCTCAGTCACCCACTACGTTTCTCTATGAACACACAGTAATACTACCGGCCGGCGAAGTACTCCTTGATCTCAATACTTGGTCCGAATTTAAGTTACCTATTAACCTTTCTTGCCACGTAGTAGCCGAAGCCCAAGGGGTACTTGAGGACAACCGATTTCAAGGGCGTTTTATTACCACAATGAAGTATCTGGAAGCAAAAATGTTGGTGCAATTACAGGGCTCTTTCAATATAACCTTAGCATGATTGCCCAACAAGCGCTTCGAGTGGGACGCTCCAACAGCCGGCTTCGCCGCCTGTTTCCGCGCCCTTCAAGCTAGACGTTATGTACGTGTTACTGAACACTTCCTGACGCCGGTTGTCTTCTGCGGCCGTGACGTTCCCGTGGGGTTCACTCCGCCAGCGAGCTTCCCTTGTTGCCTCTGCGCTACGTCTGCGATGCGACCCGGGACGTCATGGCGGTCTGGCCTCTTCACTCGCCCACCCCTGGTCCTGCCTGTCCGGTGTCCCTGTCTTGATGGTCTAATTCGACTTTCGCATCCCGCATCACCCCGTCCGACGGGGTGCCAACGTCATGAAGACCAAAGCGCAAAGACCCAGACCCAAGCGATTCCATCTTCCCCAGTCGGTCGTCGATGGTCTCCAGCCCGTGGGGATCGGCTGCGTGGGGGCGGGGTTCGTGTTCGATGCCTACATGCAGACCCACCATCTGCATCCCTGGCTGGATCTGCGTGCGGTCTTCGACCGGGACACGGCCCGGGCCAGACAGGTGAAGGATTACTTCGGCACTCCCATGGTGGATTCCCTGGAGGCGATCCTGGGAGATCCTTCCATTTCCATCGTCCTCAATCTGACCAATCCCTCCGAGCACTTTGCCGTCACCAAGGCCTTGCTGGAGGCTGGCAAGCATGTCTATTCGGAAAAGCCCCTGGCGACCACCGTGGGCGAAGCCAGGGCGTTGGCCCAGTTGGCCGAGGCCCGCGGTTTGCAGGTGGGGTGCGCGCCGTCGAGCCTGTTCGGGGAAGCCGCCCAAACCCTGTGGCGGGCTTTGCGCCGCGGTCAGATCGGACAGCCCCGGATGGTCATCGCCAACCTGGACGAAGGGGCATCCCACCATCAGAACCTGGCGGAAACCCTGATCAATCCGTCGGGGGCCAAGTGGCCGGCCTGGGATGAATATCGGGTGGGCTGCACCGCCGAGCATGCGGGCTACGTGTTGACGTGGATGGTGGCCTTTTTCGGTTCCGTGCGCCGGGTGATGAACTATTCGAAAGTGTTCTTTCCGGACAAGGGGATTCCCATCCCCGTCGGGGAAATGGCGCCGGATTACGCCACGGCCATGCTGGAGTTCGAGAATGGCGTGGTGGCCCAGATCAATTCCAGCGTGGTCACGCCGCCGAACCATGGCTTGTACGTGGTTGGCGAGACCGGTTATCTGAAGGTCGATCACGTATGGCCGTTCGCCTGTCCGGTGACCCTGGTCCAGCACGCCAGGCCCTGGCTGACGGAGACGGTGGCACCGGTCAGTGAGCCGGTGTGGGACCCCAAGGGTTTGTCCAAACCCTGGTATTACCGGCATTGGCGCTTGCGCGATTATCTGCTCGATCCTGCCGACCGGGCTTTTGGGGTCGGTGACGACAAGATGCGCGGGGTGACCGAGTTCATGCTGGCCATTGCTTCCGGCCAACCCTATGGATTGGGGGGCGATTTCAGTGCCCACATCACCGAGGTGACCTACGCGATCCAGGACGGCACGACCCATGCTGGTTGGCAGGACATGACCACCAGGGCGCCGGCCGTCCAGCCCCCGCCCTGGGTGGGTGGATGACCATGAAGAGCCCGATTGCGTGGGGTTTCATCGGAACGGGTTGGATGGCTGAGCGGTTTGCCATCACCCTGGCGGCGGTCGAGGGGGCGCGGATTGCCGCCGTGGCCTCCAGGGACAAGGCCCGGGCCGAGGCTTTCAGGCAGCGCTGGGGCGGCGACAAGGCTTATGACGACGAGTCGGGTCTGGTGAACGATCCGGGTGTGGACGTGGTTTACGTGGCCACGCCCCACCCCCTGCATTACCCGACGACCCTGTTGGCTCTGAATGCGGGAAAGGCGGTCCTGTGCGAGAAGCCTTTGGCCATGGATGCTGCCCAGGCCAGGGAAATCGCCGCCCTGGCCCGGGAGAAGGGCCTGTTTTGCATGGAAGCCATGTGGACCCGTTTCCTGCCCCTGTATCGTCGCCTCGGTGCCGTCATCGCCCAGACGGGGGTGGGCGCTCCCGTAGCCATGCATGCCGATCTTGGCCATGCCATTCCATTTGATCCCCAGGGGCGGTTTTTCAACCCCGCATTGGGGGGGGGCGCACTGCTGGATCTGGGCGTGTACGGCATTTCCCTGGCCACCATGCTGTTCGGTACCCCAAGTGCGGTTCATGCGCAGGCGACCTTCGGGCGCACGGGGGTCGATGAGCAATGCTCGGTGCTCCTTCGCTTTCCGGAGGGCCAGGCCAGCCTGAATCTGAGTCTGTGCAATGCCTTGGGCAATCAGCTCCAGGTCCATTGCCGTGCCGGCGGTCTGCGCATCGGTCCCTCCTTCATCGAGGCCGAAGACGTGGAGGTCTGGCGGTCGTCCGGTGACCGGGCCATTCCCTTGCCCGCCGGCGCGTGCATGGCTCCGCCGGCAGCGCCCGCCTCCCTCGGAGCCAGGTTGCGCAAGCGCCTGTGCGGGGGGGCGGGTGCGCCGGCGCAGCGGCCCGGTCACCCGGTCCTGCGCTTTCCGGCAAACCCGCACCGCCACGCGCATCAGGCCGAGGAGGTCATGCGCTGCCTGCGCGAGGGTCTGACTCAGAGCCCCGTGATGCCGCTGGAGGATTCGATCCTGGCTTTGCAGGTGATGGACGCCGTGCGTGCCGGCTGGTGAGCGGGCCTGCGGCGCTGGCCCGTCGCCAGCGCCAGCAGTCCCAGCCCTGCCAGGAACAGGGCGTAGGTGCCCGGTTCCGGGACCGGGGTGACGGCGACGTCCAGCACCAGGTCGTGGCCGAGCCGCGTCGCGGCTGCGCCGATGGCATCGTCGTCGGCGAAATGCAGGGTGAACCGGGCGGCATGGCTGCCGCCGCCACCCAGGAAATTGACGCTGCCGGCGGCGGTGGCGCCGACCGCCAGGCCGTTGACGTCATCCATTTGCAGGGCAAAGGACGCGCAGTCGCCGCTGCAGGTCCAGCCCAGCAGATCGGCGCCGGTGCTGAATTCGTCCCCCAGGGCGTGCACCAGGAAGTCGGCCGGGCCATTGGCCAGGTCCAGGGCCAGGCCGTCCAGGTTGGCGGCGCCGGCGAAGGACAGGTCGGCGTGGCGCAGCCATTGGTATTCCCAGGTGGCGCTGCCGGTGAGGCCGTCCGTGTCCGGCACGGTGCCGGCGCCTGCGGTCTCCAGCACGGAAGCGATGGCCACCGAGCCGCCACCGCCATCGTCGATGAAGGCGCCCAGATGGCTGGTGAAGCTGCTGTTCAGGGTGCCGGTGCCCACGAAGCCGTCCAGGTTGGCGGCGGAGAAGGCGGTGGGCGTCCAGGCGGTGCCGATCACCACGGGGGTGTCCCGGTTGGCGGTCACGGTCTGCATGGTGGTGGATCCGCTGGCCAGGGCGGTGCTGCCCAGGGTCCAGGTGCTGCGGACGTAGGCCACGCTGTCCCAGTCGCCGCCGCTTTCGTTGCGATAGGCCATGAGGGCATGGCCCGGGTCCACGGCCACCTGGCCGCTCACCCCGGTCAGCACGCCCTGGTTCGGGTCGAAGGCCGCGAAGCCCAGGGTGAGGGTGTCGGTCAGCAAGGGGGCGGCCCCGTCCGGACTGGTGTCGGAGACGCTCACGTGACTGGGCGAGAGCAGGACCAGGTCGCTCAGGGTCTGGCTGGTGGAGAGGGAGGCGGCGGGAGCGGAAAGGGGCAGGGCCAGCAGGGCCAGGGGCAGAGCACGGGGTGGCATGGAAATGGCTCGGTGAGAGGAAGACTGACGTCTCTCAGCACCGAACGTGCCAGCCGGGCCTGTTCGATTCTGGGCGATAAATCAACGGGTTGCCCGCGTCGTGGGGCGGCTGTCGCCGGGGTGGGTGGGGCAAATGCCCCGATCCGGGCCGAGCCGGGGTGCTGTGCCCCACCCGCGCCGCCCCGTCGGGGGGAGGATGGGCGGATTACTTGCCGGCGGGCGTGGCCGGCGGCTGGGCGGAGGGGAAGAAGCGCTTGTAGACCATGACGCCCACTTCACCGGCGATGATGGCCATCACCGACAGACTGATGAGGGCGGCGATGCTGAGGGCGGAGAGGATGTAGATGACCAGGGGGGTGGAGAAGGTTTCCATGATGTGCGGGGCTCCAAGAGCAAAAGGGTCACGTTTTCTCCTCCAGGCCAGTCCATGCGTGGGATGGGATACCTTGGTTCGGATAAGCATATGCTTATATTGCGGCGCAGAAAAGCCCTCCAACGCAATCGGTTATTCAGCACTGGACGTGTGGCGAAAGGGATACCGCTCGTTGAGTTCGTCCAGGTAGCCCGCCATGCCGGCGCCTTCCCGGGCCAGGTAGTCCTCCACGGCCCTGGAAAAGCGGGGATGGGCCAGCCAGTGGGCCGACCAGGTGACCGTGGGCAGGAAGCCCCGGGCCAGCTTGTGCTCCCCCTGGGCGCCGCCCTCGAAGCGGGCGATGCCCCGGGCCAGGCAGAAATCCATGGCCTGGTAGTAGCAGGTCTCGAAGTGCAGGCCCGGGTGGTATTCCAGGCTGCCCCAGGCCCGGCCGTAGAGGGTCTTCGGCCCCAGCAGATTGAAGGCGGCGGCCACGGGCCGGCCTTCCCGTTCGGCGATGACCAGCAGCAGGTGGTCGGGCAGGGTGGCCGCGGCGGTCAGGAAGAAATCCAGGTTCAGGGCCATGGGGGCGTGGTATTGCTGGTGGGTCCGGGCGTAGCAGGCCATGAAATGCCGCCAGTCGCCTTCGGTGGCTTCCCGGCCGGTCAGGTGGCGGAAGGTGAAGCCCCCGTCCCGGACCCGCCGCCGTTCCTGCTGGATCTTCTTGCGCTTGTCCCGGCGCAGGTGGGCCAGGTAGCCGGCGAAATCCCCGTAGCCCGGATTGTGCCAGTGGAACTGCACGCCCTGGCGCAGCATCAGGCCCTGGCCGGCCATCTCCCGGGCCTGGGCCTCCTGGGGAAAGAGCAGGTGCAGGGAGGAGACGCCCGCCGCCCGGGCCTGGTCCAGGGCCGCTGCCAGCAGGCTGGCCCGGTCTGCCCGGCTGGCGGCCAGCAGGCGGGGGCCGGGCGTCGGCGTGAAGGGAGAGGCGGCGATCCACTTGGGGTAATAGGCCAGGCCGTGCTGGCGATAGGCGTCGGCCCAGGCCCAGTCGAACACGAACTCGCCCCAGGAATGGCTCTTGGCGTAGAGGGGCAGGGCGCCCGCCAGGCGGCCGTCCCGGCGCAGGGTGATGAAGCGGGGCTCCCAGCCCGTGGCGGGGGTCGCACAACCGCTGCTTTCCAGGGCCGCCAGGAAGGCGTGGCTGAGGGACGGGTTGGGGTCGGCCGGATCGGCGCCGGCCGCCGCCACCAGGGCGTCCCACTCCGCCGGGGGCAGAGACGCCAGGGGCTCGACCTGGAGGCTGTCCATGGCGCCGAGGCCTGGCCCGCCGGTATCAGTCGGCTTCGCCCTCGAAACCCGCCTGGGCCAGTTCGGCGGCGCGCAACACGGCCCGGGCCTTGTTGCGGGTTTCCTGCCATTCGTTTTCCGGGATGGAGTCGGCGACGATGCCGGCGCCGGCCTGGACGTAGAGGGTCTTGTCCTTCACCACGGCGGTGCGGATGGCGATGGCCACGTCCATGTCGCCGTTGAAGCCCACGTAGCCCACGGCTCCTGCATAGACGCCGCGCTTGCTGGGCTCCAGTTCGTCGATGATCTCCATGGCGCGGATCTTGGGGGCGCCGGACACGGTGCCGGCGGGGAAGGTGGCGCGCAGCACGTCCATGGCGTTGAGGCCCGGCTTCAGGGTGCCTTCCACGTTGGAGACGATGTGCATCACGTGGGAGTAGCGCTCGATGGTCATGTTCTCGGTGACCTTGACGCTGCCCACCACGGCCACCCGGCCGGTGTCGTTGCGGCCCAGATCCATGAGCTGGACGTGCTCGGCCCGCTCCTTGGGGTCGGCCAGCAGTTCCGCTTCCAGGGCCAGGTCCTCTTCCCGGCTGGCGCCCCGGGGCCGGGTGCCGGCGATGGGCCGTACCGTGACCCGCTTCTCCTCCCCCTGGCCTTCCAGGCGCACCAGGATTTCCGGCGAGGAGCCCACCACGTGGAAGCCGCCCATGTCGTAATAGAACATGTAGGGGGACGGGTTGAGGCCGCGCAGGGCCCGGTAGAGGGACAGGGGATGGGCGCTGAAGGGCCGGCTCATGCGCTGGGACAGGACCACCTGCATGATGTCCCCGTCCAGGATGTATTGCTTGGCCCGGGCCACGGCGTCCTTGAAGGCCGCCTCGCCGAATTCCGATTCGGCTTCGTGGACTTCGCCGTTGCCGCTCTTCGGCGGGATGGCGGGCTTGCGCAATTGCTTGGCCAGTTCCGCCAGGCGGCGGTGGGCCTTCAGGTAGGACTGGTCTTCCAGGGGGTCGGCGTAGACGATGAGGGTCAGCTTGCCGGACAGGTTGTCCACCACCGCCAGCTCGTCGGTGAGCATGAGCAGGATGTCCGGGGTGTTGATGGCGTCGGGCTTGTGGGTGCGGCCCAGCTTCTTCTCGATGTAGCGCACCGTGTCGTAGCCGAAGTAGCCCCCCAGGCCGCCGGGAAAGCGGGGCATGCCGGGCACCGGCGCGGCCTTGAAGCGGGCCAGGTACTTCTCCACGAAATCCAGGGGATCCTCGCAGTTGCTCTGCTCCACGGGCAGGCCGTTGGTCTCGATGCTGGCGAAGTGGCCGTGGACCCGCAGCACGGTGCGGGCCGGCAGGCCGATGAAGGAATAGCGGCCGAAGCGCTCGCCCCCCACCACCGATTCCAGCAGGTAGGAATAGGGGCCGTTGGCCAGCTTGAGGTAAATGGAAAGGGGCGTGTCCAGGTCCGCCGGGAACTGGCGGATCACCGGGATCCGGTTATAGCCCTGGCGGGCCAGGTTGTTGAATTTCTCTTCGTTGAACATGGTGGAAACCTCATGGGACGGGATGGGGGTTCGTCGCTGCCGCAGGGGGGGCAACGCGGGTGGCTGGCTGGTCAGTCACCTAACGCCATCGCTGTCCGGACATGTTCAGGAAGCCTTTCATTTCTTGACGATCATCTGGGCCGCGTCGGCCAGGGTGGGGACCACCGCGTCCAGGTCCAGTTCGTCCACCGGCCGGCCCCGGTTGTAGCCGTAGGGCACGCAGAACACGTGGCAGCCGGCGGCCCGGGCGGCCTGGGTGTCGTTGAGGGAGTCGCCGATGAGCAGCAGGTCGGCGGGGTCCACGCCGAACACCTGGCAGGCGTGGAGCAGGGGCAGGGGGTCCGGCTTCTTCTTCGGCAGGGTGTCGCCGGAGAGGATCAGTTCGAAGAAGTCGAACAGGCCCGTGTCCTTGAGCAGGGGGTGGGTGAAGCGGGCCGCCTTGTTGGTGATGCAGGCCAGCCGGTAACCCTGGGCCTGCATGGCCTGCAGGCCTTCCACCACGCCGGGGAAGGGCCGGCTGCGCCGCGACACGTGGGCGCCGTAGTGCTTCTCGTAGCTGGCCAGGGCGGTCTGGAACAGGGCGGGCTCGGGTTCCGCCTGCATGTCCCGGGTGAGGCAGCGCTTCACCAGCCGGGACACCCCGTTGCCGATGTAGGTCTTGATCTCGTCCAGGTCCACGTGGGGCAGGCCCAGTTCCCGCAGCATGGCCGCGGCCGCGTCGGCCAGGTCGCCGGCGGTGTCCAGGAGGGTGCCGTCCAGGTCGATGACGACGGCTTTGATGGGCAGGGGAGTGGTCATGGGGAGTTGGTAGTCGGTATTTTGGTAGTCGGTAGCTAGTGGTCGGTAGTTTGTAGCTTGTGTTTCCGCGCCAGGGGCGCGCCGTAAACAGCTACGAACTACCAACTACCCCCTACCGACTGCCTTTCTCACACCTTCGCCAGTTCCGCGCGCATGGCGGCCACCACGCTGTCGTAGCGGTGGGGGTCGCCTTCCTTGGCGGCGCCGAAGATGGCGGAGCCGGCCACGAAGGTGTCCACGCCGGCGCGGGCCACTTCGGCGATGTTGGCGGGGCCCACGCCGCCGTCGATCTCCAGGCGGCAGGCGTAGCCGCCGGCGGTGATCATGGCGCGCACCTTCTTCGCCTTGTCCAGCACGTAGGGGATGAACTTCTGCCCGCCGAAGCCCGGGTTCACCGACATGAGCAGCACCATGTCCAGCTTGGGCAGGGTGTATTCCAGCACGTCCAGGGGGGTGGCCGGGTTGAACACCAGGCCGGCCTTGCAGCCGCTTTCCTTGATGAGGCCGATGGTCCGGTCGATGTGCTCGGAGGCTTCCGGGTGGAAGGTGATGTAGGTGGCGCCGGCCTTGGCGAAGTCGGGGATGATGCGGTCCACGGGCTTGACCATCAGGTGGCAGTCGATGGGCGCGGTGACGCCGTGTTTGCGCAGGGCCTCGCAGACCAGGGGGCCGATGGTCAGGTTGGGCACGTAGTGGTTGTCCATCACGTCGAAGTGGACGATGTCGGCGCCGGCGGCCAGCACGTTGTCCACTTCCTCGCCGAGCCGGGCGAAGTTGGCGGAGAGGATGGAAGGAGCAATCTGATAGTCGGCCATTTTCTGGTTCCTGGGGAAAAAAACCCGTCCATTTTACCCGGGCAGTCCCCGCACTGGACAGGCTTGGTTGATTCGTGTGCAATCCCCGTCCACCGCTGTATACCCTGCACAAAAACCATGGCAGAAGTCAGGAAATACCACATCACCGTATCGGCCCGGACCACCTACGTACCGGAGCAGTCCGACGAAGCCGACAACCGCTACGTGTTCTCCTACACCATCACCATTGAAAACACCGGCCAGGTGGCGGCGCAATTGATCTCCCGCCATTGGCTCATCAGCGATGCCCACGACAAGGTGCAGGAAGTCCGCGGCCTGGGGGTGGTGGGGGAACAACCCCTGCTCAAGCCCGGGCAGAGTTTCGAATACACCAGCGGCACCGCCATCGCCACCCCGGTGGGCGCCATGAAGGGTACCTACCAGATGGTGGCCGAGGATGGCACCCAGTTCGAAGCGGAGATTCCCGAGTTCATCCTGGCGGTACCCCGGGTCCTGCATTGAACTTCTTCCGGCCCCACATCACCGACCCTGATCCGGCAGGGCAGTCACCCATGCATGCCTCCTCCCTCGTCCTGATCCTGTCCCTCGCCCTGACGGGTTGCGCCGGCTGGTTGCCCAAGCCCCCGCCGGAACCGGCGCCTGCCCAGCCGCCGGTCCAGCCCGGGCCGCCCAGCGTGACCCCGCCGCCCGCCCCCGCTCCCAGTGAAACTGTCCCGCCGGTGACGCCGGTTCCTCCCCTGGAGCCGGCCAAGCCCGCCACCAGTGTCATGCCCTGGTACAAGCCGGCTGCCTGGGAGCAGTTGCCCGGCTGGCAGGAGGATGACCTGGCCCAGGCCTGGCCCGCCCTGCTGCAATCCTGTGTCGGCCTGCGCAACAACCCGGCCTGGACCGGGGTATGCCAACAGGCCGCCCGTCTGCCTGCGCCGCCGGATTCCCCCACCGTGCGGGCTTTCTTCGAACAGCAGTTCCAGCCCTGGCAGGTGAACCAGGCCGAGGGGGGCGCCGAGGGGCTGGTGACGGGGTACTACGAGCCCCTGCTGCGGGGCAGCCGCTATCCCACGGCCAAATACCGGTTTCCCATCCACGCGCCGCCGGACGACCTGCTGGTGGTGGACCTGTCCTCGGTCTATCCGGAATTGAAGAACCTGCGCTTGCGCGGCCGCATCCAGGGCAACAAGGTGGTGCCCTACTTCAACCGGGCGGAAATCGAGGCCGGATCGGCGCCCATGCGCGGCAAGGAACTGGTCTGGGTGGACGACCCGGTGGACCTGTTCTTCCTGCAGATCCAGGGCTCCGGCCGGGTTAAGCTGGAAAACGGCGACGTGGTGCGGGTGGGCTACGCCGACCAGAACGGCCATCCCTACCGCTCCATCGGCAAGTGGCTCGTGGAGAAGGGGGAATTGACCCTGGACAAGGCCTCCATGCAGGGCATCAAGGACTGGGGGCGGAGGAACCCGGAACGCCTGCCGGAACTGCTCAACGCCAATCCCAGCTACGTGTTCTTCCGGGAGTTGCCCAACGGCCTGGCCGGCCCCCTGGGCGCCCTGGGGGTGCCCCTCAGCGCCGAGCGGAGCATCGCCATCGACCCCCGGGGCACTCCCCTGGGCGCCCCGGTCTGGCTCGCCACCACCCGGCCCAATTCCCCGGAACCCCTGAACCGGCTCATGCTGGCCCAGGACACGGGCGGCGCCATCCGTGGCAACGTGCGCGCCGACTTCTTCTGGGGCTTCGGCGAGGAAGCCGGCCGTCAGGCCGGGGCCATGAAGCAGCGGGGCCGCATGTGGGCCCTCCTGCCCCGGGACTTTCCCATCAGCACCGCCGCCGTTCCCGGCAATGGCACAAACGGCAAGGTGGGACTACAGTGAATAGCGCCGACGCTATGCGAGCCCCATCATGATCGACGACATCGCTGCAACTGCCCAAACCCTGGCCAGCACCCCGCAACAGGCCAGCATCCTGGCCATTCGCCTGGAAGCCCAGAGCCAGCAGGCCGTGGCCGATCTGTTGGCCCGCCAGGCCGAGGAACAGGCCCAGACCGTCCAGGCCCCCAGCAACCCGGAAGGGGTGGGGGGCAACGTGGACACCTTCGCCTGATCCGGCTTCCGTTCAGTCTTCCAGCCTGAAATCCACCCGCATGTAGGCCTGGTAACGCACCGGCCGGCCGTCCTTCATGGCCGGTTTGAAGCGGGCCTGGCGGAAAGCCCGCAGGGCCTCGCCGTCAAAGGCGCCGGGATGTGACGCCTCCACCACCTCCGCTTCCTGGACCCGGCCCAGTTCGTCGATCTTCAGCAGAATCTTCACACTGCCTTCCAGGTTGATGCGTTTGGCTTCCTCGGGGTAGGCCGGCTGGATGTCGCCGATGGGCCTGGGCTGGCTGTCCACCTGGCGGGCGTTGTACCAGGTGGGGTCGATGCCCAGAGGCAGGCTGGGCAGGGGACTGCCGGCCGCCGGACCCGCCCGGGGTGCGGGCGGGGTGGGGGCCGTCGGAACGGGGACGGCCCTGGCCGGCGACGGGATGGCCGGCGACGGGATGGCCGGCAGCGGCTCGGCCGGGGTGGGGGGCAGGCTGATGGGCGAGGGCTCGGGTGTGGTGAGCTGCGGCAAGGGAGGGGATGGGGCCGGCTCTTCCGGCGGTGGGGGGGGCGTCTCCGGTTCCGCCCCGGTTTCCACTGGCGGCACTTCGGGGGGGGGGGCCGGCGCCGCTTCCAGGCGGGCATTGATCACCAGGGTGCGCGGCGCACCGCCCCCCGGCGTGGGCTGAATCACCACCAGCACCGCCAGATGCAGGGCAGCCGACAGCAGCAGTCCCCCGCCGATGGGGTCCCGCAGAAGCCTGGGCCATGCCGGGTGGTAGGTCGTCGCCATGGGACAAGTATAAAGGGCCCATGACCCCCGGCCCCCAGGCCGTTATGATCCGTCGCGCTCCCACCACCGAGGACCCCGCCATGAGACGACTCGCCTGCCTGCTGGCCCTGCTCGCCGCACCGGCCCTGGCCGCAGAAGACGTGCAACTGCGCACCATCACCCTGAAATCCGGCGATGTGGACGTGCCCCTGGAAGTGGCCGTGCCACCGGGCAAGGGCCCGTTTCCGCCAGTGCTGTTCATCCATGCCAAGCGGGGCTACGACGAGAACGAGCGGCGCCACATCACGGAACTGGCCCGCCAGGGTTTCCTGGTGGTGGCCCCCGACTGGCAGAGCGGCCGCATGATTGAACGCTGGCCCGCCGAGCACAACCCGGAGACCGAACTGGACGTGGAGGCGGGGCTCGATTACCTGCTGGCCCTGCCCGAGGCCTGCAAGCAGCCGGCGGGCATCGTCGCCCTGTCCCGGGGCCCCTACTACGCCATCCGCCTGGCCGACAAGCGGGGCAAGGACGTCGCCGCCATCGTCAGCTACTACGGGCACATGCAGAACCCCAACGCCCCGGAGCCGGACCAGTTGTTCCGGGTGGCCCCGGAAGTCATGCGCATCACCACCCCCATCCTCTACCTGATCGGCGAGTCGGACTTCGAGCTGCGCCGCATCAACGGCGGCCGGGCCTTCTATGCCCTGTGGGAGCGGGGCGTGCCGGTGGAATACCAGGTCTATCCCATGGCCCGCCGGGCCTTTGATTTCCGTGCCGACCAGACGCCGGAGGAGAAGATCGCCACCCGTCATGCCCGGCAAAGGGCGGAGGCGTGGTTGAAGCAGTGGATGAAGGTGGATCCGGCGGCAGGGTGCAAATAGGCAAGAACTTCGCTCCGAGGGCAAGCCGTTCTGAACGGGTGCTGAGTTCAGGGTCCTTGCTGCTCGGCACGTGATTGCCCGGCTCGGCTTCGGGGGGGCTCCCGGCCAACGTCTCCAGCCTTACGCGAGCCTGGCGGGAAGGCCCCCCCAACCCATGCCGTTCCTAAAGGATTGGGAATCGCTTGTCAGACGGACCGTGCAAACCCTTCCGAAGGCTTGCCGCTTGAGTTACTTGCCGCCGTTGGCCTGGTTCAGGGCCGCTTCCAGGCGGGGGGCGTCCATGTAGCCCGGCACCCGCTTGCCGTTGGGGAAGATCAGGGCCGGGGTGCCTTCCACCCGCAGCTTGCGGCCCAGTTCCAGGTTTTTCTCGATGGGGGTGTCGCAGGTGGCCTTGCCCTCCGGCACCTTGTTCTTGAGCATCAGGTCCAGCCAGGCCTTGGCCCGGTCCTTGCTGCACCAGACCAGCTTGGACTTGCGGGTGGCGTCGGCGTGCATGGGCAGGGGGTAGGCGAAGACGTAGACGGTGATGTCGGAGAGCTTGAACAGTTCCTGCTCCACCTTCTTGCAATAGGGGCAGTCCGGGTCGGAGAACACGGCGATCTTGCGCTTGCCGTCACCGCGTACCACCTTGATGGCGTTCTCCAGGGGCAGGCTGTCCCACTTCACCTCGGTGAGCTTGTCCATGCGCTCCTTGGTCAGGTTGCGCCGGTTCTTCACGTCCAGCAGGTCGCCGGCCATGATGAATTCGCCCTTGTCGTCGGCGTAGACCACCATGGGGCCCTGGGCCCCGTCCAGGGTCACTTCCATGACGCCGGGAAGGGGGGATTTGACGACGGATTTGACCTGGGCGCCGGGGGCCAGGGTCTGCACCGCCTGGCGGATTTCGGCGTCGCCGGCCCGGGCCGGGGTGAGGGCGGCGGCCAGCAGCAGGGCCAGGGGAAGCAGGGCAAGGCGAGACTTCATGAACACTCCAGAATCGGGTCGAAAGGCAATCAGAGAATGGCGTGGCGGGTCAGGGCCTGGTTCACCGGGTCGAAGCCGCCGGCCAGGCGCATGCCCCAGTTGCGGGCCGTGCGGGTAAGTCCGTCATCCCGGGCAAAAAGTTTCTTCAGGCCGCCGGTGGTGAACTGCATGCTGGCCACGTCCTCCAGGCGCCGGGCGGCGTAGGCGGTGAGGCGGCCGATCTCCCCGGGATCGCCGCCGTTCTTCAGCACCTCGGCCAGCAGGCGGGAATCCCGGAAACCCAGGTTGACCCCCTGGCCGGCCAGGGGGTGGACGGTGTGGGCGGCGTCCCCCAGCAGCACCAGGCCGGGGCGCACCCAGGTATCAGCCCGGCGGCGGACCAGGGGGAAGCCGGCCGCCGGGGTGATGCAGGCGAGTGCCCCCAGGGTGTGCAGGCCGGCTTCGGCCACCCGGGCCGCCAGGTCCTCCGGCGCCAGGGCCTGGAGTTGGGCGGCGTGCTCCGGCGGGGTGGACCAGACCATGCTCATGCGCCGGCCGGGCAGGGGCAGCCAGGCCAGCACCCCGTCGGGACGGAACCACTGGAAGGCGATGCCCCGGTGAGGCTTCTCGGTTGCGAAGTTGGCCACCACGCCCACGTGCCGGTAGTCCTCGGCCTTGAAACCGATGCCGGCCTGGGTGCGCAACCAGGAATGGGCGCCGTCGGCGGCCACCAGCAGGCGGGCGGAAATGGCCCGGCCGTCGGCCAGGTGCAGGGTGTGGGGGCCGTTGGCGTTCCAGGTGACGGCTTCCGCCCGTGCGGCCAGGGTGGTCACGTTGCCGGCACGGCCGATGGCCCGCCACAGGCTGGCCTGGAGGCGGTTGTTCTCGGCGATCCAGGCCAGTTCGGACAGGCCCGCGTCCAGGGCGTCGAAGGTGAGGCGGCCGCCGGCGTCGCCCCACACCCGCATCTGGCGCACGGCTTCGGCGCGGACCTGATCGTCCCAGCCCCCCAGGGACTTGATCCAGTCCACGTTGCCCGGGCTGTAGGCATAGATGCGCGGGTCCCAGGCGTCTTCCGCCGGGCCGGGGGGGTGGGGTTCCACCAGGACCACGCTGTGGGGGCCGGCGGCCAGGGCGCAGGCCAGGGCCGCGCCGTTGAGGCCGCCGCCCAGGATGAGGATGTCGCAACTTTTCATGGGCTTCACCAGGCCTGGGCGCCGAACATCATCTTGCGGGCGAACAGGTTCTTCAGGGGCGGGGCCAGGTCCAGCAGGGCCAGGGCGGCGCCCCGGGCGTGGCCCAGCAGGGCGTGGTCGTTGGAGAAGGTTTCCACCAGGATGTCGGTCATCAGGCTGCCCCCGGCCACGTCCTGGCGGCGCGTGCGGGCGTAGGCCGCCGCCATGGCGGCTTCCCCCAGGCGTTCCCGGGGGGTGTCCAGGATGACCTGGGCCAGTTTCCAGGCGTCCCGCACCCCCAGGTTGAAGCCCTGGCCGGCTACCGGATGCAATACGTGGGCAGCGTTGCCGATGCGCAGCAGCCTTGGGGAAGCGGAGGGGCTGGCCAGATGCAGCTTCAGGGGAAAGGCGGCCCGGGGGCCGGTGCCGGTGAATGCCCCCTGGCGGTCGCCGAAGGCGGCTTGCAGGCTGGCCAGGAATGCCGCGTCGGACAGGGCCAGGCGGGCTGCCACCCGGTCGTTGGGGGTGGTCCACACCAGGGCGTAGTCGTCCCCCAGGGGCAGCAGGGCGATGGGGCCTTCCGGGGTGAAGCGCTCGTAGGCCCGGCGGGCGTGGGGCAGTTGGGTCCGCACCGTGGCGATCACCGCCGACTGGCCGTAATCCTTGTCCCGGCGCAGTTCGGCGGGCAGGCTCTTGCCCCCTTCCGAGAGCACCACCAGGTTGGCGGTGAGCAGGTGCTCACTCCCGCTCCGGGTGAACCGGATGCTGCCGTAGCCCGAGGTTGCCCCCACGCCGGTCACCTGGGCGCCGGTGAGCAGGGTGGCGCCGCAAGTTGGCAGACGGGCGGCCAGGGCGGCGTAGAGATCGCCGTACTCCGCCACGTAGCCCAGGGCCGGCACGCCGGCCTGGGCGGCGGTGAGCTCGGCCCGGCCCAGGCCGCCCCGTTGGGAGACGTGGATGGTCTCGATGGCCGTGGCCTTGGATTCCAGCCCGGTCCAGGCCCCCAGCCGTTCCAGGATCAGGCGGGTGCCCTGGGACAGGGCCAGGGCCCGGGGGTCCGGGGCTTCCAGGCGTTCCCGGGCCTCCAGCAGGACCACGGACAGGCCGGAATCCGCCAGGCCCAGGGCCAGGGACATGCCCACCGGGCCGCCGCCGATGATGGCGATGTCGGCGTGTTCCGGGGCGCGGACGGGGTCAGTCGCCATGCATGGCCTCCTCGATGTCCTCGATGGTCTTGGGCGCCCCTGCGGTGAGCACCCGGGGGCCGGCGGCGGTGACCACCACGTCGTCTTCGATGCGGATGCCGATGTTCTCCAGGGCCGCCGGCACCTGGGGGCCGGGGCGCAGGTAGAGGCCCGGTTCCACGGTGAGGGCCATGCCCGGTTCCAGGGTGCGCCAGGCACCGCCGGGTTGCTTGTATTCCCCGGCGTCGTGGACGTCCAGGCCCAGCCAGTGGCCGGTGCGGTGCATGTACCAGGGCTTGTAGGCTTCCTTTTCCAGGAGGTTGTCCAGGTCGCCTGCCAGGATCTTCAGGTCCACCAGGCCCTGAGTGAGGACCCGCAGGGCAGCCTCGTGGGGGGCGTTCCAGCCGTTGCCGGGGCGGGCGGCGTCGATGGCGGCGGCCTGGGCGGCCAGGACGATCTCGTAGGCGTCCTGCTGGGGGCCGCTGAAGCGGCCGTTCACCGGGAAGGTGCGGGTGATGTCGGCGGCGTAGCCGTGGTATTCCCCGGCGGCGTCGATGAGCAGCAGGTCCCCGTCGCGCAGCACCTGGTCGTTGCTCACGTAATGCAGCACGCAGGCATTGGCGCCGCCGGCCACGATGGGGGTGTAGGCCGGGGCCTGGCAGCCCCCCTGGCGGAAGGCTCCCAGCAGGGCCCCTTCAATTTCCCATTCCCCCTTGCCCGGCCGGCAGGCGGCCAGGGCCGCCCGGTGGCCGGCGGCGGAGAGGTCGGCGGCCCGCTGCATGAGTTCGATCTCGTGTTCGTCCTTGACCAGCCGCATGGGGTCGATGAGGGCATGGGCGTCGGTGAGGGTGGCGGGGGCGCTGACCCCGGCCCGGGCCTTGCTGCGCACCGTGTTGATCCAGCCCATGACCCGGGTGTCCCAGGCCGGGTCGGCGCCGAAGGGGTAGGCGAGCCGGGTCTGGTTTTCCAGCAAGCCGGGCAGGCGTTTGTCCAGTTCGGCGATGGGATAGGCGGCGTCGAAGCCGAAGGCGGCCTTGGCGGCTTTGGGGCCGTAGCGGAAACCGTCCCAGATTTCCCGTTCCTCGTTCTTCTCCCGGCAGAAGAGAATCTGTCTCGGCCGTGCATTGCTGTGGCCGGCGGCGATCAGTACCAACACCGCTTCCGGTTCCGGGAAGCCGGTCAGGTAATAGAAGTGGCTGTCGAACCGGTAGGGATAGTGGGCGTCCCGGTTGCGGATGGCCTCGGGGGCCGTGGCCAGGATCAGCACGCCCTCGCCCAGGGTCTGGAGCAGGCGCCGGCGGCGGGCCCGGTGGAAGGTCAGGTCAGGCTGCATGGGGGGCGAGTTCCTCGTCGAGTTTGGCCAGACGCTGGGGAGTGCCCACGTCTTCCCAGCGGCCGCTGAAATGTTCCCCGCTCACCTGGCCCTGGTCCATGGCAGCCCGCAGCAGGGGGGCGAGCTTGGCCTTGTGACCGATGGAAATGCCGGAGAACAGTTCCGGGCGATAGCAGCCGATGCCGGAGAAGGTGAGCCTCCCCTCTCCCGCGGGAGTGGGGAGGTGGACGCAGCCGTCGGCAAGGGTGAAGTCCCCTTCCGGGTGGTGGGGGGGGTTGTCCACCAGCACCAGGTGGGCCAGGTGGTCCGGATCGCCGGCCATGGCGGCCAGTACCGGGGCCAGGCGGGCGTAGTCGAATTCGGAATAGACGTCGCCGTTGGTGACCAGGAAGGGGGCGTCGCCCAGCAAGGGTCGGGCGGTGGCGATGCCGCCGGCGGTTTCCAGGGGTTCCGGTTCCCGGGACCAGGCGATGGATACGCCGAAGTCCCTGCCGTCACCCAGAAAATCCTCGATCTGCCGGCCCAGGTGGGCGTGGTTGATCACCAGTTCGGTGAAGCCGGCGGTCCGCAGCCGTTCGATCTGCCAGACGATGAGAGGTTTGTCGCCGGCCCGCAGCAGGGGCTTGGGGGTGTGGTCGGTGAGGGGGCGCATGCGTTCCCCCAGGCCGGCGGCCAGGATCATGGCCTTGAAGTGGTGCGGGGTGAGGGGCGAGGGGGAAAGGGGCATGTCAGAAGGTGTAGCCGACTTCCACGGCCTTGCCTTCGATCTCGTCCAGCAGGCGGAGGAAATCCCCCAGGCCGTTGTAGCGGCCGCAGGCCCGGCGCAGGTAGTCCATGACCAGGGGCATGTCCTTCAGGTAGCCGTCCTTGCCGTCCCGGTGGCAGAGGCGGGCGAAGATGCCCAGCACCTTGATGTGCCGCTGCACGCCCATCCACTCGAAGTCCCGGTAGAACTCGCCGAAGTCGGCATGGACCGGCAGGCCGGCCTTGCGGGCGGCTTCCCAGTAGCGCACCACCCAGTCCAGCACCCGGTCTTCCTCCCAGCGGATGTAGGCGTCCTTGTAGAGGGAGGCCAGGTCGTAGGTGATGGGGCCGTACACCGCGTCCTGGAAGTCGATGACCCCCGGGTTGTCCGGCTCGGTGACCATCAGGTTGCGGGAGTGCCAGTCCCGGTGGACGAACACCCGGGGCTGGGCCAGGTTGTTGGCCAGGATCTTTTCGAAGGCGGCCTCCATGACGTCCTGCTGCTCCGGGCTCAGGGTCACGTTCAGGTGCTTGGCCAGGTACCAGTCGGGGAACAGGCGCAATTCCCGCTCCAGCAGGGCCCGGTCGTAGTCGGGCAATTCCCCGGGCCGGCTGGCGGCCTGGATCTTCACCAGGGCGGCGTTGGCGTCCCGGTAGAGCCGGTCGGCGCTGGTGTCGTCCAGGGCCATGAGGTAGGTGGTGGACCCCAGGTCGGAGATGAGCAGGAAGCCCTCTTCCAGATTCTCCGCCAGGATGTCCGGCGTATTGGCCCCGGCGGCGCGGAACAGCCGGGCCACGTGGAGCCAGGGGCGGCAGTCCTCGTGGCTGGGGGGGGCGTCCATGACGATGTGGGGCCCGGCCGCCGTCACGGCCCGGAAGTAGCGGCGGAAACTGGCGTCGGCGGAGGCGGGTTCCAGGGCGAGGAGAGGGTCGGGAAGGACCGATTGGGTCCATTCCCGCAAGCGGGTCATCCGTTCCAAAGCTATAATCCGGCGGTCAAAAAAGCGCCCGAATTCTAACATTGCCCCCATGCAGCCCGCCGTGCCTCCCTTCGCGCGCCTGATCCTGCCCCTCTGTCTTGCGGCGGCCTTCGCGGATGCCCATGCCGATCAGCCCCTGTTGAACCTGCGCCCGTCGGGCCAGATCTCCGGGCCTTCCCCCAAGGCGGAACCGGCCCCGGGTCCTACCCACATCGAGGCGGACAAGGTGGAAGGCCACAAGGACAAGGACGTGGTGGCCGAGGGCCACGTGATCATGCGCAATCTGCGGGAAAGCCTGGAAGCCGACTGGTTGCGCTACGACGAAGCCACCGACGAGGCGGAGGCCCGGGGCAAAGTGGTGCTGATCCGGGACAAGGACCGCCTGGAGGGCAGCCACCTGAAGCTCAAGCTCACCCAGCGCCTGGGGACCCTTCAGGACGTGCGCTACGAGGTGTACAGCGACGACGGGCGGCGGGCCCGGGGCGAGGCCAGGACTCTGACCTTCGCCGGGGTGGACAGGTACGAATTCGACCAGGCCAGCTACACCTCCTGCCCGGCCGGCAACCAGGACTGGATCCTGAAGACCGGGGACCTGAAGCTGGATTACGTCTCCCGGGTGGGCCAAGCCCGCCAGGTTCACGTGGAATTCCTGGACGTGCCCATCCTCTACACCCCCTGGATGGACTTCTCCCTGGACGACAGCCGCAAGACCGGCTTGCTGGCCCCCACCTATGGAGTTTCTGTCGAGCGGGGCCTGGAACTGATGGTCCCCTGGTACTGGAACATCGCCCCCAACCGGGACGCCACCCTGATGCCCCGGCTCATGACCAAGCGGGGCCTGCAACTGGGCGGGGAATTCCGTTACCTTGAACCGGCCTACGGGGGTGAACTGAACCTGGAATACCTGGCCAACGATCAGGTCGCCAACCGCAACCGCTTCCGCACCTACTGGAAGCACGGCCAGGACCTGGGCGGTGGCTGGAGCGGCAAGGTGGAATACGAACGGGTGTCCGACGACGCCTATTTCTCCGACCTGTCCAGCCAGGTGAGCCAGACGTCCCGGGTCAACCTGCCTGAACAGGCCAGCCTGAGCTACGACGGCGGCTGGTGGCAGGCCAGCGGCATGGTGCAGAAGTTCCAGACCCTGCAGGATCCCGCCAACCCCATCGTGGATCCCTACCATCGCCTGCCCCGCCTGGGGCTCACCGCCCAGCGGGAAAACGTGCTGGGGGTGGAGCGGGCCCGCTTCGACCTGGCCGGGGAGTACGTGTATTTCGACCATCCCACCAGCAACCGGGTGCAGGGCAGCCGCCTGCACGTGTATCCCAGCCTGGCGGTGCCCTTCGAAACCACCTTCTCCAGCGTCACCCCCCGGCTGGGCTGGCACCTCACCCATTACCGCCTGGACGACGCCTCGCGCATGAGTCCGGACAGCGTCTATACCCAGGCCCAGGTCAACGGCGTGGGGGGCTATGCCGACGACACCCGCAGCGTGCCGGTGTTCAGCCTGGACGCCACCCTGCTGATGGAACGGGAAACCCGGCTCTTTTCCAGTGCTTTCATCCAGACCCTGGAGCCCCGGCTGTTCTACGTCTATGCCCCCTACCGCAACCAGGACCGCATCCCGGTGTTCGACAGTTCCCTGAGCGACCTGTCCCTGGACCAGTTGTTCAGCGAGAACCAGTTCACCGGGGTGGACCGCTTCAACGACGCCAACCAGGTGACCCTGGCCCTCACCTCCCGCTTCCTGGAACAGGAGACCGGGGTGGAGCGCCTGCAGGTCACCTTCGGCCAGCGTTACTACTTCGAGGACCAGCGGGTGGGGCTTACTCCCACCGCCGCCGCCGGGGTGGCCGACACCACCGACCTGATCGCCCAGGTCAGCGGCCAGATCACCAACAAGTGGCGCCTCACCTCCGGCGTCCAGGTGAGCACCAACGACGGCAGCCTGGTCAAGGCCAATTTCGGCGGCGCCTACCGGGATGGCCCGGGCCGGGTGTTCAACGCCGACTACCGCTACACCCAGAACGCCCTGAACCAGATCGATCTGTCCGCCCAGTGGCCCCTGGCGCCCAAGTGGTACGGGGTGGGCCGCCTCAACTACTCCATCGAGGACAAGCGCCTGGTGGAAGGCCTGGCCGGCTTCGAATACAACCCTGGCTGCTGGTCCCTGCGCGGCGTGCTGCAACGCCTGGCCACCACCGAGAACACCGCCACCAGGGCCTTCTTCCTGCAACTGGAAATGCGCGGTCTGACCAAACTGGGCCCCAACCCCCTGGAAGTGCTGAAACGGAGCATCACCGGTTATGCCAAGAGCGATGAATTCAATCTACCCTGACCCGCGCCGAAGCCTGGCCGCCCTGGCCCTGGCCCTGGTCCTCCAGGCGCCTCTCCAGGCCGCGCCCCTCGAAGTGGACCGTATCGTGGCCGTGGTCAACAACACGGTCATCACCGAATTCGAACTCAAGCGCCGGGTGGAACAGACCCTCAGGCAACTGGCAGCCCAGAAGACCAACCCGCCCCCCCGCAGCCTGCTGGCCAAGCAGTTGCTGGAGCGCATGATCACCGAGAAGGTCATCATGCAGGTGGCCGAAGACACCAACATCCGCTTCGAAGGCCTGGCCCTGGATCGGGCCGTGGCGCGCATCGCCCAGGGCAACAACATGACCCCGGAGGCCTTCCGCCAGGCCCTGGAAGCCGACGGCGTGGACTACAAGACCTTCCGGGAGCAGATCCGCATGGAAATGACGGTGGCCCGCCTCAAGGAACGGGAGGTGGACAGCAGGCTGGTGGTCACCGATGCCGAGATCGAGAACTTCCTTGCCAATCCCGCCCAGACCGCGCCCCAGCAGGACGAATACAAGCTGGCCCACGTCCTGGTGCTGACCCCGGAAGGGGCCAGCCCGGAAAAGCTGGCGGAGTTGAAGGACAAGGCGGAAAAGGCCCTGGCCGAACTCAAGGCCGGTGCCGATTTCGCCCAGGTTTCCGCCGCCTATTCCGACGCCCAGAACGCCCTCCAGGGGGGCGTCCTGGGCTGGCGCACCGAAGCCCAGTTGCCCAGCCTGTTCACCGCCCCCCTGGCCGACATGAAGTCCGGCGACGTGTCCCCGGTGCTGAAGAGCGGCAACGGCTTCCACATCCTCAAGCTCCTGGAAAAACGGGGCAAGAACGCCCAGTTGGTGGTGCGCCAGACCCACCCCCGGCACATCCTGGTGCGCACCAATGAAGTGGTGGGCAACGCCGACGCCAGAAACCGTCTGCTCCAGCTCAAGGAGCGCATCGAGAACGGCACCCCCTTCGATGAACTGGCCAAGCTCCATTCCGACGACCTGTCGGCCAGCAAGGGCGGCGACCTGGGCTGGCTCAACCCGGGGGACACCGTGCCGGATTTCGAACGCATGATGGACAGCCTGCAACCCGGCCAGGTTTCGGAACCGGTCCAGTCCCCCTTCGGCTGGCACATCATCCAGGTCATCGAACGGCGGGACCAGGACGTGACCCAGGAGCGCAAGCGCCTGGAGGCCCGCCGGGCCATCCGCGAACGCAAGTCCGAGGAAGCCTTCGAGGACTGGGTCCGCCAGCAGCGGGACCGGGCCTACGTGGAATTGCGCCTGGACGAATAGACCTGCCGCCATGGCCGCCCTGGAAGCCCGCCTCACCTGGACCAGCGAAGGGGCGTGCCATCGGGACCGGCTGGTGGTTCACGAGTCCGCCTGCCAGGCCGACGGTCGCTGGCTGAAAGCCCTGGGCGTCCTGGGCAAGACGGGCCGGGCGAAACTGGACGCAAGCCCCTGGCTGCAACCTGCCGGCCTGGCGGAAGCCCGCCTGTCCCGGTCTGCCTTCCGGCTCCACGCGCCGCCCCTGCCGGGCCGCTGTTATCCGCAGCTGGCCTTCGCCGGCCTGGGCCAGGGGCCCCGGGACCTGCGCCCGGCCCGGGTGCTGGCCGCCGGTTCCGACGGCCTGCGGGTGGATCCCAACCATCCCCTGGCTGGCCGGCAGGTGGACATGGAATTCCTCCCTTCCCCGTTGCCGCCCGCCCCGGGCACCCGGCTGGCGGAACTCTTCAACGGCCCCGGCCTGCAAATTCCCCCCGCCGACCCGGGCGCCGCCTACCTGTCACTGGAGGGCCTGGCCCGCCAGGATGAGGCGAGGGATGCCCTGTTCTACGCCCAGCCCCGCCTGGTCCACCATCTGGACGCCGCCTGCCGGGCCGAGATCGCCCGCCTGCACGGCCGCTTTCTGGCTCCCGGACAACGGGTGCTGGACCTCATGGCCAGTTGGGAATCCCACCTGCCGGACCTGCCGGCCGGCCTGCACGTGGCCGGCCTGGGCATGAACCGGGAGGAACTGGCCGCCAACCCCCGGCTGGCGGAAAGGGTGGTGAAGGACCTCAACGAACGCAGCGGCCTGCCCTGGGCCGACGGCGTGTTCGACGCCGTGCTGTGCGTGGCCTCCATCGAATACCTGCTGCGGCCCCGGGAGGTGTTGCGCGAGGCCGGGCGGGTACTCAAGCCCGGTGGCCTCTGCCTGGTGAGCTTCTCGGACCGCTGGTTCCCCGACAAGGCCGTCCGGGTCTGGACGGAACTGCACGCCTTCGAACGCCTGGCCCTGGTCCTGGCCCTGCTCCGGGAGGCCGGCTTCACCAGACTGGAGACGGAAACCCTGCGCGGCCTGGCCCGGCCCGACGACGACAAGTACCGGGACCAGCGGGCCTACGCCGATCCGCTCTTCGCCGCCTGGGGCAGGCGGCCGGCCTGAGCCCCGGGCAGCCCCGCCCCCGGCCGCAGGGCCAGATGGATGGCCAGGGCGGCCAGGGCCACCCCCTTTTCCAGCAGATCGGCCTGGGGATAGCCGCTGTCGTGGCCCAGCAGCAGGACCAGGGCGCACCCCAGCAGCAGGAGATGGACTCCGCCCAGCACCCGGGGACGACCTTCCCAACCCCAGCGCCGGGCCAGGTACACCCCGGCCAGTCCCGACGTCCAGCCCAGGAAGGCGCCGCCGCACACGTCCAGGGGCCAGTGCACCCCCACGGCGATGCGCGAGAAGCCCACCAGGGTGGCCAGCAGCACCAGGCCCGCCAGCAGGCGGGCGGAGCGGACGTAGGCGGCCAGCACGCCCACCAGGGTGAAGGCGGTGGCGGTATGGCCAGAGGGGAAGGCCCCCTTGCGCAGGGCGTCGCCCACCACGTTGACCGCTTCGCCCAGCACCGCCGGCGGCCGGGGCACGTCCAGCAGATCCTTCAGGCCGTTGATCAGCAGGGTGGACAGCAGGGCGGCCAGGATGGCCGACAGCACCAGGCCGGGACGCAGCCGGGCCAGCATGAGAACGATGCACAGGGCGGTCAGGGCGTCGCCCAGGGCGGTGAGCCATTCCCAGGGGGCCTCCAGGCCGCCGGCGGCCAGATGGTTGAGGGCCAGGAAGACCTGGGTGTTGCGTTCCGGCGTGGCGATGAGCAGGGCCCCCAGCAGGGCGGCCAGGGGCACGGCCCAGACCCGCCAGGAATTCAGGGCCAGGGGGTGGTGCTCGGGCAGGAGGAAGGGCGTGTTCATGATGGTCTCAACGGATGCGGGCCAGGCTCACGGCGCCGAAGTCCCAGGTCTGGAGGCGGGGGGGAAGGGTGTCCAGGCGGCGGGTGGGCACCAGCACCAGATCCCCGGAACGGGGCGGGCGGCGGGCCACCAGCCGGCCGGCGTAGGTCTGGAAGCTGGGCGTGTTGAGGCCCACCATGACCAGGGGCCCGTCCAGTTGCCGGGCAGCCTGGCCGGCGGCCCGCACCGGCCCCTGGAGCAGTCCGCCGGCGGCGGGCAGCAGGGCCAAGCTCACGGCGCCGGCCAGGGCCAGGCCGGCCAGCCCCAGCCGTTCCGGGGCCCCCGGGCGGCGGGCCAGGATGAGGCCGGCGGCGGCGACGACGGCCAGGCCCAGGGCCAGGCGGAACAGGTTGCCGAAGTATTGGTCCAGTGTGGCCAGGGCCGGGGCGTACTCGGCCTTCACCCGGTCGCCGAAGGCCAGCAGCAGGTCCGGCAGGAAGAAGACGGCCAGGCCCGCCAGCAGGGCCGGCAGCAACAGCAGGCCCGGCCGGCGTGTGGCCAGGGCCGCCCAGGCCAGGGCGGGAATGAGGCCGCCGTAGCCGTAGTAGAGATAGTGGGGCAGCTTGGTGCCCGAGGCGGAAAAGAGCAGGAGCACCAGCAGGAACCAGACCAGCCCGAAGCGCAGCCAGGGGGTGCGCCAGGCCTCCCCCAAGCGGCCGGCCAGGCTGAACAGCAGGCCGGAGAAAGGCAGCAGGGAGAGGAACAGCACCGGCAGGTAGTAGAAGGGGGAGCCGCCGTGGCCTTCCATGGGCGCCGAGAAACGGCCCAGGTTGTGCTTGAGGAAGAAGCCCGCCAGAAAGCCCAGGCCGTCGCGCAGGGTCAGCAGCGCGAACCAGGGTGCGGCGATGGCCAGGAACAGGGCCCAGGCCCGCCAGTCCCCCAGGAAGTCCCCCATGCGCCGCCAGTCCCGGTCCAGGGCCAGACAGGCCAGGACCGTGCCGGCCGGCACCAGCACCGCCACCGGCCCCTTGGTGAGAAAGCCCAGGGCCATGGCGGCCCAGCACAGCCGGAGCCAGCGCCGTTCCCGGCTGTCCAGCCATAGCCAGGCGGCGTAGCCGGCCGCCGCCAGGAACAGGTTGAGCAGGGCATCGGCGGTGGCCGCCTTGGCGATGAGCAGGGGGCCCAGGCTGGCGGCCACCATGACGGCGGCCAGCACCCCGGCCCGGGGGCCGGCCTGGCGGGCGGTGAAAGCCCAGGTGAGAAAGACCCAGGCGCTGCCCGCCAGGACCGAGGGCAGGCGGAAGCCCGCCTCGGTGAAGCCGGCCAGGCTGGCGCCCGCCGCCTGCAGCCAGTAGGCCAGCACCGGCTTGTCGTGGCGGGGGGCGCCGTTGAGCCAGGTGGACAGCCAGTCGCCGCGCAGGAACATCTCCGTGGTGGAGGCGGTGAAGGCCCCCTCGTCCAGGTCGAACAGGGGAAAGCCGGCAAAGCCCAGCCAGGGCACCAGCAGGGCCAGGGCCAGGAGGGCCCGGAGCAGGGCGTTCATTCCTGGAGGGGATCCCGCAGCAGGTATTGGCGCTTGCCGCCGGGTTCGTGCCAGATGCGGGTGAGCAGTTCGCCCAGGATGCCCATGCCGATGAACTGGGTGCCCATGAGGCTCAGCATCACCCCCAGCATGAGCAGGGGGCGCTGGCCGATGTCCTGGCCGAGCAGCAGCTTGACTCCGGTGAGCCAGAGCAGGATCAGGAGCCCGGGCACGAACATGGCCGCGCCGATGGCGCCGAAGGCGTGCAGGGGGCGATGCAGGAAACGCAGCAGGAACTTCACCCAGAGCAGGTCCAGGAGGACCCGCAGGGTGCGGTCGATGCCGTACTTGGAGGTGCCCCGGGTGCGGGCCCGGTGGTTCACCTCGGCCTCCATGACCCGGGCGCCGAACTCGTGGGCCAGGGCCGGGATGAAGCGGTGCAGTTCGCCGTAAAGCTTCACGTAGCGCACCGCTTCCCTCCGGTACAGCTTGAGGGAACAGCCGTAGTCATGGAGGGCCACGCCGGTGGTCCAGGAGATCAGGCGGTTGGCCAGGATGGAGGGCAGGCGGCGGCTCAGGGCCTTGTCCTTGCGCTGCCGCCGCCAGCCGGAAACGATGTCGATGTCCGGCTGGGCATCCAGCAGGGCCAGCAGGCGGGGGATGTCCGCCGGATCGTTCTGCAGGTCCCCGTCCAGGGTTACCAGCACCTCCCCCAGGGCGGCGTCGAACCCCGCCTGCATGGCGGTGGATTGGCCATAGTTGCGGCGCAGGAACAGGGCATGCAGCCAGGGACGGGGGGCGGCCAGTTGGGCCAGCAGACGGTCGCTGCCGTCCCGGGAACCGTCGTCCACGCAGATCAGCTCCCAGGACCGGCCCGTGCCGGCCATGGCCTGTTCCACCCGGTCCACCAGTTCGGCCAGGTTGTCGAATTCGTTGTGGATGGGGACGATCAGGGAAACCTGGATGCCGTCCCGGAGGGGGATGAGGGGTTCGGCGAGGCGCATGGGTCGGCCAGGGGTCGAAACGACCCGATCTTGCCCCGGGACCATGACACCGGGATCAACGGGCTGTGAAGCTTCGGTGACAGTTCAGGCGGCCGGGGCCAGTGCCGGACGGGGTTCCCGCCGCGCCGGGAAGAGCAGGCGATGGAGCAGCCAGGCCACGGCCAGCACGGCATAGAAGGAGAACACCACGTCGCTGAGGAAGTGTCCCCCCTGGGCCATGCGCATGAGGCCCAGGCCTCCGCCCGCCAGCAGGCCCAGGACGAACCAGCGGCGGCGCCGCGCCAGGAAGGCGCCGGCCAGCAGGCTGAAGCCCACGGAGGCGTCGCCGCAGACGAAGGAGCAGTTGTGGTGGCACTGGTCGCTGACCACCCAGGCGGGGGTGAAACGCCCGTCGCCGCCGAATTCCGTCACCTGGGACGGACGGGCCCGGCCCCACTGGTCCTTGAAGAGCACGTTCACCGTCAGGCCGGGACCCAGCAGCAGCACCAGGGCGAGATAAGCCATGACCCGGCGCCGGGGAAGCCAGGTGGCGGCCCGGGCCGACCGGCTGGCCAGGGCCAGGCCGGCCAGCAGGGCGAGGCAGGCCGACCAGGCCAGCACGCCCACCTGGTCGTGCAGCCATTCCAGGAGGGGCACCCCCCGGCCCGCGAAGCCCCGGAGCGGATCGTGGAACAGCCCGGCCGCCAGCAGATCCAGCCCGGGAAAGGCCAGGAACAGGCCCGCCAGGGCCAGGGCGGAAATCAGCCAGGCGGTGGGCCGGCTCATGGATAGCCCCGGAAATCACGTACCAGGAACGTCCGGTAATGGCGGCCCAGGTCCGGGTAGACGGCCACCTGGATCGGGGCCAGTTCCCGGGCTTCGGCGAACAGGACGGTGAGGGTTTCCGGCCGCCGGCTGTCGCTCACCAGCAGGAACTCCCCGGACGGGGCCCCGGCCACGTCGGCCGTCAGGGCGTAGTGATGGCTCACTGCCCGGGAGGGATTGAGGTAATAGGCCGGCCGCGCCCGGGGCCCGGCGTAATAGGCCAGCTCACAGTATTCCGTGCGGTCGTGGGTCAGCAGCCGGGCCCCGGGGTGGGCGGCCAGGCGGCGGGCCACTTCCCCGCCCACCTCCGGCCAGCCCAGCAGGCGGCTGTAGGGGTCGGTCCTGCGCCCCAGTTCCACGCCGGACCAACGGGCCAGATCATGCCAGTGGTATGCCGCCGCCCCCAGCACCAGGTTGACGGCGATGGCCGCCGCCAGCCAGGTCCGACGGCCCCGGGACAGCAGCCAGAAGGCCACCAGGGGGGCCGCCGCCACGTAGGCGGTGACCGCCCAGTTGGCGAAGGCCCGGGCCAGCAGGGCCTGGACCAGGAACAGGGCCAGGGGGAGCAGGGCGAACCAGGCCAGGGGGGCCAGGGCGGGCTCCCCCAGCAGGCGTCCCGGGCGCCGGGCCAGCCAGGCCAGGGCGGCCATGGCCAGGGGGCCGAACACGGCGAACTGGGCCAGCACAAAGTCCAGTAACTTGTCCGGGTGCAGCAGGGCCCGGTCCAGTTGGCTGATCTCGGCCGTGTGGCGGAAGCTGGCGAAGTCGTGCTGCAGATTCCAGGCCAGGTTGGGGGAAAGCACCGCCAGGGCCAGTGCCGCGGCCAGCCAGGGGCCCGGAGCCGCCAGCAGCCGGCGCCGGTCCGGGCTGGCCAGGAGATGCCCCAGGGCCGCCGGGATAAACAGGGCCATGCTGTACTTCGACAGCAGGCCCAGGCCCAGGGCCAGGCCCAGGGCCAGCCAGTCCCTCCCGCGATCGTCCGCCAGGGCGCGCAGGTAGAAGAGCAGGGCGGCGCTCCAGAAGAACAGCAGGGGCGCGTCGGTGGTGATCAGCCAGGTGCCCATGGCGGTCATGGGCAGGCTGGCGAACAGCAGGGCGGCCAGCCAGGGGCCGTGCCGGGCGGTCGGGCTGGACGGGGGGTAGTGGCCGGCCAGGCGCCGGCCCACCAGGTAGATGAGCCAGGCGGTGGCGGGGTAGAGCAGGAAGGCCGCCGCCCTGACCGCTGGCTCGCTGTGGCCCAACAGGCCGGTGCTCAGGGCGATGAGCCAGGCCACCATGGGCGGCTTGGAGAAGTAGCCCCAGTCCGGGTGCCGGGACCAGTCCCAGTATTGGGCCTCGTCGAAGAACAGGGGCGGGGCGGCGTGCAGGGCGGCCAGGACCCGCCAGACGGTGAGCAGGGCCAGGGCGGCCAGCAGCCAGGCCAGGGGTGACCGGGCCCGGCTCGCCGGGGCCCGGGGCAGGGTGGTGGAAAGGGTGGCGGTGGAGGGCATGGAGCCCGCCACCCTGCCACGGGCCGGCTTCAGGCCGGTGACGGGCCGGTGAAGCTTCGGTTACTGCCCGGTCGGGGCCGGCTGGCGCAGATAGCGCAGGCGCACCCGGCCCTCCCCGTCCTGGTCCAGCCAGGCCAGGTGCAGGTGGCCGGCCTCGTCCAGGGCCAGGGCCGGGTCGCTCTGCCGGCCCGGGCCGGAGAGGGCAGGCAGGGTGAAGTTCTCCCCCCAGCCCGCGGGGGTCAGGCGGGCCAGCCAGATGTCGGTGGTGCCGTCCCGCTCGTCGTCGAAGGCGATGACCAGTTCCCCCCGGCCGTTGCCCGCCGCCGCCGGGTGCCACTGGGCGATGGCGTCGCCGAAGCTGTCCTGGGCCTTGCCGTCCTTGGCGAAACTGCCGTCGGGCCGGTCCAGGGCGGCGTAGACGTCGTAGCCGGAAAGGAAGTCCCGCTTGTCCAGCCACACGCCGGCCAGCCGGTCGGCGAAGGCCGCCAGGGCCGGGCGCATGGCGCCGGTGCCCCGGCCCAGGTCCCCCTGGGCCTTGCCGGTGGGGTTGCCGCTCAGGCGGTGGGGCGGCGTCCAGTCGCCGGACGCGCCGCGCCGGCTGTAGAAGATCACCGTGTGGCCCGCCCGCCGGTCCTCCCAGACCAGGGCCGGGCCCGGCGCGGCGGCGGCCAGCACCGGATAGGTCTGGTCGTCGACGGGGGGGACGGGGTCGACGGGCCGGACCGGACCCGCCGCCAGATTGCGGCCGTCCACCGCCAGGGGGGCCAGCCACACCCGCCGCCAGCGACCGTCCGGCGCGCTCCAGGCGGCCAGGGCGCCCTGGCCGGGGTGCCAGGCCACGCTGCCCTGGCCCCCCGCCGGCGCCAGGGCCAGCAGGGGGCCGGGGCCCTGTTCGTCCACCAGGGCCGCCGCCACGCCGGCCTCGTCTTCCCAGATGAGCAGGAAGCGGCCGTCCGCCAGGGGGGCCACGGCGGGTTCGAAACATTCGCCGCGGCCGAAGCCGTGGGTCTGGAACGGGCCGCCGCCCCGGGCCACCGCCAGGTGGCAGCGGGGGGCGCCGCTGCGGTTGTCTTCCCAGGCCAGGGCCACCCACTCCCCGGACAGGGCCAGGGCCTGGCGGCCGGAGGCGTCCAGGTGGATGAAGGTGCCCGGGCCGCCGCTGGCCAGATCGACGGGGGTGGCGGCCTGGGCCGACAGGGCCCACAGCCCGAGGAGCCAGGCGCCCAGCCTCACGGCTTGCTCCCCAGGAACTCCATGAGTGACTGCTTCTGGTGATGCCCGCCGCGCACGTAGCGGTCGTAGTCCTGGAAATCCTGCACGGTCTTGAAGCCGGGGATCTTGGCCAGCACCTTGCCCTCCGGGCTCATGAACACGAACAGGGGGGTGGCGTAGGCCCCCAGCCGGGTGCCCAGCTCCCCTTCGGTGACCCGCTCGCCGCTGGGCAGGCGGAGGCGTTTGCCGCCTTCGGCGTCCACGTAGATGAGGGCGTAGTGGTCGCTGAAGATCTGCTTCAGGCCCGGGTCGGAGAAGGTCTTGCGGTTCACGTGGTCGCACCAGGCGCAGCCGTAGCGGCCGAAGTAGAGCAGGATGGGCTTGTTCTCCGCCCTGGCCTGGCGCAGGCCCGCGTCGTGATCCTTGAAGGGGTAGCCCGGCGGCGGGTCGGCCAGGGCGGAGCCCAGCAGGCCGGCGAAGAGCAGCGGAACGAGGCGGCGCATGGGAGTCTCCGTTTGGTGTCCTTGGTGGGCGGGGATATTCTTCCCCGTCCAGCCAGAAAGGAAGCCTACGCATGTACCAGTCCGCCTCCATCGGCCTCGTCTCCATCAGCGACCGGGCCAGTTCCGGCGTCTACGAGGACAAGGGCCTGCCCGCCCTGCGGGAATGGCTCGCCGCCGCCCTGCACAACCCCCTGGAATTCGTCGAACGGCTGATCCCCGACGAACAGCCGGTCATTGAAGCCACCTTGAAGGAACTGGCGCAGCGCTGCTGCCTGGTCCTCACCACCGGCGGCACCGGGCCCGCGCCCCGGGACGTGACGCCGGAAGCCACCCTGGCGGTGGCCGACAAGGTGCTGCCGGGCTTCGGCGAGCAGATGCGGGCGGTGAGCCTGAAGTACGTGCCCACCGCCATCCTCTCCCGCCAGGTGGGGGTGGTGCGGGGCGCCTGCCTGATCCTCAACCTGCCCGGCCAGCCCAAGGCCATCAAGGAGACCCTGGACGGGGTGTTCGCCGCCGTGCCCTACGGCATCGACCTCGTCGGCGGCCCCTACCTGGAGACCCGGGAAGAGGTGGTGAAGGCCTTCCGGCCCAAGTCGGCGGTCAGGCCTCCAGCAGCCTCTTGACCACCGCCCCGGCCAGCATCAGGCCGAACAGGGGCGGCAGGTAAGCGATGGTGCCGTTCACCGCCCGGGCCCGGCCCTGGCTCACGGCCTCGGGGGGCAGGGGGGGCTTGCCGGCCTCGTCGCTCCACACGCACAGCACGCCGGATTCCACCCCCTGGCGCTTGAGGCGCTTGCGCATGAGGCGGGCCAGGGGGTCCACCTGGGTCTGGCTCAGGTCCGAGACCTGCACCCGGGTCACGTCCAGCTTGTTGCCGGCCCCCATGCTGGCGGCTACCGGCAGGCCCCGGCGGCGGGCCTCGACGATGAGGGCCACCTTGCAATTGAGGGAGTCGATGCAGTCCACCACGTAGTCGGCGTCGGCGGGCATCAGGGCGGGGATGTTGTCCGGCACCAGGAAGTCGGTGACCAGGGACAGGCGGCAGTCCGGGTTGATGTCGCGGATGCGCTCGGCCATCACCTGGGCCTTGGGCCGGCCCACGGTGGACAGCAGGGCGGGCAGTTGGCGGTTGATGTTGGACACCGCCACCACGTCCATGTCGGCCAGGGTGAGCCGGCCCACGCCGGCCCGGGCCAGGGCTTCGGCGCACCAGGAGCCCACGCCCCCCAGGCCCGCCAGGAACACGTGGCGGCCGGCCAGCCGTTCCAGGCCATCCCGGCCCACCAGGATGGCCGCCCGCTCGAACTGGGGCGGGATGGAACCCGTCACCCCGCTCATCGGAAGAAGGCCAGGCTCACGGCGATGCCGGCGAACACCGCGGCGCCGAACCAGTTGTTGTGCAGGAAGGCCTTGAAGCAGCGGGCCGGGTCCCGGTCCTTGATCAGGGTGTAGTGGTAGGCGGCGATGCCGGCCGCCGCCGCCAGGCCCAGGTCATAGGGCCAGGGCATGCGCGCCTTGTGGCCCACCCAGGCCAGCAGGCCCAGGGTCAGGGCGTAGCAGAGCATGACGGCGGCCACGTCGAAGCGGCCGAAGGTGATGGCCGAGGTCTTGATGCCGATCTTCAGGTCGTCCTCCCGGTCCACCATGGCGTATTCCGTGTCGTAGGCGACGGCCCAGGCCACGTTGGCGGCCAGCAGCCACCAGGCCAGGGTGGGGATGCTGTTCAGGTGGGCGGCATAGGCCATGGGAATGCCGAAGCCGAAGGCGATGCCCAGGTAGGCCTGGGGCACGGCGAAGAAACGCTTGGTGAAGGGGTAGGTGGCGGCCAGGAAGGCGGCGGCGAAGGACAGCTTGACGAGCAGCCAGTTGCCCAGGGGCAGGATCAGCAGGAAGGCCAGGATGGCCAGCCCGGCGGCCAGCAGCAGGGCTTCCTTTTCCGAGACCCGGCCGGCGGTGAGGGGGCGGTTCTTCGTGCGCGCCACGTGCCGGTCGATATTCCGGTCGGCGTAGTCGTTGATGACGCAGCCCGAGGAGCGCATGAGCACCACCCCCAGGGCGAAGATCCAGAACACCATCCAGTCCGGCTGCCCGGCGCTGGACAGCCACAGGGCCCACAGGGTGGGCCAGGCCAGCAGCAGGATGCCGATGGGCTTGTCCAGGCGCATCAGCTTTTCGTATTCGTCCAGGCGTTCTTTCAGGTTCATCGCAGTTCCAGGGTGGCGGGCAGGAACACTTCGGTGACCAGCAGGCCCCGGCCGGCCAGGGTGAACAGGGAGCGGCGGGCCCACAGGCTGGCCGGCGCCCGGTCCAGGTGGGCCACGGCCTTCCGGTACAGGGGATGGCGCCGGTCCACCCGGCGGTATTGCAGGGGATGGCGGCCCACCCGGGGGTTGCTGAACAGGGCCTCCCCCAGGGGCCGGTTGCCCAGGCCCGTCAACTGGGTCCAGGGCCCTCGCAGGGCGGACCGGGGGATGACGCTGTGGGCGTACACCAGGGGGGTATCTCCATCCAGGAGCAGCACTTCACGCACCAAGGCCAGGGACCCGGGCCCCAGGTCCAGCAGGACCCCCTCGTCCCGGTGGGGACGCGCCGCTCCCTGGGCCAGGCGCCGGACCCTGAATTGCCGGGCGAGGCCCTTGAGCCGGCGGGTGAGAGAGCCGTGGTCGGTCAGCCAGTCCCGCCAGGGGCCTGCCGGCGGTGCCCAGGCCAGCCACTGGGTGGTCATCAAGGGTTCCTGCATCGATAGTCGGAGGGACGAGATTATGCCCGCAGGTAGTCCAGTCCGTGGGGCAGCCAGCGTTGCAGATGCCGTTCCACGGCACCGGGATGGCCGTCCAGCAGGTGTTCGGCCACCTGCCGGGCCTGGTCCAGCAGGTCTTCGTCCCGTTCCAGGTCGGCGAAGCGGAGGATCTGCTGGCCCGACTGGCGGGCCCCCAGGAACTCCCCGGGGCCCCGCAGGTGGAGGTCCTCCCGGGCGATGGCGAAGCCGTCGGCGTTCTCCTTGATGACCCGCAGGCGGCGCTTGGCGGTGTCCGACAGGGGCTCGCCATACAGCAGCAGGCAGGTGGATTCCCGCTGGCCCCGGCCCACCCGGCCGCGCAACTGGTGCAACTGGGCCAGGCCGTAGCGCTCGGCATGGTCGATGACCATGAGGGCCGCGTTGGGCACGTCCACCCCCACCTCGATGACCGTGGTGGCCACCAGCAGGTGGATCTCCCCGGCCTTGAAGGCGGCCATGACGGCGGCCTTCCCGTCGGGCTTCATGCGGCCGTGGACCAGGCCCACCCGGAGTTCCGGCAGCAGGGCGGCGAGTTCCGCGTGGCTGTCCTCCGCCGCCCGCAGTTGCAGCTTCTCCGACTCCTCCACCAGGGGGCAGACCCAGTAGGCCTGGGCTCCGGACAGGCAGTAGTCGCGCAGCCGGCCCACCACCTCGTCGCGGCGGTTGAGGGACACCAGCCGGGTGGCGATGGGCGTGCGCCCCGGCGGCAGTTCGTCGATCACCGACACGTCCAGGTCGGCGTAGTAGCTCATGGCCAGGGAGCGGGGGATGGGCGTGGCCGACATCATCAACAGATGGGGCACGCTCCCCTGCTCTTCTTTGGGGAGTTGCCCCTTTTCCCGGAGGGCCAGGCGCTGGGCGACGCCGAAGCGGTGCTGCTCGTCGACGATGGCCAGCACCAGTTTGTGGAAGACCACCCCGGCCTGGAACAGGGCGTGGGTGCCCACGGCCACCCGGGCGGTGCCGGCGGCCAGGGCATCCAGGGCCTGGCGGCGGGCCTTGCCCTTGGTGGCGGCAGACAGCCAGACCACTTCCAGGCCCAGGGGGGCGAGCCATTCGCGGAACTTCAGGTAAAGCTGTTCCGCCAGGATTTCGGTGGGGGCCATGACCCCCACCTGGCCGCCGCATTCCAGAGCCGGCAAGGCGGCCAGGGCGGCCACCAGGGTCTTTCCGCTGCCCACGTCCCCTTGCAGCAGGCGGTTCATGGGATGGGCCCGGGCCAGATCCGAGTGGATTTCCGCCAGGGCCCGCCCCTGGGCCCGGGTGAGGGGGAAGGGCAGGGCGGCCAGCAGACGGCTGTGCAGTCCACCCCCGCCGGCCAGGATGGGGGCCCGCAGGGCATGGCGGCGCCGGGCGGCCAGACGCAGGGAAAGTTGTTGGGCCAGCAGTTCGTCGAACTGGATGCGCCGCCAGGCCGGATCGGTACGGGATTCCAGGGCGGCCAGATCGCTGCCGGGGGCCGGATGGTGGAGCCGTTCCAGGGCGGCGGCGAAACCGGGCAGGCCCAGTTTTTCCAGGAGGGCATCCGGCAGGCTGTCGGCCAGGTCCGCGGTGGCCAGGCTGCTGGCCACCGCCTGGCGGATGGCCTGTTGTGACAGGCCGGCCACCGCCGGGTAGATGGGGGTCAGGCGGTCGGGCAGGGGGGTGCCGGGCCGCACCAGGCGGAACTGGGGATGGACCATCTCCGCGCCGAAGAAGCCGGGCCGCACCTCCCCCAGCAGGCGCACCCGGGCCCCGGCCTGCAACTGGGCCACCTGGCTGGGATAGAAGTGCAGGAGGCGGAAAAACAGCAGTCCGGTTCCGGCCTCGTCGCCCACCTCCACCACCAGTTGCTGGCGGGGCCGCCGCTGCACTTCGGCGCGGCGGATCACGCCTTCCACCTGGGCGAACTCCCCCGGACTGGCTTCCGCCAGAGGGGTGAGCCGGGTTTCGTCCAGGTGGCGCAGGGGAAGATGCAGGATCAGCGCCCGGGCGTCGGGATGGCCCAGCCGGCGGGCGACGGCATCCGGGTCCCGGGCGCCCCCCATCGTGGCTCAGCGGGGCGTGCCGCCCAGCAGGGGCGGGGCGGCGCTGGCCACCACCGCCTTCTGCAGGTTGGCCAGGCGCAGCAGAACCTCGTCCTTGAGGCCCAGCAGGGTGGCCAGGGCGTGGCGGGCATCGTCCTGGCGGTTCACGGCACGCAGGCCCACGATCTCCGAACCCACCCGGTGGACCCGGGCGTGGATGTCTTCCAGTTGCCGGAAAGCCACCAGATGGCCGTAGCGCAGGTTGCCATGGCTGTAATACCAGTGGCCGAAACGGCATTGGTGGTGATCGACGATTTCGTGGTCGGACATTTGCAGGTTGCCGCCCTCCACGTACAGGGCGATCTGCTTTACCCACTTGATGTGGTCGTACTGGGCCACCAGCAGGGGGAAGTCGGCCATCTCCCAGGGCGTATCGGCCCACAGGCTCCATTGGGGATCCGGCTTGTAGCCGGCCACCCAGTCGGGCATGGCCGAGGCCGGCATGGGGCGGGCGATGCCGTAGCCCTGGGCGATGTCGCAGCCCAGGCGCATGAGCAGCACACCTTGTTCCGGGGTCTCCACCCCCTCCGCCACGACGATGCGGCGGAAGGCGTTGGCCAGGCTGATGATGCCGTCGATGAGGGTCAGGTCGTCGCTGTCGTCCAGCACGTCCCGGACGAAGCACTGGTCGATCTTCAGCACGTCGGCGGGAATGTCCCGCAGGTAGGACAGGGAGGCGTAGCCGGTGCCGAAGTCGTCCAGGGCGAAGCCCACCCCCAGGCGCTGGCAGGTGCTGATGACCTGGCGCACGTGGGCGGTGTTCTCCAGGGCGGCGGATTCGAGGATTTCCAGTTCCAGGCGGCCATCCGGGGTGTCGGGGAAGTCGGCCAGGCAACGCTCCATGCAGTCGATGAAGTCCGGCCGCTGCAATTGCCGGGCGGCGATGTTCACGCTGATCGACAACTCCAGGCCCAGGGTCCGCCAGGTGCGGATCTGGGCCAGGGCGGTCCGGATGACCCATTCCCCGATGTCGATGATCAGGTCGTCATGTTCCACCGGGGGAAGGAACTCCCCGGGCAGCAACAGGCCGCGTTCCGGATGCCGCCAGCGCAGGAGGCCCTCGGCGCCGATCACCACGCCGCTGCGCAGGTTGACCTTGGGCTGGTAGAACAGCTCGAACTCGCCGTTGATCAGGCCATCCAGCATTCTTTCCCGCATCTGCCGGCGGCTCAGGGCCAGTTGATCCTGGCGGGCGTCGAACAGGTGGAAGCGGTTGCGGCCCGCCTGCTTGGCCTGGTACATGGCCTGGTCGGCGTGGCGCAGCAGGGTTTCCGGATCGGCGCCGTCCATGGGGAAGATCGTGACCCCCAGGCTGGCCGAGAGATGATGCTTGTGTCCGTCGATGTCGAAGGAAGATCCGGCCATGACCAGGATGCGTCGGGCCATGGACTCCAGTTCATCCATGTTGTTCAGGCCCTCCAGCACCAGGGCGAATTCGTCCCCCCCCATGCGGGCCACCAGACCGTCGCCGTCCACCAGTTCCCGCAGGCTTTGGGCGATCATCACCAGCAGGGTGTCCCCGGTGGCGTGGCCATAGTGGTCGTTGATGGCCTTGAAGCCATCCAGATCCAGATACACCACCCCCAGCAGGCGATTGTCCCGCCGGGCCCGTTCCACCGCCTGGTGCAGGCCGTCGCCCAGCATGCGCCGGTTGGGCAGGCCGGTGAGGCCGTCATAGCTGTCCAGGTAGGCCAGTTGTTCCTGTACGTGCTTGAGTACGTGGATGTCGGTCAGCACGGCCACATAGCCGAGCAGTTCATGCTCTGGTCCGTAGCGGGCCTGGATGCGCAACAGGGCGGCGTATTCCTCGCCGTTCTTGCGCCGGTTCAGCACTTCCCCCTGCCAGCAGCCGGTCAGGTGCAGGGACTCTTCCAGGCTCTGGAACTGGCCCGGGTCGTTGTGGGGGGAGCCCAGCATCAGGGGGGATCGTCCCACCAGTTCCGCGTCGTCGTAGCCGGTGATGTCGCGGAAGGCCTGGGTCACTTCCACGATCCGGTGGTTGGCATCGGCCAGGGCCACGCCATCCCGGATGATCTGGTAAACCACGTCCGCCACCTGGGAGTCCCGCAGGCACCCCGGGTCTTTCCCCTTGCTTTCCATGAACGCTCCCGTTCGATCCGCCTGTATGTCGTATTTTTTGCTATCGCTTCAGCAGCTCGCCTCAGTCCAGAACCAGTACGCCGTCCGCTTCGACCAGGGCGCCCCGGGGCAGGGAGGCCACCCCCACGGCGGCCCGGGCAGGGTAAGGCTGCGGGAAGTACTGGGCCATGATCTCGTTGACCTTGGCGAAATGGCCCAGGTCAGTGAGGAAGATGTTCAGCTTCACCACATTCCCCAGACCGCCGCCTGCCGCCTTGGCTACGGCGGCAAGATTTCCGAAGACCTGGTGTATCTGGGCCTCGATGCCCTCCACCAGGGCCATGGATGCCGGGTCCAGGCCGATCTGGCCGGACAGGTAGACCGTGTCGCCGACCCGGACGGCCTGGGAATAGGTGCCGATGGCCTGGGGGGCGTCGCTGGTGGCGATGATGCTTTTCTGCATGTTCGTTCCTACTCGTCTTCGTGCTTGAAATGACTGGCAAGCCTACAACAATGTCCCTTTGAGCGGGCAGGGAAACCGCCTGGACCTGCCACGGTTTACAATGTTTCCCCTACCGGAAGCGTGGCCGAGGGGTTTAAGGCACCGGTCTTGAAAACCGGCGATGGGCAACCATCCGTGAGTTCGAATCTCACCGCTTCCGCCAGCCATCCTGGTATGAATTGACCAGTAAAAATGCAATTCATACCTCAATGTCCTGTTGACACAGTCCAAACTTTGACGTAACTTGAAACCGTCTGTGTGTGCCAAGGCACCCAGACACCGATTGCAAAGGGCAAACCCGTCGAAAGACGGGGACGCAAAATCACCGGCCTAAGGAACCCAGTTCTACGGCAGCGGGATTGCCAATCGCGAAGACGCGTACTGCGAGTGCGTGTCTGGTTCGAGGCGGTCCTGCCTGCTATTCCTCACACCGGTTTGCTTCCCTCCCCTTGCGTCGGTTGTGCAACGCGCAAGGAGATGGAGATGACCAACCGTACAAAATATGCCCGATTGACCGCCCTGATGGCCCTGGCCTTTGCCGGCCACGCCTCCGCCGCCAATCTCGCCCCCACTTTCACTGCCATTCCCGCCAAGACGGTGGCCGAGGGACAGACCCTGACCTTCACCGTGGCCGCCACCGATCCGGAAGGCACGGCCGTCACCATCACCGCCAAGGGCCTGAAGACCTGGATGACGTTCAAGAACAACGTCCTCACGGCCACGCCCAGCCTGAGCAATTCCGGCAGTTATTCCGTCTCCTTCACCGCCAAGGACACCTCCGGCAAGGCGACTACCCTGGCCGTGCCCATCACGGTGACCAACGTCAACCAGGCGCCCACCATCAATGCCCTGACCAGCCGTACCGTGGCCGAAGGGGGTTCCCTGTCCTGGGGCATCACCGCCACCGATGCGGACAAGGACGTGGTCACCCTGACGGCTTCTCCCCTGAAGAGCTGGATGAAGCTCGTCGGCACCACCTTCACCGCCACCCCGGGTTACAGCGATGCCGGCACCCATACCGTCACCATCACCGCCAGCGACGGCAAGCTCAGCACTTCTGCCGTGCAGACCATCACCGTCACCGATGTGAACCAGGCGCCCGTCTTCGGCGCCTTCGGCAGTTTCACCGTGGCGGAAGGCAGCACCCTGAACAGCACCGTCACTGCCACCGACCCGGATGGCAGCCCGGTGACCATCACCGCCAGCGGCATGCAGGCTGCGTGGATGAGCTTCGATGGCAGCAAGTTCTCCGCCACCCCGGATCACAGCAAGGCCGGCAGCTATTCCGTGACCTTCACCGCCAGCGATGGCGCCAAGCAGACCAAGTCCACCGTCACCCTGGTGGTGAACGACACCAACCGGGCTCCCGTCCTGAATCCCGTGGGTGCCTGGCGCGTGGGTGAAGGCCGTGCCCTGAGCCTGCCCATCAGCGGCAGCGACGAGGATGGCGATGCCCTGACCGTCACCGCCACCGGCCTGCAAAGCTGGATGAGCTTCGACGGCCGCACCTTCCGCGCCCGTCCCGGTACCGGCAAGCACGGCAGCTACAACGTGACCTTCAAGGTCAGCGATGGCAAGACCACCGACAGCGAGACCTCCAACATCACCGTGACCCTGGACGACAGCGCCTTCCCGCGTCCCTGGAACGAATATTGGAGTTCCCAGTGGACCGGTGCCTCCTGGGCCACCATGGAACGTTCCTGGTTCGGTTACCTGACCGGCATCAACCTGCTGGACAACACCGGCAAGGTCAACTCCCTGGCCACGGAAGTCGGCAACCGCATCCAGTCCCGCGACCAGATCGTCACCATCGCCGGCTTCGGCGGCGACTCCGACCAGGAAATGACCACCATGGGCGACCTGTTCGACCTGTTGCGGGCCGGTGGCCTGGCCACCTGGCAAAGCGTGGTGATGGCCCAGGTGGATGCCCTGTCTCCCCTGGACCCGGATGCCGACAAGCTGATCTACCAACTCGGCAACGAGATCACCAAGCAGAACTTCAGCGACACCCTGCGCGCCTGGGCCGCCAGCCGTGGCATCACCGTCCCGGGTTCCAGCCAGGAATACGACCAGGAGATGATTCCCTACTACGTCGAGTACTACCTAGCCCCCACCGTTGAAGCGATCCGCCAGTCCAGCCTGAATTTCTACGGCGACGAGCAAGCCGTCACCGTGGCCCTGGGCTCCATCGGCAACGGCGGCAATGCCGGCGCCCGCGCCTTCATCGACGCCCTGTTGGACTACCAGGTGGATGGCACCTACGCCCCCAGCCTGGCCGGCAAGAAAGTCACCGACCTGGTGCACCTGCTCACCGTGCATTACCCCGGCTCTTCCAGCAACCTGGACCTGATCTGGGACAAGTGGCGTGGCGTGGGCACCCTGCGGGGCCTGTGGGTTACCGAAACCGTCGGCATCCGGGCCGCCGAAGCGGGCCAGGGTGCGGCCGTGGCGACTTCCGAACTGGGCAACCACCTGGCCTGGCACTATCACCGGGGCATGGGCCCGGATGAAACCCGGGTCAGCATCTACGGTTGGGATACGGGCAACGGCGTGGCGGGCACTGCCCCCGACGAGGCCATGAAGACCTTCCACAGCTTCTTCGGCAACGCCGCCCTGGAAGTGGAAGCCAACTACGCCACCGTCACCGGTTCCGCCAGCGATCTGGAAACCACCCAGTTCAGCTCGGTGGACGACGGCGCCCGGCGCGTGGTCACGGTCACTGCCGCCAGCGGTCAGGTCGTGTCCGCCAGCCTGCAAAGCATGACTTTCAACAAGGACGGCTGGACCGGCTCCGTGACGGCCACCATGCACCGCTTCTCCCCCGCGGGCCACGTGGTCTCCACCCCCTCCGTCACCGAGAACGCCACCTCCTACACGGTGACCCTCAGCCCGGCCATCACCCTCTCCGGCGACGGCGAAGCGGTGATGATCACCCTCCTGAAGAATTGAGACCTCACTCCGCCCGCAGGGCCTCCACCGGGTCCAGGCGGGCGGCGCGGCGGGCCGGCGCAACGCCGGCCAGCATGCCGATGCCCACGGCCACCGCTTCGGCGGCCAGGACGTAATCCCAGGCGATGCGCACCGGCAGGGCCGGCACCAGCAGGCCCAGCAACTGGGCCAGGCCCAGTCCCAGGGCCAGTCCCGCCAGTCCTCCCAGGGCCGCCAGGCCCGCCGCTTCGGCCAGGAACAGGGCCATGACCTGGCCGCGCCGGGCCCCCAGGGCGCCGAACAGGCCGATTTCCCCGGTGCGTTCCGTGACGGCGATGGTCATCAGGGTGAGGATGCCCACCCCGCCCACCAGCAGGGAGATGCTGCCCAGGGCGGCCACGGCGAAGGTCAGCACGGAGAGCACGGAATCCAGCACGGAGAGCTGCTGTTGCTGGGTGGTGATGGTGAAGTCCTCGCCGCCGTGGCGGGCCTTGAGGAGCCGGGCCATGTCCGCCACCACCCGCTCCGGCGGCGCCTCGGCCCGGTGCAGCACGTCGATTTCCATCAGGCTGTCCCGGTTGAACAGTTCCAGGGCCCGGGCCGCCGGGATGAACACCGTATCGTCCAGATCGAAGCCCAGCATCTGGCCCTTGGAGGCCAGCACCCCCACCACCCGGTAACGCTGGCCCCCCACCCGGATGAGCTGGCCCAGGGGGTTGGCGCTGCCGAACAGCTCCCGGGCCGCCTTGGGGCCCAGGGCCACCAGGGCCCGGGGCGCCCGCTGGTCGTCGTCGGGCAGGAAGCGGCCGGTGGCGATGCGGGCCTGGAGCACCTTCTCGAAGTCCGGGCCCACGCCGTAGAGGGTGACCCGCCGGGCCCGGCCGGCGGCGGTGATCTCGGCGTTGCCCTGGACCACCGGGCAGACCCCTTCCACGTCGGGCAGCCGGGCCAGGGCCAGGGCGTCGTCGATGGTCAGGGGCCGGGTGTTGCCGAACATGCCCACCTCGGCCCCGTGGGTCTTGCTCTTGCCCGGGGCCACGGCGATCAGGTGGGTGCCGAACTGGGTGAACTGGCCGATGACGAAGCTGTGCAGCCCCTCGCCCAGGGCGGTGAGCAGGATCACCGCCGCCACCCCCACGGCGATGCCCAGGGCCGACAGGGCGCTGCGCAGGGGGTGGCTGGTGAGGGAGCCCCCGGCCAGGGCGAGGAGATCGGTGGAGCGCATCAGCGCCTCGCCAGGGCCTGGGCGGCGTCCAGCCGGGCGGCGTTGCGGGCCGGCAGCCAGGCGAACAGCAGACCCGCCCCCAGGGCCGTGCCCACCGCCGCCGCCAGGGCCCAGGCCGGGGCGGCGGCGGGCAGGACGGGGTAGAGGCCGCGCAGGGCGGCGCTGGCCGCCTGGCCCGTCAGCACCCCGCCCAGGGCCCCCAGCCCGGCCATCAGGGCCGCCTCGGCCAGGAACAGCCGGCGCACCGTGGGCCCCGGGGCCCCCAGGGCCTTGAGCAGGCCGATTTCGTGGCGGCGCTGGGTCACCGACACCAGCATCACGTTCATGATGAGGATGCCGGCCACCGCCAGGCTGATGGCGCCGATGCCGGCCACCGCCAGGGTCAGGGCGGTGAGGATCTGGTCGAAGGTGGCCAGCACCGCGTCCTGGGTGATGACCGTCACGTCCTCGGTGTTCTCGTGGCGGGCCTTCAGGGTGGCCACCAGGGCCTCCTTCACCGTCGGCACGGCGGCCCGGCCCTGGGCTTCCACCAGGATGCGGAACAGGGAGGTGACGTTGAACATCTGCTGGGCTGCGGCCACCGGCACCATCACCGTCTCGTCGGTGTTGAAGCCCATCTGCTGGCCCTGGGGCGCCAGCACGCCGATGACCCGGAAACGCCGGTCGCCGATGCGCACCCACTGGTTCAGGCCCCCCTCGCCGCCGAACAGCTCGGCCCGGATGGTCTCGCCCAGCACGCACACCGGCGTGGCCCGGTCCAGGGGTCCGGGGGGCAGGAAGCGGCCCTGGGCCAGCTTCATGTGGCGCACCTCCAGCATCTCGGCGCTGGAGCCCAGGACCACCGTGTCCCGGGACAGGGCGCCCCGGCTCACCTGGGCGGAACCCACGTTGAGGGGCGCCACCCGGGCCACGCCGCGCAGATGGCGCAGGGCTTCCGCGTCGGCCAGGCTCAGGTCCCGGGTGGTCTGGCCGGACAGCACGCCGGGGGCCGCGCCGGTGGTCTCCGCCCGGCCGGGGATGACGATGACCAGGTTGGTGCCCAGGCCGGCGAACTGGTCCAGCACGTAGCGCCGGGCCCCTTCCCCCAGGGCGGTGAGTACCACCACCGCCCCCACGCCGATGCTCATGGCCAGGGCGATGAGGGCGCTGCGCCGGGGCTGGCTGGCCAGGGCGGACCAGGCCAGGCGGAAGGTGTCGGCTAGGGTCATGGCCGGCCGCTCATGGCTTGTCGTCCCCCACCACCCGGCCGTCTTCCATGACGATGCGCCGCTGGGCCCGGGCCCCCACCTCGGCGTCGTGGGTGATGACCAGCAGGGTGGTGCCCGCCTGGTTGAGGTTTTCCAGCAGGCCCATGATCTCCCGGCCCGTGGCCCGGTCCAGGTTGCCGGTGGGCTCGTCGGCCAGCAGCAGGGCGGGGCCCATGGACATGGCCCGGGCGATGGCCACCCGCTGCAACTGTCCGCCGGACAGCTGGGCCGGCTTGTGGTCGGCCCGCTCGGTGAGCCCCACCTGGGCCAGCAGTTCCGCCACCCGGGCCGCCCGCTCCCGGGGCGGCACGCCGGCCAGCATCATGGGCAGGGCCACGTTGGCCGCGGCGGTGAGCCGGGGCACCAGATGGAAGAACTGGAAGACGAAGCCGATGCGGTCCCGCCGCACCCGGGCGGTCTCGGCCTCGTCCAGTTCCGTCACGTCCCGCCCGTCCAGCTCGTAGCGGCCCCGGGTGGGCCGGTCCAGCAGTCCCAGCAGGTTGAGCAGGGTGGACTTGCCCGAACCCGACGGCCCCATGATGGCGGCGAACTGGCCTGCGGGAATGTGCAGGTCCACCCCCGCCAGGGCGTGGACCACCTGGTCCCCCACGGGGAAATCACGGGTGATGCCGGAGAGCCGGATCATTTCGCCTTGGCCACCGCCGCCGCGCCGGCCTTCACCCCTTCCACGCTCAGGGAGGTGACCACCCGGGCCCCCGGGGCCAGGCCCTTGCGGACTTCCGTGTATTCCCAGTTGGCCAGGCCCGTTTCGATCTGCCGTTCCCGGAGCAGGCCCGCTTCCAGCACCAGCACCTTGTCGCCCTCCATCACCGCCTGGGTGGGCAGGCGGGGCACCCCGTCCCGGGCGTCCAGGATCACCTCGGCGTCGGCGCTGTAGCCCACCAGCAGGCCGCCGGCTTCCTTGGGCCGGTCGAAGGCCACCTCCACGTCCACGGTGCGGGCCTGCTTCTCCACTTCCAGCACGTAAGGGGCGATGCGCTGCACGTGGCCGGGGAAATGCCGGCCGGGAAAGGCGTCCAGGGCGATGCGCGCCGGCTGGCCCACTTTCAGGCGGGGGGCGTCCACTTCGTCCACCGGCGCGGTCACGTAGAGGCAGGCGTCGTCGATGAGGTCGATGGCCGGCGGGGTGGGAATGCCGGGCGGCGAGGGGGTGCTGTATTCCCCCTGCTCCCCGGTGACCTCGGCGACGATGCCGGCGAAGGGCGCGGCCAGCACGGTGCGGCTCAGGGCGGCCCGGGCCGTGTCCACCCGGGCCCGGGCGGCGCCGATCTCGGTCTGGGCGGCCTGGCAGGTGGCCTCCCGCACCTGGGCTTCGCTCACCGCCTTGTCCACCCCCGCCTCGCTGACGAAGCCCTGGGCCGCCAGGCTCTTCTGCCGGTCCGCCTCGCGTCGGGCGGCGGCCGCCGCGGCGCAGGCCTCCACCTGCCGGGCCCGGCTGGTGGCCACCTGTTCCTCGGCCAAGCGCACCTGGGCGGTCAGGTCCTGGTTCCACAATTCCATGAGCACCTGGCCCCCCTCCACCCGGTCGCCTTCCTTCACCAGGAGCCGGGCGATCTGGCCGCCCCCCTGGGGCGACAGCTTGGCCCGCCGGCAGGGCTTCACGGTGCCGGCCCGGGTGTTGGCCACGGTGGCTTCCACCCGGCCCGTCTCCACCTGGGCCACGCTCACCTCGACCGGCTCGGGCTCGGCGTAGTGGCGCCAGCCCAGGACGGCGGCGCCGGCCAGCAGGATCAGCAGTGCCAGACGCGGAATCCAGCGGCGCAGGGCGGGGGTGTGGGGGTTCATGATGGAGGGCCTTCTTCTCGTTTCCCCCTCATCATAGGCGGGACGCCTACTCCCGGTGATAGGGGTGGTTGTTGAGCAGACTGGCGGCCCGGTAGAGTTGTTCCGCCAGCAGCACCCGGGCCAGGGCGTGGGGCAGGGTGAGGCGGGACAGGGCCAGGGTGGTTTCCGCCCGGTCCAGCAGGGCCGGGGCCAGGCCGTCGGCGCCGCCGATCACCAGACAGGTGTCCCGGCCCGATTCCAGCCAGCGGGCCAGCAGCTCCGCCAATTCCTTGGTGGTCACCTGGCGGCCGTGCTCGTCCAGGGCCACCACCCGGGCCCCGGCAGGCAGTTTGTCCAGCAGCCGGGCCGTGTCGGCCTGCTTGAGGGCCTCCGCAGGCTGACCGGCCCGCTTCTCCGGCTTCACCGTCACCAGTTCCACCCGGGCTTCCCGGGGCATGCGCTTCAGGTACTCGGCGGTGGACTCCTCGGCCCATCCGGGCAGCTTGTCGCCCACCGCCAGCAGGGTCAGGCGCATCGGCAATCCTCCGCCAGGGCCGCCACCAGGGCGGCTTCCCGCGCCGGGGCGAAGAGGGGCGCCCGGGAGGCGCAGGCGGCCCGCAGGGCGGCGTAGAAGCCCCCATCCCGTTCCGTCCGTTCCAGCAACGCCGCCAGGGCCGCCGTGTCGCCGAAGGGGTAATAGCCCGGATAGTCCTCCCCCAGCATGCCCACGTTGCCGGGCACCCGTGAGGCCAGCACCGGCGTCCCGCTGGTCACCGCTTCGCAAATCACGTTGGCGCCGCCTTCCATGGGCGAGCTGAGCAGCAGCAGATGGGCCCGGGCGATGCGCCGCCGGGTCTCGCCGTGGCTGCGGGCCCCCAGCCAGCGCCAGCGGGGGCATTGTCCCGCCAGGTCCCGGGCCGCCTCGGCCATGCCCTCCTGCAGGGGGCCGCCCACGTGGATCAGGCGGATGCGGCTGGCGGCGGGCAGCAGGCGGGACGCCAGGGCGCCGCGAAAGGGGTCCTTCTCGTCGCGCAGATGGGAGGCGATGCACACGTCGAAATGGCGCACCGGCCGCCGGGCCGCCGCCAGGGACGGGGCCGACTGGTGGATCACCCGGGCCTTGGCGCGGATGTCCGGCGCCAGCTCCGCCAGCCCCTGGTCCTGCAACACCACGATGTGGGTGGCCCGCGCCAGGGAATCCTGGGCGTCGGCGTCGCTGCGGATGTCCCGGTACAGGTCGGTGCCGGTGAGCATCAGCACCCGGGGCCGGTCCGGATGGGCCAAGGCGAAACGGGCCAGGGGTCCGTGGCTGCGCCGGGCGTGGAGGGCGATCAGCAGGTCTGCCGGCCGGCCGTCCCAATCCAGCGCCATGTCCACCCGATGCCCGGCCCGGCGCAGGAAGCGTCGCCAGCGCACCGCCGTGTGGGCGTTGCCGTTGCGGACCCCGGGCAGGTAGGGAGTGATCAGCACGATGCGCATGGCCGGGACTATAGCCCGCCGTCACAAAATCTTCTTCTCCGATGTAAAAAGGGGTTTACAAGATGGGGTTCGATCCCTAGAATGCGCGGCTCGCGTGTGGGGGTATAGCTCAGCTGGGAGAGCGCTTGCATGGCATGCAAGAGGTCAGCGG
>DYIY01000040.1 GCA_020723405.1 Thiobacillus denitrificans | reverse complement strand
GATAAATCGGGCCGGAACTGCGTGATAAATGGACGTGGTTTGATTTTCGCAGGGCGAAACTGAATTACATAATCACCGCTAGACGGCCAAGCCGGCGCTCCATCCGCCCGTCTTGAAGACGGACAGCACGGACTCATCCTCGATGAACACGGAGAGGCCGACCAGGGGGGCGTAGAACGTCCAGGCCGCATTGATCCAGACGGCGACGTGGCCATCGTGGCCAGCCCAGGCGCCGGTGGCGCCGGTGGCGACGATGTAGCGATCTCCGGCGGTGGGACTGCCGGGGGGGGCGGTCAAGTCCCGGTCCTTCACAGCCAGGCCGGTCAGGGTGGCCAGCATATTCAGGTTGGCGTCCATGTCGGTGTTCCAGCCGGATTCAGCCAGGGTCCAGCCGTACTTGATGGGGAGGTTGGGATGGGTGGAGGCGCTCATAGGTGTCCTGTCTGTGCCTGCCAGGCGCGGATGCGGTCGGCGTCCCGGCTGTGGTTGCGGAGGTGGGCCTGGCCGGGGTGTTGGCGCCAGTAGCGGCCCACGATGGGGAGGTGAATGACCGGGCCCATCTGCGCCAGGCGCAGGGAGAGCATCCAGTCGTAGAAGGTGTCCATGTCGCTGATGTCGTCCACCACGACATCCATGGCGCTGCGCCGCATGAGGATGAGGCTGTGCACCAGGTCCGGGCGGTGGGCGTGCTGCCAGGGGCTGTAGGCCAGATGGCGGCGGGCCAGGACCCGGCCGGACTCGGAGAGGGTGGCTTCGTCGGTATACGCCATCATGGCGGCTGGTTGGGCGTCCAGGGCGTCGGCCAGGGCGGTGAAGGCGGCGGGCTCATAGCGGTTGTCCGGGTCCACCGAACTCACGTAGGGCAAGGTCCCCAGGCGGAAGGCGTGGGTGCGGGCCGGGCCCATGGGTGCGGGGTAGTCGGCCACCACGTGCAGGGTGATGGGGGCGCCGGCCAGGCTGGCCAGGCATTCATCCATCCAGGCCTGGGGCTCGCCCTGGGTCAGCATGTGGCAGTCGATGCGGGGCTCCATGCCGGGTGCCATCACACGCCTCCCCAGTATTGTCCGTAGCGCAGGCCGTAGCCGGCACGTTCCACGGTGCGGGACTGCATGGTCCAACTGGTCCAGCCATCGCGCAGGCTGTCGATCTCCACGGTCACCGTGTCGCCATCGGCGCCGGCATCGGCAGCAGCGGTGGCCACGTCCCAGGTCTGGGTGGTGCCAGAGAGGCCGGAATAGGTGCGCACCAGCACGCCAGCATTGTCCCGGATGCGCACGGTGTAGGTGGTGCCCACTTCCGGGCCGATGTTGCCGGCGTCCTGGCGTTCCGGGGTGGCGGTCTGCTGGATGCGATCCCGATGGGCCCAGGCAATGACCAGGTCGCCGGCCACGGTGGCCGGGTCGGCCAGGGTGTTGAGGCGGACCCGGCCGGGGGGGTAGGGCCGGGCCTGGCGGCCTTCCAGGATCAGGGTGGGGCCATTTTCGGCACCGACCAGGGCGCCCATCTGGGTGTTGGTGCGGGGTTCGGCCCCGACCCAGACCGATTCGCCATAGACCCGATAGGTCGGGTCCGCCGATTGCCAGTCGTCGGCCGCGACCAGGCGGGTACCGATGGCATGGGCCACAGGGGTTGTATCCAGCATGCCCCGGGCCAGGTCCACGGTGGCGGCGTTGAGGTCGTAGTCCAGGACCTGGACCATCTCCTGTATCTGCCCACTGGCGTCCACCAGGTAGGCCAGGGATTCGACTTCCAGGCGGTCCAGCATGATGCCCTGGGAGAAGGGGATGGCGAGGGCGTCGGCCTCCGATCCCGTCAGGGCGGCCTGGAGGGTCAGCAGGGGGGCGTAATCGCCGGTGGCCACCACCTCAGACCCGGACTCGCTGGGCCCGGTGTAGAGGCCGTAATTGAGTTGGCCCGGTGAGCTGTTGGCGGCCAAGCCGCCGATGAACGTATCCGTGTCGTCCAGGACCGCCAGGTCTGCCCGGGACAGGGTGCGGGCGATATCCCAATAGGGCGCTTCCACCCCCAGAACCAGGGTGGGGGCCACAGGGGTGGTGGGGGGTGGCGACCAGGCGGCCGGCTCGTCGGCGATGACCGCCAGGTCCAACCCAAAAACATCTTCCACCGCCTCGATGGTGACGCTGGTGTCCTGGGTGGTGCCATGGTCGGCATCCAGGACGCGCAAGACCATGTGCTGTACCCCCAGACGGGGCCAGTAGAAGGCGTACACGTCGCCAGGCATGGGCTTGCTGGCCAGCGCCGACTTGGAGACCTTGAGCCGCACCCGGGCCAGGGGGCTGCCCAGGGCGCGCAAGTCGCGCATGGCCAGGCGGGAGGCCAGGGGCGGGTAGTTCACCCCGGGGTATTCGCGCTTCTGGTTGATGACGCCGCCCTGGGACTGGATGGAGGCCAGGTTCTGCACGGTGACGGTGCGCTCCTTGCCGGTATCCCAATCGGTGAACACCACGGTCACTTCATTGGGGATGTCGCCCCACTGGGCCCGCTCGAAGCGCTCCACTTCCAGGATTTCGTCGGGGCCCAGCAGAGGCAGGGTCTCCGAGGTGTAGTCCGCACGGAACAGCTTGAGCTCGAAGAGCCCGGTCCGGGGATCCACATACAAAGCGCCGCCAATGTGGTCAAGCACGTGGCCGATGAAGGTTTCGATGGGTTCCTGGCGCAGCCATAACAGGTTCAGCCCGAATCTCTCGTCGAGCAGGGTATAGGCCGCCCCTTCCATGGAGGTTCCCAGGATCGTCGCCGGATAGCCCATCCCCCATTCCGGGTTGGTCAGACATTCCGCGATGATGACGGCCGGGTTCATCCCCACGGTGACTTCCTGGCTCAGGTCATAGTCGTAGGTGCGCACCTCGGACCACCAGTATCCCCATGGTGTGTCATTCGCCCAGCCCTTGACGAAGCGCCGCACCCGAACCGACCAGGACTTGATATAGGGGTTGTTGGCGCTGACCATGACCCGCCGGGCCACGAGGGTGAGCAGCCCCCGGAAGGCGGGGATGGCCAGGCCCAGCAGCCCCTGCAGATAGTCGTTTCGCCCCTGGGTGGCGTTGCCGTCCAGGATGTCGATGTCACCGACCACGCCGCCTTCCTTACCCTCGCCGCCGAACAGATTGGGTTGGTCGATGGTCTGCCGGCCCATGCCGTGGCCGGTGGCCAGGGGGGTGCGTACCGCATCGCCCCAGGCGCTGCGCTCGCCCACCTGGATTTCCTGGACCGCATCCACGGGGCCATGGCACAGGGCCAGGTGGATGCCCAGGGAATACTTGTAGCCGACCGTCTGGGAGCCGCCTGATTTACCGCCCATCGCCGGCTCCTGCTACGCGCTGGCGGGCCTGCTGGATGGCCCGGTCTGCCATGGCATCGTCCAGGGCAGCCAGGGTTACCGCCTCGATGCCCTGGTCCAGGAACTTGCGGAAATCCAGTCCATGGCGGCGGAACCAGGCCCGTTGCCCGGGCGAGCACAGGCCCGCGTCCCGGGCATCCTGGACGGTGACGATGAGGGGGGCGTCATCGGTCATTTCTTGCCGCTCTTGCTCTTGATGGGGGTGGCCAGCAGGTCGCCATACCACACCACGTTGGCGCCGGTGATGAGCACGCAGCCGAAGACCACGGGGATGGGCCGCCCCTCCTCCGCCGTGGGGGCCTCGAAGTCCTCCAGGCTGGCCGGCTTGGGCTTGGGGGGCTTGGGTGCCAGGGCGGCTGAGATCAGCGCCGAGACGATGTAGACGACGAGCTGTACGAAGAATGTCATCAGAAGATCCCCGTGGAAAATGGGTTTTGCTGGGGAATGCCCGGCTGGCCACCGAAGTTGTCCAAGTTGCCGAAGCGGGTGTCGCAGGTGGTGGTGGTGTGGTCGCAGCCCGCCACCAGGGTGACGGTATCGCCCACGGCGATGGCGGCGGGATACAGCAGGGTGAAGCGGGTGACGTCCACTTCCGAGTCGATCATGTGTTTCACGCCGCTGGCGGTCTCCAGCCAGCCGCCGGCCAGGGCGCCGGCCACGGCGAGGGGAATATCCCCTTCGATGCCGATCCGCCGGCCGTCCACCTCCGACACCACCCCAGTGGCACTGATCTGGATGGCGTTGCACGGCGACTGGTACAGGGTGAGGCTGCACTTTCGCCCATAGAGCCGGCGCAGGCCCACCCTTTTCAGGCTCACCATCACGCTCTCGCAGCGCAAAGTCGCGCCATCCCCGCCGAATTCCACGCTGGTGATGCGCCCCATCCACACCACATTGTTCAGCCACGCAAATCCGTTTGACAGAATCGCCGAGCGGACGGTGACCTGGGTGAATTCCCCCGACGTGGCCGGGTTGATGGCGGACAGGGGGATGGGCGAATCGGGCTGGATGGTCAGTTCCAGGCTGCTCTTCGCCGGCTCGGCCCCATAGGCCAGCCCGTTGCGCCCCACCTGGGTGGACAGCCAGGTATCCCCACCCAGGGTCACGTCGAACTCATGGGGGGTGATGCGCCACACGTCCGCGCCCCGGGTGAAGGTGTAGAGCTCGATGTCGGCAGTCATCAGAAGTAATAGAGCAGATCGAGGGTGCCCCGCTGCTCGGGCAGGGTCAGGGCGGTGATGGCCAGCTCCAGAAGGCCATCGTGGTGCCAGGCCAGTTCGATGGCATCGTGGTTCAGCCGGCAGCACAGCAGGCGGATGAGCCGGGAACCGGCGGGAACCACGGCCGACAGGGGGGCGTCCAGGGCCAGCAGGACTTCCCCATCGGCATCGGTGTTGAGGATGCCGGTGAGCAGGTGCATCACCTGGCCATCCGGATGGATCACCAGGGCGCCGGCCTCCCGGTGCCAGAAGGCGGGCAGGCCCTGGGCACTCGCCACCGCCAGATGGGTGGCCTCCAGCGCGGCTTCCGCGCGCAGGGTCAGCACCGGCGCCGCGTGGTCGGGCAGCCAGAACCCGTTGGCCCGGCCCTGGGCCAGCCACAGTCGGCGCAGCCAGGTATCCCGCTCGGAGCGGGGGAAGAGATAGCGCCGCTCCAGGGTATGGCGACGGGTGGGGTCAGCCCGCACCACCCAGGGGTCGGCGTCCACCAGGTCCATCTGGCGCAAGGTGGCGCTGGTGGTGAGCCCCTGGGCCTGGGCCCAGTTGCCGTCCGGCCAGACGGGAAGGCCATCCAGCAGCGCGTCGGGGCTCGCCTCGGGAACGGCCGGGTTGGCCCAGGGGGGGGCCGGCGGCGCCACCCGGGCCGCCACCTCACCGCTCATGCGGCCGGGGAGGTGCTGGGTGAACTGGGAATCCTGGGTGGCCACGCCGAACACCAGGGGCACCACCCAGGTGCCGGCCGGCGCCGGCCGCACCAGAGGATCGGCCAGGAGGATCTGATCGTCCGACACGGATTGCAGGCGCACCACCTGCCAACCGGCGGGGGAATCCAGCCAGGCCCAGCGGTCATCCTGGGGCCAGCCATCCAGGCCGCCGGCGTCCACGAAGGGGGCTGCATCCAGCCCGGAGAAGCCGGCCAAGCGGGCGGCATCGGCCGACACCGCCAGGGCCAGGGCGCCGGCATCGGCGGTTTCGGTGAGGTGCAGGCCATGCTGGGGCAGCGGCCAGCGGGCCAGACGGCCCAGGTGATCGGCCAGCCAATCCGCCACCAGCCCATCGTAGGCCCGGCCTGCCCCCACCTGGTAGCGCAGTTCCCGGCGCGGAACCTGGCGCAATGGGGCGCGGAACTCGTTGCCCGAGGCGGTCACGTCCACCTGGGTGCGCCACTCAAGGCGCTCGATGAGCGCTTCCGACCAGTCATGGCGGAAGGCGAACACGCCGGTCTGGATTTCCGGGCCGGGCACGTCGCCGAAGGCATCCCAGGCCAGGGCCTGGATGCCGGCGGCGGCGGTTTCCCGCCAGCAGACCTCAATCAGCGCCTCGTAGATTTCCACCGGCGGTACCGGCCAGGTGGCCACCTCGAAGACCGCGCTGCGCGCTTCCAGGTCCGGCAGCGGCTGGTCCAGGGATTCCAGCGCTGCTGCCGATACCTGGACGCGAGGGGTGGGCTTGTCCAGCACCTCCGCGCGCACGGTGTTGACCTGGGCCCGGGCCGTGGCGCGGGCCAAGGTCTCGGCCCGCAGGGTCGTGGCGTTGACGGTGGACACGCCGGTGCCCAGGGCTTCCGCGAGGGCTTCGCTGGCGACGATATCGGTCATGGGGGCGGGCTGGCTGCTTTCGGCTGCTTTAAGCCGATTCCACGCCGAACTCGGCGGCGTTGACGGTGCTTTCCGTCCACTGCACCGAGCCGTTCGGGTTCTTGTTGATCATCCCGGTCTGGTACTGGGCCTGTTCGGTCAGCACCACGGTGGCACCGGCGCCGGTGCTGGATCCGGAATAGGCGATGCCCTTCAGGCTGGCCGAGCCCGCATCGGTCTTGCGGGCCAAAGCCACCACCTGCACGCCGTACACGGTGGGCGAGGTCATGGACGGCAGATTGCTGTGCCCCACCGTGGTCTTCTGGGCCGTGGCCGTGCTCTGGACATAGGTGGCCTCGTCGCTGTCCGACAACGCCTCCCAGGCCGTGGCGGCGCCGGTCACCGTCATGGCGTTGTTGCTGCCGGCAGCGTTGGGGGCCAGCAGATCCACCCGCACGTCGCCCAGGAAGGTGTTGTTGAGGGTGTCGCTGTTATCCAGGATGTACAGGTCATCCACCTCCACGGCGGCATCGCAGGCGGTACCCGGGCGGGCCGCCAGGAAGGCGGTCAGCAAATCGCCCTGGGACTGCTTGGTGTTCTGGCTGCTGAGATCGATGTCCAGCACCCCGTTCACCCGCACCTGGATGACCCCGCCGCTGCTGGCGCAATAGACGTACAGCTCCAGGTAGTTCCACACGCCCCTGGCCACCGTGGCGATGGACGAAGCCAGCAGCGTGTCGGTGGAGAAATAGCGGCGGTAGAGGTATACCCGGCCATCACCGCCCAGCTTGAGGAGGTGGGACACGTTGGTGGAGCTGTCGCGCACCCCCATGAGCAGCGGCTCCGGACTGTTGGTGTTGCCTGACGTAGGCACCCGGACAGCGCAACCCACATACATGCGGGTGATGGTGGCCGCCAGGTTCTTCACATAGCCCCCCTCCGGCCCCACGGGCAGGCGCAGGGCATAAGAGGCCGCCCGCCGGCCGGCGATGCGCAGGGCATCCCGGGTGAGATAGCTGGCCTTGCCCCGGGCTAGGAGCTTGTTGCCGTCGCCATCCAGGACCTGGGGGTCGTAGTGGTCGAAACCGTCCATGAAGAGCAATGCCATTTCAGACTCCCAGGGCGGCGCGGATGGACCGCGCGTTGCGCCCGATGATGTTGACGACAACCCGCTCGCCGGCGGGAGAACCCATATGATCGTGGGTCAGCTCCGGCGCCACGCTGTTGACGATGCGCACCGAACCCCCGCCGCCCTGGCCACTGGCGGCCGGCGGGTTCACCAGGCCCCCTTCGGCATAGGCCAGGCGGGGGGCGATGGAAGGCACAAAGCTGCCGGTGGCGAAGCGGTGCAGGTTGTCCAGGGCGTTGACCCCGAGCCGGCGCACGGCAGCCTTTGAAAAGACGTATTCATCGGCGTGGACGATGCCGGCGCGCTGGTACTTGCTGCCCGGCCCCGTCCAGCCACCGCTGGCGAAGCTGGACGCGGCACTGGAAAACAATCCGGCCAGGCCGCTGGCCGAATCCCCCGCCGCCGAACCCCAGATAGCCGCCACCAGGGTGCTGAACAGATTGGTCAGCAGGGACATGAGGCCGCTGAACAGCCCCCCCAGACCGGTCATCATGTCCGTGAACACGCCGCCGATGCTGGACAGGATGCCCGCCTCCCCCTCGTCCCCCGTCACGGCGGGCAGCGCCTTACTGGCATCCTGGGTAAAGACCGGCGTGGCCGGGCTCTCGCCCCGCTTCGTGCCCCCCAGCCCCAGGCTACCCGCAATGCCCAGCACCCCTTCCTTGCCCCCCAGCGCCCCCAGGAACACCTCGGTGAGCTTCCCGGCGATGGCATTGGCCATGGCCTGGCGGATGGTGTTGACGATGTTCTGCAGGGCGCCCCGGATGCCACCCTCGCCGCTGGCCACCGCATTGAGGCCATCCGCGAAAGCCTGTTGCACGCCGCCCTGGATAGATTGGTACAAGTCATCCTGCTGGCGCTTGGCCTCATCCTCGGCGGCCCGCCTGGCGGCGCCGGCGCGGATCTGGCCCTGCAACTCCAGCAAGCGGTTGATGTCCTGGATGCCCAGCTTCTCGGCTTCCAGGAGCAGCAACGCGGTTTCCCGCTCATCGTTGGTCAGGCCGGCCAGGAAGGCCTCCTGCTCCAGCCCTTCCAGGAACGCCTTGCGCGCGGTCAGCGACTGGGTTTCCGCCGCCACCCGGGCATCTTCCTGGGCCATGGCCACATCGAAGATCTCCGCGCGGATGGCCGCTTCCTCCTGGAGGCCCTGCAGGCGTTCCGTCTCGGCGGCCTTGATCGCCTCGCCGAAGGTGCGCTCCACCAGGATGGCCACCGCCTCGGCGTACTGCTGGGCGCTGATCTTGCCGGCCTTCTGGCGCTCCACCAGCAAGGC
>DYIY01000021.1 GCA_020723405.1 Thiobacillus denitrificans | reverse complement strand
CTTGTGCAATTCGGGCTCCCTTATTTGAGGTGGATTCGGCTCAGCTCTAACGTCGAAGGTAACGGGCGTCCAAACAGCTGGCGAAGCCGGCTGTTTGGGCGTCCCTGTTGACCGCAGTGTTATGTTGCATTGTCGCCTCCAAACTCAACGGACACGAAGAACACAACAAACATAATTAAGAAAACGGCGAACCACTTCATGAATTTGTCACGTTCTGCCACCCCTTCTTTGGTGAGGTAACGAGAAGATAACATTGTGAAGCCCTCTATGAGAGGACCTAGTTTCCCTAATGGCGGCTTTGAGTTGATAAACCAGCCATAGAAGTGCTGAGCGGTTTTAAAGAAAGCAACCGCTAGGGTGGCCAAGTAGCTGAGGAGAAAGGCAACTTGGATAAGATCTGGGACTTTAGCCATGGTTTGCGACATAACGTGTAGTCGCCGACACTTGTCGGGGTAAAAGTCTTATTGGACATGTCCGGTAAGCTGGGGGCATGTTCTAACCTCCTGTTTTATATGGTGCACGTGTCCAATAAGCTGGTTCGTGCCGAATGTGCATTCCGTTTCCTCCGCATGTGTGTCGTGCTTGGTGAAGCACGTGTTTGTAGACCTCTACGATTGCTTTTTTGGTGCGGTCCGGGATCGGGCTGCACGTTTCGGTTGAAAAGATACGCCGGTTCACGGCGGTCTGAAAAGGTGTGGGCCCCTCAACTTTGTGACTCGGTGGTCCTGCCTGCGTCCCGCTCTCCTATCTCTCCCTCGGCGGGGGAAGGGCTTTTCAGTCGGCGGCGTAGGCCAGGCGGGCGAAGCGGGGGAGAAGGGCGGCGGAATCGGGCGTGGGGGCGATGGACTGTCGCAGGGTGTCCGGGTCGCGGCCGGCGGCGCGCAGGTCGGGGGCCAGGCGGTCCACGTAGTGGGTCATGCGCTGGGTGTCGAATTCCGGGTGGAACTGGACGCCCCAGGCGCGTTCGCCGATGCGGAAGGCGTGCACGGCTTCGAAGTCGTTGCGGGCCAGCAGCACGGCGCAGGAGGGGGGCTGGCGGACGCTCTGGGCGTGGACGGTGTGGGCGGCGAAGCGGGTGGGCAGGCCGGCGAACAGGGGGTCGCCGGCGGCAGCGGGGGTGAGGCCCACTTCCACGGTGCCGATTTCCATGCCGCCCGGGTGGTAGTCCACCCGGCCACCCACGGCCTGGGCCAGGAGCTGGTGGCCGAAGCAGATGCCAAGGATGGGGGTGCCGTCGGCCACCCGTTCCCCCAGCCAGTCGGACAGGCGGGCGATCCAGGGGCGGTCGTCGGTGACCATGGCGTGGGAGCCGGTGATGAGGACGCCGGCGCAGTGCCCCGGAGTGGGCAGGGTGTTGGCGTGGCGGGCGTCCACCACGTTGGGGGCGGGGATGTGGGGACCCAGGCCAGTGGTGATCCACTGTTCGAAGTCGCCGGCCAGCCTGGCGGTTTCGGGGAAGGTGCCGCCGGCCTTGATGATGCAGAGGGGACGCTTGGGTTTCATGGCGGCGGGGTTCAGGCTTCCCGGGTGACGGTGACGCCCACTTCCAGGCGGTGGCTGGCGCCGCCGACGATGACGCCCTTGAGGGGGGCCACGTCGGCGTAGTCCCGGCCCCAGGCCAGGGTCAGGTGGCCTTCGCCGGTGGGGCTGCCGTTGGTGGGGTCGAAGTCCAGCCAGCGGCCGTCCGGGTGCCAGACGGCGATCCAGGCGTGGGAGGCGTCTGCGCCTTCCAGGCGGGGCTGACCTTCCGGGGGGGTGGTTTCCAGGTAGCCGCTCACGTAGCGGGCGGCAAGGCCCAGGCCGCGCAGGCCGGCCAGGGCCAGGTGGGCGAAGTCCTGGCAGACGCCGTGGCGTTTTTCCAGGACTTCGCTGATGGGGGTGTCGATGCCGGTGGCGTAGGGCTGGTAGCGGTAGTCGGCCTGGATGCGGGCGCACAGGTCGGCCAGGGCTTCGTCCAGGGGGCGGTCGGGGGGGAAGCTGCTGCTGACGTAATCCCTGGCCCGGGGAATCAGGGGCACCAGGGGCGAGGCCAGGCGGCATTCCCGGGCGGCCAGCCAGTCGCCTTGCCGTTCCGGCTCAGTGGGGGCCGGGCCGGCCAGGGTGTCGGCCACGCTTTCCCAGGCCACGGGTTCGCCGGGACTGCCGCCGGGGGGGCGGCGGGCGATGCGGCTGACGGCGGTGACGGTGAGCTCCCGGTGGGGTTGGCGCAGGCAGAACCAGGCCACCCGGTTGCCCCAGGGGTCGTCCCGCTGGTGCAGGTCGTCCACCCGGGGATTGAGTTCCAGGCGCCGGTCCAGAACGGTCTGGCCCGGGGTGTCCCGGGGCAGCAGGCGGGCTTCGCCGTAGTTGAGGCCCACTTCCCCCGGGTAGTGGTAGTGGCTGCTGTGTTCGACGCGGAAGATGGGCACGCTCAGTCCTCTTCGGGTTCAGGCGGCAGGGGCCGCAGGGCGTGCAGTTCCTGGACGTGGGTGAACCAGGTGTGGCCGATGGCGTCGGAGGTGCCGGCCAGCAGGCTGCGCAGTTCCCCCAGTGTGGTGCTCAGCAGCAACCGTTCATCGGCGTCCACGTGCAGGTCGGTGATGGTGTTTTCCGTGGCGTAGAGCCGGTCTTCGGCGCTGAACAGCAGGCGCTCGGCGTTGCTGCGCAGGCTGGCGTGGGAGAGTTCGGCCAGGTGGCGGCGGGCGGTCTTCAACTGATAGAGCAGGGAGCGGGGGCTGTCGCCGTCCCACAGCAGCAGTTCCAGTACGCCGGCCAGGAAGGGTTCGGTGCGGTAGCGGCGGCGGAAGGTGACCAGGCTGTCGGCGCTTTGCAGGACCAGGGAGAGGCTTTCCCGTTCGGCTTCGCCGCCGAGCCGGGAATCCAGGGTGTGGGCCAGCAGGGTGGCTTGGGTGAGGCCCCGTTCCACACGGCGGCCCAGGTCGAAGAAACGGAAGGCCGATTCCCGGGGCAGGGTTTCCGAGGCCAGGCCGGCCAGGCCGGCCAGGGTGTCGATGAGCCGGCCCAGCCAGAGGTCGGTGCGTTCCTGGCTGGGGGTGACCCGCTTGGGCCGCTTGCTGCCCTGGCCCCAGTCCCGTTCCACCCGGTCCAGCAGCCGCCAGATGGCCACGGACCAGTATTCCCGGGTGCCGTAGGCGCAGCCCAGCAGGGCGCGGACGGTCTGGGCCAGGTTGCCGGGGCGCTCGCCCAGGGTGGTGAGTTCCCGCACGCAGGCGGCCAGGTCGGGCCGGTCGCCGCAGCCGCATTGGCCCGGGGCGTAGCCCATGAGGGCCATGAGGGCGGTGAGCACCGGGGCCAGGCCCGGGGCGGTTTCCTCTTCCCACAGGCCGTCCAGCACGGTGCGCAGCAGGCGGGCTACGGCTTCGGCCCGCTCCAGGTAGCGGCCGGCCCAGAACAGGTTGTCGGCGGCCCGGCTGGTGAGCAGGCTCTGCTCCCGGCGTCGGGGGGGGGCGCGCAGCACGGCCTGGCTGGCCTGGGCGGGGACGATCCAGGTGTCCTTGTTGAGGGCGCCGCTCTGGCCCGAGAGCTTGCCACCCGCTACGCAACGGGTGAGGCCCCCGGGCAGCACGGCGTAGCCTTCGTCTTCGGCCCGGCCCACGGCGAAGGTCCGCAGGCTGGCCCGGTGGGGCACCATGCGGCCGGCCTGGATGGCGGGGACGGTGGACAGGGAGAGGGGTTCCTGGCCCACGTAGAGGTGGGGTTCGGCCTGGATGCGGGCCTTCCAGGCGGCCAGTTGGCGCCGGTCCAGGTCGCCGCCGAACACGGTTTCGCTGGACAGGCCCCGGTTGATGGGCTTGATGACCAGCCGGTTCAGGTTGGCCAGCACGTACTTGCGTTCCTTTTCCTGGCCGCACCACCAGGTGGCGGCGGTGGGCAGCAGCAGTTCTTCGCCCAGCAGGTGCCGGGCCAGGGCGGGCAGGAAGGGCAGGATGGCCGGGTTTTCCAGCAGGCCGCTGCCCAGGGGGTTGGCCAGGGCCACGCTGCCCCGGCGCACGGCTTCCACCAGGCCGGCGGTGCCCAGGCGGGAATCCTGGCGTAGTTCCAGGGGGTCGCACCATTCTTCATCCAGGCGGCGCAGGATCACGTCCACCGGTTTCAGGCCTTCCACGGTCTTCAGCCAGACCCGGCCGTCCTTCACCGTCAGGTCGTCGCCCTGGGCCAGGGTGTAGCCCAGGCGGGCCGCCAGATAGGCATGCTCGAAGTAGGTTTCGTTGGCCGGGCCGGGGGTGAGCACCACGACCTGGGGCATTTCCCGGGACCAGGGGGCCAGGCCGTTGAGGGTGGCCTGTACGGCGTCCAGCCAGGCGTTGAGCCGGGTGACCCGGTCGCCTTCCAGGAACTCGGGGAAGGTGCGTGCCATGACCGAACGGTTTTCCAGGGCGTAGCCGGCACCGGAGGGGGACTGGGTGCGGTCGGCCATGACCCAGACGCGGCCGTCCGGGCCCCGCACCAGATCGGCGGCGTAGAAGATGAGCTGGCGCCGGCCGGTGGGCAGGGCACCCTGCAAGGGGCGCAGGTAGCCGGCGTGGGCCAGGATCAGTTCCGGCGGCAGCAGGCCCCGGCGCAGGGCTTGCTGGGGGCCGTAGAGGTCGCGCAGCAGCAGGTCCAGCAGGCGGGCCCGCTGGTCCAGGCCCGCCTCGATGGTCTGCCACTCGGCGGCGTCCAGCACCAGGGGCAGGGGGTCCAGTTCCCAGGTGCGGGAATAGCCCCGGGGGTCGTCATAGACGTGGTAGGTGACGCCGTTTTCCCGCAACAGCCGCTTGATGCGCTGGTTGCGCGCCGCCCAGTCCCGGGCACCCAGCCCGGAAAGGCCCGACACCAGTTCCGCCCAGTGGGGGCGCACGCCGGCGGCCGGGTCCCACATCTCGTCCCAGTTGCTCGGGAGATCGGGATAGTCAGCCGGGGGGAAGGGGGCTAGGCTGGAGGAGGAGGGCACGGCGGGCTGCGACGGTGGACGGTGGCTTGGGCGTGCCCATTATCACCCGCATTCCGGCCGGCGATGTGAGACAGCGTACTGTCCGGCGGTGTGCCGGGGCCCTATGTCCACGGGGTTGTGCCCATGACCGCCACATCCTTCGTGCTGACCGTGCATCGGGACGGGGAGACCCTGCGGGTGTCCCATCGGCCGGGCCTGTCGGTGCGGGAAATCCTCGACGCCACCCCCCTGCGCGTGCGGGCCGCCTGCGGCGGCAGCGGTGCCTGCGGGGCCTGTCTGGTGCGCTGGCAGGCGGGGCCGGTGAACCCGCCGGCCATGGCGGAATACCTGAAACTCGATGCAGGCGAACGGAATGCGGGCCAGCGCCTGGCCTGCCAGGCCCGTCCCCGGGGCGATGCGGTGGTGGTCCTGGAGCATCCTGCCCCCCCATCGCCCTGGCAAAGCCTGCCTGCGGACGATCTGGCCGAGGGGCCGGGGCCCCGGCCCGGTTGGGCGGGTCCGCCCCTGGGCCTGGCCGTGGATCTGGGCACCACCCATGTTCGTCTGGCCTTGTGGGACATCCGCCTGGGCAAGCGCATCGCCACCCGGCGGGGCGCCAACCCCCAGGGGGTGTTCGGTGCCGACGTGCTGAACCGGTTGGCCGCAGCCCGTTCCCACCCGGCCCGTGCCGAGGAACTGCTGACCCTGGTCCGGCAGGCCATTCTGGAAGGGCTGCGGGACATCCTGGCCCGGGACGTGGGGGAGGTGACCCCCATGCTGGCCGAGATCGGCCGGGTCCGCCTGGTGGGCAATTCGGCCATGCTGGCCCTGCTGGCCGGACGTGGGGTGGCCGAACTGCTGGAGCCGGGCAACTGGTCCCGTCCCCTGGCCTGCCAGCCCGAAGACGAGGCAGTCTGGCGCGCAGCCTGGCACCTGCCCCATGCCGATCTGGCCCTGGTGCCGCCCCTGGCCGGTTTCGTCGGCTCGGACCTGCTGGCCGACCTGCTGGCCGTGGACATGCTGGCCGCGCCCCCGGGCACCCTGCTGCTGGACGTGGGCACCAACAGCGAACTGGCCTTGTGGGACGGCCAGATCCTGTGGATCACCTCGGTGCCCGGGGGGCCGGCCTTCGAGGGCACGGGCATCCGCCACGGCATGCCGGCGGAAAGCGGGGCCATCCAGGGGGTGGCCGCCGCTGCCCAGGGGAGCCGCCTCGATGTGATCGGCGGCGGCCCGGCCCGGGGCTACTGCGGCAGCGGTCTGGTGGATGCCATCGCCCTGCTGCGCCGGGAGGGCCTGCTCAAGGCCTCCGGGCGGTTCGCCACCGCACCGGGCGCCGAAGGGTACCGGCTGGACCCGGACCAGCCGGCCAGTGCCCTGACCGGGGCCGACGTGGACCTCTTCCAGCGGGCCAAGGCCGCTCTGGCTGCGGCCATGGTCCACTTGCTGGGCGCGGCGGGCATGCACTGGCGGGACCTGGCCCGGCTGCACGTCTGCGGGGCCTTTGGCCGGACCTTGGATCCCCTCAATGCCCAGTCCCTGGGGCTGCTGCCGCCTCTGCCGCCTGGGCGGTTGTCCACCCGGCCCGACGCCAGCCTGGCGGGCTGCGAGATCCTGCTCCTGGCCGAGGACGGGGAGTCCCGCCTGGCTGAGGTGGCCGGACGGGCCCGCTGCATCAACCTGGCCCTGGCGCCCGACTACGACGAAGCCTTCATCGAGCATCTCCGGCTCACCCCCTGGCGGGATGGATTTTCTGCTGGCATGGGCAGCGACTATAACTAAAGTTATAGTGTTGGCACTGAATTGGTGCAGGTGCCGGAGATGCTTCCTATGCCCCACGTCGATCTACCCGCCATCATCCAGGCCTACAACGACGCCGTGTTCGACACGGACAAGGACCAGGCCTTCCAGATCGTGGATGCCGCACTGGCCCAGGGGCTGTGCCCGGAGGACGTGGTGTTCAAGGTGGTGATCCCGGCGGTGGAAGACATGATGTCGCGCATCACCCAGGACCCGGATGCCAACCTGGCCCAGCATTTCATGACGGCCCAGATCGCCGCCGAGGTCACCGAGAAGATGCTGCCCCTGTTCCGGGCCCCGCCGGAGCGCATCGGCCGGGCGGTGATCGGCACCGCCAGCGGCGACCTGCATTCCCTGGGCAAGCGCATCGTCATGGGCTGCCTGAAATCCCTCATGGTGGACGTGACCGATCTGGGCGTGAACGTGCCGGCGGAGCGCTTCGTGGACGAGGCCGTGCGCCTGGATGCCCGGGTCATCGCCATCTCCGCCATGATGGTGCACACCGCCACCGGCGAACAGGGCAGTCTGCGGGTGCGGCAACTGTTGCGGGAGCGGGGGCTGGAAGAACGGATCCGCATCGTGGTGGGTGGCGCCCCCTACCGCTACGATCCGGAGCTCTACCGTCAGGTGGGGGCCGACGCCTGGGCCCCGGACGGGGTGAGCGCCGGCAAGGTCATCGCCGATCTGGTGCGGGGCAGGCCCCCCACGCCATGACGCCCCTGGAAATCCTTGCCGCCGCCGTGACCGGCGCCCCGGCCCCGCGCATTCCGGTGTTCTGCAACCTGCTGGACCAGGGCGCCCGGGAACTGGGCCTGAGCCAGCGGGACTACTACGCCCGGGGGGAACGGGTGGCCGAGGGCCAGTTGCGCATGATGCGCCGCTACGGCTACGACAACGTGTGGAGCCTGTTCTACGTGGGCAAGGAGGCGGAACTGCTGGGTTGCCGGGAGATTCTGTTCAACGACACCGGCACCCCCAACGTGGCGGATTTCGTGATCCGCGACTGGGACGACATCCCCCGCCTGGAGATTCCCCCGGACATCACCGCCCATCCGGCCTGGGCGGAAACCGCCACCTGCCTGGACATCCTGCGCAGGGAGGTGGGGGCCACCCATCCGATCTGCGCCTATGTCACCGCTTCCACCACCCTGCCGGTGCTGCTCATGGGTATGGAGAAATGGCTGGAACTGCTGCTCAGTGGTCCGGCCGGTCTGCGCGACGAACTGCTCGCCAAGTGCGCCGAACTGACCCGCCAGGAACTGGCCGCCTACCGGGCCGCCGGGGCCAACGTACTGGTGTACAGCACGCCCTTCGGCAGCACCCGTTTCGTCGGCCACAAACGCTTCCAGACCTTCAGCATGCCCTGGATGAAGCGGGACCTGGAGGGCGTTCCCCGGGCCGGGCTGGTCTATTACTGCGGCATGACCGATTTCAATGACGTGATTCCCCAGGTCATGGACGAACTGGGCATCACCGTCCACTACCTGGGGCCCGGCGCCGACCTGGCCCAGGCCAAGGCCATGATTGGCGGGCGGGGCCTCACCTGCGGGGTTCTCGACGACATCCAGCTCATCCACTGGACGCCCCGGGAAACCCGGGAGCAGGTCCGGCGCATGTGCCAGACCGGCATGCCCGGCGGCCATTTCCTGTTCGGCACCGGGGTGATGCCCATGGCCATCCCCGAGGCCAACATCCGGGCCATGCTGGACGCCGCCTTCGAGTTCGGCCGCTACGAGGGGCCGCCGTGAAGCCCGTGCCCATTCCCGTGAACCCGGCCCACCCGGTTTCCCTGGTGGGCTGCGGCATCCTGCGCAAGGAAGTGGACTACCTGATCCGCAAGAACGGCTGGGCGGTGCGGCCCCAATATCTGGATTCGGCCCTGCACAACTATCTGGATCGGCTGTCCAGCCAACTGGATACGGCCCTCAATGCGGAAGAGGATCGGGGCCGGGAGACCGTGGTGTTCTACGGCGCCTGCCATCCCCTCATGGAACGCATCCTGGACCGTCACCAGACCCACCGCACCCAGGGGCAGAACTGCATCGTCATGCTGCTGGGCTACGAACGCTTCATGGCCGAACTGGAGAGGGGTGCCTACTTCCTGCTGGAAGACTGGGCCCTGACCTGGGAACCCATGATCACCCAGGCCTTCGGCAACAACCTCCAGGTGGTACGGGAGATATTCCACGGCAGCCACCGGCGCATGGTGGCCATCCGCACCCCCTGTTCCGGTGATTTCACCGCCGCCGCCGAGGCGGCCGCCCGCTTCGTGGATCTGCCCCTGTCCTGGCTGGATGCCGATCTGTCCCATCTGGAAGCCGTGCTGGCGGCCGCCCTGGCGGATCGGGCATGAGCGCCAACCTGCCCGCCGCCGGTCTGGCCGCCGAATTGGACCGGCTGCGCCAGCGCAACGCCAAGCTGGTGGAAGACAAGGTCTACTTCCAGTTGCTCCTGCAACTCATGGGCCACATCAACCCTCTGGCCGGCCTGGACGACATGCTGCGGGCTTTGCTCAACAGCATCGTGGAGAGCCTGGGAGGCACCAACATCCGCCTCTGGTACTGGCGGGAGGAACGTCTCTGCTACCTGGATTTCCAGGGCAACGAGGGGGTAACCGACGGGATTGACGATCCCCTGGCCCGCCAGGCCGCCGAGCGGCGTGAACTGGTGGAGCTGCGCAGCAGTACCGAGGACGCCCTGCTGCAAAACGGCATGTTGCGCGGCGCCTGGACCTGGGCCTTCCCCCTCCTGGTGGGCAATCAGTTGGTCGGCGTCATCAAGCTGGAAAATCTGCACATCCACGGCGCTGCCCTGGGCAGGCATCTGCCCCTGCTCTTCAGCCACGTGGCCCTGATCCTGCACAACGAAATCCGCAACGAAGCCCAGCATCGTGCCGATCTGGAACTACGGGTCGCCAAGGAGCGCCTGCAACTGGCCACCGAAGCCGGCATCGTCGGCATCTGGGACTGGGACGTGGTGCGCGACGAACTGGTCTGGGATTCGGCCATGTACCGGCTGTATGGCCGGCGCGAAGGGGATTTCGGTGGTGCCTACCAGGCCTGGGCCAATGCGCTGCACCCCGATGATCGCAGCGCCGTGGAGGGCGAAATCCAGGCCGCCCTGGCCGGAGAAAGGGAGTACGCCCCGGAGTTCCGGGTGGTCTGGCCCGACGGCACGGTCCACCACCTCAAGGCCGCTTCCCGCACCTTGCGAGACGCCTCGGGCAAGGCCCAGCGCATGGTGGGCATCAACTACGACATCAGCGATCTCAAACGGGCCGAGATGGAGCGGTCGGCCCACCTGCGCTTCCTGGAACACCTGGATCGCCTCAACCGGGCCATCCAGGGGGCCCGGGATCTGCGCCAGATGATGTCCGACGCCCTGGCGGTGGTCCAGGAAGCCTTTGACTGCGACCGGGCCTACCTGCTTTTTCCCTGCGATCCCCAGGCCGTTTCCTGGCGGGTGCCCATGGAGCGCACCCGGCCCGAATATCCCGGCGCCCTGGCCCTGGGCCGGCCGTTGCCTGTTGACGCCCAGATGGCGGACTTCTTCGCCCGCACCCTGGCCACGGACAAACCCCTGTTGTTTGGGCCGGGCATGGTCAATCCCGTGCCCCCGGGCATCGCCGCGCAGTTCCGCATCCGCAGCCTGCTGTGCATGGCCCTGCGGCCCGTGGCTGGCCAGGCCTGGCAGTTCGGCATCCAGCAGTGTTCCCGGGAGCGGTCCTGGAGCGAACAGGAGGCGCGGCTGCTGGAGGAAATGGGGCGGCGTCTGGGCGACGCCCTCACCGTGCTCCTGGCCCAGCAGGAATTACGCGACAGCGAGCAGCGCCTCAAGGAGGCCGAGCGGGTGGCCCGGGTGGGTTACTGGGTACGGGATCTGGAGGGCGGGACCATCGACCTGTCCGAGGAGACCTACCGCATCTTCGGCCTGCCCCCCGACCAGCCCTTCCGGGACCTGGAAACCTGGCACAAACACTGGCTCAAGCTGATCCACCCCGAGGATCGGCAGCGGATCGCCGATGCGGTGCAGGTGGCCCTGGCCGGCGGCCCCCGCTACGAAGTGGAATACCGGGTGGTGCGCCCGGACGGGGAGATCCGCCACGTGTTCAGCCAGGCCGACATTCCCCTGGGCGAAGACGGCCAGCCCCGGCGCATCCTGGGCACCATGCAGGACATCACCGAGCGCAAGCGGGCCGAGGAAGGACTGCGCCTGGCGGCCACCGTGTTCGAGCACAGCCAGGAGGGCATCATCATCACCGATGGCGCCAACCACATCCTGGACGTGAACCCGGCATTCTCCCGGCTGACCGGATATGGCCGGGCGGAAGTGTTGGGCCGCAATCCCGATCTGCTTTCGTCGGGCCGGCATGGCCGGTCGTTCTACACGGAAATGTGGCAGGCCCTGGAGACTCAGTCTTCCTGGCGGGGTGAAATCTGGAACCGGCGCAGGAATGGCCAGATCTATCCGGAACTGTTGCAGATCAGCGCGGTGCGCGATGGGCAGGGCCAGGTTCTGAACTACGTGGGGGTCTTCACCGACATCAGCCAGCTCAAGCAGCACGAGGCGGAACTGGAACGGGTGGCCCACTACGACAGCCTGACCGGGCTGCCCAACCGCCGTCTCCTGGCCGACCGGCTGGACCAGGCCATCGCCCGGGCCCTGCGCAGCGGCCAGCAACTGGTGCTGTGCTACCTGGACCTGGACGGTTTCAAGCCCATCAACGACACCTACGGCCACGAGTTCGGCGACCGCCTGCTGGTGGAGATCACCGCCCGTCTGAAGGCGGAATCCCGGGGGGACGACACGGTGGCCCGCCTGGGCGGGGACGAGTTCGTGCTGCTGTTCAACGAAGTGGGGGACCGCAAGACCGTGTCCAACCTGCTGGATCGCATCCTGGTGAGCCTGGCGGCGCCGGTGCACCTGGATCGGCGCAAGGTGAGCGTGTCGGCCAGCATCGGTGTCTGCCTGTGCCCCCAGGACGACGTGGACGCCGACCGGCTGCTGCGCCACGCCGACCAGGCCATGTACCTGGCCAAGGAGGCGGGCAAGAATCGCTACCAGTTCTACGATGCCGAGCAGGACCGCCAGGCGGTGGCCCTGCGGGAGAACCAGCAACGTATCGCCCGGGCCCTGCATGACGGGGAATTCGTCCTCTTCTACCAGCCCAAGGTGAGCCTCCTGGATGGCGACTTGACCGGGGCCGAGGCCTTGTTGCGCTGGCAGCATCCGGAAAGAGGCTTGCTGGCCCCCGGGGAGTTCCTGCATTTCCTGGACGGTACCGATCTGGCGGCGGAACTGGGGGAATGGGTGACGGAAGCGGCCCTCAGCCAGATCGAACGCTGGAATGGGGACGGCCTGGCCATCACGGTGAGCGTGAACATCAGCCCGGACCACCTGCAGGTGCCCGATTTCGCCGCCCGGCTGGGCGAGGCCCTGGCCCGCCACCCGACGGTGGCCAGCCAGCAACTGGAACTGGAGATTCTCGAGTCGGCCGCCATCCACGACCTGGAACATGCTTCCCGCACCCTGCTGGCCTGTCTGGCTCTGGGCGTGCGTTTCGCCCTGGACGACTTCGGCACGGGCTATTCCTCCCTGGCCTACTTCCGCCGCTTGCCGGTGGAGACCCTGAAGATCGACCAGGTGTTCGTGCGGGACATGCTGGACGACCCGGAGGATCTGGGCATCGTGGAAAGCGTCATCCGTCTGGCCCAGGCCTTCAACCGGCCGGTCATCGCCGAAGGGGTGGAAACCCTGGAACACGGCGCCACCCTGGTGCGCCTGGGCTGCCATTACGGCCAGGGCTACGGTATCGCCCGGCCCATGCCGGCCGGGCAACTTCCGGCCTGGATCGAGACCTGGCGCCAGGATGCCGCCTGGCACGGACTGGGCAGCGCCGTCAGCCAGCCGGTGGACGTGACCCTGATCGTGGCGGCGGCCAGCCATCGCAAGTGGGTGGAGTGCATCGTCGAATACGTCCGCGGCAGCCGGACCGACCTGCCCCAGGACACCCACAGCCACCAGTGCCGCTTCGGCCGCTGGTACCGGGGCAGCGGAGCAAACCGCTACGGCCACCTGGCCGAATTCACTGCCCTGGATCGGGACCACGACGCCATCCACAACCTGGCCGGGGAACTGGTCGGTCTGGTGGAGTCCGGTGCACGGGAACAGGCCCTGGCCCGCCTGCCGGACCTTTTCGCCGCCCGCACCGCCGTCCTGGATGGTCTGGAACGGCTGACCGACCGGGTCAATGGGGTGCTGGCGGAGCGCTGACCTGCTTTGAACCGATGAGCCTGTCCATTGGACGGCTCGGTGGCGCTAACGATAGACGGCGTCGTGGTCGCCCACGCTGATCGGAATGATTTCCCGCCCGCAGATGAGCAGTTCCAGGGTGATGCGATAGGACAGATTGATGGAAACCGAATGCAGGCCCACCAGCCTGCCGGTGAGGGCATGCAGTCGCAGGGAGGGGTGGTGGGGGTTGGCTTCCAGCAATTGCAGGGTCTTCAGGTAGAGGTTGGCCAGTTCCGGATGGCGGCGCAGGAAGCGGGCGGCCCGCTTTTCATACTGGTCGGTGAAAACCAGGGTGTAGGCCATGGTCCGCTCAACGAGGCTGGGCTTTGCCCTCCAGAACCCGGGCCAGATGGGCTTCGGGGCTGTCCTTGACGAAGCGTCCGGCGGCCAGATCGGCCCGGCTCTGGGCCAGGGCGGCTTCCAGTTCGCATTCCCGCAGGTAGTGGTAATGGGCCAGGTGCATCACCACGAACCGTTCGCTGCCGCGCACCGAAACCACGGCTTCGGTCTGGTTTTCCAGGGCGGCCTCCAGGGCCGCGACCCCTTTGGTCTTCAATTCGTTGGCGGTGACGTGCAACATGTCGTGCTCCGATGCGTTCGATGAACCGCATTGTAGAGCATGCGATCCATCGTGCCATGGCTGGTGCTCAATCCGGCTGCCGGCGCAAATCCAGGGTGTAGGGATACTCCTTGAGCAATTCCTCGGGCGGCGGCTCCATGGGGCCCAGACGGCTGCCGGTGGGAATGAACTCCGCCAGGCGGGCCAGGTCCGGGGGTACCGGCAGGTCCCCCGGGGTGTGGCCCCAGGGCTGGTAGCGGTTGACCCGCCGGGCTTCGGCCTCGAAGGCGTTCACCGGGAACACGTCGTAGCTGCGCCCGCCCGGGTGGGAGACGTGGTAGGTGCAGCCGCCCACGGCCTTGCCGCTCCAGGTGTCGATGAGGTCGATGACCAGGGGGGTGTGAACGCCGATGGTGGGGTGCAGGGCGGAGGGCGGCTGCCAGGCCCGGTAGCGGATGCCGGCCACGTATTCACCGTGGCGGCCGGTGTTGCGCAGGGGCACCCGGCGGCCGTTGCAGGCCACCACGTAGCGGTTGTCGGTGAGGCCGCTGACCTTGACCTGGACCCGTTCCACGGAGGAATCCACGAAGCGGGCGGTGCCCACGTTGGTGAGTTCCTCCCCCAGTACGTGCCAGGGTTCCATGGCGGTGCGCAGTTCGATTTCGATGTCGTCGATCTTCACCGTGCCGATGCGCGGGAAGCGGAATTCGATGAAGGGGTCCAGCCAGTCGTCCTGGTAGGGGAAGCCGGCCTCCCGCACGTCGCGCAGGGCGTCCAGCACGTCGGCCCGCACGTGGTGGGGGAGCATGAAGCGGTCGTGGAGTTCGGTGCCCCAGCGGACCAGCCTGTGCCGGTAGGGCTTGTCCCAGAAGCGGGCCACCAGGCAGCGCAGCAGCAGCATCTGGGCGCCGCTCATCTGCCAGTGGGGGGGCATCTCGAAGCCGCGGAATTCCACGATGCCCTGGCGGCCGCTGGGGCTGTCCGGGGTGTAGAGCTTGTCGATGGAGAACTCGGAGCGGTGGGTGTTGCCGGTGAGGTCCACCAGCAGGTTGCGCAGCAGGCGGTCCACCAGCCAGAGCTGGCTGGTTTCGCCGGGGTTGTCGCCTTTCGGCATCTGCTGGAAGGCGATCTCCAGTTCATAGAGCTTCTCGTCCCGGCCTTCGTCCACCCGGGGGGCCTGGCTGGTGGGGCCGATGAACATGCCGGAGAACAGGTAGGACAGGCCCGGGTGGTGCTGCCAGAAGGTGACCAGGCTCATGACCAGGTCGGGCCGGCGCAGCATGGGGCTGTCCGCCGGGGTGGCGCCCCCCAGGGTGACGTGGTTGCCGCCGCCGGTGCCGGTGTGCCGGCCGTCGAGCATGAATTTCTCGGTGGTGAGCCGGGCCAGCCGGGCTTCCTCATAGAGGTCCCGGGTGTTGGCCACCAGTTCGTCCCAGTGGGTGGCCGGGTGGATGTTGACTTCGATGACCCCCGGGTCCGGGGTGACCATGAGCCGCTGGACCCGGTAGTCCCGGGGCGGCTCGTAGCCTTCCAGGATCACCGGGGTCTGGAGCTGGGCAGCCACGTCCTCCACCGCTGCGGTCAGGGCCAGGTAGTGTTCCAGCTCGGACAGGGGGGGCATGAAGATGCGCACCACGCCGCCCCGGGCTTCCACGCAGAGGGCGGTGTGGGGGACGGGTATGGCGCGGCCCTGTTTCTCTCCCTGGAGGCGGGTGGCAGGGGTGGCGGGCGTTGAATCCCCCCCACCCCCCCTTTTCCAAAGGGGGGAGTCGCTTTGAGGTTCGTCCGCCAGGCCCTGGTACTGGATTTCCGGATGCTCCGGCACGGCGGGTTCGAAGGCGGAGAAGCGCCGGGCCACTTCGCCCACGGCGTCCGGCAGGGCTTGCCGGGGGGCGAACATGTCCAGGGGCCAGGGTAGTTCCCGCTTGTCCTCCGCCACCCAGGGCAGGCTGGCCAGGGGCAGGCGCATGCCCATGGGCGAATCGCCGGGCAGCAGGTAGAGGCGGCCCCGGCGGAATTCCCAGGGGCCGCTGCGCCAGCCCGGGCTGGCCCAGTCCCAGGCCAGGGGCAGCACGTAGCCCACGGCCTCGTCCAGGCCCCGGGACAGTTTGTCGGCCAGGCTGCGCCGTTCCTGGGGGTCCTTCAGGTTGACCAGGGCCGGGTCCAGGTTGGCCGGGATCTCCGCTTCCTTGAGCAGGTAATACAGGGCGTCTTCGTAGCCGGCCTGGATGGCGTCGGCGGGCAGGCCCAGGCGGGCGGCCAGGGCGTGGATGAAGGCGGCGGCTCGGGCGGTGCTGTGACCGTAGTCCCGGCCTTCGTCGGCCAGCAGGGCCGGGTTCTTCCACAGGGGCAGGCCGTCGGGCCGCCAGAACAGGCCCAGGGCCCAGCGGGGCAGGGGTTCCCCGGGATACCACTTGCCCTGGCCGGAGAAGCGCAGGCCGCCGGGGGCGAAGCGGTCCCCCAGGCGTTTCCACAGGTCCTGGGCCCGTTCCAGCTTGTGGGCCCCCAGGGCGGCGCTGTTCCACTGGGCCGATTCCATGTCGTCGATGGACACGAAGGTGGGTTCGCCGCCCATGGTCAGGCGTGCATCCTGGGCAGCCAGCCGCTGATCCACGGCCCGGCCCAGGGCGTCGATGGCGGTCCACTGGTCATCCCGGTAGGGCTTGGTGACCCGGGGATCTTCATGGATGCGGGTGACGGTGTTCTCGAAGCTGAAGCTCACCTCGCACTTGTCTGTGGCGCCGGTGACCGGGGCAGCGCTCACCGGGTCCGGCGTGCAGGCCAGGGGGATGTGGCCTTCCCCGGCGAACAGGCCGGAGGTGGGGTCCAGGCCGATCCAGCCGGCCCCGGGCACGAAGACTTCGGCCCAGGCGTGCAGGTCGGTGAAGTCCGCCTCCGGGCCCGAGGGGCCATCCAGAGACTTCTGGTCGGCGGTGAGTTGCACCAGATAGCCGGACACGAAGCGGGCGGCGAAGCCCAGGTGGCGCAGGATGTTGACCAGCAGCCAGGCGCTGTCCCGGCAGGAGCCCAGGGCCCGCTCCAGGGTTTCCTCGCAGGTCTGCACGCCGGGTTCCATGCGCACGGTGTAGCGTATGTCCTGCCAGAGGCGCTGGTTGAGGGCCACCAGGAAGGGCACCATGGCGGCCTTGTCCCGCTTCACCTCTTTCAGCCAGGCCATGAGCCGGGGACCGGATTCGGCCAGTTCCCGGTAGGGGATGAGTTCCTTGGCCGACTGCTCGTCGTAGTCGAAGGGGTAATGCTCGGCGGACTCTTCCAGGAAGAAGTCGAAGGGGTTGATCACCGTCATCTCGGCGATGACTTCCACTTCGAAGTCGAAGCGGGTGGTCTTTTCCGGGAACACCAGACGGGCCAGGAAGTTGCCGAAGGGGTCCTGCTGCCAGTTGATGAAGTGCTTCTCCGGGGTGATGCGCAGGGAGTAGCCCAGGATGGGGGTGCGGCTGTGCACCGCCGGGCGCAGGCGCAATACGTGGGGGCCCATGTTCACCGGGCGGTCGTACTGGTAATGGGTCTTGTGGCGGATGGCGACGCGGATGGTCATGGGCTGGGCTTCCGAGGGGGCACGTGCCGGGAGCAGCAAGTTTCGGGCCGGCCCGGGCATGGCCAGGACGGGCGGCACAAAGAAAAACGCCACGCGAGGGGTGCGTGGCGGATAACGGAGGAGTGACTTCCAGTTTTCGTTATCAAGGGGGAACGTTTCGTGCAGTGAATGTTTAGCAAGCTCGATGCCAACCCTTGAAAGGGTGTCCGGGCCCCGGGTTTCCGGCCGGTGGCGCTGTTCCAGGCCGGCCGGGTCGGGGCTGGATTGCACTGCAACGGTGCGGCGGGCGTCATGCTGGGGCGTCCGCTCCGGTTTCGTCTTCGCCCCGGTAGAGGCAGCCGGAACTGGCCGTTTCCATGACCACCACCCGGGACAGGCCCGGCAGGGCGGTGGCCAGATGCCGCCAGATCCAGCGGGCCAGGATTTCGCTGGTGGGGTTCTCCAGGCCGGCCACTTCGTTCAGGCAGCGGTGGTCCAGGGCGGTGTGAATGGGCTGCCAGGCCCGCTGGATGTCGGCGAAGTCGATGACCCAGCCCAGCTTGGGGTCCAGGGGGCCGGCCACGTGGACTTCGACCTGGAAGGAGTGGCCGTGGAGCCGGGCGCAGGGGTGGTCCGGTGGCAGGTTGGGCAGGCGGCGGGCGGCTTCCAGGGCGAAGCGGTTGAAGATTTCCATGGCGGTCAGAGGTGGGGTGCGGACAATGGGGACTATTCTCCATCAGGCGGCAATCTGCCGCGTGCTCTTCAGTCGTGTCAGCCGATGCCGTAAATAAGAGTGGGTTTTGGCCAACCGTGGATAAAACCATGTCCGATGTTTCCCCGATGTTGCGTGGTGCCCGTGTCCTGGTGGTGGAGGATGATCCCATCCTGCTGGCCCAGTTGCGCCACCTGGTGGTCAAGTGGGGTTGCGAGGCACGGGTGGCCGCCAACGGCCTGGAGGGCCTGAAGGCCTGGCATGCCTGGCGGCCCGACGTGGTGCTGACGGACATCGTCATGCCGGTCATGGACGGTTTGGCCATGGCCGGGGCCATCCGGGAAGTCGAGGCGGCGGCCCAGATCGTGGTGGTGTCCTCCTCGGAGGACTCCCGGCATCTGCGCTCGGCCCTGGAAGTCGGCATCGATCGCTACGTGCTCAAGCCCGTGGACGAGGGCCTGCTGCTTGACGCCCTGGTGAAGTGCCTGCGGGATGCCCATCGTCTCCAGGAACTGCATCTGGCGCGCATGGTGTTCGAATCGGCCGGGGAGGGGGTGGTGGTCAGTGACGCCCAGGGCCTCATCCTCACGGCCAACCCGGCCTACTGCGACATGTCCGGCTTCCGCGAGAACGAATTGCAGGGCCGGCGCCTGGCAGAGGTCAACCCGGCCTGGCTGGGGGACGATCTAAGCCGGGACATGCGTGAAGGTCTGGCGGCCGTGGGGCGCTGGAGCGGGGAGGTGGTGAACCGGCGCAAGAGTGGCGAAACCTATCCGGTCTGGTTGTCCATGGTTTCCGTGGAAGACCCGGCCCGGCGGGTGGCGCGGTACGTGAGCCTCATGTCCGACATCACCGAGCGCAAGCGGGAGGAAGAACGCATCCGCCGCCTGGCCCATTACGACGCCCTCACCGGCCTGCCCAACCGGGTGCTGTTCCTGGACCATCTGCGCCGGGCCGTGGCGCGCATGGCCCGGGTGGGGGGCAGGCTGGCTCTGCTCTACCTGGACCTGGACCATTTCAAACCCGTCAACGACCTGTATGGCCACGAAACCGGCGACCGGGTCCTGGCCGAGGCCGCCCGGCGCATGCAGGGCTGCATGCGCCAGGCGGATACGGTGAGCCGGCGGGGCGGCGACGAGTTCGTCGCCCTGCTGGAATCGGGGGATGCCAAGAACGCGGCGGCCATGGCCAGCCGCAAGCTCATCGAAGCCGTCTCCGCACCCTACGAGATCCAGGGGCACCATTTCATCATCGGTGCCAGCATCGGCATCGCCATCTACCCCGATGACGGCACCTCCCCCGAGGCCCTGCTGGCGGCGGCGGACGGGGCCCTGTACACCGCCAAGGCCGAGGGGCGGGGAGATTTCCGCTTCCACAGCCCCCGGGACCAGTTGGACACCCGGGCCCGGCTGTCCCTGGAGGAAAGCCTGCGTCAGGGAGTCGGCCAGGGGGCCTTCGAATTGCGCTACCTGCCGGAAATCCGCCTGGAGTCGGGGCAGGTGGAGCGGGTGGAAGTCCTGTTGCGCTTCCGCCATCCCCAGGAAGGCCTGCTGGAACCGGATCGCTTTCTGGACGTGGCCGAGCGGCTGGGTCTCCTGCCCGGCCTGGGCTTGCGGACCCTGACCGAGGCTGCCCGGGTGGTGGGCCAGTTGGGTGATGGTGAACTGGGGCTCACCCTGGACATGTCCGCCCTGCAACTGGCCCAACTGGACGAGCCGGCCCGGCTGGCCGAGCTCCTCGCCGAAGCCGGTCTGCCCCCCCATGCCCTGACCCTGGAGTTTCCCGAGGAAGTGGTCACCGACAACGAGGCGGGCCTGAAGAACCTGATGACCCTGGCCCAGGCCGGTTTCCGCATTTCCCTGGACGACTTCGGGGCCGGATTCTGCTCCTTCAGCATGCTCCAGCAATTGCCCCTGTCGGCCATCAAGATCGACCGCCTGTTCGTGGAGGAGATCGAGACCAATCCCCAGAGCCGGGAACTGGTGGCCGCCCTCATCGCCTTCGCCCGCCGCCTGGGCATTCCCACCGTGGCGGAAGGGGTGAACAGTCCCGGGCAGCTCGATTTTCTGCGTGATAACGGCTGCGAATCGGTACAGGGCTTCCTGTTCTGCGAACCCCTGGAGGACGGTGAACTGGGCCCCTATCTGGCAGGCCAGCCCTGGCTGGCGCAGCTCCGGCGCCAATGAAAAAGCCGGGCAGTGCCCGGCTCTTGCGCTGTCCGTGGAAGGCTCAGGCCTTGCGGCTTTCCTCCACCAGCTTCTCGATGATGGGGCCCAGGATGACTTCCATGGCGAAGCCCATCTTGCCGCCGGGCACCACCAGGTTGTTGGGCCGGGACATGAAGGAACCGGGGATCATGGACAGGAAGTAGGGGAAGTCCACGCCCTTGGGATTGCGGAAACGCACCACCACCAGGGATTCGTCGGGGGTGGGGATGTCCCGGGCGATGAAGGGGTTGGAGGTGTCCACCAGGGGCACCCGCTGGAAGTTGATGTCGGTGCGGGAGAACTGGGGGGTGATGTAGTTCACGTAGTCGGGCATCCGGCGCAGGATGGTGTCGACGATGGCCTCGGCGGAGTAGCCCCGCTCGGCGGCATCCCGGTGGATCTTCTGGATCCACTCCAGGTTCACCACGGGCACCACGCCCACGGCCAGATCCACGTACTTGGCCATGTCCACCTTGTCGGTGACCACCATGCCGTGCAGGCCTTCGTAGAAGAGGATGTCGGTGTTGGCCGGCATGTCTTCCCAGGGGGTGAACTGGCCGGGCTTCAGGTCGGTGCCCAGGCGGGCGTTCAGTTGGGCGGCTTCTTCATCGCTGTGGATGTAGTAGCGCTTCTTGCCGGCGCCGGTTTCGCCATAGACCTTGAACATGTTGGCCAGGCCTTCGAAGTCGTTGGCTTCGGGGCCGAAGTGGCTGAAGGAGTGGTTGCCGGCGGCCTCGGCCTTCTTCATGGCCTCCTTGAACTCCACCCGGCCCAGGCTGTGCATGCTGTCGCCCTCGACGACGGCGGCGGACAGCTTTTCCCGGGTGAAGATGTGCTCGAAGGCGCGCTTGACGGTGGTGGTGCCAGCGCCGGAAGAACCGGTGACGACGACGACGGGATGCTTCTTGGACATGGAATTCCCCTAAAGAATCAAAGCGAGATCAGGACAAATGGAAACGGGAGCGGTCCATGGGATTGTGCAGCGCAACAAGCTAAGCCCTTGATACGACTCGCGTTTCAATTCGGCAAAACGGTCGTTGAGTATAAACGCCGCACTCCGGCCTGTCACCCGCGCGGCGGTTATAATCCGCCCTTCTTTCAAGCACATCCGAGAAGGCCTGCGCAGTCCATGGAAGCCCCGATGGAACCCCATTACCGCCCGGAGATCATCGAACCGGAAGCCCAGCAGCACTGGGAAGAAAAGCAGATATTCCGCGCCGTGGAAGACGCCTCCCGGCCCAAGTACTACTGCCTGTCCATGTTTCCCTACCCCTCGGGCAAGCTGCACATGGGCCACGTGCGCAACTACACCATCGGCGACGTGCTGGCCCGTTACCACCGCATGAAGGGCTTCAACGTCCTGCAACCCATGGGCTGGGACGCCTTCGGCCTGCCCGCCGAGAACGCCGCCATGGCCAACAACGTGGCCCCGGCCGGCTGGACCTATTCCAACATCGAGTACATGAAGAAGCAGTTGAAGTCCCTGGGCCTGGCCATCGACTGGTCCCGGGAACTGGCCACCTGCAAGCCCGACTACTACCGCTGGGAGCAATGGCTGTTCACCAAGCTGTTCGAGAAGGGCCTCATCTACAAAAAGATGGCCACGGTGAACTGGGACCCGGTGGACAACACCGTGCTGGCCAACGAACAGGTCATCGACGGCCGGGGCTGGCGCTCCGGGGCCCTGGTGGAGAAGCGGGACATCCCCATGTACTTCTTCCGCATCACCGCCTACGCCGAGGAGTTGCTCGCCGAACTGGACAACCTGCCCGGCTGGCCCGAGCGGGTGAAGACCATGCAGCGCAACTGGATCGGCAAGAGCTTCGGCGTGGAGATCCATTTCCCCCTGAACGAGCGCCACCAGGACGGCCAGGACGTCCTCAAGGTCTTCACCACCCGCGCCGACACCCTGTTTGGCGTCACCTACGTGGCCGTGGCCGCCGAACACCCCCTGGCCCAGCGGGCCGCCGGGTCCAACCCGGCGCTGGCCGCCTTCATCGCCGAATGCAAGCAGGGCAGCGTGGCCGAGGCCGACCTGGCCACCATGGAAAAGAAGGGCATGGACACGGGCCTCAAGGCCTACCACCCCTTCACCAACCAGCCGCTGCCCGTGTGGGTGGCCAACTACGTGTTGATGGGCTACGGCGAAGGCGCCGTCATGGCCGTGCCGGCCCACGACGAGCGGGATTTCGCCTTTGCGCAGAAATACGACTTGCCGATTCGGGCCGTGATACGGCCCGAAGGTGAGGAGGCAGCAGTAAGGCGTGAGGGGGGCGACGAGACGCCTCACTCCTCACCCCTCACTCCTCACTTGCCGTACATCGAGTACGGCACACTGTTCGACTCCGGCGACTTCTCCGGCCGCACTTCCGCCGAAGCCATCGACGCCATGGCCCTGGTGCTGAAGGCCCTGAAGCTGGGCGAGAAGCGCACCACCTTCCGCCTGCGCGACTGGGGCATTTCCCGGCAGCGCTACTGGGGCTGTCCCATCCCCATCGTCCACTGCCCCACCTGTGGCGACGTGCCGGTGCCGGACGAGCAGCTTCCCGTGGTGCTGCCCGAGGATGTGAAGATCGACGTGGGCTCCCCCATCAAGAAGATGCCGTCCTTCTACCAGACCACCTGCCCCAAGTGCGGCGGCCCGGCAGAGCGGGAAACCGACACCATGGACACCTTCGTGGAGTCCTCCTGGTACTACGCCCGCTATGCCTGTCCGGACAACGCCGGGGCCATGCTGGACGAACGGGCCAACCACTGGCTGCCGGTGGACCAGTACATCGGCGGCATCGAGCATGCCATCCTGCACCTGCTCTACGCCCGCTTCTTCCACAAGCTGATGCGCGACGTGGGCCTGTTCGGGGAAAACCCGACCAGCAACGAGCCCTTCGCCAACCTGCTGACCCAGGGCATGGTCATCGCCGACACCTATTTCCGCGACCTGGGTGAAGGCAAGAAACAGTGGATCAACCCGGCCGACGTGGAAACCGTGGACGGGGTGGCGGTGCTGAAGGCCGACGGCCAGCCCGTGCAGGTGGGCGGCACCGAGAAGATGTCCAAGTCCAAGAACAACGGCGTGGATCCCCAGGCCCTCATCGACCAGTACGGCGCCGACACGGCCCGGCTGTTCATGATGTTCGCCGCCCCGCCGGAGCAGAGCCTGGAATGGTCCGACGCCGGGGTGGAGGGGGCCAACCGCTTCCTGCGCCGGATGTGGAAGACCGTCTACGAGCACGTGGAAGCGGGGGTCACCAGCCCCTATGCCGGCGGCGACCTTCCAGCCCCGGCCCGGGATTTCCGCCGCCAGTTGCACCAGACCATCGCCAAGGTCAGCGACGACATCGAGCGGCGCAAGCAATTCAACACCGCCATCGCCGCCATCATGGAATTGATGAACGCCCTGGCCAGGCTGACCGACAACGATCCGGCCAGCCGGGCCGTGAAGCAGGAGGCCCTGGAGGCGGTGGTGCTCATGCTGGCGCCCATCGTGCCGCACATCTGCCGCAGCCTCATCAAGGCGCTGAAACCGGGCGCCTGCCTGGTGGGTTCCCCCTGGCCGGTGGCCGACGAGTCCGCCCTGGTGCGGGACGAGATCGAACTCATGCTGCAGGTGAACGGCAAGCTGCGCGGCAAGATCAGCGTGCCGGCCCAGGCGGACAAGGCGGCCATCGAGGCCGCCGCCCTGGCCAGCCCGGAGGTGCAGCGCTTCATGGACGGCCAGCCCGCCAAGAAGGTGGTGGTGGTGCCGGGCCGGCTGGTCAACGTGGTGGTGTGAGGGAGCGGATCATGAAGGCGAAGCAGGCGAACCTGGCGCGACGGGGATTTCTCGGCGGACTGGCGGCCTTGGCCGGCGTCTCCATCCTGGGTGGTTGCGGCTTCCAGTTGCGCGGCAAATCCCAGTTGCCCTTCACCGCCGCCTACGTGACGGCCGGCGCCGGGTCCGTGCTGGCCGGCCCCCTGCGCCAGGCCCTGTCCAGCCAGGACAAGCTGGCCACGGCCGCCGATGCCGCGCCGGTGCGCATCAGCCTGGTGGACGAAACCCGCAGCAAGACCATTCTCTCCCTGTCCGGGGGCGGCAAGGTCAAGGAATACCGCCTGGCCTACAAGGTCCGTCTGGTGGTTACCGACCCCCAGGGCAAGGAATTGATTGCCCCTTCCGAGATCCTTCTCAACCGGGACTTCTCCTACAGCGATGCGGAGGTCCTGGCCAAGGAAGGGGAGGAAAACGCCCTCAACAAAGCCATGGAACAGGAAGCCCTGCGCCAGGTGCTGCGCCGCCTCTCCTACGTGCAGCGATGAAGCTCAAGGGCGAGCAGCTGGAGTCGGCCCTGGGCAAGGGTCTGGCGCCGGTCTGGCTGGTCAGCGGCGACGAACCCCTGCTGCTGGACGAAGCCCTGGTCCGCCTGCGGGCGGTGGCCCGGAGCCAGGGTTACGACGAGCGCCAATCCTGGCAGGCGGAGACCGGTTTCGACTGGCGGGGCTGGCTGGCCGGTTTCGACTCCCTCTCCCTGTTCGCCAGCCGCCGGCTGGTGGAACTGCGCCTGCCCACCGGCAAGCCCGGCGTGGAAGGGGGCAAGACCCTGGAGGCCTGGGCGGCCAATCCCCCCGCCGACACCCTGCTGGTGGTGACCACCCCCCGTCTGGACAAGGCCAGCCAGTCCACCAAGTGGGTGGCGGCCCTGGACAAGGCCGGCGTGTTCCTGCAAACCACCCCGCCGCCCCTGGAGCGGCTGCCCGAGTGGATCGGCCAGCGTCTGGCCCGCCACGGCCTCAAGGCGGAACGGGATACCCTGGCCTGGCTGGCGGCCCGGGTGGAGGGCAACCTGCTGGCCGCCCACCAGGAGATCGAGAAGCTGGCCCTGCTCCTGCCGCCGGGGCCCCTGGACATGGCCACCGCCCGCTCCGCCGTGGTGGATGTGGCACGCTACGACGTGGGCGACCTGTCGGAAGCCTTCCTGAAGGCCGATGCGGCGCGCTTTTGCCGCATACTGGACGGCCTCAAGGCGGAAGGTGAAGGTCTGCCCCTGGTGCTGGCGGTGCTGGGCGGTGAAGTGCGCACCCTGTACCGGCTGGCCGCCGGCCTGGCCCGGGGCGAGCGCCTGGGGGCCCTGATGCAGGAGGCCCGGGTCTGGGAAAGCCGCCAGGGTCTGGTGGAACGGGCCCTCAAGCGGGCCGGTCCGGAGCGCCTGGCCTGGGCCATGACCGCCCTGTCCCGCCTGGACCGGGCGGCCAAGGGCCTGCTCCGGGAAGACGCCTGGGACGAATTGAAGCAACTGGGCCTGGCCCTCATGCAACGGGGCCGGGCGCCGGCCTTCGCCGCGTAGAAGTCGGAGTCAAACATGGACAGCAACATGGACATCAAGCACTACATGAACACCCTGGGCCGGCAGGCCCGGGAGGCCTCCTCCGCCTTGGCCCGGGCCGCCACCCGGGCCAAGGACGAAGCCCTGACGGAACTGGCCCGCCTGCTCCTGGCGGCCGGTCCGGAACTGGCCGAGGCCAACGCCCGGGACATCGCCGCCGCCGAGGCCGCCGGCCTGTCGGCGCCCATGGTGGACCGGCTGCGCCTCACCGACAAAGTCATCGCCACCATGGCCGAGGGCTGCGAGCAACTGGCCGCCATGCCCGATCCCGTGGGCGAGATCACCGGCGTCAAGCGCCGCCCCACCGGCATCAGCGTGGGCCACATGCGGGTGCCCCTGGGGGTGTTCGGCATGATCTACGAGAGCCGGCCCAACGTGACCATCGAGGCCGCCTCCCTGGCCATCAAGAGCGGCAACGCCTGCATCCTGCGCGGCGGCTCCGAGGCCATCCAGTCCAACCTGGCCCTCTGGCGCCTGGTGGGCCAGGCCCTGGCCCACGCCGGCCTGCCGGTCACCGCCGTGCAGCTGGTGGAAACCACCGACCGGGCCGCCGTGGGGGAGCTCATCACCCTGCCGGCCTTCGTGGACGTGATCATCCCCCGGGGCGGCAAGGGGCTCATCGAGCGCATCACCAACGAGGCCCGGGTGCCGGTCATCAAGCACCTGGACGGCAACTGCCACACCTACGTGGATGCCCAGTTCGACATGGACAAGGCCCTGCGCGTGACGGAAAACGCCAAGACCCAGAAATACAGCCCCTGCAACGCCACCGAATCCCTGCTGGTGCACGAGCAGGCGGCCGCCAGTTTCCTGCCCCGCATCGGCGCGATCTTTGCCGCCAAGGGGGTGGAGATGCGCTGCGACGCGGCCGCCAAGGCCCTCCTGGCCGACGTGCCCGGGGCCCGGCTGGCCGACGCCACGGAGGAAGACTGGTACACGGAATACCTGGCCCCCATCATCAGCGTGAAGGTGGTGGCCGGGGTGGACGAGGCCATCGCCCACATCAACAAGTACAGCTCCCACCACACCGACGCCATCCTCACCACCCACCACCCCAGCGCCATGCAGTTCCTGCGGGAAGTGGATTCCAGTTCGGTGATGGTCAACGCCTCCACCCGGTTCGCCGACGGCTTCGAATACGGCCTGGGGGCCGAGATCGGCATCTCCACCGACAAGATCCACGCCCGGGGCCCGGTGGGCCTGGAGGGCCTCACCAGCCAGAAATGGGTGGTGCTGGGCGACGGCCACGTGCGGGGTTGACGGGTGAGGAGTAAGGGGTGAGGGGCAAAGGCAAGGGGGCCGGCGTTGCCCGGCCTGGCCCGGTGGGCATCCTGGGGGGCACCTTCGACCCCGTCCACTACGGCCACCTGCGCATGGCCGAGGAACTGGCCGAGGCCCTGGACCTGGAGCAGGTGCGCTTCATCCCGGCCGGCAGTCCTCCCCATCGCGGCTCGCCCCGGGCCGCTGGCCGGCACCGGCTGGAAATGGTCCGCCGGGCGGTGGCCGGCAATCCCCGCTTCGTCCTGGACGACCGGGAAATCCACCGGGATGGGCCCAGCTACAGCGTCAACACCCTGACGGAACTGCGCCGGGAACTGCCCGCCGGCACGCCCCTGGTGCTGTTCATGGGCAGCGATGCCTTTCTGGGCCTGGCCTCCTGGCACGAGTGGCGCCGCCTGTTCGATCTGGCCCACATCGCCGTAGCCCACCGGCCAGGGTTTTCGCCGGCCCTGTGGGAGGATGCCCTGCCCGATGCCCTGCGCCGGCAACTGGAGCGGTGCCGCTCAGAGGAGGCTGGCGAACTGGCCGAGGCGCCGGCCGGGCGGGTCCTTCTGCACGCCATCACCCAATTGGACATCTCCGCCAGTCAGATCCGTGACCGCCGCCTGCGCGGCAAGAGCCTGCGCTATCTGCTGCCCGACGACCTCATTGACTACATCCACGAGAACCACCTCTATGTCTGAACCCCTGGAAACCCGAGAACTCACCCGTATTGCCGTGGCTGCCCTGGAAGATGTGAAGGGCAAGGACATCACCACCCTGGACGTGGCCCACCTGTCTTCCCTGTTCGAGACCATGGTCATCGCCAGCGGCGACTCCAACCGGCAGGTGCGGGCCCTGGCCGACAACGTGCAGAAGAAGCTCAAGGAGGCCGGTGCCGAGATCATCGGCATCGAAGGCGAGCAGGTGGGGGAATGGGTGCTGGTGGATGCGGGAGGGCTGGTGGTCCACGTCATGCATCCGGCCGTGCGGGCCCATTACAACCTGGAGGAACTCTGGGGCGCGGCGCGCAAGGCACGACAGGCGGCCTGAAGCCCCACGCCGGCCGAAGTCCGTCTCAGCCGGCCTCCACCCGGTTGCGGCCGCCCCCCTTGGCCCGGTAGAGGGCCTGATCGGCCCGTCCCACCAGTTGTTCCATGGGTTCGTCCACGCCCATTTGCACCACCCCAAGGCTGATGGTCACCGCCAGGGTGTCCCCCTCGGCGTTCAGGGGCAGGGATTCGTCGGCGATGACACGGCGCAATTTTTCCGCGACCGCCAGGCCGTGGGCCAGATCGGCGTGGGGCAGCAGCAGCATGAACTCCTCGCCACCGTACCGCACCGGCAGATCGCTCTGCCGCAAAGCCCCGCGCAGGCGCCGTGCCACTGCCTGCAATACGGCGTCCCCCGCTGGATGGCCATAGGTGTCGTTGACCCGCTTGAAGTGGTCGATGTCGAGCATGATGAGGCTCAGGGCATAGCCGTAGCGGCGGGCGTCGTAGATGAGATCCCCCAGCCGGCCCGATCCATAGCGTTTGTTGTAGAGGCCGGTGAGGCCGTCGGTGATGGCGTGGGTGAAGTTGCGGGCGTTGCTCAGGGCCAGGCCCACGTGGACCGCCAGGTTGTCCAGAATCTCCTGATCCAGGGTGGCGGTTTCCGGCCCCCGGCCGGCGTAGAGCAGGCCGATGGGCCGGCCGTTGTGCAGGAAGGGCAGCACGCAGGCGCACCCCGAGTCGGCGGGCATGTGGATGACGCGCTGCTCGGCCAGGGCCCGGCGGGAAGTGTCGTTGTCGATGAACGGGGCGATGGCGCGCAGGCCCTCATCGCGCAGCCAGGCCAGTTCTTCGATGCCGCCCCGGCCCCGTTGCCGGCCACTTTGCCCCTGCCGGTCCACCCAGGCGCAATCCCATTCACCTTCGTTGCACTCCACGGCGAAGGCTAGGTAGTCGGGCCGCAGGCGTTCCCGCAACAGGTGCAGCACGGTGCCCTGCACGTCGGCCACGGACAGGCTGCCCGACAGGTCCACCATCAGCCGGTACAAGAGATCCAGTTCCTGATTGTTGCGCGCCAGTTCCCCCATCTGGGTCTGGATGCGGGCCGCCATGTCATTGAAATGCCGGCCTACCTGACCCAGTTCGTCTTCGCCGGGGCTGGCCAGGCGGGCATCCAGTCGTCCCCCCGCCAGGGCCTGGGTGGCCTGGCCCAGCTCCCGAAGGGGATGCAACACCAGACGGCCCAGCAGCCATTCCATGAGCAGGAAGATGCCCAGCGCGGAAACGGCGGCGAAGACCAGCATCTCCACCAGCCTTTCCTGGCGGGCGGTTTCCTCGTCGCTACGGTCGAAGTCGATGGCCAGCATGCCCCGGAAGGCCTCCTCCTGGGCATGGCAGCGGACACAGGCCGGCTGCTTGGCGATGGGGGTGAAGATGCGGGTGATGGGCCGGCCCTCCCCGTCGTCCAGGGAAGCCAGCACGGGGAAGGCTACGGCCGGCTGGCCGGCGGCGTGGCAAGTCACGCAGCCGGCCGCCTCCATGCCGTAAGCGTGGCCGCGCAGGGCGGCATCGGTGCTGGCCTTGACCACCCCCTGGGTACTCAGCACTTGGACCCGCAAGGCGGTGCCCGCGACCCGCATGGCCTCAGCCACCTCCTCCACGTCCCGCCAGACCTGGGCATCACCGCCGGCCAGCATGCGTTCCGAGAGGGCGCCGGAAATCAGGGTGGAGATTCGTTCCGCGTGTTGTTGCCGTTCTTCCCTGCCCCGGGTCTCGGCTTCCTGGTTCTGCCAGGCGAACAGGATGGGCAGGCAGGCGGCCAGGATGACGAGCATGCCTCCCCCCAGACGGACCGGCAGTCGTCGATGCCAGGCAATGGGGGCGCCAGCATTCATGGCGCGGGTTGGTATGAAACCATGGGCCAAGTATGGCCCCAACCGGAGTCAGGGAAAACCTGATGCAGACCTAGGGGTAATCCCTGGTGCCCGGCGAGGATGGGGCTCAGTAGGCGATCTGGGGGATCACGTCCAGGATGGCGTGGCTGTCCCGATTGACCAGAATGATGTCGGCGCCGAGTACGTACCGGGTGTAGGGCGCCGGCAGATCGGGCAGTTTGGCCAGCAGGTCGCTGGGCAGCTTGGCCGGACGCTGGCCGGCATCCAGCACATCGCCGGGCTTGGCCCGCTGGGCGGGCGGGGTGCCCCGCTTCTGGGTGCCGTAGAAGGCCAGGATGGCCTGCCGTTCCTTGTCGGAGAATTTCATCCCTGAGGTATCCGGGGCGGAGGTGGATCCCTGGCTGGCGCAACCGGCCAACAGGAGGGCGGTGGTGGAGAACAGAAAAGCGCGGCGTTCCATCAGAGTCCCCTCGATCGTCATGGATGAAGGGCCTATGTAACAAAGGCCGCCCATGCCGGCTTTGAGCGCCATCAAGATTTGCGCGGGAAAGAAAAAAGCCGGCCCGAGGCCGGCTTGATTCGAGTGGCTTCCGTTCAGCGGGGCAGGGTACTGCTGCCCATGAGGAAGGCGTCCACTTCCCTTGCGCACTGGCGGCCTTCGCGGATGGCCCAGACCACCAGGGACTGGCCCCGGCGCATGTCGCCGGCGGCGAAGACCTTGGCGGCGCTGGTGGCGTAGCAGCCGTCGCCGTCGGTGCCGGCCTTGGCGTTGCCCCGGGCGTCCTTCTCCACGCCGAAGGCGTCCAGCACGCTGGCCAGGGGGTTGGTGAAGCCCATGGCCAGGAACACCAGGTCGGCCTTGATCTCGAACTCGCTGCCCGGCACTTCGGCCATCCTGCCGTCCTGCCATGCCAGGCGGGCGGCCTTGACGGCCTTCACGTTGCCCTGGCCGTCATCCACGAAGGCCTTGGTGACGATGGACCAGTCCCGCTCGCAGCCTTCCTCGTGGGAGGAGGAGGTGCGCATCTTCAGGGGCCAGTAGGGCCACACCAGGGGCTTGTTCTCCTCTTCCGGCGGCCGGGGCATCAGTTCGATCTGGGTGATGCCGGCGGCACCGTGGCGGTTGGAGGTGCCCACGCAGTCGGAACCCGTGTCGCCGCCGCCGATGACCAGCACGTGCTTGCCGGCGGCGTTGATGGGGTTGGGGGCGTCGCCGGCCACCTGCTTGTTCTGGGGGATGAGGAACTCCAGGGCGAAGTGCACGCCCTTCAGTTGCCGGCCCGGCACGGGCAGGTCCCGGGGGGCTTCAGAACCACCGGCCAGGATCACCGCGTCGAACTCGGCCATGAGCTTGTCGGCGGGGATCACCTCGGTGGCGTCGTTGACCACGCCCACCGGGGTGGTAGAAGCCCCCACCAGGCAGCCGGTGCGGAAGGTGACGCCCTCGGCTTCCATCTGGGCCATGCGCCGGTCGATGAGGGCCTTGTCCATCTTGAAGTCGGGGATGCCGTAGCGCAGCAGGCCGCCGATGCGGCTGGCCTTCTCGAACACGGTGACGGCGTGGCCCACCCGGGCCAGTTGCTGGGCGGCCGCCAGGCCGGCGGGGCCGGAGCCCACCACGGCCACCTGCTTGCCGGTCCTGGCCTTGGGGGGCTGGGGCTGGACCCAGCCCATCTCCCAGCCCTTGTCGATGATGAAGTGCTCGACGGACTTGATGCCCACCGGGTCGGCGATGAGGCCCAGGGTGCAGGCGGCCTCGCAGGGGGCGGGGCAGATGCGGCCGGTGAACTCGGGGAAGTTGTTGGTGGAGTGGAGCACCTCCAGGGCCTGCTGCCAGTGGCCCCGGTACACCAGGTCGTTCCAGTCGGGAATGATGTTGTTCACCGGGCAGCCGTTGTTGCAGAAGGGGATGCCGCAGTCCATGCAGCGGGCCCCCTGGGTCTTGGCGGCGTCGTCGCTGAGGGTGTGGACGAATTCGCGATAGTCCTGGACGCGCTTGTCCGCAGCCTCGTAGACCTCCGGCTGGCGGTCGAATTCCAGGAAGCCAGTCATCTTGCCCATCAGGCGGCCTCTTTCAGTTGGCCGGCGGCGATTTCCTTCAGCGCCCGGCGATATTCGTTGGGGAAGACTTTGACGAAACGGGTCCGGTATTCCGCCCAGTGGTCCAGGATGTCCCGGGCCACGGCGCTGCCGGTGGCCTCCAGGTGCTGCTGGACCAGATCCTTGAGCAGGACCTCGTCGGCAGTGTGCTTGTGGCGGGTACCGTCGTCGGGCTGCTGGTCGGCAGGCAGCAGCTTTTCCAGGGTAACCATGGCCAGATTGCAGCGCTTGTCGAACAGGCCGTCGGTGTCCAGCACGTAGGCGATGCCGCCGGACATGCCGGCGGCGAAGTTGCGCCCGGTCTGGCCCAGCACCACCACGGTGCCGCCGGTCATGTACTCGCAACCGTGGTCGCCGGTGCCTTCCACCACGGCGGTGGCGCCGGAGTTGCGCACGCAGAAGCGCTCCCCGGCCACGCCGTGGAAGAACACCTGGCCGGCGATGGCCCCGTAGAGCACGGTGTTGCCGACGATGATGTTGTCCTGGGGCACGCCCTTGAAGGTCTTGGGCGGCTTGACGATGATGCGTCCGCCGGACAGGCCCTTGCCCACGTAGTCGTTGCCTTCGCCGGTGAGTTCCAGGGTGATGCCCCTGGCCAGGAAGGCGCCGAAGCTCTGCCCGGCGGTGCCGGCCAGGTTCACGTGGATGGTGTCGTCGGGCAGGCCCGCATGGCCGTAGCGCTTGGCCACTTCATGGGACAGCATGGTGCCGCAGGTGCGGTTGACGTTGCTGATGGGGCTGTCGATGACCACCTTCTCGCCCCGTTCCAGGGCCGGTTGGGCCTGGGCGATGAGGCTGTGGTCCAGGGCCTGGTCCAGGCCGTGGTCCTGGGTTTCCCGGTGGCAGCAGGCCACGTCGCCGGGGACCGGCGGCATGTAGAAGATGCGCGAGAAATCCAGGCCCCTGGCCTTCCAGTGGTCCACGCCCTGGCGCATGTCCAGCAGGTCGGAACGGCCGATGAGGTCGTCGAACTTGCGGATGCCCATCTCGGCCATCAGTTCCCGCACTTCCTCGGCCACGAAGAAGAAGTAGTTCACCACGTGTTCCGGCTGGCCGGTGAACTTGCGGCGCAGCACCGGATCCTGGGTGGCCACGCCCACCGGGCAGGTGTTCAGGTGGCACTTGCGCATCATGATGCAGCCTTCCACCACCAGGGGGGCGGTGGAGAAGCCGAACTCGTCGGCGCCGAGCAGGGCACCCACCACCACGTCCCGGCCGGTCTTCAGTTGGCCGTCGGTCTGCACCCGCACCCGGCCGCGCAGGCGGTTGAGCACCAGGGTCTGCTGGGTCTCGGCCAGGCCCAGCTCCCAGGGGGTGCCGGCGTGCTTGACGGAGGAGATGGGGGAGGCGCCGGTGCCGCCGTCATGGCCGGCGATGAGGATGTGGTCGGACTTTGCCTTGGCCACGCCGGCCGCCACGGTGCCCACGCCCACTTCGGAGACCAGCTTCACCGAGATGTCGGCGGCCGGGTTGGCGTTCTTCAGGTCGTGGATGAGCTGGGCCAGGTCCTCGATGGAGTAAATGTCGTGGTGGGGCGGCGGGGAGATGAGGCCCACGCCGGGCACGGAATGGCGCAGGAAGCCGATGTATTCCGAGACCTTGTGGCCGGGCAGTTGGCCGCCTTCGCCGGGCTTGGCGCCCTGGGCCATCTTGATCTGGATCTGGTCGGCGTTGGCCAGGTACTCGGCGGTGACGCCGAAGCGGCCCGAGGCCACCTGCTTGATGGCAGAGCGCAGGCTGTCGCCATCCTTCAGTTCGTAGTCCCGCTCGATGCGCGACGCGCCGATGAGTTCGGACAGCCGGGTGCCACCGGTCACCGGCTTGAAGCGCATGGGGTCCTCGCCGCCTTCGCCGGTGTTGGATTTGCCGCCGATGCGGTTCATGGCGATGGCCAGGGTGGAATGGGCCTCGGTGGAGATGGAGCCCAGGGACATGGCGCCGGTGGCGAAGCGCTGGACGATTTCCTTGGCGGATTCCACTTCCTCCAGGGGCACGGCGGGGCCGGCGGCCTTGATCTCGAACAGGCCGCGCAGGGTCATCAGGCGGCGGCTCTGGTCGTTGATGATCCTGGCGTATTCCTTGTAGGTGGAATACTGGTTGCCCCGGGTGGCGTGCTGGAGCTTGGCAATGGCGTCCGGGGTCCACATGTGTTCTTCGCCCCGGACCCGGAAGGCGTACTCGCCGCCGGCGTCCAGCATGGTGGCCAGCACCGGGTCGGCGGAGAAGGCGGAACGATGGGTGCGCACGGCTTCCTCGGCCACTTCGTTGAGGCCCACGCCTTCCACCTGGGAGACGGTGCCGGTGAAGTAGCGGCGGATGAAGTCGCTGTTCAGGCCCACGGCTTCGAAGATCTGGGCGCCGCAGTAGGACTGGTAGGTGGAGATGCCCATCTTGGACATGACCTTGTTGAGGCCCTTGCCCACCGCCTTGATGAACTTCTTCTGGGCGTCCTTGTACGCGTTTTCGTCACCCGCCCCGGTGAAGTCCTTGATGGTCTCCAAAGCCAGCCAGGGGCACACGGCTTCGGCGCCGTAGCCGGCCAGCAGGGCGAAATGGTGGGTTTCCCGGGCGGAGCCGGTGTCCACCACCAGGCCGGTGCTGGTGCGCAGGCCCTGGCGCACCAGGGCGTGGTGCACGGCGGAACAGGCCAGCAGGGCGGGGATGGCCACCCGTTCGGCGGCCATGTCCCGGTCGGAGAGGATGAGGATGTTGTAGCCGTCGGCCACCGAGGCTTCGGCGGCGCCGGCCAGCCGGGCCAGGGCGGCTTCGCAGCCGGCGGCACCTTCGGCGGCGGGGTAGGTGATGTCCAGCACCAGGGACTTGAAGCGGCCCCCGGTCAGGCTGTCGATGGCCTTCAGACGGGCCAGGTCCTCCTGCATGAGCAGGGGCTGGGTCACTTCCAGGCGGGGGGTCAGGGCCTCGTCCGGATCGGTGAGGCCCATGAGGTTGGGCTTGGGTCCGATGAAGGAGGTGAGGGACATGACGATCTCTTCCCGGATCGGGTCGATGGGCGGATTCGTCACCTGGGCGAACAACTGCTTGAAGTAGTTGTACAGGGGCTTGTTCTTGTCCGACAGCACCGGCAGGGCCACGTCGTTGCCCATGGAGCCGGTGGGCTCCTCGCCCCCCTTGGCCATGGGTTGCAGGATGACCTTCACGTCCTCCTGGGTGTAGCCGAAGGCCTGCTGGGTATCCAGGAGACTGGCCTTCAGTTCGGTCTTGCTCTCCACGGCGGGCAGTTCGCCCAGGTAGATGCGGGATTCGTCGATCCACTGCCGGTAGGGCTCGGCGGTGGCCAGGGTCTGCTTCAGCTCGGTGTTGTCGATGATGCGGCCCTGCTCCAGGTCGATGAGGAACATCTTGCCCGGCTGCAGGCGCCACTTCTTGACGATCTTCTCTTCGGGGAAGGTGAGCACACCCATTTCCGAGGCCATGAGCACGATGTCGTCCTCGGTGACCAGGTAGCGGGCGGGACGCAGGCCGTTGCGGTCCAGGGTGGCGCCGATCTGCCGGCCGTCGGTGAAGGCCACGGCGGCGGGGCCGTCCCAGGGTTCCATGATGGGCGCGTGGAATTCGTAGAAGGCACGCCGGTCCTCGTCCATGAGGGGATTGCTGGCCCAGGCTTCGGGGATCAGCATCATCATGGCGTGTGCCAGGCTGTAGCCGCCCATGACCAGCAGTTCCAGGGCGTTGTCGAAACAGGCCGAGTCGGACTGGCCTTCGTCAATGAGGGGCCACAGCTTGCCCAGGTCATCGCCCAGCACCGTGGAGGACATGGCCTTCTGCCGGGCTGCCATCCAGTTGATGTTGCCGCGCAGGGTGTTGATCTCGCCGTTGTGGGCGATCATCCGGAAGGGATGGGCCAGGTCCCACTTGGGGAAGGTATTGGTGGAGAAACGCTGGTGCACCAGGGCCAGGGCCGAGGTGAGCCGCTCGTCCTTCAGGTCCAGGTAGTACTCGCCCACCTGGTGGGCCAGCAGCATGCCCTTGTAGACCAGGGTGCGGCTGGACAGGGAGGGGAAGTAGAAATGGCCCTTGTCGGCCAGTTGCAAGCGGGCCACCGCGTGTTCCGCCAGGCGGCGGATGACGAACAGCTTGCGCTCGAAGGCGTCCTGGTCGGGGGTGTTGTCACCCCGGCCGATGAACACCATGCGCACCACCGGTTCCTCGGCCTTGGCGGCTTCCGCCAGGCCGGCATTGTCCCGGGGCACGTCCCGCCAGCCCAGGAAGCTCAGGCCCTCCTGGCAGATCAGCCGGGCCACGGCGGATTCGGCGGCCAGGCGGCCGTTGGCGGAAGGGGGCAGGAAGACCATGCCGCAGGCGTAGTCGCCGGGGGCGGGCAGGGTGATGCCCAGCCGGGCGGCTTCTTCGCGCAGGAAGGCGTCGGGCATCTGGATGAGGATGCCGGCGCCGTCGCCCAGCAGGGGGTCGTAGCCGGTGGCGCCGCGATGGGTCAGGTTCTCCAGGATGCGCAGGCCCTGCCGGACGATGTCGTGGCTCTTCTTGTTCTTGATGTGGGCGACGAAACCGACGCCACAGGCGTCGTGTTCCAGGCTGGGGTCGTAGAGGCCCTGCCGGCCGGGCTGGCCTCCCACGGGGGGTTCGCTGTGCATCACGCTTGCATCCTCAATGTCTCTGATCGTTTCCGGCAATGCCGGATTCCCTGTCAATACAAGGCCTTGTCAGGGACGGCGCGGCTAAAAAAAGCCGGTGAAATCACCGGCTGCGTTCAGTCCGGATCCCGGATTCAATACCGAGACCCTCTGGTGGGCTTGGAATTCTAGCTTGAAGGTGGGGGATCGCCAACCAATCCGCTGCCAGGGGCTTTGGGCGGGTCAGGCGTCTGTCAGGCAGCCGAGCAAGGCACCCTGGCTGCGGAGGTCATCCAGCAGGGCAAGGCCGTGCTTGGCCAGACTGCCGGCGGGCTGGCCCATTTCGCTTTCCAGGCGGGCCAGCACGGCCAGGCCGGTGAGCCCGGGGGTTTCCTGGATGAGGGTCAGCAAGCGGGCGGTGGCCGGATTGATGAGACTGAAACGGACCCGGTGTTCCCGGTCCCGGAAGGCCAGGGTGAAGGTGGGCTGTTCAGGTGGCTCGGCCGGCTTGTAACGGGGCGACAGGCGGTGCACCGGCCAGCGATAGGCCAGCACCCGCAGCACCGGATTGAGCAGGAGCCGGCCGGCCAGCAGGTCCCCATCCGGGTCGTGGGGCGGCAGATGGGCATCCCGGTCCGAGGTGTCCAGTTCCAGTTCCACCCACTCGTAATGGGCCAGTTCCGGCAGGAAGGGGGGATGGTCCCCGGACAGGTGGCCGTCCTGGACGTACTTGAGGAATTCCTCGGGGATCTGGCGGAAATAGGGGGTGTGGCTCACATGGTCCCGGAAAAAGGCGCGTACCAGTGTGTCCCAGCGGCGCTTGCCGAGAATCTTGCGGCAGACCGGGAAGCAGGCCAGCAGAAAGCCTTCCAGGTTGTTGATGAGCAGTTCTTCGTAAACCTTCATGCGCCGGGCCGGGGCGCCAGGGGGGCGGGGCTGCCGGCGGGGATCCCGGATGCGGGCGGTGAAGGCCCGCTGGTAGTCCTGGAAGTCCATGGTCAGGCGGCGGCCCGGGGCTGGCTGGCCGGCCGGTGCCGGGCCTGGGCTGCGGCAATGGCCTGGACTTCGGGCAGCAGCTCGGCCAGGGGCGGGATGTTGAAATCCCGCTCCAGGCAGGTGGGGTGGGTGCCCAGCAGGTCGTAGGCGGTATCCAGCAATTGCCAGACCGGATCGATGACCGGGGCGCCGTGGGTGTCCACGATGAGATCCGGCGCTTCCTGGTAGTGGCCGGCCATGTGCATGTAGACGATGCGCTCGGCGGGCATGCGCTTCAGGTAGGCCACCGGGTCGAAGTTGAAGTTCACGCTGTTCACGTAGATGTTGTTCACGTCCAGATGCAGCCAGCAGTCGGCCTCCGCCAGCACGGCGTTGACGAAGTCGGCTTCGTCCATTTCGCCGATGGGGGCCGCCACGTAGTAACTGGCGTTCTCGATGGCGATCTTCTGTTCCAGGATGTCCTGGGTCTGGCGGATGCGGCCGGCCACGTATTTGACCGCCTCCCAGGTGGGCGGGATGGGCATCAGGTCGTAGAGGTGGCCCTGGTCCGAGCAGTAGGACAGGTGCTCGGTGTAGAGGGGCATGCGGTGCTGGGCCATGAAGGCCTTGATCTTGCGCAACAGCACCTGGTCCAGGGGCGTCATTCCCCCCAGGGACAGGGACAGGCCGTGGCAGACGAAGGTGAAGCGTTCGGTGAAGGCGCGTAGAGCGCGGGCGTGGCGGCCGCCCATGTCGATCCAGTTCTCCGGGGCCAGTTCGAAGAAGTCGATGCTCCGGGGGAACCCGGATTCCAGGGCGGCCTCCAGGTCGGGCAGGAGGTCGCGCCGGAATCCGAGCCCCGCGCCGGAAAGACGCGGGAGGCTCGGCATGGCTCAGGAGCTTACTTGGCGCCGCCGCACTTGCCTTCCTTGGCCTTGGCGCCGCCGCACTTGCCCTCGCCGCACTTGCCTTCCTTGGCCTTGGCGCCACCGCACTTGCCTTCACCACACTTGCCTTCCTTCAGGTTCTTGGTGCCGCACTTGCCCTCACCGCACTTGCCTTCCTTCATCATCTGCTTGTTGGCGGCTTCGTCATCGGCGCTTTTTTTCTTGGCGCCACCGCACTTGCCTTCCTTGCCCTTGCCGCCGCACTTGCCTTCTTCGGCCTTCTTGCCGCCACACTTGCCTTCCATGGCCACCATGTAGCCCTTTTCCAGGGACTGGGCGGCAAAGGGGCTGTCGGCGGCGGACACGGGGTTCACCGCCAGGGAGGCGGCGATGGCGGAACCCAGGGCCAGGGTCAGGGCGGTCTGCTTGCTGTGTTTCATGGTGAACTCCTCATCTCAGGTTGGCTGCACGAGCGAATAATTTTTCCGGCGGGCGGACTTTTCGCTGCCGGCGATGCGAAATGTAGGGGGTGTCTGGAACGTCGGCAAGTAAACTTTTGTTTATGAATTAATGAGATACGTTTGTCTCTTGATGTGCCGACTATCGCCCCCATCTTCCAGGTGGAGGGACGGAAAGGTTCCATCCCATGGCCAACGGAAAGGAGGACAGTATGAGCAACATCGTCCGCCGCGATCCTTACGCCATCGATTCCATGCTGGATGATCTGTTCAAAGGGTTCTGGGTCAAGCCCATGCACTTCCCCCGGGACGTGCCCGATATGCAGTCCATCCGCATGGACCTCAAGGAGGGCGAGAAGGAATACATCGTCCACGCCGAGTTGCCGGGTGTGAACAAGGAAGACATCCACGTCGCCATGGAAGGCGACACGGTGACCATCAGTGCCGAGGTGAAGAAAACCGCCGAAGAGAAGGAAGGCGACAAACTGCTGCGCAGCGAGCGCTACTTCGGTCGGGTGGAACGCCGCTTCGGCCTGGGCCAGCCCGTGGATGAGGCTGCCGCCAAGGCCCGCTTCGACAAGGGGGTGCTGGAACTGGTGCTGCCCAAGAAGGCCCCGGCGGAAAGCCGGAAACTGATGATCGAGTGATTCTCCTCTGGCTGGGAGCGGGCGGCTTCGGCCGCCCTTTTTTCTTTTGTAGAATCCGAACGTTCCTTCGAGAAAGTCCGCCATGTCCATCGCCAACCTCACCCCTACCCAGAAAGCCAAGGTCATCGCCGAGGCCCTGCCCTATATCCAGCGCTTCTGGGACAAGACCGTGGTCATCAAGTACGGCGGCAACGCCATGACCGACCCGGTACTCAAGGCCGCCTTCGCCCGGGACGTGGTGCTCCTGAAGCTGGTGGGCCTCAACCCGGTGGTGGTCCACGGCGGCGGCCCCCAGATCGAGGATCTGCTGAAGCGGGTGGGCAAGAAGGGCGAGTTCATCCAGGGCATGCGGGTGACTGACGCGGAAACCATGGAAGTGGTGGAAATGGTGCTGGGCGGCCAGGTGAACAAGGAGATCGTCAATCTGATCAACCAGGCCGGCGGCAAGGCCGTGGGCCTCACCGGCAAGGACGGCAGCTTCATCCGCGCCAAGAAGCTGCTCATGGAGTCCAGGGACAAGCCCGGCGACGTGATCGACATCGGCCAGGTGGGGGAGATCACCAAGATCGACCCGAGCCTCATCGCCTTCCTGGATTCCGGCGACTTCATTCCGGTCATCGCCCCCATCGGCGTGGGCAGTGAAGGGGAAACCTACAACATCAACGCCGACGTGGTGGCCGGCAAACTGGCCGAAGTGCTCAAGGCGGAGAAGCTGGTGCTGCTCACCAACACCCCGGGGGTGCTGGACAAGGACGGCAATCTGCTCACCGGCCTCACCCCCCGGAAGATCGACGCCCTGGTGGAGGAAGGCACCCTGTCCGGCGGCATGCTGCCCAAGATCGGTTCGGCCCTGGACGCAGCCCGCAGCGGCGTGAAGTCCGTGCACATCATCGACGGCCGGGTGGAACACGCCCTGCTGCTGGAGATCATGACCGACCAGGGCGTGGGCACCCTGATCCACTCTTCCTGAGCGTTTGCCTGTCCGGCCCTCAATGGGCCGGCGCGGCCCGTGCCAACCAGGCCTCGATGGCGCCGCCCACGGCCTCCCCGTGCTGCCGGTGCTGGGCCAGGAACGCCTCGGCGGTACTGGCCCAGCGGGCCAGGCCCCGTTGCGTCGTTTCCCGCAGTCCGGTGGGGTCGCCCGACGCCAGCCATTCCTGGTAGTCCAGGGCCAGTTCCGGGAAAAGAAGCCGGCGCATGCCGGTGAAATTGGCCATATGGAAATGCAGGGCGGCGGGGTTGCCCCGTTCCAGCAGCCCCGGCAGGGTGGAGAGGCAATCGGCGTAGAGGTCCCGCACCGCCCGGGCGACGATTTCCGCCCGGCTGCCCATGACGGCGGCCAGCAGGGCCGGCCAGGCTTCGCCCAGGGCCTCGCCGACCCGGGCCTCGCCCAGTTCGTGGAGGATCACCGATTCGGTTTCTTCCCGGGTCATGGCTGCCAGGGCGGCATCCGCATCCCGGTCGAAGCCGTAGGCAGTGAGAGCCCGGCCCATGGCCTCGTTGCGCCGGCTCCAGCGCCATTCCTCGTATTTCTCCCACAGCCAGCGCTTCAGGGCTTCGGTACGCACGAAGATGGTCCGGTCCAATAGCATGCCCGGGGGTGCGTCCAGGTCCCGGGCGAACTCGCAGCCCGAGACGAAGATGCGGAAGCCTGCCCGATCTTCCTGGCGTTCCAGGCTGCCCAGGAAGAAATGGGGCTTGCAGGAGCGGCCGAAGCCGCCGGAATAGACCAGGCCCAGGTCTGTCAGATCCCGGTTGGCCGCATCCACCTCGAAGGGGTCCAGGGTGGCGCCGGGCAGGGGCAGGGGCACGAAGTCCGCCTCCTCCATGGTTTCCCAGAGCCGTTCCCGCTCGTTCATCCAGTCCCCCACCTCGGCCTTGGGCATGTCCCGGGTGAGGGGAATGTCGTTTTCCCAGCGGTACAGTTCGCGCATCTTCAGGAGAAAGGTGCACAGGGTCAGATCCCGGGCGTACTGGGCATCGGAGATGTGGCAGTTTTTCTGCACGGCGCTGACAATGGCGCCCAGATTCAGATCGGCCATGATGAACCCCTTGGCAAATGCCGAGTGATTTACTCGGATTATGCGCCCGGGCCTATGTATAAGGAACAACCATGCGTTACTGGCTCATGAAGTCCGAGCCTTCGGAATTCAGTATCGACGACCTGGCCCGGGACGGCTCCGTGGCCTGGTTCGGGGTGCGCAATTACCAGGCGCGCAACTTCATGCGCGACCAGATGAAGGTGGGGGACGGGGTGCTGTTCTATCACTCGACCTGTGAGGCGCCCGGGGTGGCAGGTCTGGCCGAGGTGAGCCGTCTGGCTTATCCCGACGAGACCCAGTTCGAGGCGGGGGGCAAGTACTTCGACGCCAAGGCCACCCGGGAGAATCCCCGCTGGTTCAACGTGGAAGTGCGCTTCGTGAAGAAGACGCCGCTACTGTCCATCGCCGACATGCGGGCCTGTCCGGAACTGGCCAACATGCGCATCCTGGCCAAGGGCAACCGGCTGTCCATCACCCCGGTGGACCCGGACGAGTGGACGTTCATCCTGGGCCGGCTCGGGGCCTGAGATGGACCTGTTCCTGGCCGGTTACCTGGGCCTGGGGCTGGTGGCCGGGTTCGTGGCCGGGCTGTTGGGGGTGGGCGGCGGCCTGGTCATGGTCCCCTTCCTGACCTGGGCCTTTGCCGTCCAGGGGTACACCGCCGACTACAACATCCACCTGGCCCTGGCCACTTCCCTGGGGGTCATCGTGCTCACCTCCGTGTCCAGTCTGCGCGCACACCACGAGCACGGGGCGGTGGACTGGGCCGTGGTGGGGCGGCTGGCGCCGGGTATCCTGGCCGGCACCCTGCTGGGCAGCCTGGCGGCGGCCTGGCTGACCGATTTCAGCCTCAAGGTGTTCTTCACCCTGTTCCTCTTCTATGCCGCCACCCAGATGCTGCTGGGCTTCAAGCCGGCGCCGGGCCGGGCGTTTCCCGGTTGGATCGGGGCCAGTCTGGCGGGGGGGGGTATCGGCCTGGTGTCCAGTTGGGTGGGCATCGGCGGCGGTACCCTCACGGTGCCCTTCCTGCTCTGGTGTGCGGTGGACCTGCGCCGGGCCATCGGCACCTCGTCGGCGGTGGGCTTCCCCATTGCCGTGGCAGGCACCGCCGGTTACGTGATTTCCGGCCAGTCGGTGCCGGGTCTGCCGCCCCACAGTCTGGGGTTCGTCCATCTGCCGGCCCTGCTGGCCATCGCTGCGGGCGCCTGGCTCACCGCCCCCCTGGGTGCCCGGGCCACCCATCGCTGGCCGGTGGCGCGCCTGAAACGCATCTTCGCCGGCCTGCTCTATCTGTTCGGAGTACGCATGGCCTATGGCCTGCTGGCCGGTTGAAAGGACAATTTCACCATCCCACGAGAGGAGTCTGGATATGCGCATCACCGCTCTGCTGTTGGGCCTGTTGTTGGCCCTGCCCGCCTTGTCCGCCGATTACGCCCGGGAGAAGAAGTGGGCCGATGAGATTCTGCCTTCGGTATTGACCGGGGACCCGGTCTGGCTGGAAGTGCCCACCGGCCATAAATATCTGACGCTCTATACCCCGGCCACGGCCGCCAAGGCGGGGGTCGTCGTGGTGCACGGCATGGGCGTCCATCCGGACTGGGGCCTCATCGGCCCCCTGCGCCAGCAGTTGCCGGACCAGGGGTACGCCACCCTGTCGGTACAGATGCCGGTGTTGGCGGCGGAGGCCAAGGGGGAGGAGTATCCGGCCACCTTCGGCGAGGCGGCCGAGCGCCTCAAGGTGGCCCTGGATTTCATGAAGGCCAAGGGTTATGCCAAGGTGGTGCTGGTGACCCACAGCATGGGTAGCCGCATGACGGCCCATTTCCTGGAACAGAACCCCAAGGCCGACGTGGCGGCCTGGGTGGCCATCGGCGCTCCGGCGGCCCTCAATTACGCCAAATTGAAGTTTCCCGTGCTGGACCTGTATGGGGAAAACGACCTGCCTGCCGTGTTGAAGGCGGCCAAGGACCGGGCCATCGGCCTGAAGCGCAATCCCCGGTCAGCCCAGATGGTGGCGCCCCAGGCCGACCATTTCTTCGAGGGCCGGGACGCCCAGTTGCTGGAGCTGGTGAAGACTTACCTGGACAAGACCCTCTGAATCCCTGGCCCTCCGGGGGGCCGGGGGTCAGAGGATGTCCAGGTGATCCAGCCCGGACAGGGCGCCGTCGCCGCTCTTGTCCTTCAGGTGCAGTTTGATCTTCAGGCGCAGGTCGTTGAAGGAGTCGGCGTTGCGCAGGGCGTCTTCGCCGCTGATGATGCCGATGCTGAACAGGTCGAACAGGGACTGGTCGAAGGTCTGCATGCCCAGGTCCCGGGAGCGGGACATGATGTCCTTGACCTCGTCCAGGCGGCCTTTCATGATCAGATCGGTGATCAGGGGCGAGTTGAGCAGGATCTCCACCGCCGGGATACGGCCCTTGCCGTCGGTGCGGGGGATCAGGCGCTGGGAGATGATGGCCCGCAGGTTGAGGGACAGGTCCAGCAGCAACTGTTCCCGGCGGTCCTTGGCGAAGAAGCTCAGGATCCGGTCCAGGGCCTGGTTGGCGTTGTTGGCGTGGATGGTGGAGAAGCACAGGTGGCCGGTTTCCGCGTAGGCCATGGCGTAGTCCATGGTGGAGCGTTCGCGGATCTCGCCGATCATGATCACGTCCGGGGCCTGGCGCAGGGTGTTCTTCAGGGCCGCTTCCCAGTCCAGGGTGTCCATGCCCACTTCCCGTTGGGTCATGATGCTCTTGCCGTGGGCATGCACGTATTCGATGGGGTCTTCCACGGTGACGATGTGGTCCGCAGCGTTCTGGTTGCGGTGGCCCACCATGGCCGCCAGGGTCGTGGACTTGCCCGAGCCGGTGGCGCCCACCACGATGACCAGGCCCCGGGGCATCATGGCGATGTCCTTCAGGCCGGGAGGCAGGTGCAATTCCTCCAGCTTGGGTATGGTGGTGTTGATGTGCCGCAGCACCAGGCCGGTGCGGCCCTGCTGAACGAACACGTTGACCCGGAAGCGGCCGATCTCGGGATCGGCGATGGCGAAGTTGGCCTCGTGGGTGGCCACGAAGTCGGTGTGCTGCCGCTCGGTCATTATCGCCTTGGCCAGCATGGCGGTGTCGGACGGGGTCAGGGTCTGCTTGGTGATGGGCGTGACCTTGCCATTGAGCTTGATGGCGGGGGGGAAGCCGGCTGTCATGAACAGGTCGGACGCCTTGCGTGCGACCATGAAGCGCAGCCATTCGTTGATCGTTGACAGGGCGTCCATAGCGATAGGTCCGAATTAGAGGAACATGTCCTTGTTCACCGCGATGGCCCGGGCATCGGCGGAGTCGATAACGTTGCGCCGCACCAGATCCACCAGTGCCTGGTCCAGGGTCTGCATGCCCAGGGACTGGCCGGTCTGGATGGAGGAATACATCTGGGCCACCTTGGCTTCCCGGATGAGGTTGCGGATGGCCGGGGTGCCCAGCATGATCTCGTGGGCCGCCACCCGGCCGCCCCCGTCCTTGCGCTTCAACAGGGTCTGGGAGATGACCGCCCGCAGGGATTCCGACAGCATGGAGCGGACCATCTCCTTTTCCGCCGCCGGGAACACGTCGATGATCCGGTCGATGGTCTTGGCCGCCGACGAGGTGTGCAGGGTGCCGAACACCAGGTGGCCGGTCTCGGCGGCGGTGAGGGCCAGGCGGATGGTTTCCAGGTCGCGCATTTCGCCCACCAGGATCACGTCCGGATCTTCCCGCAGGGCGGAGCGCAGGGCTTCGGCGAAGCCCTTGGTGTGGGGGCCCACCTCCCGCTGGTTGATCAGGCACTTCTTGCTCTTGTGCACGAATTCGATGGGGTCCTCGATGGTGAGGATGTGGCCGTACATGTTGTCGTTCACGTAGTCCACCATGGCCGCCAGGGTGGTGGACTTGCCCGAACCCGTGGGGCCGGTGACCACCACGATGCCCCGGGGGGTCTCGGAAATGTCCTTGAAGATCTTCGGCGCTTCCAGTTGCTCCAGGGTCAGCACCACGCTGGGAATGGTCCGGAACACGGCGCCGGCGCCCCGTTCCTGGTTGAAGGCGTTGACCCGGAAGCGGGCCACGTCGCGCAGTTCGAAGGAGAAGTCCACCTCCAGGAATTCCTCGTAGGCCTTGCGCTGGGCATCGCTCATGATGTCGTACACCATGGCCCGCACCTCCTGGTTGTTCAGGGGCGGCACGTTGATGCGGCGGATGTCGCCATGCACCCGGATCATGGGGGGCAGGCCCGCGGAGAGGTGGAGGTCGGATGCCTTGTTCTTTACCGAGAAAGCAAGGAGCTCGGAAATTTCCATTATAATTCCCCGAGTTACGTGATTTTCCGAGGGAGCGCGGGGCATTATGGGCGCAATCGCGAGCGCCTTGCAAGCTTGCAGGGACCGGATCGCCACCGCCTGTGCCGCCTCGGGTCGAGGCTCAGATTGTGCCCGACTGCTGGCGGTGAGCAAGACCTTCCCGGCTGAGGCCGTGCGGGAAGCCCATGCCGCCGGCCAGACCCGCTTCGGCGAAAGCTACGTCCAGGAGGCCCTGGCCAAGATGGAGTCCCTGGCGGATCTGGACCTGGAGTGGCACTTCATCGGTCCCCTGCAAAGCAACAAGACCCGGCCCGTGGCCCAACGCTTCCAATGGGTGCATGGCGTGGACCGGGAAAAACTGGCCCGCCGCCTGGATGAGCAGCGGCCCAACGGCATGGTTCCCCTCCAGGTCTGCATCCAGGTCAACGTCAGCGGCGAGGCCAGCAAGAGTGGGGTGGCCCCGGTGCATGCCCTGGCCCTGGCCCGGGTCGTGGCGAGCCTGCCCCGGCTGCGGTTGCGGGGGTTCATGGCCATTCCGGAACCCACGCCGGACATGGACCGGCAGCGGCAGGCCTTCCGTATCCTGGCAGATTTGCTGCGCCAGGCACGGCATGAAGGTCTCGAACTCGACACCCTTTCCATGGGCATGTCCGGCGATCTGGAGTCGGCCATCCTGGAAGGTGCGACAATCGTGCGGGTTGGAACGGCGATTTTTGGAAGGCGGGATTGATGGAGTCGGTAGTGGGTGGTCGGTAGTCGGTAGCTGGATGTTTCCGCGCCGTGGGCGCGCTGACCAAGAGCTACAAACTACCGGCTACCACCTACCGGCTATCCACCAGAAAGGAAACAGATGAAACTGGGTTTTATCGGCGGCGGCAACATGGCAGCCGCCATGATCGGCGGGTTGTTGAACAAGGGGTTCCTGGCCGGGGATATCCGGGTGGCGGAGCCCGTGGCGGAACGACGGGCCTGGCTGTCAGCGGAGTTTGCAGTGGCGGTGGAGGAAAGCGCTGCCGAGTGCCTCAACGTCGACGTGCTGGTGCTGGCGGTGAAGCCCCAGCAGTTGTCCGCCCTGCTGCGCGGCCTGCCGCCCCTGGGCAAGGACTGTCTGGTGTTGTCCATCGCTGCCGGTGTGCGGGCCGGCGATATTGCCCGCTGGCTGGGGGGGCACGGGGCAGTGGTGCGGGCCATGCCCAATACCCCGGCCCTGGTGGGGGCCGGGGTGGCGGGCCTGTTTGCCTTGCCCGGCGTCAGCGCCGCCCAGCGGAGCCAGGCCGGCCAGATACTTGAAGCCGTGGGGCTGGCCCTGTGGGTGGAGGAGGAGTCCCTGATCGACGCCGTGACCGCCGTGTCTGGCAGCGGGCCGGCCTACGTGTTCCTGTTCATCGAGGCCCTGGAGCAGGCCGGCGTGGATCTGGGCCTGCCGCCGGAGACGGCCCGGCTGCTGACCCTGCAAACCTTCTTCGGCGCCGCCGCCCTGGCCATCAAGGACCAGTCCCATCCTGCCGAACTGCGCGCCCGGGTCACTTCCAAGGGGGGCACCACGGAACGGGGCATCCTGGCCCTGGAGGAAGGCGGCGTGCGCTACGCCATCGGCCTGGCGGCCAGGGCGGCTGCCGAACGGGCCCGGGAAATGGGCGATCTGCTGGGTCAGGACTGATGTTCGTCGAAGCGGCCCAGTTCCTCATCCGCACGGCCTTCGATCTGATGGCCTGTGCCTTCTTCCTGCGTTTCTGGATGCAGTGGGCAAGGGTGCCCTTCCGCAATTCCTTCGCCCAGTTCGTGGTGAAGGTGACGGATTTCGCGGTGAAGCCGGTGCGCCGGGTGGTGCCGGGCTGGCTGGGCCTGGATTGGGCCAGCCTGCTGCCCTTCTATCTGGCCGAACTGTTGATGGTCCTGGGGGTGTACTGGGTCCAGGGCTATCCCTTCCTGGTGGCGGGTAGCGGCGTGCTTCCCGGTTTCCTTCTGTTGGCCCTGGTGTCCGCCCTGCGCCTGGGGCTCTATGTGCTCATGGGTCTGGTGTTCTTCCAGGCACTGCTGTCCTGGATCAATCCCTTCTCGCCCCTGGCGCCGGTGTTCTATGCCTTGTCCCGGCCGGTGCTGGCCCCCTTCCAGCGGTTCATCCCGCCCGTTGGCGGGGTGGATCTGTCGCCCCTGGCGGCCCTGGTGGTGATCCAAGTGCTGCTCATCGCGCCGGTGGCCGCCCTCGATCAGGCGGCCCGGGCCATGATCTGATGGCCGATTGCCTGCGCCCCAGCGGCGACGGGGTGGAGATCGCCCTGCACATCCAGCCGGGGGCCTCCAGGAGCGAACTGGCCGGGACCCACGGCGATGCCCTCAAGGTACGGGTGCAGGCCCGGGCCGTGGAGGGGGCGGCCAATGACGCCCTCCTGGTTTTCCTTGCCGAAGCCCTTGGCTTGGCGCGGAAGGAGGTTAGAATCCTGCGAGGGGAAAAGTCCCGCCGCAAGGCGGTATGGGCGGCCATCGCTCCGGAAGAGGCAAGACGACGTCTCATGGGGAATCATTGATGAATTACGGTCTGGAAAGCGGCATCACGCGGTTCAAGAACCGGCGCGACCGGCTGGTGAAGGTGGTGACGGCCTACAAGGAATGGCTGGAGCACAATACCGAGGTGGAGCCGGAACTGCTGCTGCGTCTCTTCGACCTTACTGAAAATCTGAAGCGGGACCGGCTCATGGTGGCCTTCGTGGCCGAGTTCAGCCGGGGCAAGACGGAGCTCATCAACGCCCTGTTCTTCTCCGACTTCAAACAGCGGTTGCTGCCCTCCGATGCCGGGCGCACCACCATGTGCCCCACCGAGATCTACTACGACACGGACACCGAGCCCTACATCCGTCTGCTGCCCATCGAGACCCGTTTCCGTGACGACAGCATCAATGCCCTGAAGCGCCTGCCGGTGGAGTGGAGCACCATCAAGCTGGACGTGTCCGATCCCAATGCCATGGTGACCGCCATGCGCAAGCTGGCCGAGACCAAGGTGGTTTTCAAGGTGGAAGCCCGGGCCCTGGGCCTGTGGGACGAGAACGACCCCAATCTGGGCTACATGGTGAAGGATCAGGACCGGGTGGAAATTCCCGCCTGGCGCTACGCCATGATCAACTATCCCCATCCCCTGCTGGAATCGGGTCTGGCCATCCTGGACACCCCGGGCCTCAACGCCATGGGTGCCGAGCCGGAATTGACCATTTCCGCCATCCCCAACGCCCATGCCCTGCTCTTCCTGCTGGCCACCGACACCGGCGTCACCCAGTCAGACTTCGAGATCTGGAACAAGTGGGTGTCCAAGCACGCCAGCCAGCACTACGCCGTGCTGAACAAGATCGACATGCTGTGGGACGATCTGAAGACCAACGAGGAGATCGGCCGCACCATCCAGCGGCAGATCGAGTCCACCGCCAGCCAACTCAACATCCCCCCCTCCAGCGTGCTGGCCATTTCCGCCCAGAAGGCCCTGGTGGGCAAGATCCGCAACGACGGCGATCTGCTGCGCCGCTCCGGCATCCAGGCCCTGGAGGTGATGCTGGCCCGGGAAATCATCCCCTCCCGGGAAAAGATCATGCGCGACTCGGTGATCCGGGAAGTGGGGCCCCTGGTGACCGAGGCCAGGGAAACCGCCCACAACCGCATCCAGGCCGCCCGCCAGAACCTGCGTGACCTGGAGGCCCTGTCCGGCAAGAACCAGGAAATCGTCGTGCAGATGCGGGAGAAGATGCTCTCCGACAAGCAGATCTACGACGAGACCACGCGCAACTTCAACGTCACCCGCAAGGTGGTCGCCCAGCAGGGCTGGGAGTTGCTGGCGCGCATGGACGACGAACGCATGGACAAGATCATCGAAGAGTCCATGATGGCCATCAACGACAGTTGGACCACCGCCGGGCTGATCAAGGGCATGCACCTGCTCATCCGGCGCATGGGTGCCGAGTTCGACTTCGCCCACCAGCAGTGCGGTGGCATCAAGCAGTTGCTCAATACCGCCTACCAGCGCTTCCATGACATCCACGGCCTGGAACGCATGGATCCGCCCAGCCTGGAGTTGTCCCGTTACCGGGCCCGTCTGGACGAACTGATGGTGAGCACCCAGGAGTTCTGCTCCGACCCGCTCAACATCATGTTGGAGAAGCGGTTCATGGTGAAGAAGTTCTACATCGCCCTGGTGACCCAGGCGCGCATCCTGTTCCAGCAGGTGCGCATCGAGACGGAAACCTGGCTGCGCCTCACCCTGGACCCCATCGTGGTGCGCATCACCGAGCACAAGGCCCAACTGGAGCACCGCCTGGAGAACCTCAACAAGGTCCATGCCAACCTGGGTTCAATCCACGAACGCAGCGCCGCCGTGAGCCGGGACATCGTCCAGATCAAGGCCCAGGTGGACCAGATCGAGGCCATCGCCAAGGAGTTCTCCCTGCTCACCGGTGTGGCCTTCCGGGCCCTGGACGACGGAGCACCGGCCACACCCGCCGCCGCCGCCGCCTGACCCTCCCCGCCGGATGCTCAGAGCAGGATGATGTCGTACTGCTCCTGGGTGAACAGGCTTTCCACCTGCAACGAAACGGGCTTGCCGATGAAATCGGACAGTTGGGCCAGGCTTTGGGATTCCTCGTCCAGGAACAGGTCGATCACCGTCTGGGAGGCCAGGATGCGGAACTCCCGGGCATTGAACTGCCGGGCCTCCCGCATGAGGGCCCGCAGGATTTCGTAGCAGGTGGTCTGGGCCGTCTTGATCTGGCCCCGGCCCTGGCAGGTGGGGCAGGACTCGCACAGTACCCGGGTGAGGCTTTCCCGGGTCCGCTTGCGGGTCATCTCCACCAGGCCCAGGGAGGTGAAGCCGTTGATGGTCATGCGCGTGCGGTCCCGGGTCAGGGCCTTGGACAATTCAGCCAGCACCGCCGCCTTGTGCTCCGGGCTGTCCATGTCGATGAAGTCCAGGATGATGATGCCCCCCAGGTTGCGCAGGCGCAATTGCCGGGCGATGGTCTGGGCCGCCTCCAGATTGGTCTTGAAGATGGTCTCATCGAAGGAACGGCCGCTGATGAAGCTGCCGGTGTTCACGTCGATGGTGGTCAGCGCCTCGGTCTGATCCACGATCAGGTAACCCCCGGACTTCAAGTCCACTCGCCGGCCCAGAGCCCGTTCGATCTCGTCCTCCACCCCATACAGATCGAACAGGGGCCGCTCAGCGGCGTAGTGGCTGATCTTGCCCGCCACGTTGCGGGTGAACTCGGCGGCGAAGGCGTCCATCTTCAGGAAGGTTTCCCGGGAATCCACCAGGATGCGGCTGGTTTCCGAGGAGGAGAAGTCGCGCAGCACCCGGTGGGCCAGATCCAGTTCCTGGTAGATCAGGGCCGGGCCGGGACGGTTCTCCGAGCGGGCCTGGATGGCGTCCCACAGGGTATGCAGATATTCCACGTCGGCTTCCAGTTCCGTGTCCTCGGCCACGTGGGCCATGGTGCGGATGATGAAGCCGCCCCGCTGCACCTCGGGCAGGATGCGGGTGAGGCGTTCCCGCAGCATCTCCCGCTCGCTCTCGTCCTCGATCTTCTGGGAGATGCCGATGCGGGTCTCCTGGGGCAGAAAGACCAGGAAGCGGCCGGCCATGCTGATCTGGGTGGACAGGCGGGCCCCCTTGGCGCCGATGGGGTCCTTGATGACCTGCACCAGGATGCTCTGGCCCTCGTGCAGCACCTTCTCGATGGGCCGCTGACAATGGTCGCAACGGGCTTCCAGGATGTCGCCCACGTGCAGGAAGGCGGCCCGGTCAAGGCCGATGTCGATGAAGGCCGACTGCATGCCCGGCAGCACCCGGCTCACCTTGCCCAGATAGACGTTGCCCACCAGGCCCCGCTGGCTGGTGCGCTCGATGTGCAGTTCCTGGACCGCGCCCAGGTAGAGCACCGCCACCCGGGTCTCCTGGGGGGTGACGTTGATGAGGATTTCTTCGCTCATGGTCTGAAGGGGGAGAGTTGGCAGTCGCCAGCCGGCCCGGGAAGACCAGCTGGCGACTGACGGCTCGGCCTACCAGACGGAAAAGCCCAGTCCCTCCAGCAATGCGCCTGTTTCGTGGAGGGGCAGCCCCACCACACCGGAATGGCTGCCCACCAGATGTTCCACGAACAGGGCGGCCCGGCCCTGGATACCATAGCCACCGGCCTTGTCGAAGGGTTCCCGGGTGGCCACGTAGGCGGCGATTTCCGCCTCCCCCAGGGTCTTGAAGGTCACCACACTTTCCGACAGCGCCACATCCAGTTTGCCCTGGTAGGCGGCGGCCACGGCGGTGAACACGGTATGGCTGCGGCCGGAGTAACGTTCCAGCATGACCCGGGCCTCGGCCGCGTCGGCGGGCTTGCCCAGGATGCGCCCATCGATGGTCACCGTGGTGTCCGCCGCCAGGATGGGCCAGGGGGGCAGGCGGCGGCGGGCCTGGGCGATAAGGGCCGCCGCCGCCTTCATGCGTGCCACACGCAACACGTAATCCCGGGCGACCTCCTGGGGAAAGGGCGTCTCGTCCACGTCGGCCCGGCCCCGAGCGCTGCGCAGGGGCAGCACGGTAGGTTCCAGGCCCACTTGGCGCAGAAGTTCCAGGCGGCGTGGAGATTGGGAGGCCAGGTAGAGGGGCTTGCTCATGGCCGGGCATATTAAACCCAGATTGCCCATCAGGCGGCCCGGTAGGCCAACGCGAGTGCCGACGGCCGGCCCGGGGCATCCTGGCGCCCCCGCCTCCCGTCCATGGGCTTGGCACGGGTGCGTCAATCTGCTCCCCGGACGTCCCGCCTTCGCTCACCGGCCCCACAGGGTGAATCCACGGCCCTCCCCAACAACCCGCCTGGGGGAGCGTCCAACGGAGGAGCCCAGATCGGCCGCAAGCGGGCCGCCTTTCGGGCGGCGGTTTTCCGAGTGCCCCGGCCGGGCGATAATGATCGCCGAATGCGGGCCAGGCGGCCCGTCCGGGAAAGGATCCTCCTGCCATGCTTTTGATGATCGACAACTACGACTCCTTCACCTACAACCTTGTCCAGTATTTCGGCGAACTGGGCGAGGACGTGGGGGTTTACCGCAATGACGAGATCAGCCTGGAGCAGATCGAAACCCTGACCCCGGCGCGCATCGTCATCTCCCCGGGGCCCTGCACGCCCACGGAAGCCGGCGTGTCGGTGCCGGTGATCCAGCGCTTCGCCGGGCGCATTCCCATTCTGGGCGTGTGCCTGGGCCACCAGAGCATCGGCCAGGCCTTCGGTGGCCGCATCATCCACGCCAAGGAGCTGATGCACGGCAAGACCTCCCCCATCCACCATGCCGACAAGGGGGTGTTCCGGGGCCTGCCCAATCCCTTCACCGCCACCCGCTACCATTCCCTGGTCATCGAGCGGGAGACCCTTCCCGACTGCCTGGAGATCACCGCCTGGACCGAGGACGGCGAGATCATGGGGGTACGGCACAAGACCCTGGCCGTGGAGGGCGTCCAGTTCCACCCGGAATCCGTCCTCACCGAGCACGGCCACCAATTGCTGGACAACTTCCTCAAGGAGCAGCGTTCATGAGCCCCCAGGAGGCACTGGCCCGGGTGATCGAGCACCGGGAGATCTTCCACGACGAAATGCTCTCCCTCATGCGCCAGATCATGACCGGCGAGATGAGCCCGGTCATGATGGCCGCCCTCATCACCGGCCTGCGGGTGAAGAAGGAGACCATCGGCGAGATTGCCGCCGCCGCCACGGTGATGCGCGAATTCGCCACCCGGGTGCCGGTGGAGGCCCACGACAACCTGGTGGACACCTGCGGCACCGGCGGCGATTCGGCCCATACCTTCAACATTTCCACCGCCGCCGCCTTCGTGGCCGCTGCGGCGGGCGCCCGGGTGGCCAAGCACGGGGGCCGCTCGGTGTCGTCCAAATCGGGCAGCGCCGACGTGCTGGAAAGCCTGGGTGTGGACATCAACCTGGCGCCGGACCAGGTGGCCCGCTGCATCGACGCCGTGGGCCTGGGCTTCATGTTCGCCCCCAACTACCACGGCGCCATGAAGCACGCCGCCCCGGTGCGCCGGGAACTGGGGGTGCGCACCCTGTTCAACATCCTGGGGCCCCTCACCAACCCGGCCGGCGCACCCAACCAGGTCATGGGGGTGTTCCACCCGGACCTGGTGGGCATCCAGGTCCGGGTCCTGCAACGCCTGGGCAGCAAGCGGGTGCTCATCGTCCACGGCCGGGAAGGGCTGGACGAGATTTCCATCTCCGGCGAGACCCTGGTGGGCGAACTGCGCGACGGGGAAGTGAAGGAATACGCGGTAAGCCCGGAACGCTTCGGCCTGCCGGTCCACGACATCGCTTTGCTGCGGGTGGGCAACGTGGAGGAATCCCGGGCCATGCTGCTGGCTGCCCTGGAGAACCAGCCCGGCGCCCCCCGGGACATCGTCACCCTCAATGGTGGCGCGGCCATCTACGCAGCCGGCGTGGCCAAGAGCCTGGAAGACGGGGTGGCGCGGGCCGGCGAAGCCATCGCCTCGGGCGCAGCCCGGGCCAAGCTGGCGCAACTGGTGGCCTGGCGGCCCGCTTGAATCTGACTGGCGCCCCCGACACGAATCGAACGTGCGACCCTCCCCTTAGGAGGGGGATGCTCTATCCACTGAGCTACAGGGGCGGCGTGG
>DYIY01000020.1 GCA_020723405.1 Thiobacillus denitrificans | reverse complement strand
CCTCGGGTTTCTCCACCTCGGGTTTCTCCACCTCGGGTTTCTCCACCTCGGGCGCCTCGGTTTCGGGTTTGTGGTGCTCCGGTTTGTCCCTAGCCTCCAGAAGACGCTGTTTATGGGGTTTGTCGCCCTCCTCCTGTTGTCCCCGGGCTTCCGAGCGGCCCGACCGGTCCGGCTTGCTTCCCCGTGCGCCACCAGACACCCGGCCCGGGGTTCCTTTGCCCGGTGCCACGCGGGGAATCCCTGCCGGCACATCACCGAGCCTGGGAGGAGGCGTCACGTCCAGGCGTTTGGCATCCAGGGCACCATCCGGGCGGCGGACAGCCTCGACCCGGACAACCTGCCCTGCCCGCACGCCGGCTTCTCCGAGCTTGTCAACCGGAGCCTGGACGCGGGCATAGCCCAGGGACAGGGAGCGGCCATCGCCGGAATCCCGCACCACCCCTTGCAGCAGCACACGATCCACGCCCTTGGAGAAGGAGAGTTCCGGGTCAACCTTCACTTGCTCGGCCTTCATGACCCCCTTTTCCAGAGCTCCCGTGATCTGAACGCTGGTGCCCGGCGCCACCGGCTCATCGGTCTGTACGGCCAGACCGCCGATGACCAGACTCTTGCCCGCCTGGCCTTCCACCACGCCGGTGACGGTCAGGGGGTCGGCAGGATGCCCCGGGTCCACGCGCGTGGCCTGGATGCTGCCATCCGCTCCACGCAATCCGCTGATCCTTACCGGATCGCCCACCTGGATACCCTGGCCCGGGGGAAGCCCGGCGGTGTCGCTCTTGCTGGCTTTGACCACCTGGCCCAGGACCACCATGGTCTCACCGCTGGAAGACACCCAACTCACGGGCCCGGTGACCGCATGTTGGACATTGATGTGCACGGCCTGCATGGACTCCCCGTGGCCCAGGGCCTCCACGCCCACGATCTGACCCACAGCCAGTTGCTCGACCTTGCCTGGCCGGCCGTCAATCTGCACTGGCGTATCCCCGTCGTAATGCAACTCGACCCCGCCTACGCAGATGCTGCCGAAACCGGTGATGATCCCCACCACTCCCGTGCCGCCCATGCCGCCGTCAGCCTGCTTGCCGGTGCCACCCATGCCGCCATCAGCCTGCTTGCCGGTGCCGCCCATGCCGCCGTCAGCCTGCTTGCCGGTGCCGCCCATGCCGCTGTCGGCCTGCTTGCCGGTGCCGCCCATGCCGCCGTCGGCCTGCTTGCCGGTGCCGCCCATGCCGCTGTCGGCCTGCTTGCCGGTGCCACCCATGCCGCCGTCGGCCTGCTTGCCGGTGCCGCCCATGCCGCTACCGGCCTGCTTGCCGGTGCCACCCATCCCGCTACCGGCCTGCTTGCCGGTGCCGCCCATGCCGCCGTCGGCCTGCACGCCGGTGCCGCCCATGCCCGAGCCATCGGCATCATGGCCTGTTCCGCCGATGCCGCCCAGGGCTTGCCAGGCTTCCAGACGCAAACCGGGGGTGTCGGGAATGTAGGCGCAGGGATTGCCCCAGACCGGGCCGATCCCAAGGGCCAAAACAAGGGGAAGCAGGGCGCGTGGCTTCATACGGGCTCCTGCCTGTTGCAAATAACGACGGCTCAGGCCGTCGGGTTGCTGCCCGGTGTATCGCGACCCGACCCGGTGGGTTCGGCGTAGTAGTAGACGCCAAAGGTCATACGTTGATCGCCCTGGCCCCGGGAAGCATCCGCTTCCTGCAACTCCAGGGCACGGCGGTTGACTTCCTGCAGGGCGGATACGGCCAGTTCCCGGGTCAGGTCGCGCAATTTGTCGATGGACTCCTGGCTCAGTCCGTCGTAATAGACGCAACGTTCCAGAAACGGGGGGACAGCCTCCATCAGGTTGCGACTGCTGGCGGAAAGGTGGTCGCCGATGTTCTTGCCCAGGAAGAATGCCTTTTCATCCAGGCCCCGGGCCGGAATGAAGGCGTGTTCGACGAGATTGACCCGATCCTGGTCATCCAGGTAGGCCACCCCGAGCCGCAGCCATTCCTCCAGAACGGCGCGGGAGCGCACGTCCTTGCTGACGCTCTCCACCAGGCGTTCGAAGGAGAGGTCGCCCCCCTTGCTGGCCAGCCGGGGCAAAGGGGCCGGGCGGCGCTGGGCATCGAGGAAAGCGGGATCGGCGCACCAGCGGGCCACCACCTGGCCGCCCATGGACACGACGCTGGAGGGAATGCGCTGCTGGAGCATTTCCGCCCGCAGCCGCTTGACTTCACGGCGATGGACACCGGACAGGATGCTCACCTGGCTGTCAGTGATGGGAGCACCACCATCCGGAAAATCACGGGCTGCCACGTCGACGAATACGCCTTTGGCCAGGTTGGCGAAACCCTGGTAGTTCACGCCGAAGCTCATGAGCAGGCGCGCCAGGGGCCTCAGGAGACGCTGGGTTGCCTGAAGCAGGGCCGGGGGGGTGGACAACAGCACTTGTGTGTTGGCGTTCATATCCAGTTTTTTGTTCATCGTGTGCATTCTTTACATCATAATGAGCCAAAACGCGATGAAATTCAATGCCGCTTCTGCCCCCATGAGCATGCCTGCCGATCCATGTTGCAGGGGTTCGGGGAGGTGCATCGGGGAGGCCGATGCGAATACCCATGTTTCTTGACGTGTGCTTTTTTTACACCTACCTTGGACAAATCCATGGGTCCGGCAAGGGCCATGGTTTTTTTGCCGACCCATGTCGGACCCTTTACCGGAGGTCACCATGAAACACCTTGGTTTGAAACTGCTGGCGCTGCTGGCGCCCCTCGCGCTGGCTTGTCCGCCTTCTGCTCTGGCAGGCGACGCCGACCAGCACAAGACAACGAAAATGGAAAAGGCGTCCAAGGCGAAAGCCAAAGCGAAAGCCAAGGTAAAGTCCGGCTCGGTCGGCGCAGCGGCCACCACGACCTACGCCCTGGTGGCGTGGAACGATCTCGGCATGCATTGCATGGACGCCGACTACTCGGTCTTTTCAATCCTGCCCCCCTTCAACAACCTGCGGGCCCAGTTGATCAATTCCAGTTCCGGTGATCTGGTGACCTCCGGCGTGACCGTCACATTTGAAGCCGTGGCCGATACCGCCGGTTCGGTGAACAGCATTTCTTCCACGAAAACCAACTTCTGGCAATACGTGGAGCCATTGTATGGCGCCAATCCCGCCCCGGACATGGGCCTGGCCGGTTATTCCATGGCATCGTTCTCCGCCCAGGCCATGGCCGTGGACAGCACGAACAGCCTCTTCTACGCCGACGGCATTCCCATCACCCCCTACGACGACAACATGACCAAGAACACCTATCCGATGGTCAAGGTGGTCGCCAAGAACAGCAGCGGGACCACGTTGGCCGAAGCCAAAGTGGTCCTGCCGGTGTCCGATGAAATGACCTGCACGGCCTGCCACGCATCTACTTCAGGTCCTGCCGCCAAACCGCGCACCGGCTGGGTCAACGACCCGGATCCGGAAAAGGATTTCCGGCGGAACATCCTCAAGCGCCACGACGACAAGCACATCAAGCAACGTACGTACAGGAATGCACTGGCCACCATGGGCTACCTGAGCACCGGCCTGCTGCCCACGGCCGATGCGGGCACCCCCATCCTGTGCGCGGGTTGTCACGGCTCCAACGCACTGCCCGGCACCGGCGTCACCGGCATCTCGGCCCTGACCACCGCCATGCACAAGAAGCACGCCCTGGTGAAGGATCCGGTCACCAAGCTCCCGTTGGACAGCATCAACAATCGCACCGCCTGCTACCAGTGCCACCCCGGTTCGGAAACCAAGTGTCTGCGCGGCGCCATGGGTGATGCAAAAGACAGCAGCGGCAACTTCTCCATGAATTGCCAGAGCTGCCACTCCACCATGGCCAACGTGGGCAGCACCACCCGCACCGGCTGGCTGAGCCAGCCCAATTGCCAGGCCTGCCACCACGACGGCGTGCGGGAAACCTCCGCCGTCAGCAACACGGGCATCCTGAAGGTGTGGCTGGACCAGCGCTTTGCCACCAATGCCAACGTGCCCTCCACCGGCTTCAGCCTGTACCGGTTCAGCAAGGGCCACGGCAACGTCCAGTGCGAAGGCTGCCACGGCTCCACCCACGCCGAGTATCCGAGCTCCCACGACAACGACAATGTCCTGGCCGTCGGTCTCCAGGGCTATGCCGGCACCATCACCGAGTGCACCACCTGCCACGCCTCCGTGCCCACCACCAAGGATGGCGGGCCCCACGGCATGCACACCATCGGCAGCAAGTGGGTGGACAAGCACCATGATTACGTCGATGAGCATGACACTGGCGAGTGCGCTTATTGCCACGGTGCCGACTATCGGGGCAGCGACTTGTCCAAGGTGAAGAAGACCAAGACCTTCAACGTGGAGGACAACCAGTCCATCACCTACACGGCAGGCCAGAAAGTCGGTTGCTACGACTGCCACAACGGTCCGGACGGCGACGACTGATCCGTCGCGCCCATCTGCCACTGCGGGCCGCCTGGGTGCGGCCCGTTTTTTTGGCCCTGTCGGAGGATAATCCTGCCGTCCCCTGACAGCTTCGCTTGCACCATGCGCCGACTGATCGTCACCCTTGTCCTCTCCTTGTTCGCCGTCCCGGGGCTGGCCGTGGTGGGCGGAGAGGTGGTGGACTGGGACGAAACGGGCAGCGTCTGGGGCGGTGTGGTGGCCATCACCCCGGAAGGCGGCGGCACGTACAGCGGCGTGCTGATCGATGAGCGCCATGTGCTCACCGCGGCCCACGTGGTGTTCCGCAACCGTTTCGCCCCTGGACGCATCCGGCTGCGCTTCAACCTGCCCCAGGAAGGGGTGGTGGTGGTGCCTGCCGAAGCCGTGCACATCCATCCTGATTACCTGAGCGGCAATACGGCCCGGGACGACAGCTTCGGCTGGCATGACGACCTGGCACTCGTCCGCCTGGCGGGCGTGGCACCGGAGTCGGTGCACCCCTTTCCTCTGACCACCAAGCCGCCGTCCGGCAACACGACCTTCAGTTTTGCCGGGTATGGGGCGGTTGCCGATCCCACCACGGGCGCGGTCACGGTCAAGCCCGATCCGGGCATCCTGCGCCGGGGGCACAACCGCATCGAAAAGCTGCTCGCCGATGACGAGGGCAGCGGGCGGGACGAGATGCTCCTTTTCACCTACGATGCCCCGCCGGCCCGCAGTCAGGTGTTCCGCGGGCCCCGACCGGCCTCCCGTTGGGTGCCAGGGGAAGCCCAGCTTGCCTTTGGTGATTCGGGTTGCCCCCTCTTTCTGGAAATGGAAGGACAGCCGGAAGTGCTGGCCATTGCGGCCTTCAATGGCAGTACCCCCGCCTCCTGTGACAAGGATGCAGCCGGCAAACCTGCCCATTGCAGCAAGACCCGTTACGGGGCCCTGGCCGGTGCCACCCTGGTGGCCCCGCACCTGGACTGGGTGCGCGCCATCCTGGCCGGACGGATGGAACCGGACCCCTGAGCCGTTCGGACTAGCCCCTCCCCCACCCCGGGGCATCCGGGTTTAACAGTGGCCCCCTAACTTGTCGGCTCGACAAGTTCACCGGAGCCGCCATGTCCCCCCTGCGTCCCCTCATCGTCGCCTTGATTCTGGGCGGCCTGAGCAACCAGCCTGCCCTGGCCGACAGCGCCGCCCAGCCCCTGCCCTATGCCCAGGACTGGTCCAACACCAGCCTCATCAGCGGGTCCGACGACTGGTCCGGCGTGCCCGGGGTACTGGGCTACCGGGGTGACGATCTGACCACGGCCACCGGCACCGATCCCCAGACGATCCTGGGGAACAGCACGGTCCTCGACGTGAATGCCAACCAGACCAGCCCCGGCACCTACAGCACGGGCGGCATCGCGGAATTCGAACTGGCTGATCCCACCCTGGCCCTCAACGGCTCCGGCACTGCCGATGCGCCCTATCTTCTGCTCAATCTGGATACCCGGGGTTTTGAGCAGATAGCCGTGGCCTACCTGCTGCGGGATCTGGACGGCTCCAGCGACAACGCCATCCAGCCCGTGGCCCTGCAATACCGGATCGGCGCTGCCGGCAACTTCAACAATGTGCCGGCCGCCTTCGTGGCAGACGCCACCAGCGGCCCCAGCCTGGACAGCCTGGTCACCCCCGTGAGCGCGGTGTTGCCTGCCGACGCCGCCAACCAGCCCCTGCTCCAGGTGCGCATCCTCACCAGCAATGCCGCCGGCAATGACGAGTGGGTGGGCGTGGACGACATCAGCGTCACCGGCAGCCCCCTGGCCGGCGGCAATCTGCCCATCGTCGCCAGTTGCACCGGACTGTCCCTGGCCAGCGGCGAAACGGGCAGCGTCACCCTCAGCGCCAGCGACGCCGACAGCCGGGTCAATGGGGCCCTGATCACCTCCGGCGCCACGGCAGGCATCAGCCTGGGCACCCTGGCCCCGGCGTTGGCCGACGGGGACAGCGCCAAGGTGGACCTGGACGTGTCCGGCCTGGCGGCCGGCAGCTACCCGGTGGAAGTCAGCTTCAGCAACGACGAAGGCCAGACCGCCGCCTGCACCCTGACGGTGACCGTCACCGGCGTCACCCCCATTCCCGCCATCCAGGGCAGTGGCGACGCCAGCCCCCTGGCCGGCCAGACCGTGACCACCGAGGGGGTGGTCACCAAGGTCATCCCCAGCAACTACGGCTACTTCATCCAGGATCCGACCGGTGATGGCCTGGCGGAAACCTCGGATGGCATCTTCGTCTATTCCCCCGGGGGCATCCCGGCCGAGGTGGTCGAGGGGAGTCTGATCCGTCTCACCGCCAGCGTCAGCGAATACAACACCCTCACCGAACTGACCAATCCCACCGCCGTCACCTTGCTGGGCGCCGGCCAGAGCCTGACCCCCGTCGCCGTGACCCTGCCGGAATCCGTGGAGGGGGAACTGGAGCGCTACGAGGGCATGCTGGTGAGCATCGACGCTCCCCTCACGGTCTCCCAGAACTACTTCCAGGGCCGTTACGGGGAGATCACCGTGTCTGCCCAGGGTCGCCTGGAAAAACCCACCAACCGCTATCCAGCCGGCAGCCCGGAAGCCCTCGCCCTGGCCGACGACAACGCTCGCCGCCGCCTGACCCTGGATGACGGCAGCAACGACCAGAACCCCGATCCCATCCCCTACATGGGCGCCGACGACACCCTGCGGGCCGGCGACACGGTCCATGGCGTCACCGGCGTGCTCTACCACGGCGCAGTGAGCGATTCCCTGCGCGACTACAAGCTGCACCCCACCATCGAACCCGTCATCACCCGGGACAACCCCCGTTCCGCCAGCCCGGCGTCGGTGGGCGGCAACCTGAGGGTGGCCAGCTTCAACGTGCTCAATTACTTCACCACCCTGGATCAGAGCGGAGCCCAGTGCTTCCCCAGTCTCACCCGGGACGACTGCCGTGGCGCCGACAGTGCCGAAGAGTTCACCCGCCAGCGGGACAAGATCATCGCCGCCCTTGCCGCCCTGGACGCCGACGTGGTGGGTCTGATGGAGATTGAGAACAACGGCGAGACCGCCGTGCAGAACCTGGTGGATGGTCTGAACGCCCTGCTGGGTGCCGGCACCTACGCTTCGGTGGGCACCCCCGCCGGCGGCGCCGGCAGCGATGCCATCCGGGTGGCCATGATCTACAAGCCGGGCCGGCTGAGCCTGGCCGGCGCTCCCCTCAGCGACACCCACAGCGTGCACAACCGGCCCCCTCTGGCCCAGACCTTTGCCGCCGCCAACGGCGAGGCCTTCAGCGTGGTGGTGAACCACTTCAAGTCCAAGGGCAGTTGCCCCTCGGACGCCAGTGATCCCAATGCCGACCAGGGTGATGGCCAGGGTTGCTGGAATGGCCTGCGGATGGAACAGGCCCAGGCCCTGGCCGATTTCGCCGCCGGCCTGAGCACCAGCAGCGGCGACGCCGACGTGCTGATCATCGGCGACCTGAACGCCTATGGCCAGGAAGACCCGGTGCTGGCCCTGCTGGACCGGGGTTACGCCGACCAGACCCGCCGCTTCGACGGCTTCGGCTATTCCTACGTGTTCGACGGCGAAGCGGGCTACCTGGACCACGCCCTGGCCAGCGCTTCCCTGGCGGCCCAGGTCACCGGCACCCACCACTGGCACAGCAATGCCGACGAGCCCTCGGTCATCGACTACAACACCGAGTACAAGACCCAGGATCTGTACACCGCCAGTCCATATCGCGCCTCCGACCACGATTCGGTCCTGGTGGGTCTGAGCCTGGTCAAGCGCATTAGCGGCAGCGCCGGCCGGGATGTCCTGGTGGGCACGCCGGGGGATGACCTTCTGGAAGGGGGCGCGGGCGCCGACCAGCTCACCGGCGGTCCGGGCACCGACACCTTCGTCTATGCCAGCCTGCGGGACGGTACCGACAGCATCACCGACTTTGTTCCGGGCAGCGATCACATCGACCTGACGGCATTGCTGGCCAGCCTGGGCATCAGCCCCGAGGCGGCCTTGTCCGGCGGTTTCGTACGGGTGGCCAACGCTGCGGCCGGTGCCAGCGTGCAGGTGGACAGCGACGGCGCAGCCGGCCGGGGCGGTTTCCGCACCCTGGCCACCCTGCGCGGCCTGACCGCCAGCCAGCTCGATCCGGCCCGGGACCTGGGGCTTTAACCGCCTTGTAAAACACACAACCCACAATCGGGAGCATCACCATGATCAAAACTCAACTGCTGATGGCCGCCCTGCTGGGCATGGCCGGCACCGCCCAGGCCGTGGAGAACGGCGGCTTCGCCGCCGGCCTCGCCGGCTGGCAGTCCCTGGGCGACGTGGCCGTACTGGAGCAGGCCGCCTGGCTCGGCACGGCCCACACCGACTACGCCGATGACTTTCCCGCTGCCGCCGGAGCCTACAACCTGTCCGGCCTGGCCGCTGCGGAAGCCGGGGTGGCCGGGGGGGTGGAGGAATTCGCCGGTCTGGCCGTGGGAGCCCTGGACCAGGGCGACCAGGCCTTCGAGGGCTCGGTACTCACCCAGACCTTCACCGTCCAGGCTGGCGACGTACTGCGCTTCGACTGGTCCTTGCATAGCAACGAGGGGCCCGCCGGTTTCCAGGATTACGCCTTCCTGGCCCTGGACGGCACCCTGCTCAGCCTGGCTTCCGCAGCGGATGCCACCCTGGCCGCCGATCAATTCGCCTGGCAGACGGGCCGGTCCACCTTCACCTGGCAATTCACCGGCGCCGGCACCCACACCCTGGCCCTGGGCGTGGTGGACGTGGGCGATTACAGCGTGAGTTCCGCCCTGTGGGTGGACAACGTGGTCCTCACCCCCGTACCCGAACCCGAAACCTGGTCCATGCTGCTCATCGGCCTGGGCCTGATCCTCATGGCGATCCGTCGCCACCATCACACCCACCACAACCGCATCGGAGATCCGCAAAATGCGTAAGACCCAGCTCGCCCTGTCCCTGGCCCTCATGGCCACCGTTTCCGCCCAGGCCCAGGCCCTGACCACCGGCGACATCGCCTTCACCTCCTTCAACGCCGACGAAGACAGTTGGGCCCTGGTGACCTTCGTGGACATCGCCGCCGGCACCGAGATCTACATCAGCGACAACGAGTGGAACGGCAGCAGCTTCAACGACACCAACGAGCACACCCTGGTGTGGAACACCGGAGCCGGCAGCATTGCCGCCGGCACCGTGATCACCTTCCTGGAAATCGATGACGGCACCCCCCTGTCCGCCAGTTACGGCAGCCTGAGCCTGGCCTCCGGCGGCGGCACCAACCTGGGCTTCGCCAAGAGCAACGAGACGGTCTACGTCTACCTGGGCAGCGCCACCGGCATCACCACCGCCCTCACCGGCCTGACCACCGAGAACGATTCCGCTCCCCAGAACCTGGCCAACGCCGGCCTGACCCTGGGCAGCAACGCCATCGCCCTGGTGAACGATGCCGATTTCGGCGAGTACGTCGGCGTGCGCGACGGCCTGGCCAGCCTGGCCGATTACCAACCCCTGGTGTTCAACGCCGACAACTGGAATGACGTGGGCAGCGGCGAGTTCACCGGCACCGTGCTGAACGACACCGCCTTCACCGCCGCCGTCCCCGAGCCCGAGACCTACGCCATGATGCTGGCCGGGCTGGGTCTGCTGGGCGTGGCCGCCCGCCGGCGCGGCAAGGTCTGAGCCGCTTTCCCTGTACGTTTCCACGCGCGAGAAGGCAGAAAAGCAACCAGTTCCCCCGAACGACTTCGACGCGGCCGGTTGGCCGCGTTTTTTTTATTCCGGCTGCGCCGTCTTCGGCAACTCCTCCCAATGGGCGGGATGCCTGCGCTGCTCGATGAACAGGCTGCTGCCGGACTGCTTCTTGGCCATGTGCTTGGCTTCGGCGCAGGATTCGGCCACCTCGTGGACATGGTGATAGCAGCCCGGGTCCACGGGGACCGCGCCGATGGACAGGCTCACCAGGGGATGGAAGGTGACTTGACCGCGCCGGTCCTCGCTGGTGTAGCCCCCCGCCGCCAGATGGCCAGCGTTGAAGAAGGCCGAACGTTCGCTGTCGAACAGGGCCAGCATGGCCTTGCAGCGCTTTTCCCAATCCGCCGACCTGAAGAGCACCACGAAGTCATCCCCACCCACGTGGCCGACGAAGTCCGTCTCGCCGTCGCTGGCCGCCAACAGGAGCTGGGCCACGAAACGGATCATGTCATCGCCCCATTGAAAGCCATAGACGTCGTTATAAGGCTTGAAATGGTCCAGATCGCAATAGGCCACCACGAAGGGGCTGGCCGTATCCAGGAGCTGTCGGGTGTGTTCCTGGATGGGCACGTTGCCCGGCAGACCGGTCAGGGGATTGGCATAGCGGGCGGCGACGATCTGCATGCGGGTCACTTCGCGCATGAGGTCGAAACCCGACCCCAGGCCCCGGTACGCGCCGGCCGAAGTGACGATGAAACCCTGGGTGAAGGTCTGCTTGCCCTTGTTCACCACCAGTTCGGAAAGATCCTGCAAGGACACCAATTCATCCACCACCAGCGGCGCATCGTCCATGATCTGACGGCAGGGCTTGCGGCCGTAGATCTCCCGGCCGAACAGGCCGATGAAGCGGTCGAGGAGCGCGGGCCGATGGATGATGCCCACGGGCCGGACACCGTCGAGCACCGCCACTGCGTGCTGCTCGGGATTGCCGAGCATGAGGTCGAGTACCGCGCTGCTCGCAGTCTCAGCCTGCACAGTGGGGGCGGGCAGAGCCAGGCCCCCCGCCGTCAGCGCGGATCGGCGGATGGGGGCCGCAATCTGCGGCAGGCTGTCCCTGCCGCGTGTCTCGGCGTGTTTCATGCTGGGGGTCGATGAAGCGGAGGGTGCAATCTATGCGCCGGCCATGACGGTTTCATGAAGCCCATGCCGGCGTCACGGAGCCGTCATGCCCCATGCCTATGCTTGCCCATTTTGCCGCCTCCCATCACCCATGAAACAGCCCCTCCGTCTGCTCGTCGCCTGCCTCGCCGGCTTCTCCCCCCTCAGCCAGGCCGCCGACGGCGATGTCCTCGCCCGCATGGGCGCCCTCAGCCTCACCGTGGCCGATGTCCGGCAACTGGCGGAAGCCAACCCCGACCAGGCAAAGACGCCCCAGGGACTGGGCAGGCTGATCCGCAATGAACTATTGGCCCGGACCCTGGCCGACGAGGCCCGCCGCCAGGGCATGGACAAAAAATCCGACGTGGCCGCCCGCATGGCCCGGGCTGCCGACCTGGCCCTGGCCAGCGCCTACATGAACGGCATCGCCCGCCCCCCCACCGACTTCCCCAGCGACGACCAACTGCGACTGGCCTACGAAACCGCCAAACCCGGTCTGCTGACGCCGCGCCGCTACCGCATCAGCCAGATCTATCTGGAAGGCGGCGACGACAGGACCCGCAAGGCCATGGACGATCTGGCCCGGGAAGCCCAACGCAAGGGAGCCGACTTCGCCGCCCTGGCCCGCAAGCACTCCCGGCACGCCGCCAGCGCGGCCCAGGGCGGCGACGTGGGCTGGCTGAACGAAAGCGAACTGGCCCCCGAGGTACGGGACGCCGTGAAAACCATGGACAAGGGGGAAGTAGGCAAGCCCCTGAAAAGCGGCAACGGCTGGCGTCTTCTCAAGCTCACCGGCCTGGACGAACCCCAGACCCTGCCCTTCGACCAGGTCCGGGACAACCTGGCCCGCAACCTGAAACTGCGCAAAGCCGCCGAAATCGAAGCCGCCTACCTGCAGAAACTGGAAGCCCGCACCCCCATCGCCATCAACGGCATCGCTCTGGAAGAACTCCGGAAACCCTGACCGGACAGGCATGGTGCGGTTCGCTGCGCTCACCACACCCTACGGATGGATGAGGGTAATGGGTAGGGTGTGGTGAGCAAGGCGAACCGCACCAGCTCGGGACGGATGGTGCTACGGTGCGGTTCGCTGCGCTCACCACACCCTACGGCAAGCGTGGGCACAGTGCGGTATTGGCCCCTCGCTCATCGAGCCGGGGCCTTCACCAGTTTCTGTTCGTCCAGTTTGTCCCGGTATTGTTCCATCAGGTTTTCCACCTCCACCCGGCGCAGGCCGGTGAAGGGTTCGGCCTGGGCCATGGCGTCGGCGCAGGTCTTGCGCTCAAAGCGGACCATCAGGTCCCGGCCGATCTGGTAGAGCTTGCCGTTGCGGTCTTCGCAGGCGGCGATTTCCCGCTCGTTGCGTACCTTGAGGCCTTCCAGGTTCTTCTTCTCGCCCTCGGTCTGGCGCAGCAGGCGGCTGGTTTCCGTGAGCTTGTCGCCGGTCTCGGCCAGGGTCTTGCGGATCTCGGCCAGGCGCTGGGCGGTGTCGGCCAGGTCCTTGCGCACTTGCTCCAGTTCCCTGGCCTGGGCTTCCCGCTGGCTGTTTGCCTCGGCCAGTTCCTTGTCCAGGCGACGGGCCTTGGCCTGGGCCGACTTGGCGGCCTTGCCGGCTTTTTCCGCATCCTGGACCAGCTTGGCCTTTTCCTGTTCCAGGCTGGACACCTGGCCCTGGACCTGCTGCAACTGCATCTGCACCCGGCGCAGGGCTTCCCTTTCCCGGTTGGCTTTCTTCGGTTCCGCACCGGCCGTCTGGGCGGTCAGCAGCAGGGCCAGCAGCAGAGGAATCCAGCCGTAGCGAGGTTTGATCATGTACATGCTCCGTGCTTCCCGGTCATTGGGTCGCCGCACCATGGCGCACCAGCAGGCCCACGATGGATTTGTTGTTGTCGTCAAAGCCGGCCGAGGTCAGGGCCGTACCCCCGTTGCGGTCCAGCACGTTGGGGTCCACGCCGGCTTCCAGCATGATGCGCACGGCGGCCTCAAAGCCTTCCAGCGCAGCCAGGCTCAAGGCCGTGCGGCCTTCCCGGTTGTGCAGGCGGGGATCGGGATGGGCGGCCAGGAGGGCTTCCAGGGCGGCCAGCCGGTTCATGCCTGCGGCTGCGGTCAGGGGGGTGTTGCCGTCGCCGCTTCTCAGGTCCGGGTCGGCGCCGCCGGCCAGGAGTTGCTTCACGATGCGGGCGTGGCCATGCAGGGCGGCCAGCACCAGGGGGGTGTGGCCGCCGGCCTTCATGTCCGGGTCGGCGCCGCCTTCCAGGAGCAGACGCACCATCTCCACGTCACCCCGGTCCACGGCGTGGATGAGGGCGGTCCGGCCGAAGACGTCCGTCCGGGCGTTGGGGTTCACGCCCTGTTTGAGCAGGGTTTCAAGAATGGGGCGATCACCCTGCTCCGCCGCCTGGATGAGCTTGCGCTGGCTTCCTTCGGCATATTCCGGCGCCAGGTCGTTGCCCGTGGCCCGGATGCGGGCGAAGTCCAGGGGATCCGCACCCTGGTGCGGGGCGGCGGGGGGGGCGAAGCCTTCCATCAGCCAGGCGTCCCGCTCCGGGTCGTAGGCCCGGGCCGGGGCAGCCAGGACCACCAGGGCGATCAGCACCAGGCAGCGGCGTTCCAGGTCAGAACTTGGCATTGAGGTCCAGTTGCAGCACGTCCACGGCATAGGGCAGGCCGTCCAGTTCGTCGGCGGACAGCCACTTGAGGCTGACCCAGGCGTTGCGGTCCAGGCCATAGGCTCCGCCGATGAAGTAGCCGCCGCTGTCGGTGCCGCCCAGGCGGAAGTCGGAGTCGGCGAAGGCGTCAAGCACCGCGTCCCGTTCCAGATGGCGATAGCCGGCGAACACCTGCCAGTCCCCCGGCAGTTCGATGACCGGTTTGCCCACGGTGATGCGGGCCTGCCAGCCCAGGGTACGATCTTCGTAGCCGGCCCCCATACGGGCGGCGACCTGGGTGGCGTCGTAGCCCAGGTTCTTCACCACGTCGCCGCTGAAGATCACGTGGATGGGATCGAAGTGGGCCAGATCCAGGGAGGCGGTCAAGTTGGCCAGACGGTATTCGGAGGCCAGACCCCAGACCGGATCGTCCTGGGTGCCATTGTTGTTGGCGTCGGTGTCGATGATGTAGAGGGAATTGCCCTTCTGCCGGTACTGGGGCGCGGTGCCGTCATAGAAGGCGTTGGCCGTGGGCAGGCTGTTGCGCACGCCGGTCACGTTCCGGTAGTCGTAGTAGGCCAGCCCGAAACGCCAGCGACTATAGGCACCGGACCGCCAGTCCAGGCCCAACTGGGCGCCATAAAGCCATTTGTCCTTGGCCAGGTTGGTGGTGGAGGTTTCCACTTCCTGCAGGGGAAAGGCCCCCAGGGTGAAGAAGGGCTTGGCGCTCAAGTTGGCCTTGGCCCAGGGTTTGAAGGTCACGGCCGCCCCTTCGAAATTCACGTCGTCATCCCACACCAGATCGGTGCTGAAGAAGGGGTTGGGAATGCGCCCGCCGCTGGCGGACAGCCAGTCCCAGGGTTCGCCCTTGATGAAGGCCCGGTCCAGCACCAGGGAATACTTGTTGCTCGTGGTGCCCAGGGTCTGGTTGGTGGAGACCGGGTCCGAGGTGTTGCCCGTGGTGATGCGCACCCCGGCCATGACGCTGTCGGTGAGCTTGGCCGACAGGCCCAGGCGGGCCCGGATGCGCATGCGGTCCCGCTGTTCGCTGGTGTTGTTCACCGAAATGCCGGCCGCTTCCAGAATGGCCGGCGAGACGTTGCTGTCGTCGTACATGTCCTGCTGGTAACGTACCCGCAGATCGCCTTCCCATTTCAGCCGATCCAGCCATTCCGGCACCGCATTAACGTCGCCCCAGCGCTCGTTCTTGGCCTGGGCCACCACCTCCTGGCGGAGCTGTTCACGGATCTCCCGCTTCACCACTTCCGGGATGTAGGGCACCCGTACCACGCCGGCGGCCGCTTCCGCCCTGGCCATCTGGGCGGCCTGTTCCTGGCCTTTCTTCTCGGCCTGTTTCACCAATTCCTGGGCGGCCTCCTTGGTCAGGATACCCTTGTCCACCAGGGCATCGACGATGGCCAGGGTGGTGGCCCGCAGGGCCTCCAGGTCTTCCCTTTCACCCGCCTGGGCCGGGCCCTGGGACAGCAGCCCCCCCAGGGTCATGGCCAGCAACAGCGTTTTCTTGTTCATGTCTTCGACTCGTGCATATGCAATGGAATGGATCAGGCCCGGGACGCCACCCGCACCCGGACCGGCTGGGGCAGGTCTGCCGGCAGGGGGTCGCGCAGGGGGGGCAGGGAGGACATTTCCTCCCGCAGGAGCAGGTCGGTTTCCGGGTTGCCGCTGCCCTGGGTGAGCCGGACCCGCAGCACGCCGCCGGCCTCGTCGAACCACACCTGGGCAACGATGTTGTAGCTGGTCCCTTGCAGGCGCTTGGCCCGGCGCAGGTTTTCCTCCAGGTAGCGGGAGATCACCCGGCCGTACCAGGCGTCCCGGTCACTGCCCCCACCCAGAGTGGTGATGTCCCGGCCGCCCTTGCGGGCCGCCAGGCCGAAGCCGTCGCCGCCAGCGCCACCCTCGGCATCCAGGCCCAGTTGTTCCCCGGGAGGCGGGCCTTCATCCTGGGGCTGGTCCTGGGGCTGGGGAGTGTCCAGTTGGACTTCCTCCTTGGGCTGCTCCTGCTCCACCTTTTCCGGCTCCGGGGGCTTTTCCTCCGGCTTGGGCGGCGGCGGTTTGACCAGGGAGATCTGCTGCACCTTCACCTTGTCCGGCGGCTCGGCGTTGACGATGAAATCCCGCACCAGGCCTACCACGCCCACGGTGAAGAGCAGCATGAACGCGCCCCCGGCCAGGGCCGGCAGGCGGCTGCGCAAGGATCTCTTCTTGCCCGTCATGCCTACTTCACCAACTTCTGGGTCACCAGGCCCAGTTGGGTGATGTCCAGCCGGCCGCACAGGTCCATGACCTCGATGACCTTCTCGTACTGGATCTTGGCGTCGCCCTTGATCACCACCGGCAGGTCCGGGGTGATGGCCTTGAAGCCCCGCAGGCGGGTTTCCAGCTCGCCCATGGTCACCGGGTAGGTGTCCAGGTAGATCTGCCCGTTGGCGTCGATGGTCACCGCCTTGGTCTTGGGCTTGGCCAGGCTGGGGGTGGCGCTGGCCTTGGGCAGGTTCACCTGGATGCCCTGCACCGTGGCCGTGGTCATGATGATGAAGATCACCAGCAGCACGTAGGCCAGGTCCAGCATGGGCGTGATGTTGATGTCGTCATAGGGCTCGTTGTCTTCGCGCAGTTCAGCCATGGCTCAACCCTCCCCCTTCCCGACCTCGCTTTTCCCCCCTTTTGCAAAGGGGGGCCAGGGGGGATTTGACGCCCTTCGCACTCGGCACCCGGCTTAAATCCCCCCCGATCCCCTTCATCCCCGCACGGGGGCTTTTCCAAAGTGGGAAGAACCCCATCGCATCCCCGTACCTCATCGCGAATAGGTCTCCGCAATGCGGGCGATGTACTCGTCCACGAACACATGCATGTCGGCGCCGATGGTCTTGATGCGTGAGCCCAGGTAGTTGTAGCCGAACAGGGCGGGAATGGCCACGGCCAGGCCGGCCACGGTGGCCACCAGGGCCGCCGCGATGCCCGGGGCGATGGCCGCCACGTTCACGTCGCCGGTGGCGGCGATGGCGGCGAAGGTGATCATCACCCCCACCACGGTGCCCAGCAGGCCCAGGAAGGGCCCACCGGAAATGGCGATGGTGAGCAGCACCATGAGGCTGTTGAGCTTCTGGTTCTCCCGCACCAGGGTGCTGTCCAGGGTGGCGCGGATGGCGTTGAGGGCCTGGGGAGACAGGTCCACGTCGGTCCGCTCGCCGATCCGCTTTTTCACTTCCTGGATGCCCGCATGGTAGATGCGGTACAGGCTGGAGTGCTGGTGGTGGTCGTGGTGGCCAAACATCAGGTCGGCCACGCTGCCCTGTTGCAGGTCGGAATCACCGGGATCGTCGGCCTTGTCCAGGTCGCCGGTATGCCGGTTGTCCAACTGCCGGAAGGCATCCAGGAAATCCTGGTTGGCCTTCTCCGTCTTGCCCACCACCATGGCCTTGGTGGCCATGACCATGGCGCTGATGCCCAGCATGATCATGAGGATGACGATGACCACCCAGCCGTCCAGGGTCACGCTTTGCAGGATGACGCCGAAGTAGGAGGCTTCTCCGCCGCCCTCTTCGCTCTCATCCTCGCCATAGACGGCCAGCCTGGCCTCGGCCCCCTGGCCCAGGGCCGCCACCTTGACCCAGTCGGCGCTGCGGGCCACGTTGGCCAGGCCCAGTTCGTCCATCTCGCCCCGGAAGCCCCGGCCCACCGTGATCTCGCCGTTCATGTCCGGGCAGCGGGCGGCGGATGCGGCCACCTTCTCGCCATTCACGTAGAGGCTGGTCTCCTCGCCCACCACCAGGGCCACGTGGAACCAGGCCCCCGCCGGCAGGTCCACCGCCGGGGCAGTGCGCAGGCTCACCCCGCCATCGTCCACCAGGGCGCTGAGCTTGCCGCCGCCCACTTCCACCATGAGGGACTTGCCGGCGTCGGTGCGGCTGAACAGCACGGCGTTCTGGGCGGCATCGGCCGCCTTCACCCAGGCGGACCAGGTGAAGCCGGTGGCGGGACCGATCTTCAGGGAAGGCGAGGCGGGAATGGCCAGCACCGTCTCGCCATCGAAACCGACGCCGTCGCCGATCAGGCCGGGCAGGCGCTTGCCGGTGAACTCCCGGCTGTGGTTGGCGTAGGCCGTGCTGTCCTGGGGACCGCCGGCGGCCTCGGCAAAGTGCCAGGCGCCGATCTGGTTCACGTCGAAGACAGCCTTGGCGTCGCTGGCCGCCCCCACGGCTTCGTTGCCGGCATAGAGCCAAACCTTCTGGGTGTTGCTGCCCGGCTGGAGCTTGGGCACCTGCACCCAGACCAGGGCCAACTGGTTCACCGGGTCGAACTTCTCGATGTGGAATTTCAGGGGCGTCTTGTCGTCCTCGGCGATGAAGCGCAGGTCCGCACCATCTTCCTTGGCCGCCAGGAAGTCGAAGTTGCCGGTATGCAGGCGCACCAGCACCGGCACGTTGACCAGGCCTTCCCGGGTCTCGGCCCCGCTGGCCGAGGTATCCAGGGTGACGGCCTTGCGGACGGTCCAGTCGGGATTCCACCAAGCCTGGGCGGCGGTGGCGGAACACAAGGTCAGAATTGACAGGATGATGGCAAATAGACGCATTTTAGGAACCAAATACCGATAACTTATGGATTTTCTCGGCATCGTGTTACAGCTTGATGATCAGCCCTCTTCACCAAAGCCCAACACCTCTACGGTGATGAAACTGGGCTTGAAGCTGGCCAGGGCCTGGCTGACTTCCTGGGCAGCCTGGGCCGCCTCCTGGGCCGCATTGCCCAGGCCGCCGGTGGCTTCCTCGGACGCCCCCAGGCTGGCGGTGCTGCTCACCCCGGCCAGCCCCGACAGGCCGCCGGTATCCGTCACCGGCACCCCGCTGGACACCCCGGCCACCTGGATGTTGTCGGCGCCCCGCACCACCACCGCCGCCACCGTCAGGTTGCCGGAAGAGCGGATGCCCGCGTCGCCGGCGTTGATCTCACCGTTGGGGGCGATCAGGTAGCCGTCGTCCCGGGAGTTGGCGTCGCTGGTGTTGATGATGCCGATGCCGCTGCCGGACACGGAGCCAGCGATGTCGTAGTAGAACCGGCCGTTCTCGAAGCGCAACTGGGGCGCCGGCGCCGCCGCCGCCGTCTTGGCCCCCTTGCCGGCATCGATGTCCCCCAGGTCGGACCAGAGCAGGATGTCGCCGCCCCCCAGGGTGAACACCCGGGACTGGTTCACCAGGAAGTCGTCCCGCACGTAGGCCCGGATGTCGCCGCCGCGCACGGTGAACAGGCCCAGGTCGGCATCGCTCTTGTCCAGGCTGCCGCTGCTGGCCAGGCCCACGTTCACCTCGCCGCCGGGGACGAAGATCTCCACGTCGCCCCCCCGGCTGGATTCGATCTGGCTGAAGTAGAAGTTCACGTCACCGGCATAGGGGATGGTCTGGCCGGCGCCATCCTTGCCGGGGAACAGCACCGCCACTGCGTCGTAGCCCCGCTGGGCGTCTTCGGCGCTGGGGGAGGCAGCAGCATTGAAGTCCTTGCCGGCTTCCTGGAGTTCGTTGAAGAACACCCGGCTGACCCGGGCTTCCAGGGGCGCTGCCTGGAATTCGGCCAGGAGTGTTGCGGCCCGGGCCGCCACCTGGTCGGCATAGGCCCCGTCCAGATAGGCCTCGATGCGGGCCTGGTCGCCGCTGTCGTCCCCGTCCAGTTCCGGATGGTCGGCCAGCACCGCCACCGCCGTATCCTTGCGGGCCCGGTATTCCAGCTCCGTGGCCAGATCCGCCATGGCCTGGCTGCCGGCACCCAGATAGGTGTCGGCAAAGGCCTGCCAGGCCGGTGCCCGCACCTGGCCGTCGGCATCGGTGCCCAGGCCGGCATAGAGCAGCAGATCGGCCCCCTGACTGGGCAGGTAGGGGTTGTACTCGTTGCCTACAGAGAGGATGCCCTCGCTGCTACCCAGGTCGATGTCCCGGCCGGCGGTGAGCAACAGATAGCCCGACCCCGCCACCCGGATGGCCTTGTTGCTGTTGGACACGGTGCCGTTGGCCAGGGTGTAGCCATCCGGCAGGGCGATGTCCCGGCCGGCGCTGACCCGGCTCACGTCACTGGCCGCCAGGTTCTGGATCACCAGATCCAGGTCCCGGACATCCTGGCCGGCCTGGAGGATGGCAGCCTTGGCGGTGACCAGACCGGCATTTTCGTTGGTTCCCAGAACGTCACCGGCCAGGGCATAGACCCGGACCGGTTCGCCATCGTTGCCGTGCAGGGCTTCGCTGGCGTGGTATTGGAAGCCGCTGTGGAGGCTCAGATCCTCCAGGGCATCGCTGTCGGAAACGGAAGGGTCCAGGGCGGTGTGCAGACTGGCCGGGTCCAGGTCGGACATGAGCAGGGTGCCGCCCAGGGTGACGGATTCACCCGCCAGCAGGCGCAACTGGCCCGTGGCTCCAGGGAACAGGGAAAGGGCACCGGTGGTTGCCACGTCCCCCAGGGGGGCCGCCGCCTGAAGGGTGGCGGCGTAGAGGCTGCCGTCTGCGCTGGACAAGGTGACGGAATCCCGAACCGACAGGGCCATGAGGCTGCCCTCGGCTGTGACGCTGTAGAACAACAGGCTCGTCTGGCTGGCACTCGCAATATGGGATTGGGTCATTGGGTCGAGCATGCCGTTCACGGTGAGGGCAGTGCCGGCCGTCAACAAGAAGTCGCTTTGCCCCATGGTCTCCAGGCTCACCGCCATAGCACCACCGGCACTGGCCCTGGCCTCCCCTTCGGAAACAAACAGGAGGCTGTCGGCCACATCGCCCTCCACGCTGAGGCGGATGTCGCCGCCGCCCTGCACCAGCAGATCCTCAGCGGTGGCGGCCACCGCCTGGTCACCCCCTACCCGACCGTTACTCACCGTAAACAGGGCCAGATCGGTCATGTCACCACCCACCCGAACGGTCAGGTCGCCGCCCCCCAGTGTAGCCACCCCCTGTTTGAAGGTGTCGTGCTTCACCCACCAGGACACCTGGGGATTCACTTCCTCCAGTTGGGCATAGCGCCACAGCCAGGGATTGGTGCCGATGGTGAGGCTCTGGGCGGCGGTGAAATCACCCAGTACGTCGATCCACACGTCACCCCCCCCGACGGGGTAGTTGGCCTTGAAGGTGGAGGACGTGGCCGAAGGCGATTCAAACCCGTCCAGCACCGGACCCAGGGTGCCGGCAGTGTAGATGGTGGCGCCCTCCCCCGCCAGGATCAGGTCACCGCCGCTGGCTATGCGGATCTCGCCGGTGCCGGTGCGGATGAACTTGCCCGTGGACAGGGTCAGGTCACCGGCCTCGGCCACCACGGCCAGGGGGTTGGCCGCGCTGGTGTCGGCGCCGGCTGCCAGTTGGTAGCTGCTGGAGGTGCCGGCCTTGAGGAAGTTGGAGGAGGAACTGGTGTAGCTTTCGGAGCCACTCTTTCCAACGTAGAAGGCATCGGAGATGTGCCCCTTGATGTTCAGATCCCCCGCCGCCTGAAGCGTCAGCACCATGGGATCATTGCTGCGTACCGCGTTGCTCGTCGACAAGGACGTGGTCCGCCACAGGTTCCAGTCGCTGGTGACTTCCAGATTGCCCGTGCTCACCACTTCCACCCCCGGCGTCACCCGGAAGGCGGTGTTGTCGGTCATGCCCAGGCGGAACTTGATGGCCGAGGTGTTGGCCAGGAAGCTGGTGTTGTCGGTATTGAGGCTGTCGAAGCCCAGCTTGGTGCCGCTGCTGGTGCCCTTGTCGATCTTCACGTAGCCGGTGTAGGTCCGCACGCCTTCGGCCAGGATTTCCGCGGCGCCGGCCAGTTCCCCGGACAGCTCGCCGATGGCCAGGTCGGTGCCGTTGGTGGTGCCGGTGCGGGCGGCCCGCAGCCAGATGTGGCCGCCCTCACCGGTCAAGTTGCCGGTCTGGTCCCCGGACACGTCGATGCGTGAACCGGCCAGGACGTTGACCTCATCCGCCACGCTGGACAGGATCACGGTGCCGCCGGCACCCGTGCTGCCGGCGCTGCTTTCCGTGTCGGCCTGGCCCAGGGCCAGGAGCCGGGCGCCATCCAGGATGTCCACCCCATCGTGGGCGTAGAGGGCGATTTCGCCGCCCTGGTCACCGGAGGCATCCAGGGTGCCCAGGACCTGAATGGCGCCGGCATCGGCGCTAAGCACCAGGCGGTCGGCCAGGACTTCATCCTCCGCCGCCACCAGGATGTCACCTTCCCGCAAACGCAGGTTGCGTTCGCCCCGGAAGCCGTCGCCCAGAGCAGCGTTGACGGCAGAGAAGTCGTCGTTTTCCAGACCCCGGACATCTAGGAGGAAGCGGGCACCCGCCCCGCCCTCCGCCTCCCCGGCCAGGGTGGCGCCAGACCGGAACAGACCATTCACCGCCAGCACTTCCAGGTTGCCGGCATCGCCGCCGCCGACGGCGGACACGTCGATCACGCCGGCGTCCAGATAGACGTTGCCGGCCAGGGATTCCAGGCTCACCGTGCCTGCCGGCAGGTCCACGGTTTCATCGAAAATCGCCACCTGGACCCCGCCGGCGCGGATTTCGCCGCCGTCCAGGATCAGATCGCCGCTGGTGGCCTGGAAGTCCAGGGTCCCGGCGGGGGCCTCGATCATGCCGCCCAGGGTGATGGTGGAAGCCACGAAGGCCAGACTGGCCGCCACACCGGCAGCATCCGGCGCATATCCGGTGGGTAACGAGACGGCCAGGGTTTCCAGACCGCCTGTCGCTTCAAAGCGGTAATCCGCGCCGGTGGCGGCGGCCAGGCGGGGGCTTTCCAGGGTCAGGTCACCGTCGGCCAGCAGGCTGCCGCTGGCCCCGGCCCGCAGATCCCCGCTGGCCTGGAGCCGGGCCTGGGCATAACCGGCCAGGCGGAGGTCGCCTTCGCCCAGGACCAGTTCTTCCGCGTCCAGGGTCAGGGTGCCCGCCCCCAGGGAAGGGGATGAACCATCCGCCAGCACCGGCGTGGTGAAGGCCACGCCAGCGGCATTGTCCAGCTCCAGCACGCCGGCCCGCAGCACGGCATCCCCGCCATAGCCGGCGATGGCGGCGGCACGGATGCGCAGGTCCGGCGCCGCCGCCCCGCCCAGGTAATCGGCCAGATCCAGGTCGCCATGGATGTCCAGGCTGCTGTAGCTGCGCAGGTTCAGGGTCTCGGCGCTGGCCAGGACGGTGGCCAGGTTCGCGTCATCCAGTACCAGACCCGGCGTGCCCGCCGGGGTGGCGCCCAGGCTGATGCGCCCGGCCCCCAGGGTGAGTTCGTTCACGCCCTGGAGGCCCGGCAGGGTCAGGGCATTGGCCACCGGACTGCCATCGGGCAGGCTGGCAGCTTGCAGGCTGGCATCCAGCAGCACCGTGGCGGCGCTGACCAAGGCGCCGGCATCCGCCGCCAGCACACCCTGGAGTCCGGCGCTGTTGCGCCGGTCCAGTTCCAGGCCGGAGGCCACGGAGGCCGCCAGGAAGGCGCCATCGCCGACCACGTTCACGCTCAGGTCGGCCAGGTCGGTGACTCCGTCCCGGTTCAGATCACCCAGGGCGTAGGCCGCCACCAGGTCGTCGCCATCGGGCAGGCTGGCGCCGTCCTCGCCATACTGGTAGACCTTGCCAAGTGCGTGGACTGCCAGATCATCGATATCCAGGTTGCGATCACCGTTCAGATCCTGGTCCAGGGCAAAGGCATCGTCATCATTCACCAGACCGTCCTGGTTGATGTCCAGTTCCGCTGGGACAGCGTGGCCGATGAGGTAGCGTTCCCCGTCCCGGGCCGTCTCGCCGCTGGCCCTGAGGACGGAACCGGCAGCCAGGGTGACCCGTTCGCTGGCGGCAAGGAGGATTTCCGGCCCCGCCAGGGCATGGTTGCCATCGTTGGCCAGCAGCACTTCCCCGGCCCCCACGTCGATCCAGACCCCCTGGCTGTTGCGGGTACGCGTGCCCCCCAGCAGGAGGCTTTCCGCCCCCAGGTCGTTGAGCATGCCGGCTTCCAGGATCAGATAGCCCGCCTCGCCCAGCTCGGCGGCGGTCTGGCTGGTATCGCTGGAGACCACCGCCAGGCGGGCGGCGCTGATGTCCACCTGGGCGCCGCTGAACCCCTCCTCGTGGCCCGCATCCAGGCTGCCGGAGAAGCTCAGGGTCTGGCTGGCGGCGATGCTCACCCGGCCGGCGTCCCCCGGCAGGGCCAGGCCGGAATCCTGGTAGAAATCCGACGCCAGGGTGGTGAGATATTCGGACTGCCGGCCGATGAGCTCGGCGGATTCCACCCGCCAGGCATCGCGCCGGCCCACCGGCACCAGGCTGCCGTCGGCGGTCACCAGGGCGCTCTGGCCCGGCACCAGGGCGGCCCCATTGGTGCGCATGGTGGCCTGGCTGGAGGTCATGTCCTGGTAGCCCCCTTCCAGGGTCACCGCATAGGCGCCGGGCAGCACGGCATAGCGGGCCGGCATGAGGGTGTAGTAGCCGTCGGCCAGGCCGGCCACGCCGCTCAGGTACACGGACTGGCCCAGCAGGGGTTGGCTGGCGCCGTCGGCATATTGGTCATCCTGGGGGGCGAAGGCACCGGAATAGCCGGGCAGGATGGCGTAGGTGTCCGGGGATACCGCCGAGGACAGCACATCCCGGGTGCCCCCCAGGCCCTTGATCCACTCCACGGCCAGCAGGTCGCCACCGCCGCTCACGTCCACCACGGCTCCATCGTCCACCACCACGTCGGCGCCGCTGAGGGACACGGTCTTGTCCGGGGCTTCCAGGGCCCGGTTCACGCCGCCCACCCCGTAGATCCAGTACAGGCCGGTGAGCACGGTGGACCCCAGGGGGATGGTCTGGCCTTCACCGGACACGCTGGTGAGGCTGCCCGCCTCCAGGGTCAGCCGGTCGGCGGCCACCAGTTCGATGCGGCCGAAGGGGGCTTTCACCACCCCACCCTGCTCGATGACGTCGGCTTCCACCCGCAGGGTGCCCAGGGCGGACAGGACAGCGGAATCCGGGCCATTGCCCTGGATGCGCAGGGTGCCCGGCCCGGCAGCGTCGGCCGCCACGTTGACGGTGTATTCGCTGAGGCTGGCGGGATAGACCTGGCGGGCGGTGAAGTCCACCTGGCCGCTGGCGTTCAGACGGCCCACCGGATAGGGGTCTGCGCCTTCCGCCATGGTGCCGATCAGGCGGATGTCCCCGGCACTGGTGAATTCTGCCGTGGCGATGCCCCCCAGGCCCAGGTTGCCGATGAAGTCGATGTGTTGGGCCGCCACCGTCAGGCTGCCCAGGCCGGCCACGGCAGCCGGGGCCGTCTGCCGGTTCACGTAGGTGGTGCTGTTGCCCAGGCCCGCGTAGGCAGCGGTCAGGGCCACCTGGCCCCCATCGGTTTCGATGAGGGAGGCGTTGAGCACCAGGGCCCGGTCCAGGGAAAGATCCACGTCTCCCTGGAAGGCGATGGCATGTTCGGCATTGAGGCTCAGGGAGGCGAAGCCCGCCGCCTCCACCGCCTGGGCGGACAGGAAGGCCCGGCCGGGTGCCGCGGCGTCCACGCCATCACCCGCGCTGAGCCCGGCCGCCAGTTCGGCGAAGTCCTCGGCCACTACGATCTTCCATTGCCGGTCCGGATCGTTGCTTCCGCCCGGGATGGTCATGCCGGGATAAACCGGCGCGGAGGTGGGCGATTCCTTGCCCTGGCGATCCAGGGTGAGGGTCAGGCTGCCCCCCAGGCCGCCGGGGGAAGCGGCCTGGAATTCCCCGTCCAGCAGGATGCCTTCCCGGGCGGTGATGGCCAGGTTGCCACCCTGGCTGGCCACGGTCTGCCGTTCGTAGGAATAGCCTTGGTCCCGGGACACGGCCACGTCCAGTTGGGCGGCCGCGCCGGACACGTCGATCAGGGAACCCGCCTGGGCCACCACATAGCCCTTGTTGGCGGTAAGGGTCACCGAGCCGCCATCCAGCACTTCGCCCTGGATCAGGTCGCCGGTGGCCGGGTCCAGAATCACCGTGCCGCCGGCCAGCAGCCGGGCCTGGGCGCCCAGCCAGATGGCCTGGGCCGGGTCGTAGCCCACGTCGGTGGGGGACGTGGGATCGCCCTCCATGGTGAGACGGATCTCTCCGGCTGGGGCCGACAGGGTACCGTCCACCCGCAACTGGTGCTGGGTGGCCGACAGGTCGATGATGCCCCCCGCATCCACGCGGATGGCGGCGCCGGCCTCCACCGTCAGCCAGCCCGTGGGGGTGTTTTCCACCGGGTGGTAAGGCGTGGCACGGGTGGCGGCCAGGCTGATGGACACGGCCTGCCGTTCATGAACTTCGGGCAGCTCGGCGTGGAACAGGCCGGTCATGGCCTGGCCCCCGGCCTGGCTGGCCAGTCCGGCGTCCGGCACCAGCAGGGCCTGGGTGGCGGCCACCTCGCCGCTCACCACCAGACTGTCCGTGGCGGACAGGGTATAGCTGGCAAAACCGTTGCCGGCAAAGAAGGCGGAATCCAGGCGCAATTCGCCGGTGACACCCCGGGCGTTATCCCCCAGGGTGAGGGCGGGCACGGTCAGGCTCAGGCTGCCCCCGGACTCCACCCCGTAGGCCCGCAGGCTGCCTTCCAGGCTGATGCCATCCACGCTGCCGGACAGGATCAGATCACCGCCCTGGCCGCCCCGGAGCTTGCCGGTGCTGTCCAGCCAGGCACCGGAATCGGCGTTGAGCAGGCTACCGGCCCCCAGGCTCACGGCGGATTCGGCCTTCAGGCTGATCAGGCCCCCATCCAGCACCACCGGCAGGGCCAGGTCGGCATCGGGCAGGGCATCGTTGCGCCACAGGCCCGCCACGGACAGGGTCACCCCCGCCGCCACGTTCACGTCCACCAGGCTGGTGTCCACCGTGCTCACGGTGGACAGGGCACGCAGGCTGATGTCGCCACCCGCGGCGGTGATGGGGGCGTCCACCGTGACACTTTCGCCCACCAGGGTCAGGGACGCGAAGACGGGAAGATCCAGCCCGCCGTCCTCGGCCACCCGGATGCCGGCGTTGCTGTAGAGGGAAATCTCTCCCAGACCACTGGCTTCCAGTCGGTCACTGGACAGGCGCAGCTCGGCCCGGGCGGTGTCGGACAGGGCGCTATCGGCGCTGAAGTCCTCGTCCAGGCTGCCCGCATCGGCGGTAATGAGCACCGAGGGCGCCCACAGGTCTCCGCCGGACACCCCGGCATTGCCGGCATAACCGATGCTCAGCCAGCCCCAGGCGGCCATCTGGCCATAGTCCGGCATGGCCCCGGCACCAGCCGGGGCCTGGCGCTGGTATTCCCCGGCGATGGTGTGGGCCAGGATGTCGCCATCCAGGGCATAGGCCCGGGCCAGGAGGGTGACGCCCCCCGCGTTCTGGCCCTGGACGTAGCCTTCCCGGAACTGCCAGACCTGGGGCAGGGTGTAGGTCTGGGTGACGCCCCATTTGGGATCGGTATAGGTGTAGAGATCGACGATGCCGTCATAGACCAGGTCGCTGGGGGCCTGGCCGACTTCGTAGCCTACCCCGCCGGACACCAGTTGGCTCACGTAGCCGAAGCCATCCAGATAATTGAGGGAACCGCCGGACACGTCGATGGCCGAGCCCTGGCGGGTGATCAGGTCCCCTTCCGAGACCAGGGCAACCGTGCCCCCGGCGGACAGCTTCTCGCCGATGCCCCGGCCGATCTGATTGACCCAGCCGCTCACGTTGGCCAATTCGGTATCGGGCAGGTCGCGGATGTCCACCCAGACCTTCTTGCCCCGGATGTAGCCGTTCTTGTTCAACTCGCTGTCGCTGAGTTCGGTGCCGCGCAGTTCCACTTCGATGAAGTTGCGCTCCATCTCGATGTCCACGTCGGTGAGGCCGGACACGTCGATGAGGCTGCCTTCGGCCAGATAGATCCGGCTGTCGCCGCTGCCCAGCAGGTCCGGGGCGCTGACGTTGCCCGTGGCCCGGGCCGACAGGGTGACGTGACCGCCGTAGGCCAGGATGCTGGCGCCCCGGTCCAGGGTGATGCTGTCCCCCACCACTTCCACAGTGGGCGGGTTGAAGGTCTGGTCATCGGTGACGGTGAGGGTGCTGTCCAGTTCCGGCAGCACTTCAGTGACGCTGCCCTCCCCCATCAGCACCTGACCGGTGCTGGCACCGGCGATCAACTTCTCGCCGGGAAAGCTGGTGTCGTCATAAGTGACGCCTTCCCGGGCCAGCAGGCGGATGGAGCCCTTCTGGGTCACCGTGGAGGTGGCGGTCACCCGGCCCATCTGGTTCACCGCCAGACCCACCAGGGTGATGTTGCCCCGCTCGGCGACGATGCGGCCCATGGCGTCGTTGATGACCTGGCCGGACAGGGTGTTGGTCACCGCACCCTGGTTATCCGTTTCGATGAAAGGGTCCACTTCCACCAACCAACCCGCCAGGCCCCGGTAGGGGGAATCTACGGCCATGTCGGGGATATCGGGCGGAGGCGCCAGATAGACCTTACCCCCAGCGGCCAGCACCACCTGGCCCTCCTGGGTGGTGATTTCCCCCTGGTTTTCCACCTTGGGGGCAAAGAGCATGATGGCTCCCCCCAGGGCAGCCTCCAGCTTGGCATCCGGTTCCACCCGGATCAGGCTGGAAGAAAAGCCTTCCGCCGTGCCGCCCCACTGGAAGGCCGGGCTCACATTGCCGGCGTCATCGGTCAGGCTGTAGAAGCCGCTGGGATGCAGGAACACGTCGTCGTCCAGGTCCAGGGTGGAGGCGATCAGTCCCCCCACGTTCACCTGGGCGCCATCCTTGAACAGAATGCCGTTCTGGTTGATGAGATAGATCTGGCCGTTGGACTTGAGGCTGCCGGCGATGGCGCTGGCATCGGCTTGCCATATGCGGTTCAGGGCAGCCGCATCAGCGGAGGGCTGCTTGAACTCCATGCTGTAGCCCTTGCCCACGTTGAAGCTCTGCCAGTTGAGGATGGCCTTGCTGCTGGTCTGGTTCACCACCCCCTGGGTGCCGGTGGTGCTGTAGGTGGCGCTGCCGCTGCTGACGAAGGCGGTGGGATTGAGGTTGACGCCGCAGGCGCCGCCATTGCAGGCCACCGGCAGTTGGGCGGCCGCGGGCAGGGTGAATGCCGGCATTGCCAGGGCTGCCGCCAGGAGTACGCCCCCCCGCACGCCCCCCCTGCCACCGGAACTGTCCTTGCCCCGGGCCCGGGCCCCTTCCCTGACCGGGACGAACATGCCCAGCCGGACGTTGAAGACGAGACGGTAGATGTTGGCATTCATGATTTCTGCTCCCTGTGTCCGGCGCGCTGTTGCCCAGCCATCACCACTCGTAACCCAGCCGGAAATGCAGCCGGTCGTCCCCCTCGGCCACCTGGCCCGCGTCCCGGTAGGGATAGGCATAGTCCAGGTTGCCGTAGACCCCCCCCCAGCCCTTGAAGCGCATGCCCAGGCCGGCGGACAGCAATTCGAAATGCGGTTCCTGGGCCGCCAGGGGGTGCATCACCCGCAGGCTGGCGCCTTCGCTGAAGGCATAGGCGATGACCTCCCGCAACCCGTTGCGGCCGGCGGCCGGCACCAGACCGGCCAGATTGGGGGTGCGCAGTTCCAGACCGGCCATGAAGCCGTCATCACCGGAGCTGTTGGATTCCGTGTAGCCCCGCACGCTGTCCACCCCACCGGCGGAATACTGTTCGTTGGAAATGAGGGGACCACTGGCCATCTGGCCGCCGATGCGGCCGAACAGGCTCCAGCCGGCGCCCAGGCCCTGGGTGTGCTTCAGGTCCAGGCGCAGATAGGCGAAGTTGGCCTCGGCCCGGAAGCGCTTGCAGGCGAATTCATCCACATAGACCCCGGGCAGGCATTCCACGTCGTTGTTGCCCAGGCCCCGCAGGGCGAAATTGAAGGCGGCGTTGAACTGGGTCAGGCGGTTCTCCCCCTTCAGGTTGCCTTCGTAGGCCAGGCTAAAGGGCAGATAGGAAATGGGGGTGTTGGTGCTGTCCGAACCTTGCAGGGTCACCGTCTCATCGAAATCCTTGAAGTCCACCCCCAGGGTCAGGGTATGGAAATAATCCGGCAGGCCACGCAGGGGGCGGATGTAGCGCAGGCCCAGGATGTTGCCGTTGCCGATGACGTTCACGTCTCCCAGGGCTGCCACGTCGCTGCGGGAGATCACCCCATAGCCGGCCAGGAAATCGCCATTGGCCATGGGCCAGACGTAGGTGCCGGAGAACACCTTGGATTCCTCCGGAGCTTCCGGAGCCACCTGGACGTTCAGGGACAGGCTGTGGGCCTGCTGCCAGAGGTTGTCGAAGCGTAGGGCGGCATTGAGCCGGGTATCGGTGGTGTTGGCGGAATAGCGATCGTTGAGTTCCAGGCTGCCATGCAGGGGCAGCTTGTCCTCCACCTTGAGTTCCACTTCCACCTTGCCCGGCGAACGGCCCGGCCGCAGCACCGGCGTCACCCGCCGGTCGCCGGAGCGGTTCACTTCGCCCAGTTCCTTCTGCACTTCCGGGAAGTAGGGCACGCTGCCTTCCGCCAGTTGCCCGGTGGTGGCCTTGATCTGGCCCAGGGAGAAGTACCGGGCCCCGCTCACCTTCAAGCGTTCCACCTGGCCCTCGGTGACCCGCAGCCTCACCTGGCCGAGCTTCACCTCCTGCTCGGGGATATCCACGAACACCGTGAGGTAGCCCCCGTCGTGATAGGCCTTTTCCAGGGCCTTGCGGGCTTCCTCCACCTGCTTGATGGACTTGCCCTCCCCCAGGAAGGGATAGACCGCTTCCTCGATGGGTCCCGGGGCCAGCACCGTGTTGCCTTCGATGACGTACTCCATGACGTCGAAGGTGTTGTCCTCGGCCAGGGAAGGTGGAACAGCCAGGGCCATGCCCAGGAAAACCGCCAGGCTGACGGGTATTTCAAAGTGTCCAATCCGCATGCTTCGATCTTTGCTTTCAGGCTTTCGGTGGCTTGGCCATGGCCTCCCCGGGGGAAGCCATGGCCAAGCGGCCGGCAACAACTCAACCATGTCGATTTCTCAAACGCGTCAGCTCACACACGCAAAAAACCACTCCCCGCAAGCGGGGAGTGGCCAGAGTTCCGGTTCGCCTGCTCAACGAACTTCAGGCGTTCCGGCAAGCCGGAACCGGCTTAGAACAGCTTCTGCAGGGGGGCGCACATGTTGCCGAAGCGGGTGGCCTTGGCCACGGCGTTCACACCGTCCGGGGTATAGGCGGGGGGAACGGCCAGGGTCCAGGCTTTCTGGAAGGCGGGATCGCCAGCGCGGTCGATGAACTCGTCAGCGAAGGTCTTCTTCTGGCCGGCCAGGGTGGACAGGTACTGCATGGTCAGCTCGGCAGCGAAGTCATAACGGCCATCGCGCAGATTGTCCCGGTTCGGGCAGACGCCGGTGCTGGCGGTACAGGTCTCGTCCACGGTGGTGTTGGCACCGTGGAGCATGCGGCCGGAACCTTCCAGTTCGCGGAAGTACCAGGAAGACTCGGCACCCTTGTCGGTGGGGGCACCGGCACTGGTGGCGGCACCGGTCTTCTCCTGGCTGTCCAGGGACAGCACGCCGATGGCAGCCAGGGCGCCGCCAGCAGCAGAGAAGTTGGCCTTGTACCAGGAACCGTCAGGGGCCTTGAACTTGTAGTCCACGGCATTCTGGGCGGCGTTCAGGCACTTGCGCACGTCGCCGGAACCGGAGTTCTCGATGACGGTGTAGCCGGCGGTCACGTCGATGATGTAAGGATCAGCGTCGGTACCGGAGCCCCCGGCGCCAACGCCCCAGCTGGCGTCCATAGTAGCGGGAGAAATGTAGCCACTCACGCCAGAGGTGGAGGAGGTACCGGTACAGGGGAAATTATTGAAGTACCAGTTGTAGCTGGTCTGGGTGCCGGAACCGGGCCAGCGCCGGCAGACCACCACCTGGGTACCACCGGCGGGGGCCACGGAGCCATCACCAACCATGGTCCAGTCGCCCAGGTTGCCGGTCAGCATGGCAGCGTAGTCGGCCTTGGACAGGGTGAAGCCATCGGGAACAGCGGCGGTGGTGACGATACCCATCATCAGGGTGTTCACACCACGCACGGTCAGGCCATTGGCCTCATCGGTGGACAGTTGGGTCTGGCCGAATTCGACGTTATAGGGTTCCTTGAACATGAAGGGGGCCACGTCGGACACGCCGAAATCAGGCACCCGCTCCTTGCCGTTGGGGGCGGCGATGGCCGGGTCGTTGCCCACGGCGGAGCAGGTGTAGTAACCGTCGCTACCGGCGGTGGCGCTGCAAGCGGTGGCACTCACTTCCATGGTGGCGATGCCCTGGGCCCGGGCCACGGGGTCGACGCCCCAGACGGAACCACCCTTGGAGCGCTTGATGAACAGCACTTTCTGGTTGCGGATGCTGGAGGGGATGGAGGCGTCGTTCTTCACTTCGCCCAGGAAGGCGCGGTATTCGGTGCCGGGGCCGTTGTCCTTGTACTTGTAGAAACCGGTGTTCATCATGCCGGTGACGATGGACTCCAGGAATTCGTCGGGGGCGGTGGCGCCGGACATGTAAACCACCAGGGCGCCGGTGGTGTCGAAGGCATTGCTGGGGGCGGTGGCGAAGGCGGCGGGGGCGGCCAGGGTGGCGGCCACGGCCAGGGTGATGTGCTTCAGTTGCATGCTATGCTCCTAAGTGACTCGGTTGCGGAAACAGGCGTACGGGTCGGGAATGGCCCCTCAAGGCCCTTCCCTGCGGCACACCGGCCCGCGTTAACGGCGCGGGCCGGACTCTTTCAGGGGGATCGTCCGTTCATGGAACCGGCTGGTCCCCGGCAAGGCTTCAGGCCTTGCGGCGACGGGCCATGAAGCCCACCAGGCCCAGACCGGCCAGCATCAGGGCATAGGTCTCGGGTTCCGGCACGGCGGCGGCGTAGGTCAGGCTGCCGTCGGCACCCAGGGTCCAGACCATGGCGTTGGCATCAGCGTCGAAGAACTGGAACTGGTTCACCTTCAGGGTGGAGGAACCGCTGGGCACGGTTTCGTAGAACATCCAGAAAGCCAGGCTTTCACCCACGCTGCCGGAATTGTCGAAATCGGCAGCGCCACCAAAATTGTCGCCCCAGGCAATACCACCGGAATAAGCATTGCCATCAGCAATGACAGCCGTGCTGGAAACATCGATGGCAACGTTGGAGTTTTCACCCATGGCATTCACGGCGGCCAAATGGGTCGCACCGTAAGCGCTCCAGTTGCGGAACTGGGCCAGGGTCTGGGTGCTGCCGGTGAAGTCAGCGCTCACGGTAGAACCAACACGATCCTGGCTATAGGCATCAAGACCGGCCAGGTTCCAGGTCATATTGGCGATATCGCCTTCGGCCAGCCAGGCGGTCAGGGTGTCATCGGCAGCGAAGACGTATTCGTTCTGCACAGCGGCCACGGGAGTGGCGGCACTGGAAGCGAATTCGTTCAGGTTGATACCCAGGTCACGGGTGTAGGAACGGTCATCGGCCGTGTCAACGGTACCCATGGTGTCCCAGATGGACATGAACAACTCGCCGTTGCCAGGGCTGCCCATACCATTGTCGATCTTGGCGTGGGCGCTACCGGCAGCCATGACCATGGCGGCGATCAGAAGAGAGTATTTCATGTTTGTTACCTTTCCTTAGCTAAGAAAAAAATGTTTCCCAAGTTATTCACCACCGCCCTCCCCCTTTCGGTTTTCCCGGGGAACCTGTCTTGCGGCGGCCGGAGGGCACGATAGGCACCCCCTGTTACCGGCTGACTGCCCGGGAAGCCGCGTCAAATAAGCCTTTCGGTCTATTTCATCGTTCCGCCGGGCAGGCGTCTGGCCTTTGCCATCTTGGTGGGGGGAGGTGACAAGAAAGGGAAACAAATCCCGCTGCGGAATGAGCCGTTCGGCTCAGGAATGTAAAATTTTCCGACAACCACCAACATCGAATACCCCTTGGATGAGGGCCGGCCCCGTGTCACGGCCGTCCGCTTGCCGAGGCGCAAAGGTCGTCCATGCAAGCTTTGGCCTCGGTAGGATGTGGTGAGCAAAGCGAACCGCATCGGTTTGCCAGCCGCGGTGCGATGCGGTTCGCGTTGCTCACCGCATCCTACGCAGAGGGAATCAGCTTGCTGGCAGAGCGAAGGTCTGCCGGGTAGCTACTGCCCGTCGGATGAACGCTCGGCCCGGATCAGGCCCAGGCGGATGGCTTCGGTGACGGCCTGGCTGCGGTTGCGCGCCTTGAGCTTGGCGCGGATGTTCTGCACGTGGTTTTTGGCGGTCATCACCGACACCGTGAGCCGGTCTCCGATCTCGGTGTTGGAAAGCCCGTCACGCAGCAGTTCCAGTACCTGGGTTTCCCGGGGGGTCAGCAGTCTGGCCATCTTCACGGAGGGCACGGCAGGCGCGTTCTCCTGGCTCAACACCCGGGAATAGGCGGCTGACAGGCTGGGCACCAGAAGGTCCAGGAAGAAACGCTGGCGCGGATCGGCCGGGGGCACCCGGAACAGGCCGAACCAGGCATGGATGCCTCCCCCCGGGGAAAGCAGCCCGTGGGCGGCCATGGTCTTCAATTCGAGGCGTTCGAGGATGTCGGGCCAGGCCGGGTCCACCGGCTCACCGTCGGGGGCGGGAGGTACCTGGCAGGGGGAGCGCCCCATCCGCCAGTGCTGGATCATCTTGGGGATGATGCCGGTCCGCGGGTGGCAGGCAATCTCGAAGTGTTCCTGGCGAAAATAGCGCACTGCCGAGTAGTAGCGCAGTTGCAGGTTGCCGTCCCCCTGGCCGGCGGCGGCACAGATGAGGATTTCGTGGGGCAGCAGGCTTTGCAGGGGCCCCTGGGTCCAGGCGAAGAACTGGCTGGACCTGCGCACTTCCAGGGAGGATTCCAGGATGTGGATCAGCCGGTCCCGATCTTCCAAATCCGCCATGGGAAAAGCTGAATCCATACCCGCGCCTGTCCATCGTGATGCCCGGTTCCGGACTGGCCCCGGGTCTGTACAAACCCAGCTTTATAGGCGGGCTATGTGACAGGAGTTTGTCGCAACGCGACAAAACCTCAGCCGGGGTCAGGCCAGGGTGGCAAGGAAGGTGTCCAGGTCCCCGGCCAGGGACGCTTCCAGCCTGAGGGGGGTGCCGGTCAGGGGATGCCGCATTTCCAGCCGCGCCGCGTGGAGGAACATGCGTTTCAGGCCCCGCTTCTTCAGGGCCCGGTTGAGCTCGAAGTCACCGTATTTGTCGTCACCGGCGATGGGGTGGCCCAGGGTGGCCAGGTGGACGCGGATCTGGTGGGTGCGGCCGGTCTTCAATTCCGCTTCCAGCAGGCTGAATTCGCCGGCCTGGCGCACCAGGCGGAAGATGGTGTGGGCGTGCTGGCCGCCCTCCTCCGCCACCACCCGGCGCTCGCCGGCTTCGTTGGTGTACTTGTGCAAAGCCAGTTTCACGTGGCGAACGGCGTCCCGCCAGGGTCCCAGGGCCAGGGTCAGGTAAGTCTTGCGGGTTTCCCCGTCCCGCAACATGCGGTGCAGTTCCACCAGGGCGGCCCGCTTGCGGGCCAGGATCAGGACCCCGGAGGTCTCCTTGTCCAGCCGATGGGCCAGTTCCAGAAAACGGGCCTGGGGCAATTCCAGGCGGAGTTGTTCGATGATGCCCAGGCTCACGCCGCTGCCACCGTGGACGGCCTGGCCGGCGGGCTTGTCGATGACCAGCAGGCTGTCGTCCTGGTAGATCACCCGGTCCAGCAGGGGGCGGTTGATGCGGGGCGGCACGGGCACGTCCGGCGCTTCCGCCACCCGCACCGGGGGAATACGCACTTCGTCGCCGTCCTCCAGCTTGTATTCGGGCTTGGAGCGGCGACCGGAAACCCGCACTTCCCCTTCCCGGAGCATGCGGTAGATGCGGCTTTTCGGAACCCCTTTCAGTTCCCTGAACAGAAAGTTGTCCAGGCGCTGGCCGGCCTGTTCCTCGCCGATCTTGACTTTCGTTACAGTCGCTTTGCCGGATGGTTGCATTAACGTATACTCGCGATGCTCAAAAAACGTGCAACAGGGGCGTTGAAGATCCTGCCCGCGCACCGAATATGAGCGCCGGTTGTCTCCGCTCACCGGCGAAGGTCGCCCGCCCGGTGTCCTTCCTCTGCGTCTGGTCCCAGGCTATGCCCATTCGACCGGCAAGGACAACACCCGAGGCCCGTGGCTGGAAGAAGCAGCGATGGTAACGCAATTTTTTTGCGCGACCCGAACCCGGATACAGACCCGACCGGCCCGCCGGCGGGAGGAAAGATAAACCGCAACCATGCACCAGCCGTTCAGCGACACCGATAAAGACGCCGCCTGATCCCCTGCTTCGCATCGCCGCCGTCCCATGGACCGCGGCGGGGTTTATCACCCCGGGGCGCGAGCGCGCAGGGGTAAAGCATGAAACGTATGTTGTTCAATGCGACGCAGGCGGAAGAACTCCGCGTCGCCATTGTCGATGGCCAGAAGCTGGTCGATCTCGACATTGAGTCCGCCAACAAGGAGCAACGCAAGGGCAACATCTACAAGGCCGTCGTCACTCGCGTCGAACCTTCCCTGGAAGCCTGCTTCGTCAATTACGGCGCGGAACGCCACGGCTTCCTGCCGTTCAAGGAGATCTCCCGCTCCGCCATTCCCGGTGCCGAAAAAGGCGACTTCAGCCGGGGACGCATCCAGGACGTGCTGAAGGAAGGCCTGGAGCTCATCGTCCAGGTGGAAAAGGACGAGCGGGGCAACAAGGGTGCTGCCCTCACCAACCAGGTGAGCCTGGCCGGCCGCTACCTGGTGCTCATGCCCAACAATCCCCGGGGCGGAGGCGTGTCCCGGCGCATCGAGGGCGAGGAGCGCAACGAGCTGCGCGACGCCCTGGCGCAACTGGAAGTGCCTGCCGGCATGAGCCTCATCGGCCGCACCGCCGGCATCGGCCGCAGCGTGGAAGAGCTCCAGTGGGACTTGAACTATCTGCTGCAACTATGGACGGCCATTGACGGAGCCGCCAAGGGCCAGACCGGCGCCTTCCTGATCTACCAGGAATCCAGCCTGGTGATCCGGGCCATCCGCGACTACTTCACCCCGGACATCGGCGAACTGCTCATCGACGAACCGGCCATCTGCGAACAGGCCCGGCAGTTCATGGCCCACGTGATGCCGCCCAACGTCAACAAGGTGAAGCTGTACACCGATCCGGTGCCCCTGTTCTCCCGGTTCCAGATCGAGCACCAGATCGAAAGCGCCTACTCGCGCATGGTCACCCTGCCTTCCGGCGGCGCCATCGTCATCGACCACACCGAGGCCCTGGTGGCCATCGACGTGAACTCCGCCCAGGCCACCAAGGGCGGCGACATCGAGCAGACCGCCTTCAACACCAACCTGGAAGCCGCCGAGGAAGTGGCCCGCCAGTTGCGCCTGCGCGACCTGGGCGGCCTCATCGTCATCGACTTCATCGACATGGAAAGCAGCAAGAACCAGCGGGAAGTGGAAGACCGCCTGCGGGATTCCCTGCACCATGATCGGGCCCGGGTGCAGACCGGCAAGATCTCCCGCTTCGGCCTGCTGGAATTGTCCCGCCAGCGCCTGCAACCCAGCCTGGGGGAGACCAGCTACATCACCTGTCCCCGCTGCGCCGGCACCGGCCACGTGCGCAGCACCGAATCCTTCGCTCTGCACCTGCTGCGCATGCTCCAGGAAGAGGCCATGAAGGAAAACACCGGCGCCGTGCACCTGCAACTGCCGGTGGACGTGGCCACCTTCCTGCTCAACGAGAAGCGCCACGACATCCTGGCCATCGAAGCCCGCCACCGGGTGGAAGTGGTGTTGATCCCCAACATGCACTTCGAGACGCCCCGCTACACCCTGATGCGGCTGCGCCACGACCAGCTCAACCAGAGCGAGCCGCTGGCGCCCAGCTACCGCATGGTGGAAAAGCCCGCCGAGGAAGACGAAGCCCAGCCCCGCAATGGCGCCCACGCCAAGGCGGAACGGCCCCAGCCCGTGGTCCAGGGCATCACCCCCAACCAGCCCGCCCCCGTGCCGGCTGCGCCGGCCCCCGCTGCCGCACCGGCTGCTCCCGCGCCCCAGGCCGAGGGCAAGCCCGGCCTGTTCGGCCGCATCTTCGGCTGGCTGCGGGGCATGAACCCGCCCGAGGCCGAAGCTCAGCCCCAGGCTGCGGCGCCCGCCGAACCGGAGAAGAAATCCGAACACCGCCGCGAACGGGAGCCCCGCCGCGGCCGTGACAACCGGGATGGACGGGGCGATCGGGAAAGCCGGGAACGGCGGCCCCGGGGCGAGCGTGCCGAGCAAGGAGACCGCAACAGCCGTGGCGAGCGCTCCGAAGGCCGGGAGCCCAAGGAACAGCGTGAAGCACGTCCGCCCAAGGAAAGCCGTGAACCCAGGGAGCAACGCGAGCCCCGGGAGGCGCGTGAACAACGCGAGCCCCGTGAACAACGCGAGCCCCGTGGCGATCGCCCCGAGCGGCAGCGCCGCGAACGGGTGCCGGAGAACCGGCCGGAAAGCGAAGCCCCGGAAGTGGCCAGTACCGAGGGAGGTGACGATCAGGAAGGCCGGCGTGGTGGACGCAGCCGCCGGGGAAGCCGTGGCCGACGCGGCGAGAGCCGTCCGGAATCCGCCGCCAGCATGGCCGATCAGACCGTGAGCGACATCGTGGCGGAGGCCGGGGCCGGATCGCCGGAACCCCTGGCCCCCTCCCCGGCAGCGGAGGTGGCCAAGCCCGTGGAACCCATCATGGTCAGCGTGCCTGCTCCTGCTGCACCGGTGGCCAGCATTGCCGTGGAGCCCGCAGCCCCGACGCCGGCTCAGGTGGCCCCGCCGGCCATGACTGCGCCGGATCTGGCCAGCGTCGGCCTGCAATTGGTGGAAACCGCCTCGGCCTCCCCGGCAGGTGGGACGGAAGGCGGCCAGGAAAGCCCGGGGCCCCGTCGGCGTCGCCGCAGTCGCGCCTCCTCCGAGGGAGCTCAAGCCGAGCCCCTGGTGATGGTCGAAACCCGTGGTGGCGAAGAGACTCCCCCCGAAGCCCGCAGCGAATCGCCGGCTGAATGGGGTCCGCCCTCCAACCCGCGGCGTCGTGCCCGTCCCAAAACCGATGAGCAGTCCGGTGACGAGCCCCTGGTGCTGGTGGAGACCCGCAACGAAAGCCCGGATCAGGTCACCACGCCCTGAGCGGATGCTGCCCACGAAAAAACCGGCCCAATGGCCGGTTTTTTCATTTCCGTCGGTCCCATCGTCCCAATGGATGATGTTCATTTTTGGCCACGGCACCGATGATTTCCCGGCCGCTGGGCGCCATAGGCCCAACGGTCAACATGTCACCAACCAACGGGAGTCATCATGCAGATCAAAGAACATCCTGCCGTACGCCGTATTGCCCTCCAGATGCTCACCGGCCTCGCCGCCACCCTGAGTGTTTCCACCGTCCAGGCCGCCACGGCCAACGTACAGATGGACTGGAGCTCATTCCAGATCAACGTCATCGACACCAATCCCGGCGACGGAATCGACGCCAGCCTGCAATGGATCGGCCAGAACAGCCAGGTCAGCATGGTGGTGGACGGCATCGGCTGGTTGCCCATCGACACCTTTGCCTTCGACTGGAACGACTCGGGCTGGGACCAGTACGGCAACGGCACGACCCTGGAACTGACGGGGATCTATTCCGTCGATATGCTCTATGCCGAAGCCACCGGGGACCTGAGCACCGGCGGGGTGGTGCGCAGCGAGCGCTATGGCGCGTTCACGGTGACCGGAGATGCCCGGGTGGAAGTGTCCATCGACGCCTACGTGTACGCCGCCATGAGCCCGGCGGAACTGGCCTCCGGCGGCTGGGCCCAGGCCGATGCCAACCTGTTCTTCGGCGACAGTACCGGCTCCAGTCTGAGCCCCGTCGCCTACCTGGCTTCGGACCCCAGCCTCGGCAGCCCCCTGAGTGCCAACCTGATGACTTCCATCGACTTGACTGCCGGCTCCCAGGCCTATCTGTACATGCAACCGGGCGCCATCCTCACCGCCGTCCCCGAGCCCGGCAGCGTGGCCATGATGCTGGCCGGACTGGGCCTGCTTGCCGCCCGGCGACGCCGGACTTAAGTCGTCTCCACCAGAACCTGTCCCGCCTCAAGGCGGGTGGGATGGGTCCTGAGAGGACAGTCCGCCGGCTCGTTGAGGGGCTGGCCGCTGGCCAGATCAAAGTAGCTGCCGTGCAGGGAACACTTGATGGCGTTGCCCTTCACGCAGCCGAACCACAGGGAAAAATCCTCGTGGCTACAGAACTCGTCCACGCAGAAATAGCCCGCTTCGGCCTTCACCAGCAGCAGGGGTTTGCCCGCCGGGGCGATGCGCTTCATCTGCCCCACGCCCAATTCGTCGTCCGCAGCCACCGGGGTCCAGGTCATGGCCGGCGCCTCATTTCACCCGGGCGGCGGCCCGGCCCGAATCCAGGGCGGCCCGCACCAGTTCCGAAGCCGCCTTGAAGGTGGCCGCCTTGCCCACGTGATGGACGATGAGGCTGGCACAGAGCAGCAGGGAATCGTAGGTGGCGCCCTTCTCCCCCTTCAGGGCCGCCAGGCCGGCGGCGGCCGCCGCCCGGGCCGTGGCCTGGATATCCACGGCGATGGCCACCTCGTCTTCCCGCTCGATCTTGGGCAGATCATCGGGCAGGGGCACCGCCCGGGCGGTCTGCTCGATGCCGATGGCCAGGGGATCCACGTCGATCTCGTACTCCTCGCCGTGATTGTCGTAGCGGGTGGCTTTGCCGGCCTGGCGCAGGGAGGGGATCACCCCCCCTTCCACGCCGCGGATGATGAGGGCCGAATCGAAGCCCGCATGGCGGGCCAGCATGGCGTAGATGGGCGGATAGGGCTTGTGCACGTAGCCGGTGACCAGGTGGGTCTTCCTGCGCCCCTGGATGGGCATGGCCTGGGTCTCCACGGTGGTCACCGCCTGGCGCTTGATGATCTTGGTGCGCAGGGGAATCAGGTCATGGAGGCCGGGGCAGAAGCGGGACTGGTCGGCATAGGTCCAGCCCACCGCCGGGTCGGCCAGGCGGGCGGCGGCCGCGGCCGGATCCAGGTCCACGTCCACCCCGGCGGCGCGCATCACGTGGCGGGCGGTGACCCCGTACTTGGGCCCCACCGCTTCCAGGCCGTGGCACACGGCGGGGATGCCCAGTTCCGCCAGCAAGGGCGCCAGGAAAGGCGCGGCGGGCAGGCAGCGGTTGTAGCCGTCGTAGGGATCGGCGATGTCCACCACCTCGTCCACTTCGGCGGTCACCCGCCGGGTGGCCTGAAGGATGGCGTCCAGGATGCCCTTGAACTCGTCCATGGTTTCCCGCTTCATGCGCAGGGCGATGAAGAAGATGGCCGCCTGCACCGGGTCCACGGCATTTTCCAGGATGGCCTGCATGCCCAACCGGGCTTCATCCAGGGAAATGTCCTTGGATAGTTCCGGCCCGGTGGCGATGCGCTGGATGATGGAATGCATGGTCTTGGCCAGGTTGGGCTGGGCGGCGATCTCGGTGTTCATTAGCAACTCCTGAAATTGATGGCGCAGGATAGGGAGTGAAGCGGGGTCTGGTCAACCCACCGGGGTGGGGTTGTGGACCGGTGTGAATTCCCTGGTTGGGAAAGGGTGTCCGGGGAGGTGGGGGTGGGCGTGGGTGCAGCGTTTTGAATCCCCCCTAGCCCCCCTTTTCCAAAGGGGGGAACAGGTGGGTGGGGAGGCTGGCCATGGTGTTCTGCTGTTCTCCCCCCTTTGAAAATGGGGGGTTGGGGGGGATTTGCAGCCCATGCACGACCACACCCCTTCCAGCCCTTCCGAATAGAGCAAGAGACCCTCACCCCCCCAGGGCCCGTTCGATGAAATTCCGGGCCACCTTGGGCTTGGGCACCCGCACGTCGAACCAGCGGCGCACGTCCTGCTCCAGGCCGATGCCGTGCATGAAGTTGTACAGGGCCTTGTTGAGGGCCTGGCCCAGGGCGTCGTGGTCGGTGCCGGTGGGGTCGCTGAAGGCCACGTCGTTGCGGGCGAAGCCGGCGAAGGGCCGGGGCTTGAGGCGGATGCCGTAGCGCTCCGGCGCCAGGCCCACGGGGGAATGGACGGTGCAGGCGAAGCGGTGGAAGAAGCCGGACTGGATGCAGCCGGCGGCGAACAACTGGCGCACGTACTCCAGGGCGTCCACCGTGTCCTGGACGGTCTGGCTGGGGAAGCCGTACATGAGATAGGCGTGGACCAGGATGCCCGCTTCGCTGAAGGCGTGGGTGACCCGGGCCACCTGCTCCACCGACACCCCCTTCTGCATGAGTTGCAGCAGGCGGTCGGAGGCCACTTCCAGGCCCCCGGACACGGCCACGCAACCGCTGTCGGCCAGTTGCCGGCACAAGTCCGGGGTAAAGGATTTCTCGAAGCGGATGTTGCCCCACCAGGAAATGGCCCGGCCCCGCCTCGCCAGCTCCTCGGCCAGGGCCTTGAGGGCCTTGGGGGGGGCGGCCTCGTCCACGAAATGGAAACCGGTGCGCCCCGTCTCGGCCACCACCGCTTCGATGCGGTCCACCAGCACGGCGGCGCTGGCGGCATCGTAGCGGCCGATGTAGTCCAGCCCCACGTCGCAGAAGCTGCATTTCTTCCAGTAACAGCCATGGGCCACGGTGAGCTTGTTCCAGCCCCCGTCGGACCACAGCCGGTGCATGGGATTGAGCATGTCCAGCAGGGACAGGTAGCGGTCCAGGGGCAGCCCGTCCCAGGTGGGGGTGCCCACCTCGTTGAAGGGCACATCCGCCTCACTTCCCTGGATAAATCGCACCGTCCCCGGGCCCTTCTCCCCCCTTTCACAAAGGGGGGGCGGGGGGGATTCCGCCGCCGCATCGTCCGGACCGGCGTCCCGCACAAAGGTCCGCACCAAGCCGTCCAGCGCCCGTTTCCCGGCCAGATGTTCCAGCAGGGCCAGCAGGGGCCGTTCCCCGTCATCCAGGCAGACGAAATCGAAGAAATCGAACACCCGGGGTTCCGCCAGATCCCGCAGTTCGGTGTTGACGTAACCGCCCCCCAGCACCGTCACCGTGTCCGGCTGGCGGTCCTTGACCCGCCGGGCCATACGGAAGGCGGCATAGACGTTGCCCGGAAAGGGCGCCGAGATGAGCACCACCTGGGGCGAGTAGCGCTCCAGCACCTGGTCCACCAGAACGTCCAGATGCCGTTCCACCAGGGTAGGCGGCGCCGCCAGGGCCTGGGCCAGGGGCTCGAAGGAGGGCTGGCTCATGGACAGGGATTCGCCGTAGCGGACGAATTCGAAACGCGGGTCCGCCCCTTCCCGCAGCACGTCGGCCAGGTCGTCCAGGTAGAGGGTGGCCAGGTGGCGGGCCCGGTCCTGGACTCCCAGGGCGCCGAAGGCCCAGGCCAGGGGGTCGCCGCCCTCCGGGTCGTAATAGACGTCCAGGGATTCGAAGCGGGGCCCCTCGGGCAGGAAACGGCGCCCGGCGATGCGCATGGCCAGGGACGGGTCCCGCCCCTGGAGGAAAGCCACGGCGGGTTCCACGCAGGCCAGGTGCCGGTCCAGCCGGTCCAGGAAGGCTTGGGCCCGGGGCGTACGCGCCCGGGCCGGCTGGGTTTCGACATGCCGGGCCAGATCGGCCAGCCCCGCCCGGCTGAACAGGCGCAGCACCAGTTCGATGGCCAGATCAGCCTGGAAGGCCGCCACGCCCCGGGAACGCAGGAAACCCGTCAGGTAGGCCGTGGCCGGATAGGGCACGTTGAGCTGGGTCATGGGCGGCATGAGGGCCAGGACCCGGGGCGCGGTGAGGGGCCGGTCCATGTCAGTGGTCCGCCAGTTTCCGGTACAGGGTCCGCTCGCTGATGCCCAGGCGGCGGGCCAGGGCCTTGCGGTCGCCCCCCAGGCGGGCCAGGGCCAGCTTCACGTAGCGCCGTTCCACCTCCTCCAGGCTGGGCAGTTCTTCCGGATCGATGGGGCAGCTCTCCGGGGTCGCCGTGGATCCGCTGCGCGGCAGGTCGTCCAGTTCCACGTTGAGCACGTCACCGTCGGCCATGAGCATGGCCCGCTCCAGCAGGTTGCGCAGTTCCCGGATGTTGCCGGGAAAGGCGTGGCTTTTCAGGCGCGCCAGGGAGGGACCGTCCAGGCGCAGGGGCCGTTCGGGCGCCAGGCGGGCCAGCAGGTGCTCCACCAGCAGCGGCAGGTCGTCGCTGCGTTCCCGCAGGGCGGGCAGGACGATGGGAAAGGCCGAGAGACGGTAGTAGAGATCCCGGCGGAAGGTACCGGCTTCCACCATGGCCGGCAGGTCCCGGTGGGTGGCGGCCACCAGACGGAAGTCGGCGCGCAGGATGTCCACGCCCCCCACCCGCCGGTAGGTGCCGGTCTCCAGCAGCCGCAGAAGCTTCACCTGGAGTTGCAGGGGAACGTCGCCCAGCTCGTCGAGGAACAGGGTGCCCCCGGCAGCGGCTTCCACCAGACCGGTCTTGCGCTGGTTGGCGCCGGTGAAGGCCCCCTTCTCGTAGCCGAACAGTTCCGACTCGAACAGGCTTTCCGTCATGCCCGAGCAGTCCACCGGCACGAAGGGCTTGTCCCGCCGGGGGCTCAGATCGTGGACTGCCTGGGCGGCCAGTTCCTTGCCGGTACCCGATTCCCCCAGAAGCAGCACCGGCGTCATGGCCGGGGCCACCCGGTTGATGAGTTCCAGCATGCGGGCGAAGGGCGGGGAGCGGCCCACCATGCCCAGAGCCCCGGGATGGCGCCCGGTTTCGTGAAGAAAGCGCATGGTCTCCACGAAACAGGTGAGCCGGCCTTCGCTGTCGTGGATGGGCACCAGTTCCACATCCACGTATTCCTGGCCCCGGGGGGTGTGATGCAGATGCAGCACCCGGCTGGGCCGGCGGCTCTGCATGGCGGTCTGCCGGGGACAGGATTCGCCGCACTGGTCGCAGGGCTTGTCGTAGTGGTGGGACACCGCATAGCAGGTGCGGCCGATGATCCTGCTGGCGTTGCCGAAGGTGTGCCGATAGGCGGCATTGGCGGCCAGGATGCGGTAGTCCGGGTCCACCAGGATGCGGGGCTCGGGCAGGGCGTCGATGAAGGCGAGCAATTCCCCGGGGACGGAGGTGAGGGGCGGGGCAGAAGGCTGGGGGGTTTTCATGCCACAAATGACAAATTAATCTGCCATTCGTGTCAAGCACCTGCCTTGAATTCCGGCAAATCGACGGCAGACCTCCAGTCGCTCGTACTTTATTCATTACTTATCAAATACTTGCAATTGCATGACGGCCTGGCACGACGGTTGCTAAATGCCTACTGTCCACCTCCCTGTCATAGGCCCCAGCTTGAAACTTCTGGCACAACGATCACTGACCCGGGAAATCGCCCTCCATCTGCTGGTGAAACTGCTCCTCGTCGCGACCCTCAAGCTGGTCTTCTTCAGCGAAGCCGAGAAGCCGGCCAGCGATGTCATCCCCATGCCCCGGGTGGCGACGGAAGGGGGCTGGCTCGTGGCTGAATACGGTCGGCAACCCTGGAGCATCTTCGGCGTGCTGCCCATCCATCTGTCTGCCTCCCGCCTGTCGGTGGGCAACCTGTACGTCTCCCTGGCCGGGTTCATCGGCTTCTACACCCTGCTGTTGGTGGCCGAGCTGTACCTGATGATCAAGTTCGCCCGGCTGGGGCCCGGTTCCCTGGGCACCGGCCGCTACCACCACGAGCAGGAGGCCCTGGCCTGATGTTCACCCGTTTCCCCGTCATTGCCGGACAGACGCGAATCCAGCACCTCCTCCTATCAGTGGATTCCCGCCTCTTCGGCAATGACACCCCCTTTTGCCCATTCCCTGCACTGGAAGCGCGCCCAAGTTCGACTATGAAACCCTGAAACTGATCTGGTGGCTGCTGGTGGGCGTGCTGCTGCTGGGCTTCGCCATCATGGACGGCCAAGACATGGGGGTGGGCACCCTGCTGCCCTTCGTGGGCCGCAATGACACCGAACGGCGGGTGGTGATCAACGCCGTGGGCTCCCATTGGGACGGCAACCAGGTGTGGTTCATCACCGGCGGCGGCGCCATCTTCGCCGCCTGGCCTCTGGTCTATGCCACCGCCTTCTCGGGCTTCTACTGGGCCAGGCGGGTGTGGCTCTGGCTGCACGGAGCCGCTCCCTGGTGGCCTTCGTGGCTTCTGCCCTGGCCATGGGCGGCAAGGTTACGGAGGAATTCAAACAGGATCTTCTCGATCACCAATTCCTCCGGGTGTTCAAACAAGCCAACTGACAGACCCGGCCGCGGCCCGAAGACGCCCCGCGCCTGGGCAGGCCGGCTACCAGTATATGGCCTGCCCACCTCCAAGAATTGTCGCCATTTTTGGCAATTACGTCATTAATGACACTCCAAACGCGTGGAATGGGACATTCATCCATATAGAAAACATATGGTTAGAAATCGTTTTGGTCTGGCATGGACTTTGCTAAATGGCGCTCCGGCCCCCCGGCCCCTTTTTTTGTCCATAAACATTAGAGAACGCTAATTTATGCTGCCCAGCCCCCACCAGCACCCCGTCCGCCTGACTGCCCTCCTGGCCACTCTGGCCATGGCATCGGGTGCCGCAATCAGCTCCGACATTCCCATCGCCACCGGCAAGATGATTGGCGACACCTGCGCCTCGTGCCATGGCACCCGGGGCAGAAGCTTCGATGAATACATGCCTTCCCTGGCGGGCATCAACCGGGATCAACTGGTCCAGGCCATGCAGGACTATCGGGAGGACCGACGTGCCAGCGTAGTGATGAACCGCATCGCCAAGGGCTACAACGATCGGGAAATCCTGGCCGTGGCCGAGTATTTCTCGCGGATTCGCTAAGGGGGCCACCATGCACAGCTCCCGTCGCGATTTCCTCAAGTCCCTGGGTGTCGCCGGCGCCCTGGCCCTCACCAGCGGCCCGGCCCTGGCCCGCACCCGCAGCAGGACCGCCCATGTGGTGATCATCGGCGGCGGCATCGGCGGCGCCACGGCGGCCAAGTATCTCCGTCTGGCCGCACCCCAGATGCGCATCACCCTGGTGGAACCCGTCCGGCGCTTCATCACCTGCCTGCGCAGCACCGATGTGGTGGTCGGGCACATGGACCTGGACGACATCACCTTCACCTACGATGCCCTGCGGGCCAAGTACGGCATCAGGGTCATTCACGACCGGGCCGTGGGCTTCGACCCGCAGAAGAAGACCGTGCAGTTGCTGGAGGGCTTTCCCCTCGCCTACGACAAGCTGGTGGTCTCCCCGGGCATCGACTTCATCTACGGGGACGTGGACGGGTATGACCAGGAGGCCGCCGCCACCACCCTGCCCCACGCCTGGAAGGCCGGCCCCCAGACCCTGCTGTTGCAGAAGCAGTTGCGGGCCATGCCCCAGGGCGGCACGTTCCTCCTGGTCGCCCCGCCCAATCCCTTCCGCTGCCCACCCGGACCCTACGAACGGGCCTCCCTGGTGGCGGAATGGATGATCAGGCACAACCCCACGGGCAAGGTGGTGATCCTGGACCCCAAGGACCAGTTCACCAAGGACGTGCCCTTCAAGAAGGCCTGGGAACGCCTCTACGGCTACAACACCCCCCAGTCGCGCATCGACTGGATCAGCGCTTCCAATGGCGGCAAGGTCCTCAAGGTGGACGCGGCCAGCCGCACGGTGACGGCCCAGGCCGGCACCTTCAGGGCCGACGTGGTCAACTACATTCCGCCCCAGCGGGCCGGCACCCTGGCCTTCCGCATGGGCCTCACCAACCGGGAGGGTTGGTGTCCGGTGGACCGGCACACCTTCGAATCCAGCATCGTCAAGGATGTCCACGTCATCGGTGACGCTGCCGTGGCGGATTCCATGCCCAAATCCGGCTACTCGGCCAACTCCCAGGCCAAGGTGGCCGTCCAGGCCATCGCCGACCTGATCGAAGGCCGGACCCCCGGGGAGCCGTCAATGATCAACGTCTGTTACAGCCTGGCGGGGGAACACTACGGTGTCTCCATCGCCGACATCTTCAAGGTGGTGGACAACCGCATCGTCAAACTGCCCGCCTCCGGCGTATCACCCATCACCGAGTCTCCGGCCCAGCCCTTGCTGGAAGCGGTATACCAGCGCAACTGGCACCGCACCTTTGCCAACGACTGTTTCGCCTGAGGAGACCGCCATGAATTTCCATCCCCCCCTGGCGGCCCTGCTGGTCGCCGTCACTTGTCTGGCCACTAACGTCCAGGCCCAGGAGAGACACAACGCCGTGCCCATGCCCGAGTGGGAACCGGCCCAACTGGAACAGGCCCTGGCCAAGGCCACTCTGGGCCGGGCTGAGGAAGGCAAGCGCCTGCACCACTTCCTCTACTGCTCGGCCTGCCACGGCGACAACGGCACTTCCCCGTCGCGCAACTGGCCCAGCCTCACCGGCCAGAAGCCCGATTACGTGATGAAGACCCTGCTGGACTACAAGCAGAACATGCGCCGGGACCACTACCGCAAGGCCTTCGTGATGACCAAGGTGTCCAGCCTGCTGGACGACACCCAGATGGCGGACCTGGCCGCCTACTACGCCAGCCAGCCCGCTCCCACCGTGCCACCCCAGACCCAGGGCAAACTGGCCCGTAAAGGCGCGCTGCTGGCCACCCAGGGCGATGCCAAGCGGGGCATTGCGGCCTGCGCCGGTTGCCACGGTGAACAGGGCGAATCCGGGGTCACCCCCGATACGCCGGCCCTGGCCGGGCAGACGCCGGAATACTTCATCCAGGCCATGAAGATGTACAAGCAAGGCATGCGCACGTCCGACGTGGGTGGAGTCATGCGCATGTTCGCCCGGCCACTGAGCGACGCCGAGATCACCAGCCTGGCCCATTACTATGCCGGCCTGGGCAGCAGGGGGAGTCTGGCCCCATGAAGATCCGCCGGCCAGGGGCCCGGGTAAACCGCCTTCTCCCGATCCCATCCGCCAGTCCTTCTGGGCGGGCCCTGGAGATGTCCCGCATCAAACCCGGTCCCGCTTACCAGCACAGTCATTTCAACCCTTTGGAGCCCGATTCCATGACCCGCCGCCGATCCCTGAACACCTTCCTGCTTGCCGCACTGGCCGGATTGATCCACCTGGCCCCGGTCCGGGCCGCCGAGGGGCCCGCCGCCCCCTCCCCGGCCAACCCCCGGGCCATTGTTGCCGAGGACGCCGTCCAGGCCGGCTTTGCCGACACCCTGAAGGCCCTCAAGGAGCAACTGGCCGCCGACGGCTGGAACCTGGTTGCGGAGATCGACCTGGGTTCCCGGTTGGCCAAGAAGAACGTGCCCCTTCCCGGCGGCCTGGTCATTCTGGAAATGACCAGCGGCGGCAACACCATCCCCCTGCTCAAGAACGAGGAAACCCGCTACGTCTCCGCCCTCATGCCGTGCAGCGTATCGGTGTATGGCCTGGCCGATGGCAGAATCATGATTTCCCGCATGAACGCGAGCGCCATGGCCCCCATGCTGGACCCGCGCATCGCTGACGCCCTGCGCAAGTCCTCGGCGCAACTGGATGCCAGCATCGCCCGCGTGAAAGCCAAACTCGCCCCCTGATCGCGACCATGACTCCCCCGTCCCCTCGTATCGTCATCCTCGGCGCGGGCTTCGCCGCCCTCACCGCCGTCCGGGAACTGCGCCGCCGGGCGCCCCGGGCCCGCATCACCCTGGTCGCCCCCAAGGCGGAGTTCGTCTACCTGCCGAGCCTGATCTGGATTCCTTCCGGCCTGCGCAAAGGATCTGACCTGATCCTGCCCCTGGACCGCTTCTTCCAGGACCACGGCGTGGAATACGTCGCCGGCCGGGTGACCGGACTCAAGGAGGGGGGCCGCATCGTGGTGACCGATTCCGGCGAGGTGGCCAACGACGCCCTGCTCATCGCCAGCGGCGGACGGTTCATCAAGAAGCTGCCGGGCATCGAGCATGCCCTGACCCTGTGCGAAGGCGTGGCCTCGGCCGAAGCCATCCGCGACCGGGTGGCGGCCATGACTTCGGGTCGCATCGCCCTGGGCTTCGGCGGCAACCCCAACGAGCCGTCGGCCATGCGCGGCGGGCCCATGTTCGAACTGCTGTTCGGCCTGGACACCCACCTGCGCCAGATGGGCAAGCGCGACAAGATCGAACTGACCTTCTTCAACCCGGCCGCCGAACCGGGCAAGCGCCTGGGCGAAAAGGCGGTGACCGGCCTGCTGGCGGAAATGGCCCGGCGGCGCATCGACACCCACCTGGGCCACAAGCTGCTGGGTTTCAGCGAGAAGGGGGTGGACACCGAAGGGGGCCACGTGAACGCCGACCTGATCCTGTTCATGCCCGGTCTCACCGGCGCCGCCTGGGCCCCCGAAGCCGGATTGCCCCTGTCCCCCGGGGGCTTCTTCCAGGCCGACGAGTTCTGCCGCGTGAGCGGCACGGACAAGGTGTTCGTGGCCGGCGACGCGGGCAGCTTTCCCGGCCCCGACTGGATGCCCAAGCAGGCCCACATGGCTGATCTGCAAGCCAAGGCAGCCGCCGAGAACCTGCTGCGGGCCCTGGAAGGCAAGCCGGCCACCGCCCGCTTCAAGGTTGAACTCATCTGCATCGTGGACACCATTGACCGGGGCATCCTGGTATACCGGGATCTGAAACGCTCCGTCCTGCTGCCTTCCAGCCGGGTGTTTCACTGGGCCAAGCGCTTTTTTGAAAGCCACTACCTCAGGATTTTCCGTCAGTGATGTCCCTGGGTGTAATGAACTAGGCCAAATGGATGATCCCACCCTTCACAGGAAGAGGTTTTGCCATACTCGTGTCGTGTGCTCGACTATTTGCGCGACCAGGCGTCCGGGGCTCCGTCCCGATGCTGCCCGGCCCAGGGCCACTCGACCCCTTTTCCACATCGGAGGCATCATGAATATCCGTCACCTGACCCTGCTGGCCGCCACCGGCCTCGCCTTGTCCCAATTCGCGACCCAGGCCGTGGCCGCCGAAGAGGGGCCCTTCATCCTCAACAACCACTCCTGGCAGAGCAAGCTGGCTTTCATCCAGAGCGGAGCCCGTTGCGGCACCCGCCAGGTGGACGACATCGAAGCCCGGGAAGTGGCCGCCGCCACGGCCCGGTTCTCCGGCCCGGAATTTGCCCGGACCTCAGGCTCCGTGACCATTCCCGTCTACGTGCATGTCATCAACAAGGGCACCGGCATCGAAAACGGCGACGTGCCGGAAAGCCAGATCATCGACCAGATCAATGTCCTCAATGAGGCCTACAGCGGTGCCACCGGCGGCGTGGACACCCCCTTCCGTTTCGATCTCGTCAGCATCGACCGCACCACCAACAGCACCTGGTACAACATGGCCTACGGCTCCAGCGCCGAATCCCAGGCTAAAGGTGCCCTGCGCCAGGGCGGTGCCGATGCTCTGAACATCTATACCGCCAACCTCAGTGGCGGCCTGCTGGGTTGGGCCACCTTCCCGAACAGTTACAGCCGCAGTCCCACCATGGACGGCGTGGTGATCCTGTTCTCCTCCGTCCCCGGCGGCAGCGCCACTCCCTACAACCTGGGGGACACGGCCACCCATGAAGTGGGCCACTGGCTGGGCCTGTACCACACCTTCCAGGGAGCCTGCCGGAACCCCGGCGACAGCGTGAGCGACACGCCCTTCGAGCGCTCCGCCGCCAGCGGCTGCCCTACCAACCGGGATACCTGCACGGGTAGCCGCTTCCCCGGCCTGGATCCGGTCACCAACTTCATGGATTACAGCGACGATTCCTGCATGTTCCAGTTCACGGCCGGCCAATCCACCCGTATGGACACCCAACACCAGACCTATCGTTCCAACTGATCCGAACCCCGGACCGGGGGATTCATCCCGGCCGGGTTACAAACGCGCCCACCATCCTGTATGGTGGGTTTTTTTGACCCTTATAAATAAGCATTTGCTTATATTTACTGCACCATGAACATCCTGACCCATTACCAGCGTATCGGCGGCGAAGCCAAGGTGCGGCAACTGGTGGACCGCTTTTACGACCATATGGACGAATTGCCCGAGGTCTGGGGCATCCGCAAACTGCATGCGGAAAGCCTCATGGGCTCCCGGGAAAAGCTGTTCGACTTCCTGTCCGGCTGGATGGGTGGTCCCCAGTTGTACAAGGACAAGCACGGGGAGCCCTTCCTGCGCCGCCGCCACCTGCCCTTCCCCATCGGCGACGCGGAACGGGACCAGTGGATGCACTGCATGACCCTGGCCCTGGAGGAAGTGGTGGAGGACCCCCAACTGCGCCAGGAATTGCACCAGGCTTTCGTCAAGGTAGCCGATCACATGCGCAACCAGGCCCCCGTGGCGGGCCATCATCATCATTGAGAGGACTTCTATGTACGCCCATACCGTTGATCTGCCCCTGCCCCTCGACCAGGCCATCGAGAAACTCAAGGCCACCCTCATGGAGGCCAAGATGGGCGTGGTGTCGGAAGTGGATGTCCAGGCCATCATGAAAGCCAAGCTGGACCACGACATTCCCCCCTACCGGCTGCTGGGCGTCTGCGCCGCCGGCATCGCCAAGCGGGTGCTGGAAGCCGACATGAACGCCGGCGCCCTGCTGCCCTGCGGCTGCTGCGCCTACGAAGTCTCCCCTGGCGTGACCCGCCTGTGCCTTCAGGATCCCGGCACCATCGCCACCCTGGCGGGCAACGAGGCCATCAGCGCCGCCATGACCGATGCCCAGTCCCATCTGGCCGGCGTTCTGGCTAAACTGCGGGGCTGATGCACCCCCGGGAGCCTGCCGGACCCCATCCCCCAGGCTCTCCCCGTCGCCCGTCGTTCCCGGAGGAGGAGAAAACCATGCGTGCCCTGCTGATCGCCCTGCTGTTCGGAACCTACACCCTGACCGCCCAGGCGGTGGACCCCGCCACCCTGCCCAAGATCAAGGTGAGCAAGATGGGCCTCTACCTGGAGGCGAAGGAAGTGCCGGATTTCCTCAAGAAGCACGCGCCCAAGGTGCTGTTCGTGGACGTGCGCACCATTGAAGAAGTTCTGTTCGTCGGCTCCCCGGATGGACTGGATGGCCAGGCTTCCTTCGGCACCATGCACTACGACAAGTGGGACAAGGAAAAGAACACCTTCGTGCGCAATCCCAATCCGGATTTCCTGTCCCAGTTTGAAGTCTTCGCCCTGGAGAAAGGCATCGAGAAGTCCGACCCCATCGTGCTGATCTGCCGCTCCGGCGACCGCAGCGCCATGTCCGCCGACCTGCTGGGGCGTTATGGCTACAGCAACGTCTGGTCGGTGGTGGACGGCTTCGAGGGCGACATGGCCAAGGAAGGTCCCAACAAGGGAAAACGGGCGGTGAACGGCTGGAAGAACGTCGGCCTGCCCTGGAGCTACAACGTAGACCAGAACAAGGTGACCATGGGCAAGTGAGGCTGCTTGCCTGAAGTCCAAACCCGCAAATGCACAATTCGATATGGAGAAGACCATGAAGCACACTGCCACCCTTTCCCTGCTCACCCTGTTGCTGGCTGGATGTGCCAGCGCCCCCTCCAGCGAGAAAGTGGCCGCTCTGAACGACGAGGCCCGGCAGACTGCCGCCGGCCTGGTACAGACCCTGGGCGGCGAACTGAAGGGCGCCATGACCGCCGGTGGTCCGGCCAATGCCATCGGCGTCTGCAAGGAAAAAGCCCCCCAGATTGCCAAGGCGGCCATGGAGAAGACCGGCTTCCAGATCCGCCGGGTGAGCCCCAACAACCGCAATCCCAAGGCCGTGCCCGATGCCTGGGAAAGCCAGGCCCTGGCTGACCTGGACAAGCGGCTGGCCGCAGGCGAAAAGCCTGAAACCCTGGACATGCACGCCGTGGTGGACACCCCCGACGGCAAGGTCTTCCGCTACGCCAAGGCCCTGGTGACCCAGCCCGTCTGCGTGAATTGCCATGGACCTGCCGACAAGCTGTCCCCCGAGGTCAAGGACAAGCTGGCCGCCGAGTATCCCCATGACAAGGCCGTCGGCTACGCCCCGGGCATGATCCGCGGCGTGCTGTCCATGAAGAAACCCCTGTAAGCCCCCGGGGCGGGCCAGCCGGCCCGCCCCTCACCCTGCTCCCTTCAGCATGTCCGACCCATCCGCCCCCCGTCTCCAGCATTTCCCCATCGCCTGGTTTGCCATGATCATGGGCCTCACCGGCCTCACCATCGCCTGGCACAAGGCCGAGGACCTGCTGAGCCTGCCCGTATCCGTCAGCCCCTGGCTGCTGGGCCTGTCCACCGGCTTGTTCCTGCTGCTGGCGCTGCTCTACACCATGAAGATCCTGCGCTACCGTGGCGCCGCCATGCTGGAATGGGCCCATCCGGTAAAGATGAATTTCGTGCCGGCAGTGAGCATCGCCCTGATCCTGCTGTCCATCGCCTGGCTCCCCGTCTCGACCCCCTACTCCAAACTCCTCTGGTTGGCCGGATCGGCCATGCACCTGCTGCTTACCCTCCACGCCATGAGCCAGTGGATGCACCAGACCAAGTTCGAGATCGTCCATCTCAACCCGGCCTGGTTCATTCCCGTGGTGGGCAACATCCTGGTGCCCATCGCCGGGGTGGTCCATGCACCCCCTGAAGTCTCCTGGTTCTTCTTCAGCATCGGTATGCTGTTCTGGCCCCTGCTGCTGGCCATCATCCTGTATCGGGTGATCTTCCACGGCAGCCTGCCCGAGCGGCTCATGCCCACCCTGTTCATCCTCATCGCCCCGCCGGCGGTGGGCTTCATCTCCTACCTGAAACTCAACGGCGGTGAGGTGGACGCCTTTGCCCACGTGCTCTATCACAGCGCCCTCTTCTTCACCCTCTTGCTGTTCTCCCAGTTCCGCCAGTTCACCCGCCTGAAGTTCTTCCTCTCCTGGTGGGCCTATTCCTTCCCTCTCACGGCCATCACCGTCGCCAGCCTGGCCATGTTCGAGCATGGCGGCGGCCTGCCGTTCCTGCGCTTGGCCGGCATCCTGCTGGGCGTTGCCAGCGTGGTCATCGCCGGTCTGCTGGGCCGCACCCTGGTGGCGGTCTTGCGCCGGGAAGTCTGTGTGGCGGAGTGACCTGGCTGATCCCGATCTCACCACCAAGCAGCAGATAGCCCCGTCGGCACACATCACGGCCTGATTTTGCTGGGAAATCCGGGAATACCCCTTTTTCCTGCTCGCCTCCCCCTTGCCATTCCCTCCCCCCAAGGACTAAATTCCCCCCACAAATCTTCAACCACAACACACAGGGAGTCCGGGCAGCGCCCGGCACG
>DYIY01000039.1 GCA_020723405.1 Thiobacillus denitrificans | reverse complement strand
TCGAGACATGGCCGCCAGTGTCGCGGCGGCCGGGGGGCGGGGTAAGACTGAAAGGGTTCAGCGGGGCCCAGGTAAAGCGTTCAACCAGATGCGCCGCACCAATCGACCAGCAACTGGCTGGGGCGTTGCTCATCATCCATGACCACATAGGGCTTTCCGCCACTAGGCACCATCACCGCAAAGCGGCTGAACCCCGTGTAGGCTCCCATGCGGTTCTTGGCGTTCACCTCGCCACAATACACGTTGGCGCGGGGCTTGGTGACGTTGCGAAACCGGGCCGACCAGGGATCCACCATCTCATCGGACACGGCCTGCAGGGCCGTCTGCTTGGGGCGGTATTCAGCCAGGTACCAGATGGACCCGGCTACGGCCGCCGCCAGAAGCAGGGCTAACATCAATTGTCGCCAAACGATGGACATGGAGCATCCCTTAAGTTCACTTGTCCGGTTCATTCTAATCGGATGGGGCGGTGTCGCCGGACACCGACCCACGCGCATGCCGTTTAAACGATTTTTAAATCGGTTGAGGCCGATTTTATTGGTGGAGAGGCTACCGTGGCATGGGATGAATGCCGGGAGGGGTACGGGGGCGCTCAGATCGCAGCCCCCGTTCGTTTGAAGTTCATATCATCCTTGCAGAAGTCGTAGGCATCAAAAATGACCCCCGGCAAGCGCATGAGGTAATCGGGTTTGGGGAGCAAGATGGAATCACCACTGCCCAGCTGGAGACCGGCGCGGGCGATTTCCCGCTTACGCTCCTCGGTCAGTGGCACGGCAACCTGGATGCGAGGGTTCTTGCCATCGGCAAAATAGCGCACCAGCCAGCGATTGACCTTGCCCTGGTAGAGCACGGTGAAATAGCTTTCCGTGTCCTTACCGATGATGTCGGCCTCTTCACCCAGGGTTTCGATAATGACTTCCAGGAGCCGGCGCTCGGCATAGGTGGTGATGACGCGGGGATTCGCGGGATCGACAAGATCTGCCCTGGGGTCATCCTTCGCCACCGTGACATCAACCGGTGGTGGGGGCACTGGGGTAGGCACCGGCGCTGACAGGCTGTTGGCCACCATTTCACTCATGGACTGGGCAACCGCCTGCTTGACGATGGGGGTAATGGTTTCCATGAACTTTGCCGTCAAGGTTCGCTGGACGGTGGACTTGTTGGCCACGTAACGCACGAAATCCGCATCACAGTCCAGCACGCTGGCCTTGATCACCGCCTTGAAGGCATTGAGATACACACTTTCTTCCGCGAGTGTTCTCAGTGCGTCAGGTTGGAATTCATCGTGCCTGAAGCGGTACAGGCGGCTGATCAGCGCTTCATCCAGGTGCTCGAAATCAATCACCAGGAAGGGGTCGGTGTCCATGACGTTCTTGTTGACCAGATCGGTGAAGAATCGCCATTCACGGCCGTTGGTGATGGCAGCAATGGCGACTTCCGGTGTGGCATTGAAGTAGCGGGCCAGCTGTGGACAATGGTTTGTCAGCTTTTCGCCCCAGGCCTTTGCTTCGATAAACATCACCGAAACCTGGTGGCAGAACAAGGCATAGTCCACGCGCTCGCTGGCCTTGGCGCCTGGGAAATCAGCGCTGAATTCCGCCTTAACCCGAGTTGGATCGAAGGGGCTGAATCCCAAAATGTCCAACAAGGGCAGGATCAGCGCCTGCTTGGTGGTCTCTTCGGTGGCGCAATGCACCCCCACGTTCTTGACGTGCTCCGCATGTTGGCGGATGCGTTCCATGAATCCCTGCATGAGTACTCCCTCCAGTTAAAGCCGATAACGATTGCGCCGGCCCTGGGGCCGTGCTGGACCTGTCCATTGCACTACCGTCAGCCATCTGCGATGGCACTTCCCGTATCGAGGGAGACGTGGATGCACATGTGCTGAAACGAAAAGAGCGGCGGCCTGACTGGTGCGCTCAGATGAATCTCCAGCGTGTATCGCTGGTTGTTGTGGATCTGCTGCTGGGTGCCCGTGTAAGCACTGGTCTGGTTACCGCTGCCGCTTACCTCCTGGGCGATTCGACTTCTTCTCATTGACGACTCCCGCGTTAAAGCCAACCACCTGGTTGGCATTCCCTGAAACCTTTTGCTTGACCTGGTGGCCCCGGGACTCGGGCGCGTCGCCGCCCAGCAGCACCCGCAAGGCGGCATCGCGCAGCTCGCGCGGGCTGGCGCGGTAGCGCTCGACGAGCAAGGCCACATCTGGAGGAAGCGGCACAGCCGCCCCACGCTGCCCCGTCAGAATGTAGAGCACGTCAATGCCTGAAGCAGCGAGAGCCGCTAGATAGGCAGCACTGGGTACTTGAGTCCCCTTCTCGTACCTCGCCTGAGATTGTCTCGTTGCGCCAGGCACGCCAGCAGCTTCAGCGATCAAGGCGATATCAGTTTGAGACATTCCCACCGCCTCCCTCTGCTCTCTCAAACGCTCTCCAATGGAACTCATGATTTCCCCTTGACATGGAACTTATCAGTTCCTATGCTTCAATCCAACGCCATTTAACGCGCAAAGAAAGTGCAAAGAGAAATCTACGCTCACCCCCTGAACAGCAGCGCAACGCAGGCAAGCAACAGCGACGCTGACACCGCGATGCTGGCGGCGTTGCCGGTGGACAAGGGCGCCGAGGCGGACGGCCCGAATTGCAGCCAGGCCAGATTGCTCAAGCCCATGACCATGCACACCAGTGCCACGGTCGATCCGCTCCGGGTGCGGCGCGTGATGCTGATCGCCGGGGCCTTGCACTGTATTTCCGCCGTCGTGTCCGTATTGGGGGTGTTCATGCCCGACTCCTTGCTCGGTTTCCTTTTCCACCACAAGTCGATCAGCGCCACCACGGCACTCACGCTCGCTGCTGCCGCCATGACGTTATCCGCATTCCACATCACCCGCTCCTAACCATGACCCAGGAGACCCTCATGACTTCCCAAACCTTCAAGGCTCGCCTGCGCGCCCAAGGCAAGACCATCGGCCAGTGGGCCGACGAGAACGGCTTCAAGCGCCTGGACGTGTACCGTGTGCTGAACGGCGTCTACAAGGCCCACTACGGCCAGGCCCATGAAATCGCCGTGCGCGCCGGCCTCAAGGCCGCTCCCGGCCAGCTGGCGGCCTGAGGCGATCATGAAGCCCCACCCATTCCAGTCCATCTCCCGCCTGACTGAATCCGCTTGTCTTGCCCTGATCCCCGATGCGCGCATGCACCGGTTGCGACTCTTGGCAGATCCAGCGTGGTCGGACAACGACATAGCCGTCGAAGTCATGCCGCGTCTCCCCTTCATCGGCGATGCGGCGGCGGCCCTAATTCGCCACGCGTGGCAGCCAGCGAATCCGCAAGCCATGCAACCGCCGCCGCCGTGTCCGGCGACTTGCCCGCATATAGCCATTGCCCGTTGCCCAGGTTTCCTGAAACCGCGTTCATGTCCAGCGCGCCATGCTCATGCAGCGCCCGAGCAAGCTCCAGAAATGCAAAGCGCAGCGCCTCGATCTGAGCGTCCCTCTGATCGCTCACCCATGGCGGGAAGTGCCGCCTGACATCCGCATCCATCGCGCCCTCCATTCATCCATGTCACGCCCTGACTTTACCCAACGGAAAACGGCTTTCCTAGACGCAAAACCGGAATTTGTTTTGGCCCACCCCCAAGGAGCCCCCCGCAAATGAGCAAGAAGATCTGGAAGAAGGCCAACCCGCGCAGCTTTGGCGAGGCCATAGGCCTGTGCAAGGACTACGCCCTGGCGGTGCATAACCGATCCGTGGAGCGCATCGCCGAGCTGGCCAACGAGAACTCCAAGTTCACGATCTACGACTGGGAGCGCCACGGCAGCATCCCGGGCCGCAAGATTCTTGCGTTCCAGCATGCATGCGGCTGCGACTTCATCACCCGCTACCTGGCCCACAGCGCCGGCAAGCTGTTGATTGACATCCCCCACGGTCGCCTGCCCGAGGGCGAGGACGTGCGCCGCCTCCAGGCGGTACTCAATGACGCGGTGGGCGCCTTGCTCAACTTCGCGAACGGCCGGTCGGACGCCGACCAGGTGGCGGGAGAGATCAACGGCGCCCTGGAGGCCCTGGCATGGCACCGGGAAAACACCCTGCGCGCGGCGGAGCCGGAACTGGAGTTTGGCCATGAGTAACCGCATCGATTTCTGGCGCGTCCGGGAACTGTTACGCCACCGCGAAATTTCCGGCCTGTGCGTGCTCGCCTCCATCGGCGGAGGTTGGTTCACCAAACGGGAGCGGATTCATGACTGAGCGGAATAAGACCCCGACAGCGCAATCCGCGCTCAAGGTACTGGAGGTGCTGGACGTGCTGCTGCGCCACTTCGCCCACGGCATGTCACCCGGCGAGATCGCCCAGGCGGCGCGCCTGTCGCCATCCCTCGTGACCCGCTACGTGGCCACCCTGGAGCAGGCGGGCTTTGCCGAGCGGGTACCGGAAACCGGGCGCATCCGCCCCAGTGTGCGCCTGGCGCGCGCCGCCAGCGGCATCTTGCACGACCTGGAGCAGGCTGCCGGCCGCTACCAGGAACTCCACCAACGCATCCACCAACGCTGAGGACATCATGGCCCGCACCCCCCGCGAAAGCCTCATTACCGACACCCCCGAGACCCTGGCCGCCGAGCGCGCCATCACCCCCGGCCTGGTCGCCGTGGCAAACGAACACAACCAGGTCCAGGCCAACGCGCGAGCCCTGGCCGAGCAGCTGGGCTACGACGGCAGCCTGACCGTGGGCGCCCTGGAAGACGAAATCCGCTTTTACCAGCGGCGCAGCGTGGAAGCCCTGCTGGCGGTGGGCACGCGCCTCGTGCTCCTGAAGGAGATGACGCCGCACGGGGATTTCACCCGGCGCATCGAGCTGCTCGGCTTCTCCAGTCGCACCGCGCAGCGGTTCATGCAGGCGGCGATCAAGACCGCCAAAAGCGCCAATTTGGCGCTTTTTGCCAATCACGTGGACGAGTCCGGCAAGTTCCTGGAACTGGTCACCCTGGACGACGACGACCTGGCGGCCCTGCAGGAGGGCGGCACGGTGGCGGGATTGACCCTGGACGAGATCGACACCATGAGCGCCAGCGAACTCAAGAAGGCTCTGCGCGACGCCCGTGCCAACGGTGACGCCAAGGACCGGGTTCTGGCGGAGAAGAACGCCAAGCTGGACGAGCTGGCGACCCAGGCCCACAAGCCGCGCCATTCCGCCGTGAAGGACGCGGAGTGGCCGGAAACCATCGACGGCCTGAAGGACGATACTCACGGCATCGGCAAGATCATGGACGAGATTCTGGCCAAGCATCTGCTGCTGATCGACGCCACCGAGGTGGTGTATGGCCAGATCGACGAGGATTCTCCGCTCATGGAAGCCTACAAGGGCGTGGTGTTCCGCCTGGGCGAGCAGATCGAGCGGCTGTGCACCCTGGCCGCCGGGGTGCGGAACCAGTATGAGCTCAAGCTGGCCGGCTACGTGGCCATGGACAAGACCTACATCCTGCCAGACAACCAGGTTGAGCCGGACTGAGGAGGCCGCCATGCCGCTGAATCCCGACATCCGCGCCTATCTGGCCGAGGTGGCGCGCCGCCTGGACGCCGCGCCCAAGGGGGCGGACGTGGCCGGCGAGGCCTGCGCCTTCCTGGGCTGGAGCCGCGCCAAGCTCTACGGGCGCCTGAAGAAGGAGGTGGGCTGGCATAGCGGCCGCAAGGCGCGCAGCGACAAGGGCAGCACCTGCGTGCCGGTGGAAGACCTGGAGATGCTGGCGGCTATGAAGCGGGAGGCGGTGCGGGCCAACGGCAAGCGCACCCTGGCCACCACGGTGGGGGCCAGCATCATGGCGGCCAATGAGATCAGCCTGCCGGTGGGCAATGGCCGCTTGAACCAGCTGATGCGCGCCCGCAGGCTGGATCTGGACACCCAGGCCAAGGCGGATGCCCCGGTGCGCATGCGCAGCCTGCATCCCAACCACGTGCACCAGGTGGACCCGAGCCTGTGCGTGCTGTACTACCTGCGCGGCCAGCAACAGATGATGGAAGCGGACCGCTTCTACAAGAACAAGCTGGACAACTACGCGAAGGTGAAATTGAAGGTGTGGCGTTACGTGCTCTACGACCACACCAGCGCCATCCTGGCGGTGCGCTACTACGAGGCGGCGGGTGAAAACCCGGCCATCCTGTTCGACTTTCTGATGTGGGCCTGGGGCAGACAGGACGGACGCGAATTCCACGGCGTGCCGCGCATACTGGTGTGGGACAAGGGAAGCGCTAACACGGCCCACGCCATCAAGGCCCTGCTGGCCAGCCTGGAGGTGACGCCCATCGAACACGCGGCCGGTCATGCCCGGGTCAAGGGCGGCGTGGAAAATGGCAACAACCTGGTGGAGACCAAGTTCGAAAGCCGCTTGAAGTTCGAGCCGGTGCACACCGTGGATGAGCTCAACACTGCCGTCCTTAACTGGCAGAACGCCTTCAACGCGGACCTCATTGCCCGGGAAGACTGCCGGTTGCGCCGCCGGGGCTTGGATCCCATCGCCCGCTATCACCTGTGGCGGCGCATCACGGCCGAGCAGCTGCGCATCCTGCCCGCCGTGGAGGCCTGCCGGGCGCTGCTGGAAGGCAAGGAACAGGAACGTACCGTGCGGGGCATGGCGTTCACCCTGCGCCACCCGGCCGCCGGTGCCACGCGGGAATACCGGGTGGACGGCCTGGACGGCATCGTCAACGGCGACAAGATCATGGTGCGGCCCCTGCTGTTCGGCGACTGCGCCGTGCATGTGCGCATCACCCGCTATGACGGGGCGGACGTGTTCTACCGCCTGGAGGCCCAGCCCGCGCCGGACGCCAACGGCTTCCCAGTGGATGCGCCGGTGTGGGGCGAGACCTACAAGGCCATGCCAGAGACGGCGGCGGACCAGGCGGCAAAGCGCATGGATGCCCGCGCCTATCCGGAGCGTGACGCCGCCGCAGCGCGCCAGAAGCAGGCCGCCCCATTTGCCGAGTTCAACGATGGCAAGGGCCTCAAGGCCCACAGCCACCTGGCGGACATCGACCTGCCCGCCGGACTGCCGCGCCGGGGAAGTGAGATCAACGTGCCCCAGCGGGCCAGCGTGGAGGCCAAGCCCATGAGCCACATCCAGGCCGCCACCGTGCTGCGGGACAGGGTGCCGAGCTGGAAGGACGATCCGCGCGGCCACATGCGACGACTGAAGGCGGGTTGGCCGGATGGGGTGATGGAACAGGACCTGGAACAGGTGGCCGCCGCGTTGCGGGCGGCTGTGGAAAACACCCAGCGGCCGAAGCTGGCCCTGGTGAGTTGACGGGTGCCGGCCACCGGGGTGGAGCCCGGAGGCCGGCGAGTTGGCCCGCAAGGGCCGTTTGACGCAAGGAGATTGTAATGCATGCCAACACTTCCGGAGGCCGCCATGGACACCGCCGCGCGCCGACAGACTGATTGCAAGGGGAACCCTTATATGCCGCTCAAGCTACGTGGGGTCCTGCAGCGCCACGGCATCGACCAGAAAACCTGGGCGAAATCGATGCGGCAGGCTAATGGCCACCCCCTGTCCCATTCCGCCGCGACACAGATTCTTAACTGGAACATCTGGCCGAGGAAAACCCCCCAGGCCTGGCTGGCAAAGCAGGCGGAAGACTGGCTGCTGGAACAGGGTGTGGCGCGGAATGACCTCCGCGCGATCTGGGAGATCGAGGTGGACGACGCCTCTCGCAACCAGCACCCCGTTGGCGTCCACGTGGGCCAGGGCAGGCAGACGCCAGACCTCATCATCGATCCGATCGGAGACCGTGAAATGCTCTACCCCGAAACAAAACGCTATTTCTCCATGGCCGTGGACCCCTTCGTGGATGAAATCCAGGGCCCGGGCGACGTGTTTCTCTCCGACGATCAGCGTTACGTGCGCGAGGCCATGTTCGCGGCGGCCCGCTTCAACGGGTTCCTAGCCGTGGTGGGCGAATCCGGCAGCGGCAAGACCACCCTGTTCAACGACCTGTACGAACGCATCGACAAGGAGCGGGTACACGTCACCATTTGCTCGCCTTCCGTTCTCGACGTGGACCTGACCAGCATGAAGACCAAGCTGACTGCGCGGCGGCTGCTGGAATGCATCCTCGGCGCCACCACCGGCGAGCGCGCGCCCCAGAGTATGCAGCGGCTCACCGAGAAGGTGCGGGACGCCCTGGTGGCTGTGACCGGTGGCGAGGAGAAGCGCACGGTGTTGCTGATGATCGAGGAGGCCCACAGCCTGCTGCCGGCCACCCTGAAGACCATCAAGCGTCTGCTGGAGTTGCAGCACGGCCACCGCAGGCTGTTGGGCGTGATCCTCATCGGCCAGCCGGAACTGGATCATCTGCTGGACGAGTCGCGCCATCCGGAACTCCGCGAAGTCATCCGCCGCCTGGAGACCGTCACGCTTGATCCCCTGGGCGGGCACCTGGAGGACTACCTGGCCCACAAGTTCACGCGCAAGTCCCTGGACGTGCGCCAGGTGCTGGCGCCCGACGCCTACGGCGCCATCCGCGAGCGCCTGGAGAAAACCGTCGGTAACCGGACCCACAGTCAATTGCACCCGCTGGCCGTGAACAACCTGGTCACCAAGGCCATGAACAAGGCCGCCGAGGGCGGCGAAGAGCTGGTCACCGGCGACGTGATCCGCGCTTTGTGAGGGAGACAACCATGTCCGACAACACCCATACCAACCCCCTGGCCATGACGGCCTTTCTCGTGGCCGTGCTGCTCGTGTTCGGCGCCGTGGGCCGTTTCGACTACCAGGACGAACTGGAGCAGGAAAACCGCACCCTGCGCGCCACCGCCGCTCGCTGCCAGCTGGCCATGTCCCGGCGCGATGCCGCCGAGGAGCCCCGCCATGACCAGCCTTGATCTTCCCGGTGCCGTTCTCCAGGCCCTGGCGCCGGCCAGCAGCCAGAACCCGATGGACCTGGCGGTATTGCGCGCCGGCCTGGGTGATGCCCAGGTGAGAGACA
>DYIY01000019.1 GCA_020723405.1 Thiobacillus denitrificans | reverse complement strand
TGCCCGTGGCGTCCAGACGCTGGCTGAAGTCGCCGGCCGCCGCCGCCTCCACCAGTCCCGCCACCGCCTTCTCCACCGACACTTCTTCGGTACGGTCCAGCCATTGGGTGACCCGGCCCAGCACGTTGCCAGCCTGGTCCCGGATGGGCCGGGCCACCAGGCGCAGGTGCCGGCCGTTGAACACCAGGTCCACCTCCTCGCCAGACACCACGGCGTGGTCGAAGCGCTCCGCCGCTGCCGGATCGGTGAAGATGGCCGACAGCTTGGTGCCGGGCAGGCCGTCCACGTTGCCCCCCCGGCCCAACAACAGTTGCAGCAGGGATCGGGCGCTGGGGGTCATGTGGATGAGCAGGGCCCGCTCGTCCGATATGGTGATGCCCACCGCCGAACTGTCCAGGGCGATGCGGATGCGCAGGTTGGCGGCGGCTTCCGCCCGCTCCTGTTCGATCCTGGCTCGCAATTGGCTCTGCATCTCATCCAGGGAAGCGCCAATACTGCCCAGTTCGTCCCGGCTGGCCACGGCGAAGGGTTCGTCGAATTTCCCCTGCAACATGCGCCGGGCTCCATCGTGGACATGGTGAACCGCTTCCATGAGGCCGTCACGCAGGCTCCAGAACAGGTAGGCCACCAGGAGCATGGCCAGGGCCAACATGGCCAGGGTGCCCGTCATCCTGGCCTGGTTGTCGGTGACGCGCTTGAGCAACAGCCGGTCCAATTCCGGCGCGGCGCGATCGAACAGATCATAGACACCGTCCACGGCCGCCGTGCCCTTGGCGAAATAGGCCGCCGGCTCAAGGCCGGTGCGGCCCTTGCCCAGCACCTCCTTTTCCACCAGGCCGGCCAGGGCATCCAACTGGGACCTGGCCTGGCTGACGGCAGTGGCCAGGGCTTCCCGGCTTTCCGGGCTGGCGCCGAACACCTTGCTGAAATTGCCCTCCAGGGAAGCCCTATCCTCCTGGATACGGCTCAACAGCAGGTTCACCGTCACCAGTTCTTCCTGGGTAGCGGCGCCCCGGGTCAGGATGCCGCTGCCCAGGCCCCGCAGTTTACCGGCCGTCTCGGCCAGCCGGGGCAGGCGTACGGTCAGGCTGTCCATCAGGTAATAGGACACCAGTTCCGGATCCAGGGTCAGGTAGGAAGCGTCCGCCACCGCAGTAATGGCGGCAAGCACCGCGTCGATGAACACGCCATGGCGCGCGAAACTGTCCCCCTGGCTGCCCAGCAGTGCGTTGTTGCGGGTGTCTTCCCAGGCGGTCTTGACCGCCTTCCAGGTCGCCGTGGTCTCCAGGCGGGCACCCGCAGCCTGATCCACCTGATCCCCCTTGGCCAGGGCGGCCTGGGCCCGGGCCTGGAAATCAGCCAGCTTGGCCCGGGCCTCCGGGTTGCCCCCCAGCACCAGTTGGGCCGTGCCCCGGTGGCCTTGGGCCGCTTGCAGCAAGTCCCGCAGGGGGAGGATCAGTTGCACGCCCTCCCGTTCCCGGGAAGCGAAGTCAATCACCTCCAACTCCGCTGAAATCACCGTTTTCAGGAGAATCAGCAGGGGGACCAGGAAGAGCCCGCCCAGCAGCAGCAGTTTCTGGGTGAAGCCGAGACGATCCACCAGCTTGCGGCCCGGGCGCAGCAGTACGCTCATGTTTTCTTCCTTACCAAAGCAACTCAGGCACCCCGACCCCTCACCAGGCCCGGGCTTAACGAGATTCACCCGGGTCTTATCGGCAGGCCCGATGGGTTCTTGAGTGTCGTCTGGAGGGAAGGACAGGCCCCCGGTGCCGGGGGGCCGGGCCGGTCAACCGGTCAGGCGGCGCAGGGCCTCCCGGTATTTCTCGGCGGTGCGGGCCGCCACCTCGGCGGGCAACGCCGGCCCCGGAGCCTGCTTGTTCCAGCCGGAGGCAGTGAGCCAATCGCGCACGTATTGTTTGTCGTAGCTGGGGGGGTTGCTGCCGACGGCGTACTGGTCGGCTGGCCAGAAGCGGGATGAGTCGGGGGTGAGCACCTCATCGATGAGGGTCAGGGTGCCCGCTTCATCCAGGCCGAACTCGAACTTGGTGTCGGCGATGATGATGCCCCGGGTCAGGGCGTAGTCCGCCGCCGCCTTGTACAGGGCGATGGCCGCATCCCGCACCCGGGCGGCCAGGTCGGCGCCCAGCAGGTCGGCACATTGGGCGTAGCTGATGTTTTCGTCATGGGCCCCCACGGCGGCCTTGGTGGACGGCGTGAACAGGGGCTCGGGCAGCTTGTCGGCCTGGCGCAGGCCGGGGGGCAGGGGAATGCCGCACACCTGGCCGGTCTTCTGGTAGTCGGCCCAACCGCTGCCCACCAGGTAGCCGCGCACGATGGCTTCCACCGGCAGGGCCTTGAGGCGCTTCACCACCACGGCCCGGCCGGCCACCTGGGGGCGTTCCTCCGGGGCCACCACCGATTCCGGCGCGTCGCCGGTCAACTGGTTGGGCAGGATGGGGGCCAACCGCGCGAACCAGAAATCGGCCACGGCGGTGAGCACCTTGCCCTTGTCCGGGATGGGGGTGGGCAGGACCACGTCGAAGGCCGACAGCCGGTCGGTGGTGACGATGAGCATGCGCCGGTCGTCGATGGCGTAGATGTCGCGCACCTTGCCGCGATGGATCAGGGGCAGGCTCTTGATGGAGGATTCGTATAGGGCATCCGCGTTCATAGGGCTTCCACAAATGGTTAAGCCGGTAGGAGGGCTGGGGCCCCCGCTACCGGCTGCATACTACCGACTACCGACTACCGACTCGCTCAGTTCACCTTGGGATCCAGCTCGCCCTTGTCGTAGCGCTTCTGCATGTCTTCCAGGTTGTAGATCTTGCCGATCTTGCTGGCCTTGCCGGCGGCGCCGAAGGCTTCGTAGCGGGCGGAGCAGATGCCGCTCATGGCCTTGGTGGCTTCCTTGAGGAACTTGCGCGGGTCGAAGTTGGACTTGTTTTCGGCCAGGTGCTTGCGGATGGCACCGGTGGAGGCCATGCGCAGGTCGGTGTCGATGTTCACCTTGCGCACGCCGTTCTTGATGCCTTCGACGATCTCGCTGACCGGCACGCCGTAGGTCTGGCCCATGTCGCCGCCGTAGCTGTTGATGATGGCCAGCCAGTCTTCCGGCACCGAGGAGGAACCGTGCATGACCAGGTGGACGCTGGGGATGCGGGCGTGGATTTCCTTGACCCGGTCGATGCGCAGCACCTTGCCGGTGGGCTTCTGGGTGAACTTGTAGGCGCCGTGGGAAGTGCCGATGGCGATGGCCAGGGCGTCCACGTGGGTCTTGCTGACGAAGTCGGCGGCCTCGTTGGGGTCGGTCAGCAGGGAGGAGTGGTCCAGCACGCCTTCGGCGCCGTGGCCGTCTTCCTCGCCGGCCTTGCCGGTCTCCAGGGAGCCCAGGCAGCCCAGTTCGCCTTCCACGGACACGCCGCAGGCATGGGCCAGTTCCACCACGTGGCGGGTGGTGTTGACGTTGTATTCATAGGTGGAAGGGGTCTTGCCGTCGGTGCCCAGGGAGCCGTCCATCATCACGGAAGAGAAGCCGGACTGGATGGAGCGGAAGCAGATGCTGGGGGAGGCGCCGTGGTCCTGGTGCATGCACACGGGAATCTGGGGATATTGCTCGATGGCGGCCAGAATCAGGTGGCGCAGGAAGGGCTCACCGGCGTAGGAACGGGCACCGGCGGAGCCTTGCAGGATCACCGGGCTGTCGGTGGCGGCGGCGGCCTGCATGATGGCCTGGACCTGTTCCATGTTGTTGACGTTGAAGGCGGGCAGGCCATAGCCGTGCTCGGCAGCGTGGTCCAGCAGTTGACGCAGTGAAATCAGAGCCATCGTTTTCTCCTTGATCAATCAGTCGAGAGTGGAGAGTCGAGAGTCGAGAGAAGGGGGCAGAGAGGTTTTTCTCTCGGCTCTCGACTCTCCACTCTGGACTCCATCAAGCCTTCTTCCGTTCGCCCACGCGAACGATCTTCATGGTGTTGGTGCCCCCCGGCTTGCCGATGGGTTCGCCGATGGTGAGCAGGATCAGGTCGCCGTTGCGCACCGCACCCCGGCGCCGCAGTTCGTCTTCCGCCTCGGCCAGCAACACGTCCCGGTCGTTGGTGGCGGGCTTGAAGTTGACCGGGTAGACGCCCCGGAACAGGGTGACTTTTCTACGGGTATCCACCTCGGGCGTCAAGGCGTAGATGGGCACGTGGGTGCTGATCCGCGACATCCACAGGGCCGTGGACCCGGACTGGGTCATGGCGGCGATGGCCTTGATGTTGAGGTGCAGGGCGGTGAAGGCGGCGGACATGGCGATGGCCTCGTCCACCCGCAGGAACCCCTGGTCGATGCCCCGGGCCCCGGCCATGGAGTCGTATTCCTTCTCCGCCTCCAGACAGACCCGGTGCATGGCCTGGATGGCCTCCACCGGATACTTGCCGGCGGCGGTCTCCGCCGACAGCATCACCGCGTCGGTACCGTCCAGCACGGCGTTGGCCACGTCGGACACTTCCGCCCGGGTGGGGATGGGGCTGGAGATCATGGACTCCATCATCTGGGTGGCGGTGATGACCACCTTGTTCTGGTCCCGGGCCGCCCGGATCATGCGCTTTTGCAGGGCCGGCACGGCGGCGTCGCCCACTTCCACACCCAGGTCGCCCCGGGCCACCATGATGGCGTCGGAGGCGGCGATGATTTCCTCCAGGGCCTCGATGGCCTCGGCCCGTTCGATCTTGGAGACGATCCAGGCCTTGCCGCCGGCGGCCCGGAGGATTTCCCGGGCCTGCTGGATGTCGGCGGCGGAGCGGGGAAAGGACACGGCCAGATAGTCCGCCTTGATCAAGGCGGCGGTCTTGATGTCCTCGATGTCCTTCTCGGTCAGGGCAGCGGCGGACAGGCCGCCGCCCTTGCGGTTGATGCCCTTGTTGTTGGACAGGGTGCCGCCCTGGACCACCTTGCAGTGGACCTCGGTGCCGACCACCTCTTCCACCCACATCTCGATGCGGCCGTCGTCCAGCAGCAGGGTGGCGCCCCGGGCCACGTCCTGGACCAGTTCCTTGTAGTCCAGGCCCACCCGGCCCTGGTCGCCCAGTTCACAGGTGGCGTCCAGGACGAACTTGTCCCCCGGGCTCAGGGTGATCTTGCCGTCCTTGAACTTGCCGATGCGGATCTTGGGGCCCTGCAGGTCCACCAGCACGCCCACGGCCCGGCCCCGGGTCTTGGCCAGGGAACGGACCAGTTCGCAACGCTGTTGATGTTCTTCCGGAGTGCCGTGGGAGAAGTTGAGGCGGACCACGTCCACCCCGCCCTCGATCATCCGGTCCAGCACCTTGGGGTCGGAACAGGCCGGGCCCAGGGTGGCAACGATTTTGGTTCTACGGAGCATGGAGAGTGCGCAGTGAGGAGTGAGGGGTGTAGGGTGAGGAGCGAAGAGGCAGGATGGGTTTTCCCTCACTCCTCACTCCTCTCTCCTCACTCGCATCAGCCGGCCGCCCGCTTTTCCAGGATGTCCACGGCGGGCAGAACCTTGCCCTCCAGGTATTCCAGGAAGGCGCCGCCGGCGGTGGAGATGTAGGACACCTTGTCGTAGATGTCGTACTTCTGGATGGCGGCGATGGTGTCGCCGCCGCCGGCCAGGGTGAAGGCCTTGGTCTCGGCGATGGCCTTGGCGATGGCCTTGGTGCCTTCGCCAAACTGGTCGAATTCGAACACGCCCACGGGGCCGTTCCACACCACGGTGCCGGCCTTCATGATGATGTCCACCAGTTCCTGGGCGGACTTGGGTCCGATGTCGAAGATCATGTCGTCGTCGGCCACGGCACCGGCATCCTTGCCCACGGCAGGCTCGTTGGCGTCGAACTGCTTGCCGCACACCACGTCCACGGCGATGGGGATGGTGGCGCCCCGCTTGCTCATCTTCTCGATGAGGGACTGGGCGGTGGGGATCAGGTCGTTCTCGCACAGGGACTTGCCCACGTTCTTGCCGGTGGCGGCCAGGAAGGTATTGGCGATGCCGCCGCCCACCACCAGTTGATCGCACTTCTCGGACAGGGCTTCCAGCACGGTGAGCTTGGTGGACACCTTGGAGCCACCGACGATGGCCACCATGGGCCGGGCGGGGGCCGCCAGGGCCTTGGCCAGGGCTTCCAGTTCCTCGGAAACCAGCATGCCGGCGCAGGCGGTGGGGGCGAACTGGGCCACGCCGTAGGTGGAGGCCTCGGCCCGGTGGGCGGTGCCGAAGGCGTCCATGACGAAGACGTCGCACAGGGCGGCGTACTTCTTCGCGGTTTCCTCCACGTTCTTCTTCTCGCCCTTGTTGACCCGGCAGTTCTCCAGCAGGACCACTTCACCCTCGGCCACGTCGAAACCGCCGTTGACCCAGTCCTTGATCAGGCGCACCGGCTTGCCCAGCTTGGCGGACATGACGGCGGCCACGGGAGCCAGGGAGACCTCCTCGGTCCACTCGCCCTCGGTGGGCCGGCCCAGGTGGGAAGTGACCATGACCTTGGCACCGGCCTTCAGGGCGTGCTCGATGGTGGGCATGGAAGCGGTGATGCGGGCGTCGGAAGTGACCTTGCCTTCCTTGACGGGCACGTTCAGGTCGGCGCGGATGAAGACGCGCTTGCCCTTCAGGTCCAGGTCGGTCATGCGCAGGAATTTGGCCATTTGGTGCTCCTTGGAGAGTTAAGCGGTAAGAGATAGGGGAGCCTATTTCTTACGACTCAGTGGTGAAGCAGGTAGTCGGTAGCGGTAGTCGGTAGCCTGAATTTCCGCGCCGAAGGCGCGCAAACAAAGCTACCGACTACCGACTACCAGCTACCAACTACCAACTACAGACTTACTTCGCTACGTGCTCCACCAGGCGGAGCATGTTGCAGGTGTAGCCGTACTCGTTGTCGTACCAGGCCACGACCTTGACGAAGGTGCCGTCCAGGGCGATGCCGGCTTCGGCGTCGAAGGTGGAGGGGGCGGAGTTGCCGACGAAGTCGGTGGAGACCACCTTCTCTTCGGTGTAGCCCAGCACGCCCTTCAGCTCGCCCATGGAGGCGGCCTTCATGGCCTTGCAGATGTCGTCGTAGGCGGCTTCCTTGTTCAGCTCCACGGTCAGGTCCACCACGGAAACGTCGGAGGTGGGGACGCGGAAGGCCATGCCGGTGAGCTTCTTGTTCAGCTCGGGCAGCACCTTGCCCACGGCCTTGGCGGCGCCGGTGGAGGACGGGATGATGTTTTCCAGGATGCCGCGACCGCCGCGCCAATCCTTCTTGGAGGGGCCGTCCACGGTCTTCTGGGTGGCGGTGGCGGCGTGCACGGTGGTCATCAGGCCGCGCTTGATGCCCCAGTTGTCGTTCAGCACCTTGGCCACGGGAGCCAGGCAGTTGGTGGTGCAGGAGGCGGCGGAGACGATGGCCTCACCGGCGTACTTGCTGTGGTTCACGCCGTACACGAACATGGGGGTGTCGTCCTTGGCGGGGGCGGACTGGACCACCTTCTTGGCGCCGGCGGCGATGTGGGCCTGGCAGGATTCGGTGGTCAGGAAGAAGCCGGTGCAGTCGATGACGATGTCGGCGCCCACTTCGTTCCACTTCAGGTTGGCGGGATCCTTCTCGGCGGTGAGGCGGATCTTCTTGCCGTTGACCACCATGTTGGAGCCGTCCACGGCGATGTCACCGTTGAAGCGGCCGTGCACGGAGTCGTACTTCAGCATGTAGCTGAGGTAGTCGGGTTCCAGCAGGTCGTTGATGGCGACGATCTCGATGCCGGGGAAGTCCTTCGCCACGGCGCGGAAGACCATGCGGCCGATGCGGCCGAAACCATTGATGCCAACTTTGATAGCCATGTTTTGCTCCTTGTTTAATAGAAAACAGAGCCGGTAGCGGTAGTCGGTAGTCTGTAGCGTGAGGTTTGCGCGCCGTAGGCGCGGAAAAATTCAGCTACCAGCTACCAGCTACCGACTACCCGCTAATTACAGAACCGCTTTGGCCTTGGCGACCACGTTCTCCACGGTGAAACCGAATTCCTTGAACAGCAGGCCGGCGGGGGCGGACTCGCCGAAGCGGTCCAGACCGATGACGGCACCGTCCAGGCCCACGTACTTCCACCAGGCGTCGGTGACGCCGGCCTCGATGGCCACCCGCTTGCCGGTGCCCAGGACGGCGGCCTTGTAGGCGGCGTCCTGCTTGTCGAAGGTGTTGGTACAGGGCATGGACACCACCCGGGCGGCGATGCCTTCGGCCTTCAGGGCTTCCTGGGCCTTCACGGCCAGTTCCACCTCGGAACCGGTGGCGATGAAGGTCAGCTTGGCGCCCTCGGCGTCAGACAGCACGTAGCCGCCCTTGGCGATGTCGGCGATCTGGGCTTCGCTGCGCGCCATGAAGGGCAGGTTCTGGCGGGACAGGATCAGGCTGGTGGGACCGTCCTTCTTCTCCACGCCGGAAGCCCAGGCCACCAGGGTCTCGGTGGTGTCGCAGGGACGCCAGACGGACATGTTGGGGATCATGCGCAGGGTGGCGGTCTGTTCCACGGGCTGGTGGGTGGGGCCGTCCTCGCCCAGGCCGATGGAGTCGTGGGTGAACACGTAGACCACGCGTTGCTTCATCAGGGCGGACATGCGCAGGGCGTTGCGGGCGTATTCGGAGAACATCAGGAAGGTGCCGCCGAAGGGGAACAGGCCGCCGTGCAGGGCCATGCCGTTCATGATGTGGCTCATGCCGAACTCACGCACGCCGTAGGAGATGTAGTTGGCCTTGTCGTGGCGGTGGATGGGCTGGCAGTTGGGCCAGTTGGTCAGGTTGGAGCCGGTCAGGTCGGCGGAACCGCCCACCCGCTCGGGCAGGGTGGAAACCAGGCGCTCGATGGCCAACTGGCTGGCCTTGCGGGTGGCCACGGTCTCGGCCTTCTCCAGGGTGGTGGCCAGGGCAGCCTTCACCCGGTCGGACCAGTCGGCGGGCAGGTCGCCCTGGGTACGCCGGGTGAACTCGGCGGCTTCGGCGGGGAAGGCGGCGGCGTATTCGGCGAACTTGTTGTTCCACAGCTTTTCCAGCCCCTCGCCCTTCACCTTGGCATTCCAGCCTTCGTACACGTCGGCGGGAATCTCGAAGGGGGCGTGGGGCCAGCCGATAGTTTCCCGGGCGGCGGCGATTTCCTTGTCGCCCAGGGGGGCGCCGTGGCAGTCGTGGCCGCCCTGCTTGTTGGGGGAGCCCTTGCCGATGATGGTCTTGGCCTGGATCAGGGTGGGCTTGTCGCCGGAGGCCTTGGCCTTCTGCACGGCGGCTTCCAGGGCGGCGAAGTCATGGCCGTCCACATTGCGCACCACGTTCCAGCCGTAGGCTTCGAAGCGACCGCAGACATCCTCGGTGAACCAGCCGTCGGTGTGGCCGTCGATGGAGATGCCGTTGTCGTCCCAGATGGCGACCAGCTTGTTCAGCTTCCAGGTGCCGGCCAGAGCGCAGGCTTCGTGGGAGATGCCTTCCATCATGCAGCCGTCGCCCAGGAACACGTAGGTGTGGTGGTTGACGATCTCGTGGCCGGGCTTGTTGAACTCGGCGGCCAGCAGCTTCTCGGCCAGGGCCATGCCCACGGCGTTGGTGATGCCCTGGCCCAGGGGGCCGGTGGTGGTCTCCACGCCGGCGGTGTAGCCGTACTCCGGGTGGCCCGGGGTGCGGGAGTGCAACTGGCGGAACTGCTTGATGTCGTCGATGGTGACGTCATAGCCGGTCAGGTGCAGCAGGGAGTAGATCAACATGGAGCCGTGGCCGTTGGACAGCACGAAGCGGTCCCGGTCGGGCCACTTGGGGTTGGCCGGGTTGTGGCGCAGGTGGTGGTTCCACACCACTTCGGAGATTTCCGCCATGCCCATGGGGGCACCGGGGTGACCGGATTTGGCTTTCTCGACGGCATCCATCGCAAGGGCGCGGATGGCATTAGCGAGGTCGGAACGGGTTGCCATGTCTTTGTTTCCTTGAAGAAAAAACCGAAATCTTGGCCCAGTTGGGCGGAAAGCTTTGATTATGTCGTAGCCGGCAATTCAAGAGCAAGGTGACGAGCAGGGGGAAAATCCCCCGTGACCGCCCTCAAACCCTGGTGTTTCCTGGATTTACGCGGGTTGGGACAGGTTGCCCGTAAAAATTAAAATATTTTTATATTCAACCCTCTGACGCTTATGGAAAGTGTGATTTGTGCGGCGCACAAAGGGCGTCTTGAACCCCATGACCCCCTTAGTCTTGTGGATTTTGGCCTTTCAGGGGAATTTTCTTGAAAACGCCCCGATTTCAACAGCCAGGACGGAGCGCCCCGGCCTTCAGACCCCCACCCAAGCCCGCCACTGGCGCAGGAGTTCCGGGGTCAGGGCCGCCAGCACGGACCGGTTCCAGGGGTCGCAGGCGGCGAAATCCTGCCCATCCAGGGCGCAGGCCGCTCCCCCTGCCTCATGGAGGATCAGGCTGCCGGCGGCATGGTCCCAGAGTTTCTGTCCGCCGTGCAGGTAGACGTGCAGGCGCCCGGCGGCCACGTAACACCAGTCCAGGGTGCTGGCGCCCAGATTGCGCTGGGAACTGAAGGGATGCTCGAAGGCCAGGCGGCCGGCCAGGGTGCGGTCGATGCGCTTGAGTTCGATGCCGGCCATGCAGCGGCGCAACTCGGTGGGCGGCGTCTTGAGGGGCAGGCGCTCGCCGTTCATCCAGGCCCCCTGGCCGGCCTCGGCATAGAAGGCCTCATCGGCGGCCGGGTCGTAGACCACCCCCAGGATGCTGCGCCGGTTGCGGACCAGGGCCACGGACACGGCGAAGAAGGGCAGGCCGTTGACGAAGTTGCTGGTGCCGTCGATGGGGTCCACGCACCAGAAGCCGGCCTCCCCCAGGTTCCACACGTCGTGCTGCTCGGCGTCGCTCATCTCCTCCCCCAGCACCGGCAGGGGGGCGATGTCCTGGAGCAGGCGCACCAGGGCTTCCTGGGCCACCAGATCCGCCTCGGTGAGCAGACTGCCGTCCACCTTGCGCTGGTGGGCCACCTTCAGATAGCGGGGCATGATCTCTTCGCGCCCCACCTTGCGGCAGGCGGCGATGATCTGGTCCAGGCGGGGATCCATGGCTAGTCGGTAGTCGGTAGTCGGTAGTCGGTTGTCGGTAGTTGGTAACGGTAGCTTTGCTTGCGCGCCGAAGGCGCGGAAACACAGGCTACAGACTACCGCTACCGACTACCGACTCCTTCCACTTGATCGAGCAGCCCATGCTGGGAATCTGCTCGGCGGGGCCCCGCTGGGTCTCGGCCACCTGTTTCATGGCTTCGAACAGGTCCCGGCGCACGCTTTCGGGGGCGGTTTCCTTGCGCGACTCGTCCAGGCGGCCCCGGTATTGCAGTTCCAGGTCCCGGTTGAAGCCGAAGAAGTCCGGGGTGCATACGGCGCCGTAGGCCTGGGCCACGGCCTGGCTTTCGTCCAGCAGATAGGGCATGGGGAAATCCAGGTGCCTGGCCAGTGCTTGCATGTTGTCGAAGCTGTCTTCCGGGTATTCCGTGGGGTCGTTGGCCATGATGGCCACGGCGCCGACACCCAGGGCCTGCAATTCGCGCACGTCCCTGACGATGCGCTCGATGACCGCCTTCACGTAGGGGCAGTGATTGCAGATGAACATGACCAGCAGGCCGTTGGGACCCGCCACGTCTTTCAGGGAATAGGTCTTGCCGTCCACGCCGGGCAGGGTGAAGTCCACCGCCTTCCAGCCGAAATCGCAGACCGGGGTTTCCATCCTTACCATGCCACCGACTCCCCTTCGGGTTGATACTAGCGGCCGGATCATAACACCGCGAAAAGACCGCCATGCCCCGCTTCCACTGCGACCTTCCCCTGTACGCCGGCCGCCGGGTGGAACTGCCCCCCGAGGCGGCCCGCCATGCCATCGGCGCCCTGCGCCTGCGCGACGGGGATACCCTGGTGCTGTTCAACGGCGACGGCGGCGAGTATCCCGGGATTCTGGAATTGCGCGGCAAGGCGGCCTTCGTCGCCCTGGCCGAACGGGCTGAGCCGGAACGGGAGTCGCCCTTGGACATCCGCCTGGCCCAGGGCATTTCCAGCGGCGAGCGCATGGACCTGACCCTGCAGAAGGCGGTGGAACTGGGGGTGACCGGCATCCAGCCCCTCATGCTGCGGCGCACCGTGGTGCGCCTGGACGGGGACCGGGAAGACAAGCGCCTGCGCCACTGGCGGGGCGTGGTGACGGCGGCCTGCGAGCAGTGCGGGCGCAACCGGCTGCCCCCGGTGTCTCCCATCCGCGACGGCCTGACCTGGCTCGCCCGGGACCAGGACGGGCCTGCCGGGCGTTTCATCCTGGATCCGGAAGGGGCCGTGGGCCTGGACGATGTGGCGCCCCCGGCCGGACCGGTGTGGCTCCTGGCCGGCCCCGAGGGGGGCTTCGACCCGGCGGAACGGCAGGCGGCCCTGGCGGCGGGTTTCCGCCCCCTGCGCCTGGGGCGGCGCATCCTGCGCACCGAAACGGCGGCCCTGGCGGCCCTGGCCGCCTTCCAGGCGCGCTGGGGGGATTTTCGTTAGTCGCTTCCCTGAGCCCACGCTGTAAGCTCAAGTTTTTCCCGGCCCGGCCGAAACCCGGGCCATCCATCCATTTTCGGTAAGGAGTATCCGGTCATGGCGAAAACGGGCGAGGCGGATGCCGATGCCTTCGTGGAATGGTTCCGGGCGGCCGCCCCCTACATCCACGCTTTTCGTGGCAAGACCTTCGTGCTGGCCTTCGGCGGCGACAGCCTGTTGCGCCCGGACTTCGTCGATCTGGTCTACGACATCAACCTGCTCAACGCCCTGGGGGTCCGGCTGGTGCTGGTCCACGGGGTGCGTCCCCAGGTGGAGGAGCGGATCAGCGAGGAAGCCCAGTACGTGCGCGGGCGCCGGGTCACCGACGCGGCCACCCTGGAGCACGTGAAGGACGCCGTGGGCTCGGTGCGGGTGGACCTGGAAAGCCTGCTCTCCGTGGGCCTGCCCAACACCCCCATGGCCGGGGCGGAGATCCGCGTGGCCTCAGGCAATTACGTCACCGCCCAGCCGGCCGGGGTGGTGGACGGGGTGGACCTGCTGTTCACCGGCGAGGTCCGCAAGGTGGCTGTGGCCGCCATCCGGGACCGGCTGGCGGCCGGGGAAATCGTGCTGCTGTCGCCCATCGGCTATTCCCCCACCGGCGAGGTGTTCAACCTGACCCTGGAGGAAGTGGCCACCCACGCCGCCATGGCCCTGGAAGCCGACAAGCTGGTGTTCATCCTGGACCACGGCGACACGGTGGACGCCCAGGGGCGGCGGGTGAGCCGGCTCACCGCCAGCCAGGCCCAGCGGCTGTTGAAGGAGTTGCCCGAGGGGGACATGAAGCTCTACCTGCCCTTCGCCGCCCAGGCCTGCAAGAAGGGGGTGGGCAAGGCCCACCTGGTGAGTGCCGACGTGGACGGGGCCCTGCTCATGGAACTGTTCACCCACGCCGGCGTCGGCACCATGGTGACGCGCATGTCGGTGGAGAACATCCGCCCCGCCGGCATCGACGACGTGGGCGGCATCCTGTCGGTGATCGAGCCCCTGGAGACCGAGGGGGTACTGGTACGCCGCTCCCGGGAACGGCTGGAACAGGAGATCGACAACTTCTTCGTGGACGAACTGGACGGCCGCATCGTCGGCTGCGTGGCCCTCTATTCCTTCGCCGAGGTCCGGGCCGGGGAAATGGCCTGCCTGGCCGTGGACCCCACCTTCCGCCGCGGCGGCCGGGGCGACGGCCTGCTGGCGGCCGTGGAGGAGGCGGCCCGGGAACAGGGCCTCAAGCACATCTTCGTACTCACCACCCGCACCGCCCACTGGTTCATCGAGCGGGGCTTCGTGCTGGGTGGCCCGGACGACCTGCCGGCGCCGCGCAAGGCCATGTACAACTGGCAACGCCGCTCCAAGGTGCTGGTCAAGGACCTGGAGGCGGCCTGATATGAAGCGAGGCGCCTGGCCACTCTGGCTGCTGATCCTGCTTCTGCCGGCGGCGCCGGCCCTGGCCTTCACCATCGGCATCCTGCCCGTGCACAGTTCCCGGGTGCTGGTGGAGCGCTATGAGCCCCTGCGCGTCTACCTGGAACGCAGCCTGAAGCAGCCGGTGCGGGTGGAAAGCGCGCCGGATTTCGCCCGCTTCCAGCAACGCACCCTGCGCGGAGATTTCGACCTGACCATCACCGCCGCCCATTTCGCCCGCATGGCTCAGAAGGATCGGGGCCTCCAGCCCCTGGCCCAGTTCACGCCCGACCATGACGCCCTGCTCATCTACAGCGCCAGGCAGCCCCTGGCCAGCCCCGCTGACCTGCGCGGCAGGCAATTGGCAGTCATCGACCGGCTGGCCATCACCGTCATGGCCGCCCTGCAATATCTGGACGAACAGGGCCTGGAGGCGGACAGGGATTACCGGGTGGTGGAACACCGTACCCATGCCAGCGCCGCCCATTCCCTGGTGAACGGCCTGTCGTCGGCCGCCGTGACCACCAGCCAGGGCCTGATGCAAATCCCCGAGGACATGCGCGCCCGGTTGGCGGTCATCAAGCACATCGCCGACATCCCCGCCTTCGTCTTCCTGGCCAGGCCGGACATGCCCGGAGCCGACTTGCAGCGCCTGCGCGACCTGCTGCTGGCCTTTCCGGGTGAAGCGGAAGGCATCGATTTCCTGGGCCACACCGGTTACACCGGCCTGCGCGCCACCAGCGAAGCCAGCATGCGGCGGGCCGACCCGTACCTCAAGGAAACCCGCAAGGTCCTGAAGCCTTGAACCCCAACCCCCCCTCCCCCCGCTTTCCCCTCTGGATCAAGCTCACTCTGGCCGGCATCCTGGTCCAGGGACTGGTGTTGACCATGCTGACCCTGGGCAACCAGCGCATCACCGAGAGCGAGCTCCTGAACAAGGCCAGGCTGCGGGTGGAAAGCGCCATCCCCCTGCTCAACGCCGCCCTGGCCGCCCCCCTCATGCAACGGGACTACGCCGCCTTGCAGGACATCCTGGACGGCGCCCGGCGGGACAACAGCTATGCCTATCTGGTGCTGCTGGACGAAGCGGGCTTCCCCGTGGCCGCTTCGGGCCTGCCCACCAACCGGCCCCTTCCGGCCCTGGATGAAGTCATCGACGCCGACAGCCGGGACGGGGTGTACGACACCCGCATCCCCATCAATCTGGCCGGCGCCTCGTACGGTGAGCTGCGTTTCGGCATCGGCATCGACTTCCTGGCCCAGGCCCGCGCCCGGGTGCTGCGGCAGAACCTGATCATCGGTCTGGCCGGCTTCCTCGTCACCTTCGTCATCCTGGCCTTCATCGGCTGGCTGCTGACCCGACGCCTGGTCCGCCTCACCCAGGCCAGCCGACGCCTGGTGGAGCGGGATTTCGACGCCCTGCTCCCCCCTGCGGGCCGGGATGAAGTGGGCCAACTGGTGGAAGCCTTCCGCGACATGGCCAGGCAACTGCGCGCCCGGCTGTCAGAACTCCAGGACAGCGAGGAGCGCTTCTTCGCCATTGCCCATTACACCTATGACATGGAACTGTGGATCGAACCCTCGGGCCGGACCATCTGGGTCAACCCCTCGGTGGAGCGGATGACCGGCTTCTCCCCCGACGAATGCCTGCGGGAACGGGAATTCCCCCTCGGCCTGGTGGACCCCTTGGACCGGGTGGAGGCGGAGCGGCGCTTCCACAGCGCCCTGTCCGGGGCCAGCGGGGAAGGCTACCAGTTCCGCATGCTGCGCAAGGACGGCAGCCGCTTTTGGGCGGCCGTGAACTGGCATCCCATCTTCAGCCGGGAAAACCGCTTCCAGGGCATCCGCGCCAGCATCCGCGACATTTCCGACCTGAAGGCCACGGAAGAGCGGGCCCTGGAATACCTGGCCGGCACCGAGGCCGAGCGGGCCCGCCTGATGGCCCTCCTGTCGGCCATGAACCTGGGCATCCTGTTCGTCGGCACCGATGGCCGGGTGATCTACCACAACCCGGCCTTCAGCCACATCTGGCTGATCCCCGAGCGCAGTGTGCTCATCGGCCTGGAATCCACCGCGGTGTTCAACAACACCCGCTGTGAAATCGCCGATCTGGACCACTACCAGACCCATCTGGCCGGCATCCTCAGCCACCGGGACGACGCCGACAGCCATGAGATCCACATGCTGGACGGCCGGGTGGTCACCCAGTTGAGCTACGCCGTGCGCGACCGGGAAAGCCGCTTCATCGGCCACCTGTGGATCTACGAGGACGTGACCAGCGAACGGCAGACCGCCGAACAACTCCTCTACCTGGCCGAGCGGGACTCCCTCACCGGCCTCTTCAACCGCCACCGCTTCCAGGTGGAACTGGAACGCATGCTGGCCGAATCGGGCCGCCACCGGGCCCCCTCCGCCCTCCTCTATTTCGACCTGGACGAATTCAAGACCATCAACGACCACTTCGGCCACAAGGCCGGCGACGCCCTGCTCATCCGGGTGGCCGGAGAGGTGTCCGGCCTCACCCGGCGCAACGAGTTGCTGTTCCGCCTGGGAGGCGACGAATTCGCCGTGCTCATGCCCAACGCCGACCGGGCCCAGGCCGAAGCCCTGGCGGAACGCATCGTCCGGGCCATCGCCCAGGTGCCCTTCCGCTTCGAGGGCCAGTCCCTGCACATCTCCTCCAGCCTGGGCATCGCCGTCTATCCCGAGCACGCCGCCGACCAGGATCAACTGGTGGCCTGCGCCGACGCCGCCATGTACCAGGCCAAGCAAGCCGGCAAGAATGCCTGGCGGGCCTACCGGGCCGATCTGGACACCACTCCGGAAATGGTCAATCGCCTGTCCTGGAACGACCGGCTCTCCCGGGCCCTGGAACACGGCCTGTTCGAACTGCATTACCAGGGGGTCTATCACAGCGGCACCCGGCGGTTGGCCCACCTGGAGGCCCTCATCCGCCTGCGCGACGAACACAGCGGCGACCTGGTCCCCCCCGGTCTGTTCATCCCGGTGGCGGAAAAGAGCAACAAGATCCTGGAGATCGACCGCTGGGTGCTGCGCCAGACCGTGCGCCTCCTGGCGGAGCGGCCCCACGCCCCCCCCATCGCCGTGAACATCTCCGGGCGCTCCTTCGACGACCCGGGCCTGCCGGCCTTCATCAGCGAATTGCTGCGGGAGTTCCGTGCCGATCCGGCCCGGCTGCTCATCGAAATCACCGAGACGGCGGCCGTCTCCGACCTGACCGACGCGGAACGCTTCATCGAGGCCATCAAGCAGACCGGCTGCGGCGTCTGCCTGGACGACTTCGGCGCCGGCTTCGCCTCCTTCGCCTACCTGAAGCACATCCGGGTGGACACCATCAAACTGGACGGCATGTTCATCCGCAACCTGCCCCACGACCACGACAACCAGGTGTTCGTGCGCGGCATGGTGGAAGTGGCCCGGGGCCTGGGCAAGACCACCGTGGCTGAATGCGTGGAGGACGAAGCCACTCTGAAACTGCTGGCCGACCTGGGCGTGGACAAGGCCCAGGGCTATCACCTGGATCGGCCCCAGGCCCGCCATCCGGCGCTGGAACAACAAGAGGAAACCCATCATGCCCCAGCCTGAAGCCCTGCACGCGGAAACCCTGGCCCATCTCCACGAAGTGGACCGGGCCCTGGCCAGCCACACCCAATGGCTGTCCCGCCTCAACCGCCAACTGATCTGCGGCGGCACCCCCAGCCCGGACGACCTGGTGGAGGATGCCCACCTGCGCTGCGGTCTGGGCCATTGGCTGCACGGCGAGGGGGGCACCCGGCTGCACGGCGAACCCGGGTTGGCCGCCCTGCAAGTGGTCCACCAGTCCCTGCACGGCATCGCCCGCCACCTGCTGCTGGCCCAGAGCGCCGGCCAGCCCATCGCTCCCGACGACTACGACGCCCTGGTGGCCGTGGCCGGCCGCATCCGCCAACTGCTACGCCGCCTGGAACAGGAACTCATGGAACGCCTGGGGGCCGTGGACAAGCTCACCGGCGTGTGGAACCGCCAGGCCGTGAACCTGCGCCTGGCCGAAGAAGTGGAACGGGTGCAGCGCACCCGCCAGCCCTGCACCATCTGCTTCGTGGACCTGGACCATTTTGCCCGCATCAACGACGAGCACGGCCACCGGGTGGGGGATGCGGTACTCAAGGCCGTGGCCGCCTTCTTTGCCGGCCACCTGCGCGGCTACGACACCATCTACCGGCTGGGGGGAGAGGAATTCCTGCTCTGCCTGCCCACCACCGACCTGGACCAGGCCGGCAACCTGCTCAACCGCCTGCGCGAGGAACTGGCCGCCACGGGCTTTCCGGTGGAAGACCGCACCATCCGCCTCACCGCCTCCTTCGGCGTGGTCAGCCTGGACCCCATCTTCTTCATCGACGAGACCCTGGAACGGGTGGAACGGGCCCAGCTCATCGCCCGTTCGGAAGGCGGCAACCGGGTCTGTCTGTGGCGGGATGGTTTCAACAGCGAAGAGTAAGGTCCCGGGGCCTCACCCGCCCCGTCACCGGGTGGGATCGTCGGGCAGGCCCGCCGGGTCGGCGTAATCCCGGGCCCAATCCCCCCAGGTGTACCAGTCGTTGCCCAGCACCTCGCAGGGGTGTTCGGTGCGTCCCGACCCGTTGGCGCAGATCAGGGCATCGGCCGGGCAATACTTGCCGCAGCCCCAGCAGATGCGCTCGGGGTGGCGGGGATGGAGGGGGAATTTCTGCTTGGCCATGCCCCCAGGTTAGCAGAGGGAAGGGTCTGCCATCACGACGCCGGAATGCGCGCCGTGATGCGGCACCCCTGGCCCGGCGCGGATTGGACGAGCAGTTCGCCGCCATGGCTTTCCACGCGCAGGCGCATGCCGGCCAGGCCATGGTGTCCCAGGGGCACCTGATCCAGAGCGAAGCCCCGCCCGTCGTCGCGCACCTCCAGGACCACCCGGTTCTCCACCCGCTCCAGACTGACCCGGACCTCCCGGGCCTGGGCGTGAAGGCGCACGTTGTTCAAAGCCTCCTGGGTGACGCGATAGAGGGTCAGTTCCACTTCCCGATCCAGTTTCACGGAAACCAGATTCTCCTGGACCGGAATCTCCAGCAGCCGGGCGGTCTCCCGGCACAACTGGGTCAGGCTTTCCATCAGGCCCAGATGCTCCAGCGTGGAGGGGCGCAGGTTCTCGATGATCCGACGTTTCAGGGCAATGCCTTCCGCCAGGCTCGCGGATATGGATTCACCCAGTTGCCGGGCCTGGGCCGGCAGGAGCTGGATGCGCAGGCAGCGGGCCACATCGAGACGAAGCGCCGAAAGCAGTCCCCCCAGCTCGTCGTGGAGCTCCCTGGCCATGCGGTAGCGCTCATCCTCCCGGGTGTGGATCAGGTAACTGGCCAGGGCCCGCAGGTCCCGGGTACGGCGGGCCACCTCCGCTTCCAGGCAGATCTTTTCGCTGTGCTGGCGGGTGGCGGCCATCTGGGCACCGCGCAACAGCCGGTGGATGCCCAGGGCGGAAAGGAGGATGAAGGCGTTGACCACCCAGCGATTGAAGTCTATGTCCTGCCTGAGAGACTCGCGCATCTGCCCTTGCATCACCGCGACCTTGCCCAGCACCCCCTGGATCGCCCCACGCAAGGCGTCCCGCTGCCTGTGGGTATCGCTGCTCACCAGGGTGGCCCAGGCCTCCTCCCGCCGGCCCTGCCGGGCGAGCCATTCCACCCGGGACAAATCCTCCAGACGGGCGCTCAAACGTCCGTTCAGGGCCGTGACCAGCCCGGGATCCCCGGGGTCGATCCGGGCCAGAAGGGAATGGGCGCCGCGACTGGCGGTGGGCAAGTCCCGTTCCGCCTGGCGCAGGCCGGCCAGGTGGAATTCGTGTCCGTCGAGAAAGAATTCCCGGACCCCCTCCTCGGCATCGGACATGAGTTGCAGGACCCGCATGGCGGAAAAACGGGAATCGCTCAGGGCGATGCCATTCTCCAGAAGGGCCAGGGATCGCCGATGGACCACCTCGTTGGCGCTGAGCAGGATCCCCGCCAGCAGCATCAGGATGACCGGCGCATGGGGTATGCGCGTCAGGCTTCGCAGCACGTCCAGCATCATCGACTCCTCATGACATGTCCCTCCCCCCGTATTCTCATCCTTCAAACCCAACGACGCAGCAGCGCGGCCAGCAATGCTCCGGGGACCCGCCGCAGACCCCATGGCCAGGCGGCCAGGAGCCGCCGGGGGCCCAGCCAGGCCAGGAGCGCGCCGATGCCGGCGGCCAGCAGGACCGTGCGCCAGGGATGGCGGGTCCAACGGCGGGCCAGACTGTCGGCAAGCAACCGCGCCAGGGCCGTGGACGTGCCACTTCGCGCCCAAGTTCCGTCACCCAGGCCGAAGATCCGGGCCAGCGAATCCGGCAAGCCCGGCCCAGCCCCGGATCCGGCTGGGGAGCCGCCTTCTCCGGCTGCGCCGGCCGGCCGGCCGTGGGGCCGCCGCGCCAGGCCCAGGGAAGCGGCCAGGGCCAGCAAGGCCGGCAAGCCGGGCGCCAGCCAGAGCAGCCAGGGTGCATGCAGGCTGGCGGGCGGCAGCAGCGCCACAAGCAGCAGTGCCAGCCCACCAAACAGGATGGCGAACAGCAGCGCGCTGACCAGCAGCGCCCACAGGACTGCCCGGCGCCCCAACGTGGCCAGGCTGGCATGGGCATCGCCGCCCGCCCGGCTCTCCGGATCGTCTGCCCGGTCCCCGCCGGCCTTGGCCGTCGCCGCCCGCTGTCCCGGCAACGGCCGGATCATGGCACCCTCCCTGGCCGGCGCAGACTGGCTGCCTCAACCACCCCGGCCGCAGCGCTTGAAGAGCATGGCCAGAGCGGCCCCCACCACGGCCGCAATGAGGATGGCCCGGAAGGGCTCTTCCCGGATGGCAGCGGTGGTGCTGCCCAGGGCCTGACGCGCCCGTTCCCGGGCTTGTTCGGCCATCTGTCCGGCCAGGCGGCCGGCGGCGCCAGCCGCCCCCCCTTCGCTGGGGGCGTTGCTGCTGGCGGCCGGATCGGATGGGTTGCCGAACCGGGCATCGACCCGGCCGGCGGCTTCTTGTTGGGGATTCATGGCAAGTCTCCTTGGTGTGGAAAAGTGGCGGTGCACCAGGTGGTGCACATGGCAGGCTTTACGAGTCCCGGCGCAGATGGCCGAGGATGAAGGTGGCGATGGCCAGCGCCAGGAACACGCCGAAGACGAGCTTGGCGAGTCCGGCGGCGCTGGCGGCAATGCCTGTGAAGCCCAGCAGGGCGGCGATCATGGCGATGATCAGGAAGACGACGGTGGCATTCAGCATGGTGGCGCTCCGGTGGCGGCCCCCTCCGGGCTGACAAGCCCGGGGGGAACCCGGGTTCAAAGGCGGGGGGACCGCTCGTCCTGCTCCAGCCACTGGTCGGTATAGCCACCCTCCCACTCCTGGATTTGCCTTTCCGCCTCGTCCCGGGCGATGCCATAGCGCTCCTGGAGCTTGCCGGCCATTTGCTCCCGTTGGCCGGCCACCACGTCGAAGTCGTCGTCCGTCAGCCGGCCCCACTGCGACTTCACCCTGCCCTTGAGCTGTTTCCAGTTTCCTTCGATGCGATCCCAGTTCATCACTTGCTCCCGCGGCGAAATGTGTCGGACAACCACCGGCGGCACGCGCCTGTTCGGACCACCGGCGGCGACCTCGAATACCACCCTGGCGGGTGTCCGGGTCGTACCCCCACTCTAGGGCGGTGGGCCGGAAGGGGTCTGTAGGACAAGCGGAGGTCCGCGCGTAGGAACGCTTCGTCCTGGAAACGTGTCGGCGTTGTCCTACCTGGAGACGGGAGTAACGCCGCTGCCCAAGGGTGGGGAATCGGACCAGATTGGTCCGGCGGGATCGCCCCGCCTCACCCCCTCATGAGGAGACACGCCATGCCGAATTCCACCGAACGCTCACCCAAACCCCGTAAACGCCAGGATGACGACCCCTTCGCCGACCTGATTGCCGAGCATCGGCTGGTACGCAAACTGTACCGGCAGTACCGCCGCCTGCTCGACGCCGGGGAAGCCGGCCGGACCGCCGCCGACCGGGAGAGCCTGGCCCGCCAGTTGTGCGCGGCCATCGCCGCCCATGCCGACCTGGAGGAGCGCGTTCTCTATCCGGCTCTGCGCGCTGCAGGCCTGGACAGCCACCTGATGGACGAGGCGGACGTGGAACACGCCACGGCCCGGGATCTGATCGCCCGGATCGAGGCCACGGCGCCGGGCGATGACAAGTTCGATGCCCGGGTGATCGTCTTGTGCGAATACGTGGAGCACCACGTCAAGGAAGAGGAAGGGGAGATGTTCCCCCAGGCCCGTCAGACCAAGGAACTGGACAGCGCTGCGCTGAAGTCCCGGCTGGACCAGGGCCGGGCCCGGGCGGAGGCGCGCCGGAGCGGCGCTGATGCCCATCCGCGTTCCCAAGCCCACCGCGGCCCGGCCACGGCGGCCAGATAAGCCTCCACTGGGAGATCGAAGCCATGACCATCCGCACCAAGCGCAGCCCCCAAGCCCGCCACCCCACCGCATCCGCCGCCGGACCTGACGGCCCGGCCACGGCCCCCATCACCACCAACCAGGGCGTCCCCATCGCCGACAATCAGACCAGCCTCAAGGCCGGCCCCCAGGGCCCCCTGCTGCTGGAGGATTTCATCCTGCGGGAGAAGCTCACCCACTTCGATCACGAGCGGATACCGGAGCGGGTGGTGCACGCCCGGGGATCCGCCGCCCACGGCTACTTCGAATGCGAAGCCGATCTGCGCGCCCTGACCCGGGCCGCACCTTTCGCCGGAGCGGGCAAGCGCACCCCCGTATTCGTCCGCTTCTCCACCGTGGCCGGCGAACGGGGATCCAGCGACACGGTGCGCGACGTGCGCGGCTTCGCGGTGAAGTTCTACACCGAGGAAGGCAACTGGGACCTGGTGGGCAACAACATGCCGGTATTCTTCATCCAGGACGCCATGAAATTCCCCGACCTGGTGCATGCGGTGCGCCCCGAGCCCCACCATGGCATGCCCCAGGCCTCCTCCGCCCATGACACCTTCTGGGATTTCGTCTCCCTGATGCCCGAGAGCACCCACATGCTGTGCTGGCTGATGAGCGACCGGGCCATCCCCCGTTCCTACCGGATGATGCAGGGCTTCGGGGTGCATACCTTCCGCCTGGTCAACGCGGCCGGGGAGGCCCGGATGTGCAAGTTCCACTGGACGCCCCGGGCCGGCGTGCACTCCCTGGTCTGGGACGAGGCGGTCAAACTGGCCGGCGCCGATCCGGATTTCCACCGCCGGGATCTGTGGGAAGCCATCGAGGCCGGCTGTTTTCCCGAATGGGAACTGGGGTTGCAGGTATTCAGCGACGCGGAGGCGGCAGACTGGCCATTCGACGTTCTGGACCCCACCAAGCTCATCCCGGAGGAGCTCTGCCCCCTGCGCCGGGTGGGGCGGCTGGTGCTGCACCGCAATCCGGACAATTTCTTCGCCGAGACCGAGCAGGTCGCCTTCTGCACCGCCCACGTGGTGCCGGGCATCGACTTCAGCGAAGACCCCCTGCTGGCAGGGCGCCACCACTCCTACCTGGATACCCAGTTGTCCCGTCTGGGGGGGCCGAACTTTCATGAGCTGCCCGTCAACGCACCTCGGCTTCCACCCGTCAACAACCAGCGGGATGGCATCCAGCGCCAGATGGTCCCCCAGGGGCGGGTGGCCTACGAACCCAACAGCCTGGCCGGAGGCTGCCCCTTCCAGGCCGGCGGAGCCGGCTTCGCCACCTGGCCCGCCCCTCTGCCGGACGCCCGGAAATTGCGGGAAAAGCCGGCCCGCTTCGCCGAGCATCACGCCCAGGCCCGCCTCTTCCTCGCCAGCCTGGACCCGGCGGAACAGGCCCACGTGGAGGAAGCCTTCCGCTTTGAGCTGGCCCGGGTGACCGTCCCCGCCATCCGCGCCCGGGTCGTGGCCCGTCTGCGCCACGTGGACGACGGGATGGCCCGGCGGCTGGCCGCCGCCCTGGGCATGGATCTGCCCCAACCCGCAGAGGGGGATGCCGCCGGGGCCCCCAACTACCCCCACTCCCCCCGCCTCTCCCAGACCGCCTATCCCGGGGATGGCAGCGTGGCCACCCGCAAGGTGGCGATCCTGGTGGCGGACGGCGTGGAAGGCCGGGCCCTGCCTGGTCTAGCGAAAACCCTGGCAGCAGCCGGTGCCGTGCCGCGCGTCGTGGCGCCCCGATTGGGCAGCATCAGCCTGGCGGGCAAGCGGTCCCTGGTGGCAGACGCCAGCGCCGATGCGAGCCCGCCGGTCCTCTTCGATGCCGTGCTGCTTCCCGCCGACCCGGTCTCCCTGGGGGTGCTGGCCGGTCTTGCCTGGGTGAGGGATTTCGTCCGGGAACATCATCGCCACGGCAAAACCCTGGGTCTGCTGGCCGGGGAGGGACAAGACCCGGCCCTGCTGCTCGGTCGCCTGGGTATCGCTCCGGCCGCCGCCCTGGCGGGGGTGGCGTTGCTCGGACCGGGGGATGGGGACACCTTCCTGCGCCTGTTGTCCCGGCATCGGCACCCGGACCGGGAACCCCCACCCGGCTGAACGGCATCCCGCTTCGACGGGTGGGCTCGGGCTGGCTTCAGTGGCCCACCTGGATGCCGTTGTTGACCTGGCGCACGCCGGGCGTGTCCCGGGCCAGACGTTCGGCCCGCATCCGCTCCTCCGCCGTCTTGGCGAAACCGGACAACTGGGCCGTGCCGTTCAGGGTTTCCACGCTGATGGCCAGGGCGCTGACGGTGGGATCCTCGGCGAAACGGGCCTTGATGCGGGCGGTGATGGCGGCATCGTCCACGTATTCGCCCACGGTCTGCTGTTCGCGCACGACGGCGCATCCCGTGCCGGCCAGCAGGCTGCACGCACCGGCGAGCAGTGCCAGTATGAACCTGGATTTCATAGGTATCTCCTTTGCAAGGTTTGGGTTCGCGGCGGGGCGGCATTGCCCCGGCCACGCCCCCCATGCTGGGAGTCCCGCCACCCCGCGCCCATCGGCCCCCGGCCCATCCTGGCGTAGGAATACGCCGACGGCGTTGCTTGCCCAGGGGCTTGAGGAAAGCCGTAAACTCATGAAAACAACCAGGGAGAACCCCCATGATCCGAATCGGCATCGCGGACGACCACGCCATCGTAAGGGCAGGCCTGAGGCAGTTCTTCGCCAGCCACCTGGACCTGCAAGTTACCGGAGAAGCGGCCAACGGCAGGGAAGCGCTGGATCTGGCCCGCCAGGGCGGCATCGACGTGCTGCTGATGGACATCGCCATGCCCAGCCAAAGCGGCGTGGATGCCCTGTCGGCCATCCGGGTACGTTATCCGGACCTGCCGGTGCTGATCTTCAGTGGCTATCCTGAACAGCATTTCGCCATCGCCCTGCTCCGCCAGGGTGCCAGTGGCTACCTCAACAAGGAATGCGAGCCCGATGACATCATCCGCGCCATCCGCACGGTGGCCCGGGGCCGCCGCTTCATCAGCCCGGCCGTGGCGGAACTCATGGCCGACAGCCTGGGCGGGGGGGCACGGCCAGCCCACGAATACCTCTCGGAGCGGGAATTGCAGGTGTTTCTGCGTCTGGCCCGGGGCGAAAGCATCGGCCGGGTGGCCGACAGTCTGTTCCTGAGCGTGAAGACGGTCAGCACCTACCGGAGCCGGGTGTTGGAAAAACTCAAGCTCTCCAGCAACAGCGAGCTCACCTACTATGCGCTGAAGAATGGATTGATCCGCTGACTGCTTCCGTCGCAGGGGAGAAGCGGGCCCGCCACGCCCTGACTGCCCAGGCCGAAGCCCGGTGCCGGCCGGCAGGACTCAGGCCGCTTCCCGTTGCGCTTCCCCCAGGCGCTTCAGCCAGGCCTTGCGGCAGATCTGCTTGCGGCGGTTTTCCAGCATTTCCCGGACCTTGGCCTTGATGGGCCCCAGGGGCACCTTGCCCTCGGGCTGGATGGCCTCGCAGAACAACACGTGGAAGCCCACGGGGGATTCCACCACCGGTCCGATCTGGCCGGCTTCCAGGGTGAACAACTGGGCGTCCAGTTCCGGGTAGAGCTGGCCCCGCTTCACGTCACCCAGCAGGCCGCCGTTCAGGGCGGTGGGGCATTCGGAATGCTTGAGGGCCTGTTCCTCGAAGCGGCGCGGGTCCTTGGCGAGTCGGGCGGCGATGCCGTCGATGCGCTGGCGGGCCGCGTCCCGGTGGTTCTCGGCCATGTCCTCGTTGATGGTGACGAGGATGTGCCGGGTCCGGCGGGTTTCCGGCCGGGTGAACTGTTCCGGGTGGTAGTGGTAGTAGAGCTCCACGTCGATGTCGCTGACCGTGGCGGCCCGGGAGGCTTCCTTGTCCAGGATGGCTTCCACCTTCAGCTCCCGCTCCATGGCCTGGGTCAGGCCGGCCAGGGTGAGGCCGTTGTCGGCCAGATCGTTGTGCAGTTCCACCTCGTCCGGGTAGCGGCTGCGGATCTCCGCCAGGGCCGCCTCCAGGGTCGCCTGGGGCACCACCACGTCGCGGGCCTCGGGGGCGGACAGCACCAGGGTTTCCAGGCGGTGCTGGCGACGGGCCAGGGTTTCCACCCGGCCCCGCTCTTCGCCGGCCAATGCAGCGGGACTCCGTCCGAACAGGCTGTTGGCGGTCTTGAGCAGCAGATAGGCCAGCTCACCGTCCTGCCGCGCGGTTTCAACCATGGCGGACCTCCGTGGCGTGGGTGACGCTGGCCACCATCTCGGCATCCGCCGGGGCCGCTTCCAGGACGCTTTCCGGCACCTGGAGCACCTGGCCGCCGGAGAAGTGCACGTGGTACTGGACCGCCTCTTCGTTGCGGATCACTTTCATCACTTCGCCGATGGCACCCAGGGGCACGCGAATCTCCCCGCCCACCGACAGGTTGAGCCGGCAGCGGACCCTTTCCCGGGTCTCGAACTGGCTGGGGGTCCAGGGTTCGTCGGCCGGAATCAGTTCCTCTTCCCGGCAGCCGATAATGCGGTCCTGCTCCAGGAAGTTCACCGTGTAGATGATCTGGTCCTGGAGGAAGGTGCCCACGTTCATGACGAAGCCCACGGAGCCGCGCCGGATCAGCAGGTTGCCCGGATCCATGCCCGGATAGGTGCCGTCGTTGCGCACGTTGCGGGTGAGGCGAACCTGGTCGCCGTAGTCGAAGCGGGTCTGCATGGCCTGGGCCCTTTCTGTCAGCTTGCGGCAGCCGCTTCGGAACTGTGGCAGGAGCCGCTGTTGCCGCAGCCGCAACCGCCGCCGCTGCCGGCCTGAAGCATGGGCAGTTCCCCGCTCTTGCCGGCGATGGCGATGGCGGTGAGGGGCACGAAGGTGGTCTGGGGCTCGTGCATGTGGAACACCTTGAACACCTTCTCGGTGAGGGCGTCGGACTTCACGAAGTCCTGGTAAGCCTGGGCCAGCAGGCTGGTGTAGAGGGCGCGCCGGGCCTGTTCCTCTTCGGGCAGGGGCCCGGACTTGGCGATGTAGTCATGAAAGCGTTGCAGGATGTGCAGGCGATTCACGTGAACCACCGCCGGGTCATAGGCAATGCCGAAGTAGTCGAGGAAATCCTCGGCGGAAGACAGGTCTTCCAGGGCTTCGTCCAGGGTCAGTTCGTCCATTTCCGTTCTCCTAGGTTGAATGGGGTTGGGCAGGCGTCAGGCCGCCTCCTCGATGCGGGCCGCCACGGCGGCGGTGATCACGTCCAGCAGGGCCTTGCCGCCCAGGCGGTCGTGGCTGTCCAGTTCGGTGAGTTTCACCAGCATGGCATGGCCGGTGTCGAAGCGCTCCAGGCGCATGTTGATGTAGCCCGCCGCCTTGAGGACCATCAGGTAGAAGCGCAGCAGGCCCATGGAACGCAGCACGGCGTGGCCCACGTGGTCGGCTTGCAGGTGGCGCCAGTCGCCGGGCAGATTGAGGCGCCGGCCGGCCACGGCCATGGCCCGGTCGGCCACGATGAGGGCGTCCTCCAGCCGGTGCTGGTAGAAGTAGTAGCGGTACAGGGCCACCAGCACCACCAGTTGCTCCGGGGCCAGGAAGTAGGCCCGCAGCAGGGCGGCCTCGGCGCCGTCCTCACCGTAGAGGGCGCTGGCTTCCTTGAGCAAGGCTTCTACCTCCGGGCTCACCGGGTCGTCGTAGTAGAGCGTGGGTTGGTCGAAATCCATCAGGTCCATGGGTCCTCATCCCCTCTTCATTTTTTTTGCGATTTCCGTGCCGCACAGGTCGTCGGCGGCACAGGTGGAACACTGGCCTTCCACTTCCCCGCCCTGCTGGCGCAGCCGCCCTTCCAGCACTTCGATGCGTTCCATCAGGCAGGCGATGGCCCGGCCCACCGGATCGGGAATCAGGTGGTGGTCCAGGTTGATGCCATAGATGTTGTCCGGCCCCGGGTCGTCCTGGCGCAGCACGATGCGCCCGGGAATGCCCACCACCGTGCGTTCGGCGGGCACGTCCTTGACCACCACGGAATTGGCCCCCACCCGCACCCCCTTGCCCAGGGTGATGGCCCCCAGGATCTTGGCCCCGGCCCCCACCACCACCCCGTCCTCCAGGGTGGGATGGCGCTTGCCCTTGTTCCAGGTGGTACCCCCCAGGGTGACGCCGTGGTACAGGGTCACGTCGTCGCCGATCTCGGCGGTCTCGCCGATCACCACCCCGGCCCCGTGGTCGATGAAGAAACGCCGGCCCAGGCGGGCGCCCGGGTGGATGTCCACGTTGGTCAGCAAGCGGGCCAGCCAGGACAGGAAACGGGCCGGAAAGCGCAGTCCCGCCCGCCACAGGCGATGGGCGATGCGTTGCAGCAGGATGGCGTGGACGCCCGGGTAGGTGGTCACCACCTCGAAGGTGGAACGGGCCGCCGGATCCCGCTGGAAGACGCAGGCCACGTCTTCCTTCAGCAGGGCCAGCAGGCCGGGCTCGGGGACCTTGGTGAGGGGGGGCATGGCGGTGTCCATGGTTTAGCCTGACGCTTTGGGGATTTCGGCCGAGGCGAAATCCCCCCCGGCCCCCCTTTTGCAAAGGGGGGCGTCCACCAGGAGCCCGCCATCCAAGGGCCCCCCCCTTTGCAACAGGGGGGATAGGGGGGATTTGAACACCGCGATCATCCCCATCTCCTCAGTGCATGGCACCCGGCGCGCTGCGACCGATGAGCCTCTGGTAGATGAACACCAGCTCATGGTCGGCGGGGGAGCGCTTGGCCTTCTCGGCGAAGGCGCGGATGTCGGGCAGCAGTTCCCGGGCTTCGGCGGGGCTCAGGTTGAGGCCCATGCGGGCGTAGGCGGCGATGACCCCGTGGGAACCGGAATGCTTGCCCACCACCAGCTTGTGATCCCGGCCCACTTCCCGGGGATCGAAGCCCTGGTAGGTTTCCGGATCCTTGAGCAGGCCGTCCACGTGGATGCCCGCTTCGTGGGTGAACACCCCTTCACCCACCACGCTCTTCTGCCAGGGAATGGGCCGGCCCGAAGCGGCGGCCACCCGTTCCGACAGGGCGGGGAAGCCGGACAGGTCCACGCCGGTGCTGAAACCGTAAAGCTTGGACAGGCCCAGGGCCACTTCTTCCAGAGGAGCGTTACCGGCCCGTTCACCCAGGCCGTTCACCGTGGTGTTCACGTGACTGGCCCCGGCCCGGCAGGCGGCCAGGGTGTTGGCCGTGGCCAGGCCCAGGTCGTCGTGGGCGTGCATCTCGATCTCCAGATCCACCACGGAACGCAGGTTGGAAATGGCCTCGAACACGCCGAAGGGCTCCATGACCCCCAGGGTGTCGGCGAAGCGCAGGCGCCGGGCCCCGGCGTTCTGGGCGGCATCGGCCACCCGCATGAGAAATTCGGGATCGGCCCGGGAAGCGTCCTCGCAGCCGACGATGACCTCCAGCCCCTGGTCCAGGGCCCGGGGCACCAGGTCGGCGATGCTCTTCAGCACGAAGGCCCGATCCTTCTTCAGCTTCCTGGCCAGGTGGATGTCGGAGACGGAGATGGACACGTCGATCAGGTCCACCTTCAGGTTGCGGCAGGCCTCGATGTCCGGCAGGCGCATGCGGCTCCAGGCCACCAGTTTCGCCTTCAGGCCCAGGGAGCCAACGGCGCGGATGCCGTCGCATTCGGCGGGACCCATGGCCGGGATACCCACCTCCAGCTCCTGCACCCCCAGGGCATCCAGCCGGCGGGCGATGTCCAGCTTCTCCTCCAGGGTGAAGGCCACCCCGGCGGTCTGCTCCCCGTCCCGCAGGGTGGTGTCGTCGATGATGATGGTGCGGCTCATGGCGGTGGTCCGGATGGTCTCCTTGCTCAGACATTTGCAAGGCCCATGCCACCCCCCGAATCCTCCACAAGCCCTTGTGCACAAAGGACTTTTACATCTTGAATCGGTCCAACTCCATGTGTGATGCCCTACCCCCGGAGGGGATTGTCGCGTTCGTGACAAGGTCTTATGCCTTGCGATAGCAAACCGGCCATGGCTTCATCCCCCATCCCCCATCCCCCATCCCCCATCCCCCATCCCCCATCCCATGCCCCACGCCCTGGTCTGCCACCCCGACACCCCCGCCGGCTTTCCCTGCGCCATCCAGGTCACCGTCCACCGCCATGGCAGCGGCGGCCTGGCCCTCCACTACCGGGTGCAGGCCGACCCCCGGCGCCTGCGCCTGCCGGACCCCGCACCCCCGTCCCGCTGCGACGGCCTGTGGCGACACACCTGTTGCGAACTGTTCGCCGCCCCGGCCCCCGGCGGCCCCTACCGGGAGTTCAACTTCTCCCCTTCGGGCCAGTGGCAGGCCTTCGCCTTCGCCGCCTACCGCCAGGGCGGGCCCCTGGAGGCCGGCGCCGCCCCGGACATCCGCCGCCACCTGGACGAGTCGGGATTCAGCCTGACCGTGGACCTGCCCACCCCCCTGCTGCCCGCCGGCCGCCACCTGGCCCTGGGCCTCACGGTCGTACTGGAGGAATCCAGCGGCGGCATCAGCTACTGGGCCCTGGCCCACGCCCCGGGCAAGCCGGACTTCCATCACCCTGCTACATTCACCCTTTCCCTGGACCTGCCCCACGCCCGACCATGAAGACCGGCCTCGACCGCCTCCTCGCCGACCCTGCCCTGCGCGCCCCCTTGCGGACCCGCCGGGTGGCCCTGCTGGCCCATCCCGCCTCGGTGACCCCGGACCTGACCCACGCCCTGGACGCCCTGGCCGCCCTGCCGGACCTGCACCTCACCGCCGCCTTCGGCCCCCAGCACGGCCTGCGCGGCGACAAGCAGGACAACATGATGGAATCCCCGGACTTCCACGATCCGGAACTGGGCATTCCCGTGTACAGCCTCTACGGTGAAGTGCGCCGCCCCACCGACGCCATGCTGGACAGCTTCGACGTGCTGCTGGTGGACCTCCAGGACCTGGGCTGCCGCATCTACACCTTCATCACCACTCTGCGTTACGTGCTGGAAGCCTGCGCCCGGCGCGGCAAGTCCGTGTGGGTGCTGGACCGCCCCAACCCGGCTGGCCGCCCGGTGGAAGGCCTGGCCCTCAAGGACGGCTGGGAGAGCTTCGTCGGCGCCGGCCCCATGCCCATGCGCCACGGCCTCACCCTGGGGGAGATGGGCCACTGGTTCATCCGCCACTTCAAACTGGACGTGGACTACCGGGTCATCGCCCTGGAAGGCTGGCAGCCGGAGGCCGCCCCCGGATACGGCTGGCCCCTGGGGCAACGCAACTGGGTGAACCCCAGCCCCAATGCTGCCAACCTGGCCATGGCCCGGGCCTACGCTGGCACGGTCATGCTGGAAGGCACCACCCTGTCGGAAGGCCGGGGCACCACCCGCCCCCTGGAACTGTTCGGCGCCCCGGATCTGGACACCCGCCAGCTCCTGGCCGAAATGCGCCACCTCTCCCCCTCCTGGCTGGCCGGCTGCCGCCTGCGGGCATGCTGGTTCGAGCCCACCTTCCACAAGCACGCGGGCCAGCTCTGCGCCGGGGTGCAGATCCACGTGGAGGACGGCGCCTACGACCACGCCGCCTTCCGCCCCTGGCGGCTCATGGCCCTGGCCTTCAAGGCCCTGCGCAAGCTGCGCCCGGACTACCCCCTGTGGCGGGATTTCCCCTACGAATACGAACACGACCGGCTGGCCATCGACCTGATCAACGGCAGCCCGGCCCTGCGGGAATGGGTGGACGACCCCGCCGCCCTGCCCGGCGACCTGGGGGCCCTGGCGCGGGCCGATGAGGCGGCCTGGCTGGAGGAGATTGGCGGGATGTTGTTGTATCGGTAGCCAGAACGCGAATGCAATTTGTCGCTTACCGGTAAACGGTATATATTTTGCCCATGATCTTTTCCTTCGCGGACAAGCCAACCGCCGAACTCTTCGCTGGAAAGCGGGTAAAGCGCTTCGCCAACATTGCAGTGGTCGCCGAACGCAAGCTGCAACAACTGGACTGCGCAGCCACCCTGGACGCTTTGCGTTCACCCCCGGGAAATCGTTTGGAAGCGCTTTCCGGTGACCGTCAGGGGCAACACAGTATCCGTATCAACGAACAATGGCGTCTGTGTTTTGTCTGGAAGGAAGATGGCGTCCACGACGTGCAGATCGTGGACTACCACTGACGTCCTTATCTTGAGGAATCCACCATGACCATCCCGACCCCCATCAATGGCATGCGCCCCATCCATCCCGGAGAAATCCTCCGGGAGGACTATCTCAAACCCCTTGGGCTCAGCGCCAATGGCCTGGCCCAGGCCTTGAAAGTGCCCGCCTCGCGCATCAACGACATCGTCCTGGAGCGGCGCGGCATCACCGTGGACACCGCCATGCGGCTGGTGCGTTACTTTGGCGGCGACGTACAGAGCTGGATGAATTTGCAAACGGCCTATGAAATCAAGCGGGCCCAGAAGGAATTGGCAAAGAAAATCGAGGCTGAAGTTCAGCCGCTGGCGGCCTGACGGAACCGGCGACCATCAAACCCGGAGGAAAACAGCATGAGCCACGACAACAGCATCGGGTTGCTGATCGATGCAGATAATAGCCCCGCGAGCAAGATCGAGGATGTGCTGGACGAACTGGCCAAGTTTGGCGTCATCAACATCCGAAGGGCCTATGGCAACTGGAAAAGCACCCATCTCGCCGGTTGGGAAGCCGTGCTGCACGACTATGCCATACAACCGATCCAGCAGTTCGCCTATAGCAAAGGCAAGAACGCGACTGACATGGCGCTGGCCATTGATGCAATGGATTTGCTTTACACCAAGCATCTGTCGGGCGTTGCCCTGGTGTCCAGCGACTCGGATTTCACGCCCCTGGTCATGCGATTGCGGGCCAATGGGCTTCAAGTCTATGGCTTCGGAGAGGAGAAAACCCCCACTCCTTTCGTCAACGCCTGCTCCCGTTTCCTCTACCTTGAGAAATTGGGTACACAGACCCTGGACGTCCAGCCAAGCAATGGCAAGCCGTCCACGCCTGCTCGAAAAACCGCCAAACAACTCAAGGGCGATACCAAGCTGATGACGCTGCTCCGCAATGCGGTGGCAGCTGCAACCGACGACAGTGGCTGGGCGCATCTTGGCGCCGTCGGCCAACACATCACCAAGCAGGCATCCTTCGACCAGCGCAACTATGGGTTTGCCAAACTCGGCGACCTGTTCGCTGAGATCGACCTGTTCACCACAGAAAAACGGGAAAAGGGCCTCTACGTGAGAGACACCCGGAAGTCAGTGGAAACCCACTGACTTCACGTTTCAGTCTCTACGCATACACCGGCGCAAACGCCTTGTCCGGCTCTTCCACCGGGCCGTTCTCGCCCCAGTAGGGCGACAGCTTGCGCAACTGGGCGACGATTTCCGGCACCACCTGGATGACCCGGTCCACTTCCGCTTCGGTGCTGTAGCGGGACAGGGAGAAGCGGATGGTGCCGTGGGCGGCGGTGTAGGGTATGCCCATGGCGCGCATGACGTGGCTGGGTTCCAGGCTGCCGGAGGTGCAGGCGGAGCCGGAGCTGGCGGCGATGCCGAACTTGTTGAGCAGCAGCAGGATGGCTTCCCCCTCGATGAACTCGAAGGCGATGTTGCTGGTGTTGGGCAGGCGGTTGGTCACGTCGCCGGTGGGGAAGGCCCGGGGCACCTTGGCCAGGATGCCGGCTTCCAGCTTGTCGCGCAGGCGCTTCACCTCGGTGTTCTCGAAGTGCATGTGTTGCAGGGCCTGCTCGCAGGCCAGGCCCAGGCCCACGATGGAGGCGGAATTCTCGGTGCCGGCCCGGCGGCCCCGTTCCTGGTGGCCGCCGCGCAGCAGGGGACGGAAGCGCACGCCACGGCGCAGGTACAGCACCCCCACGCCCTTGGGCGCGTGGAGCTTGTGGCCGGACAGGGACAGCATGTCGATGCTGGTGGCCTTCAGGTCGATGGGCACCTTGCCCACGGCCTGGACCGCGTCGGTGTGGAACATGACCCCGGCTTCGGAAGCCAGGTCGGCCATCTCTTCCACGGGGAACAGGGTGCCGGTCTCGTTGTTGGCCCACATGACGGACACCACGGCCACCTTGTCGCTGAGCAGCTTCTTGTATTCCTCCAGGTCCAGGCGGCCCCGGTTGTCCACCTTGAGCTTGTGGATGGTGTAGCCCTCTTTCTCCAGGTGGTCGCACAGGTTCAGCACCGCCGGATGCTCGATGGTGGTGGTGATGATCTCCTTGCGCTCGGGCTGGGCCTTGCAGGCGGAGAGGATGGCGGTGGAATCGGCTTCGGTGCCGCAGGAGGTGAAGATGATCTCCGACTCGTGCTCTGCGCCCAGGAGTTCCTGGACCTGCATGCGGGCCTTCTTCAGGGCCAGCCCCACCTTGTTGCCGAAGCTGTGCATGGAAGAGGGGTTGCCGAACTGCTCGGTGAAGAAGGGCAGCATGGCGGCCACCACGGCGTCGTCGACGCGGGTGGTGGCGTTGTTGTCGAGGTAGATGCCGTCCATGGGGATTCCTTTGATTTACTCCCTCTCCCGCCGGGAGAGGGGAGGGTTAAACGTGGCTGGCGGCCCGGGCGTAGGAACCGGCCCGGCTGGGCACCACCTTGACGAACTCGCCCAGGTCTTCCATGAGCCGCTGCTGGATGCCTTGCAGGGTCATGGCTTCCATCTGGCAGCCGGCGCAGGCGCCGATCATGTTCACGTAGATGGTCTTGCCGTCCACGTCCACCAGTTCGATGTCGCCGTGGTCCCGTTGCAGTTGGGGGCGGATGGAATCCAGGATCATCTCGATGCGCTTGATGCGCTGGAGATTGGTCATCTTGGCGGCCGGGTCCACCTTCTTGGCCTTCACCGGGATGGGGTTGAAGGTTTCGCCCCGCTCGGCCAGCACCTTCACCAGGATTTCCTCGATGCCTTCATGGCAGGAGGAACAGCCGCCGCCGGCCTTGGTGTAGTTGGTCACCTCTTCCACGGTGGACAGGTCATTGGCGCGGATGGTCTCTTCGATGAGCACGGCGTCGATGGCGAAGCACTTGCAGATGAGGGCGCCTTCCTCGTGGTCATCCTTCCACTCCACGCCCCGGTAGTTGGCCACGGCGGCCTGGAGGGCTTCCCGGCCCATGACCGAGCAGTGCATCTTCTCCGGGGGCAGGCCGTCCAGGTAGTCGGCGATGTCCTGGTTGCTGACCTTCAGGGCGTCGTCCAGCTTCTTGCCCTTGATGATCTCGGTCAGTGCCGAGCTGGAGGCGATGGCGGAACCGCAGCCGAAGGTCTGGAAACGGGCGTCCAGGATGGTTTCGGACTCCGGGTCCACCTTGAGCATGAGGCGCAGGGCGTCGCCGCAGTTGATGGAGCCCACGTCGCCGATGGCGTTGGCGTCTTCCAGCGCGCCGGAGTTGCGGGGGCTGAAGAAGTGTTCCTTGACCTTTTCGGAGTAGTCCCACATGGCGAATTTCCTTTATCTGGGCCCCCTTTCCCCGCCGGGCAAAGGGGTGGGGTGAAGGGTAGGCGGTTAGGCGGAGAAAGAAGATCCGCAGGCACAGGAGCTGCTGGCGTTGGGGTTCTCGAACTTGAAGCCGGAACCGTTCAGGCTGTCCACGAAGTCCACGGTGACGCCGGACAGCAGAGGTGCGGAGAAGGGGTCCACGAACAGGGTCACACCGCCGCATTCCACCACCACGTCGTCCTCCCCCTTGGCTTCTTCCAGGCTCATGCCGTATTGGAAGCCGGAACACCCCCCACCGGAGATGGCGATGCGCAGGCCGGCCACGGGGGTGGCGGAGCCCTTGATGAAGTTGGCGATGGCGGACTGGGCTTTGGGGGTCAGGTTGATCATGACGGGCTCCTGGAAAAGGGTTGTAGGCTGGGTATTGCAAACCCCGTGCCAGGCAGGCCGACACAAATAACCGCCTGTTTTCATTGAAAACACCGGCCACGCACCGCTCAACCCCCCTGTATCGAAGACCACGCCGACAAGGCTTTGTCGCATTTGAGACAGCCCCCCCTGCCCGGCGGTGTGGAGCCCTTTCCTTGCCAATCAGGGACTTGCCCCCTGCCTGCCACCCTGGCCCAAACCTTGCTAATTACAGGGTTAATCCTCCACCCCTCGCAAAGGAATCCACCATGCCCCGCATCGGTCTTTTCTTCGGCAGCAGCACCGGCAACACCCGCAAGATTGCCAAGGCCATCAAGAAGCACTTTCCCGACGACGACCTCATGGCCGAGGCCCTCAACGTCAACAAAGCCACGCCGGAACTGGTGGCGGGCTACGACTACCTGATCCTGGGCACCCCCACCCTGGGGGAAGGCGACCTGCCCGGCCTGGATGCCGATTGCCAGAACCCGAGTTGGGCGGAGTTCCTGCCCCAGTTGGAGGGCGTGGATTTCAGCGGCAAGACCGTGGCCCTGTACGGTCTGGGAGACCAGGACAAATATGCCGACAACTTCGTGGATGCCCTGGGCCTGCTGCACGATTTCGTCACCGCCCGAGGGGCGAACGTGGTGGGCGCCTGGCCCACCGACGGCTACGACTTCATGAAATCCAAGGCGGAACGGGACGGGGAATTCGTCGGCCTGGTGCTCGACCAGGACAACCAGAAACACCTCACCGACGACCGTCTGGAAACCTGGCTGCGCCTGATCGCAGCAGATTTCGACCTGCCGCTGTAACAGACGCCCCCCGGCCCGGCTGCCGGGCTATCTGTCCTTGACGATGGCGGTGATGATGTCCACGTCCCGCTGGGCCGCCTGCTTGGCGGCCGGTGGCTGGCCGGGATTTCCCGCCCCCCCTCCCGTTCCGCCATCCCCCGCCTTGGGGACGGCCGCGGCGGTTGCCTGCCGGGGCGCCCCAGGCCGGGACTGACCCGGTTCCCCGGAATGTGGGGAAGCCGGCAGCGGCCCCTTTGCCGGTGCCGTCACCGGTGCCATCGTCTGGCCTGCGTGCCTGGCGGGGGAAGGGGCCGCCCGGGCGGCAGGCGCCGCCGTTGCGTCGGCGGCCAGGGCCTTGAGAGGATTGGCCGGCGCTGGCGTGGATTCCCGGGTGGGCGTGAGGATGATGGCGGGGCCGCTGCCCGGTTTGTCCAAGCCGGAGGGCTCCGCAGGAGCGGCCTGGCCGGCCCGGGAAGTGACGGAGGGTGGACGTGGCGCCTCCCGGCTCCCGGTCAGCCCGGCCTGATCCGGCGGGGGGCTGGCCGGCATGCCGGGCTCTCCCTCGCCCCATGGTCCGAAGCTCAAACCGACGGCGGACAGCCCCGCCGCAAGCACGGCCAGCAGAGGCAGGCGGGAACGCCGAACACCCGGACGCAGCTTGCCGAGTCGGGCAGCCTGGGGATCCAGATCCCGCAGGATGCTCGCCTGAGCATGATGTTCTCCCTGTCTTTCCTCTGTCAGCAAACTGGGCATGCCGCCCGGAGTCCGCGCAGATTTTCTTGTCATGATTTCACCGGTGATGCACCAAAAAAACACATGGATACATTAAGATACGCCCCATGGAGCAACCGGACATCCCGGTCCATGACTCCAATCAAACCGACGCAAGCCGGATAATACATAAAGGTTCAGGGTGGTACTGCTCATCGTCTTCGCTTTTTTCCTGCTGGTCGCCTCGACCGTGCTGTTGCTGGCCTTTCCCGGCCTGCGCTTGCGCCTGGCCGCCCTCCTGGACGGTGCCCAGCGGCAGATCGGCCATTCCACCCTGGCAGCGTCCGCCGGGGTGGTCCGCTCGGGCCAGGCCCTGACCCGGACGCGGACATGGCTTGCCGGTTTCGTGCAGGACCACCGCCGCCTGGCTCCACCGGCCCTGCTGCTGCTGGCCACCCCCTCCCTCATCGCCCTGCTGGCCGGCGGACCTGCCCTGTTCGCCTTCGTGGAAGAGACGGGCGCGCCGGACCGGCAAATCCTCGGCCTCCTGGATGGGGAACACCTGGCCCCCCCGGCAGCCCTGCCACCGGAGGTGTTCACCACCCGGGAAGTGGAATTGGTGCGCCCCGACATCGTCCACGCCAGCCGGGATTGGGCCCTGCTGGACGGGGAATTCGCCCAGCGCCTGCTGTGGGTGATGAAGACCCTGCGGGAACAGCACGGCTACGAACTGGTGCTCATCGAGGGCTACCGCAGCCCGGAACGGCAGGCCCGTCTGGCGGCCCTGGGCCCCCACGTGACCCAGGCCGGCGCCCACCTGAGTTACCACCAATACGGCCTGGCTGCCGATTGCGCCTTCCTGCGCGAGGGCCGCATCGTGATCTCGGAACGGGACCCCTGGGCCATGCGCGGTTACCAGTTGTACGGCCAGGTGGCCGGCATGGCCGGCCTGAACTGGGGCGGCCGCTGGAAGATGCAGGACTACGGCCACGTGGAATTGCGCCGGGGCGGCCCCCTGGGCCGGGGCTCGGGCTGAGCCACGGCCCGGGGGGCCTCCGCCCGGGCATGACGGAGTCACGAAAAAATTCGACAACAGGGAGTTTCACATGTCTCGACCCTTCATTCTGCTGGGTGACAAGAGCAGCCATGGGGGCACCGTCATCAGTGCCTCGGAGACCACTGATTGCGACGGCAAGGGCATAGCCCGGGTCGGCGATCAGGTCACCTGTCCGAAAAAGGGCCATGGCGGCGTCACCACCATCGTCACCGGCGACCCCACGGCCCTCATCGATGGCAAACCGGCTGCCCGGGACGGAGACAAGACCGCCTGCGGGGCCACCTTGTTGGCCAGCCAGTCCCTGACCACCGACTGAAGCCCTTTCCGACACCATGGCGATGCGCATGCGCGTTCCCCTGGGCCTGGGCGCCGGTCTGCTGACCCTGCTGCTGGTATGGGCCCTGGTGCTGGGCTGGTGGCAGGCCAACGACGTCCAGCCCGGCGCCCGGGACCTGGCCTTGTACCTGTTGTTGCTGCCCCTGGCCCTGCTGGGGGGCTATGGCCTGTTGCGCGGCTTTATCGGCCACCTCCAGGCCCCCAGCGCACCGGCGGCCCAAGCCCTCGGCCCTGCCCGGGATCCCGGCGTGCCCTCCCGGGAGGACCGCCTGTCCCTGAGCCTGCTGGGGGCCGCCCTGGCCAGCGCCCCGGGCCGCTCCGCCGATGCCGTCCTGGACGCCCTGGCGGCCGGCCATCGTCCGGGCCTGGACCCGGTGTTGCGGGACGAGGCCGGCTTCCCGATCTACACCGCCCGGGTCGCGGACCTGGACCCGGCCGCCTTCACCGCCCAATCGGCCAACGCCGGCCTGCCCCCGGCTTTCCGGGAGGGGGAAGCCCGACGGGCCCTGGCTCTGCTGGCCGGCATCCTGCCCGAACTGCTGGATCAGGCCGGCGAGCACCTGGGCCCGCGCCCGGAAGGTGCCCGCTTGCGCCTGCACTGGCTGGTGCCCGCCCGCTGGGCCACGGCCCATCACCCCGACCTGGCGCGCTGGCTGGCGGGCCTGCTCCCCGCCCGCCTGCCCACCGTGATCGAACTGCATCCCGTCGTGGCCGAGGCTGACGGATTACAGGCCCTGGACCGCCTGGTTCTGGCGGCCGGCGATGCCGCCGGCAACCCGGATCTGCTTTTGCTGTGCGCCGCCGACTCCCACGTGGGTGAAACCAGTGTGGCCGACTGGCAGGCCCGGGGCCGCTTGTTCGGCCCGGCCCGCCCAGCCGGACAGGTGCCCGGGGAAGGGGCCGTCGCCCTGCTGCTGGCTTCAGGCCCCGGCCCTTTGCGGATCAGCCGGACGTCCCTCGGCGAAGCGGCAGCGCCGCCCCCCGCCGGACGGGGCGTCGGCGCCACCGTGGCCGGCTTGCTCGGCCAGCGTCTGGCCGCCTGGGGCGCCCCGGCAGAGGACATGCAGGCCCTGGTGGCCGACGGCGACCACCGGCAGCCGGGCGTGGCTGAACTCATGCAGGCCCTAGGAAGCCTCCTGGACGACCGGGATCCGGCCGAACTCTGCCTGCGCCTGGGCACCGCCTGCGGCACCCCGGGAGCGGCGGGGGATCTGCTGACCGTGGCCGTGGCCGCCGCCCGGGCCCGGCCCGGGAGTGGACCGGTGGCCTGCCTGAGCAACCAGCATCCCCATCGCCGGGCCGTCCTCCTGGTGGGCCACACCCCGACCACCTCCCCCCAGCCCGACGCGCCCCAGGGTTCGTCCGTCACAGCACAAAGCTCAAAATCATGAACCGTCTCCGATCCCTGCTCAGCGACCCCCGCATCCTCTCCCTCATCGGCATCGCCGCGGTGGTGGCCTTCCTGTTCCTGGCGGCGGACACCCTCCAGGTGGCCCTGCTGTGGGCCGGGCTGGCCAGCCTGGCGATCGTTCTGGCCTGGCTGGGCATCTGGTGGGTACGCCGACGCCGGGCCCAGGCCTCCGCCGCATCCCTGGGCGCCATGCTGGAACAAAGCGGCGAGTCGGCCGGCAAGGCGACGGGCGGGGAGGCCCGGGCCGAGATCGCCGCCCTGCAAACCCGCATGCAGGCAGCGGTGAAGACCATCAAGACCTCCAAACTGGGCCAGTTGTCCGGTGCGGCCGCCCTGTACGAGCTGCCCTGGTACATCACCATCGGCAACCCGGCGGCGGGCAAGAGCACGGCCATCGTCAACTCCGGTCTGAAGTTCCCCTTCGAGGACGGCGGCAGCGCGGTCATCAAAGGCATCGGCGGCACCCGCAACTGCGACTGGTTCTTCACCACCGAGGGCATTCTGCTGGATACCGCGGGCCGCTATTCGGTCCACGAGGAGGACCGATCCGAGTGGCTGGGCTTTCTGGGCCTGCTCAAGAAGCACCGCACCCGGGCCCCCATCAACGGCATCATCGTCACCGTCAGCATCGCCGAACTGATGGCCGGCACCCCCTCCTTCGCCATCCATCTGGCCAAGAACCTGCGCCAGCGGGTCCAGGAACTGACCGAAAAACTGGAGGTGTTCGCCCCGGTCTACGTGCTGTTCACCAAGGCCGACCTGATACCCGGTTTCCACGAATTCTTTTCCGACCTGGACTGGAACGAGCGCAACCGGGTGTGGGGCTCCACCCTGCCCTATGACCCGGCCGGCCAGGGTGACGCCATTGCCGAGTTCAACGCCCGCTTCGACGAACTCTACGAGGGATTGCGGGCCCTGAGCGTGGCCCAGATGGCCCGCTGCCAGGGGGACCAGGTGCCCCCCGGCCTGCTGACCTTCCCTTCGGAATTCGCCGCCGTCAAACCCTCCCTGCGGGCCTTCCTGGCCACCCTGTTCGAGGAAAACCCCTTCCAGTTCAAGCCCATCTTCCGCGGCTTCTACATCACCTCCGCGCTGCAAAGCGGCGACAAGTGCGCGTTCTCCGACGAGCGCATCTCCCACCGTTTCGGCCTGTCCGGCCCCGGCCCCGCTGCGGGCCGCATGAGCACCAGCCAGGGCTTCTTCCTGAAGGAGATGTTCTCCAAGGTCATCTTTGCCGATCGCAATCTGGTCCGCCAGTACGCCAGCCGGGGCAAGATCCGCCTGCGCCAGGGCGCCCTGCTGGGCCTGCTGGCCGCTTTCGGCCTGGCCCTGGGGGGCTGGAGCTGGTCCCTGGTCAACAACCGGGAACTCACCGCCAACGTGGCCCGGGATCTGGAACAGGCGGCACGCATCCAGGACGGCAGGCTGGACCTGCAATCCCGCCTGGAAGCCCTGGGCATCCTGCAAACCCGGCTGGCCCAGATCGAACGCTTCAACGCGGAACACCCCCTGTCCCTGGGCCTGGGCCTGTACCAGGGCGACCAACTGGCCGATACCCTGCGCCGGGAATACTTCGCCGGGGTGAAGGACATCATGCTCAAGCCGGTGCGGGAAAGCATCGAGGTCTTCCTCTCCGAGGTGAATGCCCAGCAGTCCCTGGCCCCGGCCCCGGCGGATCAGACCCAGGCGCCGGCCCAGGCCGGCCCCTACCAGGCCGCCACCCCGGGGGACGTGGAGGACGCCTACAACGCCTTGAAGACCTACCTGATGCTGGCCAGCCACGAACACGTCGAGGTGGGTCATCTGTCCGACCAGATCACCCGTTTCTGGCGAGGCTGGCTGGAAGCCAACCGGGGCACCATGAGCCGGGAACAGATGATCGGCGCCGCCGAGCGCATCCTCACCTTCCACCTGGAACACGCCAACGCCGCCGACTGGCCCACCATCGACAACAACCTGGCCATCGTCGATCAGACCCGGGACAAGCTGCGCCGGGTGGTGCGCGGCATGCCCGCCGCCGAACGGGTCTATGCCGAGATCAAGGCCCGGGCGGCCACCCGCTTCCCGTCCATGACCGTGGCCAGCATCGTCGGCCCGGACAACGTCACCGCCGTGTCCGGCAGCCAGATCGTATCCGGCGCCTTCACCGAGGCGGCCTGGCGGGAATACGTCCAGGGGGCCATCAAGGACGCGGCCACCAACGCCCAGAGCGGCACCGACTGGGTGTTGAAGACCGCCATGAAGGATGACCTGACCCTGGAGGGCAGCCCGGAACAGATCCAGAAATCCCTCATCGCCCTGTACAAGAAGGACTACGCGGCCGAGTGGAAACGCTTTGCCCAGGGCATCAGCGTGGCCGGCTTCGCCACCTTTCCCCAGGCCGTGGCCGCCATGAACCGCATCGGCGACCCCCAGTCCTCTCCCGTTGGCATCCTGCTCAAGACCCTGTTCGAGCAGACCGCCTGGGACAACCCCTCCGTGGCCGCCGCCGGACTGGATCGGGCCAAGCAAGGTTTCGTGGCCTGGTTCAAGCGCTCCATCCTGGGCATGACCCCCAGCCGGGTGCAGGTGGACATCAACATCCAGGGGGGGGCCGCCGGGGGGGGCGGCGCAGCCGCCATGGGCACCATCGGCCGCGAATTCTCCGGCCTGGTACGCATCATGGCCGCCCGGGATGGCGCCCAGCCCCTGTCCGCCACCTACCTGGCCCAATTGTCCAGAATCCGCACCCGGCTCAACCAGATCCACAACCAGGGAGACCCGGGGCCCGGGGCGGTGAAACTCATGCGCGCCACCCTGGAGGGCGGGGAGTCCGAACTGGCCGAGGCCCTGCGTTTCGTGGACGAGCAGATGCTCACCGGCATGCCCGACGAACAGCGGGCCGTGCTGCGCCCCCTGCTGCTGCGCCCCTTGCAGCAGAGTTTCGCGGCCATCGTCAGGCCCGCGGAACAGGAACTCAACCGCACCTGGAACGCCCAGATATACGAAACCTTCAACCGTACCCTGGCCCTGAAATACCCGTTCGCCCCCCAGGGCAACATCGAGGCCTCACCAACGGAGATCGCCCAGGTGTTCGGCCCGGAAGGCGCCATCGCCAGATACGTCCAGACCGCCCTGGGCTCCCTGGTGGTGCGGCGGGGCGACACGGTGAGTCCCAGCACCTGGGGCGACCTGGGCGTCACCCTGCGCCCGGAATTCATGGCCGGCTTCGCCCAGTGGGTGGCGCCCCTGGGGGGGGCGGCGGGGGGCGGCCCCAGCCAGCCCCAGACCGTCTTCATGCTGCGCCCGGCCCCGGCGCCGGGCACCACCGGCTACACCATCGAGATCGACGGCCAGCGCCTGGACTACCGTAACGGAGCCCAGCAGTGGGCCAACTTCGTCTGGCCCAACGCCAGCGGCGTGCCCGGCGCACGGATTGCCGCCACCACCTACGACGGCCGCACCCTGGAAATCCTCAACCAGCCGGGCCGCTACGGCCTGGAGAAGATGATCAATGCCGCCCAGCGCAGCCGCCGGGGGGACGGCACCTTCCACCTGGCCTGGAGCAGCCAGGGGGTGGGGGTGGCGGTGGAGTTGCGCATCATCAGCAGCCCCCAGGCCCAGGCGGGCAGCGCCGGCCAGCAGGCCAACCGGGGCCTGGGCGGCGTGGTCCTGCCCGCCGAGATCGCGGGTGGACCACCCGTCCCGATCGTCCCTGCCGAAGCCACGCTGCCGGCCACCCCGGCCCCGGCGGTCCCGGCCGCCCAGCCCGGAACGGCCCAGGCGGCCACGGCCACCGGAGGCCTGCGATGAACGGCCTGGCCCTGGCACCCGCCACCTGTTTCGGCAAGCTGCCCACCCGGGGGGATTTCGTGAAGGGGCCCGGCCAGCATCAGCTCATCGCCATGCTGGATGGCTGGCTGTCCGACTGCATGGCGTCCCTGTCCGAGGATCCCCACTGGAAAGCGGCCTACGACCAGGGGCCCGGCGTGGACTTCCTGTTCGTCGGCCCGCGCAGCCGGGTGTCCGTCATCGGCCACCTGCGCCCCAGCCAGGACGTCTCCGGCCGCCGCTTCCCCTTCCTCGGGGCCGCCACCATCGAACGGGACGACCTGCTCATGCTGCGCTGCGCTCCCGCCTGCCTGGACAGCCCCTTCAAGGTGCTGCGCGAGTCGGTGCGGACGGGCACCGAAGGGGGCGAGTTGGGTGACATCCTGGCCAGCCTGGAGCAACTGGACAGCGGCGCAGACTTCGAGGAGGCCCTGCAGGCCGACCCCCTGGGCCGCTTTGCCCGGCGCACCACCCTGGCCGGCCTCTTCACCCTCCTGGCCCCAGCCGTGCCGGCCGGGGCGCCGCGGCGCATCATCCTGGCCATCGGCCTCCTGCTGCGACCCCTGCTGGGCAATCCGGGCATGGCCATCGCCAGGGAACTGGTCCTGCCCCTGCCGGGGGAGGTGGGGGAACGCCATCTGGTGGCCGGCCTGTGGCTCTATCTGGTCACCGCCTTCCTGCGCGGCACGGCCTGTGAAGTCCAGGTGCTGCTGGCACCCTGGCGGAGCACGGCGCGCATGGTGATCGGTTTCAACGGCGCCACGCCCGGCCCCCTGCTGACCCTCCTCACCCCCGATCCGGACCCGGCCCGGTTCATCGAATTGTCCGATCCGGAATGGATCGAGACCCACCCGGACCTGACCCGGGACTACGGCGTGGCCAAGTTGTCCAGCTACCTGGGCCAACCGGCCCTGCCCCTGGAAGCCGCCCTCAACACGTTCCGGGAAGTCTTCCTGGGAGAATGACCATGACCTTCCGACTGCACCGCTCTGCCCGCCACGCCCTGCTCGCCACCGCCCTGGGCCTCCTGACCGTCCTGCCGGCGGCTGCCCAGACCCCCGAAACCCGGCCCAATGCCGACGATGCCGGCAAGGTGGTGGCGGCCGGCCGGGTGCCCGACGAGGCCGCCCGGGCCGCCATCCTGGGCAGGCTGCGGGATCTCTACGGCGCCGAGGCGGTGGTGGATCGCCTGGAAGTGGGCGGCGTGGTGCCGCCCCCCAACTGGACCGAATACATGACCCGCCTGCTGGGCCCGGGTCTCAAACAGGTGCACCAGGGCAAGCTCACGGTCAACGGCACCCAACTGGCCGTCCAGGGCAAGGTGGCCAACGAGGCCCTGCGCCAGCAGGTGGTCAGCGACATGGCCACCGGCCTCAATCCCACCTACACCGTGGACAACCGGCTGGTGGTGGGCAGCGGCCAGTCGGTGCTGGACGACACCCTGTCCAACCGGGTGGTGGAGTTCGAGAGCCGTTCCGCCAACCTGACCCCCGCCGGGGCCGCCATCCTGGACGAGATGGCCGCCGCCATCGCCAGGCTCCACCATCCACGCCTCCAGGTCATCGGCCATACCGACGGCCGGGGCAACCGCACGGCCAACATCGAACTAAGCCTGTCCCGGGCTGCCACGGTACGGGATTACCTGGTGAAGAAGGGCATCCCCGAAACGGCCATCACGCCCCTGGGGGCCGGTCCGGACCGGCCCGTGGCCGACAACGGCACGGAAGCGGGCCGGGCCAGGAACCGGCGCATCGAGTTCCGGCTGCTCAACTGAGGAATTGCGTCAACGGGGGGCGTCGCCCTGGCCTGGTTGGACGCCCAACAATTCCTCCACCCGGGACAGGGTGGCGTCGTCCTTGAGCACGGCGCGCAGCCACTCGTGCAGGGGCATGCCGGCCCAGACTGCGGCTTTGTCCACCAGATAGGCCACCGGGCTGTGGGGCTCGCTGTGTTTGAAGAAGGCGGCGATCTCGCGCAACTGGCGCACGGCCTGTTCCCGGCTCTGGATGGGGCCCTCCGGGAGGGGCGGGGGTGCGGCCGGGCCCGGCGGGGGTGCGGCCTGGCCCCCTGCATCGGCGGCCACGGCGGCAGGCGCCAGGGCACCCGCATCCTGGGCATAGCGGCGGCAGGCGTCATGGACCCCGTCCAGGGCCTCGAACAGGGCCCCCAGGGCGGGGGCGTCATGGCCCAGCAGACCGTCCACCACCAGCTTGAATTCGGCCACGGCGGCCCGGGCGCCCTCGGCGTCGGCCATGGCCGCCACGAACCATTCCCCCGGGGTGTCCTTGCGGGCCGCCTCGAATCGGGCCAGGGTCACCCGGGCCTGGCGTGCCAGTTCCTCGGCCTGGGCCGGGTGGCGGTCCATGTTCTGGGCGGTGGCCCGGGCCGATTCCAGATCGCAGGTGGTGTAACTGCCCAGGGACGAGGCGGTGAGGGGAGCGTCCCGCACCAGCTTGACGCTCTGGGCTACCAGCCAATCCAGGTTGCCGATGCGTGCCTCCTGATCCCCTTCATCCGGCAGGGGGTGCAGGTCCGGCCACAAATCCCGGCAAAACCGGGCCAGAAAAGTGAAACCCTCCGCCAGGCCGGCCAGACGCCGGGTCCTGGCCAGGGCTTCGGTCAGCCAGATGGCCACGCGCAAATCCTTGCTGCGCCGGGCCAGGATGTCCTCGCACAAACGGATGACCCCGGGCCAGTCCGCCTCCTTCACGTCGATGATCCACTCGCCCTGGGCCAGGGACGGGTCGTCGAAACAGCGGGCTGCCTGGATGGCGTCGAATTCGGGCGAGAACATCATGTCCTCGCCGCATGGCCCGCTGCTCCCATCCAGCGGGCGTACCAACCTGTCGATATCCATTTTTTTCGCTCTGTATAAACGGCTGATCCGTTTATACAACAGGTTGCCCCGGCTTGGGCAGGGTCAGGGCCAGACGATGCGGACCAGGAAGCCGCCTTCCGGATGATTGGCCAGTTCCAGCCTGGCGCCATGGAGTTCCGCCACCCGCTGGACGATGGCCAGCCCCAGGCCGCTGCCCTCCCCGGTCCGGTCCCGGCCGCGGAAGAAGCGTTCGGTGAGGCGGGCCAATTCCTCGGGGGGAACGCCGGGGCCCGAGTCCCGCACCCACAATTCCCGTCGCGTGCCGACCGCCCGGGCACCCAGGCTGACCCATCCGCCTTGCGGGACGTGGCGCAAGGCATTGTCCAGCAGGTTGCGCAGCGCCGCGTCGAGGAGGGCCTCGTCGCCCTGGACCGTGACGGCTTCGGCCCCCTCCGCCAGTTCGATGCGCCGACCCGCCGCGCCGGCCTGGTGCGCCACCTCCCCGGCCAGATGGGCGGCGAGCTGGTCGAGCCGGACCGGCACGGGCTGCTCCAGGCCCAGCAGGGGATCGAGCCGGGCCAGGCGCAGGAGCTGCTCCACCAGGCGGCCGGCCCGCTCGGTGCCGGCCAGAACCTGGCGCAGGGCATGTTGCCGGTCCGCCTCATCGGGGCTGGCCAGAGCCACCTGGGTCTGGATCTTGATGGCCGCCAGGGGGGTGCGTAGTTCGTGGGCGGCGTCGGCGGTGAAACGCCGTTCGTTGTCCAGGGCGGCGCGCAGCCGGCCCAGGAGCCGGTTCAGGGCGCGCACCAGGGAGGTCACCTCGGTGGGCGTGGCACCGTTGCCCGGCAGGGGGTCCAGGTTGTCCGGACTGCGCTCGGCCACGGCCTGGGCCAGGCGATCCATGGGCCGCATGGCCCGGCGCACCGACAGGTAGATGATGAGCCCCAGCAGGGGCAGGGCAATCAGCATGGGCTGCACCACCCGGGTGGCCACTTCCAGGGCCACCCGGCGGCGGGCCTCCAGGGACTGGGCCACCTGGACCTGGAAGCTGTGATCCGGCGCCCAGAGGGTGAGCATGCGCCAGGGCTGGCCCAGGTGGTCGAACACCTGGTAACCCGCCTCGCCGACCCGGGGCATGAGCGGTGCGCCACCGGACCGCAGCAGCAGATCCCCATCAGCCTTCCAGACCTGGTATTCCAGGGGATGTTCATAGGGGTGGCGCTCCCCCCCCAGGGTCATTTCCACCTGATGGGGGGATTCATAGGCTTCCCCCTGTTCGTGGTGGACCCGGGCCATGATCAGCTTGGCCGACTGGGACAACTGGCCGTCCAGCAGTTCCAGGGCCTCGTGGTTGACCTTCTGGTAGCTCACCACCCCGGCCACCAGCCAGATGAGGGTGGTGGCCGGCAGCAGGGCCAGCAGCAGGCGCAGGCGCAGGGATTTGATGGCGACGATCAGCTTTCCCCTACCACGTAGCCCAGGCCCCGCACGGTACGGATGAAATCGGCGCCCAGCTTCTTGCGCAGATGGTGGATGTAGACCTCCACCGTGTTGCTCTCGATCTCCTCACCCCAGGCGTAGAGACTCTCCTCCAACTCCGACTTGGAGCGGATGCGCCCCTTGTGGGCAAGCAGATCGTGGAGCAGGGTGAACTCCCGGGCCGACAGGGCCACCGGCTGGCCGGCCCGAAGGACCCGCCGGCCGGCGGGATCCATGCTCACCGGACCATGGGCCAGGGCGGCAGCCGGGGGACCGCCGGCCCGGCGCAGCAGGGCGCGCAGGCGGGCCTGCAACTCCTCCAGGTCGAAGGGCTTGGTCAGGTAGTCGTCGGCGCCGGCATCCAGGCCGGCCACCTTGTCTTCCCGGGTATCCCGGGCGGTGAGGATGAGTACCGGCGTGAGCACGTCCCTGCCGCGCAGTTCCCTGAGCAGGGCCAGGCCGTCCCGCCGGGGCAGACCCAGGTCCAGAACGATGGCGTCATATTTCTGGCCGCGCAGGGCCACGCTGGCGGCTTCACCGTCCTGGGCCCAGTCCACGGCGTAGCCGGCCAGGCGCAGGCCGGCCCGGGTGCCATCACCCAGCAGGGCATCGTCTTCGACGAGGAGTATGCGCATGGCTTCCAGGCTCCGGGAGCGCGTCAGTTTTCCAGATTCTTGCGCACCTTGGCCAGCAATGCCTGGATTTCCTGGCGCCGGCCGCTGTCGGCCATCTCCCGCCCGGGGCGCGGGGCCGCCTTGAGGGCGGTGTCCAGATGCCGGCGGGCCTCGGCGTAGCGGTCCTGCTCCGTCAGGAAGTCGGCGTAGAAGAAATTGGCATCGATGCCGTCCGGGTTGATGGCCAGGGCTTTTTTCAGCAGGTTTTCCGCCTTGGCCTTGTCGCCGAAGCCGATGGGCCAGCCAGGCACCTTGTAGTAGAGGGAACCCAGGCTGGTGTAGGCCGAACCCTGCAAGGCCCGTTCGTCCAGTTTCAGTGCCGCCTCAAAACGTTGCCGCGCCTCCTTGGCCAGGGACAGGGCGCCCAATCCGCCCTTGGCGCCGGCTTCGCTGGACAGGACGATGCCCTCCCAGATGAGGGCCTCGGCCGAGCCGGGATGGCTTTCCGCCAGGCGGCCGGCACGCCGGGCCAGGTCGTGGTAGCGCTCTCCCTGCTGCTTCTCCGGAACCTGGTATTTGACCAGGGCCCATTCTTCCTGGATGGGCTGGATGAGGGTCTCGTCAGCGGCCCGGGCACCCCAGGCGCACAGGCTGGACAGAAGGAGAAGGGTGAGGGTGCGCGGCATCATGGCAGGCTCCTGGCGGGTTGGGTGAGGGGTTGGGAGAGGGGTTCGGCCGGCAGCGGACGGTCTGCACCGGCATGGCGGCGGATGCTGGGCAGCTTGCCGGCCAGGGCCCGGTCGATGAGCCGGGGTAGGGCCCCGTTGAGGCGGGCAAACAGGGCTTCCGGGAATCCCAGGTGGGTTTCCGCCCGGCCGGCGGCCAGGGCGGCGACGATGCGCCGGGCGGCCAGGGCGGGGGAATCCTCCTTGCTGCCCAGTTCCCGGTTCAAGGCGTTGACCGCCGCGCTGTTGAGGGGGGTGCGGATGGCCCGTGGCGCCACATAGACCACTTCCACCCGGCTGTCCGCCAGTTCCCGCCGCAGTGCCTGGGAAAAGCCGCGCAGACCGGCCTTGGCGGCGGAGTAGGCGGCAAACCCGGGAAAGGGCAGGCTGCCGAAGGTGGACCCCACGTTGAGGATGGCGGCGGCGGGCTGGCGGCTCAGCCAGGGCAACAGGGCCCGGACCAGGGCCATGGGAACCAGCAGGTTGGTGGCCAGCACGGCTTCCGCCTGCCGCCAGTCCTGCTCGGCGTAAAGGCCGAAGGCATTGATCCCCGCGTTGTTCACCAACACGTTGATGCCGAACAGGCGGGCCGCCTCGGCCACCTGTTCCACCGTTCCCGGCTGGTTCAGGTCCACGGCCAGACAGTGCAGGCGGGCCCCGGTGCCGGCCAGATCCTGGACCAGGGCGGCCAGACGTTCCGCGTCACGGCCCAGCAGGAAGAGGTCCGCCCCGGCTTCGGCCAAGGCCCGGGCCAGCGCCTGGCCCAGGCCGCCGCTGGCGCCGGTGAGGAGAATGCGCGCGCCGGTCAGTTCCATGATGTCTCCTTGTCCGTCACCGGCAGAGCGCGGAACACGTCGCCGTAAAGGTGGTAGTAGGCCCGGGCCGCGTGCAGCACCTCCTCCTGGTCCTCGGGAGACATGCGCTCCAGCAGGGAGGCCAGGTGGCGGGTGTGGGACTGGTCCAGGGTGCCGTGGGAACGCAGGTAGGTGAAGGCCCCGTCGGGCAGTCCCAGGTCCGCTTGCAGACGGTCGGCAGCGTGCAGGGCCAATGCCACGCTGGTGCCTTCCAGGACGTGGACCATGCCGAAGAACCCCACCGGATTGCGCCGGGCCACCTGGTCATAGGCGTAGGCCACCATCACTTCCGTGGCCAGGGCCGGCGCGGCCCGTTGGGCGGCTTCCCGGTCGCCCCCCGCAGCGGCGATGTCGTCCAGGATCCACTGTTCATGGCCGATTTCCTCTTCGATGTATTCGGCCACCGGGTGCAACAGCCAGGACAACCGCTCCGGCAGCCGCGAACCCAGGGCCATGAGCAGGGGGGTGGTATGCCGCACGTGATGGTAGGCCTGGCCCAGAAAGGCCAGGTAGAGGGCGCGGTTGGCCCGGCCGCCCAGAGCGGCCTGGATGGCCGGCGCGGATTGGAGCCGGCCCCGTTCGGCGGACGTGGCCGCCGTCAGGCGTTCAGTGAAGGTCATGGGCATTCTCCTTTAGTCGATACAGTTCATCCGCCCAGGTCCCGTAACGGGCGGTGATGGCGGTGCGGATGGGCCGGCCGTTGCCGGTGGCCAGGCCTTCCGCCAGGGTGAAGGGGGGAACGGCCCGCCAGGCGCCGATGCGGGCGTAGTCGGGCAGTTGCGCGTTGACGCGGTCCACCGCCGCCGCCAGACCGGCTTCATCCAGGCCCGGCCGGGGCACCAGCAAGGCGGCCAGATAGGGCCGGCCCTCCCCCAGGACCAGTGACTGGGCCACTTCCCGCTGGGCGTTGAGCAGGGATTCCGGCCATTCCGGCGCCACGTTGCGGCCGAAGGCGGTGATCAGCAGATGTTTGCGCCGGCCCGCCAGATGCAGGCAGCCGGCATCGTCCAGGCGGCCCAGATCCCCCGTGGCGAAGGACGTGGCCGCCGTCTCCGGCATCCCCAGATAACCGGCGAAAGCCGGCGTGGCCACGTGAACCTCGCCCGTCTCGTCCAGATGCAGAGCGGCATGGGCCAGGGGCCGGCCCACCGAGTCCGGCTGATCCTGGCCGGGCAGGTTCAGGCAGACCACGGAACCGCACTCGGTGAGCCCATAGCCCTGGTGGGCGGGCACCCCCAGAGCCCGGGCGGCCTGGATCATTTGCGGTGCGCAGGCAGCGCCGCCCACCGCCACGAAGCGGACCCCGTCCGGCCCCCGGCCGCCCCCTCCGGCCAGGTGCCCGCACCAGGCCTTGAGCAGTTCCGGCACCAGGATCAGGCTCTGGACCCGGGTCTGGCGCACCGCCGCATCCAGCAACGCCGGATCGAACCCGGCCATGCCCCGCCAGCCCAGACTGGCCAGGGGCGGCAGATGCACCCCCATGCCCCGCAGCAGAGGGGCGTACACCCCGGCCACGTTCTCCAGCAACAGCGCCAGGGGCAAAACCGCCAGATGCCGCGCCAGGGGTACCGGCGCCAGGGCATTCACCAGGGCACTGGCGGTGGACAGCAGGCCCTCGGCCCGCAGGCAGACCCCCTTGGGCGCCCCCGTGCTGCCGGAAGTAAAGGAAATCTTCGCCGTGCCGGCCGGCAAGGCCGGCGCTGCCACCCGCCGTTCCAGGCGGACCAGGCCTTGCCACTCGCCCCGGCGCGCGAAGCCCCCGTCCAGGGCTTCCAGGACCTCCGGCCGGTCGGTGAAGGCCACGCCCGCGCCGGCGCTGTCCAAGGCATGGCGAAGCTGGGCGGGGGTGAAAAAGGCCGGCAGGGGCAGATGCACGGCCCCGGCCGCAAGACAGGCCAGATCCAGCGTTACCCAGGCCGGCCCGTTGTCCGCCAGGACCGCCACCACGGCGCCGGGCGCCAGCCCGGACGCCAGATCCCGGGCCGCTGCCGCGACCTGGCTGGCATCCCAGCTCTGGCGGCCATCATGGAGGACGAAGGCGCGGCCGGTCAGGGCCTGGAAAACCGCCGGGCCGTTCACCCTTGATGCCTCTGTTGGACACGCCCCCAGGCGTGGCTGTGCGGGGGTCTGGCGAAAAGCAGGCGCCCGGCCGGAGGGGCCGGCGGGTGGGTAGCGGGCGCACCTGCGGGGTGTGTGCAGTCGCGGGGGGAGTCGTCAGCAGCCATGGAGCGGTTCAGGGGGAAAGGCACGCTCAACCGCCGTTGCCGGCATCGTGCTTCATGCCGCTTCCAGCGGGCAGGCCCGGGCCAGATGGATGGGGCCGGCCACCACGATGGGCCGGGTCTCGTAGTAGCGGCCCCAGTCCCCCGCCGCCGCACCGAGCCGGGCCGGATCAGCCGGGGCCAGGGCCAGGGGGGGCAGGCCCAGTTTGCGGAAGATGCCGATGAGCTCGGCGGTGGCGGTGAACATCACCCACTCGTAGCCCAGACGATCCAGGTGCCGCGCCAGGGTCAGGATCATGCGCGCGCCTTCGCCGGATCGCCGGGCGGCCAGATGGCCCACTTCCACCACCCGGTCCCGGGGCACCGGGCGTCCGGCCAGACGGGCGATGAGCGCCTCGGCCGGCTGATCCAGGTAACGCTCCAGAAACAGGGTGCCGGTGGCCGCACTGCGCCAGCCGGCTGCTGCCCGGGGCGCACCCCGCCGTTCCAGGAGCATGAGGTGGGGCGTGAAACTGGCGACCCGGGCCCCATAACGCTCGGCAAAGACTTCCCGGATGAAGGCTTCCGCCTCAGCCCGCCGGGGCGCATCGTGGGGAATGGCCAGGGCCTCGGGAAGCCCCGGGGCGACACTGCTCCGCAACCAGGTGGAAAGTGCGTGTTCGCTTGACATGGCGCCCATGGTGGGACGCCGGGATTAATGCAGACTTAAACCTAGAAACGGCAGTTGGACGTGCCCGGTGTCACGTTCGGGCGCGATGTTGGCCAATGAACTGGCGCGACGTCCCGGCCAAATTCCGCCCCGCGCCATGGTGAGGGGGGCGATATGCGCGCGAAAACGGAAAAACCCGGCCGCCCGAAAGCGGCCGGGTCAAACGAAAGGAACACCGCATCAGCGGTCGCTGATGCCAGTGCCGCCCATGCCCGTGATGTCCAGATGGAGATTCATGCCCAATGCCCTCGCTGCCAACCTGCCTATTGCCAGGGCACAGTGGGTTTCCCACCTTAAGACAACCTTAAGCCAGCTTCAGCCGGCACCGGAGGGGACCTACCGCCGCCCCCGGGTTAGAATGCCGGGCTGTCTTTTCAAGGCTTTACCATGCTCACCGCTTCCAACCTCACCATCCAGTTCGGCGCCAAGCCCCTGTTCGAGAACGTCAACGTCAAATTCGGCGACGGCAACCGCTACGGCCTCATCGGCGCCAACGGCTGCGGCAAATCCACCCTCATGAAGATCCTGGCCGGGGTGCTGGAACCCTCCGCCGGCAACGTCTCCATCGACCCCCACGAGCGCATGGCCTTCCTGCGCCAGGACCAGTTCGCCTTCGAAGACGAGCGGGTGCTCGACGTGGTGCTCATGGGCCACGCCCAACTGTGGGCCTGCATGCGCGAGAAAGACGCCATCTACATGAACCCGGAGGCCACGGAAGAGGACTACATGCGGGCCGCCGAACTGGAGGCCCACTTCGGCGAAATGGGCGGCTACGACGCCGAGGCCCGGGCCGGGGAACTGCTGCTGGGCCTGGACATCCCCTCGGACAAGCACAACGGCCCCATGCGCGAAGTGGCGCCGGGCTGGAAACTGCGGGTGCTGCTGGCCCAGGTGCTGTTCGCCAACCCGGACATCCTGCTGCTGGACGAACCCACCAACAACCTGGACATCAACACCATCCGCTGGCTGGAGGACGTGCTCAACGCCCGGGACTCCACCATGATCATCATCTCCCACGACCGGCACTTCCTGAATCAGGTCTGCACCCACATGGCCGACCTGGACTACCGCACCCTCAAGGTCTACCCGGGCAACTACGACGACTACATGGAAGCCGCCACCCAGGCCCGGGAACGCCAGTCCGCCGCCAACGCCAAGGCCAAGGAACGGGTCGCCGAATTGCAGGACTTCGTGCGCCGCTTCTCGGCCAACAAATCCAAGGCCAAGCAGGCCACCAGCCGTCTCAAGCTCATCGACAAGATCAAGCCCGAGGACGTGAAGCCCTCCAGCCGCCAGTACCCCTGGATCCGCTTCGATTACGACGAAAAGGAAAAGCTGCACCGCCTGGCCGTGGAAATCGAGAACCTGAGCTTCGGCTACGAGCCCGGCCAGAACGTCATCAACAAGCTCAACGTGCACATCGCCGCCGGCGACCGGGTGGCCATCATCGGCGAGAACGGCGTGGGCAAGACCACCCTGCTGAAGCTCCTGGTGGGCGAACTGCAAGCCCAGCAAGGCAGCGTCAAATGGGCGGAAAAAGCCAAGCCCGGCTACTTTGCCCAGGACCACTCCGCCGACTTCGACAGCGACAAGTCCCTCACCGACTGGATTTCCGAATGGGTGCGGGCCGGCGGCTACGACGGCGAAGACCTGATCACCCTGGTGCGCGGCACCCTGGGCCGCCTGCTCTTCTCCGGCGACGAAGTGAAGAAACCGGTGCGGGTCATCTCCGGCGGCGAGCAGGGCCGCATGCTGTTCGGCAAGCTCATGCTCACCCGCCCCAACGTGCTGCTGATGGACGAACCCACCAACCACCTGGACATGGAATCCATCGAATCCCTGAACAACGGTCTGGACGCCTTCACCGGCACCCTGGTGTTCGTCTCCCACGACCGCCAGTTCGTGTCCTCCCTGGCCAACAAGATCATCGAACTCAAGCTGGACGGCAGCCACGTGGTTTATGAGGGCGATTACGAGGGGTATCTGGCCAGTCAGGGCCTGGAATGATCCCGCAGTAACCAAACACGCAATCCAGGCCCAGGCACTGGCTGACCCACAAGGTCACCAGCGCTCGGCCCGCCCCACACCTGCCCTGCCGCGCAGGATGCCGGGCATCGAAACGAAGCCAACACCCAATCCCATCCCTCGGCCAGGCCAACCCGTGGCAAGGGGATTGGCAGGCTCTGCCCAACCCATCCCCATTCCTATTTCGCTAGCGTCTCCGCCAATGGGCGCTGTATCGTTTCACCCCAAGACAGGCAGGCGCTGACGTTCAGCAACCCGGGAAACCCGAATGGTTGACAGAAGAAGTCGGAATTTGGGCGCCGTCCAGGATATTGGACAGTGTGACATATACAAAACAGGAGGTTATCGCATGGCCCCAGCTTACCGGACATGTCCAATAAGACTTTTACGCCGACAAGTGTCGGCTACTACACGTTAG
>DYIY01000038.1:6544-9551 GCA_020723405.1 Thiobacillus denitrificans | reverse complement strand
ACTGCATCTCCTTGAGACGTTTCAATCCGCGCCCGGCCGTGAGGCCGGGCGATGCCCGGGCTGGGGGCGAAGATCCCTACATCGGCCGTGTGGTTTCAATCCGCGCCCGGCCGTGAGGCCGGGCGATGCGTCTACCGGCTTGGGTGGGGTCCAAATTTCGACGCGTTTCAATCCGCGCCCGGCCGTGAGGCCGGGCGATGCGGTGTGTGAGTTCCGCCACCGTGGCCAAACAATCCGTTTCAATCCGCGCCCGGCCGTGAGGCCGGGCGATGCGGGTGAATTCCCCCGACGTGGCCGGGTTGATGGCGGTTTCAATCCGCGCCCGGCCGTGAGGCCGGGCGATGCCCGATGTCCAGCACCCCGTTCACCCGCACCTGGATGTTTCAATCCGCGCCCGGCCGTGAGGCCGGGCGATGCGCGTCCGTGTCGTCAAGTACCGCCAGGTCTGCCCGGGTTTCAATCCGCGCCCGGCCGTGAGGCCGGGCGATGCCAGCTGGCCGGAGATGGCCAGCGCCATTTCGATGTTGTTTCAATCCGCGCCCGGCCGTGAGGCCGGGCGATGCCCCTTTTCCTTACCGCGACTGCATCTCCTTGAGACGTTTCAATCCGCGCCCGGCCGTGAGGCCGGGCGATGCACGAAGCCGTTCGCGCCACGATTTACGACAAGCAGTTTCAATCCGCGCCCGGCCGTGAGGCCGGGCGATGCCGGCGGGCGTCGTCGTCGAAGCCCAGGCGCTTGCAGTTTCAATCCGCGCCCGGCCGTGAGGCCGGGCGATGCCTGATCCAGCGGCGATGGATGGGCATGTCGTCGTTGTTTCAATCCGCGCCCGGCCGTGAGGCCGGGCGATGCGCGTCCCGGGCACGGTGCTGGATATGTTCGATCGCGTTTCAATCCGCGCCCGGCCGTGAGGCCGGGCGATGCCCGAGTAGGTAAACGGTGGATTGCTAGTGATACGTTTCAATCCGCGCCCGGCCGTGAGGCCGGGCGATGCTCGTCCAGGACCGCATGGCGGATGCTTGTCCAGGTGTTTCAATCCGCGCCCGGCCGTGAGGCCGGGCGATGCCCGACTACAGGCCCGAGAGTAATGCGGATTTTCTTGTTTCAATCCGCGCCCGGCCGTGAGGCCGGGCGATGCCCCCTGTCCGTCAGGGTGATGGTGTCCGCTGACATCGTTTCAATCCGCGCCCGGCCGTGAGGCCGGGCGATGCATCCGACCAGCCCGCGGGCCATGTATTCACGCATTGTTTCAATCCGCGCCCGGCCGTGAGGCCGGGCGATGCGGTGGTGGCGGCGGAGATGGATTCAGTGCCCAGGATGTTTCAATCCGCGCCCGGCCGTGAGGCCGGGCGATGCCCCAAGCAGTCCGCCGGCGGCACCGCCTACTGGCTGTTTCAATCCGCGCCCGGCCGTGAGGCCGGGCGATGCCGAGCCGGCCGGTGGCGAGGGTGTGGCGTTCCGATGTTTCAATCCGCGCCCGGCCGTGAGGCCGGGCGATGCCTCATCGAGCTGGAAGACTGGCAGATCTTCATCCTGTTTCAATCCGCGCCCGGCCGTGAGGCCGGGCGATGCGTCCGCGAGGGTGGGCGGATGATCCAATCGGCCTGGGTTTCAATCCGCGCCCGGCCGTGAGGCCGGGCGATGCAGCGGGCGAGGCCCAGGCGTTCGAGGGTTTCGATGTTTCAATCCGCGCCCGGCCGTGAGGCCGGGCGATGCCCCCGCAGCCAGGCCAGCTTGTAGGTCTCGTCCAGGTTTCAATCCGCGCCCGGCCGTGAGGCCGGGCGATGCCCTCTGGCCAGGCGTACTGATCACCCGGATTTGATTGTTTCAATCCGCGCCCGGCCGTGAGGCCGGGCGATGCCTGAGGGTGGCGCGGGCGACGCCCAGATCTTCGGCGTTTCAATCCGCGCCCGGCCGTGAGGCCGGGCGATGCGACGCGAACGCCCCAGAGATACTTCGCCAGGACTGGGTTTCAATCCGCGCCCGGCCGTGAGGCCGGGCGATGCCAGGGTGGCGGTGTCGCTCATGCGATGAACGTCCCGTTTCAATCCGCGCCCGGCCGTGAGGCCGGGCGATGCCACCTGGACCCGTGGGTTGCGTTCTGCCCTGCTGGTTTCAATCCGCGCCCGGCCGTGAGGCCGGGCGATGCCAGTATCGCGGCATCACGGCCAACGCAGCCTATCTGTTTCAATCCGCGCCCGGCCGTGAGGCCGGGCGATGCCGTGAAGCGACGCGGCGTCCGCATCTACAACAAGGTTTCAATCCGCGCCCGGCCGTGAGGCCGGGCGATGCGAGCAGCAAGGCGTTGACCAGTTGTGGCTTGGACGTTTCAATCCGCGCCCGGCCGTGAGGCCGGGCGATGCACGTCACCGGCCCGACAATACAAATCAACGAAAAGGTTTCAATCCGCGCCCGGCCGTGAGGCCGGGCGATGCGTCCGCCTGGTATTGGTCCAGCGAACCCCATGAGGTTTCAATCCGCGCCCGGCCGTGAGGCCGGGCGATGCTATCGCCGTGGCCTGGCCGGCGCCCTTTCCGACCTGTTTCAATCCGCGCCCGGCCGTGAGGCCGGGCGATGCTTCCAGCTGCAAAGCGATTGCGTCCTCCCCGGTGTGTTTCAATCCGCGCCCGGCCGTGAGGCCGGGCGATGCGCCCGGGCCCACCGGCTCAGCGAGCGGCAGATCTGGTTTCAATCCGCGCCCGGCCGTGAGGCCGGGCGATGCATGGCCCTGCGCAAGTGGGAACCCCGCATCACGTTGTTTCAATCCGCGCCCGGCCGTGAGGCCGGGCGATGCCCTGGGTCTGGCCCGAGGCCACCACCACGATCCTGTTTCAATCCGCGCCCGGCCGTGAGGCCGGGCGATGCAGGCCGGGCCAGGGCCTTTGCCGCCCACGGCGAAATGTTTCAATCCGCGCCCGGCCGTGAGGCCGGGCGATGCGTTCCTCCGGGGTCCAGTGGTGGCGGGGGGTGGGGTTTCAATCCGCGCCCGGCCGTGAGGCCGGGCGATGC
>DYIY01000038.1:0-6444 GCA_020723405.1 Thiobacillus denitrificans | reverse complement strand
GTTTCAATCCGCGCCCGGCCGTGAGGCCGGGCGATGCCGTCTGGGGCGCCATTGATCAGCCATGTCTCCATGTTTCAATCCGCGCCCGGCCGTGAGGCCGGGCGATGCTGCGGGGCCGGGGATTGATTAGCATCAGACTTCCGGTTTCAATCCGCGCCCGGCCGTGAGGCCGGGCGATGCCGCCGAAATCTGGCAAAAACGTCGCAACGCTAAATGTTTCAATCCGCGCCCGGCCGTGAGGCCGGGCGATGCCTGGTTGGATTTCTTCATCGGTTCCAAGTCCTATTTGTTTCAATCCGCGCCCGGCCGTGAGGCCGGGCGATGCACAATCCGTAATTTGGCAATTAAGGCTTTTGATATGTTTCAATCCGCGCCCGGCCGTGAGGCCGGGCGATGCAGCACCAGGCTGGGCAGGAAGTAGATGATCGGAATGTTTCAATCCGCGCCCGGCCGTGAGGCCGGGCGATGCCATGAGTTCTCGCAGTGTCATCAGACTCTCCTGGTGTTTCAATCCGCGCCCGGCCGTGAGGCCGGGCGATGCTGGCTGATCCCGACCATCTGCCCGAAATCAGCCTGTTTCAATCCGCGCCCGGCCGTGAGGCCGGGCGATGCCTTCGTCAAGCTCGAAGTGCGTCTCTGCCCAGGTTGTTTCAATCCGCGCCCGGCCGTGAGGCCGGGCGATGCTACGATACACCGGGCGGCGAGCGCAGCATGGGGAAGTTTCAATCCGCGCCCGGCCGTGAGGCCGGGCGATGCGATGGACTTGGTGAGTTCGGACGAGACGGCGAACTGTTTCAATCCGCGCCCGGCCGTGAGGCCGGGCGATGCGCGCCGCGCCGGGGATTTATACCGGGATTTTTCTGGTTTCAATCCGCGCCCGGCCGTGAGGCCGGGCGATGCTACTGGATTGCCGACGCCATGGACCTGCAGATCCAGTTTCAATCCGCGCCCGGCCGTGAGGCCGGGCGATGCCGGATGGACCGCGCGTTGCGCCCGATGATGTTGACGTTTCAATCCGCGCCCGGCCGTGAGGCCGGGCGATGCCTTGGGTGAACGGGGTTGGGTCGAGAAGCAGTTTGTTTCAATCCGCGCCCGGCCGTGAGGCCGGGCGATGCGCGATATCGGGAGAGAACTACGCAATGTCACCAAAGTTTCAATCCGCGCCCGGCCGTGAGGCCGGGCGATGCGGTAGTTCTCGGGGATGGCGCCAATGGTTTTGATGGTTTCAATCCGCGCCCGGCCGTGAGGCCGGGCGATGCACGCAGGATCAATGCTCGGCGACGACGGAGAGCCAGTTTCAATCCGCGCCCGGCCGTGAGGCCGGGCGATGCGATTGTAGGGATCGGGCGAAGGCATCCAGGCTAGGTTTCAATCCGCGCCCGGCCGTGAGGCCGGGCGATGCTTGGTTCGCCGATATGATTAGCATCATTTTGGAATTGTTTCAATCCGCGCCCGGCCGTGAGGCCGGGCGATGCCAGAATGAGCGCGGCGGGATGCAGCGATTTACGGATGTTTCAATCCGCGCCCGGCCGTGAGGCCGGGCGATGCGCGCGCGGGCAAGTACCCCGGGCGCAAGGTGCTGGAGTTTCAATCCGCGCCCGGCCGTGAGGCCGGGCGATGCGACTGGGCCCTGGAAGATTCCGCCCACCTCACCAAGTTTCAATCCGCGCCCGGCCGTGAGGCCGGGCGATGCCCTCAATGCCCTGGGGGACACCATCAACTGGCTGGATGTTTCAATCCGCGCCCGGCCGTGAGGCCGGGCGATGCCTCCGCAGCGGCTACCTGAACGCTGTCGCACAGGGGTTTCAATCCGCGCCCGGCCGTGAGGCCGGGCGATGCCTTCGCCCACTTCATCAATCATGGACGCAACCATATCGTTTCAATCCGCGCCCGGCCGTGAGGCCGGGCGATGCGGTGCCATGCATGGCGCGGGCGACGATCTCCCGGCCAGTTTCAATCCGCGCCCGGCCGTGAGGCCGGGCGATGCGGCATCCATGCCGTGAAGCATGGCGGCGTGCATGTGTTTCAATCCGCGCCCGGCCGTGAGGCCGGGCGATGCCCTGGGCGACGACGTGGGGGAGGCGGGTATCGATGTTTCAATCCGCGCCCGGCCGTGAGGCCGGGCGATGCCCTGGCCCTGGGCAACCGCATCGCCAGCGTGCAACTGGTTTCAATCCGCGCCCGGCCGTGAGGCCGGGCGATGCTCCGCCCTCATAACGATTTGTTTTGATTGCGTCGCAGGGCAAGCTTGCGCGAGTCGCCCTGAATGGGCAAGCAACGACCCAGTCTTGCCACTTGATCTAACTTTCATCTTGTTAAAGAACAAAGCATTACGCCACGCGCGAAACCCTTGGCAATTCGCCATCGCTTGAGGTTCGCGGCTCATACCACCAGGGGGCCTTCGAAGTCGACGGACCGAAAAGTACCAAACTGCTTTACCCGTACTTCTACCGGTTCAGTGATGCGGTAGAAGCGAAGGTTGTCTTCCTTCTCGTCGATCTCGGCCAGCAGCGTGTGTTCCAACTGCTCCAACTGCATCTCGTTGACCTGGCATTCGAATACTGATTTCTGCACCCGTTGGCCCATGCTCTCGCAAGCCTTCGCAACTCGGCGCAGGCGTTTCCGTCCGGCGGCTGTTTCCGTTGAGACGTCGTAGGTGACGATGATCAGCATGGCAGGTCTGCTGGTGGGTTCACTTGGCCAAATACGGCAGATAGCTTTCCATTTCCCCGCGAATGGTCCGGGCCATGAATCTCGCCTGGATCATGGGAAGCAAGCCGATGGGCATTTTGCTTTCAAGCAGAGGATGGGTCACCTCTTCCTGTTTACGTTCCTGCCAAGCGGTGACCACTGCTCGCCGGGCCTTTTCGCCAAGAGACACGGCACCGCCTTCCCGAGTTTCGAAATCGTCTGCACCCAACTGCCCCCGGTTGATCAGGGTCAGGGCCAGCCGATCGGCCAGGATGGAACGGAACTCTTCCTGCAAATCCAGAGCGAGGGCGGCACGGCCAGGGCGCACGGCATGGAGGAAGCCAAGTTGCGGGTCCAGACCGACGGCTTCCAGGGCAGACCGGCAGTCGTTCATGAGCATGGCATAAAGGAATGACAGCAAAGCATTGAAGCGGTCGAGTGGCGGGCGGCGGGTGCGGCCATTCAAGGCAAAGGCGGTGCGGGCCTGGGGTTTGACGATGAGATTCAGTGCGCTGAAATAGCCACGGGCAGCTTCACCTTCCACGCCGCGTAGTTCGTCCAGGGTCGTCGCCGATGCGGCGGCACGCAATGAAGCGGCAAGGTTGTCCGCTCCCCGGGTCAGTTGCGCGGCTTCGGCAGGATCCGCCGCTTCGCGGGCGCCACGCTGGAGGTTGACCCGGCTGTTGCGCAGCTTACCGGCAACACAGGCCCGGGCGTGCTCAAGTGTGGCAGCGGGGTCGTTGGCGGCTTTGTGCTGCGCCTGACGCAACAGGATGTTGCCCGAGACGGCGCCTTCCAGCCGGGCCTTGAAGCGGCCGTGCTCATCCAGCAGAACCAGGGATTTCCCTTCGTCGGCCAGACGATGCATGAGGGCGGGTGAAACCATGACGTTGCCGAAGGTGACCAGACCCGCCAGATGATGCAGCGGCACTTGCAAACGCTTTTCCCGTTCCACGTCGATGCGCACGGTGGCATTTTCCAGGTGCGCGTAGGCATGGGGCGTCATGACGTAGAGGGTATTTTGCAAGGTGTGCATGGCTATTCGGTGCCTACAAATGTGTGCAGGGGCGTGTCATGGATTTTGTTGCCGTGCGTGAATAGCGAACCGTTCGAGGCCAGCGTTTTGAAGCGGCCCTGCGCAGGATGCAGGACCATGCGGAACAGCGGGGCTTGAGCGGCATGACGACGGAAGAAATCGACGCTGAAATCGCGCTCGCTCGCAAGGAAGGCATTGCTCATCGCCATGACGGCGAACTGCCCCATCGTCACCGGTAACGCCCGCCACTTGCCCCCGGGGGGCGGTGTGGTGATTCTCAGCCCGGCCCAATGTCTGGCACGGCTCATTGGCTGAGCTCCTGCTCATCCTCAACATAAAGCCCGGCAGCCAGCCTCGCCCAACGGGAATTCCCGCCCAAGGCTTCGGGCTGACAGATCTCCTTCAAAGAGCACTCCCGACAACGGGCATCGTTCACCGGTGGCGGCAACCTGCCAGACGCCAGCATGGCCCGGATGGCCTCGGCGGTTTCCACTACCCGATCACGTAAGGCCTGGGTGATGGCCACCTCGCGCCGTCGATGGCTGCTGGCATGGTAGATGGCCCCCTTGGGCACGGGGCGCACCAGCATCTCTTCCAGGCACAGGGCCTGGGCGGCAAGTTGGATGTCGTCATTGAGCCATTTGCGCTTCGGACCGTGCTTGTACTCAACTGGAAACACCGTCGAATCCGGCCAGAATTCCACCACGTCGCACTTGCCTATCAGACCCCGCCGATCCGACCAGACGGGTAGTGCATATTCCACGCGCGCACCGTCGCGGCTAGTGACATGAGCCACCCTATCCACCCGTTCGTGCTCGGCATTGCCTCGCGAAGTGTGAATGTTGTCGGTGAATTCGCCTTCCATGTGGATCAACCCGCAACGACGTGGGCAGTAGGCCCAGTGATTGAGGGCGGAGAGGGGGATGGAGTCGGGATTGATCATGGCAAGTGTCGTGGGGTATGCATCTCCGCAAGTTCGTAGAACGCACTCACGAAGGAGTCCCTCATGTCCCGGACAAGCCAGCAACTCAAGTCCGAAGCCATACATCTTGCACCGGGGGATCTAACCGATTTGACAAGCAGATTGCGGACCAGCACAACGCCGCGCGCAGTGGTCAAAACACCGGAGGCGAAGGGTTTTGCGCGGCGAGTGTCCGTAATTGGCAACGCCCCCCCCGCACCCACCCCGGCAGCACGAGTCATTGCGAAAATCGAGGCCAAACCCTGAAAAGCCGGGCGACGAAGTTCCTCTGGCCCGCATCGTAAGAAAAATCCTCTTGAGGTCACGGACGTCACCTAAACGATCATCGTGGCACCGGACTTAACCGCATGCACTTCTAGCGCGCCAGCCATGTAGCCGATGAAATCGTCATAGGCTAATTGCCACGCAAACAGCCCGGGGTAAGCGTCAATTGGCTCAAGTGCGAAGTCCAGTTTGCGCGTCGACCAAATCTGTACGCAGTGGCCCTGCAGCGCTCTCCAGTCTAGGCGGGCTCTACTCCGCACAGCATCGAGCAATGGGCCAGGGGTCAACACGGTCACAGTGTCAGACGCAATGACCTTGAATTTCTCAGCGACCGACCGAAACTGCCTAGCGCTCTCGAAACCAAATAGTTGTTGGACCATCTCCGAGTTGTCATTTTCGCGGATTTCAAGTTTCAACGCTTCAGTGCATGCCTCCGGTGAGACGCGATCACGCCCAAACAGCAACGCCAGTGTATGGGCCGGCGCCAGCATGGCTCGATGCTGCCGAATTCCCGCACCGGGTCGAAGTGTTATCGACCAGACTTCTGCCTCGTCATATTCATCGTGCCGGTTTACACGCCCACCGAGTTGCAGGATGCTGGCAAGGCTCGCCCCCTCACGTAAGCCCGTCCGAAATGAGAGATCTACACCGGCCTCAACCAGGGAAGTGGCAATCAGCGTCCAACCCTGGTCATCCGCTTGTAAAAGGCGTGCTTTGATTCGGGTCAGTGTTTTTTCGCGATCAGATGGTGTCAAAGCTGTCGAAAGGTGCTCAACGTTTTGCCGTCCTGATTTACGCGCCAACGCGCGTGCCACGACAGCGGCAGTCTGAACTGTGTTGAATACGGCGATACGCGGGCCGGGCAGCTCGTTCAAAAAATCAAGCAGTTGGTCTAGATCAAGAGCATCGGAACGCTGGCGATACCGGATGCGACGCGTTTCGCCTACGGCAAGGCGCGCGCGTAGGCCGTCGTCAACCAGCGTGGGCAATCGCATGATCGGACCGGATCCGGTGGGCTTGGTTGACCTGGGATAAAAGTCGGCCAATGCCCAGAATCTGGCGATTGAGCCGGATGCGAGCACGATATGACAGCCCCAGCGTTCGCTCAGTTGGCGCAACCATTTCCAGGCAAGTGGCCAGAGCTGGGCGGGCAATGCGGCATGCGCCTCATCGATGAAGATCGCGGAGCGTGCGACTTGGTGCAATTTGCGCAAGCTCGCCGTGTCGTAGCTCGCTAGCGTTTCGAAGAACTGGACGGCAGTGGTTACGATGATTGGTGCGTGCCAGCGCGTCGTTAGACCGCGCGTTACCGGGTCAGCAAAGTCCGATTTGTGGTGGTGCGCGGCGACGACCTGATCAGCCACCTCCCCGGGCAATACCAAGGCCTTGCGGTAAGTATTGACCGACTGATCGATGATGGTAAGCGTCCAACCGCCCCACCTTCCCCCGCCCCGTGAGGCTATGCAATCTC
>DYIY01000037.1:6598-9658 GCA_020723405.1 Thiobacillus denitrificans | reverse complement strand
CGGCGCCGGGCCATCCACGCCGCCGCCCGCCAGCTCGGGCTGTCGGAAGAGGAACGCCGCGACCTGATCGCCGGCCAGGCCGGCGGCAAGCGCTCCACCTCGGACCTGGACCTGGCCGACTGCGAGCGGGTGCTGGACCGCATGCGCCACCTGGGCGCGGCCCGCCCCCAGCCTGACCAGGAACGCTACGTGGGCCGGTACCCGGGCTACCCGGAAAGCTGCCGCCCGGACTGTGGTGCGCGCCTGGAGAAGATCGAGGCCCAGCTGGCGGACATGCAACTGCCCTGGGAGTACGCCCGGGTGATCCTGACCCATGTGTCCAAGCCCGGCCATGGCAAAGGCGTGGACCGCCTGGAGTGGGCCCGGGCCGAGCACCTGGACAAGGTGATCGCCGCCCTGCACTACGAGCAGGGCAAGCGCTGGAAGCTGGAAGCCGTGGACCGGCTGCTGGCGGAACGCGGCCTGACCAGGGCCTGGGTGGTGGCGCTGCTGGCCGAGCATGCCCCGGACAAGCTGGCCAAGTGGACCCGCACCGCCAAGACGCTGGATTTCGTCACCTCGGCGCTGGTGGCGTTGGCACCATCCGGGCACTGACATGGCCGGTCCCGTCGCCGATCCCGCCTACCTGGTGGACCTGCTGGGCGCCACTGCCGTGGCGGCGCTGGTCAAACACTTCGGTGGCCTGGTGGTGGATGTGCCCAAGCATCGGGATGGCCAGACCCACCAGCGCATCGAGGAGGTGATCGGCCCGGAAGCGGCGGGCCTGCTGGTGGAGAAGTTCGGCGGATCGCCCCTGTATGTGGCCAAGATGCAGGCGGCGGGGCTGGCGGCGCGCAACCGGCAGATCCGCGCCGCCTATGACGCCAAGGTGGATGTGGCCACCCTGGCCCGCAAGCACGATCTGAGTGAGCGGCAGATCTGGAACATCCTGGGCCGGGGGGAGGATCCCGGCCAGGCTGGACAGGGGAGCTTGTTCTAAAGCAATCCGGTACACTGCAAATCCTCCCTGACCGCCGCCCTGGCGGTTTACAGCCCCGGCACCCCCGGGGCCTTTTTGTTGGTGGTGCTGAACCCTTTCAGTCTGACGCCCACCCCGTTCCGGCGCGGAAACTGTCCGCATGCCGCGCCCAATCCGCCTCATCACCCTGCATTGCTCCGCCTCGCCCAACGAGGCGACGCTGTTTCGTGGCCGCTTCGGCACGCCCGGCTTCCGGGACCCGGTCATGGAGATCGATCTGTGGCACCAGGTCCGGGGCTTCCACCGGGATACCTATTGGCGGGGCCGGAAGAATCCGCAGCTCCAGGCCATCGGTTACCACTTCGTCATCGCCCGCAACGGGGCGCTGTTCACCGGCCGCCATGAGGAGGAGATCGGGGCCCACGCCACGGGTTGGAATACGCCCAGCCTGGGCCTGTGCCTGGTGGGGACGGATCAGTTCACCGAGCTCCAGTGGCTGCAATTGAAAGCCACGTTGACGGGGCTGGCAAAGCGCTACGAGGTGCCCTTGGTGGCGCCGGGTCTGCTGGTCCAGGACAAGAAGGGCATCGTGCGGATGCCGGGGGTGTGCGGGCACCGGGATCTGCCCGGGGTGGCGAAATCGTGCCCGGGGTTCTCGGTGGCGGATTGGCTGGCGGGGGGCCTGGCGCCCCTGGCCGGGCATGTGGCGGCGGAATGAGCCCGGACCATGACCGCTGGTTGCGCTGGGCGGAGCGTTTCGACGCCTGGCGGGTGATTCCCCGGCTGATCCTGCTGGCCTACGGGGCCCTGGTGTGGAACCTGGTGAACTGGGCCATGGGATTGCCGGGGTTGTCCACGGAACAGGCGGGGTTGGTGGGGGTGGTGACGGCCATGGCCGCGCCCCTGGCCAATTGGTACATGCAGACGGGGAGGGTGTGGGCCCATGCTCAATAGCCTAAAACTCAATCGGGGCCAGGTGGCCATTTTGGCGGTGTTGGCGGGGCTGTTGGCCTGGGTGGGAATCGGGTTCCTGGTCTCTCACGACTGGCGGGCGCCGCCGGTGGGCCAGCATGGGCCGGCCACGCCGGCGCCGGCCGTGGCGAAGGTGGCGACGGTGGCCACCCCCATCCAAGCGGGTACGGTGCGGACCTACCGGCCCGAGGCGAAGCGGGCGCTGAAGCTGCCCGAGGCGGTGCAGGCGGCGCCGGAGCAACAGGTGATCGCGGCGAGCACGGTGCGGCCGGATTCCCATGCCTACACGCTGACCACCCTCATCAATACGGAAACCGGGGAGGTGGAGACCCTGCAACGCCGGGAACCGCTGCCCTGGCTGGGGCGCGATCCTTCCGGCCATGCGGATCTGCTGCTGGGCTATCGGGATGGGGGGCCGGTGGCCAGGCTGTCCATTACCCAGAACCTGATGCAGGTGAAGGCGCTGCGCCTGGGGGTGGCGGGGTCGGTGACCCAGTCCCTGGGGGCCACGGCGGGGACGGAGTGGCTGCTGGGGCTGAACCTGGGGATGACCTGGTGAGCGAGCTGTCCCGCTTCGTGGATCCCGTTGACCCGGCCCACCGGCTGCGGGCCATCACGCTGTGGCGGCCTACCTGGTGCAATTGCGTGCTGTGGGCCCGGCGCCAGCAGCGGGCCCATGGCGGTTACGTGATGGTGCGCCGGAGCGTGGTCTGGTGGCGCTGGCGCCGGCAGGGCAAGGACCGGCCGGCGTTCTGGCCCCATGCGTTGTGGTCGCCGGATGGGGAGGTCTGTTTCGAGTACACCACCAACAAGCCGGATTACCTGCTGTGGTGGCGGTTGCCCCTGATGCTGCTGTTTCGCGGCCAGGTGCAGCGGGTGACGCGGCAATGGCCGTGATGGGACGTGGTCATGGATGACGCAGATCGGGCCGGGCCGCGCATCGACCAGGCCATGGAGGACGCCCTGGCGGATGTGCGCCGGGCCCAGGAGCATGGCATCAAGGCGGTGGGCCTGTGCCTGTATTGCGGGGAGACGCTGCCGCCTGGCCGGCGGTTTTGCGATGCGGATTGCCGGGACGGGTTCGATTACGAGGCGCGGTTGAAGCGCCAGCAAGGGGTCAGATGATGGAT
>DYIY01000037.1:0-6498 GCA_020723405.1 Thiobacillus denitrificans | reverse complement strand
TGATCCATCGGAGCAAGTCATGAGCGACCTGAACACCCTGATCACCCAGGACCGGCGCCTGGCGCTGCTGTCCCTGCTGGTGGATTCCTCTGGCTATCAAGCCGGAAGCCCGATGCTGCAACTGGCCCTGAATGGGCTTGGCCATGCGCTGGCCCTGGATACGGTGACGGCCGAGCTGGCCTGGCTGCGGGATTCCGGGCTGGTGGATCTGCGTGAAGTGGGCGGGATCCACATCGCCACCCTGACGGGCCGGGGGATGGACGTGGCGGCGGGCCGCACCCAGGTGCCCGGGGTGGCACGGCCGAGGCCCTGACGTGGCCCGCAAGTCCAGCATCACCCGCATGGACCCGCGCATCCGCGCGGCGGTGGACACCGCCATCCGCGAGGGCCGGGCGACGATCAGCGACATCGTGGGGCTGGTCAACGAGATGGGCGGGGCGGTGTCCAAGTCGGCGGTGGGGCGCTACAAGCAGGCCGCCGAAGCCCAGATGCAGCGGTACCGGGAGGCCCAGGAGGTGGCCAAGGTGTGGGTGGGCAAGCTGCAGGCCGATCCTGAAGGGGACGTGGGCAGGCTGCTGGCGGAAATGCTGCGCACCACCGCCTTCCAGACCCTGGGCGACCTGGAAGACGCCGATCCGCAATCGGTCATGTTCCTGGCCAAGGCCCTGAAGGACCTGGCCAGCACCGACAAGCTGACCGCTGATCGCATCCTGCTGGTGCGCCGGGAAATGGCGAAGGAGGCGGCGGAGAAGGTGTCCAGCGTGGGCCGCGCCAAGGGGCTTTCCGCCGAGACGGTTGAGGCGCTGCGGAAAGAGATTCTGGGCGTCGCCTGACCCATTTTTTTCAACTGGCAAGGAGCCGAAATGACCAAGCAAGTACGCATCGAAAACGCCGACATGTCCACCTACAAGGTGCTCGTTCAGACCTGGGACAAGGGCCGGGATGGGCAACCCGACGTGTTGGTTCATGAACAGGTGTTGGGCCATCCGACCGCCATGACTGATAGCAACACCTATCTGACCAACACCCGCTATCTGGTGGTCAAGGAACTGCCGGCGGCCTGATGACCAACTCCCCCCTTTCCGCCCTCTCCCAAGCCGCCACCCCGGCGGCTTTGCTCGCCTACCAGCAGCGCTGGGTGGCGGATCCATCGCCGCTGAAGTTGATGGAGAAGAGCCGGCGGACAGGTATCACCTGGGCAGAGGCTTCGGATGACGTGCTGATCGCGGCCGCCGAGAAGTCTGCCGGCGGGCAGAACGTCTATTACATCGGCACCGACCAGGAGATGACCGAGGAGTACATCCAGGCCTGCGCAGGGTGGGCCAAGGTGTTCAACCGGGCGGCCGGGGAGATTGAGGCAGGCTTCTGGGATGACGCCGACGACGAGGCGGACAAGCACATCAAGACGTTCTCGATCCGCTTCCCGGACTCGGGTTTCAAGATCCTGGCCCTGGCCAGCCGGCCGCGCAAGCTGCGTGGCCGTCAGGGCGTGCTGGTGGCGGATGAGGCGGCCTTCCAGGATGACCTGGGCGAGTTGATCAAGGCGGCCATGGCCTTCCTGATCTGGGGCGGCAAGGTGCGCATCATCAGCACCCACGATGGCGAGGACAATCCGTTCAACGAGCTGGTCAACCAGGTGCGGGCCGGCAAGCGTCGGGGCACGATGCACAAGGTGACCTTCCGCGAGGCGGTGGCCGATGGCCTGTATCGCCGGGTGTGCATGCGCAAGGGCATTGCCTGGGTGGCGGAGGAGGAAGCCCGCTGGGTGGACGAGGTGTATGCGTTCTATGGCCAGGACGCCGACGAGGAGCTGGACGTGATCCCCGCCAGTGGCTCGGGAATCTACCTGGCGTCGGCGCTGATCATGTCGCGCATGGCGGAGGGCACGCCCCTGGTGCGCGGCGCCTGGAAGTCGGATTTCTCGCTGCGGCCGGATTCGGAGCGGGAAATCGAGGTGGCGGACTGGTGTGCGGAGAATCTGTTGCCGCACCTGAAAGCCCTGGACCCGGGGCGCCCCCACGGCTTTGGCCTGGATTTCGGCCGGCTGCGCGATCTGACCGTTTTGCCGGTTCTGGAAGAGGGCAAGACGCTCAAGAATCGGGTGCGGCTGTGGATCGAACTGTCCAATTGCCCGTACCGCCAGCAGGAGCAGATCCTGAAGTACGTGGTGGAACGGCTGCCGCGCTTCCGCAAGGGGGCGATGGACGCCACTGGCAACGGCCTGGCCCTGGCGGAGTATGCCCAGCAGCAGCCCTGGGGGGGCGCGTTGCGCATCGAGGCGGTGAAGCTGTCGGACGGCTTCTATGTGGCCAACATGCCCCACTTCCAGGCGGCGTTCCAGGACGGGACGCTGAGCGACATCCCAAAGGATGACGAAATCCGCGACGACCTGCGCGCCATCAAGAAGATTCGCGGCGTGCCCAAGATCGGCAGCGCCAGAACCCAGGGTGGGGAAGACAAGAAGCAGCAGCGTCACGGCGACGGCGCCATCGCCTTGTTTCTGGCGGACTACGCCATGCGCCAGGACGTGGTGGAGATCGCCTGGACCGCCGGACCCGCCAAGGGCAGCGCCTGGGATGCGCATCCTGGTGGTGACCGCGATGACATCCCACATTCACTCAAAGGAGGCTGGTAATGGCCGCCATCGTGGACCAGTTCGGCCGTCCCCTGGAACGGCAAACCCTCTCAGAGCCCCAGACGGCCCGCCTGGCCAGCCGCCATCGCGAGTTCGCCGGGCATCCGTCCCGGGGGCTTACGCCGCAACGGCTGGCCAGCATCCTGGAAGCCGCCGAGCAGGGAGATATCGTGCAGCAGCACGAGCTCTTCCTCGACATGATCGAAAAGGATGCCCATATCTACGCGGAAATGGCCAAGCGGCACCGGGCGCTGCTCACCGTGCCCTGGTCCGTCGCGGCGCCGCGCAACGCCACTGGCCCGGAAAAGGCCCTGGCGGCCGAGGTGGAGGAGTGGATCCGCGACATTCCCCAGTTCGAGGATGTGTTGCTGGACCTCATGGATGGGGTCGGCCACGGTTTCTCCAATCTGGAGATCGAGTGGGGGCGGCAGGGCAAGGTGTGGTTGCCGGCGTCCATCACCCACCGGACCCAGAGCTGGTTCCAACTGGATCGGGAGACCCGCATGGAACTGCGGCTCCGGGATGACACGCCGGATGGCGCGCCCCTCCAGCCGTTCGGCTGGATTTCCCACATCCACCGGGCCAAGAGCGGCTACATCGCCAGGGCTGGGCTATGCCGGATCCTCAGTTGGCCTTACCTGTTCAAGAACTATTCCATCCGGGACCTGGCCGAGTTCCTGGAGATCTACGGCCTGCCCTTGCGTGTCGGCAAATACCCGAGCGGGGCCACGGATACCGAGAAGAGCACCTTGCTGGCCGCCGTGGTGGGCATTGGCCATAACGCGGCGGGGATCATGCCGGATTCCATGATGGTGGAGATCATGGAGGCCGCGAAGGGCAGCGAGGGTCCCTTCCTGGCCATGAATCAATGGGCGGAATCCAGCGTGTCCAAGGCCATCCTGGGCGGGACGTTGACCTCCCAAGCCGATGGCAAGTCCTCCACGAACGCCCTGGGCAACGTCCACAACGAAGTCCGTCACGATATCCTGGAAGCCGATGCGCGCCAGGTGGCGGCCACCCTGTCATCCACGTTGATCCACTACCTGGTGGCCCTGAACAAGGGCAACGTGGCTGTTCGGCTGCCCCATTTCGAGATCGACACCTCGGAACCCGAGGACCTGGTGCTGTTCTCCGAGGCGCTGCCGGCCCTGGCCGACGCGGGTGTGCAGATCCCGGTGGCCTGGGTGTCGGAGAGGTTGAAGATCCCCGTCCCGAAGGAGGGCGAGGCGGTGATGGGGCGGGTGGTGGCCACGGCAATCAACCGGGCGACACTCAAGGCCGGTACCGACACCGGCGCCGTGCCCATCGACCCTCTGACCGGCCGCATGGCCACCGAGGGCGAGGACGCCTGGAAGGGCATCCTGGATCAGTTGCGCGCCCTCATCGACGACACCATTGCCCAGGGGGGCGACCTGTCCGCCCTGCGAGATCGACTGCTGGACGCCTACGGGGATCTGGATACGTCCACCCTCCAGCGGGTGATGCAGTCCGGCTTTGCCGCTGCCGCCTTGTCAGGCCGGTTTGACGTGGCCCGGGAATCCGGGCTGGTTCAGTGATGAAAAGAGGAAGGCGACAAGCCGGGTGCGCCAACACCCGGCCTGCCGCCGCCGCCCACAGGCTCGCTGTGAGCATTGGCCAAGGCCCTCCCCACCGTGCACACGGCGGAGGGAGCCTAGCAGGGATCAACCTGACACGAAAGGCAATGACTCATGCACACTGCGCGCCCCCTGGTGCCCTGGATCGGCGGGAAACGCCGTCTGGCACGGCACATCCTGCCCTTGTTCCCGGACCACGCCTGCTATGTGGAACCCTTTTGCGGGGCAGCGGCCCTGTACTTCATGAAGCCGCCGGTGGCCGCCGAGGTGCTCAACGATGTGAACGGCGACATCGTGAATCTGTACCGGGTGGTGAAGAACCATCTGGAGGAGTTCATCCGGCAGTTCAAGTGGGCCCTGGTGTCCCGCCAGCTCTACGAGTGGGCGAGGGAAACGCCGCCCGAGGTGCTGACCGATATCCAGCGGGCCGCCCGTTTCTACTTCCTGCAGCGCCAGGGGTTCGGCGGGAAGGTGGAGGGAAGGACGTTCGGCACAACCACCACGGGCGGCCCCAGGCTCAACCTGTTGCGCATGGAAGAGGACCTGTCCGCTGCTCACCTGCGCCTCTCCCAGACCGTGATCGAGCATCTGGACTGGGGGGAGTGTGTAAGGCGCTACGACCGGCCCCACACCATGTTCTTTTGCGACCCGCCATATTGGCGCACAGAAGGCTATGGCGTGGAGTTCGGTCTGGCGCAATACGACCGGCTGGCGGCCCTGGCCAGGTCGATCAAGGGGCGGATGGTGATCACCGTGAATGACATCCCTGAAATGCGCGCAGCCTTTGCCAGCCTGGCCATGGAGACGGTGGGCATCCGCTATACCGTGGGCGGTGGCGGCCGGGGCAACGATGAATCCGGCGAGTTGATCATCCGGAACTGGTGATGGCTGATATCGACCGCGCCCGCCTCCCGTTCGCCGAGCAGATCGCCTTCTTCCGGGCCAAGCTGGCCAACCTGCTGCCGACGCAGACCTGGACGGATGTATGGAAGGCCCAGCACGACCGGGCGTTCATGGTGGCCGGCGCCGCGAAGGCCGACTTGCTGGCCGACCTGGCCCGGGCCGTGGAAGCCGCTATCGTCCAGGGCACCGGCATCGGTGAATTCAGGAAGCAGTTCGATGCAGCCGTGGACCAGGCTGGCTGGGCCTACCGGGGCGAACGCAACTGGCGCACCAGGGTGATCTATCGGACCAACCTGAGCACCAGCTACGCCGCCGGCAGGCTCGCCCAACTGCGAGACCCGGACCTGCTGCGGCTCAAACCTTATTGGATGTACAAGCATTCCGACTCGGTTTTGACGCCCCGGCCCTTGCATGTGAGTTGGGACGGCCTGACCCTGCCAGCGGATCATCCCTGGTTCCGCAAGCACTACCCGCCCAATGACTGGGGTTGCATGTGCCGGGTGGTCGCCGTCAGCGAGAGCGAAGCCCGCCGCAAAGGCGGCCGGTTTGTGGATCCGCCCGACGATGGCTTCGACCCCTCAACCGGAGAGCCGGCCGGCATCGGCAAGGGCTGGGGCTACATGCCCGGCGACACGGTGACGGATGACATCAGGCAGTCCGTCCAGGAGAAGGCCAAGCAGCTTCCTCAACAGCTGGCCGACGCATTGCGCGCCGACTTGGACACCCTGTCATGATCAGCATCTATGTTGACGATCAACTGGTACTGGATACCCTGCGCGCCATCACGCAACGTCTCGGAGATCCCACGCCTGGGCTCAAGGTTGTTGGCGAGACACTGGCTGAATCGACCAGGCGCAGGTTCGAAACTTCGACGGCCCCTGACGGTTCCCGGTGGGAGTCCAACAGCCAGACGACGATTCTCGATTATCTTGGCTACTTCAAGAGCAGCTTCGGCAAGAGCGGAAAAATCAGCGCCAAGGGTGCTGCCCGGGCCGGCGCCAAGAAACCTCTCCTCGGCGAGACCCACGCCCTGTCCACCACCATCACCTGGCAGCTCGACGGATATTCCGTCCTTATCGGCAGCCCGATGATCTACGCCGGCGTTCAACATTTCGGCGCCAAGCAGGGTGAGTTTTCCAGCACCCCGTCAGTCCCATGGGGTGATATCCCCGCTCGCCCTTTTCTTGGCATCTCCAATGAAGACCGCGAGGACATCCTCGACGTTTTCTCCGCTTTTCTTGCCCCTTGATTTTGTTTCGCTATACGAAACTAATTTTTTTTCTGCTTCCCTTTATTTCCCCTTACATCCGGCTATTTCCCGCATTTATCACTTTCCTTGCTCTTCATTTATCTCATCTCTGTTCA
>DYIY01000018.1 GCA_020723405.1 Thiobacillus denitrificans | reverse complement strand
GCGTAAATACCTGATCCTGGGCGTTGGGGGGAGGTGGGTGGGCTGGACGCTTACCCTGGACGCCCCCGCTCAGTGGCTCCATCGACTCCAGCCAGGAGCTTCAATTCCAGCTATCAGACTTCAGGCCGCCAATGCTTGCTGCTTCGGTAGGCCATGAAAATGCGGGGAAACCTCAGGGTCTGTCCCCTATTGTCCGGCATTGCCAAGCCGCTGCTGTCCCCTATTGTCCTTGTATTTGATTCCTTGAAAGTGTCGGGTTATTCGAGGTGCCCTTCTGTCAAAGATCTCATCATTTCTTCTTGCTCAAAAGAATCCACTGCCCCGTCGACTTTATCACCAATCTCATCCAACCTTCCAATAATCTCAGCTATCAATGTCTCATGGGGCTTTTCATATCCAATAACAATCGGACGTATGCTACCCGATCCCTTGCCCGCGACATATCCTCTTCGAACGAAGGAGGCCCATTGTTGGACTTGATCTACCGCATAGCGGCCCTGACGCCAATCTTCTAACACTCGCACCAAAGCCGGCCTTAACACACAAAGCCCCTGTAGAGCGCCTGCCGCATCGAAAAGATCTTGGTGCTTAGCCTCCATAACAAGCACGAGTGAACTTAAATCACCTGAAACCACGGCCGCGATAGCTGTTCTCAGAGCATCCATCAAGGGCCTCCATGAATCCATTTGGTTTCCACGATACCATTTGGGCCTATCGTATTCTTAAATTCACGCACAACAGAACCGGTAGAATCAACTTCCTGAACGTAAAGCTTCCCATATCCCGCATTTCTCGCTGGTGAGAAAAACTCAAATCGTACCCCCCCCTCTTCGATTGCGCCAATCCTGAAATCTTGCGCATTTTTGCTAGCATCTCTAAAGAATCTATTTGCCGCCATACCTAAGTCACCATCTAATGCCTCTCTGGCAGCCTGCTTACTTGCAAACAAAGTTCCTTTGGCACCAACAAGTCCTACCTCCGCAGCCGCCATATCTGTTATGACGACTCCCGTCTGCGAAGACATCATGTTTCCGACTGCAACCTGCAATCTCCCCCATAGATATGCCGCACCTCGCGCAACACTCGCCCAGCAACCAGGATGCAGTCCACAGTTATAGAGGTACCCAAACGAAGCAGTTAACGCCCCATTTGCAAACTTCCCGCCCGACAACGCTGATGCAGTACCGCCTGCGACGATAGATCCGAGTGGCCCGTACTTTGTACCCTCCAATCCAGCAACTGCTGACAATGCACCTCGCCCACAACTTCCTCCTCCCACCTCGGCTGAAACGCATCCGGCAGCTGCGTGAGCCGCGTAATGCGCACCAGAATATTTCCCAAAGCTACTACCAACTTCACCGGCACCGAAGAAAAGCATAGAAGTCAGGCCTGCTTGCTGCCAGCCATTCGTACTCCCGGTAGTCAGCAACTGCGTGGTAACCCCCGCCAATGCGCCACCAGCAATTGTTCCGCCGATCATCCCGGCTGTTCCACCGCCTAGTGCAGTCCCCACACCCCAAAAGCCAGTGTTAAACGCAATTGGGCCAAGGTACCAGACAGCCACAACAGCAAATACCTTCTTAAACAACTTACTAAACCAGCTATACCCACTCGGATCCGTATAAAACAACGGATTATTCATCACATAGCTATACCGGTTATAGCTCTGCAAATTATCCGGCGCCTGGATCATCGGGTCCGCGCTCATGAACCGCCCCAGCACCGGATCATAGATCCGCCCGTTCATGTGGATCAGCCCGTCGTCCAGATGCTCATGGCCGGTGAAGCCGTGGATGGTGGCGTTGCTACCCGCCGTCAGCACCCGCTTGCCCCAGGGGTCGAACTCGTAACGGGCGATGACCTGACCGGCCTGGTCGGTCACCACGCTGATGGAACCCAGGTGGTCGGCGTGGAAGTAGTTGGTCTGGGGGCTGGTGTTGGTCTTGGTGACGTAGGCCCCCACCACCTGGCCGCCGGCATAGAAGTAGAAGGTCTCGGTGACCACCGACCCGACGGTTTCCTTGTTGTAGTGGCCGCCCAGGTCGATGCGCGGGTTCAGATAGACCACCGTCTTGCTGCCGGTGGTCTGCTTGACCCGCACGTGGTCGTAGTTGTAGATGAAGGTGGTGGTGCCGCTGGCCTCGACGATCTGTACCGGCATGTCGTAGCTGCTCCAGGTCAGCGTCCGGCCGGCGCCGGTGAGCATGTTGCCGTTGCCATCATAGGTGTAGGTGTTGGCCCCCGCCTGGGTGACGGCGTGGGGACGGGAGCCGCCGTAGGTATAGCCGCCCACGTCGCTCTTGTTGGTGATGTTGCCGATGGCGTCGTAGGTGACGCTGACCGTGGCACCGCTCTTGGTGGTGCTGGTCAGCCGGTTCAGCGTGTCGTAGCCGAAGGATTCACTGCTACCCTGGACCCCGTCGCTGCGGCTGCTGAGGAGTCCGATACTGTCATAGACGTAACTTTGATTCTGCACCGCACTATTGGGCCCATTGGCCAGGATGCTGGTCAGACGGCCGTTCTGGGCGTTGTACGCGCGGTCGGTGACCACGCCGTTGCCGTAGGTCTGCTTGGTGACATGGCCTTGGGCGTCCATGGTGTCGGCCCGCCAGAGCAGGCTGTTGTCGCTGTCCCGCCGCACTTCACTCAGGTAGCCATTGGTGTTGTAGACGTTGCGGGTGGCGAAGACCGCATTGACGCTCTGGGTGTTGACCCGTCCATAGCTGTCGTAGGTGCGATAAGCGGAATAGGTGGTGTCGATGGTGTGGGTGACCACGGCTACCCGGCCGTAGCTGTCGAAGTAGGTCTTCTGGCCGGTATTGTTGTCGGCACTGGTTTCGCACAGCTTGCCCACACCCACGGCGCAGGCGCTGCCATCCTTGTATTTGTCGTAGTACCAGTTGGTGATGAGGTCGGCTTCATTGCGGGTTACCAGTCGGCCCAACAGGTCGTAGGTGTTGCTGGTGACCTGCTGACGGGCATTGGTCTGTTTCGTCAATTCGCCCAGGGCATTGTATTCGTAGGTCCAATAGCCCATGTCCGGGTCCAACATGGTGAGTTTGCGACCCCGGATGTCGTAGGTGTTGACGATGGTGTTGCCGCTGGGATCCACCGTGGTGAGCAGGTTGCCGAAGGGATCGTAGGTGTAGCTGAGCACCCAACCGGCCGCATCGGTGACGGATGCCAACTGCCCTTGGGTATTGCGCACTTCCGTGCGCATCTGGCCCTTGGGGTTGGTGGTGGTCGTTGTGAGCCCGTCGTAGGTGATGTGGGTTGAGCCGTCGTTGTCGTCGATCTGGTAGGGCCGGCCCATCACGTCATAGTAGGTGGTGGTCCAGTAAACGGACTCACCGGCGTAATAGGGACGGGATGCACGATACACGCGTCCGTTGAGGTCATATTCCACATCCTGATAGACCCACCGGCCGTCAAAACCCTTGGACGAGGTGCGAATCTCGCGGTTGAGTTTGTCAAAGTACTTCCTGCCTTCAGGAGCACCGCTGGCTAATTCGGCAATGTAATAGGCAGCAAGGGAAGGACAGGACGAATCACATTCGAGATATGTCCAACTCGTGGTCGTGCCATCGGCCCGGGTTTCCAGAATCTTCCTGCCGAAACCGTCATACGCCCAGGTGGTGGTCAGACCGTTGGGCCCCTTCAGACTGAGCAGTTTGCCCGTCTTGGCGTCGTAGACTTGATCTTCGCTCTGCGAAAGCGCATTGGTGACCTTGGTTGGGAAAATGCCATTGGTATCGTAGGTCGTCTTGGTGGTGCGCACAGTAAAGGCGTTGCTACCTGTAGAGGTGGTGCTGAGTTTGACCTCGGTCTTGTTTCCAAATGCGTCGTAGGTGTATTTGGTTTCCTGCTGAACGGATGTGGAGTCAGGCTCAATGATTTCCTTTGTGATGAATCCGGTGACAGAATCGTAAGTGAATGACGATGTACGCGTGGCGGCACTACCGCTGGGAAGAGTGCTGGTGACTGTCGATTTTGTAAGCCGCCCGATGATCCAAGTCGAAGTAGTATTGGTGTAGGTATTGACTGTGTATTTCCTGTGACCATCCGAATTGACAGCATCGATGGTCAAAGGATTGCCCCAGGAATCATAGGTACTGGTGGTGGTGACCTTGTTGACCTGATTGCCACCCAAATCGTACTTGAATTCAACTACCGTGGCAGGATGTGGGGCGTAGCGAATAGTCCCAAGCATCACATGGCTGTAGGTCGTAGTCGTTTTGGAAAGATCAACGCCGTTATGCGTTTGCTTGACTAGGGTAGGTAAACCCACATATGGAAATGTTCTCGAATACTCCGTTCTCGTTACCATACCCGATTGTTGATCGGTCACTTCCAAAGCTCTGAATCCGAGGAAGCCCCTTCCCTCCAGATTCAACCTGGCATCCTCGTAGGTATAGGTATTCGTACCTGTACCGCCAATTCCATTGTCAGAATCAACTTTTGTCACGACGTACAAAGAAAACTGCGCATCCATGTTTGGATAATTCGAGTCGACCCCTTTTGCGAACACGCCTTCCGCCGTCAACGGCTTGTATTCGACGCTGGTCGCCACCCCCAACCCATTGGTGACGCCCGTCATCAACACAGGCGACGGAACTCCCGCAATCGAGGACCATGAATAAGCCGCATCCGCATCCACGTGGAGGTGAAGCAGATCCGATTTTCCATCGCCATTGATATCGCCGGTGATGATTTGCTTGTCGGTCGCGGAGATATATGCTTTCGTTGACTTTGCCGCCCCTGGTAATTCGTTGACGAAACTGAAGTAACCATCTCCTTTTGAAATAGCCACCCAGGATTGCTCGGAATCTGAACTAGGGTGGAGATGAGCGAAGTCAGTCCATCCATCGCCATTGAAGTCACCGCCGACCACATCTTGTTGATCCAAAGTCAGGTAAGCGTTGTTATCTACCGTTGCACCAGGCAGGCTGGCACTGAAGTTAAAGGTTCCATCCCCTTTTGAAATAGCCACCCAGGAGTATTTCGAATCGGCATTGGGATGTAGATGGAACAAGTCCGTGTTTCCGTCTCCATTTATATCACCTGGCAGAATCAATCTATCCGTCGTTGTGATGTATGATTTCGTGGTGACAGAAGCACCCGGGAGATTTTTTGCAAATGCAAAAGTACCATCTCCATCGGACAACGCGACCCAGGAATACTGAGCATCGGAATTGGGATGCAAATGCAGCAAATCTGCCATACCATCGCCATTATAGTCACCGACGATGATGCTTTTATCCGTGTCGTTCAAAAATGAATTAGTTGCGGTAGAAGCGCCGGGCAGGCCTCGGCTAAACGTAAACGTACCGTCCCCGTCTGACAGCCCAACCCATGAATATTGCGGATCGGAATTCTGCTGCAAATGCAGAATGTCGGTCCTGCCATCGCCGTTGAAATCCCCGGCGTAAATATTCAGGTTCGTCGTTGCCAGATAAGCATTATTAGCGGTAGTGGCTCCGGGCAGACTTTGTTGAAAATCGAATGTACCATCCCCATTCGAGAGCGCCACCCAGGAATACTTTGGATCAGAACTCGGATGAAGATGTAAAATATCCGTCAAGCCATCACCATTGAAGTCACCCGCAAGCACATCACTGCTTGTGGCATTCAAATACGACTTGGTGGTAACCGAGGCACCTGGCAGGCTCCGCATGAAAGTAAAGGTCCCATCACCGTCGGACAAGGCAACCCAGGAATGGGTCGGATCCGCATCCGGATGGAGATGCAGCATGTCCTGTTGACCATCACCATTAAAATCTCCGGCGACAATCTTTTTATCAGCAGTCGTCAGATAGGAGTTGGTCGCGACCGAAGATCCGGGAAGGTTCTTGCCGAAAGTAAAGAATAAATCAGAATTCTGCCAAGTAAACTGTGTTTCCGGCAGGCACGACCAAGCACCGTTTTCCTTGCCGCAGAACTTCAGATCTTTTAAGCGCGCCACATCCCACGAATCAGCCCCCGCTTCATAATGCAAATCATACCAATAGACTTGTTCACCATTACTCCAGGAATATATAGAATGCAACAGTGTTGACACCCTGCTGGAGGACCCTGCCTGCCATACATCTGGCTTTACAGGCAAAAACGCATGATGATCCGCCACTTCATCAAACACCTGGGAGGGGCTAAATGCATACAAAAATTCAACATAATTCAATGTTGCGGCACCAACTGACGAATTGCCGCTGTATTCAATTTTCGATGGATAGAGATTGTTATCAAACACTAACGCCCCTGGAGGAAGGGACGTCAATAAATCAACATACTTCACTGCCATGTAATTATTTGCCGTATCACTTATTTTGCTCACCCCCCATATCTTTACTGCCGACCCCGTCCCATATTTTTTTGAATCAGACGTATTTCCCAACTCCATAATCAATCCACTCTTAGTCCATACCTTGAACCAGGCCGGGCCATTACCAGACGAACCATAAGATATGATCTTACTGAAATCCGCGATTTCAGTTCTATATTCGGCCCCATCCCCACCATACGTCCCACTGGTAACAAACATCCGCTTGCCATCAATGCAGAATTTATCCGAAGTCGTGAAGTTGACGCCCTTCACGGTGCCGTCCTGAGCGATGGTTTTCGGGCATCGAGTGATAGTTGACAAACCAGAGATGGACCATCCCAGGCCTACTGGTCCCAATCCAGATTGACTGTTGTAAACAAGGGAGAGCTTGGGTTCCATGCCCGATCCGGCCGGGGCCACTCGGATCGGAACTTCATAGGTTGCAGCACCCGTTTGGGAAACAGAAAATGAGCCAGGCATTGAGCCCACCACCGCATGCGCACTGCCACTCGCAAACATTTCAAATCCCAGCAGCACCAGAGTGACTGACACAAATCGCGCAAAGCCAATGAATTGTTGTAGCTTCATGATTCCCTGCTGGTTAAAGTATTGAATGCCAAACTACCTGAAGCGAATGTAAATACCAACTCCACCGTACCCTGGTCGCCACACTGACCAAGTCTATGCAGATGCATGTAATACAATGGCCAAGGTCAACCAGTGTTGACGGATTCTCCCAAAGTCAACCCAAAATATCCATATATCGAAAGTGATGGTTGGTTGATCGATTTAGTCTGAAAATGGGATACCAGGAATTGCACTAAGACGAAACAGCAGACCTTTTTTCCTGGCACCAGGAATCGTGATGAACATGACAATTTGATGAGCCATGATCCAAGGCCCATCAAGTTACTGAACACGTTCAATGCAACGCCCTGGTTTCCCGCCTTTCCTGGATGGATAGGTTTTGCGGGCGGCCCCTGATCTCGATACGATCAGTTTGCACCACTACCAAATGCGATTCGGCTGGTCAGTTCCCTACACCACCCGGTTGCGGGACTCGCCGCCCACGAAGGCCGCGATGTTGTCCATCAACTGATCCGCCAGGGTCTGCATGGCCTCCCGCCCAGACCAGGCCACGTGGGGGGTGAGGAGGAAGTTGGGCAGGTCCAGGTCCAGCAGGGGGTTGCCCTGGCTGGGGGGTTCCACGGCCAGCACGTCGAAGCCGGCACCGGCGATGCGTTGGGTCTTGAGGGCGGAGACGAGGGCGGCTTCGTCCACCACGCCGCCCCGGGCGGTGTTGATGAGCACGGCGCTCTTCTTCATGAGGCCGAATTCCTGGGCACCGATGAGATGGCGGGTGCTGTCGGCGAGGGGGACGTGGAGGCTCAGGTGGTCGGCCCGGGCCAGGACTTCGTCGAAGGGGGTGCGGCCCGGGCGGATTGCCGTGGCGTCCTTGTGTTCGGCGATGAGCACGTCCATGCCGAAGGCCCGGGCCAGGCGCTCGACGCCGGCGCCCACGCTGCCGTGGCCGACGAGGCCCAGGGTGGAGCCGTGCAGGTCGTGCATTTCGTGGTCGAACAGGCAGAAGCGGCTGGATTTCTGCCAGGCGCCGGCCTGGAGGCTGCGCCGCCAGGCCAGCAGGTTGCGGCGCAGGGCCAGGAGCAGCATGAAGACGTGTTCCGGGACGGTGTGCTCGGCGTAGCCGCGGATGTTGCACACGGCCACGCCCATTTCCCGGCAGGCTTCCAGGTCCACGTTGTTGACGCCGGTGGCGGCCACGGCGACCAGGCGCAGCTTGTGGCAGCTTTCCAGCACGGCCCGGGTGATGGGCACCTTGTTGGTGATGGCCACGGTGGCCCGGCGCAGGTGGTCGGCGGTGTCTTCCGGGGCGGTTTCCGGGTGTTCCACCCAGACGTGGTCGAAGTCGGGGATGGGCAGTTCGGCCACCAGGGTGGCGCGATCCAGGAAGACGATGTATTCCTTCATGGGCGATGTCCGTTCAGGCGTTCCAGGACCCGGATGAGGGCGGAGGAGTCCAGTTCTCCGTCGCCGCCGCCCACCAGGGCGTTGACGAGCTGGCCGGCCAGGGCGCTGGCGGGCAGGGCCAGGCCCAGGCGGGCGGCTTCGGCGGCGACGATGCCCAGATCCTTCTGGTGCAGACGGGCCTTGAAACCGGGTTCGAATTCTTCCATGAGCATGCGCTGGCCGTGGACTTCCAGGATGCGGCTGTAGGCGAAACCTCCCAGCAGGGCTTCCCGGACCCGGGCCGGGTCCACGCCCTGGGCCCGGGCGAAGCCGATGGCTTCGGCCACGCCCATGAGGGTGGCGGAGACGACGATCTGGTTGCAGGCCTTGGCCACCTGGCCGGCGCCGCTCTCGCCCACCCGGACGATGCTGGCGCCCAGCCGTTGCAGGAGGGGCAGAACCCGGTCGAAGGCGGCCTGGGGGCCGCCGGCCATGATGGACAGGGTGGCGGCCCGGGCGCCGGCTTCGCCGCCGGACACGGGGGCGTCCACCAGACTCACGCCCTGGCGGGCCAGCCGTTCGGCGCAGGCCCGGGTGGCCCCGGGGGAGGTGGTGCCCATGTCCACCACCACGGCCTCGGGAGGCAGGCCGTCGGCCAGGCCTTCCGGGCCGAACAGCACGGCTTCCACGGCGGCGTCGTCGGACAGGTTGAGAAATACCACGCCGGCAGCCTCGGCCACGCCCCGGGGGGAGACGGCGGCGTGGGCGCCGGCCCGCACCAGGATTTCCGCCCGGGCCAGGTTCCGGGCATAGACGGTGAGGGGATGGCCGGCCCGGCGCAGATGCAGGGCCATGGGCTGGCCCATGGTGCCCAGGCCGATGAAGCCCAGGGGAAGCAGCGCGGTGGCGGGGGTCGGCTCAGGCGCCGTTGGGGGCATGGAAGTTGAAGCCGGTCTCGAAGCCTTGCAGGCTGTGGGAGCCCACGTCCCGGCTGGGGACCAGGCTGGCCAGGCGCTGGGCGGCGGGGGTGCTGAACAGGCAGGGTGCGGACAGGCGGCCGGCCAGCTTTTCCATGCGGAAGACGAAGTGCACCTCGCTGCCGGAAATGCGTTCCTCTTCGCCGATGGCCACGCCGCCGAACACCACCGGGGCCAGGTGCAGCACGAAGCGGAAGGCCGGCGGGGTGCAGGCCTGCATCTCGCGCAGGGCCTGGACGCACTTGGCGATGTCCTGTTCCTTGCCCTCCGCGTCCCGCCAGTAGGCGAAGTAGCCGTCGCCCATGAACTGGTTGATGCGCCCGCCGCCCGCCTCGATGTGCTTGCGGCAGGCCTTGAGCCAGCGGCCGGTGAGCACCGGCAGTTCGCCGGCCGGCAATGAGCTGGCCAGGTGGGTGGAGCCGATGATGTCGGCCACCAGCAGCCAGCAGTGCACCGGCCGCACGTCGAACATGGTGCCTTCCAGGGTGCTGTCCAGGGTGGCATCGCCGTTGCTGCCCTCGGGCCTGGCGGCCTTGGCCAGGCGGAAGCGGTATTCCACGTTGCCCAGGCGGATGCGGTGGCCGTCCTTCAGGCGCACGGCCTGGTTGAGCTTGCGGCCTTCCAGATAGGTGCCGTTGCTGCTGCCCATGTCCACCAGCCAGTATTCCCCGTCGTGCTGGCGCTGGATCATGCTGTGGTGCCGGGAGATTTTGGGATCGGCGATCACCACGTCGCATTCCGAGGCGCGGCCGAGCACGCAGGTGGTGCGGATGGGAATGGGCCGGCCTTCCGGCGCTTCCAGCCAGGCGGGCCATTGGGACTGTTTCTTGGTCATGGGTAAATTATCTTAGAAATCAGGCGGCTGCCGCATCATCCGTTTGGACCTCAGGGACCCAGCACGGCAATCCATACCGGCAGGGTGAGCAGAAAGCTGAGGCTGGTCCAACTGGCCGTCAGGGCGGCGGCCCGCACGTCCAGGTGGAAGCGGTCGGCGAAACTGGCGGCCATGAGCATGGTGGGCATGGCCACTTCCAGGATGGCGGCGGCCTGGGGCGGGCGCAGGGGATCGAACAGGCTGCGGGCCAGCAGATAGACCAGGGCCGGGGCCACCAGCAACTTGACCGTCACGGCGGCCAGCACCGGCCGGGTGGGTCGCAGGTCCTTCCAGGGGATGGAAAGGCCCAGGGTGAACAACATGATGGGGATGGTGGCCTGGCCCATGAACTTGGCCGCCTTCACCAGGGGGTCCACGGGCAGGCCCGACAGGTTCACGGCGAAACCCAGCACGAAGCCCCAGATGGGCGGCAGGGTCAACATGGTGCGCAGCAGGCTGTGGCCGTGGCCCCCCTCGTGGCCCAGGCGGGTGGCGATCCACACCCCCAGGGTCCACACCAGGGGGGTGGAGGCCAGCACGTCGGCAAAGGCGGCGTAACTGCCGCCGATGTCGCCGTAAAGGAAGGTCAGGGTGGGGTAGCCCATGAACAGCACGTTGCCGAAGCAGCCCGCCAGCAACACCGCCGCCCGGGTTTCCCGGGACAGGCCCCGGCCCAGGGGGGAAAGATACAACAGGGGATAGAGCAGCCCGAAGCTGACGGCGATGCCGGCGATAGTCAGCATGGGCACCGTGAGCAGTTCCCGGCTGATCTCGGCCTGGGCCGACAGGGCGAACAACAGGGGCGGAGCGAACACGTCCACCACCAGCCGGTTCAGGTTGATGCGCAGGGTTTCCGCCGGGAACTGGGGCCGAAAGCGCACCCACAGCCCGCCGGCCGCCACCAGCAAGGCGATGGGCAGCCAGACCTGAAGCAGGAGCTGAAGGAGAAAAGCGGCAGACATGGGGGGATTCTACGGCGCGGCTGTGCGGCGCAACATCGGGTAAACCTACCAAACGGGAGAGATGGACCGGGATTGGGCCGGAGAGGCGCGGATCGGCACGCCGGGTACCCGCTCCCTCAGAGGGTGGGGGTCGGTCCGGGCGGGGGGGGTTAAAGGTCCAGCCGGGGATCCTTGGCGGCGGCGGCCCGCTGCTTCTCGATGTCGGTGATGCGGGCGTCGGCGGCGAAGCGGACGGAGGACTGGTCCAGACGTCCGCCGAAGCGTTGCAGGACCAGGCTTTCGCCCTCCCCCTGCCAGGTGCGGACCCGGTTCTCGAAGGGTTTGTCCTTGAGATTCTTCACCCACTCGCTGCGCACCCGGCCTTCGCCGAAGCGGTGGCGCAGGGCGTCTTCCAGTTGGGGAAAGTGTTTCTCCTCGGCCTGGGCGCTGATGCTGGTCAGGCGACCCCAATGGTAGAAGAGGAACAGGGAACGCAGGGGGGCGCCCCCCAGGGTTTCCTTTCTGCCCTCCTTCAGTCCGCAGATCAGGTCGGCGCCCGGCGCCGTGGCCACATTGCATTCGAAGCGCGGGTCCGCAGCCGCCACGGCCACGCTGCTGCCCAGTTCATAGCCCTTGAAGCCCAGATGGGCCGGCTCCTGGGCTGCGACGGACTGGGCCAGGCCCAACGCCGCCAGGACCATCCTGATCTTCAATCCATTTCCTCGATCCAGGCCTGCTGGATGGCCTCCAGGATCTTCTCCCCGGAGCGGTTGGCGTCGTCGGCAAAGCCGGGCAGTTCCATCACCCAGCGGTGCAGGTCAGTAAAACGCACATAGCGGGGATCCACGTCGGGGTGGTGCTCCGCCAGGGCGATGGCGATGTCGAGGGTGTCGATCCATTTCATGGGGGTTCTCCTAGCGGGTAGCTGGTAGTCGGTAGTCGGTAGCCTGTGTTTCCGCGCCTTCGGCGCGCATGCATAAAGCTACCGACTACCGACTACCGACTACCGACTGGCAATCAGTGTCCTTCTTTCACCATGTTGATGGTGTATTTCGGGATTTCGATGACCACGTCCCGGTCGCCCATCTGGGCCTGGCAGGACAGGCGGGAGGTGGGTTCCAGGCCCCAGGCCTTGTCCAGCAGGTCTTCCTCCATCTCCTCGGCCTCGCCCAGGCTGTCGAAGCCTTCCCGGACCACCACGTGGCAGGTGGTGCAGGCGCAGGATTTCTCGCAGGCGTGTTCGATGTCGATGTGGTTGTCCAGCAGGGCGTCGCACAGGGAAGTGCCGCTGGGCACGTCCAGGACGGCGCCCTCGGGGCACAGCTCCACGTGGGGCAGAACGATCAGTTGGGGCATGCAGCTTCCCGGGCGCGGATCTGGCTGGGCAGGGCGGCCAGCACCCCGTCCCAGAATTCCATGCGGGCTTCCACGGCGCTCACGGCGGCCTCCCGGGCTTCGGCCAGCTTCACCAGGTCGCCGGCGCAGAGGCCTTCCAGCAGGCGCAGGGACAGGGGCGCGTGGAAGTCCTCGTCCAGGTGGATGTGCCGGTGCAGGTAGTAGTGGAAGGTGGGGGCCTGTTCCTCGGTGACCGCCATGCGGGCCAGGAAAGCGCGGAACATGGCCGGGATGATGTGCTCCCGGCCCAGGGCCAGGGCGGCGGCCACCGTGTGGGGCTGGCCGGCGTCGATGTAGGCGAAGGTCACCCGGTTGAAGCGGGCGGCGGGTTCCGGGGCCAGGCCGCTGGCCAGGGCGGCGGCGATGCCCTCCTGGCCGGCGATGTCCACGAAGCGGGCCGGCCTGTCGGCGTCGGCGCCGATCTCACGCATGGCGCCCAGGTAGAGCTGGAAGTGGCTGGCGAACTCGCCGGGGGCGCCGGGACCGGCTTCGTCGGTCTCCTCTTCCAGCACCAGTTCGTTGATGAAGCGCTGGATGGTGGGGTCCAGGCCCGGAGTCCAGGGCCAGCGGGCCGGCGCCACGGCATGCTGGAGGTACTTGATGAGAGACATGAAGTCCCACACGGAGTGTACGTGGTGGGCCATGAACACCCGCAGGTCGGCCAGGTCGCGCACGGCGCCGTAGATGGGGTGGGTGTCCAGCCGTTCGCGCAGGCTGGCGATGAATTCGGGTTCGAAATAGCTCACTTCAGATCTCCAGTTCATCCAGCCGGTGGCCGGTGAGGGCTTTCTTGACCGACAGATCCATGCGCCGGGCGGCGAATTCCACCGTGCCCCGGTTGAGGGCTTCGGTGGCGCGCTTCACGCCGGCCAGATCGTCCCCTCCCAGGGCGGCCTCCAGTTCAGCGAGCATTGTAGCCAGGGCGGCCCGTTCCCGCTCGTCCAGCAGGGTTTCTCCGTCTTCCTCCAGGGCGGCCCGGGTGGCTTCCAGGAGGCGCCGGCCGTCCACCCTGGCTTCCGCCAGATTGCGGGCGGCCATGTCGTCCTGGGCGTAGGCGTAGGATTCCCGCAGCATGCCGGCCACCTGGTCGTCGGTGAGGCCATAGGAGGGTTTCACGGCAATGGCCGCTTCGATGCCCGTGCCCATCTCCCGGGCCGACACCGAGAGCAGGCCGTCGGCGTCCACCTGGAAGGTCACCCGGATGCGCGCCGCACCGGCCACCATGGGGGGAATGCCGCGCAATTCGAAACGGGCCAGGCTGCGGTTGTCGGCCACCAGTTCCCGTTCGCCTTGCACCACGTGGATGCTCATGGCGGTCTGCCCATCCTTGAAGGTGGTGAACTCCTGGGCCCGGGCGGTGGGAATGGTGGCGTTGCGGGGGATGATCTTTTCGGTGAGGCCGCCCATGGTTTCCAGGCCCAGGGACAGGGGCACCACGTCCAGCAGCAGCCAGTCGTCACCGCCCTTGTTGCCGGCCAGCACGTTGGCCTGGATGGCGGCCCCCAGGGCCACCACCTTGTCCGGATCCAGGTTGGTCAGGGGCGCCTGGCCGAAGAATTCGCCCACGGCGGCCTGGATGCGTGGGATGCGCGTGGAGCCCCCCACCATCACCACCCCCTTCACGTCCTCGGGGGCCAGGCCGGCGTCGCGCAGGGCCTTGCGGGTGGGGGCCAGGGTCTTCTTCACCAGGCTTTCGGTGATCTGGTTGAACTCGGCCTCGGACAGGCGCTGGTCCACCAGTTCGCCGCCGGCAAGCACCGCGGTGATGTGGGCCTCGGCGTGTTCCGAGAGGGTTTCCTTGGCCTCCCGGGAACGGGCCATGAGCAGGGTCTTGTCGTGGTCGCCGATGGCGTGGAGGCCGGCCTTCTCCAGGGCCCAGCAATAGATGCGCCGGTCGAAGTCGTCGCCGCCCAGGGCCGAGTCGCCGTTGGTGGCCAGCACCTCGAACACGCCCTTGGTGAGCTTGAGGATGGAAATGTCGAAGGTACCGCCGCCCAGGTCGTAGACCGCATAGATGCCCTCGGCGGCGTTGTCGAGGCCGTAGGCGATGGCGGCGGCGGTGGGCTCGTTGAGCAGGCGCAGCACGTTGAGGCCGGCCACCTTCGCAGCGTCCTTGGTGGCCTGGCGCTGGGCGTCGTCGAAATAGGCGGGCACGGTGATGACCGCCCCCACCAGTTCCCCACCCAGGGCCGCTTCGGCCCGGGCCTTGAGCACCCGGAGGATTTCCGCCGACACTTCCACCGGGCTCTTCACCCCGGCCACCGTCTTCACCTGCACCATGCCCGGGGCATCCACGAACTGGTAGGGCATGGTGGCGGCGTCGGGGATGTCCTTGAGCCCCCGGCCCATGAAGCGCTTCACCGAGATGAGGGTGTTGTGGGGATCTTCGGCGGCCTGGGCCTGGGCGGCCTGGCCCACGGTGGTGCTGCCGTCCTTGTGGTAGCGCACCACGGAAGGCAGCAAGCCGTGGCCCCGGGCGTCGTTGAGGACCACCGAGACGCCGTTGCGCACGGTGGCCACCAGGGAATTGGTGGTGCCCAGGTCGATGCCCACCGCCAGGCGATGCTGGTGGGGGGCGGTGGACAACCCGGGTTCGGATATCTGCAGAAGGGCCATGAGCGGTCGTTGGGTGGCGGCGGATCAGGCCAGGTCGTCGTAGGCGCCGGCCACGTCGGCCAGCAATTTCTCGGTGAAGCGGAGTTTACGCAGGGTTGCGGCGGCGGCGGCATCATCCTTTTGGACATCCAGCTCATCCGCCAGGCGGGACTGATGCAATGCCGCCTCAGCGCGCAGGGCCCGTTCCAGACCTTCCAGGGCCGTCATATCCTGGGCGGCCACGGCCTCGGCCAGACGTTCCCGCCATTCCATCTGGGCCATGAGGAAGTCCATGGGCATGGCGGTGTTGCCGGCGGCCATGGCCTCGATACCGCGCAGGCGGAGCAGGTAGTCGGCCCGCTCGAAGGGCTTCTTCAGGGTCTGATAGGCCTCGTTGGCCCGGGTGGCCCACTGCATGGCCAGACGCTGTTCAGCCTCCCCGGCATGGGCAAACCTGTCCGGATGGATTTCCGCTTGCAGATCCCGGTAGGCCTGGTCCAACCGGGCCCCGTCCAGGGCGAAGGTGGCGGGCAGGCCGAAGAGGTCGAAGTGGTTCTTGTTGAAATCCATTTTTTGAGTCGGTAGCAGGCAGTCGGTAGTCTGTAGCGTTCAAGCTTCCGCGCCTCTGGCGCGCAAATGCAAGCTACCAGCTACCGACTACCTGCTACCGACTCCCCCTCAAACATTGAACGATTCGCCGCAGCCGCACTGGGACTTCACGTTGGGGTTGTGGAACTTGAAGCCTTCGTTGAGGCCTTCCCGGACGAAGTCCAGTTCGGTGCCGGCCAGGTAGGACAGGCTCTTGGGGTCCACGTAGACGGTAACCCCGTGGCAGACGAATTTCACGTCCTCCGGGTCTTCCACGTCGGCGAATTCCAGCTTGTAGGCCATGCCGGAGCAGCCGGAAGTACGCACGCCCAGCTTGATGCCCAGGCCCTTGCCACGCTTTTCCAGGAAGTTGCGGATGTGGTTGGCGGCCCGTTCCGATAGGCTGACGGTCGCATCCCCGGCGGCGGGCCCCATACCCAATTGCGACACATCGGCAGGCATGCCTTCCGGAACGGCGCAGGTTTCGGCTCCCATGTCAGGCCTCCTTGGGCGGGTTGCAGGCGGTGTATTCGGCGCTGCCGGCGGCGGCCCCGTGCTTGGACTTGTAATCGGCCACGGCAGCCTTGATGGCGTCCTCGGCCAGGATGGAGCAGTGGATCTTCACCGGCGGCAGGGCCAGTTCCTCGGCGATCTGGGTGTTCTTCAGGGCCATGGCTTCATCCAGGGTCTTGCCCTTGACCCATTCGGTCACCAGGGAAGACGAAGCGATGGCGGAGCCGCAGCCATAGGTCTTGAAGCGGGCATCCTCGATGACCCCGTTCTCGTTGACCCGGATCTGCAACTTCATCACGTCGCCGCAGGCCGGCGCCCCCACCATCCCGGTGCCGACGCCATTGTCATCCTTGTCGAAGGCCCCCACGTTGCGGGGATTCTCGTAATGGTCCAGGACTTTGGTGCTGTAGCTCATGGTGATCTCCGATTAGTTGGTAGTCGGTAGTTGGTAGCGGGTAGCGCTCATCTGGCGCGCCGGAGGCGCGGAATATAAAAAGCTACAAACTACCGACTACCCACTACCTACTGCATTTCAATGCGCCGCCCACTGCACCGTGTCGAGGTCGATGCCGTCCTTGTACATCTCCCACAGGGGGGACATGTCGCGCAGCTTGCCGATCTTTTCGTGCAGCAGGCGGATGGTGTAGTCGATCTCTTCCTCGGTGGTGAAGCGGCCGATGGTGAAGCGGATGGAACTGTGGGCCAGTTCGTCGTTGCGGCCCAGGGCCTTCAATACGTAGGAGGGCTCCAGGCTGGCCGAGGTGCAGGCGGAGCCGGAGGACACGGCCAGGTCCTTGATGGCCATGATGAGGGACTCCCCTTCGACGAAGTTGAAGCTCACGTTCAGATTGCCGGCGATGCGCCGCTCCAGGTCGCCGTTGAGGTGCACTTCCTCGATGTCCTGAAGACCCTTCCACAGCTTGTCGCGCAAGTGCCGGATGCGTTCGGTCTCGGCGCCCATTTCCAGTTTGGCGATGCGGAAGGCTTCCCCCATGCCGACGATCTGGTGGGTGGCCAGGGTGCCGGATCGCATGCCCCGCTCATGGCCGCCGCCGTGCATCTGGGCTTCCAGGCGCACCCGGGGCTTGCGCCGCACGTAGAGGGCGCCGATGCCCTTGGGTCCGTAGGTCTTGTGGGCCGAGAAGGACATGAGGTCCACCTTCAGCTTTTGCAGGTCGATCTCCACCTTGCCGGTGGCCTGGGCGGCATCCACGTGGAACAACACGCCCCGGGAACGGCACAGTTCGCCGATGGCCGGGATGTCCTGGATGACGCCGATCTCGTTGTTCACGAACATGACCGACACCAGGAGGGTGTCGGGACGCAGGGCGGCCTTCAGTTCCTCCAGGTCGATGAGACCGTTGGCCTGGACCCCCAGGTAGGTCACCTCGAAGCCTTCCCGTTCCAGTTCCCGGCAGGTATCCAGCACCGCCTTGTGCTCGGTCTTCACGGTGATGAGGTGCTTGCCCTTGCCCTGGTAGAAGCGGGCGGCGCCCTTGATGGCCAGATTGTTGGACTCGGTGGCGCCGGAGGTCCAGACGATCTCCTTGGGATCGGCGTTGACCAGGGCCGCCACGTGGCTCCGGGCCTCTTCGACAGCCTTGTCCGCGTCCCAGCCGAAGACGTGGGAGCGGGAGGCGGGGTTGCCGAACAGCTCCGTCAGGTAGGGAATCATCTTCGCGGCCACCCGGGGATCCACCGGGGTGGTGGCCGAGTAGTCCAGGTAGATCGGGGTGTTGACCATCGTGTTGCTCCAGATGCCTATGGGGGGATCAGAGGACGGCTTTCAGTTCGGCCGACCCCACCACCCGGCGGGTTTCGTGCTTGTGGGTCGATTCGCCGCCCTGGGCCTGCTTTTCCAGTTGCTGCCGGACCAGCTCGCCCAGGTGGACCGAATCCAGGAAATCATAGATGCGGGTGTTGAGGCTCATCCACAGGTCGTGGGTCATGCACTCCCGGTCATCGTGGCAGTTGCCCAGGCCGCCGCACTGGGTGGCGTCCATGGGTTCGTCCACGGCGCGGATGATGTCGGCCACGGAAATGCCGTCCATCTCCCGGGCCAGGGTGTAGCCGCCGCCGGGGCCCCGCACGCTGTCCACGATACCCTGGCGGCGCAGACGGCCGAACAATTGCTCCAGGTAGGACAGGGAGATGCGCTGTCGCTCGCTGATGCCCGCCAGGGTGACGGGACCGCGCTCGTGGCGCATGCCCAGATCGATCATGGCCGTGACGGCGAAACGTCCTTTGGTGGTCAGCCGCATGATGTGCCTCGTTCAGGAAGTGGTGTTGACGACACTCTACTAATCCCGATTAATTTGGTCAACTTTCTTGCTTTCAAGAGGCTGGGAGCCTGTCGGACTTGAAGGGAAATCGGCTGCAAATCCGCCGGAGCGGTCCATTTTTTGCCGCTTTCTTGGGCAATAGTTCGACTATTGCCCGGCGAAATCGTCAAAACCTTTCCTCGCTCAGGCGAATTTTGGCTTGCGCCGAAACTCGCAGGCTCGTTTTCGCTGCGGTTCTTCAAGTCCGACAGGCTCCTAATCCACCAATTTATTCAGCCGGGCGGGATCGAACCCGTCAGGCAGATCGTTCTCGCTGCCAGCCCCCAGGCGGCGCAGTTCGGCCACGATCCATTCGATGCGCTGGTCGGTGTGGGCGGAATGGTCGATGAGGCCGTGGATGGCCTTCACCATGGGGTCGTTCATGTCGGCACCCACGCCATAGGCCGAGAACCCCAGCTTGTTGGCGGCGGCCTCCCGGGCCTTTTCCTGTTCCGCGTCCAGGATGCGGGCGGGAATGCCCACCGCCGTGGCCCCTGGCGGCACGCTCTTCACCACCACCGCGTTGGAACCCACCTTGGCCCCGGCCCCCAGGGTGATGGGCCCGAGGATCTTGGCCCCGGCGCCGACGATGACGCCGGCCTCCAGGGTGGGATGGCGCTTGCCCTTCTGCCAGGAAGTGCCGCCCAGGGTGACGCCGTGGTACAGGGTGCAGTCGTCGCCGATGACGGCGGTCTCGCCGACCACCACGCCCATGCCGTGGTCGATGAACACCCGCCGGCCGATCTGGGCCCCGGGATGGATCTCGATGCCCGTCACCCAGCGGGCGATGGTGCTGGACATGCGGGCCAGCCATTTCAGGCCCAGGCCCCACAGCCCATGGGACAGACGATGCCAGAGAATGGCGTGCACGCCCGGATAGGTGGTGAGCACCTCGAAGAAGGTGCGCGCCGCCGGATCCCGGTCGAACACGACGCGGATGTCTTCCCGCAGTCTGGCGAACATTGGAATATTCAAGAATGATAAAGGCCGGAAGTATGCAATTCCCGAGTTGGCGGGTCAATTTTCACGGGATTGCATGGAAGTTCAGCCCTTGCCTTGATGTAAGGCCTGGTGTCTTGCCTGCTCACCGGGCGTCTTGGGCATGGCCCCCCTCGACCAACCGGTCGCCCGATATCGAAAGCCCACCCAAAACGGGTTGGCTCAGGTCGTTGTGACGGCCTTCTTACCCCCCTTCGGGGAGATTTCGCCTTCGCAGGTCATGGCTGGTCAGATTTTCCCGTCAGCCGGTAGCTTCGATCACTCCCATCCCGGCAGATGCCCTCCAATTCAGGGAGATGGCTGACCCATTCACAGTCAAGCCGTTTTCCATCATCCGCAACCAGGCTGGCCTGCCCCTTGCGGATGTGCCGCCGATGGAGGCGATCAACGTTCCGATAGACGCCTCGGCACTCTGGGTTCAGGCACAGCTCGCTGCGCCATTCGCCGCGGTATTGCCTGCCATCCAGTTCCACTTCCATGCCATGGGGCTCCATCAGGGTGATGCGCAGTTCGCCATGCCCCGCGCCTTGCGCCTGGGAGTTACCCAATTGCGTGGGCAGCGCACAGGCATGCAGCAGGGGCAATAACAACAGCAGGGTGTTCTTGGTCATGATGATCCTTTGCATGAGTCAATCAATGGGCTGGTCGACGTCGGCCAAGGGCCAAAGCTGATGGGCGTCCAACAGCAGCCGGGCGATGGCCTCGTTGGCGGCCAGACGCGCCTGGCCGGCAGCGAGACGGCTATCCAAGGCATTGCGGCGGGCCAGCAGGGTGTCGGATAGGCCCAGTTCACCCAAAGCAAGGGCCCTGCGGGCCAGATCGGCATGTTTCTCCGCAACCAGGGCCACCTCCTCCAGCCGTTGCCAAGTCTCAACCTCGGCCACCGCCAGGCGCCAGTTGCCGGCAACCCTGGCCTTGATCTGGCGGATCAGGGCAGCTTCCTGCTCGGCCAGCACTTCGGCTTGAGCCAGCCGAACCCGGGTCTGGGCCCCCCTGCCCTCTCCCGGGAGGGGCAGGCTAAGGCTCAGGCCAAGGATGCGTTCCGCGCCGCCCTGCTCGCTGGCCAGATACAGGCCCAATACGGGATCGGGCACCCCTTCGGCCTCCGACCGCCGTGCGAGCAGACGCGCTTTGCCAAGTGCTCGGCGGATGGCGAGAAGTTCGTGGTTGTGGGCCAGGGTCCGATCCAGCCAGGCCAACTCGTCGCCTTCCGGCACCACGGGGGATACGGAGTTGTCCTGCGGGGCAGGAAGCTCCGGATAGCGGACCCGGAGTTCCGCCAATGCAATGCCCTCCCGGGCTTCACTGGCCACGGCACTGGATTGGGCCTGGGCCAGGGCCGCCTGTGCCTGGAGGGCGTCCAACCGGGCGGCATCGCCACGCCGCACCCGGGTATCGACGATACGTTTCTGATCTTCCAGCAGGGAGACCTGCTGACGCCACAACCGTGCCTCCAGGCTGGCTTTCCGACTGGCATACCAGAGATCAAGCAGCTCCCGGGCCGCTTCGTGGCGGGCCTCACCCAATCGTTCCTCATACTCGGACCGTCCCAGCTCGCCGATCTGCGCATCCAGGCTAGCCTTGCCCCCCAGGCGCAGACCCCGTTCCAGGCCGGCGCTCCATTCCGTGTAGTCCGGGCCGTTGCCGGCGGAACGGCGCTGGGTGGCCAAGCGCAAGCCGTATTCGTATTCCCCGGCCCGCAAGCGGGATGCCTCGGCTGCCGCACCCCGCAATTCCGCCCGGGCTGCGCGGACTCCGGGGTGGGCCGCCAGGGCTTTCTCCACGACTGCTGGCGGGGGCAGATCCGCCGGGACGCCACTGGCGAAACCTTTGGCCGTGGCCAGCAACAGGAGCAAGACCACCGGCGCCTTCATGCCAGTCTCCCGAATTCGCCCACCGGCGCGATCCACCAGGCCACGTCGGGCTTGGGCAGGGTCTCGCGGAGATGGTCCAGCAGGGCCCGGGCATGTTCCGCCTCCAGGATGATCTGTACCGCCACCCGGCGGGCCCGGCCACGCACCCGTTCCCGGGCGCTGAGTCCTTCCGCGTGATGGCTGCATCCCTCGGCGGCATACAGGGTGAAACCGGAAGCCCAGTCGGGCCGGGCGAGGAAGCGTTCCACCAGTTCTTCCTCCAGATGCCGGGGAGCGGCGATGGTCAATTGCACCAGGGGCATGTCAAAGTCCTTGCAAGGCGGGGCCGGCCTGGCCGGACCCCGGGAGGATGAAGCGCCGGTAGAGCACGGGCAGGAGCAGCAGGGTGAGGGCCGTGGAGGTGAACAGGCCGCCCACCACCACGATGGCCAGGGGTTTCTGGATTTCCGAACCCGGGCCGGAGGCCAGCAGCAGGGGAATGAGGCCGAAGGCGGTGATGCTGGCGGTCATGAGCACCGGCCGCAGGCGGCGCAGTGCTCCTTCGCGGACCACCCGGTCCGGCGCCAGGCCCAGGGCGGCCAACTGGTTGTAATAGGTGACCAGGACCACCCCGTTGAGCACGGCAATGCCCAGCAGGGCGATGAATCCCACCGAGGCGGGCACCGACAGGTACTCGCCGGTCAGCCACAGGGCCGCCACCCCACCCACCAGGGCGAAGGGCACCATGGCGATGACCAGGGCCGCCTGGCGCAGGGATTTGAAGGTGGCGAACAGCAGGGCGAAGATCATGGCCAGGGCCACGGGCACCACCACGGCCAGGCGGGCGGCGGCCCGCTGCTGGTTCTCGAACTGGCCGCCGTAGAACACCTGGTAGCCGGCGGGCAGCTTCACTTCCCGGGCCACTCGCGCCTTCACCTCGTCCACGAAACCCACCAGATCCCTTTCAGCCACGTTGCACTGGATGGTGACGTAGCGGGCGGCATTCTCCCGGTTCACCGCCACGGGGCCTTCGGTGCGCGCCAGCCGGGCCACTTCCCCCAGGGGGATGGCGACGCCGACGGGCGTGGGGATGCGCAGGGCCTCGAACAGGGCGGGCGACATGCGCACGTTCTCCCCGGCGCGCAACACCAGGGGGGTGCGCTGGCCGTCCTCCTGGACCAGGCCCAGGCGCAGGCCTTCGAGATGGGCGCGCAGGAAGGCGGACACCTCTTCCACGCTGAGGCCGAAACGGCCTGCCGCCAGACGATCCACCTCCACCTTGAAGTACTGCACCCCGTCGTTCTTCAGGCTGAACACGTCCTGGGCGCCGGGCACCCGGGCCAGCAGGGTTTCCACCTGGCCGGCCAGGGTGTTGAGGGTGCCGATGTCCGGGCCGAAAACCTTGATGGCCAGATCGCCCCGGGCGCCGGTCAGCATCTCCGACACCCGCATGTCGATGGGCTGGGTGAAACCGTAGGCAATGCCCGGGAAATCCGCCATGACCGTGCGGATTTCCTCCATCAGCCATTCCTTGTCCGGATGGCGCCACTGTTCCCGGGGCTTGAGCACCAGAAACGCGTCGGTCTGGTTGAGGCCCATGGGATCCAGGCCCAGTTCATCGGAACCGGCCCGGGCCACCACCCCGGCCACCTCCGGCACCCGCCGCAGCAGGGCCTGCTGCACCGAACGGTCCAGAGCCAGGCTTTCCTCCAAGCTGATGGAAGGCAGCTTCTCCAGCTGGATCAGCAGATCCCCCTCGTCCAGGGTGGGCATGAAGGACTTGCCGATGAGGGGGAACAGGGCCAGGGCCAGGACCAGCAGTCCGGCCGCGGCGGCCATGGCCCAATTGCCCCGGGCCAGGGCCAGGTCCAGCAGGGGGGTGTAAACGCCCAGGGCCCGCCGGACCAGCCAGGGGTCGCCGTGGTTGCCCGGCTTGAGCAGCCAGGAGGCCAGGACCGGCACCACGGACAGGGACAGGACCAGGGCCGCCCCCAACGCGAAGACGATGGTCAGGGCCACGGGAATGAACAGCTTGCCTTCCAGGCCTTCCAGGGTGAGCAGGGGCAGGAAGACGATCATGATGATCAACACCCCGGCGGCGGTGGGCGTGGCCACCTCCCGGACGGCACGGTAGATCTCGTGGAGCTTGCCCGGGGAAGGCCCACCTCCGCCGTCGGGCGCATGTTGCGCGCCAAGCCGGCTCACGATGTTCTCCACCACCACCACCGCCCCGTCCACCAGCATGCCGATGGCGATGGCCAGGCCGCCCAGGCTCATGAGATTGGCGGACAGGCCGAAGCGGCCCATGAGCAGGAAGGTGGCCAGGGCCGCCAGGGGCAGGGTGACGGCCACGGCCAGGGCGGCGCGGACGTCGCCCAGGAACAGGAAGAGCAGCACCAGGACCAGCACGATGGCTTCCATGAGGGCCTTGGACACCGTGCCCACGGCCCGCTCCACCAGCGCGGACCGGTCGTAGAAGGGGCGCACGGTCACCCCCTTGGGCAGGCTGGGGGCGATTTCCTCCAGACGCTGTTTTACGGCCTTGACCACCTGCTGGGCATTGGCCCCGCGCAGACCCAGCACCAGCCCCTCCACCGCCTCGCCGGCGCCGTCCTTGCTGACGCCGCCGTAGCGGGTCAGGCTGCCCAGGCGCACCAGGGCCACGTCGGACACCCGCACCGGCACGCCCCCCACGTTCTTCACCACGATGCCGGCCAGATCCTCCAGGGTGCGCACCGCCCCCTCCACCCGTACCAGCCAAACCTCCTCCCCTTCGGTCAGGCGGCCGGCGCCGTCATTGCGGTTGTTGGCCACGATGGCATCGCGGAGTTCGCCCAGGGTGACGCCCCGGGCGCTCATGGCGGCGTTGTCCGGCGCCACCTCGAAGGTCTTCACGTGGCCCCCCAGAGTATTGACGTCGGCCACCCCGGGCAGGGTGCGCAAGCGGGGGCGGATCACCCAGTCCAGCAGGGCGCGCCGCTCGGCCAGACTGAGGTGCTCACCCTCCACGGTGAACATGAACATCTCCGACAGGGGGGTGGTGATGGGCGCCAGGCCGCCGGACACGCCTTCCGGCAGGTCGGCCATGACGTTGCCCAGCCGCTCCGCCACCTGCTGGCGGGCCCAGTAGATGTCGGTGCCATCTTCAAAGTCGATGGTGACGTCGGTGAGTCCGTACTTGGACATGGATCGCAGGAGCCGCTGCCGGGGAATACCCAGCATCTCCATCTCGATGGGCGCGGCAATGCGGGTTTCCACTTCCTCCGGGGTCATGCCCGGCGCCTTCAGGATGAGTTTCACCTGGGTGGTGGATACATCGGGAAAGGCGTCGATGGGCAGACTGCGCCAGGCCTGGATGCCGGCGCCCACCAGAATCAGGGTTAGGGCGAAGACCAGCAGGCGCTGGGTCAGGGAGAACTCGGTGAGCCGGTCGAGCACGTCATTCCCCCAGCCAGGCCGATTTCAGGGCTGCCACCCCCTCCACGACGACTCTTTCCTCGCCGCCGAAGGGGCCGTCGATGGCAGCCAGCCGGGCGGCCTGGGACAGCACCTTGACCCGCTCGGCCTCGAACCCGCCGGGCCGCTCCACGAACACCCAGTTCTGCCCGGCCTGGCGGACGATGGCTGAAATGGGCACCCGCCAATGGCGTGCACCGGCCACGTCCTCGATGCGCGCGGACACACTCTGGTTGAGGCGCAGCAGCCCGCCGGGGTTGCCGATACTGGCGCGGATGGGCACGGTCTGGGCCTCGCCCACCCCCTGACCCACCGACAACACGCTGCCCGCCACGGGCAGGCCCGGCACGCTGACCCGCTGGCCATGCTTCACCAGGGCTGCCACATGGGCAGGCGCCTGGATTTCCAGCCACAAGGGATCCAGCCGGGCCAGGTGCAGCAAAGGGGCAGCACTTTCCACCCGGGCACCGACGCTGGTCTGGACAGCCAAGACCACGCCGGCCACGGGCGCCACCAGGGTGAGGGAATCGGTGAACGCATCCCCCTTCTCCGCCGCCTTGATGGCCGACTCGGGCACCCCCATCAGGCGCAGCCAGGCCCGCCGTTCACGCAAGACGGCATCCGCTTGGGCCAGGGCGGCCCGGGTGGCCCGCAGGCGGGATTCGGGAATGATGCCTTCCTCGAACAAGGCCTGGTCACGAGCCAGGCCATCCCGGGCCAGATCGGCCTGGACAGCGGCCTGGGCCAGGTCCCGCTGGGCGCTGACCAGGCTTTCTCCACGCAGGACCACCAGGGTCTGGCCGGCCCGCACCGGATCGCCCGCCGCCACCCGCAACTCCGCCACCGCTCCCGCCACCGGGGCCGTCATCAGACGCTCCTGGGCGGGCGGGATGACCACCCGGGCCGGCAGACCCACGCTGACGGCGCCGGCATTGGCCGCCAGGGGGGCCACGCCGATCTTCAGTGCCGCGCGCTGAGCGGGGGTCAGGGATATGAGCTTGTCCCCTGCCTGGACAGGCCAGGACAGGGCAAGCAACAGAGCAAGCGACAACGGACGGAACATGGAGACTCCAGGGAGTAAGCGATGATCGGGGTAAACAGAAGGACGGCGCCGGAAGGCGCCGTCCGAAACCAACAGGCCCGTGATCAGGCCCTGGCCAAGACGGGGACCCTCAACGATTGCGTCCGCCCCCCGGGCCCATGCCACCGCCTGGGCCCATGCCTGCCCCCCCCGGCCCCATACCGCCCCCCACGTCGGGCGGCATGTCCGGCAAGTTCATGCCCTGGGCCTGGGCCCTGGCCTGCATGGCCTGGTGATGCTCCCGACGAATCTGGTCCCGTTCCTCGGCGGTCTTGGCGGTCCGCAGCCTGGCCCGGTAATCAATCCGTTCCTGGCGGGTCATCAACTGGCTGCCGTAGATGACTTCCTTTGCCGTTGTTGCTGCGGGTGCCGGTTCGACCCCGTGAACCAGACCGACGGCCAACACCAGGGCCAGCCCCAGGGCAGAAGTGATTCGTTTGGCGGTACGCATGATGGTCTCCATTCGGAAGGGTCTCTCGCTTCCGGCCACCCGGCCGGAAGACATGTCGATCAACCTCGATTCGATTAGAGCAAGCAGGTGTAACGGGCCAATAACCGTAAATGGGGCTGTTTGTAAGCTTGCGCGACAAGCCCGGCTCTTGTTACTTCAATTTACAAACTGGCGTGCACCGGTCCTCCAGCCGGAAAATAATGCCGTCAAGGGAAGGGGCAACGTGATGAAACAGGACCATCTGCTGGTGGTGGACGACGATGGAGAATTGCGGGACCTGCTGCGGGATTACCTGGGTCAGGCGGGCTTCCGGGTCACCGCCGTGGCTGATGGACGGCAGATGCAGCGTGTCCTGGACAACGCCCGTTTCGACCTAGTGATCCTGGACGTGATGCTGCCCGGCGAAGATGGATTGGCCCTATGCCGCAAGTTGCGCGCGATCAGCCGCATTCCCATCCTCATGCTGACTGCCCGGGGTGATGAAGTGGATCGCATCGTTGGACTGGAAATGGGTGCCGACGATTACCTGTCCAAACCCTTCAATCCACGGGAACTGCTGGCCCGGGTCAAGAGCATCCTGCGCCGGGCCGGCAGCCTTCCTGAAAACATGGCTGATGAGGACGTTCGCAGCTTCCACTTCCTGGGTTGGATCCTGGACACCCGTCTCCGGCAACTGCTTTCCCCGGCTGGGGTGGTGGTGGATCTTTCCGGGGCTGAATACAAGCTGCTGCGCACCCTGCTGGAACACCCCAACCGGGTGCTGTCACGGGACCAGATGCTGGAATTCACCCAGGGCCGTGAAGCGGGCGCCTTCGACCGGGCCGTGGACGTGCAGGTGGGCCGCCTGCGCCGCAAGCTGGGAGACGACCCCCGGGAACCCCGTCTGATCAAAACCGTGCGTAACGAGGGTTACGTGCTGGCGGTGCCGGTGGTGCGGCTATGAAACGGTTGTGGCAAGGCCTTGATTCCATCTACCTGCGGGTGACTGCGGTACTGCTGGTGGGACTGCTGTCCGCCCAGTGGATTTCCGAACAACTCTACCAAGAGGAACGGGAACGCCTGCTTTCCCACCTTATCGCCGGACCCCTGGTCCAGCGACTGGCCACGGTGGCGGAAAAGCTGGACCGTACGCCTCCGGCGGAGCGGGCGGAATTGCTGCGGGTGCTCACCTCGCCGCGCATCACCTTCATGCTGACCAGCCAGCCCGTGCCAGGCAGCACCGTCGGCGCCCTGGGCAAGCTCCAGGCCCGGCTGCACCGGGAACTGGGGCTCCAGCGCCAGGTGGCGGTGGCCGGGGGGCCGGATGAAACCCCTGCCGGCATCCCCATCGTGACACGCATATCCTTCGTCCTGAAGGATGGTCAGGTCGTGCTGGCCGCCCACCGTTACCCCGAGGACGAAGGTGTGGTACCCAGCCGCCATCTGCCCCTGCTCACCGGCTACTTCATCGGCATTGCCATACTCGCCCTGGCAGCCATGCGCTGGGCGGTACAGCCCCTGCGCCGGCTGGCCAGGGCCGCAGACGCCCTGGGCCGGAACCTGTCCGGCCCCCCCTTGCCGGAAACGGGCCCCAAGGAAGTGCGTCAGGCCGCCCACGCCTTCAACACCATGCAAAACCGCCTGGCCAGCTACCTGGAGGACCGGCTGCGCATCCTGGCCGCCGTGTCCCATGATCTGAAAACCCCCATCACCCGCCTGAAACTGCGTGCAGAGATGATGGACAACCCAGCACAGCGGGAAAAATTCCTGCGCGATCTGGAGGACATGGAAACCATGATTGCCGCCACCCTGGACTTCCTGCGTGGCGAGGCCCGCAAGGAAGCCAGCGTGCAGTTGGACGTGAACGCCCTGCTCTCCACCCTGCGGGACGATTTGGAGGCCCTGGGAGAGAAGGTGGAAATCCTCGGCGAAGCTCTGCATCCCCTGCGCGCCCGGCCCCAGGCCCTCAAACGCTGCCTGGCCAATCTCCTGGAAAATGCCGTTCGTTACGGCGGGGCTGCCCGGATCAGGGTGTCCGACAGCCCGGTCGAACTGGTCCTGCACGTCGATGACCAGGGACCAGGCATTGCCGAGGACCGGCTGGAACAGATGTTCGAGCCCTTCCGTCGCGGCGAGGCATCCCGCAACCGGGCCACCGGCGGGGTGGGCCTGGGATTGGCCATTGCCCGCAACCTGGCTCGGGCCCATGGTGGGGAAGTCACACTCACCAACCGGCCGGAAGGGGGCCTGCGGGCCACGGTCAACCTGCCCCGGGGGGTGGATTGAACCTTGATTCCTCGGTTGAACAGGTCCGAAGGCGTGACTGCGTGGGTGGTCGGCGCGAAGCGACGCTGCCGCAGGCCGGGGGCTGCAAGGAGGAACGACGAAGCCAGGCGCCCGCACAGTCACGCAAGCGGGCGTGTGGCGGGGTCACCCAACGGCTGGGGGTGATCGAAGGCGCGAGATTCAACATCCTTGCGGCATGACGAGAACAATAGAGCGGTGACTGAGGAATCAAGGTTGAATCGCACCAGCCAGCATCAACCCCGATGCTGGCCCATGGCGGCCACGATACCCCGCCAGATGGCCAGTTCCTCCTTTTCCAGGCCCGCCTTGGCGAAGAAACGGCGCAGCCGGGGCATGAGGCGCTTGGGGTTGGCCGGGTCGTGGAAACCGACCGTCACCAGCGCCTTTTCCAGTTCCAGCAGCAAGGCTTCCTGGGCCGCGTGGGGGGCGGGCTCGAATTCGGGCAGGGGCAGCACCGCATCCACGGCGGCGGCCCGCAGTTCGTAGGCCAGCACCTGCACCGCCGCCCCCAGGTTGAGGGAGGCGTAATCCGGGTTGGTGGGGATGTTGATCAACCAGCGGCACTTCATGAGTTGCTCATTGGACAGGCCGAAGGTTTCCGAGCCGAACACCAGGGCCACGGGCTCGGCGCTGGCCAAGGCCAGCATTTCCGGCGCAGCCTGGCGGGGGGTGAAGGCGGGATGGGGCAGGTCCCGGCGCCGGGAGGTGCAGGCGGCGGCCAGCACCGTGTCGGCCAGGGCCTCGTCCAGGCTGGCCACGATGCGGGCTGCCTCCAGCACGTCTGCCGCGCCGGAGGCCCGGGCCCGGGCTTCCGCGTCGATGGTGCAGCGGGGATTCACCAGGACCAGATCGGTCAAGCCCATGACCTTCATGGCCCGGGCGGCGGCCCCCAGGTTGCCGGGATGACTGGTTTCCACCAGTACGACGCGGACCCGGCTCAGTCGGGAATCTTGGTTCACGGTAGAATTCGCCCTGAATTCAATGCTCTTTGGACAATCATGCACCCGATGCTCAACACGGCGGTCAAGGCCGCCCGGCGCGCTGGCGCCATCATCAACCGCGCTTCCATGGACCTGGACCGCCTCACCGTGCGGGCCAAGCGGGAAAACGACTTCGTCAGCGAAGTGGACCACGCCGCCGAACAGGCCATCATCGAAACCCTGCTGGAGGCTTATCCCAAGCATGCGATTCTAGCCGAGGAGTCGGGCATCTCCGGCGAATCGGAGTACCAGTGGATCATCGACCCCCTGGACGGCACCACCAACTTCCTCCACGGCTTTCCCCAGTACGCCATCTCCATCGCCCTGCTGCATCGGGGGCAACTGTCCCAGGCCGTGGTCTACGACCCGGTGCGCAACGACCTGTACACCGCCAGCCGGGGCCGGGGCGCCTTCCTCAACGACCGGCGCATCCGGGTGTCCAAGCGGGACAAGCTCCAGGACGCCCTGATCGGCACCGGCTTCCCCTACCGGGACTTCACCCACCTGGACGCCTACACCGGCATGTTCCGCGACTTGGTGCAGAAATGCTCGGGCCTGCGCCGCCCCGGCTCCGCCTCCCTGGACCTGGCCTGGCTGGCCGCCGGCTACACCGACGGCTTCTTCGAGATCGGCCTGTCCCCCTGGGACATCGCCGCCGGCTGCCTGCTGATCCTGGAGGCCGGGGGCCTGGTGAGCGACTTCGCCGGGGAAGAGGACTACCTGAAGTCGGGCAACCTGGTGGCGGGCAACCCCAAGGTGTTCGTGCAACTGTTGCAGACCCTCACGCCCCACGTGACGCCGGCCCTGCGCGGCCAGGCGGGCGGCTGACCCCTCCCTGCCCGCGCCCCGACGGCGCGGCGGGACATCAGACCTGGAACACCTGGCCCTGCCTGAGGGCCGCCACGGGACAGGGCGCCGCCGCCAGTTCCTCCATGATCCTGGCCTCACCACCGGGTTTCAGGTGGCTGATCCACACTTCAACGCCGGGTTTCAGCTTGCCCAGGTCGGCCACCAGGCGGGCCGGATGGTAGTGCCGGGAGGCGTGGGCGATGCTCTTCTGGGCATCGACGAAGGAGCATTCCACCAGCAGATGGCGCAGGTCCGGGGCGGCGTTGGCCGCATCCCACAGGGCCGGGTGGGCGTCGGTGTCCCCGGAGAACAGCCAACTGCCGGTGGCGCTGCGCAGCAGGAATCCGGTGGCGGGCACCACGTGGTGGGCCGGGATGGCGGTGATCTGCCGTCCGTCCAGGTCCAGGGGGGCGTTCATGGCCAGGGGGGCGTAACGCAGGAAGGGGGCGTCGGGCGAGGGCACCCGGGCAAAGTCGGGCCAGATGCGCCAGTTGAACAGGTGGTCCTTGAGGATTTCCAGCACCTCGGGAATGGCATGCAGGACCAGGGGCTCGTTCCGGTGGGCGGCCACGCTGTCGAGCAGCAGCGGCAGGGCCAGGATGTGGTCCAGGTGGCTGTGGGTGATGAACACGTGGCGGATCCGCGCCAGGGCGGCCAGGGACAGGGTGGTCACGCCGCTGCCGGCATCCAGCAGGATGTCCTCGTCCACCAGGAAGGACGTGGTGTGGCGGCCGTCGCCGATGCCGCCGGAACAGCCCAGTACCTCGATGCGCACAGGGACTCCTTTCCTTCTGTCGTGTCCGCGGGTTGTCCGTCCCGCTTTCCCGCCTTATCGGCTACTTGCTGGTAAAGGTGAAGACCCCGTCCCAATCCGCCGGAGGCGGGTTGAAGCGGAAGTGGGTCACCCGGTCCAGATAGACCTGGTAAAGGGGCCGGGGTTCGGTGCGGCCCAATTCCATGAGCTTGATCTCCGCCTCGTCCCAGCGGCGGGCCTGGTAGTCGGCCAGGGCCGCTTCGAAACCTTCCGCCTCCTTGAGCCGCGCCGGTGGCAGTTCGGCGGCCACCCCCAGGGGTTCGTAGATGGCCACCGGCACATCCTTGCCCTTGACCCGCACCCGGTCCACCAACTGGAAGGCCAGATCCGGACATTCCGCCCGGGTGGCCTCCCCCACCAGCACCCCCACGCCATACTGGCGGGTGAGGGCTTCGAGGCGGGAGGCCAGGTTCACCGCGTCGGCCATGACCGTGTAGGCCATGCGGAACTCCGAGCCCATGTTGCCCACGCTCATGCGCCCGGTGTTGACCCCCACGCCGATCTTCACCGGCGGCCAGCCCCGGGCCTCCAGGACCGGGTTGAGTTCCGGCAGGGCGGCCTGCATGGCCAGGGCGGCCAGAACGGCGTCCCGGGCGTGCTGGTCGTCGCTCATGGGGGCGCCCCAGAAGGCCATGATGGCGTCGCCGATGTACTTGTCTATGGTGCCCCGGCCGCTCTGTACCACCCGGGTCATGGCCGACAGGTAGACGTTGAGCATCTCGGCCAGTTGGGCGGCCTCAAGTTTTTCCGAGAAATGGGTGAAGCCGACGATGTCGGAGAACAGCACGCTCATCACCCGGGATTCTCCGCGCAGGCTGTAGCGGGCCGGATCCTTGGCCATCTCGTCCACCAGTTCCGGGGGGATGTACTGGCCGAACAGTTTGGTGATCTGGGCCTTGGAACGGGCCTCAACGAAAAAGCCGTAGCTCATGTTGAGCACGAACAGCCCCCACACCACCAGCAGCGGAGCAGCCAGGGGCAACTGGGCATGGGCCACCGACCAGGCGTAGAAATTGCCGCCGGCCAGCAGCACGGTGAGCAGCAGGGCGGCCAGGGCAGCCGCCAGGGGGGTGGCGATGGGCAACAGCACGGCCATGAGCAGGCCCACCACGGCCACCGCAGCCACTTGCAGGCCGGCCACGCCCACCGGCTCCCATTTCACGGTGCCGTCCAGGATGCCGGAGATCAGGTTGGCGTGGATCTCCACACCGGGGAAGGCCTGGGATATGGGGGTGACGCGCAGGTCCATGATGCCCGGTGCCGAAGAGCCGATGAGCACCACCCGGCCCTCCAGATTGGCGGCGGGCACCCGGCCGTTGATCACGTCCGTGGCAGGAATGTAGGCGAAGGCACCGGCTTCCCGATAGGGCACCAGGGCCCGGCCCCGGGCGTCCACCGGGATGCGCAGGCCTTCCATGTCCAATTCCGGCGGCCGATAGCCCTGGGCCGGCGTGAGTTGGAGGGCCTGGGCACCCATGGCCGACCGGGTACCCATGAGGGACAAGGCGCCGTAGCACTGGCCCTGGAATTCGATGACCAGCGGCATGCGCCGGGCCACCCCGTCAAAGTCAGCCTCCATGTTGAAGAAGGCCGCCGTGGGGGCTTTTTCCTGGAGACGGGCCAGGTTGGCGTTGTAGCCCGTGGCATGGAGGGGGGTGATGCCCAGCTTGTTGATTTCGGCACAGGGGAACAAGGGGGCAGGCAACTGGCCCACCACCACCGGCTTCTCCTCGAAGTTGAAGTAGTAGCCCAACACTGCCGGGCCGGCGGCCAGGGCATCGGCCAGGCGGCCGTCGAAATCCAGTTGCGGACGGATGCGCTCCAGGCTGGCGGCGAACCCTCCGTCACCGGCCAGGGGGCCCCGGGCCAGTTTTTCCAGCACCGGCAAGCCGGAACTCTGGTCGGCTTCCGCAAACACCACGTCGAAGCCCACCGCCGCCACGCCGTACTGCTCGAACAGGTTGCGGGTCAGTTTGGCGGTCACGTCCCGGGACCAGGGCCAGCGGCCGATCTCCTTGAGGCTTTTCTCGTCGATGTCCACCACCACCACCCGTTCGTCCAGGGTGGTGGCGCGGAACAGGCGCACCTTCAGGTCATAGAGGGCGGCGTCCAGCTTGTCCACCAGATACAGGTTGTACAGGCCGCCCACGTGGCCCAGCAGGGCCAGTAGCAGAACCAGGCTGAGGGACAGTTGGCCGAGGAAACGGCGGGTGCGCAGGGTCATGCTCGATGCTTCCGGTAGGGCGCCTTGGCAGGACGCGTTGGGTCAACCCGGCCATCCTACCCGGCCCAGGGGGGATGGAACAGTCGGCTCATGCCGGGGCCGGACCGGTTTCACACGTTGGTCATGGAAACCATCGAGGATGTCCCGACACGTTCGCCACCAGCCAGCCGAAAGCCAGCCAATGCGCCAACTCTTCCGCGCCAGCCCCGCCGATCCCAACGGCCGGGCCCCCATCCGGCAGCTCCGGACCCCGCCCCACCCCGCCCTGGCAAGCCCCCCGTTCACCTCCGGCCTCGACTGAGCGCCGGTGCTTTGCGGTCAAGCCGCCCTTCCCGCCATGCCCCGTCCGGCATGGCACACACCATCAGCAACCGCCCTAGAGGAGTAGTTCCATGTATCGCCATGCCCTCCACCCCCTGGCTCTGGCCCTGACCGGCCTGCTGGCCGCCACCGCCACCCAGGCCGCCGATTTCGGCTTGCAGGCCGAACAGCATCTGCACGCCAACGCCATGGCCCTGTTCGGCGTGGCCCAGCCTCTGACTGCCTCCGCCCCGGCCACTTCCGGCGCCTATCGCACCGACAGCCAGACCGCCGCCGACCAGGTGCTGTTGGCCGGCAGCCTGTCCGCCTCCTACCTGACCCGGGAAGCCGCCAACTCCGCCGACATGCTGGCCTTCTACCCGGCCGCCAACCCCAGCCACCTGATCGTCTGCATCGAAGGCGGCCGCGCCCAGTTGAGCGGCGACGCCGACACCGGCGCCTACGCTACCGGCGACAAGTTCAATCCGTCGGTGCAACGCATCAGCCTGGCCAACGGCGCCGTGGAGACCATCCTGCGCGGCATGAGCGGTTGCGACGGCATCCGCACCACCCCCTGGGGCACCATCCTGGCCACCGAGGAAGAGGATGACGGCGGCGCCTATGAAATCCTGTCCCCCCTGACCACCACCGGCTACACCGTCAAGGACCGGGCCACCGGCGAGATCGTGGACGGTGCCGGCATGACCGACAGCAGCGCGATCGCCAAGCGCGCCGCCCTGCCGGTGATCGCCTGGGAAGGCCTGGACATCACCCCCGAAGGCGTGGTGGTGGGCGGCGACGAGCTGCGCCCCGGCACCGCTGCCGTGGACGTGGATGGCGGCGCCATCTTCAAGTTCGTGCCCACCCTGCCCTGGGACGGTGTGAGCCCGGTGACCAGCCTGGCCCTGAGCCCCCTGGTGTCCGGCACCACCTACGCCTACCAGGCCTCCTGCCAGGCCGCCACCAGCAGCAGCTTCCCCCAATACGGCCAGGGTTGCGAAATCGGCCAGGGCGCCTGGGTGCGCATCGACGACGTGGCCAATGCCCGCACTGACGCCGACACCAAGGGCGCCACCGGCTATTACCGCCCCGAAGACGGCCATTTCGACCCGCTCTACGCCGGTTCCGGCTATCGGTTCTGCTGGACCAACACCGGCAACGAAGGGGCGAAGAACTACGGCGAGGTGCTGTGCATGATCGACGCCAACCCCATGGGCACCGGCGAAAAAGTGAACAGCAAGAACGGCTTCTCCTACCTGGCCGACAACGCCCAGAGCAAGGGTTACGCCGTGGCCGAGGCCAACCGCTTCGTGGAGGGCGATACCGACTTCAACTCCGTGGACAACCTGGCCTTCCAGCCCGTCACCGGCAACATGTACGTCATCGAGGACCACAACAACGGCGACATCTTCGCCTGTCTGACCGACGGCGCCGACCGGGACATCAAGACCGACGGCTGCGTGAAGATCCTGTCGGTGAAGGACACCAGCGCCGAGCCCACCGGCTTCACCTTCAGCCCCGACGGCCGGACCGCCTACGTGAGCATCCAGCACTCCGACGACAGCAACATGGCCAAGGTGGACGATTACGCCACCGACGACATCATCAAGATCACCGGTTTCAAGGTGAAGCAGCCCCAGTAAACCCGGGCTGATAGGGAGGTGGAACGGGGCGCCCTGGCGCCCCGTTCCTTTTTCGGCTCAGGGCAACCGGTAGAAGCGGCCGGACCCGTCCTGGCCCGGGGCCAGGGTATCCAGCCGGTCGCCGGCAGCCTCGCCCAGGCGGGTCAGGCGCTCCGCGGGCAGGGGATGGGTCTTGTACAGCAGGGACACCCGCTTGTCGCTCCGGCCCACGTGGCCGATCTCGGCCAGCACCGCCGGCAGCCCGTAGGCGTCGTAGCCCGCCCTGGCGGCCAACACCAGGCCCATGCGGTCCGCCTCGTGCTCCGCTTCCCGGTCCAGGCTGCGGGCGGCGATCTCGGCACCGTTGCCGATGAGGTTCTGGACGAGTTGCTCCTCATCCTTGACCTTGCTGCCCAGCAGTCCGCCCAGGGCGGCGATGACCTGGGTCTGGCGCAGAAGCTTCAGGTGATGCTTGCGCTGCACGTGGGCGATCTCGTGGCCCAGTACCCCGGCCAGTTCCGCTTCGTCGTTGAGGCGGCGATAGAGGCCCTTGGTGATGAACACGTAGCCCCCTGGGGCGGCGAAGGCATTGATGTCCTCGCTGTCGATGACGCCGAAATGCCAGGCCAGATCAGGGCGTTCGCCTTGCAGGGCCACCCAGCGGCCCACCCGGTTGACGTAGCGTTGCAGGGTCTCGTCGGCCACCAGGGGGGCGGCCCCCAGCAGGTTGCCGGCGATCCGCCGGCCGATCTGCACTTCCTCGGCCTGACTGGTCTTGCCGGCCAGCAGGGCTTGCAGCAACTGTTCGCCGGGTTTGGAGGGGGCACTGGCCGGGGCCTCGGCAGCCTGGGCCGGAACGAAGGCGGCCCAGGCCGCCAGCAGCAGGACGGAGAGTCGGTGATGCATCTTCATGGGTTGATCCCCCAGGGATCGTTGGCGGGTTCCCTGGCCGGTGCCGGCCCCTTGAGATAGGGCATGGTCCGGGGAAGCAGCCCGGCGGCCCGGGCAAAACGCTCCGCTTCCTCCCGATCCAGGGCATAGCCGTCCAGGCGGCGCAATTCCCCCCCATCGAAGCGGGCGGCCCGCAGGTCTTCCTCGTCCAGACCCCGCACCCCCGCCACGGCCACCACCTTGCCCGCTTCCCGGGGGGCGACCACTTCTCCGAGCCCCACCCCGCCAGCCGGTGAACGCACCGACAGGACCCGCACCCAGCCGGTCTGGCCGGCGGCGCTCACCTGGGTCCAGCCGCCCTGGCTGGCCAACACCTTCACCCCCTGGCCCTGGGCCAGACGGGCCAGGATACGGGCATTTGCGTCGGGCCCGGCGCGCAGGTCGTCCTGCTTGAGCATGCTGGAACCGGTGGCGGCGGGTTGGTCGGCGGCCGGGGGTGCCTGGGGGGGCGTACCCATGGCCAGAACGGCATCGACGGACAAGAGCAGGGCCGCCGCCAGGCTCAGGGGGGCGGCGAAATACAGGGACATGGCAACCTCCAGAGTGTGGCCGGGATGATACCCCCGGGCCGGGAGTAATATGCCGCCATGGCCTTCCTCACCGACTTCCTCACCCGCCGGGGCGCCTACCTGCTGGCCACCTGGCGCATCTGGCGCGATACCGCCCGCTTCGCCGGGCGGGCCTTCGTCACCGCCGCCACCCCCTCGGCCTACAACAGCGCCACCCGGGGAGTGGTGATGAAGCAGATCTACTTCACCGCCGTGCAGATCCTGCCCGGCTTCACCCTGTTCGCCGCCCTGCTCTCCTTCGTGCTCATCCAGATCGTGGTGGGCACGGCCGGCGAGTTCGGCCTGTCGGAATACGCCCTGGAAGTGTCCATGCGCCTGCTGGTGCTGGAACTGCTGCCCCTGGTGACGGCCCTGTTCGTGGCCCTGCGCTCAGGCTCGGCCATCAACACCGAGGTGGCCCTGATGAAGATCCACGGGGAGATCGAGGCCATGGAAGATGCCGGGGTGGACACCCTGCGCCTGGAATTCATGCCCCGGGTCATCGGCGGCATGATCTCCGTGCTGGCCCTGACCGCCGTGACTTCGGTGCTGGCCCTGGCCCTGGCCTACCTGGCCGTCTATGGGCCCCAGTGGTGGAGCCTGCCGGACTTCAACCGGGTCATGGGCAAGGTGTTCGACACCCCGGTGCTGTTCGGCATCCTGTTCAAGAGCCTGGCCTTCGGCCTGGCGGTGACGGTGATCCCGGTGTCCGAGGGCCTGGCCACCCCGCGCAAGCTGTTCATGGCCCCCATCTCGGTGCTGCGCGGCATGGTGCGGCTGTTCTTCGCCCTCATGCTCATCGAAGTGGCCTTCCTGGCGGTGAACTACATATGATCACCCGGGTGCAATGGCTGGCGGACGACGCCGAGCGGCGGGCCCTCATCGCCGCCCATCCGGAAAGCATCCTGGTATCGCCGGACATGCCCCTGCGGGCCAACCTGTCGGTGCTGGACAACATCGCCGTGATTCCCCAATACCGTTCCAACCTGGCCTACGACCCGGCTGCCGACCAGGCCTGGGCCCTGCTGGGCCGGGTGGACATGACCGGCATGGCCTTCAAGCGGGACCCGGACCTTTCCCACGATGAACGTTTCGTGGCCAAGCTGCTGCGGGCGGCCATCGCCCGGCCCCCTGTCATCCTGGTGGACCGTCCGGGTATGCTCTTGCCTGACTGCCACCACCCGCCCCGGGTAGCCGCCTTGCTGGAGCGCCTCGCCGATCTTCTCAACGATTGCTGGATCCTGGACTACACATGGAACGCCCCCCTGTATCCCCACCGGTGAACCGGCCGCCCGTGCCCCCCCTGGTGAAGAACCTGGAGTTCAAGATCGGTCTGCTGCTGGCCGCCACCGTGCTGCTGGCCGTAGCCTTCGTCGTTTACGCCCTGTTCGCCCGGGGCGCCTTCCAGGCCACCCAGACCCTGCTGCTCACCGCGCCGGAGGCGGAGGGCGTCACCATCGGCATGCCCATGACCTTTTCCGGCTTCCCCATCGGCGAGGTGAAGCGCATGGACCTGAGCGAGGACGGCAAGGTCCTCATCGAGATCGCCGTGGTCCAGGCGGATGCCCGCTGGCTGCGCAAGACCAGCGTGTTCACCCTGGAGAAGCCCATGGTGGGGGCCGCCAAGATCAAGGCCTATACCGCCGACCTGAAGGACCAACCCCTGGAGGACGGGGCCCGCCGGGAACTGCTCACCGGCGATGCCACCAAGGAGATCCCGGTGCTGGTGGAAAAGGTGAAGACCATCCTGGCCAACGTGGAGGCCATGACTGCCGGCGACGCCCCCATCAACCAGACCCTGGGCAACGTGGCCACCGTCACCGGCCGCATGGCCGGGGATTACGGGGTGATGGAAGGGGTGCTGGGCAGTCCGGACAAGGCGAAGGAGGTGGTGGACGCCCTGCGCAACGCCAACACCCTGCTGGCCAACCTGAACGGGGTGTCCCTGAAGGTGGACGGCATCCTGGCCAAGACCGACCGGGAAGTGTTCGCCGCCGACGGCGTGCTGCCCCAGGCCCGCCAGGCGGTGGCCCAGGTGAACGCCATCCTGACCGACGCCCGGGACAGCCTGAAGAAGGTGGATGCCATCCTGGCCAACGTGCAGACCGCCAGCGCCGATGCCGCCCGCATCACCGGCAACGTCAGCCAGGCCACCACCGACATGGCCCGGCTGCGGGTGGAGATCGACGACAGCGTGCGCAAGGTCAACCACCTGATCAACGAGATCAACAAGATGTGGCCCTTCGCCCGGGACGTGGAGATCAAGACGCCATGAACGCCCGCCCCGCCCTGCCCTGGCTGTTCGCCCTGTTCCTGGCCGGTTGCGGCGGCGGCCCGCCCCCGGCGGACTGGAAGCTCAACGCCGTGAGCCTGCTGGACCACGCCCAACAGCGCTGGCTGGAGGGCGACACCCCCGCCGCCGAACTGGCCCTGGGGCAGGTCCGTCAGGAAATTGCCAAATCCGGCCGCACCGACCTGCTGGCCCGGGCGGAACTGGCCGCCTGCGCCGCCCGGGTGGCCAGCCTGGACTTCGCCCACTGCACGGCCTACGACAAGCTGGCCCCGGACGCCGCGCCGGCGGACCGGGCCTATGCCCGCTTCCTGGCCGGCGACTGGCAGGACCTGGACGGCAAGTGGCTGGCAGGCCACTACGCGGGCCTGGTCGGCGCGAAGGAAATCCCCGCCGCCAACCAGACCGCCCGGGACATCAAGGACCCCCTGCCCCGCCTGTTGGCCATCGCCTTGCTCTTCAAGGCGGGCCGATCCGACCCGGCCAGCCTGGCCATGGCGGTGGACACGGCCTCGGAGCGGGGCTGGCGGCGCCCCCTGCTGGCCTGGCTGGAAGTAGGCCGGCAACGGGCCCTGGCAGCCGGTGACACGGCGGCGGCGGAGCACTTCCAGCGCCGCCGGGCGTTCGTGCTGCAAAGCACAAAAACCCCATGAAATCAAGGTCTTTCCCGACTTAAACAGTCAGTTTATTAGTAGATTCTTATATAATCGCCCCCACTTTTCGTGAGGAGGAAAGATGGACTGGCTCATCCACCCCTGGCCCTGGTACGTCGCCGGGCCCCTGATCGGCCTGATGGTGCCGCTGATGCTGTTCATCGGCAATCGTTCCTTTGGCATATCCAACAACCTGCGCCACCTGTGCGCCATCACCCAGCCCCCCACCGTGGAGGTGGATTTCTTCCGCTACAACTGGAAGGAGCACACCTGGAGCCTGGTGTTCGTCATCGGCACCGGCCTGGGCGGCTATCTGGCCGGGGTGGTGTTCGCCAACCCGGAACCGCTGGCCCTCTCCCCGGCGGCCCACGACATGGTCTTGTCCTGGGGGTTCCTGCCCCCCGCCGGCAATCTGGTGCCCGATGAACTGTTCCATACCAGCGTGCGCAACTTCACCTTCCTGTTCGCCTGCGGGGTGCTAGTGGGTTTCGGCACCCGCTATGCGGGGGGCTGTACCTCGGGCCACGCCATCACCGGCCTGTCCACCTTGCAACTCCCTTCCCTCTACGCGGTCCTGGGCATCTTCGGCGGCGGCCTCATCGCCTCCTGGTTCCTGGTGCCCCACATGCTGATCGGGTGACGCCATGGTGCGCTATGTCCCCTACCTGCTGGTCGGCATCCTGTTCGGCTTCGTGCTGGTGAAGTCTGAGGCCGCTTCCTGGTACCGCATCCAGGAGATGTTCCACTTCCAGAGCTTCCACATGTTCGGCATCCTGTTCTCCGCCATCGCCACCGGCGTGGTGAGCATCCAGGTGGTCAAGCGCCTGGGCCGGCGCCACGCCCTGGACGGCCAGTCCATCGAGATTCCCGACAAGGCGCCAGGCACGGTGAGTTACGTGGTGGGCGGGCTCATCTTCGGCTTCGGCTGGGGGCTCATCGGCCTGTGCCCCGGACCCATGTTCGCCCTGGCCGGCACCGGCAGCCTGGGGGCCATGGTGGTGCTGGCCGGCGCCTTGCACGGCACCTGGCTCTATGGCGCCCTCAAGCAGCACCTGCCCCATTAATAAAATTTTCAAGCGGATCAAAGGGTTTTTTTTTACAGTCTCCCCCTGCCGGGGCTAACCTCTCGGTCGGCTGACGGTGCCCAGCGGGCCCGCTTCGTCTTCACGCCACCCCGTGGCACCCAACGCAACGTTCGGAGGAGAACACCATGCGCATGATTTCCCTGGCTATCGCCGGCCTGCTGTCCCTGCCCGTCCAGGCAGCCCCCCTCATGTCCAGCGACTGGGCCAACCAGGCCTGCCAGTACTGGAACACCAACCCCGCCCTGACCACCGAGCTGGCCGAACGGTGGGCCAAGAACGACGGGGGCCGGGGCTACAAGGTGATCCACATGTACCGCACCGACTGCGGCGAGAACACCAAGGTGGAAATGACCATCTCCACCAAGGGCGGCAAGACCACCTGCACCTACGCCGGCCCCATCAAGAACGCCACCCTGAACTACGACATGGACTACCTGATGCACGCCGAGACCAAGCGCTGGAAGGAGATGGGCGCCGGCGAGTACGGCCCCATGCGCGCCATGATGTTCGGCCGCCTCAAGTTCGATGGCCCCAAGGGCGAGGCCATGAAGGTCATGGGGCCCTTCGAGCAGTTCCTGCTGATCCCCGGCAAGGTGCCCGGCGAGGATGCCTGTCCGGCCAAGTAATATCGGGCCTTGCCCAAGAAAAAAGCCCGCCCAGGCGGGCTTTTTTTATTGCCGCCCCGTTTCAGAAACTGACCTTGTAACTCAGGCTGCCGGACACGCTGGCGTCCTCTCCCTCGCTGGACAAGTTGAGCGAGGCCGACAGCAGCCGGGTGGCCCCCAGGCGCCAGTCGATCTCGCCCCCCAGCCGGGCCCAGTTCTGTTTGATGGAGGTCCCCGCCAGGTTGAAGGTCGGTCCGCCGGCGAGGCTGCCCGTCACCGCCCCGCCCCGGCCGTCGAAGCGGTGCACCGCCTCGGCGGTCAGGCGCAGGTCGGCGGCGTCGTTGAGGCGGGTCTTGCCGCTCAGCCCCAGGCGTAGTTCCCGGGCGGTGTGCTGCTGCTCCCCATAGGTGACGGGGAAGCCGCCCCCGGTCTCGGTGTAGCCGTCCACCCGGCTATGGCTGTGGGTGTAGGCGGCATAGGGGGACAGGCTGAAGGCGCCCAGCCGGGCCGCGTCCAGCCAGTCCAGCTTGGCGCGCAGGGACCAGGCCCGGGCGTCGGTGCTGCCCCGGGAGGAGTCCACTGCGGCGCCGTTCATGTAGTTGCGCTGGATGTCCGCATCCCAGCCGCCGTAGAAGGCGGTCAGGCTGCCCAGGAGGCCCGGAGCCAGCAGGGTGTCGGCTTCGAGCAGGAGATGCTTGCCGTCGTATTCTCCGTCGCCGCCCAGGGCCAGGTCCTGCTTCACGCCGCTGAGGCCCAGGCCCACGCCCAGGCGGAAGGCGCCCAGGTCCCCGCACACGCCCACCTCGCCCAGGGCCTGGCGGGTGTCGGTGCGGCCGTTGCTGCCCAGGTCACCGGTGAGCCACATGCAACGGCCGGCGGGCAGGCCGGAATCCATGAGGGCCCGGTGATGGGCGCCGAACAGGGCGATCTGGGTGAAGGAGGCGCCGTTGTTGAACACGCCGGCGGCATTGGCCAGGGACTGGACGAAGTCGCTGGTGCCGATGATGCCGCCCCCGCCACCTCCACCACCACCGCCGCCCGTCTCGCCGCCCACCCGGGCGATGTAGGCCTGGCTGGTGCCGTTGATCTGGCCATGGCCCACGATCACGTTGCCGTCGTCGCTCACGTCGTAAGCGTTCTCCAGGGTGCTGCCGGCGGTGCTGATGCCGTTGGCCTCCAGCCAGTCCGCCACGCTGACCATGCCGTCGGCCTCGTTCCAGCGGAAGGCGGTGACCGTGCTGTAGTCGGCATTGTTGGTGCTGCCCACCACCACGGCGCCGTCACCGCTCACGGCATAGGCCCGGCTTTCCGTGGCCCCGGCCAGGACGCCCAGGTCCTGCATGCCGCCCGCCTGGGTCCAGCGGAAGGCCCGGGTATCCCCGGGAAAGACCAGGAAGGTGTAGGAATTGCCCACCACCACGCTGCCATCGCCGGACACGCCCTTGGCCTCGCTGCCGGTATGGCCGGCCAGGGTGCCCAGGCTGACCATGCCGCCGCCCGAGGTCCAGCGGAAGGCCTTGGGCAGGCTGTCCTCGTCCAGGCCGTAGCCCACCACCACGGCGCCGTCCGCCGACACGCCCTGGGCGTTGCTGTTGGCGTCCGCTCCGCCTTTCCAGCCGGCGGAACCGGTGGTCAGATCCTGGAGGGTGGAGGCGTTGCCCGTCCAGCGCACCGCGTGGGCGGCGCCGTTGGCCAGGTTGGCCTTGCCGACGATGACGTTGCCGTCGGCGGAAACGGCATTAGCCTGGCTGCTCTCCCCTTCGGCCAGGCCGTCCAGGGCCACCAGGCCGCCCGCCTGGGTCCATTTGAAGGCCTGGGAGTAGTAGTTGAAGCTCTCGTCGAAGCCGAAGCTGATGCCGGCCACCACCCCGGCGTCGTCGGACACGCCCTGGGCCTGGTTGTCGCCGTAGCCGTCCAATCCCCCCAGCAGGACGGGCGTAGCGCCGTTCCACAGATAGGCCTGGCTGCCGCTGCCCGGGGTGTAGATGAAGCCGGCGCTGTAGGCGCCGTCGCCCGTGACGGCCAGGACGGTGCTGTCTTCATCCAGGCCCACCAGGTCGGCGAAGGCGGGCGGGGCGGCGAAGAGGCCGGCCACCAGGACGGCCAGCAGGTTCAGGGACGGTCGCTTGGCCGGTGTGGCGCGTTCCGCGCCGGCCGGTTTGTGGACTGGGGACATGGCTTCCTCGGTAGGGGTATCAACCCGGCCGAGGATAGGGATTCAGCCCTGCGGGCGGCATCCCTTGAACAGGGGGGTCAGGTCGCGTCCACCAGGCGGCAGTCCAGGGGCGGAGCGCCGGCCGCCACGGCCAGCAGGCGGTCGATGCTGGGGTGCTTGCCAGGGTGGGCCCGGGCGTCCGCCGTATGCTCGCCATAGAGTGCCAGGCCCTCACGGGCGGCTGCGGCATCGATGCGCCCATGCTTCGTCGCCAGATGGGCGTAGATGCGCAGGGAACCCTGGCTGCCCGGCTTGTTCTCGATGGAGCCGAGCGGCCCCGCGGCGCCCGCCAGATCGATGCGGGCCAGGTGGTCCGCCGGGGCCAGGCCGGCCAGGTTTTCCTGGAACCCCATCAGAGCCGGTAGGCGGCCAGGGTGAGAACCTTCGAGGTGACCCGCATGGCCTCCCGCACGGGTGCGGGCAACGGCGCCCCCCCCAGGGCCAGGGCCGTGTCGGCGTGCTTCACCTCGTCGATCTTCATCTGTTCCACGATGGCCCGGCTCTTCCCGTCCTGGGCCGGCAGCTTGTCCAGGTGGCTGTCCAGGTGGCCTTCCACCTGGCGTTCCGTCTCCGCCAGGAAACCCAGGTTCCACTTGTCCCCCAGGGCACCGGCCAGGGCCCCCAGGGCGAAGGAGCCGGCATACCAGACCGGGTTCAGGAAGCTCTTGTGGCTGCCCAGTTCGTTGAGCCGCTTCTCGCACCAGGCCAGGTGCTCCGTCTCTTCGTCGGACGCCTCCCGCAGGGCCCGGGCCGCTTCCGGATTGCGGGCGGTCAGGGCCTGGCCGGCATAGAGGGCCTGGGCGCAGACCTCACCGCTGTGGTTGATGCGCATGAGGCCGGCGGCGTGGCGCTTGTCTGCCTCGCTCATCTCCCCTTCCGCCAGGCCGGCGTCGGGGTAGGGACGGCGGGTGGGAGCGCTGGCGAAGACGGTGCGTAGCGCTTTGTCGAGTTGCAGGATGAAGTCGTCGGGTTTGGGCAGCTTGCTGAAATCGGGGAACATGGGAGGGTTCCGGTCCATGGCGATGGGCGGATTATCCCCGGCGCCGCCTTTGTGCTCAAATGCGCCCTTTTCCGGATTCCCCATGGCCCCGTCCGAACTGGCCTACGCCGCCGCCGTCCTGACCCTGGCCTACTTCGTGCGGGGCATCTCCGGCTTCGGCTCGGGTCTCATCGCGGTGCCCCTCCTGGCCCTGCGCTTTCCCCTCCAGCAGGTGGTGCCCTTCATGCTGGTGGCGGATTTCGCCGCCTCGGCCCTGGTGGGCGGGCTCCATTTCCAGCACGTGGACCGGACGGAAATCCGCCGTCTGATGCCCGCCACCCTGGTGGGCGTGGCTCTGGGCACGGGTCTCCTGGTGGCCTTGCCCGCCGCCGCCCTGCTCTCGGTACTGGGCCTGTTCATCCTGGCCTTCGCCCTGCGCGGCCTGCTCGCCAGGCCCGGCCCCTTCACGCCCGCCTCGACCCGCTGGGCCTGGCCGGCGGCCCTCAGCGGCGGGGCGGTGAGCGGCCTGTTCGGCACCGGCGGCCCACCCTACGTCATCTACCTGTCCCACCGCATCCGCGACAAGGCCGCCCTGCGTGCCACCCTGTCGGGGCTGTTTTTCCTGGAGGGACTGGTGCGCATCGTCACCTTCCTCATCGCCGGCCTGCTGCTGGACGGCGGGGTCTGGCTGCAAAGCCTGCTGGCCGCCCCCCTCATCATGGCTGCCCTCTATGCCGGCAGCCACGTGCACACCCGCCTCACGGACGTGCAGATGTTGCGCCTGGTGAACCTGTTGCTGCTGGGCAGTGCGGCAGCGGTGCTGGCCAAGGCCTGGAGTCTCTGAGCGCGGCCATCCCGGCTATAAATGGGGTGTGACCACCCGTTCAGCCTTTGCCCACAGCCGCTGGATCCTCCCCGCCGCCCTGCTTCTCGTCCTGGCCGGGTGCGGCGTCATGGAAATCAGCCGGCCCGACACCCGACACCAGGAGCAGGTGGGAAGGGTGGCGGTGCTGGCCGTTCAGGAACCCACCCCACTCCGTTTCGAGGGCTATGCCCGGAGCAAGGGATCCGGCGCGGCCCAGGGCGCGGGCGGCGCCTTTGCCGGCTGTCTGTCGGGAATCGGTTCCAGTGGTTGCAGCGGCCAGTTCTGCGGGCCGGTCTTGGCCCTCATGCTGGGGATCTGCGGCATCGCCGGCCTGGTGGGGGGCCTGGCGGGTGCCGCCGAGGCACCGCCGGCCAGCCAGGTGCAAAGCAGCGAAATCAGCCTGACCCACGCCCTGGAGATCACTCCCTTCCAGGCCCTGCTGCGCGAACATGTGGAATCCGCCCTGCGCGCCGGGGGGGTGCCCGTATTGGCCGTGGCTCCCGAACGGTCGTCCATCGCTCTGGAGTCTGGGGATTACCGGGGCCTGGCGGACCAGGGCGTGGACACGGTGCTCCTCACGAACCTCCGGGAAGCGGGCATCCGGGGTGCCGGCATCAACGCCCCGGCTGGGGCCTTTCTGCACGCCCGGGTCCGTCTGGTGAGCACCCGGGACAACGGCGAACGGTACGCTGCCGATTTCCTTTTCACCGGGCGGCGCATGAAGCTGGAGCAGTGGGTGGCCGACGACGGAGCGGCCTTGCTGGCGGAACTGGAGCGCGGCTATCCGCAACTGGCCGGCCACATCCACGACCAGATGTTGCGGCTCTATCCGTTTCCCGATCGGCACCTCCATTCGGCGGGCGGCATGTTCTCCACCAGTTTCGGCCTGGCTCCCCTGGATCCCGTCACCCGGGGGCAGTATTCGGGACAGGGGTCCATTCCCGACTTCCTGGAATGGGTGCGCGTCGATTCCCTGGCCCCGACCCTGAAGTGGCAAGCCTTTCCCCGCCCCGGAGATCTTGGGGTGGCCCGGGAGGACATGGCCCGGGTGGCCCAGGTGAGCTACGAACTTCTGGTCGCCAGGGAAACGCACGGCGAGCCGGGCGAAACCGTCTGCCACCGGGACGGGCTGACCCGCCCCGAACACCGCCTGGAAAATCCCCTGGCGCCGGATGCCCGCTACTTCTGGACGGTCAGGGCGCACTTCCTGCTGGACGGACGGCCCCGGGTCACCGAATGGAGCAGCACCAGCCTCTTCCCCGGCGTCTCCCAGGTTCCGCCCTCACGCCAGTCCTACCGCTTCCGCACGCCCGGGGCCCCCTGAGTGGTCACCGCTTCAGGGGACGGGTGGCGTCGAAGATCACCATCCCGTCCATCACCCCCAATCCCACGGAGCGCAGGTTGCCCGAACCAGTGCGGGGCGAGGTGGGTGAAGGATCATCCCCCAGGCTGACGATGAGGATGTAGAGCCCCTCCGCCGTCAGATAGTCCGGGTCGAAACCGTACAGGTTCAGGGGATAGGTCTTCATCCAGACCGTGGCGCCCGGATCCCCGGCCGGCAGGTTGATGGTGGCGGAATAGACCACCGTCTTGTAGGCGGCCTGTTCCCCGACCTCATCCACACAGGTGGTCTTCAGGGTGAAGGCCATGTGGGAACGGCTCAGGTTGCCATCTCCCTGGAAACGGAGATTGTCCACACTGTATACCGCACCCCCCGTCTGCCCGCCCGAGCAGGGGGACGCGGGGAAGACAATGGTCCGGGGGGAGGAACTCAACAAGGCCACCGGGCTGGCGACGCCGTAGACGCTGAAGCGCACGTTGGCTTCCGGCACGCCATCCTGGTTGCCGTCGACGATGCGCATCAGCGGTTGGACCATCTCGGTGCCCGGGTTGTCGGGCAGAACATCCTTATAGAGCGGGAAAAACTCCACGAGGCCTTCCCCCGCCCAGGCGGGAGACGCCACTGTGAGCGCCAGCATGGCGCTGCCAAGGGTACGGGGTGTCATGGATGGGCCCTCCAAAAGGTTGCTGGTGCCCCCCGACCGCCAATGTAAATATAGCATTTACTCCTAGGTGTATTTACTTACATTCAGTGGACCCGTGCCCCTTTACCTCCCAAGGGATCTTCTCAAGCTGCGGGGAGCGGGCAGCGCCTCTGCAGGGCCACCCGGGCAGCGAAAAGGAACGAAGCGTCTTGAGCCACTCGCCACAGCCCTTCCCAAACGTCCCAGAGCAAGCACGGAACACCCATCTTGGCGGACAATCCGCCCGCCAACCCTTCATGCTCAGTCCACAGGGAAATCACCCGACCATGGTTAACTCAGTTGCCGAACCTGTTTTTCTGTTTTCATCCTCCTGGCGTTCGGGCAGCACGCTGCTCCAGCGCTTCATCACCGCCTCCGGCGAAGTGCTGGTGTGGGGCGAGACGGGAGGTGCCCTGAACGCCCTGGCGGAAGCATTGACCGGCTGGGAGCAGATCACCGCCCATCATTCCAAACGCTTTCCCGGCGGTACCGGCGGCATGGGCGAGGAGGCTTATCGGCAGTTCATTGCCAGCCCCAAGGAACAGCATGCCCACCTGTGGATTGCCAACCTGACTCCGCCCTTCGATGAAATCGTCAACTTCCAGCGGGGCTTGTTGGACGATCTGTATGGCAAGCGGGCCCTGGAAATGGGGTACACCCGGTGGGGCATCAAGGAAACCCGATGTGATCTGGCCACCGCCCAGACACTGAGAACTCTTTACCCGGACGCCAGGTTCGTCTTTCTGGTGCGCGATCCCTTCGACGTTCTGCTCTCCATCAAGCGACGCAATTGGATGAACCATGGGCCGGGCAAGGCTACCCTGCACTATTTCTGCGAGCACTGGCGCAACCGTTCCGCCCAGTTCCGCCAGGCGGATTTCGGGTTCAAGCTGCGCTACGAGGATTTTGTGGCCAACGGGGCCCTGCGCACGCAACTCTGGGATTACCTGGGCATCTCTGCCCCCCAGCCGGAGGACTTCGCCGCAAATAGCCGCGTGGATTGGGAGACCCGGGATACCTCTGAGCTGACCCGCCTGGAACGCTGGCGCATCAAGCGTTGGTTGGGCGGCGAGATGGCCCATTGGGGTTACCCGCTGTAAAGGGACAGGCCAGGAACGGCACAAAAAAAGCCGCCCGAAGGCGGCTTTTTATTGCGTGGAACCGATCAGCCCTTGGTCGGACGCACCTTGGTGTGGTCCAGCTTTTCCTTGATGCGGGCGGACTTGCCGGAACGCTGACGCAGGTAATAGAGCTTGGCCCGGCGCACGTCGCCGCGGCGCTTCAGCTCGATGGCGGCCACCAGGGGGGAGTAGGTCTGGAAAGTCCGCTCCACGCCTTCGCCGGCGGAGATCTTGCGCACGGTGAAGGCGGAGTTGAGGCCCCGGTTGCGCTTGGCGATGACCACGCCTTCGTAGGCCTGGAGACGCTCCCGGTTGCCTTCCTTGACCTTCACCTGCACCACCACGGTGTCGCCGGGGGAGAACTCGGGGATGGTCTTGCCGGCCATCAGGCGGGCCATTTCTTCCTTTTCCAACTGCTCGATCACGTTCATCTTCGTTTCCTTCACGAATGTGGGTGACAGAGGTATCCGCCCGTCGAGCCGATACATGTCGCCGTTTCTACCGTGGCCCGGAAGGTTCCGGACCGTCTTTTCCGCCGTCCGGACTCGCGTCCAGTTCGGCCAGCAATGCCTTTTCCAGAGGGCTCAGGGCCCTCGCCTGCAACAACTCCGGCCGCCGGGCCCGGGTCCGGGCCAGGGCTTCCTTCAGCCGCCAGCGGGCCACCTGGCCGTGGTTGCCGCCGCGCAGCACCTCCGGCACCGGCAGGCCCAGCCAGGTCTCCGGCCGGGTGTAGTGGGGGCAATCCAGCAGCCCGTCGGCGAAGGAGTCCTCCCTGGCCGAATCCGCGTGGCCCAAAGCACCGGGCAACAGGCGGATCACCGCATCCAGCAACACCATGGCGGGCAGTTCCCCGCCGGACAGCACGTAGTCGCCGACGGACACTTCCTCGAGCCCGTGCCGGGCGAAGAGGCGTTCGTCGATGCCTTCGTAGCGACCGGCCAGCAACACCAAGCCGGGCGCTTGAGCCAGTTCTTCCACCAGGGCCTGGTCCAGCCGCCGCCCCTGGGGCGACAGGTAGATCAGCCGGGGCGCCCCCACCCCTTCCCGGGCCAGGGCCGCCTTGGCGGCGATGAGGGCCAGGTCCAGGGGCTCCGCCAGCATCACCATGCCGGGGCCGCCGCCGAAGGGCCGGTCGTCCACCGTCCGGTAGTTGTCCTGGGTGAAGTCCCGGGGATCCCAGAAACTCACCCTGCACAACTGCCGTTCCACCGCCCGGCCGCTGATGCCAAACCCCGTCAGGGCCTGGAACATGGCCGGAAACAACGTGACCAGATGGTAGCTGGGCACCACGGCCGGCCTCAGTAGTCCAGGCCCCAGTCCACCACCAGCCGTCCCGCCTCCAGGTCCACCTCGCGGATCACGGCGTCCACGAAAGGGATCAGTCGCTCCGTCTCGCCGTCCCGCACCTGCAGGACGTCATTGGCCCCGGTTTCCAGCAGACCCGCCACCTGGCCCAACTGCTGACCCTGTTCGTTCACCACGTCCAGGCCCATCAGGTCGTCCCAGTAAAACTCGCCGTCTTCGGCTTCGGGCATTTCTTCCCGCAGCACCGCCACATCCAGGCCCATCAGGGCTTCCGCACCGTTGCGGTCGGTCACCCCTTCCAGGCAGGCCAGCAGGGTCTGTCCGTGGACCTTGCCCTCCAGCAGACGGTAATCCCGCCACTTGCCGTTGCGGCCCAGCCGCCAGACCTCATAGTCCAGCAGGCTGTCCAGATATTCGGTGAAGGTCTGGATCTTCAGCCAGCCCCGCACCGCGTATGGGGCGGCCACCCGCCCCATGACCACGTAGTCCTCAGGCAGCAGGGGCTGCGGCGCCACGCACGATCCGGGCGACGGTTTCGGAGGTCTGGGCGCCCACGCCCTGCCAGTAGGCCAGGCGGGCCTGGTCGATGCGCAGGGTGTCGGCGTTGCCGGAGGCCACGGGGTTGTAGAAGCCGATACGCTCGATGAAACGGCCATCGCGACGATTGCGGGAATCGGCCACGACGATGTTGAAGAAGGGGCGCTTCTTGGAGCCGCCACGGGCAAGACGAATGGTCACCATGTCAATTGGGTCCTTTGAACCTGTTGCCGGCCCCCATGGCCAGCGAATCCGGAAAAGCCGTGCATTTTATAGGAAGCCGACGGCCAATCCAAGTGTTTGTTTTATCGTGGGTTCACCCCACCGGGCTCAGTCGCGGAAATTCTGGAACTGGACCGGAAAATCAGTCACCGATTTCTTCACCAGGGCGATGCACTCCTGGAGGGTGTCCCGTTTGGCGCCGGAGACCCGCACGCTTTCCCCCTGGATGGCGGCGGTGACCTTGAGCTTGGAATCCTTGATGAGCTTGACGATCTTCTTGGCCTGCTCGGATTCGATGCCGTTCTTCACCTTGGCTTCCCGCTTCACCTTGTTGCCCGAAACCTTCTCGCTCTTGTCGGCCACGTCCAGGCAGCGGATGTCGATACCGCGCTTGACCAGTTTGCCGTTGAGCACTTCCTGGACCTGGTCGAGCTTGAAATCGTCGTCGGCGAACACGGTGAGGACGAATTCGTTCTGCTCCACCCGGGCATCGGAGCCTTTGAAGTCGAAGCGGTTGGCCACTTCCTTGTTGGCCTGGTCCACGGCGTTGCGGATTTCCTGCTTGTCCACTTCGGAAACGATGTCGAAGGATGGCATGGGTTTTTCCGGGAATCTGAGAAGGGCGGGATTATACGGTTGGCATCGTTTAGAATCGGGCCCTGGAGCTTGTTTCATCCGTATTTCGAAAGGATTCACCCATGGCCCGCGTCACCGTCGACGACTGCATCAAGCACATTCCCAACCGCTTCGAAATGACCCTGGCCGCCGCCTATCGGGCCCGGCAGATTTCCACCGGCGCCACGCCCCGCGTCGAAGCCGGCCGGGACAAGCCCGCCGTGCTGGCCCTGCGCGAGATCGCCGACGGCCTGACCGGCCTTGAAGTGCTGAAGAAGGCGCCCGTCTGACGCCTGGAGGGCAGTCCGTGGAAGCCCCTGCGCCTTTTCCACTGCTGCCCGAGGCGGTCGCCTACCTCAAGCCCGCCGACCTGGAGGCCTTCGACAAGGCCTACCGCTTCTCCGCCCGGGCCCACGAGGGCCAGTTCCGCAAGTGCGGGGACCCCTACATCACCCACCCCCTGGCCGTAGCGGAGATCCTGGCCGGCTGGCACCTGGACGCCCAGACCCTGATCGCCGCCCTGCTCCACGACGTGGTGGAGGACACGGGGGTCAGCATCGACGACGTGGCCCGGGAGTTCGGCAAGCCCGTGGCGGCCCTGGTGGACGGGGTCACCAAGCTGGACAAGATCCACTTCGAGAGCAAGGCCGAGGCCCAGGCGGAAAACTTCCGCAAGATGCTCCTGGCCATGGCCCGGGACGTGCGGGTCATCCTCATCAAGCTGGCGGACCGGTTGCACAACATGCGCACCCTGGATGCCATGGCACCGGAAAAGATCCACCGCATCGCCCAGGAAACCCTGGAGATCTACGCCCCCATCGCCAACCGGGTGGGCCTCAACCGGGTATACCAGGAACTGGAGGACATCGCCTTCCTGCACCTGCACCCGAACCGCTACAAGGTCATCGAAAAGGCGGTGAAGTCGGCCCGGGGCAATCGCAAGGAGGTGATGGACAAGATCCGCAAATCCATCGAGGCCAAGCTCCAGGATGCCCACATCCAGGCCCAGGTGAAGGGCCGGGAAAAGCATCTGTTCAGCATCTACCGCAAGATGCAGGAAAAACACCTGGCCTTTTCCGAAGTGTTCGACATCTACGGCTTCCGGGTCCAGGTGGAGAGTTCCAGCGACTGCTATCTGACCCTCGGGGCCCTGCACGCCCTGTTCAAACCCATCCCGGGCAAGTTCAAGGATTACATCGCCATCCCCAAACCCAACGGCTACCAATCCCTGCACACCACCCTGTTCGGCCCCTTCGGCGCGCCGCTGGAAGTGCAGATCCGCACCCAGGAGATGCACCGGGTGGCGGAGACCGGCGTGGCCTCCCACTGGCTGTACAAGACCGGCGAGACCTCCCTGTCCGACGTGCAGAAGAAAACCCACCAGTGGATGCAGAGCCTGCTGGACATCCAGGCCGACAGCCGGGATTCCGTGGAATTCCTGGAACACATCAAGGTGGACCTGTTCCCCGACGAGGTCTACGTGTTCACCCCCAAGGGCCGCATCGTGGCCCTGCCCCGGGGCGCCACGGCGGTGGACTTCGCCTACAACGTCCACTCGGACGTGGGGGACCACTGCGTGGGCACCAAGATCAACGGCGAGTTCATGCCCCTGTCCACCCCCCTGAAGAACGGTGACCGGGTGGAGATCCTCACGTCCGAATCGGCCCGGCCCAACCCGGCCTGGGCCCATTTCGCCATCACCGGCAAGGCCCGGGCCCACATCCGTAGCGCCCTGAAGAAGACCCACCGGCACGAATCCGTCAGCCTAGGCGAACAACTGCTGGACCAAGCCGTGCGGGCCCTGGGCGGCGAGCCGGTCAACGATGCCCAGTGGGAGCGCTTCCAGCGGGACGGGGGCCGGGGCCGGGACGACACCCTGGCGGAGATCGGCCTGGGCAAGAAACTGGCCTTCGTGGTGGCCCGGCAACTGCTGGCCAAGGACAGCGAAGCCACTCCGCGCAAGGCCGCCGGCCCCATGCTCATCCGCGGCGCCGAAGGGGTGGCGGTGCGCCTGGGCAAGTGCTGCCGGCCCATTCCCGGCGACCCCATCATTGGCCAGATCAAGAAGGAACAGGGCCTCATCATCCATACCCACGACTGCGTCCAGGTGCGCAACTACCGGGAAGACCCGGAAAAATGGGTGGACGTGGCCTGGTCCGCCGAACTGGACAAGCTCTTCGAAGTGGGCATCAAGGTCATCGTGGTCAACCAGCGGGGCGTGCTGGCCAAGGTGGCCGCCGCCATCGCCAACGAAGGCTCGGACATCGACAACGTGCACATGCAGGACGAGGCCGGCGCCTACACCAGTCTCTACTTCACCGTCAGCGTGCAGAACCGGCTCCACCTGGCACGGCTGATGCGCGCCCTGCGCGGCCTTCCGGAAGTGGTGCGACTGCAGCGGCAGAAGGGCCGGGAGGACCGGGGGGTCAACGTGGTCTGACGGCGGGGTGGGCCTGGCGCATCCGCTCAACGGCACCCGGGCCAGTGCAGTGCTTCACCCTTGGCCCGGCCCCTCGAAGCCGCCTCGCCTTGCTCCCTCTCCCACAAACGGGAGGGCTGGGGTGAGCCCCTCGATGTGCTTGCCCCCATCCCCGGCCCTTCTCCCGCCCACGACCGGATGAACCTCAAAACGGCACATCATCCTCATCGACCCCATAGAACCCCGCCCCTTTCGCCGCTTCCGGCGCCGCGCCCCCGGGCGGAACATCCAACCCAACCGCACCACCTTCTCCCGCAGATTGTCCACCAGCCGCGCCAGCCCCTGACCGCTTCGCGTGCCGGCCAGAATTTCGGAAGGCGTGCTGCGGTCGCGGGGATCGAAGAAGTCCACCATCTTCATACCCACATGAGTCCGCCCCTCCCACACGCGCTCCTCCCTTTGCAACAACACGCCCACCGGCTTGTGCATCAGCGCATCGAACGCCTCCACCTGCGCGGGCGCCCAGGCCCCCAACTCCGCGTTCCACTCATCCACCGTGACGGGCGCACTGCTGATGGTCTTCACGTCCTGGCACACCATCAGGGCCGACAGCAGGCCATGGGCGTACTCGACTTGTCGCCGTTGGCACGGGCCACCCACAGCGTCAGATAGCGCGCCGTCTGGCCGTCCTCCGACTCGAAGGTGAACTCGATGCCCCGCGTCCCGGTCCTGGCGACGCGTTCCTTCGCCAGGGTAAAACGCCCGACGTAAGCGCCGGATTTCTCGATCTTGGCGCCGAAGCTCGACTCGGGCTGCACGGCAAGCTGGTCGTCGCGGGAATAGGTGGTCATGGGTTTGCGCCTCCTTGGTTTGACTTGTGGACCGCCGACCGTTGTGGAAAAGCAGGCCGGCCGGTGGCCGTGATACTAGCCAAAATCCCGCTTCACCGATCCAACGGGCTCACCACGCCGCGGCCCCCCTTGTTCAGGACATGGGTGTAGATCATGGTCGTGGAAACATCCGAGTGGCCCAGCAGCTCTTGCACGGTGCGGATGTCGTAACCGGCTTCCAGCAGATGGGTGGCGAATGAATGGCGCAGACTGTGGGTCGAAGCGGACTTTGCCAACCCCGCCTCCTGCATCGCCCGCTTGATCCCGCGTTGCAGATTCTGCTCATAGAGATGGTGTCGCCGCGCCACACCTGAGCGCGGGTCAGTCGATTCACCCCGGGCCGGAAACACCCAGAACCACCCCCACTCCAGGGGCGCATTCGGATACTTGAGCGCCAAGGCGTGGGGCAACTCCACTCCAGGACGCCCCGCCGCGCGATCAGCCAGCCAGACCTCACGGACCCGATCCAGATGCGCCTTCAGGGGCTCGACCAGGGAAACCGGCAACATGGTCACCCGATCCTTACCCCCCTTCCCGGAGCGCACCACGATCTCGCACCGCTCAAACTCCACATCCTTCACCCTGAGACGCACGCATTCCATCAGACGCATCCCGGTTCCTTACAGAAGGCGCGCCATCAACTGATGGGTCTGGTCTGGGATGCGGTCCAGGACACGGCGCACCTCGGTGGAACTCGGCACCACCGGCAGTCGCCTGGGCTTCTTGGGCCGTCCAATCTCCGTCATCCAGGGCAAATCCACCTCCAACACTTCCCGATACAAAAACAGCAAGGCCGAAAGCGCCTGATGGTGGGTGGACGCCGCGACGTTTCCCACATTCGCCAAATGAGAAAGAAATGCCTCGACTTCCGGCCCGCCCATATCCATGGGATGGCGCTTGTTGTGGAAGAAGATGAAACGCAGCGCCCAGTGGACATAGGCCTGTTCCGTGCGCAAACTGTAGTGGCGATAGCGGATGCGTTCGCACAGCCGATCCAGGAGTTTCGGTGGCTGCGTGGGGATGACAGAATTCATTGGGACAATACGCCTTATAACTAAAGACATATCCGTTTGTTAACAACGGGTTAGCGATTGACGAGCCAGATTATGCAGCGTAGTGTGCCTGCATACACAGCAATTTTTCTGTCGATATAACGTTGGGCGTCATGACTTCGCGGCAATACGGCCCCATAACTAGGCTTGCGGCATTTGTCCTAGGCGTTGTCTTCTTGGTTGCTGCCGCTGTCGCGTTCGTTACTGGCGTTTTTGTATCTGGGTTGCCGTTGTGGTTTGCGTTCTTATCAATCCCATTCGGCGGTTTCGGCTCGCTACTATTTAGCGCCGGCCGTCTTGGCGAAGATCCTGCGTGGTTCTATAACGCGCTGGACGTTCCTGCGCATGAAGCTGGAAAAGACCAAAATGGGTAATTTACCGCGCCAGGCACAAACGCCCAACCCTACGTTCAACCCGGACGCCCCAAAGCTACGCTTTGGGGTCCCCTCCGCTGCGCTCCGGCGCCGGTTAACTCCACGTTAGACATGATCATTTTCATGCGTAGACGCATTTTTATATCCGTCTCAATACTTATTTTTCTTGCTTGTACTATTTATTTTTTGTACGCATGGGTTGCAGTTCTAAATGAGGATTACTTTTCAAGGGCCACCCAAACATTGCACCTAGACAAGTCTATATCTGATCAGAAGCCTACTGAAGGTGATCCGATATTGCGATTTGTAGTTCATCGCCTGATCCAGGAAGAAAATTCAGCCGAAGTTTCTCTTATCCTTGTGCTTGATACGCACTCGCCAATGGGTTCGGAAATCGAGGCAAATAGTCAAAGTATCGTTGCACATGCAGATGATGGCTCATCGGCAGACCTATATGGAGCACATGCCGAAACATCTGTGTTGTCGTCAGCCGATTTTATCCCTGGCCATAAAGATGCAGTAGCAAGATCGTCTAGGTTAGTGTTCCCAACATTCTCTTCCGTCAATGCGTTTCCGTTTGACAAGATTTCTCTACGGCCAATGTTTAAGGTGACGACAAACGAAAGACGCTGGCATGCTCACCAAGTAGAAATACAAAAAGCCTTCCCTGGTCGAAAAATGACAGCTCGGTGGGATAATGGTGGGGTGGTTATTCATTTTTCACGTAGCAATTTAGAAATTGTATACATACTGGGTGTGTCTTTTATTTTTCTCGCGGCCACATCGCTTGTTTTTGTAAGCAGCCTGATTAATCCAAGGTCGTCTATAGGTATCGATCATATTGTTTCTATTGCTGGATTGCTCGTTGCTGCCGCAGGCTATCGAGAAATTCTTGGGGTTTCGAAACTGCCTGGGACATCAGTTCTTGAGATTGTTGTTCTCGGATTCCCGCTTATTATTTTGACGGCAAATCTTGTTGTCTCAATTTATAAATCTAGAATTGCTGGCAACAATGTCTAACAATCGCTTCGAGAGGGACGCTCCGCCGAAAAGCCGGCTACGCGCCCCTCAAGCTAAACGTTAGACATTTCTTTTGGAGAAGCGCATGCACCATATCAAAGCAACCATATCGTTCATCATCATATTCCTGGTTACAGGCTGTACGACTGTGAATGTTGAGCAAATGAAGGTTATGGCCCCTCGGCAGGATATTAAAGGGCTAATAATCAATGTCGATAAGAACGCTTTCAACGAAGAAGGTGAGGCAGTTGCGCTAGAAAATGGTCTTAGACGGAAATTCAGTCTGCACGGCTATCGTGTTGGGGAAAAAGGCCATGAGCTGCAAGCGCGAATAATTAATATCTCCAGAGGCAGTAAGATTGCAAATACCCTTGTCGGGCTAGGTGTAGGCAAAGACGTTGTTGAGATTGAAGTTAAAATTCTTAACACTGAAAACACACCACTAATGTCGTTTAATGTAGTCGGCGAGGTGCTGGACAAAAGGTACGCCGAAGTCCGCGAGATGCTTTCTGACACACTGCCCGAACAAGTGGTGCAGCGAGTCAAGTCGTGGGATTACGCCAAAAACTAATCGAGCCATATGAACTCAGAAGACACCCTTGACGAGTTTTACGCCATTTGCGATTTTCCTTATGCAATTGGCGCATTCTCTGATATGAGGCGTTATATTCGCTTGGTTAATGAATTTTTGCCCCATGGCCCAACCCAATTGGCTTTACGTTTAAATGCGCGCCTGAAACGTGAGTCCGACCCAGTCAGAGAGGGCGAGTTGGAGTCGGAGCTGGACACTATCAATCAAGACGCAGCAATAACTTTGCCGAGATTGGTTTGGGGTGGAGTACTTGTTTCGATATTTGCCGCCTTTGAAAACGGCATTTCAGAATCATTTAAGCATTGGCAAACATCCACACACTACCAAACGGAATTTAAAAAATTACCGCGCAAAGACTTTATTAGATCCGCCGAACAATACTGCAAAGAGGCTGTGGGCGTGGAGCTTTTCCACAACAAACAACTAAGAACCCCTCTTATCGAGTTAAAGGATTTTCGCAATAGCTTTGCTCACGGTAGTGGTTTATTAACCGACCTTGCGCCCACCCTTATCAATGCCATTAATTCAAAACAACATGTGGGTGTTACTTTAGATGTCATTGACGGGAAGTGGATAGCCAATGCAAGGGCCGCTGCCTATTATCTGCTCTCTGCCGAAAGAACAATTAAGCAATTCAATGACAACGTCCTTGATAAATGCCTTGAATACCGCCGTGCTTTGTCTACCAATGTCTAACAAACGCTTCGAGCGGGACGCTCCGCCAGCAAGCTTCGCTTGCCGCCTCCGCGCCCCTCAAGCTGCACGTTAGAGAGCACAGGCACCAGCGCATGAGCGACTACCTAGAAAAACCATACGAGACCTGGCCAAATCACAAAGGCAAGCCTTCTCTTTTGCGCCGCAACTTAGCTCATGTCTTTGGCTTGCCAATTGCCATTGTTTTCTCTTATGCAGCAATGCCCCGCATCGCCCAAAACCCAATAAGTGTCCTTGTTTTTTTTGGTTTCATGGTCATTGTAGCCGTTGTCGCATATGCCCATTCATCTCGGCGGCGGCATTCGTGGTTTACGATTGGTCGTCACCCTCGGTGGTCGCGAATCGAAATTACTCTGTTTGTTTATGCCATGTGCTCAGCAGTTGGTTTTACTTTTGGGCTCGTTCAATGACCCGCGTTCTCTCTAACCCTACGCTCAACACGGACGCCCTACATGCCGCTTCGCGGCATTCCGGCCGCCGGTTAGCTCCACGTTATGCAGCAAGGACTGAACATGAATCTTGAGAACAACTTCCAATACATCTTCTTCGCTATTTTTGCCTTCGTGGCCGGCTCATTCATCTTCAAAATCCTCAAGCACGGTGGGCTCAAAGCGGCAATGTTTGGCGCTCCTATTGCTCAAACGTTGGGTGAGGTCGAGGGAGGCGGAGTCAAATTCATGAGCGTCAAAGTTAAGGTTCACACCTTGGGTGGCGGCTCAGAAGAGAAATCAATTGGTCTTGAGTTTGTGGCAAAGAGTGTTGCTAGCTACCAAATGTTGCCGGTTACTTTGTCCGCAACAGAGGCAAAAAAGCTCGCCACGCTTCTGCAATCAGCCACATCTGGTAGCAATGCCGCATAACCCTGCGCTCAACCCGGACGCCCTACATGCCGCTTCGCGGCATTCCGGTCGCCGGTTAGCTACACGTTAGCCAGATGAAGTCATTCACCATCACACTAATTATTATTTGCTGGGGTAGTTTTGCTTCCGCAGACGTTTTGACCGATTGCCTCGCAAAAACAATGGGGTCGCATGACGAAACAATGTGCTACGTGGAAGAGTCGACCCGACTAGACCATCTTGTAGAGGAAAAGCACGCAGCCATGATTGATGGGTTGGCAGAAGCATATGAGGGCTTGATTAACGATCCAAAAAAACTCACTGCCCTAAAGAACAAAGCCATCGAAAGCCATTTGTACTGGCGAAGATATTTGGAAGCAGAATGCAGCTTCGCGTACGACAGTATTGTTGGCACGGGGGCGCCTGCTGAGGCAATACATTGCAGAATCAAGCTGACAACACATCGGTTGAATGAACTTGAAAGCTATTACTGAAGCATCCCATGCAGGCTAACACTGCGGTCAAGGCCGCTCCCTTCGGTCGCTGGACGCTGCGCGATAAAACGCCGCGCAGCGCCCCTTACCTAAAACGTTCGGCATCACAGAGGGAGCCACTGTGGAAAGGGTAATTGCGTACGACTTGG
>DYIY01000004.1 GCA_020723405.1 Thiobacillus denitrificans | reverse complement strand
CGTTCTACTTCCCGTTTCCAGAATTTTCTCAGGTCAGCTCGCTCTTGGGGGGGGGCGAATTGATCAGCGCTTCCCTAGGGAAGAAGATGCCGATGGATATTTGATCCTGGCCCCTTTAATGCTCGCGCTAGCAGTAAACCACGGCGTGGGCCAACTAGGGAATCATCAAGGACATGACAATTAATGATGCTGTTTCTCCATCCACACAGTGATGGGTAGTTGATGAGTGACCTTCTTTACCGAATTGCAGCGGCTATTGGTGAGGGTGTTGCGGCAAGCCTAATCATTGCGGCAACCGCAATGCTGGTTGGGTATCCTGCGCGTAGCTGGCCAGAATATTCTTTTGAGATAATGTTGACTGTTGCCTGTGTCGCCTCGTTTATGCTTAGACCCCGGTGTAATCCAACGGAGTTTGCTGAGCTTGATGTGACCAAATACAGATTTCGTGCGTTTCTCTTGGCCATATTTGTCTCGGGTGTGATTGCTGTAGTGGTTGTGTTAATGGCCTGAATCCGAACCACGGTGGCCCTGAGGAGTAAATAACCAATAGCAATAACCAATAGGGGACAGACCACGTTTTTCTGAATATACAGATGCCCAATGACCAAAGCATTAGATAATTGTGGCCTGTCCCCTATTACGCTGGAGGCGGTAGAGGTAGCCGTTGGAGGAGGTAGCCGTTGGAGTAGGTGGTGATGACGGCGAAGCCGCCGGGGTAGGTGGTTACCGAGGGGCGGCTGGAGATGTCGTAGGTTTCAAACTGAAGGGGTGGCTTGGGTGTTATTCCATGTACCAGAAACATAGCGAAGCTGACCCCTTTGGCTGGACCCCTTTGGCTGTTACCTTTGGCTGTTAGGGGTTGGATGTTGCCGCAGCCATTACGCCTGAATTTATTCCAGGGGTTAAGAGATTTGGTGGTGCCGTTGGTTTTGGGGTGGATGCTATCAAGGCAGTGGTCCCTTCAAATAACCAGCTTGTCCAAATTAGTGAAAGTTACGCTCCATGACAAAGAACAGTTTTAAAACTTATGTTTCGGTGTTTTCTTTTGTGGTTGTTTTGCCGTTGGCTTTGTGGGTGAATTTTGCGTATCATATGCAAGGGCAAATCATTTTCTATTCGGTAATTATTTTCTTGGGTTATTGTATAAGAGTTCTTATTTATGAACCTATTTTAAAACGGTTAAAGGACGGCTAGCAGGCTCGTGAGAAAGTCCCCACGCCTTGTCTGGCGCGGGATTCCGGGCATACTTGGGCATCGAAACCCGACCTAAATTAGAGAGGAATTAAAGGGGCTAGGATCGAATTACCAATAAACTTCCGCTTATACCCCGCCGCCCCCGCATCCATCTTCCCGGCCTGCCGTTGAACATCGTGCAGCGGGGACACAACCGGCGCTTGCTGCTTTGCTGACGACGACTATCAAGCCTATCGCCACTGCCTGGGCGAGGCGCTAGACAAGACCGGTTGTCGGCTCCATGCCTACGTGCGGATGACCAACCACGTGCATCTTTGCTGACCCCGCCCGAGCCCCAAGCCGTTTCCCGGTTGGTGATCTCCCTCAGACGGCGCTACGAGCAGTGTGTGAATCGCGCTTAGCGCCGCACCGGTACCCTCTTGGACAGCCGCTACAAATCCTCCCTGGTGCAGGCCGACAGCTATCTGCTGCTATGTCAGGCTATATCGAACTCAACCCGGTGCGCGCCGTCATCGTGGACGATCCGGCAGGCTACCGCTGGAGCAGCTATCGGGCCAACGGTCTTGGCCAGCATCCGGCGCAAGAGCAGCAGTTTGGTGGTCGTGATGGCAGAGGGGGAAATCCCCCGCACCCCGACCCTCTCCCGTTTGCGGGCGAGGGGCAGCCCACTCGCCTCCCTTCCCCCGAATACCCGACCTACGCAATCTGACGTATGTCCCCTGGCGGACCGTCTCCGTAATCTGCACCCGACTGCAAGACACCCCTCAGTCACCCCGCTCACTTACGGAGACCGCCATGCAAAGACGCACGTTCATCAAGGCCGCAACCCTCACCATGGCCATGGCCGCCGCTGGCCTGACCAGCCTGTCCGCCCTGGCCGCCGACACCATCAAGGTCGGCATCCTGCATTCCCTGTCCGGCACCATGGCCATCTCCGAGACGGCCCTGAAGGAAACCGCCCTGATGACCATCGAGGAAATCAACGCCAAGGGCGGCGTCATGGGCAAGAAGCTGGAAGCCGTGGTGGTGGATCCCGCCTCCAACTGGCCCCTGTTCGCCGAGAAGGCCCGCCAGCTGGTGTCCAAGGACAAGGTGGCCGTGACCTTCGGCTGCTGGACTTCCGTATCGCGCAAGTCCGTGCTGCCGGTCTACAAGGAACTCAACGGCCTGCTCTTCTACCCCGTGCAGTACGAGGGCGAGGAACTGGAGAAGAACGTGTTCTACACCGGCGCCGCGCCGAACCAGCAGGCCATTCCCGCCGTGGAATACCTGATGAGCAAGGACGGCGGTTCCGCCAAGCGCTGGGTGCTGCTGGGCACCGACTACGTGTATCCCCGCACCACCAACAAGATCCTGCGCGCCTTCCTGAAGTCCAAGGGCGTGGCCGATGCCGACATCATGGAGGAGTACACCCCCTTCGGGCATAGCGACTACCAGACCATCATCGCCAAGATCAAGAAGTTCGCCGGCGAGGGCAAGAAGACCGCCGTGGTGTCCACCATCAACGGCGACTCCAACGTGCCCTTCTACAAGGAACTGGGCAACGCCGGCCTGAAGGCCACCGACGTCCCCGTGGTCGCCTTCTCCGTGGGCGAAGAGGAACTGCGCGGCGTGGACACCAAGCCCCTGGTGGGCCACCTGGCGGCCTGGAACTACTTCCAGTCCATCAAGAACCCGGAGAACGACAAGTTCATCAAGATGTACAAGGACTGGGCCAAGAAGAACAAGCTGCCCAAGGCGGACACCGTGGTCACCAACGACCCCATGGAAGCCACCTACATCGGCATCCACATGTGGGCCCAGGCCGTGGAGAAGGCCAAGTCCACGGACACCGACAAGGTCATCGCCGCCATGGCCGGCCAGACCTTCAAGGCGCCCTCCGGTTTCGTGGCCAAGATGGACGAGAAGAACCACCACCTGCACAAGCCCGTGTTCATCGGCGAAGTGAAGGGGGATGGCCAGTTCAACGTGGTGTGGAAGACCAAGGGCCCGGTGCGCGCCGCCCCCTGGAGCCCCTACATCCCGGGTAACGACAAGAAGAAGGACACCCCGCAGTAAGGCAGTCGGCGCCCCGCGAGGGGCGTCATTCCCGTGGGGAACGAATCGCCATTCCGGCGCAGGCCGGCATGACGAAGTGCCGGTCCCCACCGGAATGACCCAAGCCAATCCGCCATGACCCGCTACCTCCTCTCCCTCCTCCTCTGGCTCACCGCCCTGCCGGCCCTGGCCGCCCTGGACCCGGTCCTGGTGAAGCAATTGGCCAACGAGGATTCCGACCTCAAGGTGGCCGCCATCCAGCAACTGGGTGCCTCGGCCAGCCCGGAGGCCGCCCGGGTGCTCAAGGCCATGGCCGACGACGCCCTGCTGGTGGCCGGCGATACCGTGTTCATCCTGGACGGGGAACAGGCGGTGGACGCCGCCACCGGCGCGGCCATCACGCCGACCCCGGAAAGCTACGAAGCCATCACCGTCAACAACCGCCTGCGTTCCGAACTGGGCAACGCCCTGGCGGCCCTCAAGCTTTTCGACCCGGACCGGGCCGTGCGCCTGGCGGCGGCCAAGGAATTGCAGAGCAACGCCGGCCTGGAACTGGTGCCGGTGCTGGCCCGGTCCCTGGCCCAGGAAAAGGACGGGGAGATCCTGGCCCTGCTCAAGCAGGCCCACGCCCAGGCCAACCTGGCCAACCCCGAGGTGGCCGCCCGACTGACGGCGGTGCGGGCCCTGGCGGACAGCGGCAGCCCCAACACCCGCAGCCTGCTGCTGCCCCTGCTGGAGGCCGCCAACGAACCCGACGAAAGCGTGCGCCAGGCGGCCAGGCAATCCATCGAAGCCATCGAATCCCGCCTGATGGTGGGCGAGACCCTGGGCCAGATCTTCACCGGCCTGTCCCTGGGCAGCATCCTGCTCCTGGCCGCCCTGGGCCTGGCCATCACCTACGGGGTCATGGGGGTCATCAACATGGCCCACGGGGAACTGCTCATGGTGGGGGCCTACACCACCTATTTCACCCAGACCCTGTTCCGCGCCTACTTTCCCGAACTGGTGGACTGGTACGTGCTGGCTGCCATCCCCCTGGCCTTCTTCGCCGCCGCCGCCGTGGGCATGGTGCTGGAACGGACGGTGATCCGCCGCCTCTACGGCCGGCCCCTGGAAACCCTATTGGCCACCTGGGGCTTGAGCCTGATCCTCATCCAGGCCGCCCGGGTGCTGTTCGGCGCCCAGAACGTGGAAGTGGCCAACCCGGAATGGATGTCCGGCGGGGTGGAAGTCATGCCCGGCCTGGTCCTGCCCTGGAACCGCATCGTCATCATCGGCTTCACCCTCTTCGTGCTGGGCCTCATGGCCGTGCTGATGCAGAAGACCCGCCTGGGCCTGTTCGTCCGGGCCGTCACCCAGAACCGGCCCATGGCCGGTTGCGTGGGGGTGCCCACCGCCCGGGTGGACACGCTGGCGTTTGGTTTGGGCGCCGGCATCGCCGGCCTGGGGGGCGTGGCCCTGTCCCAGATCGCCAACGTGGGCCCGGACATGGGCCAGGGTTACATCGTGGATTCCTTCATGGTGGTGGTCCTGGGCGGCGTGGGCCAACTGGCCGGCGCCGTGTGGGCCGCCCTGGGGCTGGGGGTGGTCACCAAGTTCCTGGAAGGCTGGGCCGGCGCGGTCATCGCCAAGATTGTGGTGCTGGTGATCATCATCGTGTTCATCCAGAAGCGGCCCCAGGGGTTGTTCGCCCTGAAGGGGCGGTTCGTGGAGAACTGAGATGGGCGGCGTCCTTTCCATTCCCGCGACCTGCTCCCCCCTTTGCAAAAGGGGGGCTGGGGGGGATTTAGCGTCCGTGGCCAGGGGGAGCCGCCTTAAATCCCCCCTAACCCCCCTTTACAAAAGGGGGGGATCGGTTGCGGTTTCCTCCGCCAACACTTGACCCCCATGCGCACCCCCTTCGTCATCCGCTTCCTCTCGTCCATGCCCCGATCCGGCTGGATCGGCCTGGCCGCGTTCGCCGCCATCACCCTGGTGCTCATGCCGGCCCTGCACCTGCTGCTGCCGGAGACCAGCCCCTTCCACGTGTCCGGCTACCTCATCACCCTGGGGGGCAAGCTCATGTGCTATGCCATCGTGGCGGTGGCCATGGACCTGATCTGGGGCTATGCGGGCATCCTGTCCCTGGGCCACGGGCTGTTCTTCGCCCTGGGGGGCTACGCCTTCGGCATGTACCTCATGCGCCAGATCGGCCGGGACGGTTCCTACCAGTCGGACCTGCCGGACTTCATGGTCTTCCTGGACTGGAAGGAACTGCCCTGGTACTGGACCGGTTCCGATTCCTTCCTCTGGGCCCTTTTCCTGGTGCTGGCGGCGCCGGCCCTGGTGGCCTACGTGTTCGGCTACTTCGCCTTCCGCTCGCGCATCAAGGGCGTCTACTTCTCTATCATCACCCAGGCCCTCACCTTCGCCGCCATGCTGTTCTTCTTCCGCAACGAGACGGGCTTCGGCGGAAATAACGGGTTTACGGATTTCAAGCGCATCCTGGGCTACGACATCACGTCGCCGGAAATGCGCGCCACCCTGTTCGGCCTGTCAGCCCTGGTGCTCATGGCCACCCTGGTGCTGGGCCGCTACCTCACCACCTCCAAGTTCGGCCGGGTGCTGGCGGCCATCCGCGACGCCGAGAGCCGGGTCATGTTCATCGGCTACAACCCCCTGCATTACAAACTCTTCGTCTGGACCCTGTCGGCGGTGCTGTGCGGCATCGCCGGGGCCCTCTACGTGCCCCAGGTGGGCATCATCAACCCGGGGGAAATGTCCCCGGCCAACTCCATCGAGATCGCCATCTGGGCGGCGGTGGGGGGGCGGGGCACCCTGATCGGGCCGGTGATCGGCGCCTGGCTGGTGAACCTGTTCAAGAGCTATTTCACCGTGGCCTTCCCCGAGTACTGGCTGTTCTTCCTGGGGGCCCTGTTCGTGGGGGTGACCCTGTGGCTGCCGGAGGGGGTGGTGGGCCTGTGGAAACGGATTCGTCAGCGGAGGCCGGCATGACCGCCCAACAGCAAATGGAAGGCCTGGGCTGGGAAGACAACACCCCGGCCGTGGGCCGGGTGCTGGAACCGGGCCTGGACACCACCCACAAGGTCATCCTCTACCTGGAGGACATCAGCGTCAGCTTCGACGGCTTCAAGGCCCTGAACAACCTGTCTTTGGCCATCGACGCCGGGGAACTGCGCTGCATCATCGGCCCCAACGGCGCCGGCAAGACCACCATGATGGACGTGATCACCGGCAAGACCCGGCCCGATTCCGGCACCTGCTTCTTCGGCCAGACCATCGACCTGACCCGGCTCACCGAGCCCCAGATCGCCCACATGGGCATCGGCCGCAAGTTCCAGAAGCCCACCATCTTCGAGAACCACACGGTATTCGAGAACCTGGAACTGGCCATGAAGATGGACAAGCGGGCCCTGACCAGCCTGTTCGCCTGGCTTGACCGGGAAGGACGGGACAAGATTTCCGATACCCTGAAACTGATCCGCCTGGATGCTGAAGCCGATCGCCAGGCGGGCCTGCTCTCCCACGGCCAGAAACAGTGGCTGGAGATCGGCATGCTGCTGATGCAGGACCCCAAGCTCCTGCTCCTGGACGAACCCGTGGCCGGCATGACCGACGACGAGACGGAACGCACCGGGGAGCTGTTCAAGTCCCTGGCCGGCAAGCACAGCCTGGTGGTGGTGGAACACGACATGGCCTTCATCGAGCAACTGGGCGGCAAGGTCACCGTGCTCCACGAAGGCTCGGTGCTGGCGGAAGGCGACCTGGCCACCGTCCAGGCGGATGAGCGGGTGGTGGAGGTGTATCTTGGCCGGTGAAATGGTGAGGAGTGAGGAGCGAAGAGTGAGGAGAAAAGCCGCCTCTCCGCTCCCCTCACCCTTTACTCCTAACTCCTCACGCCTCACAAGAACATGCTGAAAGTCGACGCCCTCAACCAGTATTACGGCGGCAGCCACATCCTGCGCAACCTGGCCTTCGAGGTGCCCGTGGGCCAGGTCACCTGTCTCCTGGGCCGCAACGGTGTGGGCAAGACCACCCTGCTCAAGTGCCTCATGGGCCTGGTGCCCGCCCGCACCGGCAGCATCGAATTCGAGGGCCGGGACATCACCCGCCTGGCCTCCCACGAGCGGGTGCGGGCCGGCATCGGCTACGTGCCCCAGGGCCGGGAGATATTTCCCCGCCTCACCGTGGAGGAAAACCTGCTCATGGGCATGGCCAGCCTGCCCCGGGGCGCCAAACTGCCGGAACGCATCGTCGAACTGTTCCCGGTGCTGAAGACCATGCTCAAGCGCCGGGGCGGCGACCTGTCCGGCGGCCAGCAACAGCAACTGGCCATCGGCCGGGCCCTGGCCATGAACCCCCGCCTGCTCATCCTGGACGAGCCCACGGAAGGCATCCAGCCCTCCATCATCAAGGACATCGAACGGGCCATCCGGGTGGTGGCCGCCAGCAAGCCCAACCTGGACGTGGCGAAGAAGAACGCCGAGCGCCAGGAAGTCATGGATGCCATCCAGAAGGTCGCCGCCACCGGCGAGGTGGCTATCCTGCTGGTGGAGCAGTACTACGATTTCGCCCGGGCCCTGGCCGACCAGTACCTGGTGATGGAACGGGGCGAGATCATCAAACGCGGGGCCGGCGCCGACATGGACAAGGATGGGGTGCGGGAACTGCTGTCGGTGTGAGGAAGAACGCCGACACCCTGCCTGTAACGCAGCCGGATTTCCTATTCGGTGAAGCGTGGTTGATGGCCCGGTTCGGGCCGCCAACTGCTGCGCCGCCGACGGTGGCTATTACCCTGCGGCTCATCTCAACTCCGCCATGCGAGCGAATAGTAATTTGAGTGGCAGCGCTTCGACGCGCTCGGCGAGCGGCCAGGCGCCAGCTCCGGCATGTACGACAAAAAGCCGGTCCAATCGCAGGTTGTCGAGTGCCGATTTCATTGAAGGGGTGAGGCGCGGTGCGTCGGTGCGCTTGATTTCGAAGCCCAGGCGCCGGTCGCCCTGGTTGACGAGCAGGTCGAGTTCGGCGCCGGTATGCAGGCGCCAGTGATAACAGTCCTGCCACTCGACGCCCAGGGCACGCACGATCTGGTGCAGCGCCAAGCCCTCCCACGAGGCGCCGACGCGCGGGTGGCCGAGCAATGCTTCTGGCGTTGTGCCGATGTCGAGCAGCGCATGCAGCAGGCCGCTGTCGGCCAGATAGACTTTGGGCGCCTTGACCTGTCGCTTGCCCAGATTCTCGTGCCAGGGCGGCAGCACGCGCACCATACAGGTTGCCGAGAGGATGTCGAGGTAGTGACGTACCGTTGGTTCGGTAACGCCAAAGGCGCGAGCCAGTTCGGCGCCGTTCCACAATTGCCCGGAGTAATGGGCCAGCATGTTCCAGAAGCGGCGCAGCGTGCTCGGCGCCAGTCGGAAGCCGAGCGCGGGAATATCGCGTTCGAGATAGCTGCGGATGTACTCGCGGCGCCAGCGCAGGCTGGCCGCGTCGCTGGCAGCGAGCAGGGAACGTGGCAGCCCGCCGCGCCGCCAGAGAGTGTCCAGCGATTCAGAACCGACTTCGCTGACATCGAGCCCCGGCAGCTCGTGGTAGGCGATGCGGCCTGCAAGGCTTTCCGAACTGCCGCGAATCAGCTCCGGCGCCGCCGACCCCAGAATCAGATAGCGCACGCGCGTCCCTGCGCGGTCCGCCAGCACACGCAGGATGGGGAAGAGTTCCGGCATGCGCTGGACTTCGTCGATGACCACGAGTCCTTCGAGCGATTCCAGGCCCAGCATCGGCATGGCAAGGCGCGCCTCATCGCGTGGGTCTTCCAGGTCGAAACGATGTACGGTGCCGGCGTAGCCTTCGCCTATGCGGGTCGCCAGCGTCGTCTTGCCGGTCTGCCGTGCGCCAACGATGGCGACGACGGGAAAGTCGGCGAGCAGGTCGAGTACTTGGCGGGCGTGTTCGGAGCGTTCAATCATGCCTAGCAATATACCGTGAATATCTAAAGTCTATCTATTGATTATCATGGCAAGCAAGGGGGCTTCCATGATGGAACGCCGTGGGCACCCCCGCCGGTCTGCGCAATTCGACGTATTCCGTAGACCCTCTGTCTGCGCTGATAATGCCTTCATGAATGCCCGCCTGGCCGACTCTCCCGCTCTCCAAATGACGCCCTGGCAGGCCAGCCTTGATCTGCGTTTTGCGCGGCGGGACGCGGGGACGATCCTGGCCGCGAATCGGCACGAGGGGCCGCTGCGCATCCAGAAGGCCCTCTATCCGGAAGGGCGGGATATCTGCCACGCCATCGTGCTGCATCCGCCTTCCGGTATTGCCGGTGGCGACCGGTTGGAAATCGGTGTCGACGTGGGTGCCGATGCAGAGGTTTTGCTGACCACGCCGGGTGCCGGCAAGTGGTATCGCAGCGCCGGGCCGGAGGCAGCTCAGGCACTCGCCTTCCGGGTCGGTGAAGGTGCCGGCCTGGAATGGTTGCCCCAGGAGAGCATCGTCTTCGACGGCGCCCGCGCGGGAATGTCGGCGCGCGTCGAATTGGCCGCCACGGCGCGCTTCATCGGTTGGGACATCCTGTGCCTGGGCCGGCGGGCGTCGGGCGAGCGGTTTCGTCACGGTACATTGGAGCTCGCGACGCGCATCGAGCGCGAGGGCCGGCCGATCTGGCTGGAACGGGGCCGGCTCGATGCCGGGTCGGCCTTATTCGATTCGCCGGCCGGGCTGGCGGGGTTCAGCGTGGTCGGTACCCTGTTGGCCACTGGCGCCGATCTGGCCACGGAAACGCTGGCCGGGTGCCGGGCCATCGAAGCGGATGAGGCCGGCGCCCGGCATGGTCTGAGCGTGTTGCCCGACCTTCTGGTGGCGCGATACCTGGGCCATTCGTCGGAAGCGGCGCGGAACTGGTTTGCCGGCCTGTGGCAGGTGTTGCGGCCGGCCTATATGGGCCGTGCGGCGGTGACGCCGAGGATTTGGAATACATGAGCTTTTGTTGAGGATGCGAACATGGAACTGACCCCCCGCGAGAAGGACAAGCTGCTCATCTTCACCGCCGCCCTGCTGGCCGAACGGCGCATGGCCCGGGGCCTGAAGCTCAACTACCCGGAAGCCGTGGCCTTCATCACCGCCGGCATCCTGGAAGGGGCCCGGGATGGCCGTACCGTGGCCGAGTTGATGAGCTACGGCACCACCCTGCTGGGCCGGGACCAGGTCATGGAAGGGGTGCCGGAGATGATCCCGGAAATCCAGGTGGAAGCCACCTTCCCGGACGGCACCAAGCTGGTGACGGTCCATCAACCCATCGTGTGAGACCGGCGTGAACCGGCGAAAAACCCGCTGTCCTGCTCCCCCCTTTGGAAAAGGGGGGCTGGGGGGGATTTCGCCGCCGTCACGTATGGCCAACGTCGTTAAATCCCCCCTAACCCCCCTTTACGAAAGGGGGGAACACCCGAGGTGCCCAACATGATCCCAGGTGAATACGCCATCCAGCCCGGCGAGATCGAGCTCAATGCCGGCCGTCCCACCCTGACCCTGGCGGTGGCCAACACCGGCGACCGGCCGGTGCAGGTGGGTTCCCACTACCACTTCTTCGAGACCAACGAAGCCCTGGCCTTCGACCGGGAAGCCGCCCGGGGCATGCGCCTCAACATCGCCGCCGGCACGGCGGTGCGCTTCGAGCCGGGCCAGACGCGGACGGTGGAACTGGTGTCCTTCCAGGGCGAACGGCAGGTGTACGGATTCCAGGGCAAGGTGATGGGGGCGCTATGAAAATCAGCAGACTAGCCTACGCGGAGATGTTCGGCCCCACCGTGGGGGACCGGGTGCGCCTGGCCGACACCGACCTTTGGATCCAGGTGGAGAAGGACTACACCATCCCCGGCGAGGAAGTGAAATTCGGCGGCGGCAAGGTGATCCGGGACGGCATGGGCCAGGGCCAGAAGGTGGCCGCCGAGGTGGCCGATACGGTCATCACCAACGCCCTCATCGTCGACGCCGTGCTGGGCATCGTGAAGGCGGACATGGGCCTGAAGAACGGCCACATCTGGCGCATCGGCAAGGCCGGCAATCCGGACGTGCAGCCGGGCGTGGACATTCCCGTCGGCGCCGCCACGGAGATCATCGCCGGGGAAGGCATGATCGTCACCGCCGGGGGCATCGACAGCCACATCCACTTCATCTGCCCCCAGCAGATCGAAGAGGCCCTCATGTCCGGCGTCACCACCATGCTCGGCGGCGGCACCGGACCCGCCACGGGCACCTTCGCCACCACCTGCACCCCGGGGCCCTGGCACCTTCACCGCATGCTGGAGGCCGCCGACGCCTTCCCCATGAACCTGGGTTTCCTGGGCAAGGGCAACGTGAGCCAGCCGGAGCCTCTGCGCGAACAGGTGCGGGCCGGGGCCATGGGCCTCAAGCTCCACGAGGACTGGGGCACCACCCCGGCGGCCATCGACAACTGTCTGGCGGTGGCCGACGAAATGGACGTGCAGGTGGCCATCCACACCGACACCCTCAACGAGTCCGGCTTCGTGGAAAGTACCCTGGCCGCCTTCAAGGGCCGCACCATCCACACCTTCCATACCGAGGGCGCCGGCGGCGGCCACGCCCCGGACATCATCAAGGCGGCGGGCCTGCCCAACGTGCTGCCCAGTTCCACCAACCCCACCATGCCCTACACGGTGAACACCATCGACGAGCATCTGGACATGCTCATGGTCTGCCACCACCTGGATGCCTCCATCGCTGAAGACATCGCCTTCGCCGAGAGCCGCATCCGCCGGGAGACCATCGCCGCCGAGGACATCCTCCACGACCTGGGGGCCTTTTCCATGATGAGCTCCGACTCCCAGGCCATGGGCCGGGTGGGCGAAGTCATCCTCCGCACCTGGCAGACCGCCCATAAGATGAAGGTCCAGCGGGGCGCCCTGGGCAGTGGTGCCGCCGACAACTTCCGCATCAGGCGCTACATCGCCAAATACACCCTCAACCCCGCCATCACCCACGGCATCAGCCACGTGGTGGGTAGCCTGGAACCGGGCAAGCTGGCCGATCTGGTGCTGTGGAAACCCGCCTTCTTCGGCGTGAAGCCCAGCCTCATCGTCAAGGGCGGCATGATCGCCGCCGCCGCCATGGGCGACCCCAACGCCTCCATTCCCACCCCCCAGCCGGTCCATTACCGGCCCATGTTCGGCAGCTACGCCGGGGGGCTGAAGACCGCCGTCACCTTTGTTTCCCAGGCTGCCCTGGAGAACCCGGAAGTGGCCGCCCTGAAGCTGCAGAAGCCCCTGGTGGCGGTGAAGAACACCCGCAGCGTGGGCAAGAAGGACATGCTGCACAACGACTACCAGCCCCACATCGACGTGGACCCGGAGACCTACCAGGTGCGCGCCGACGGGGAACTGCTCGTCTGTGAACCGGTGGCCGTGCAGCCCATGGCGCAACGGTATTTCCTCTTCTGACCATGCTGCTGATCGAACACCGTGCCCCGGCCGACGCCACCGCCACGGAAAGCCTCACCCTGACTTTCGAACTGCGCTGCAAGACCCGCCTGCGCACCCGCCTGGACAGCGGCGAGGAGGTCGGCCTGTTCCTGGAACGGGGCCTGATCCTGCGCGGCGGCGACAAGCTCCTGGGCCAGGACGGCCGGGTGGTGGCCGTCCACCCCGCCCCGGAAGCCGTCATGGAAGGCCGGGCCGACGATCCCGTTCTCGTCGCCAAGGCCGCCTACCACCTGGGCAACCGCCACGTGCCGGTGCAGGTGGGCCCGGGCTTCCTGAGCTTCGGCCGGGACCACGTGCTGGGGGAGATGGTGCGGGGCCTGGGACTCGTGGTGACGGAGATCGAAGCGCCCTTCGAACCGGAAAGTGGTGCCTATGGTGGCAAAGGCGGCGGCCATGCCCACCCCCACGGCCACAGTGCCGACGGGGAAGGCCGGGGACCGCGCATCCACGACATGCTGCTCAAGGGGGGCCGGTGAGGCCTGGGCACGCCGGGGCGAAATCCCCCTCGGTCCCCCTTTACGAAAGGGGGAAGAACCCCCGTGGCCTGGGCGCCTCGCTGAATTCGACCACGCCCGGACTCCCCCCTTTGCAAAAGGGGGGCAGGGGGGGATTTAGCACCCGCACCTTGCCCACCCGCGCCAAATCCCCTGCGATCCCCCTCCATCACATGGGAAAGCCCCTCCCGGGCCAGCAACGCCCATGAACCTTCCCCTCATCCGTCTCCTTCACCTGGCCAGCCCCACCCTGCCGGTGGGCGCCTACACCTATTCCCAGGGTCTGGAATGGGCGGTGGAATCCGGCACCCTCCGCGACGAGGCTTCCGCCCTGGCCTGGATCGGCGACTGCCTGGCATGGGGCGCGGCCCGGGGGGAGGCGGTGTACCTGGCCGCCATGCTGGCCGCCTGGCGGGATGACGACCGGACCCGCCTGGCCCGACTGGACGCCGACTTCGTCGCTAGCCGGGAAACCGCCGAACTGCGCGCCGAGACCCTGCAGATGGGCCATTCCCTGGTGCGGCTGCTCAATGACCTGGCCGATTTCCCCGGGCATGGCCTGGATGGATCCGCACCCGTCAGCTTCCCCCTGGCCTGGAGCCACGCCGCCGCCCGCTGGGCCATTCCCGATCCGGACGCCATCGCCGGCTATCTCTGGGCCTGGGCCGAGAACCAGGTGCTGGCGGCCCTCAAGGCCGTGCCCCTGGGCCAGACCGCCGGCCAGCGGCTGCTCCTGGCCCTGGGCGAACGCCTGCCCGACCTGGCCCGCCGGGCCATCGCCACGCCGCCTGAGCAGGCCTGCAACTTCCTCCCGGCCCTGGCCATCGCCAGCAGCCGCCACGAAACCCAGTACACCCGGATCTTCCGTTCATGAGCCACCCCTCCCAACCCCTTCGCGTCGGTATCGGCGGTCCCGTGGGCTCCGGCAAGACCGCCCTCACCCTGGCCCTTTGCCTGGCCCTGCGCGAGAAGTACAACATCGCCGTGGTGACCAACGACATCTACACCGAGGAGGATGCCCAGTTCCTGGTGCGCAACGAGGCCCTGGAACCGGCCCGCATCATCGGTGTGGAAACCGGTGGCTGTCCCCACACCGCCATCCGGGAGGACGCCAGCATCAACCTGGAGGCGGTGGACCGGCTCAACCGGCGCTTCCCGGGCCTGGACGTGATCTTCGTGGAAAGCGGCGGCGACAACCTGGCGGCCACCTTCAGCCCGGAACTCTCGGACCTGACCCTCTACGTCATCGACGTGGCCGCCGGGGAGAAGATTCCCCGCAAGGGCGGCCCGGGCATCACCCGCTCGGACCTGCTGGTCATCAACAAGATCGACCTGGCCCCCCTGGTGGGCGCCAGCCTGGAAGTCATGGACCGGGACGCCAAACGCATGCGCGGCGAGCGGCCCTTCGTCTTCTCCAACATGAAGACCGGCCAGGGGCTGGACCGGATCATCGCCTTCATCGAGCAGCAGGGCATGCTGGCGGGCTGATAGTGGGTTCCTTGCGCAATCGTTCATACGGTATAAACTGTTTATACCGTTTATTGAATGGAGGTCATCATGGCCAGCACGCGCAAGTCTCCCGCCCCCAAAGCGACTGCCAAGGTCAGCCCCAAGGCCGCCCCCGAACCCGTCCCGGCCCAGGAGGCCGCTCCGCCCGCGCCTCCCGTCGAGGCCAAACCGGCCAAGGTGAAGAAGCCCAAGCTGGTTCGCGACAGCTTCACCATGCCCGAGACGGAGTACGCCCTCATCGCCGCCATCAAGCAGCGCTGTCTGGACCAGGGTCTGGCGGCCCGCAAGAGCGAGGTGCTGCGCGCCGCCCTGGCCAACCTGGCCCGGCTGGGGGACAAGTCGGTGGCCACGGCCATCCGCCGGCTGGAACCGGTGAAGACCGGCCGGCCGGCCAAGGGCAGCCGCTAGCTTTTCGGGGAGCCTGCCATGCCCGGTGCCGACGAACCCCCCGGGGCAGCCCGGCCCGGACGCTGGCTGGTCCTGCTGGCCTGGAGCTGGTCCGGCCTGGCGGGGGCCGCCTCCGCCCTCTGGTTTCCCGATTCCCCCGTCATCCGCCACTACACCTGGCGGGGCGAGGCCTGCCCCGGCTGTCGCGACCTGCCGCCCCTGCCGGTCTGGGAGCGCATGGCCGAACTGGCCGGCCTGGGGCCGGTGCGATTCCTGCAGGCGCCGGACGAGGGGCTGGGCCATGCCTATTCCGCCGCCCCGGACCGGGTGGTGCTGTCCCCCTCGGCCCTGAACCTGGAGAGCTGCCACCTGAACTTCGTGGTGGGCCATGAACTGGCCCATCTGGCCCGCCGCCACTTCGACGAGGACGCCATCGCCTTGTCCGTCTATTCCGGCCGTCCGGCCAACTGGACCGGGGACGGGGAGGCGGCCCTGCAACTGGCGGATGGCAATTTCGGCCTGGCCCTGCGGGTTTCCCACCTCTGGCAGCAGCAGGAGGACGAGGCCGACTGGCTGGGTGCCCTGCTGGCCGCCCAGGCCAGCGGTTGCAGCCTGGAGGCCGGCGCCCTGGCCTATCTCGGGCACGACGCCCAGGCCGGGGGCGGTCTGGCGGCGGCCCATGCGCCCGCCATGGAGCGGGTCCTGCGCCTGCTGCCCTTCGCCGAGTCGGCCCGTCGCCTGGGAACCCTGGCCCCGCCCTGAACTTGCCAGGGATCGGCCGGGGTTGCACCCTTAGGCCATGGCCGATCCCGATATCCCCGCTTCCGCCCCTTCCCCCGATGCCGTGCAGCGGGTGGTCAAGGTGCGCCGGGACTACAACACCTGGGTGGCCAACGAGACCCTGGAGGACTACGCCCTGCGCTTCACGCCGCGCAGCTGGCGCAAGTGGTCCGAGTCCCGGGTGGCCAACACGGCCTTCGGCGCCGCCGCCTTCCTGGTGCTGGAAGCGGTGGGGGCCACCCTGCTGGTCAACTATGGTTTCCTCAATGCCGCCCTGGCCATCCTGGCCACCGGGCTGATCATCTTCCTGGCGGGACTGCCGGTGAGCGTCTATGCCGCCCGCCACGGCCTGGACATGGACCTGCTCACCCGGGGGGCGGGCTTCGGTTACCTGGGCTCCACCATCACTTCCCTCATCTACGCCAGCTTCACCTTCATCTTCTTCGCCCTGGAGGCGGCCATCATGGCCTATGCCCTGGAGCTGGCCTTCGACATCCCGCCGGCCTGGGGCTATCTGATCTGCGCCCTGGTGGTGATCCCCCTGGTGACCCACGGGGTCACGGTGATCAGCCGCCTGCAGACCCTCACCCAGCCCGTGTGGCTGGCCATGCTGGTGCTGCCCTACGGCTTCCTGCTCTACCAGGAACCCGACGCCTTCGCCGGCATCGTGGACTACGCCGGGGCCGGTTCGGCGGACTTCGACATCCGCCTGTTCGGCGCCGCCATGGCCGTGGGCCTGGCCCTCATCACCCAGATGGGGGAGCAGGCGGACTACCTGCGCTTCATGCCCGAGTGCACCCCGGACCACCGCCGCCGCTGGTGGGCCGGGGTGCTGGTGGGGGGCCCCGGCTGGGTGGTGCCCGGGGTGATCAAGATGCTGGGCGGGGCCCTGCTGGCCTGGCTGGCCATCAGTCACATGGTGCCCCCGGAGCGGGCCGTGGATCCCAACCAGATGTACCTGGTGGCCTGGGAATACGTGTTTCCCCACTACGGCTGGGCGGTGGCGGCCACGGCCCTGTTCGTGGTGATCTCCCAGTTGAAGATCAACGTCACCAACGCCTACGCCGGCTCCCTGGCCTGGTCCAACTTCTTCGCCCGCCTCACCCACAGCCACCCGGGCCGGGTGGTGTGGATGGTGTTCAACACCCTCATCGCCCTCATGCTCATGGAGATGGACCTGTTCCAGGCCCTGGGCCGGGTGCTGGGTCTCTACTCCAACGTGGCCGTGGCCTGGATGATGACCGTGGTGGCGGACCTGGTGATCAACAAGCCCCTGGGCCTGTCGCCCCCGGGCATCGAGTTCCGCCGGGCCTATCTCTACGACGTGAACCCGGTGGGGGTGGGGGCCATGCTGGTGGCCTCGGGCCTGTCGGTGGCGGCCTACGTGGGCCTGTTCGGGGAGGCGGTGCAGCCCTTTGCCACCTTCATCGCCCTGGGGGCGGCCCTGGTGGTGTCGCCGTTGATCGCCTGGGCCACGGGGGGGCGGTATTACCTGGCCCGCCAGGCCGACGCAGGGAACCCCCCTTTCGTAAAGGGGGGCAGGGGGGATTTGGCGACGCTGGCTGTGGCGACGGGCCTGAATCCCCCCCAGCCCCCCTTTACAAAAGGGGGGAGTGAGCTTGATGGATTGGAAACCCTCCCCATCACCCGCACCTGCGTCATCTGCGGCAAGGACTACGAAACCGAGGACCTGGCCCATTGCCCGGCCTACCAGGGGGACATCTGTTCCCTGTGCTGTTCCCTGGACGCCCGCTGCCACGACCTGTGCAAGCCCCGGGCCCGGCTGGGGGCCCAGTGGAGCCGCCTGCTGGAACGCTTCCTGCCGGCCGGTGCCCGGCCCTATCTGGAGGCGGGCCTGGGCCACTACCTGCTGCTCATGGCCGGCGTGGTGCCCTTCCTGGCCCTGCTGGTGGGCCTGCTCTACTACCAGGAGGTGCTGGCCCTGGGGGAGGGCGCCGGGCCCCTGCTGCCGGCCCTGCGGGAATCCTTCCTGCGCGCCTTCGCCGTGCTCCTGCTGGTCTCCGGCATCGTGGCCTGGTGGCTGGTGCTCACCCACAAGAGCCGCCAGGTGGCCCAGGAGGAATCCAACCGGCAGACCGAGTTGCTCATGCGGGAGATCGAATCCCACCGGCGCACCGACGAACTGCTGCAAAAGGCCAAGGAGGTGGCCGACCAGGCCAACCAGGCCAAGAGCCGCTACATCAGCGCCATCAGCCACGAGTTGCGCACCCCCCTGAACTCCATCCTGGGCTACGCCCAGATCCTGGACGGGGACGCGGCCATCCCGGCCAACCGGCGCCAGGCGGTGGGGGTGATCCGCAAGAGCGGCGACCATCTGCTGTCCCTCATCGAGGGCACCCTGGACATCGCCCGCATCGAGAGCGGCAAGCTGTCCCTGGACGTGAAGCCCCTGGCCTTCCCGGAATTCCTGGCCCAGATCGTGGCCATGTTCGAACTCCAGGCCCGGGACAAGGGCCTGGAATTCCGCTACGCCCCCCTGGGGGAACTGCCGCCCCTGGTGCGGGCCGACGAGCGGCGGCTGGGGCAGATCCTCATCAACATCCTGGGCAACGCGGTGAAGTTCACCGGCCGGGGCCGGGTAGTGTTCCGCCTGAAATACCAGCGGGAAATGGCCCAGTTCGAGATCGAGGACACGGGGCCGGGCATTCCCCAGGCGGAATTGGGCAGCATCTTCGAGCCCTTCGCCCGGGGCAGCGCAGCTTCCGTGGGCGCCACCGGCGGCACCGGCCTGGGCCTGACCATCGCCCGCATGCTGACGGATCTCATGGGCGGCGAGTTGACGGTGGACAGTCCCAGCCCCGCCGGCCAGGGCTGCCTGTTCCGGGTGCGCCTCTACCTGCCCCAGGTCCAGGCCGCCCAGGCGGCCCGGGAACGGCCCCGGCGCCTGGGCTACCAGGGGGTGCGGCGGCGCATCCTGGTGGTGGACAACGAGCGCACCGACCGGGAACTGCTGGCCAGCGTGCTGGAACCCCTGGGCTTCCAGTTGGCCCAGGCGGCCTCCGGGGCCGAATGCCTGGACATGCTGCCCCGCTTCCGCCCCCATCTGGTGTTCATGGACCTGGCCATGCCCGGCATGGACGGCTGGGAAACCATCCGCCGCATCCGCCAGGGGGCCCTGCGGGGCGAGTACGAGGACATGGAGATCGCCGTCATCTCCGCCAATGCCTTCGACAAGGATCTGGACAACGACGCCGGCATCAGCGCCGGTGAATTCTTCACCAAGCCGGTGCGCATGGACGAACTGCTGGACTGGATCGGCCAGCGCCTGGAGCTGGACTGGGTGGAGGCCGGCATGCCCCTGGCCGTGGCCCCACCCCCCGCCCCACCCACGCCACCCCGGCTGGAACCGCCCCCCGCCGAGCAGTTGCGGGCCCTGGATGAGCAGGTGGTGCTGGGTTTCCCCCGGGGCATCCAGGCCCGCCTGGAGCAGATCGAGGCCCTGGACCCCCGCCATGCCGAGTTCGTCGCCGTCATGCGCCAACTGGCCGGCCGGTTCCAGTTCGACGCCATGCGGGAAATCCTGCGCCAGGGCCTGGAGGACGCCCCATGACTTTGACCCCGACCCCGACCCCGACCCCGACCCCGACCCCGACCCCGACCACCCAACGCCCGGACGGCGACCTGGTGCTCATCGTCGATGACGTGCCGGAGAACCTGGCCCTGCTCCACGACGCCCTGGACGAGGCGGGCTACACGGTGCTGGTGGCCACCAACGGCGAATCGGCCCTGCAACGGGCCCGCCAGAGCCGGCCGGACGTGATCCTGCTGGATGCCCTCATGCCCGGGATGGATGGTTTCGAAGTGGCCCGCCGCTTGAAGGCCGACCCCCTCACCCAGCCCATCCCCGTGGTGTTCATGACCGGACTCACCGAGCCCGAGCACGTGGAGGCCGCCTTCGCCGCCGGGGGCGCCGACTACGTGACCAAGCCCATCCGGCCCCGGGAAGTGCTGGCCCGCATCGCCGCCCACATGCGCAACGCCCGGCAGATGAAGCAGGCCCGCACCGCCCTGGACGCCTTCGGCCAGGCCACGGTGGTGGTGCGCGCCGGGGATGGCCGCCTGCTCTGGCAGACCGCCCTGGCCCGCAAGCTCCTCGCCGACTACTTCGAAGCCGGGCAGGGTGGTGCCCAGGACCAGGCCCCGGCCCGGCTCCTGGCCTGGATCGAGGAGGCCCGCCAGGCGGCCCGGGAAAACCGGGAAGCCCCCTTGGTCCTGGCCCGGGACAGCCGCCGCCTGCTCGCCAGCCTCCACGACCCGGGCAGCCTGGGCCACGAAGGCGAGGGGAGCGAGGGGGAATGGCTGCTGGTGCTGCGGGAGGAAAACCACGCCGCCGCCATCGAGGCCCTGATGCCCGCTTTCCGCCTCACCGGCCGGGAGGCCGAAGTGCTCTACTGGGTCAGCAAGGGCAAGACCAACAAGGACATCGGCGACATCCTGGGCACCAGTCCCCGCACCGTGAACAAGCACCTGGAACACGTATTCGAAAAACTGGGGGTGGAAACCCGCACTGCCGCCGCCAACCTGGCCCTGGGCCGGATGGGGGGCGGAGCGGGCGAGCCGGGCGGCTGACACCCGCTGCGCTCTCTGATCCCATTCCCCTCACCCCTGGAGGGGGAGGGGCCGGGGCAGAGGGGGTGAAGCTGACCCGCGCCGCCGCCCCTCACGGCCGGGTCCTGATCTCCAGCTCCGCCAGCCAGGCCAGGGCCGCCTCCCGGCTCTCCCCGCACATCTCCGCCGACGCCTGCAACCCGGCACAGAAGACCGGCCGTTCCGGCCGGCCGAACACCCGACAACCCAGATCGGCATCCAGTTGCGCGCAGGGCACCCCGGCCGGCTTGCCCCGGGGCATGTCGGGCAGGGGCGAGGCGATGGACGGAGCGATGCAGCAGGCCCCGCAGCCGGGACGACAACCGGGCGGTTCAGTGGCCATGGCCGCCGTGGGGCTTGGCCGCCGGCGCCGCCGTCTGCGGAATGCCGTCCCGGGCCAGTTCCTCCGCCGTGGCCACCCGGGCCCGGGTTTCCGGAGGATGGGGATACCAGCCCGGGTCGCCCTGGCCGTTCCAGTCCCGGCGCACCTTGACCATGGTGAACATGCCGCCCATGGTGATGGGGTCGTACTGGCCCGGGGCGAACACGGTGGACAGGCTGTTGGCCGGGCCGTCCATGCTCATCTCCGCCATTTCCCCCATGCCCGTGGCGCCCATGCTCATGTAGCCGGGCACCAGGGCGCGGATGCGGGCGTCCAGGTCCGACAGGTCCACGCCCATGACGTTGGGCAGGCCGTGGCCCATCTGGTTCATGAGGTGATGGGTCATGTGGCAGTGCATGGGCCAGTCCCCTTCCGCGTCGGCCACGAATTCCACGTCCCGGGTGCTGCCGGTGGGCACCAGCACGGTGGTTTCGGGCCAGCGCCCGGCGGGGGGGATGTCGCCGCCGTCGGTGGCCACCACGTTGAAGTAGAAGCCGTGCAGGTGGATGGGGTGGTGGTCCATGGCCGACAGGTTGCCGAAGCGGATGCGCACCTTGTCCCCCAACCGGGCCACCAGGTTCTCGGTGCCGGGGAAGCACTTGCCGTTCATGGTGAGCAGGTTGAAGTCGTTCATGGCCATGGGGTCGGGCCGCCGGGCGCCGGGCTCGATCTTCCATTCGGAAAGCAGGATGGCGAAGTCCCGGTCCGCCCTCTCTTCCCGGGGCTGGTCCCGGGGGTGGACCACGATCATGCCCATCATGCCCATGGCCATCTGGGTCATCTCGTCGTGGTGGGGGTGGTAGAGGAGGGTGCCGTGCTGGCGGAAGGTCCACTCGTAGCGGAAGGTCTCGCCGGGCCGGATGATGGGCTGGGTGATGCCGCCCACCCCGTCCATGCCGTTGACCAGGAAGACCCCGTGCCAGTGGACCGTGGTGGGGGCGGGCAGGCGGTTGGTGACGTAGACCCGCACCCGGTCCCCTTCCACGGCTTCGATGAGGGGGCCGTGCACCCTGCCGTTGTAGCCCCAGCAGCGGGCAGTGAGGCCCGGGGCGAATTCGTGCTCCACCTCCTCGGCGATCAGGTGGAAGACCTTCACCCCGTCGACGATCTTCCAGGGCAGCTTGCTGCCGCCGGGGACCTGGACCGGGGTGTAGTCCCGGTCCGGCAGGCCGGGGGCCAGTCCCGGGTGGTCGGGGCCGCCGCTGGAGCTGGCGGGCCAGCGCGACGAAGGCGCGGCTTGGACTGTGGCGTGGGCGGAGCCGGCCAGGCCGGCGGTGGCGGTGAGGCTGCCGGCGGCGGCGAGCCACTGGCGCCGGGTGAATGGTGTGCTCATGTCAGTGTCCTCCGGATTCGGGGGCGGCGGCCATGGCCGGCATGGCCGCAGCGGGGGCAGGGGCGTCCAGGCTGACGCCCATGGCCAGGGCTTCCAGGGCGGTGCGGGCCTGCCAGTAGTCGCCCAGGCCGGCGACCAGGCGGCCCAGGGCCTCCAGTTCCCGGCGCTTCAGGTCGAGCAGGTGGAAGGGGCTCTTCTGCATGGCGTTGTATTGCAGCAGGGCCTGGTCGCCGGCTTCGCCCAGCAGGGGCAGCAGTTCCTCCCGCAGGGCTTCCACCCGGGCCCGGGCCCGGGTCATGCGCTGGTGGGCCTCCCGGGCTTCCCGGGCCAGGGCCAGCCGGGCCTCGCTGCGCCTGGCTTCCAACTCGTCGGACTTGAAACGGGCGGCGGCCCGGCGGGCCTGGCCGGTGTCGAACAGGGGCAAGGCCAGGCCCAGGCTGGGGCCATCCTTCCATTCGCCGCTGGCTTCCCGATCCCAACTCCAGCCCAGTTCCAGGCTGTCCAGTCCGCTTTGCCGGTCCAGGGCGGCGCTCTGGCGGCGGGCCTGTTCCAGTTGGGCGTTCAGCCGGGCCAGGGCCAGATTGGTCTTTTCCAGGGCAGCAGGGTCCGGCGGCGGCGGGTCGTTTTCGGGCAGGCGGGGAATGCCCTCGGGCAGGGTCAGGCCGTCCGGGTGGGCGACACCCAGCAGGGCGGCCAGCCGTTCTCCGCTGGCCCGGGCGACCGCTGCCGTGTCCTCCTGGGCGAAGCGGGTTTCCAGTTGCCCGGCCCGGGCCCCGGCGGCGGCCAGGGGGGGCAGGTTGCCGGCTTCTTCCAGACGCTGGGCGATCCGTGCGGCCAGATCGGCAGCCTCGGCCTGATCGGTCAGCAGGACGGCGGACTCCCGGTGGGCCAGGTGGGCGTACCAGGCGGCCCTGCTCTGGACGGCCAGGTCCAGCAGGCCGGAGACCGCCTCCAGCCGGGCGGCGGCCCGGGCCTGGTCGGCGGCTTCCCGGCGGGGGCCCAGACTGAGGAGGCCGGCCAGGTCCCAGGACAGGCCCAGGTCCAGGGCCCGGCCCGGACCATCCCGGGGGTCCAGGACGGTGGCGTGGAGGAAGGGGTTCCGCAACAGGCCGGCCTGGACGGCTTCGGCCTCGGCCTGGTCCAGGCCGGCCAGGATGGCGTTGACCCGGGGGCCGTTGGCCAGGCTCAAGCGGGCCGCCTCGGCGGCGCTGGGCACGGCCAGGGGCAAGGCGGGACGGCTGAAGCCGGTCGGGCTATGGCCGCTCAGGCGCAGGACGTCCTGGTTCACGGCTTGCCGGGCGGGCCCGGTGTCCAGGCTGGCGCAGCCGGCCAGGAGGGTGGACAGGAACAGCAGGGAAGGCAGGGGCCCGGCGCGGTGGTAACGCGCGCCCGGGCGGATGCGGGGCAAGGGACTCGTCATGATGACCTCCGTTCAGCGAAGCGGATGCGCCGCTTCGGACTCAGGGAAACGGGAACGGCAGGTCAGGCCCGGGGGGGCGGGGCGGTGGGGGCGAAGGCGGGATCGTCGGGGGGGAGCGGAATCCAGGCGTCCCAGACCGCCGGCGGCCGGCTGGCCTGCACGGGGGACACCCGGGGCAGGGCCAGGGCGGCCAGGCAGTGGCACTGGCCGTGGCAGTGGGTGCAATCGCCGTCGCTTTGCTGGGGCGATGGGCCGTCGTCGGCCATGGCGTGGCAGGGCGGCGGGGCGTCGTCGGCCAGATCGGCCATGGCCCAGGCCTGGGCGGCGGGCAGGCAGGCCAGGCTGAGGGCCAGGAAACCCCGCAGGATCAGGCTGAGGAAGGCGGCCGCCCGGCGTTTCATCAGACCCGCTTGGTCTTCTTCAGGTGCTGCAACACCAGGGTGGCCACCTGGACCCGGTTGTGGAAGCCCAGTTTCTGCATGATGTTGGCCAGGTGGTTGCGCACCGTGTTGTCGGACAGGTTCAGCTTGCCGCCGATGACCTTGTTGCTGTAGCCCTGGGCCACGTATTCGGCGATCTCCAGTTCCCGGCCGGACAGCTTGGCCAGGGGGTCCTCGCCGGCGGAGCGGGTGAGCTTCTGCACCACCTGGGGCGGGAAGGCGCCGGCGTCCTGGAGGACGATGCCGATGGCGTGGCTGATCTGTTCCGTGTCCGAGGACTTGAGCAGGTAGCCGTCCACGCCGGCGTCGATGGCGGCGCGGATTTCCTCGTCCCCGTCCTCCACGGTGAGGACGATGACCTTCATGCCGGCGGCCTTGAGCAGGGGGGCCACTTCCAGGCCGTCGCCGTCGGGCAGGCTGCGGTCCAGGATGGCCACGTCGGCTTTGCCGCCGCCGCCCAGCCAGGCGCGCACGGCGGCCAGGTCGGCGCATTCCGCCGCCACGCTGAAGCCTTCCTGGCTTTCCAGGGAGCGGCGCACGCCCAGACGCAGGAGGGGATGATCGTCAACCAGCAGGATGCGGATGGAGTCCATGGCTTCGCTCTCGGGTCGTTGTCTTAAGGATGATAGCGGAAGGACGTCAGTCCAGCAGGATGTATTCCACGTCCACGATTTCCAGCTCCCGCAGCCCGCCGGGGGCCTGGAAGCGTACGGTGTCGCCCACCCGTGCCTTGAGCAGGGCCCGGGCCAGGGGGGAGATCCAGGAGATGCGGTTGCGGCCCGGGTCGGCCTCGTCCAGGCCGACGATGCTGTAGCGGCTTTCGTGGCCGGCTTCCTCGAGCACGGTGACGGTGGCGCCGAAGAACACCACGTCGGTGCTGTCCTGGTCCCGGGGGTCCACCACCAGGGCGTTCTCCAGGCGCTTGGTGAGGAAGCGGATGCGCCGGTCGATCTCCCGCAGGCGCTTCTTGCCGTAGAGGTAGTCGCCGTTCTCGGAGCGGTCGCCGTTGCTGGCGGCCCAGGACACCACCTGGACCACCTCGGGGCGTTCCACCCGCACCAGCCGGGCCAGTTCGGCCTGCATCCGGGCGTGGCCGCCCGGGGTCATGTAGTTGCGGGTGCCAGCGGGGAGGGCGGGGGCCTGGACTTCGTCGTCTTCTTCCTCCGGCGCCTCCTCCCGGACGAAGGCCTTGTTCATTCCTCTTCTTTTGGCGGCTTGCCGTCGTGGACCAGGGACTTGCGCCGCTCCAGGTAGAAGTCGCGAGTGAACTCGTATTCGTCCAGGGCGGCGGATTCCACGGCCCGCTTGGCGTCCAGCAGGTCGGCCCGGCGGCTGACCACGCGCAGGGCCAGCACCGGGTTGCGGGTGGCGACGTCGTCGTGGTTGCGCGCCAGGTCGGTGTATTCCGTGTCCACCAGGAAGCCTGCGGTGTCACGGATGTTGCTGGGGCCGATGAAGGGCAGCACCAGATAGGGGCCGCTGCCGATGCCCCAGTAGCCCAGGGTCTGGCCGAAATCCTCGTTGTGCTTCTGCAGACCCATTTCGCTGGCCACGTCCAGCAGACCCAGGATGCCGAAGGTGGAGTTGACGGCCAGCCGCATGAAGTCCCGGCTGCCCTGCTCCAGCTTGAATTGCAGGATGTCGTTGGCCAGGACGGTGACGTCGCCCAGGTTGGAGAAGAAGTTGCCCACGCTGGTCTTGGCGAAATCGGGCAGCAGGGTGTCGTAAACCTGGGCCACGGGCTTGAGCAGCACCTGGTCGAAACCTTCATTGAAGTTGTGCACCGCCCGGTTCACGGGTTCCAGGGGGTCCCTGGGGTCGCCATTGGCGGCGCAACCCCCCAGGGAGAAGGCGACGAGGATGGGCAGGAGAGAGTGGACTTTCATGACGCCAGATTCCGTTCTGATTCTGTCGTTTTCTATCGGCAGGCCGGGAGTTTACTTGAGCCGGTGGGGCTGGGACAGTCCTCGATGCGCCTTCCCCCTGCCGGCGGCGCGGTTGACCCCGGCCCTTGCGGATGGCCACAATGGCCCTCCGACCACCGGGTCAGCCAGAGCAAGGACCATCATGAGCCAGGAAGCAGAATTGTCCAAGGAACAGCAGATCCTGCGCGCCATGCGCAAGACCCTGACCTCCGTCGTGCGTGACCTGGCCCCCCGGGATGGCGTGCCAAGCCCCCTGGCGCCGGATACGGTGGAGAACATCCGCATGTGTCTGGGCCTCATCTCCGCCCGGGAGGCGGAACTGGCCGAGGCCCTGGGCCTGGCGCGCAACGAGCGGCCCCGCTACAGCGACGAGCCGGCCGCCAGCCAGACCATGGAATTCGTGCCGCCGGGCCGGAAACTCAATTGATGGCGGAAGCCATTGCCAGCCTCATCGCCGACTCAGAGGCTTCCCTGCTGGGCACGGGACCGGTGGTGATCTATGCGCCGGGTGGCCGCAACCGCAAGCGTTTCCCGGAGAACTGCGTGACTCCCCACGCCAGCGAAGCTGAAGCCCGGGCCGCTGCCAGGCCGGAGGCAGGGCGCTTCGCCGCCGTCGCTTCCGGGCCTTCCCGTTCATCGGAAGGATTCCGGCTCTACTACCTGGTGCGCTGGCTGGATTGACCGGCCCGGCGGGCCGGGAGGGGCGTGAGACTCAAGTTTTTTCCGGAAATGCCGTCATGGCGCGTGTGGCATAATCCAAGCGCTCAATGACCTGTTGTGGGAGAACCCGGATGAAACGCTATGTGTTGCCCGCCCTGCTGGCTGGGCTGCTGTCCGCCTGCGCCAATGGACCCGTCTATCCACCGGCACCCGCCAAGGCGGCCGAATCCGCCGAATGGCTTTATCTGCTGGGCCCCGGTGACACGGTGAGCGTCTTCGTCTGGGGCAATCCGGAAGTCACCGGCAGTTTCCCCATCCGGCCCGACGGCAAGGTGACCATGAACCTGGTGGAGGACATGCCTGCCAGCGGCAAGACCCCGTCCCAGTTGGCCCGGGACATCGAGAAGGTGCTGGGCCGATACATCCAGGATCCGGTGGTGACCGTGACCGTTTCGGGAGGCGTGGGGCCTTATGACCAACAGATCCGCGTCGTCGGCCAGGCGGCCAAGCCCCAGGCCCTCAACTACCGGGAGAGAATGTCCCTGGTGGACGTGATGATCTCCGTGGGCGGACTCACCGATTTTGCCGCCGGCAATCGGGCCAGCATCCTCCGTGTCGTGGATGGCAAGCCGCAGCAGTATGGCGTGCGCCTGGAAGATCTGATCAAGGGGGGCGACGTGTCGGCCAACGTGGACATGCGTCCCGGCGACGTGCTGATCATTCCCGAAAGCTGGTTCTGATCCCCTTGGCAATCCCTACGCTGCGCGGCTTGACCGCGCCTGGAGCCTGTCCACATGAATGAGGCCTTGTCGCAGGTCGTCGGTTACGCCCACGGTGTATGGCGGCGGCGCTGGATCGCATTGGGCGTCGCCTGGACCATTTCCCTGGTGGGCTGGGTCTGGATCTACCTGCTGGAGAATCAATACCAGGCCCAGGCCCGGGTCTACGTGGACACCCAGTCCCTCCTGCGCCCCCTGCTTTCCGGTCTGGCCGTCCAGCCCAACCTGGACCAGCAGGTCAGCCTCATGACCCGCACCCTGGCCAGCCGTCCCAATCTGGAAAAGGTGGCGCGCATGACCGACCTGGATCTGCGCGCCAAGACGCCCAAGCAGCAGGAGGATCTCTACGCGGACCTGGGCAAGGCCATCAAGCTCCAGGGTACCGAGCGGGAGAACCTCTACACCATCTCCTACCAGAATTCCAACCGGGATTTGGCCAAGCGGGTGGTGCAGGCCCTGCTCACCATCTTCACCGAGAGCAGCCTGGGCGGGGCCCGCAAGGACATTTCCAACACCCAGAAATTCATCGACGACCAGTTGAAGGCCTACGAGGACAAACTGCTCGACAAGGAAAAGCAGCTTGAAGAATTCAAGCGGCGCAATGTGGGCACCATGCCCGGACAGGGCGGGGATTTCTACTCCAAGTTGAACGAAGTCAAGGTGGCCCTGGAGCAGGCCCGGTTCGAACTGGAGGAAGCCAGCCGGCGCAAGGCTCAGTTGCAGCAGCAGTTGGCCGACCAGGAAGAAGTGCTCGTGGCACCCCCGCCAGTGGTTTCCACCCCCACTTCCTCCGCGCTGGACGGCCGTATTTCCGCCCTGCAATCCCAACTCGACAGCCTGCGCCTGCGCTATACCGATCTGCACCCCGAGATCACCCGTACCCGGCAACTCATCGCCCGGCTCATGGAACAGAAGAAGCAGGAAGAGGAATCCGCCGCCAAGGCGCTGCCTCCGGGGGCAGCGGTCAAGGCCCAGAATCCCGTGTATCAGCAGCTCTCCCTGTCCATCGCCGACGCGGACGCCACCGTGGCGTCGCTCAAGGCCCGGGTCGGGCAACTACAGAACAAGCACAATGATCTCTACCGCTCGGTGGACCGCATTCCCCAGATCGAGGCGGAATACACCCAGCTCATGCGGGATTACGACGTCTACAAGAAAAACTACGAAGAAATGCTGGCGCGCCGGGAAACGGCCACGCTTTCCGGCGAAGTGGAAAGCAAGACCGACGTGGTGGACTTCCGCGTGGTGGACCCGCCCCGGGTGCCCAACGAACCGGCCTGGCCCAACCGGCCCATGCTGGTCAGCATGGTCCCCTTCGGTGGCCTTGGGGCCGGCCTGGGACTTGCCTTCCTCCTGGCGCAATTGCGGCCCACGGTGGATGGCCGCCGGCAGATTCGTGAACTGACCAGCTATCCCCTGCTCGGCATGGTCACCCTGATCGAGACCGAGGCCAGGCAGCGCAGCCTGCGGCGCGGCAACCTCCTGTTCGCCGCTGGCCTGACTGGCCTCCTGCTGGCGCTGCTGGCCCAGTTGATCTACTACCTGGTCCTGTCACCGGCCGCCTGAGCGAGGAGACACCATGAGCATCATCGAACGCGCGGCAGGCAAGATGGGACATCCCGAGTTGGCACCGGGTCAAACCCAGGCTTCCCCACCGCCCCAGGCGCCTGTTGCCAGTGACAGCGAACAAAGCCGCCTCATCGAGGCGGCCATCGAACGGGTCGAGGCTTCCTTTGCCGCCCAGCCGGCCGTGCCCCAGACTCCCCGGCCCACCCCCATGGTCCGACAGGACGATGAGGGCCCGGCCACCGTCATCGGCAGTCAGCGGGGCACGGTCAACCTGGCCCGCCTGCGGGAGGCGGGCGCCCTCACTCCCGATGCCGGGCGCAGCAAGATCGCCGAGGAATACCGCCTGATCAAGCGCCCCCTGCTGAGCAATGCCCTGGGCCATGGCAATACCGCGCCGCTGCCCAACGGCAACCTGATCATGGTGACCAGTTCCGTGCCAGGGGAGGGCAAGTCCTTCACGGCCGTGAATCTGGCCATCAGCATGGCCACCGAACTGGACACCACCGTCCTGCTGGTGGATGCGGACGTGGCCAAGTCGTCGGTGATCCGCTACCTGGGCCTGGAGGCCGAGAAGGGGCTGCTGGACGTGCTGCGCGATCCCACCATGCCCCTTTCCGAAGTGCTGATCAAAACGGATATCGCCAAACTCACCGTGCTGCCTTCCGGGCGCGGTTTCTCCCACGCCACGGAACTCCTGGCCAGTTCGGCCATGAAGAACTTCGTGCGGGAGATATCCAGCCGCTATCACGACCGGGTGGTCATCTTCGACAGCCCCCCGCTGCTGGCCACCAGCGAGGCCTCCGTGCTGGCTTCGTACATGGGGCAGATCGTCTTCGTGGTGGAGGCGGAAAGTACGCCCCAGGAGGCCATCAAGGAGGCCTTGTCCCATCTGGCCGATTGCGAGCACGTGGGCATCGTCCTCAACAAGGCACCGATCCGTACCGGAGCGGGCGATTACTATGGCTATGGTTATGGTTACGGCGGCTATGGAGCGTATGCTGAAACAAGCCAAAAAGCCCTGTAGCCAGCGCCTTCTGCTCCTGTCCCTGGCCCTGGCCGCCACCACGGCCTGGGGGGATTGGCGGCTGTCGCCCACCTTGTCCGTCATGGGGCGTTACTCGGACAACATCGATCTCGACACGACGGGTGGGCAATCCGCCTTCCTGACCGAAATCCGTCCGGGCCTCTCCCTCACCGGCAAGGGTGGCCGGGCGAATTATCAGGTGGATTACGGCCTGCAAGCCCTGGTGTTCAGCCACGACAGCGATGAGAACGCCCTCAACCACCAGCTCAGTGCCAACCTGCGGACCGAATTGCTGGAAGACAGCTTTTTCCTGGATGCCGGGGCCCACATCAGTCAACGCAATGCCGACCAGACCCTGCCAAGCGGCACGGGCAACTACAACACCACGGGCAACAGCCTGGAAACCCGCAGTCTGAGCCTGACGCCTTCCTGGCGCAGCCGGTTTGGCAATATGGCCAAACTCGATGCCCGCTGGCAGTTTTCCCTGGCGGACACGGACGGAGCCACCATTTCCAACACCGCAGGCAACAACCTCAACATCCAGTTGTCCAGCGGAACCGCTTTCAACCGCCTGCCCTGGTCCCTGGGCTACCAGCAGCAGAACAGCAACGGCGACGCCAGTGCCAAGCGCGTCTCATCACTGCACGGCACCCTGGGCTATCTGATCTCCCGCAAGACCCAGGTGAATGCCACCCTGGGCCAAGACTCCAATGACGGCAACACCGCCGGTTTCCAGCAAAACGGCGGCTCCTATTGGAACCTGGGGATGAGTTGGAACCCCTCCCCCCGGACCCGGCTGGCTGCCACCTTGGGCAAGCGGTTCAACGGCAACTCCTACTCCCTTGATTTCGGCCACCGCACGCGCCGTTCAGCCTGGTCCCTGCGTTACTCGGAACAGGTTGTGGACACGTTTGCCCTGATCTCGAACAGCGTCTCCTATGTGGGCTACATGTGTGGCGTCTCGGTCATCATGGTCCCCGAGGGATCCGTGCCGTCGGATACCTCATGCGTTCTCATTCCCGGTCTGGTCGTGCCCATCTCCGTCCCTTCCTTGCAGGACGGATTCAACCTGACCAAGACCTGGGTGGGTACTACCAGCTACAACACCGGCAAGAGCACCTTCTCCCTGAGCCTCAGCGACAACCGCCTCGATGCGTTGGCCGCTGCCTTAAGCAGCAACACCACCAGCCTGTCGGGCAGTTGGAACTGGCGTTTGAATTCCCGGCTGACCTCCACCCTGACCCTATCCTCCAGTCAGTCCGATTACGCTGGATCGGAAAGCGAGGACTGGAACCTGTCCTGGATGTTGTCGCGCAAGCTGGCCAAGGATGCCACCGGCGTCCTGGAAGCCCGGCATCTGGATCGTTCCGACAAGTCCACGACCGGCGGATATAGCGAGAACTCGCTTTCCGCCCGGGTCAACCTGAGCTTCTGACCATGTACGAGAGCTATTACCACCTGCGGGACAAGCCCTTCCAGCTCAACCCCGATCCCCGTTTCTTCTACGCCAGCAAAGGCCACAAGCGGGCTTTTGCCTATCTGGAGTACGGTCTGTCCCTGGGCGAGGGCTTCATCGTCATCACCGGCGACGTGGGGGCGGGCAAGACCCTGCTGGTTAAGAGTCTGCTGAAGAAACTGGAAAACGGTTCCTACCTCATCGGCCAATTGGTGAGCACCCAACTGGACGCTGACGACACCCTGCGCAGCGTGGCCACATCCTTCGGCCTCCAGGCGGAAGGAATCACCAAGTCCGCCCTGCTCAAGAGCTTGGAGGATTACCTGCGCCTGGCCGTGCGCCAGAATCGGCGGCCCCTGCTCATCGTTGACGAGGCCCAGAACCTGCCCCACCGGGCCATCGAGGAGTTGCGCATGCTGTCCAACTTCCACGAGGGCGACAAACCTCTGCTGCAAAGCTTTCTGCTGGGCCAGCCGGAGTTCCGTGACACCATCCAGAGTGCGGAGATGCTGCAATTGCGGCAACGGGTCATCGCCTCCTATCACCTGGGTCCTCTGGACCGGCCTGAAACCATCCAATACATCCTCCACCGCCTCAACACGGCAGGCTGGCAGGGCAATCCGGCCTTCAGTGAAGATGCCTTCGATGCCATCTTCCAGTTCACCAGTGGCGTGCCCAGGCGCATCAACACCCTGTGCGACCGGCTGATGCTGTTCGGTTACCTGGAGGAACGGAATCACCTGGATTCCGAGGCGGTCCAGGAAGTCATCGCCGACATGCAGCAGGAAGTCCACCATCAGTCGGGCCGGCATAAGCCCCACACCGGCACCGCGGTGGATATCCAGGGTACGGCTGGCATGCCGGTACAGATCGGCACAACCGTCCTGTTGCCGGAGGATCTGGAAATCCGCCTGGCGGCCATGGAGCGCTCCCTGAACCGGCTCATCCCCCTGGTGCGCAAGGTTCTCTACACCGTCACCGCCGGTCAGGAAAGCGAATGAGGTTTGCATCCCATCTGCCTGCCGGTCATCGGGATTCCGCTTGGTCGGGTGGTTTGGCCGCTCGGTGGGGCTGAGGGATGTTGGAGGGCGACATCACCAACGTGATGAGCGTGGACGTGGAGGACTACTTCCAGGTCGGCGCCTTTGAGCACACCATCCCCCGTGAGGCGTGGGAACGTTGGCCCTGTCGGGTGGAAGCCAACGTGGAACGCATCCTGGCCCTGTTCGAGCGGCACGGCATCCACGCCACCTTCTTCACCCTGGGTTGGATCGCCGAGCGCCATCCCATGGTGGTGCGGCGCATCGTTGCCCACGGACACGAATTGGCCAGCCATGGCTACGGCCACCAGCGGGCCTCCCATCTTTCCCAGGCCGAATTCCGTGCCGACGTGAGCCGGGCCAAGTCCCTGCTGGAAGACCTCGGCGGAGTCCCGGTCCGGGGTTACCGGGCGCCCAGCTTTTCCATCGGACAGACCAACCTGTGGGCTCTGGATGTGCTGGCCGAAACGGGTCACCGTTACAGTTCCAGCATCTATCCCATCGCCCACGACCACTACGGCATGCCCGGCGCCCCCCGTTTCCCCTACCGCCCCGAGGCCACCCCGTCCCTGCTGGAGATGCCACCCACCACCGTGGACTGGCACGGCCGCAATCTGCCGGCGGCGGGGGGCGGATTCTTCCGCCTGTTGCCCTACGCCGCTTCTCGATGGCTCATCGACCGGGTGAACCGCACGGATGGCCGGCCAGCCATGTTCTACTTCCATCCCTGGGAAGTGGACCCGGACCAACCCCGGGTGCCCGGCGCCCCCCTCAAGAGCCGCTTCCGCCACTACGTGAACCTGGGCCGCATGGAGGCCAAACTGGACCGCCTATGCCGGGATTTCCGCTGGGGACGCGCCGACCGGGTGTACGCCCGGGAATTGGCCGCCTGATTCCATGGCCTTGACCGTACGCCCCGCCGGCGAGGCGGATGCCGCAGCCTGGGATGCCTTCGTGTTCGCCCTGCCCGAGGCCACCTTCTTCCATCGCTTCGGCTGGAAGCGGGTCATCGAAGTGGCTTTCGGCCATCGCACCCACTTCCTGCTGGCCGAAGAGAATGGCGAGATACGAGGAGTCCTGCCCCTGGGGGAGATCAAGAGCCGCCTGTTCGGCCATAGCCTCACTGCCCTGCCTTTTTGCGTCTATGGCGGCATCGCCGCCGCCAGCCCGGAAGCCCGCGCCGTCCTGGATGCCCATGCCCGGCGGCTGGCCCGGGAACTGGGGGTGGGCCACCTTGAATACCGGGACCGGGATGCACCCCATGACGAATCCTGGCCAGGCACCGATCTCTACGTCACCTTTCGCAAGGCCATTGATCCGGACGTGGAAAAGAACATGCTGGCCATCCCCCGCAAGCAACGGGCCATGGTGCGCAAAGGCATCAAGAACGACCTGCGCGCCGAGGGGGAACCGGGCGTGGATGGTTTCTTCTCGGTCTTTGCCGATAACGTCCATCGCCACGGCACCCCGGCCCTGCCCAAGCGCTTCTTCGCCCTGTTGCGCCAGGAGTTCGGACCCGACTGCGACGTGTTGCTGGTGCGGGCGCCCGACGGCAAACTGGTCACCGGTGTGCTCAGCTTCTATTTCCGCGACGAGGTCCTGCCCTATTACGCCGGGGATACCGAGGATGCCCGGGGCCTGGCCGCCAACGATTTCAAGTACTGGGAACTGTTGCGCCAAGCCTGCGAAAGGGGCTACAAGGTGTTCGACTACGGGCGCAGCAAGGTGGGCACCGGGCCCTACGACTTCAAGCGTAACTGGGGTTTCGAGCCCCAGCCTCTGAACTATCGCTACCACCTGGTGACCGCCGACCGGGTGCCGGAGAACAACCCCAACAATCCCAAGTACCGCCTGTTCATCGAGGCCTGGCGGCGCCTGCCCCTGCCGGTGGCCAATTTCCTCGGGCCCCACATCGTCCGCAACCTGGGCTGAGGGGGACGATAGGCCCATGGCCCGCGACCTGCTCTACCTGGTCCATCGCATCCCCTATCCGCCGGACAAGGGCGACAAGATCCGCTCCTGGCACCTGTTGCGCCACCTGGCCCGGGACTGGCGGGTCCATCTGGGCGCTTTCGTGGATGACCCGGAAGACTGGCGCCATGCCGATCATCTCAAGGGTGTCTGTGCCGATGTCCTGCTCCGTCCCCTGCATCCCCCCCGGGCCAAGTTCCGTTCCCTGCGCGGCCTGCTCCAGGGCCGGGCTCTGTCCCTGCCCTATTACCGGGACCGTACCCTGGCGGCCTGGGTGAACGGCAAGCTGGCCGCCGGCATGGATGCCGCCGTGGTCTATTCCTCGGCCATGGCCCAGTACGTCATGGATGCGTCCTTGCCCCGCATCATGGACTTCGTGGATATCGACTCGGACAAGTGGCGGCAGTACGCGCCGACCCGATCCTGGCCCCTGTCCTGGGTTTACGCCAGGGAAGGCCGCCTGTTGCTGGACTGGGAGCGACGGGTGGCCCGTACCTTCGATGCCAGCCTGTTCGTCTCCCCCAGTGAAGCCGATGATTTCCGCGCCCTGGCACCCGAATCGGCAGGCCGGGTGGGGTATTTCAACAACGGTGTGGACGCGGAGTTCTTCTCCCCGGATCGGGACTATCCCAATCCCTTCCCACCCGGCATCCGGGCCCTGGTGTTCACCGGGGCCATGGATTACTGGCCCAACGTGGACGCAGTGGCCTGGTTCGTGGGTGAAGCCCTGCCGGCTCTGCGCCGGGCTTACCCGGAGGTCGTGTTCTACATCGTCGGCAGCCGGCCGGCCGCCGATGTCCAGGCCCTGGCGGGGGAGGCCGTGGTGGTCACCGGACGGGTGGAGGATGTGCGGCCCTATCTGGCCCATGCCTCCGTCGTGGTGGCCCCCCTGCGCATTGCCCGCGGCATCCAGAACAAGGTCCTGGAGGCCATGGCCATGGGCAAAAGCGTGGTCTCCAGCCCCCAGGCCCTGGAAGGCATCCAGGCCCGGGTAGGGGAGGAAGTGTTGCGCGCCGAGACCGGTACGGAATTCGCCCAGGCCGTCGGCCGGGTCCTGGACGGCTTCGTCTGCGGGCCGGCCGCCCGCAGCAGGGTGGTGACCGAATATGGCTGGGATGCCAGTCTGGCGCCGATGGATGCCCTGCTGCCGGCGGGAACTCGCTGAAGTCTCTGGCGGCGGAACCGAGTTCGGGTATAATCCCGCCTCCTTGTGATCGCCCGGGCCACTCTGTGGGCATCGCAACGGCACTCGGTTTACCGGTGGCGGTGGTAGCTCAGTTGGTAGAGCACTGGATTGTGGCTCCAGGTGTCGAGGGTTCGATTCCCTTCCATCGCCCCACTCCCCTTTTCCTTGTTGTCGTCAGTCAACGGCAATGCAGCACAGCCGCATACAGGCCTATGGCTTGGTTGCGCGTGGCCCGTCCCAGGGGCCAGGCGGCTACGCCGCAATTCGTCCGATTGAAATCAGTGGTGGACTGTCCGGCTCCCCGGCGGGTCAGGAGCCTTTGCGTGTGATTCCGGCCTCGGCCTGTTTGGACCGGGCCTTGGGCGTGATGCCGTAGGTGAACTTGTTGCGCCAGGCGGCATAGACCATGTTGGGATATTCCGGCTTGCCCAGGCTGCCGTTGTAGCGTCCCAGGGCCCGGAACAGGTCGCCCCGTTCGATGTCCAGGTAGTGGCGCAGAATGGTCACGCCATAGCGCAGGTTGGTGCGCAGGTGGAAGAGATTCTGGTCCTGGGTGCCGATCAGCTTGGTCCAGAAGGGCATGACCTGCATGTAGCCCTGGGCGGTGGCGCTGGATACGGCGTACTTGCGGAAGCCGCTTTCCACCTCGATGAGGCCCAGCACCAGTTCCGGGTCCAGGCCGGCCCGGATCGACTCATAGTGGACGGTGTTGAGGAAATCTCGACGGTATTCCGGATCGGGGATGCGTTTTTCCAGACGGCGGGACATCTCCGCCAGCCAGGCCTGGACCTGGGGGGATTCGGCGAAGGCGGCCTTTTCCACGGCGGAATCAGCCACGGCCTTGGACAGCTGGGAACGCACGCTGGCCGAGAGGGGTTCATATTTCTGGGCACCCGCCATGGCCTGGCCGGCCATCAGGGCCAGGCCGCCGATCAACAACCTCAAACCGCGTTTCGACATCCCAATACCCGTCCCTTGATGAATTCCATTGCCTCTTGTTGAGCAATCTTCGTGCCGGAAGTTTCCGTCCGGCCCTGGTATTCCAGCATGCCTTCCTTGAGGCCCCGTTCGCTCACCACTACCCGGTGGGGCACGCCGATGAGTTCCATGTCGGCGAACATCACGCCGGGGCGTTCATCCCGGTCGTCGAGAACCACGTCGATGCCGGCGGCAGCCATCTGATTATAGAGGGCCTCGGCGGCCTCGCGTACCGCGTCGCTGCGCTTCAGACCCAGGGGCACGATGGCCAGTTCGAAGGGGGCCATGGACTGGGGGAAGACGATGCCCCGCTCGTCGTTGCCCTGTTCGATGGCGGCGCCGACGATGCGCGACACGCCGATGCCGTAGCAGCCCATGACCAGCACCTGGGACTTGCCGTCGGCGTCCAGGTACTTCGCCTCCAGGGCTTCGGAATACTTGGTGCCCAGCTTGAAGATGTGGCCCACTTCGATGCCCCGGCACAGGCCCAGGCTGCCCTGGCCGTCGGGGGAGGGGTCCCCTTCCACCACGTTGCGGATGTCGGCCACCAGGTCCGGTTCCGGCAAGTCCCGTCCCCAATTGACCCCGGCGGTGTGGAATTTGGGCTTGTTGGCACCGCAGACGAAGTCGGCCATGGCCGCCACGGTGCGGTCGGCAATGACCCGGATGCGGGTCCGGTCCAGGCCGATGGGGCCCAGGAAGCCCGGGGGGCAGTTGAAGGCGGCACGGATTTCCTCTTCCGTGGCCAGGCGGAAGTCGGACAGGCCTTCCAGCTTGCCGGCTTTCACTTCGTTGAGACTGTGGTCACCCCGCACCAGCAGGGCGTGCATGGCCTCGCCGGCCACCACGGCGATGAGTTTCACCGTGCGTTGGAGCGGGATGCCCAGCAGGGCGGCCACGTCCTCGCAGGCGGTCTGCTTCGGCGTGTCCACGTCGCGCAGGGCTTCGCTGGCGGCGGGACGGGGCGCAGCGGGAGCCAGGGCCTCGGCCATTTCCACATTGGCGGCGAAGTCGGATTCGGGACAGAAGGCGATCCCGTCCTCGCCGGAGTCGGCCAGCACGTGGAACTCGTGGGAGCCGGAACCGCCGATGGCGCCGGTGTCGGCGGCCACGGCCCGGAACTTCAGGCCCAGGCGGGTGAAGATGCGGCTGTAGGCGGCGTACATGGTCTGGTAGGTGGCATCCAGGCTGTCCTCGCTGGCGTGGAAGGAGTAGGCGTCCTTCATGAGGAATTCCCGGGCGCGCATGACGCCGAAACGGGGGCGGATCTCGTCGCGGAACTTGGTCTGCACCTGGTAGAAGTTCACCGGCAACTGGCGGTAGGAGCGGATCTCCTTGCGGGCCAGGTCGGTGATGACTTCCTCGTGGGTGGGGCCGAAGCAGAAGTCCCGGTCGTGACGGTCCTTGATCTTCAGCATCTGGGGGCCGAACACGGCCCAGCGGCCGGATTCCTGCCACAGTTCGGCGGGCTGCACGGCGGGCATGAGCAGTTCCAGGGCGCCGGCCCGGTTCATCTCCTCCCGCACCACTGCTTCCACCTTGCGCAGCACCCGCAGGCCCAGGGGCATCCAGGTATAGAGGCCCGAGCCCAGGCGCTTGATCAGGCCGGCCCGCAGCATCAGCTTGTGGCTGGCCAGTTCGGCTTCGTTGGGGGCTTCCTTGCTGGTGGAGAGGAAGGATTGGGAAATACGCATGGCGTCGGACTCGATGAAGTGAGCCGAGCATTCTAGCAAAGGCCGGTGGCCGGCCGGCTCAGCGGATGTGGGACAGTTCCTTGTTGAGCATCTCGATGTTCTTTTCGTGCATGCGCACGGCGTCGGCCAGCTTGGCCGCATCACTGCCCGGCTGGCGGCCGGCGTTGACCAGGGCCCCCTTGGCGGCGCTCAGGTTGCGTTGTTCGCTGCGTAGTTCCTCTTCCAGGAGTTGGCGGCGCATGTCGTCGCGTTTGCGCTGGGTGCCGGAATCCACCTTGGGGAAGTAGCTGGGTGTGGGCACCTTGCCACTGCTCCGGGGCTTGGCGGGGACGGTGGCAGTGCCATCGGCCTTGGTGGGGGCGCCCAGGTCGGGGATGACCAGCTTGGGCTTGCTGCCCGGACGGGGCATGTTGGTGTAGGTGACCACGCCGTTCTCGTCCACGAACTTGTAGATCTCCGCCCGGGCGGGGGAGATCGCGGCCAGTAGGAAGACAAGCAGGTAGGAACGCATCGTCGGCATGGGCAGGGAACGGGCCAAGTTTAGCCTGAATCCGCGCCGGGCAAGGCGGGAAAGAAAAAAGGCGGGAACGTATCCCGCCTTTTCCCTGTTGAACCGGCCGCAACCGGTCCAGGCAAGCATCATCAGACGCTGTAGTACATGTCGAATTCGACGGGGTGGGTGGTCATCCGGATGCGGGTGACTTCTTCCATCTTCAGTTCGATGTAGGCGTCGATGAACTCGTTGCTGAACACGCCGCCCTTGGTCAGGAACTCGCGATCCTTGTCCAGGTGCTCCAGGGCCATTTCCAGGCTGGAACAGACGGTCGGGATCTTGGCTTCTTCTTCCGGCTCCAGGTCGTACAGGTTCTTGGTGGCGGGGTCGCCCGGGTGAATCTTGTTCTGGATGCCGTCCAGGCCAGCCATCATCAGTGCGGCGAAGCACATGTAGGGGTTGGCGATGGGGTCGGGGAAGCGGGTCTCGATCCGGCGGGCCTTGTCGGACTGCACGTGGGGTATGCGGATGGAGGCGGAGCGGTTGCGGGCGGAGTAGGCCAGCATCACCGGGGCTTCGAAGCCGGGCACCAGACGCTTGTAGGAGTTGGTGCCGGGGTTGGTGATGGCGTTCAGGGCCTTGGCGTGCTTGATGACGCCGCCGATGTAGTACAGGGCCAGTTCGGACAGGCCGGCATAGCCGTTGCCGGCGAACAGGTTCTTGCCGTCCTTCCAGATGGACTGGTGCACGTGCATGCCGGAACCGTTGTCGCCGACGATGGGCTTGGGCATGAAGGTGGCGGTCTTGCCGTAGCTGTGGGCCACGTTGTGGATCACGTATTTCTGGATCTGGGTCCAGTCGGCGCGCTGCACCAGGGTGGAGAACTTGGTGCCGATCTCGCACTGGCCGGCGGTGGCCACTTCGTGGTGATGCACTTCCACGGGCACGCCCATTTCTTCCAGGGCCAGGCACATGGCGGAACGGATGTCCTGGAAGGAGTCGATGGGGGGCACGGGGAAGTAGCCGCCCTTCACCTTGGGCCGGTGGCCGATGTTGCCGACTTCGGTCTGCTCGCCGGAGGACCAGGCGGCTTCTTCGGAGCCGATCTTCACGTGGCAGCCGGACATGTCGTCACCCCAGGTGACGGAATCGAAAATGAAGAATTCCGGTTCCGGACCGAAGTAGGCGGTATCGCCGATGCCGGTGGACTTCAGATAGGCCTCGGCACGCTTGGCGATGGAGCGGGGATCGCGATCGTAGCCCTTGCCGGTGTCCGGCTCGATGACGTCGCAGGTCAGGATCAGGGTGGGCTCGTCGAAGAAGGGATCGACATTCGCGGTGTCGGGATCCGGCATGAGCAGCATGTCGGATGCCTGGATGCCCTTCCAACCAGCGATGGAGGAACCGTCGAAGGCGTGGCCTTCGGTGAACTTGTCCTCGTTGAATGCGGACACAGGCACGGAAACGTGCTGTTCCTTGCCGCGGGTGTCGGTAAAACGGAAATCGACGAATTTGACGTCGTTTTCCTGGATCATCTTCATAACATCGGCGACAGCCATTTCTAACTCCTTAATGGAATGAACAATGCAACTTAAGGGGGTACCACGGGAAGGCGGGAAAGCAGGTTCCATGCCACGCGCCGGCAGGGGGCAAATCATTGTGCCATAAGGATTCCGCCCAATTTTGGAAAAATTGCGGAACCAAAACGGTGCATGATGCGCGATTATGGTGCGCTTGTTTTGTGCGCTGCCATGCATGACGGTGCGTTGCCCGGCAAGTCTACAATCCTTGCCCGAACCCATGCCAACCCGTCCCATCATGACCGATCTCTATGCCGTGTTCGGCAATCCCATCGCCCATTCCAAGTCGCCGCGCATCCACGCCGAATTCGCCCGGCAGACCGGCCAGGATATGGACTACCAGGCCCGCCTGGCGCCCCTGGACGACTTCGCCGGAGCCCTGGCGGCCTTCCGCTCCGAGGGAGGTCGGGGCGCCAACGTCACGGTGCCTTTCAAGGAGCAGGCCTTCGCCCTGGCCGACCGGCTCAGCGACCGGGCCCGGCTGGCGGGGGCGGTGAACACCCTGGCCTTCGCTCCGGACGGCGTGTTCGGCGACAACACCGACGGGGCCGGCCTGGCCCGGGATCTGACCGCCAACCTGGGCCTGGACCTGGCCGGGGCGCGCATCCTGCTGATGGGGGCCGGGGGGGCCGCCCGGGGCGTGGTGCAGCCCTTGCTGGACCTGAAGCCCGCCCGGCTGGTCATCGCCAACCGCACGGCGGAGAAAGCTGCGGAACTGGCGGGCCGTTTCTCTCCCGCAAACGCGGAACTGGTGGGTGGTGGCTATGGCGACCTGACCGGTTCCTTCGACCTGGTGGTCAACGCCACGGCGGCCAGCCTGGCCGGTGACCTGCCGCCCCTGCCCGACGGGGTGTTCGCCCCCGGGGCCCTGGCCTACGACATGATGTACGGCCGGGACACGCCCTTCCTGATCTTCGCCCGGGAGCGGGGCGCCCGGCCGGCGGACGGCCTGGGCATGCTGGTGGAACAGGCCGCCGAGGCCTTTTACCTGTGGCGGGGCGTGCGTCCCCACACCCGGCCGGTCATGGACCTGTTGCGGGGGGCATGATGGGCCGCAGACTCTGGCGCTGGGGCCTGGTGCTCCTCATCCTGGTGGCCTACCTGCAGATCGGCTACCTGGCCGGGGTGCTGTGGTGGGGCTATTTCAACCCGTCCAATACCGCCTTCATGGCCGACGGCCTGGACCGGCTCCAGGAAAAGAAGGGCCCCGACGCGGAACTGCGCCACCAGTGGGTGGAATACAACCGGATTTCCATCCACCTGAAACGGGCCGTGGTGGCCGCCGAGGACAGCCGCTTCCTGGAGCACGAAGGCTTCGACTGGGAAGGCATCGAGAAGGCGGTGGAAAAGAACCTGAAGAAGGGCCGCATCGTGGCCGGCGGCTCCACCATCAGCCAGCAACTGGCCAAGAACCTGTTCCTGTCGCCGTCCCGCAATCCCCTGCGCAAGGTCCAGGAAGCGGTCATCACGGTGATGATCGAGAACCTGTGGAGCAAGCGGCGCATCCTGGAGGTCTATCTCAACGTCATCGAATGGGGCAACGGCATCTACGGGGCCGAAGCGGCCAGCCGCCGCTACTTCAAGGGCTCCGCCGCCGGCCTGGGGCCGGACCAGGCGGCCCTGCTGGCGGCCATGATTCCCAATCCCCGCTATTACGAGACCCACCGGTCCGCCCGGGGGCTGCTCAAGCGCAAGGGCATCATCGCCGCCCGCATGTGGCAGGTGAGCGTGCCCAGATAGACGGCGCCGTCAGCGCCAGAGCCGCCAGGCGCTGGCCGGGGTGAGGCGGACGGCCCGGTCGGCCAGGTGGAGTTCCAGTTCAGCTCGCCGCCCCAGGCGGAGGGCCGCCAGCAGGGGCGCGAACCAGCGCCGGTCCAGGTCCGCCAGGGTGTCGGCCAGGGTATGGCCGTCGTCCAGGGAGGGCAGGACGGCCAGAGTCCGTGCGTCGCCGATGCCATCGGCAGTGTCGGGCAGGGGACCCGCCCGGGCCCCAGCGCCCCGCGCCAGGGCCAGGATGTCCTCGTCGCTCCCCAGCAGCGTGCCCGGTTGAGCCGGGAGGGCGGGGCAGCGGCCCCCGCCCCACAGCCACAGGCCGTTGATGGGGGCCCGTCCGGCGGCTTCCCGGGCCCGGTTCACCGGGTGGTCGTGGAGCACCATCTGGGCTTCGTTGACCCGGCGCATCCAGGCCATGGCCCCTCTGCCCCGGGGCAGGTGGGGCGTCAGGTAATCGGCGCCGATCCGGTCCAGGGGGGTGGTGACCAGATCCGGATCGGTGTCCAGGGTGACGTACCAGCGTCCGGCGGCGGGCACGAGCAGCCGGCCCCCCGCTCCGGACTCTTCCCAGTAAGGACGCAACGAGTCGGCCAGAGCCCGGGCCTCCTCCAGGCCCAGGTCGAGGCGGCTGGCGGGAGTGAACATGAGGCCCCCCATGCCCGGTTCCAGGTAACCCGGATCCAGGCGCAGCCAGTAGCCGGATGTGCCCTCCAGGCCGTCGCCCAGGGCGGTGAGGGCCGCCACCGGCGGGGCGGCTTCGTCGGGCAGGCCCAGGAAGCGGCAGGCCAGGCCAGTGAGGGACTGGGCCGGGACCAGGGGATCGCCCCGGCGCAACAACTTGTCCAGGCCGGGGGCGGCGGCAGGCAGCGTGGGGAAGAGCGCGTCCGGGCGCAGGGCGGAGGGCAGGGCGAGGATCAGGCGGGCCATGGCCCGATTATCGCCGGGAGTGACGGGCTTGTTGTTGACCATCGTGGTCGGGAATTTTTTTTCCGGTCGATTCTCCAACCATCATCACATTCCGCGAGGAGGAGATCATGAGCGCCCTGCCCCTGAAGCCCCGCGTCGCCGGCATGGTTGTCCCGGCCATCCGGGCCGTCACCCTGGGTCGTCCCCTGCATTGGCTCAGTCTGGGGCTTGACGACCTGCGCCGGGCCTGGCCCGTTTCCCTGGCCTACGGCGCGCTGTTCGCCTTGGCCGGCTGGTTGCTGCTGGACTGGGCTCGGGACAGCGTCCATCTGAGCATGGCCCTGCTGTCCGGCTTTGCTCTGGTGGCGCCCTTTCTGGCCCTGGGCTTCCTGGCCGTGTCCAGCCGTCTGGAACACGGCCTGGACAGTGGCGGCCTGCTCCATCCCTTCGTCGTCGTCAGGCGCAACGGGGCTTCCATCGGTTTGTTCGCCGTGCTGCTGGCCTTTCTGTTGAGCGTCTGGGAGCGGCTGTCGGCCCTGCTGGTGGGCTTGTTCGTGAAGCAGGATCTGGTGGCAACCGGCTATTTCAGCTTCAGCCTGCTGTTCGATGGGGACCATCTGGGGTTCTTGCTGGCCTATGGTGTTTTCGGGGTCATCCTGGCCAGCCTGGTGTTCGCCCTCACGGTCATCACCCTGCCCCTGCTCATCGACCGTCCCCTGGACCTGGTGACGGCCATGGTCACCAGCCTCCACGTGGTGGCCCGCAACCCCCTGCCCCTGCTGTTCTGGGCCATGCTCATCGTCCTGCACCTGCTGGCCGGCCTGGGTACCGGCCTGCTGGGGCTGGTGGTGCTCTTCCCCATCCTGGGGCACGCCACCTGGCACGCCTATCGCGACCTGGTGGCGCCTGAGTGAGGTCGGCATGGGGGCATTTCCGTAAAATGCCCCCATGCGCCAGACCCAGCACACCTTCGACATCCCGACCCCGGGCAAGGGGCTCCATGATTTCACCAGCCAGGTGTCTGCTTGGCTGGCGGGTACGGGCATCCGCGACGGCCTGTTGACCCTGTTCGTGCGCCACACCTCGGCCAGCCTGCTGGTCCAGGAAAATGCCGACCCGGACGTCCAGGGGGATCTGGAGCGTTTCCTCAGCCGTCTGGTGCCGGAACACGACCCCCTCTACCGCCACACCCAGGAAGGCCCCGACGACATGCCGGCCCACGTGCGGGCCGCCCTGACCCTCACCCAGTTGTCCATTCCGGTGCGGGACGGGCGCATGGTCCTGGGCACTTGGCAGGGCATCTACCTGTTCGAGCACCGGCGGTCCCGGCACATGCGCCAGGTGGCAGCCCACCTGTTGGGAGAGTGATTCCCCTAGGTTGGGTTCCCGATTGCAAAGCAATAGTTGATGGCTATGATCAGGTATCTCGACACGCATCGAGGAGGAGACACAATGAAGAACGCCCTGCTATTGGCCGCCCTGTTCGGCCTCGCTCTTGCCCTGCCCGCCCAAGCCACTGAAGACGAGGATTGGGCCCGGGCCCTTGAAATTCCCTGCCATCCCCTGGTGACCGAGGCCGAATGCCGGGTTCATCAGGATCTGCTGGCCAGCCTGCCCGAAGGCGCCCAGCGGGATACCTATCTGGCCAGCTATCTGGCCATGGTAGAGGACCGGATGCGGTCCTGCGGTTGTTCCCTGGCCCAGAATGGCGTGGGCAAGCTGCGCTACCGCTGAGACGGTCCCGTACCGCAGGGTGGGGCCGACCCGGCGAGGCCGTATGCGCTGAAGCGCTAAAGGCTTCGCTGCACCCGCAAGGGGCACGCCGAATCCGTAAGCGCTGAAGCGCTAACGGCTTCGCTGTGGCAGACTGCGGTCCGTGCTGCCTTATGAACTCCTGATCGGCCTGCGCTATACCCGCGCCAAACGCCGCAACCACTTCATTTCCTTCATTTCCGTGATCTCCATGGGGGGTATCGCCCTGGGGGTCATGGCCCTCATCGTGGTGCTGTCGGTGATGAATGGTTTCCAGGAAGAGTTGCGCGGGCGCATCCTGGGAGTGGCCTCCCACATGGAAATCACCGGGCCGGCCAACGAACTGGCCGACTGGCCCGGGCTGGCGGCCCAGGTGGCGGGGCACCCCGAGGTGCGCGGCATGGCGCCCTATGTGAACGGCCAGGCCCTGCTGGCGGCGGGCAGCGAGACCAAGGGCGCCCTGGTGCGCGGCCTGCTGCCCGGCGAGGAGGGCAAGGTGGCCGAATTCGCCAGCCACATGAAGAGCGGCAGCCTGGCCGACCTGATGCCCGGCGAATTCAATCTGGTCCTGGGGGCCGATCTGGCCCGTGCCCTGGGGGTGTTTCCCGGCGACAAGGTGGCGGTCATCGCGCCCCAGGGGGTGGTCACCCCGGCGGGCATGCTGCCGCGCATCAAGCAGTTCACCGTCACGGGCCTCTTCCGCATGGGCATGTATGAATATGACGCGGGACTCGCGCTCATCCACCTGGACGACGCCCGTAAGCTCTACCGCCTGGGCGACAGCGTGTCCGGCCTGCGGGTGAAGCTGGCCGACATGGACCGGGCGCCCTGGGTGCTGCGGGACCTGGCCAAAAGCCTGCGCGGAGACTATTACCTGTCCGATTGGACCATGAGCCACGCCAACTTCTTCCAGGCGGTGCAGATCGAGAAACGCATGATGTTCATCATCCTCACCCTGATCGTGGCGGTGGCCGCCTTCAACATCATTTCCACCCTGGTCATGGCCGTCACCGACAAGCAGGCCGACATCGCCATCCTGCGCACCCTGGGCGCCAAGCCGGCCAGCATCATGGCCGTGTTCATGGTCCAGGGCAGCCTGATCGGCGTCATCGGCACCCTGGCCGGGGTGGTGTCCGGCGTGCTGCTGGCCCTCAACGTGGAAACCGTGGTGCCGTGGATCGAAAAAATGCTGGGCATGGACCTGTTCCCCGCCGATGTCTATTACATCTCCGAACTGCCCTCCAAGCTCAACTGGCCCGACGTTTGGACCATCGGCGGCGTGGCCCTGGTCCTGTCCTTCCTGGCTACCCTCTATCCCAGTTGGCGGGCCGCCCGGGTGCAGCCCGCCGAGGCCTTGCGCTATGAGTGAAGGCAGCGTGCCGGCCCTGGCCTGTACCGGTCTGGCCAAGAGTTACTGGCAGGGCCGCACCGAGGTGCCCGTGCTGGCCGGGGTGGAACTGACCCTGGCGGCAGGCGAGCAGGTGGCGGTCATGGGGGCCTCCGGCGCCGGCAAGAGCACCCTGCTGCACGTGCTGGGGGGGCTGGACAAACCCGATGCCGGCCAGGTCACCGTGGCCGGCCAGGATCTCTGGGCCCTGGGGGAGGCGGAGCGGGGCCTGCTGCGCAACCGCTCCCTGGGCTTCGTCTACCAGTTCCACCACCTGCTGCCCGAGTTCACTGCCCAGGAAAACGTGGCCATGCCTCTCCTGATCCGCCGCCAGGACAAGGTGTCGGCCCTGGCGGAGGCGGCCGTCTGGCTGGAGGAAGTGGGCCTGGGCCGGCGCCTCCGCCACCGGCCCGGCGAATTGTCCGGTGGCGAGCGGCAACGGGCCGCCATCGCCCGGGCCCTGGTGAGCCGACCCGCCTGCGTGCTGATGGATGAACCCACCGGCAACCTGGACCGGCATACCGCCGCCCATATCCAGGATCTGCTCCTGGACCTGTCCAACCGACACCGCACCGCCTTCCTGGTGGTCACCCACGATCCGGATCTGGCCCGGCGCATGCACCGGGTGCTGCAACTGGTGGACGGCTGCCTGGCCTGATTTGGCGGGTGCCGGCCGGATGGCTTAGTATGAATCACCCAGGCCAAGACCTGGATGAGGAGACCGATATGCAACCCGCCCTGATCCCCCTGGGGGTTCTGCTGGCATTGGCCGCCTGGCCGGCGTTGGCCGGGGAACTGCCCCCCGATGCGGCCGTGAATCCGGCTGCGCCAAACAAGACCCTGGAACCCAGGGTGGTGGTCAACAGCGGTCGGCTGGAGTGGGCCCCCTTCAAGCGGGATCTGACGGCCTGGCCCACGCTGAGCCACGAGGACAAGCGACCCACGAAAAAGCCCCGCAAGGTGAAACTGCCTGCCGCCCTCAAGGGCGATCCCCAGCGGGGCCGGGACATCGCCCTGGACCCAAGCAAGGGTTACTGCGTGGTCTGCCACCAGATACCCGGGGAGGATTGGCCCGGTACGGTGGGCAGCCCCCTGCTGCACTATGCCCAGTACAAGTACCCCGATGCCGCCATCTACCAGCAGATTTTCGACGCCCGGGTGCTCAATCCCAACACCGTCATGCCTCCCTATGGCACCAACGGCATCCTGACCGAACAGGAAATCCGTGATCTGGTGGCTTACCTGCAAAGCATCGAGTGAGGGCCGCCATGAAAAAACTCCGTTTGCTCCTCCTCTTCCTGCCCGGCCTGGCCTGGTCGGCCGGCGAGCCGTATCGGGAATACGACACCCTGGAGAAATACGAGCCCCACGTCCGCGGGGATCTGAAGCTCTCGGGCAGTTACCGGCACTGGGCCGACCCGCGCAACCTGGACTGGCGCATGGCCGGCAATCCGGACGAGAACTGGAAGCTCAACTGGAAGTTCATGGACCCGCCTTTCAATTCGGCGGTTCATGGCGGCCATTTCGCCCTGGACCGGGGCGAGGAACTGTTCACGGAACTCAACGGCAAGGGCCGCTTCGCCCGTTGTCTCGGTGCCGAGAAGGGCAATCTGAAGGGCCTGCGGGCCGGCTATCCGCGCCATCGCGCCGACCTGAAACGCATTGCCGGCCTCGAAGAAGCCATCGAACACTGTGCGGCCAAGGAGGGTCGTGTGTTGCAGAACGGCAGTTATGACAACAGTGCAGTGAGCCTGTTCGTGGCCAGCAAGAGCAACGGCATGCCGGTGCGCATCGGCGTGTCCAAGGGCGTGATGCGCGACGCCTTCGAACGGGGCCGCAAGCTGTTCCACATGCGCGCGGGCAAGCTCAACCTGGCCTGTTCCTCCTGCCACACCCACCAGATCGGCCTGAACCTGCGCGGCACCGTGGTGACCACGCCCTACGGCGACGCGGCCCACTACCCGGTGTATCGAACCCGCTATCAGCTCCAGTCCCTGCACCTGCGCTTCATGGAGTGCAACCTGGATACCCGGGTGCAGCCCCTCCTGCCGGGCAGCCGGGCCTACACGGACCTGGAAGTTTTCCTCACCGCCCTGAGCAACGGCTATCCGGTAACGGTGCCCAGCGAGCGGGACTGACCCTCAGCACGGCGCCTGCCGCTGTTTGCGTCGGCGTAGGTAGGCCAGCAGGTACAGACGCCAGCCCAACTGGACCAGCACGTAGCCCAGGACGGCCAGAACGGAGGCCAGGATGAGGCTGCCGATCAGAAAGGTCTCCCCCAGGCCCATGAGCCAATGCCAGAAGGCAGGGAAAAACTCGGCCAAGGACTGATTGCCCCATTCGAACTCCAGGGCGGCGGCCGGGGCGCCGTTGCCGCCGGTGATCAGGCTGCCCACGGCGTAGGCAGCCAGGATCAAAGGTCCCCAGGTGAGGGGATTGGTGTACAGGGTGGTGACCACCGCCACCGGCAGGTTGACCCGGAAGATGACCGCCAGGATGGCTGCCGTGACCATCTGCACGGGCCCCGGAATCAACCCGCCGAACAGGCCACAGGCCACGCCGCCCGCCACCGAGTGGCGGTTCAGGTGCCACAGGTTGGGGTGCTTGAGCAGCGGCCGGGCCCAGCGCAGATGTTTGTGATCGCGCATGGTTTCGTGGTCGGGGAGATACTTGCGGAAATATTTGCGGGGCATGGGGGGATTCTAAAGTGTTGCGGGGGTGGATACTGGCCTTTGCGGCCGGGGCGGCCTGGCTGCAAACCCGGCCGGTCCTGCCGGACCCGGCCTGGGCGGCGCTCTTGCCCCTGGCGGCAATCGGGTTGTCCTTGGTCCCCGCCCGGGGCAAAGGGTTCCGCGCCGTCCGCTCTGTCGCCATCGGCCTGCTGGCGCTGGCCGCCGGCTTCCTCTATGCCGCCTGGCGTGCCGAATTGCGCCTGGCCGACGCGCTGCCGCCGGATTGGGAGGGACGGGACGTCATCCTGACCGGCCGGGTGGTCGGCCTGCCGGAACCGACGCCCCGGGGCCAGCGCTTCGTCCTGGACGTGGCCGCCGTGGACACCCCCGGCGCCCGGGTGCCAGCGCGGCTCCGTCTGGGCAGTTACGGAGTGGGGAACCCTCTCGCCGGAGACGTGCCGCCGTCCCGGGTGGCAGGAGGCGACTGCCTGACCCTCACGGTGCGCCTGCATCGCCCCCAGGGCAGCCTGAATCCGGGGGGCTTCGACTACACCGCCTGGCTGCTGGAGCGGAACATCCGTGCCGAAGGGAGCGTGCGTGGCCAGCCCGTGGCGGCAGGGGCCTGTCCCGGCCAGGCATCGGCCTGGCTGGACCGGACCCGGGAGGCGCTGCGCCGGCACCTGCTGGAAAGCCTGGGGGAGCGGCCCCACAGGGGCATCGTCACCGGCCTGGCGGTGGGCGACCAGGATGCCATTCCGGCTGCGTCCTGGACCCTGTTCCGCCAAACCGGGACTTCGCATCTTTTTTCCGTGTCGGGCCTCCACATCACCCTCTTCTCCGCCCTGGTTTATGGTCTGGTGCGCCTGGTCTGGCGGCGTTTTCCCCGGCTGTGCCTGATCTGGCCCGCGCAACGTGCCGGCATCCTGTTGGGCTTTCCGGCCGCTTTCGCCTATGCCCTGCTTTCCGGTTTCGCCATCCCTGCCCAGCGGACCGTGTTGATGCTGGCGGGGGCCGCCTTCGTGGTCCTGCTGGACCGGGGCGCCGCCCCCACCCGCCTGCTGGCGGCGGCCCTGGCGGCGGTGGTGCTGGCCGATCCCTGGGCCGCCCTGGCGCCGGGTTTCTGGCTGTCCTTCATGGCCGTGGCGGCCCTGCTCTGGGTCTCCCGTCCCGGCGAAGCGGCCTGGAAGACCTGGCTGCGGGCCCAATGGGCGGTCACCCTGGTGCTGACCCCCATCCTGCTGGCCCTGTTCCACGAAGTCTCCCTGGTTTCGCCCTTGGCCAACGCCCTGGCCATCCCTCTGGTGAGCCTGGTGGCCGTGCCCCTTTCCCTGTTGGCGGCCCTTCTGCCCTGGGCCTGGCCGGCCCAGTTGGCCCATGGGGTGGTGGCAGGCGTGATGACCTTCCTGGGGTGGCTGGCGGCCCTGCCCCAACCGGTCTGGCATGGGGCCAGTCCCGGACCTCCGGCCCTGGTGCTGGCTCTGGCCGGGGCCGGCCTGCTGCTGGCGCCACGCGGCGGGCCGGCCCGTTGGCTGGGGATCCTGCTGTTCCTGCCCCTGTTCTTCCCCCGCCAGCCGGCCCCGGCGCCGGGAGAGGCCTGGTTCACCGTGCTGGACGTGGGCCAGGGCAACGCCGTGCTGGTACGCACTGCCCATCGGGCCCTGCTGGTGGATGCCGGTCCCCGCTACGCTTCGGGTGAGGATGCCGGCGCCCGGGTGATCGCCCCGGCCCTCTGGCACCAGGGCATCAACCGCCTGGACGGCCTGGTGGTGAGCCACGACGATGGGGACCACAGCGGCGGCGCGGCCAGCCTGCTGGCCAGCCACCAGCCTCCCTGGCTGCTCACCAGCCTGGCCGGCTTGCCGCGGGATGGCCTGAGCCCCGAGGGCAGCGCCCTGCTGGCGGCCGGGATTCCCGCCATGGCTTGCGTGGCGGGCCAGGCCTGGCGTTGGGACGGGGTGACCTTCCGGGTGCTGCATCCTGCTGCCCGACAGTATCGGCATCCAGGTTTCTCCGACAACGATCGCAGTTGCGTGTTGCGGGTGGAAACCCCGTGGGGCAGCGTCCTCATGCCCGGCGACGCGGAACGCCTGGCCGAAATGGACATGGGGGAACGGCGGATGCCCCTGATGGCTGACGTGCTGGTGGCCCCCCATCACGGCAGCAAGTCTTCTTCCACGCCAGACTTCCTGGCTGCGGTGGCACCCGGTCTGGTGCTGGTTTCCGTGGGCCGGCGCAACGCCTTCGGCCATCCCCACCCGGCCGTGCTGGCCCGCTATCGGGAGGCGGGCGCCCGGGTGGAACGCACCGATCGGGATGGGGCTCTGACCGTACGCCTGACTGCCGAAGGGCTCAGGCTGGAGCGCCAGCGGGAGGTGAGTGCGCGCTATTGGCGGGAGTAGGGCGGGGCCCGTAAGGCCATGCCGGCAGTAAGGGTCATGGTCGGCTGTTAGAATCGCCCGGCGTCATCAACAAGAAAGTGATTTGCCGTGGATCTCATGCTTCTGTTCAAGGCCCTCATTCTCGGGGTGGTGGAGGGCCTCACCGAATTCCTGCCCATTTCCAGTACCGGTCACCTGATCATCGTCGGCAGCCTGCTCGGCTACACCGACGAACAGAGCAAGGTGTTCAAGATCGTCATCCAGCTCGCCGCCATCCTGGCCGTGTGCTGGGATTACCGGGCGCGCATCACCCGGGTGGCCAGCGGGCTCCAGTCGGATCCGGTGCAGCGCCGTTTCGTCGGCCACCTGCTGGTGGCCTTCATGCCCGCCGCCGTGCTGGGGGTGCTGTTCCACAGCACCATCAAGGCCTACCTGTTCAATCCCCTGACGGTGGCCAGCGCCCTCATCGTCGGTGGCCTGGTGATCCTGTACATCGAGAAGCGGGCCTACCATCCGCGTCTTCAGAGCGTGGAGGAGATGGACTGGAAGGTGGCCCTGAAGGTGGGCTTCGCCCAGGCCATGGCCATGTTCCCCGGCGTTTCCCGGGCCGGTGCCACCATCATGGGGGGGGTCATCTTCGGCCTGTCGCGCAAGGCAGCCACGGAGTTCTCCTTCTTCCTGGCCATTCCCACCATGCTGGCGGCCACGGCCTACGACCTCTACAAGAACTGGGCCCTGCTGGACATGGGCGATCTGCCGGTCTTTGCCGTGGGCTTTGCCGCTTCCTTCGTATCCGCCATGTTCGCCGTGAAGGCCTTCCTGGGCTTCGTCTCCAACCACACCTTCATCGGTTTTGCCTGGTATCGCATCGTCTTCGGACTGGTGGTGCTGCTCACTGCCTACATGGGCTGGGTGGACTGGGTGGATTGATGGGGCGGCGTCGCACCTGGTGACTCAATCCTCCGGCCGATCCAGGGGCACGTCCCTGAGGGAGGCGGGATCCTCCCGGGGTTCCAGGTGGGTGGTCACGTGGATGCGCGGCACGGCAGCCCGGATGTCGGCTTCGATGCGTTCCAGCCAGTCATGGCCGGTCTGCACCGTCCACTGGCCCGGCACCAGCACGTGCAGGGTGGCGAAGGCCCGGGCGCCCGCCTGGCGGGTGCGCAGGGCGTGGAACTCCAGGCCCCGGGCCCGATAGTCCTTCAGCACGGCCTCGATGGCGGCGATCTGGTCGGCGGGCAGAGACGTGTCCATGAGGCCCTCCGCCGAGCGGTGCAACAAGCGCCAGCCGGTCCAGACGATGTTGGCGGCCACCAGCAGGGCGATGAGGGGGTCCAGCCATAGCCAGCCGGTGAGCCACACCAGGCCCACGCCGACGATGACCCCGGCGGAAGTCCACACGTCGGTGAGCAGATGGTGGGCATCCGCTTCCAGGGTGATGGAGTGGTGGGTCCGGCCCACGGCCAGGAGGGTGCGGGCGGTGGCCAGGTTGATGAGGGAAGCCAGCACCGAGATGGCCAGGCCGATGCCCACCGCCTCGATGGGCTGGGGCGCCAGCAACCGGTCCACCGCCGCGTAGCCGATGCTGGCAGCGGCCACCAGGATGAGGAAGCCTTCGAAGGCGCTGGCGAAGTATTCCGCCTTGCCATGGCCATGGGGATGGTTCGCATCGGCCGGTTCTTCGGCCAGGGAAAGCATGCTCAGGGCCATGATGGCCGCCGCCAGGTTGACGAAGGATTCCAGGGCATCGGAGAGCAGGCCCACCGAGCCGGTGAGCCACCAGGCCCCGCCCTTGAGCAGGATGGTGGCCACGGCGGCGGCGATGGAGAGCCAGGCGTAACGTTTCAGGGAGGGCGCGGACATGGACGACGGAACGGGGCAAAGATCGGATTATCCGATCGGGCGGGGGCGGGGGGAATGACAAAAAAAACCCGCCGGTTTCCCGGCGGGTGACGTGCTCGAAGCGGGCGACGGTACCCGGACCCCGAGCCTCAAGTGCGGGAGGTCAGGCGGTGGCAGGCTCCCCCTGGGGGGCCAGGGCGGGGCGGGTTTCCCGTTTGCCGATGGTGAGCAGGTCCCAGACCAGCAGGCAGTAGCCCAGGGTGAAGCCCCAGCCGGAGATCTGCCGCCAGTTCATGGCCTGGGTGAACCAGGGGTGGGCCTGGGCGGCGAAGTAGCCCATCCAGGTGGAGCCTTCCATGGCCCGTTCGATCTGGGACTGTTCGTAGCCGGCGATGAGCAGGGCCACGGTCATGCCGATCATGCCGGTCCACAGCCAGAACATGGCCCACTTCCACTTCCAGCCGCCGACGATATTGCCGCTCATCCACACGTTGCCCCGGGACTTCTGCACGGCCAGGTAGAAGAAGCCGATGACCGCCGTGGAATAGGCGCCGAAGAAGGCCAGGTGGCCGTGGGAGGGGGTCCACTGGGTGCCGTGGGTGTAGAGGTTGATCTGGGGCAGGGTGTGCATGAAGCCCCACACCCCGGCGCCGAAGAAGTTGCCCGCCGCCTGGCCGATGGTCCAGGCCAGGGCCGGGTGGTTGCTGTTCCTCAGCTTGTGCACGCCGGAGTCGAACACCGCATGGACCACCATGGCCACCAGGGGGATGGGCTCCAGGGCGGAGAAGAAGCCGCCGATGGCCAGCCAGTAGTCCGGGGTGCCGATCCAGAAGTAGTGGTGCCCCAGGCCCAGGATGCCGGAGCCGAACATGAGGGCCACTTCGATGTACAGCCAGGTTTCCACGATCTTGCGCCGCACCCCCAGGGTGACGATGAGCATGTAGGCCATGATGCAGCCCACCAGCACTTCCCAGGTGGCCTCCACCCAGAGGTGGATCACCCACCACCACCAGAACTGGTCCACGGACACGTTGGGGGTGAAGAACATGCCGGCCAGGTACAGGCCGAACAGGGCCAGCAGGTCGGCCACCAGTACGCCGGCCACGCCGGTGTAGCGGCCCTTGGCGAAGGTGGCGGCCACGTTGAAGAAGAACACCAGCACCGAGACCACGATGCCGATGTCGGCCCAGCGGGGGGCTTCGATGTATTCCCGGCCTTCGTTGATGAACCAGATGCTCTCGATCTCTCCCGGGCCCACCTGGATGATCAGGTAGACCAGCACCACCACGGCCACCGCCAGGGTGAGGATGAAGAAGATCAGGTTGCCCAGCCACAGGCCCACCACCGGATGCTGGGCTTCGTCCTCCAGCAGCCAGTAGACGCCGCCGATGAAACCGTAGAGCAGCCAGACCACCATGGCGTTGACGTGGAGGGTGCGGTTCACCGAGAAGTCCACCACTTCGTAGAGGAAGTCCGGTTTCAGGTATTGCAGTCCGGCCAGCATGCCGAACAGGATCTGGGCGCCGAACAGGATGAGGGAGACGGTGAAGTACTTCACCGCCAGCCGCTGTCCGCCGTTCAGGTTGGCGGTGTCGAAAATGCCGAGGGCAGCCATGTCTGGGTCTCCTTATTGTTGCGCCGGGGCGGGAACTGCGTCAGCCGGTGGGGCGGGCTGGACGGGCTCGGCGGCGGCCGGCGGCGCCTGGACCGGGTCCGACTGGTCCATGGCCTTGAAGTTGTGAGGGAAGCCGTTGGTGTCGATGGCGCTCATCCACTTCAGGAAGGCCACCGTGGCCCGGGCTTCCTCCTCGGTGATGCCCAGCCGGGGCATGCGCCGGCCCACCACGTTGTGCAGCTTGTCGGAGGGATTCATCAGGAAGTCCACCATGGTCTGCTCACGCACTTCCTTGGAGCCCCAGGCCGGGTCCAGCCAGGCCTTGGTCAGGTCCGGCGCGTAGTAGGCGCCGTTGCCCAGCAGGGTGTGGCACTCCATGCAGTTCTTGGCCTGGGTGGTGAGCTTGCCCTTGGCTACCAGGGCCTCGGCTTCGGCTTCGCCGAGCACCTTGCCGAACAGGGGTTCCTCCGGGCCGATGACCGGCATGTAGCGGTTCTTGCCGGCGTCGAACCGGTAGTCGATGCGCTGGTTGATGACGGCGTAGCCCGGCACCTGCTTGCCCCCGGCCGTGATGTAGGACAGGGTGTCGAAGGTGAGAAAGATGAGCACGATGAAGGAGCCGCCGGTGATCCAGATGGCCATCTTTCGCCAGAAGGAATCCGAGGCCCACCACAGTGGGGTCGTTTGCATGGTTCTAACCTCCTTGCCGGGTTGGGAAAAGGCTGGATTCGTCGGCGTCCTCCACCAGATGGGTATCGACGCACAGACGGAAGATGAAGTGGGGGGCGGCCAGGTAGCCGGCCAGCATGAGGCCCACCACCGGGGTCCAGAAGGGGCCGTGCAGGTTGGCGGCCCGGGCCAGGATCAGGGCGGCGGCGGCCAGGCCCAGGTAGCTCAGATAGGCCAGGGGCATCAGGCCCGGCCGCTGGCCCACCCGGCTGAAGGCGAACAGCAGGGCGTAGAGGGCGCCGAACAGAATCACCATGGCCGCCGAGAAGAACACGGTGAAGAAGTCGGCGAGGTGGACGGGTTCGATCATGGCGCGCTCCGGTGGCTGGAATGGAGCGCAGGTTAGGCAGGGGCGGGTGGCCCCTCATTGATGATTGTCAACCGGGCTGGTCGGGTATTGACCCAGGTCAAGGGGCCCCCTCGACGGGGTCCGGAGCCGGTTTTAAGGTGGGGGTGTTTGCATCGACCCCAGGAGTGCGTCGTGAACTACCAGAAGATTTTCGAGAAAAGCGAGAACCTGGCCGTCGTGGTAGGCGTGGCCCTGTTCGCCGTCTTCCACTTCGGCATGCTGTACCTGTTCAAGGTGGTTTAGGCCGGGCCGTCTTCAGCCGAACAGACTGTCCACGTCGTCCTGGGAGATGGATGCCTGGGGCGTCACTGCCGGGCCGGCCAACAGACCCGGGTCGGGCTCGTCCTTCACCAGCAGGTGGACCAGGTTGTCTTCCATGCGTTGGACCATGACCATGAGCTTGTTCACCACCTGGCCCACCAGATCCTGGAAGGCCTGGGCCTGGATGATCTCGGTCAGGTCATGACTGCTCTGGCCGTGTTCCGCCGCCAGGGATTCCAGGAAGGCCCGGATTTCCGGGGAGCGGGTGCGTTTAAGCAGCACCCGGGCCCGCTCCTGCTGGGCGCGAAGCCGGTCCGACACGGCCTCGGCCGCGTTCAGGGTCTGCCCCGCCGACTGCTCGGTGAGGGCGGATATATAGCGCAGCCGGTCCCGGGCATTGCTGACCACGTTGGTTTCCGGCACGTCTTCATCGCCGATGTCGCACAGGGTGGCGCGCAGTTCCTCGACCAGGCTCTGGATGTCCTGGCGCAGGGTGTCGATTTCGCTCATGGTGGACTGTCCTCCGAACAAGGGGGTTATCGGCAGGGCCGGGAAATTCTTTTGCCCCGCGCCCAGCACGCCACCCGGGGCCGGCCGGTGTATCCTTCCAACTCGGAACCGATCCGCCGGGGAGGGGCAAGATTGCATCGGCACGAGCCTCTGTCCGGACCGGGTTTCCCTGCCATTTCACCGAAAGGCCCGCTTCCGGGATAATGCCGGCATGAGTGACGATACGCCCGACTTCCTCGATACCGAGCCCCAGACTGCCAATCCGCAGCCGCAGGCCCCCCAGCCCATGGCGCCTCGCCGCCGTCTCCAGCAACTGTTGGCCATCCCCGACAGCCAGCGAACCGAGGCCCAATGGGACGAAATCAACGAACTGGAAATCACCCTGGCCCCGGGCAACCGGGTGGACGGCCCCCTGCCCTCCGTTCTGGGTGATGGCCAGCCGGGCGGCGCCGGCAACAAGCACAAGTCCGGTGGTGGTGGTGGCAAGCCCCGGCCCCAGGGCGGGGGGGGGGGCGGTGGAGGCGGCGGCGGCAAGCCCAAGAAGGCCTTCCACAAGCCCCACAAGAAGCCTGCCAAACCCCAGGCGGCGGGCTGATCCCCGGGTTCAGCCGCTGCGCGGTCGCAGGGTGGCCTGGGTGTAAGCCTGCCCGCCATCGCTGAAGCGGGCCAGATTGACCGACAGTTTCACCGTCGATCCATCCTTGTGCCGGCCCAGTAGACTGTGCTCACCCCTGGGCGGCGCAGGATCCAGCAGGGGGTGTCCCTGCCCGTCCCCCTCGTGCAGCAGATCTGCGGCCTCCAGACCCGCCAGTTCGCCCCGCTCATAGCCCAGCAAGGCTTCCGCAGCCGGATTGGCGATCTCGATGCGGCCCGTCCCGTCCACCACCAACAAACCCTCCGGATGGCTGTCAACGAGCATGGCCAGATGGGCTTCCCGCTGGCGCAAACGGTTCTCGGCCTGCTTGCGTGCGGTGATGTCCACCACCACCGCATCGACCAGAAGTTGGCCATTTTCGGTGAAGGGGCTCAGGCTGATTTCCACAGGGAACTGGCTGCCGTCCAGGCGCTGGCCGGTGAGTTCCCGACCCAGGCCCATGGGGCGCGAGGCAGGATTGGCCAGGTAGCCGTCGCGCAGGGCGGCATGGCCGTGACGCAGGGCTTCGGGCAACAACACCTCCATGGGCTTGCCCACCAGGCTGCCCGACGGGTGGCCGAACATGCGTTCCAGAGCCGGGTTGGCCATGACGATGCGGCCCCGCTGGTTGACCACCAGCAGACCGTTGGCGTTGGCTTCCACCACCAGATGGAAGCGTTCCAGCACCTCGCACATGCGCTTGGCGTTCTCGGCATCGGCATGGGCCCGCACCCCGTCGGCCACGGCCAGATAGCGGCCGATCAGGGCCCGGGCCAGCCAGGCGGACAGGAAGGCGAACACCGACAGCACCAGGACGGCCACGTTGAGTACGGCGGGCCAGGCTTCCTGGCGGATGAGATCCAGACGTTGGGGACCCAGGTGGCCCACCACCAGCCAGGCGGGGATGGACGGGGTGGCGCCGCCCGATTCCTGCTTGAGGGGATAAACCGTGCTCCACGTCCACAGGCCGTCGCCCAGTTCAACCTGTCCGGCGGGAATGGCGGTCATGGCCTTCCAGGCGGCCGGATGGCGGCTGGCCAGACTGGCCTGGGGCTTGCCCAGCATGAAGCCCCATGCGTCGTCCCCGTCGGAACTGCGCAGCCAGTAGCCGTCGCTGTTGACCAGGGCGACGTGGTCACGGGCATCCACCAGGCTTTTGGTGAAGGCGTCCAGCAGGTTGGCGGCGGCCACGTTGAGGAGCAGCACGCCCCGGGGTCGGCCCCGGGTATCCGCCAAGGGCGTGGCCAGGCGCAGCATGGGTTTGGGCGGCAGGTCCACTTTGCCTTGCTCCGTGTTCAGATCCAGGGGCGACACGTAGATCTGCCCCGGATTGAGCTGCATGGCTTCGCGGAAGTAGTTGCGTTCGGCCACGACCTGCAATTGGCTGCTGGACACCGCCCTGGCCTGGCCATCGATCAGGTTGACCCGCACCCGCTCCCGGCCTGTTTCGTCGATCCAGCGCACCTTGTCGTAGCTGGTCTGGAAAGTCAGCAGTCGGGCGAATTCGGTTTCCAGTTCCCCCGCGCCGCCGGACGCACCGTCCAGGGCCCGGGCCAGGGCTGGCTTGGCGGCCAGGGTGCGCAGGTGGGCGAGAGGATCGTGGAGTTCGTCGTCCAGGCGCATGACGCCCATGACCACCTTGCTGACCTCGTCGCTCTTCACCAGGGCCATTTCCGACTGATAACGTTCGTGGGCCACGTACCAAGCGCCACCCAGAATGAGCAGGGCCACGGGAATGAAGATCAGCAGAAACAGACGGCCAGGGGTCTGGCCCTCCAGGTTCACGGCTTGCATGACAGTCTCCGGGCGGATTGCGGCGCTTGCAGCGGATGCCGGTTCGGGGCCTATTCCCGATCAAAATAGTCGGCAAATGGACCTTAGCCCACTTCATGCCCGCCTACAAGCGGGGCCGTTCAGACCCGGTTGGTGAAACGGTAACCCGGGGGCAGGCCCAGGGTATCGGCCCAGATGTTGTGGGCCCAGCCGCGCATGAGCTGAAATTCCTTTTCGCTCTCCTGGTCCGACACACCGCTGCCCTTCTGCACTTCCATGCTCTTGTCGGCCGGGTTGTAGCGGAACACGGTGGCCACGTGGAAAGCCGTGTGGTCGGTGCTGGCCGAGTAGCAGGTGCTGGTGACCACCGGCGCCGGGTCCGGCTCCCGGCCGTTGAAGATTTCCGCCAGGGCCGAGGCGCACAGTTTGCCGCTGTTGTTGGCCAGGGCCCCGGCCTTGGACAGGTTGGACAGGATGGCATCGCCCAGGATGTGCACCCCGGGCACCACGGTGGATTCCATGGTCCGGTAGTCCACCGGGCACCAGGTGCCGTCGTCCCCGGTGCGGGCGCCGATCCGGCCGGTGAGGGCGGCGGCGCGCATGGGCGGCACCAGGTTGATGACGTCCGCCGTCACGTCCTCGAACTCGGTGGACAGGCGCCTGGCCTTGGCGTCCACGCTGCTGGCCAGGTTGCCCGGGCGGTAGTCGATCATGCTGGCCGCGCTGCCGAAGCCGTAGTGCTTTTGCCAGGCGGCGGTGAACAGGGCCTTCTTGGAAATGATGTCCTGGTTGCCGTCCAGGATGAGGATCTTGCTGCGCGGCTTGGCCTTCTTGAAGTAATTGGCGATGAGGCTCACCCGCTCGTAGGGCGCCGGCGGACAACGGAAGGGCGCCATGGGGATGGCGATGGCGAACACCCCGCCGTCGGGCATGGCCTCCAGTTGTTTGCGCAGCATGCCGGTTTCCTCCGGGCTGGCTTTCCAGGCGTGCTTGATCACCTGGCGGGCGGCCTCGTCGTAACCCTGGATGCGCTCGAACAGCAGTTCCACCCCGGGGGCCAGCACCAGCCGGTCGTAGTCGAAGGACTGGCCGCCGGCGGTGCGCACCCGGCGCCGGGCCGTGTCCACGTCCACCACGCTGTCGGCCACGAAGCGGTCCACCACGGCCTGGATGTAGCGGTAGGGGAAACTGATGTCCGCCAAGCGGTTCAGCCCGCCGATCACCGTGTTGGACATGGGGCAGGAGATGAACTGCCGATTGGGCTCGATGAGGGTCACCTCCACCCGGGGCTCCCAGAGTTTCAGGTAGCGGGCGCAGGCCGCGCCGCCGTAACCCGCCCCGACGATGACCACCCGGGGCCGGGCCTTGCCGGGTGCCGGCGCCGCCAGGGCAGGCCCCAGGCCCAGGGCGGAAGCGGCAAGCAGAAAGCGGCGGCGGTCCATGGCGATCCTCCGGGGGGTGGTCGGGAAATCATGGTAACCCTGGCCCGGGGGGCGGCCGCAATGGTAAAGACCTGCCAAAGCGCCCTTGGGCGCTGGACCGCGCGGGCTTGCGGGCGACCAGGCCGGCGTCGCGCCCGCTTCCTGACTGCCGGGCCAGGAGAGGGGCAACTTCTCCATGCGCCGATGACGGGTTTGCCCCCGCCGGGGTTGCGTATAAAATACGCAGCTTTCCCCGTTCGGCCCCCCTGCGGCGTTTCGCCCCATCCCCATGCGCATCGGCCCCCACCAGCTTCGCAACAACCTGATCGTCGCGCCCATGGCGGGGGTGACGGATCGGCCGTTCCGCCAGCTTTGCAAGAAGATGGGGGCGGGCATGGCGGTGTCGGAGATGGTGACTTCCAACTCCCTGCTCTATGGGTCGGCCAAGACCCGCCGCCGGGCGGACCATGCGGGGGAGGTGGAGCCGGTTTCGGTGCAGATCGCCGGTTCCGACCCGGCCATGATGGCCGAGGCCGCCCGCTACAACGCCGACAACGGGGCCGCCATCATCGACATCAACATGGGCTGTCCGGCCAAGAAGGTGTGCAACGTGATGGCCGGGTCGGCCCTGTTGCAGGACGAGCCCCTGGTGGGGCGCATCCTGGCAGCGGTGGTCCGGGCGGTGCCGGATACGCCGGTGACCCTGAAGATCCGCACGGGCTGGGACCGCTCCCACCGCAATGCCCTGGCCATCCTGCGCATCGCCCAGGAGTCGGGCATCCAGGCTCTGGCCATCCACGGGCGGACCCGGGCCTGCGGGTACACGGGCGAGGCCGAGTACGACACCATCAAGGCGGTCAAGGCCGAGGCGCGCATCCCGGTCATCGCCAACGGCGACATCACCAGCCCGGAGAAGGCGAAGTTCGTGCTGGATTACACCGGCGCCGACGCCATCATGATCGGCCGGGCGGCCCAGGGGCGGCCATGGCTGTTCCGGGAGATCGGCCAGTATCTGGAGACCGGCGTGAAGCTCCCTGCGCCGGAGGTGGCCGAGATCCACGATCTGCTGCTGGCCCATCTGGACGATCTCTACATTTTTTACGGCCAGGTGGCGGGCATGCGCATGGCGCGCAAGCACATCGCCTGGTACACCCGGGGCCTGGCCGACTCCGCCAGCTTCCGCCACGCCATGAACCAGTTGGAAAGCCCGGCGGCGCAACTGGAGGCGGTCAACGATTTTTTCTGGCGCACCCGCGAGCGCACCAGTCGACTGATTTACGCTGAGCCCGCGCCGGACCGGCGCGAGGCAGCCTGAACATACATTCACACAACAAGGCAGTGATGGAGACTCATTTCAACGAAAGCGAACTGGCCGCGTGCGTCCGTCGCGAGCTGGAACAGTATTTCAAGGACCTGGACGGGGAACCGCCGGCGGGCATCTACGAGATGGTGCTCAACTGCGTGGAACGCCCCCTGCTGGAAGTGATCCTGGACCGTTCCGGCAGCAACCAGAGCCGGGCCGCCGAATGGCTGGGCATCAACCGCAACACCCTGCGCAAGAAGATGCAGCAACATGGAATCAAGTGAGGAGTCAGGGGTGAGGGGCGAGGGGACAAACCCGCGCCGCTTTGCCCCGCTCGTCGCCTTTGACTCCTCACCCCCCACTCCTCACTTCTCACTCCTGCCCGCCCTATGAAACGCGCACTCCTCTCCGTCTCCGACAAGACCGGTCTCATCGACTTCGCCCGGGCCCTGGCCGACCAGGGTATCGAACTGCTCTCCACCGGGGGCACCGCCAAGGCCATCCGCGACGCGGGCATTCCGGTGAAGGATGTCTCCGAGTTCACCGGCTTTCCCGAGATGCTGGACGGCCGGGTGAAGACCCTGCATCCCAAGGTCCACGCCGGCATCCTATCGGTGCGCGACAACCCGGCCCACGCGGCCACCATGGCCGAGCACGGCCTGGGCTACATCGACCTGGTGTGCGTGAACCTCTACCCCTTCGTGCAGACGGTGGCCAAGCCCCATACCCTGGAAGACGCCATCGAGAACATCGACATCGGCGGCCCGGCCATGGTCCGTTCCTCGGCCAAGAACTACCGGCACGTGGCCATCGTCACCGACCCGGCGGACTACGCCGGCCTGATCGCCGAAATGGCGGCCAACGGTGGCGCCCTCTCCGACGCCACCCGCTTCAACCTGGCCAAGAAGGCCTTCACCCACACCGCCCAGTACGACGGCCACATCAGCAACTACCTGACTTCCCTGACCGCCGATGGCGGCAAGGAACAGTTTGGCGAAAATCTCACCCTGCAATTCGCCCGGGCCCAGACCTGCCGTTACGGCGAGAACCCCCACCAGAACGGCGCCTTCTACGTGGAAGCCAACGCTCCGGCGGGCACCATCGCCACTGCCCGGCAGATCCAGGGCAAGGAACTGTCCTACAACAACATCGCCGACACCGACGCCGCCCTGGAGTGCGTGAAGCTGTTCGACGCCGCCCCCGGTTGCGTCATCGTCAAGCACGCCAACCCCTGCGGCGTGGCCTACGGCGCCAGCCTGCTGGAAGCCTACGACCGGGCCTACAAGACCGATCCGGAATCGGCCTTCGGCGGCATCATCGCCTTCAACGGCCGGCTGGACGGCGAGACGGCCAGGACCATCGTGGAACGCCAGTTCGTGGAAGTGATCATCGCCCCCGAAGTAAGCCCGGAGGCCTCGGAAGCCGTGGCCGCCAAGAAGAACGTGCGCCTGCTGGAATGCGGTGCCTGGGCGGGTCCGGTGAACCAGATGGACATGAAGCGGGTGGCCGGGGGCCTGCTGGTGCAGGATGCCGACATCCTGCTCCACGGTGAACTCAAGGTGGTCACCAAGCGGGCCCCCACGGCCAAGGAAATGGAAGACCTGTTGTTCGCCTGGCGGGTGGCCAAGTTCGTCAAGTCCAACGCCATCGTCTACGCCAAGGACCGGATGACCGTCGGCGTGGGCGCCGGCCAGATGAGCCGGGTCAACTCGGCCCGCATCGCCGCCATCAAGGCCGAGCACGCCGGCCTGGAAGTGCCCGGTTCGGTGATGGCCTCCGACGCCTTCTTCCCCTTCCGCGACGGCCTGGACAACGCCGCCGCCGCCGGCATCACTGCGGTGATCCAGCCCGGCGGTTCCATGCGCGACGAGGAAGTCATCGCCGCCGCCGACGAACACGGCATCGCCATGGTGTTCACCGGCGCCCGGCATTTCCGCCATTGAAATCGGTGAGGGGTGAGGAGCGAGAGGTGAGGAGTAAAATCGGCGCCTCTTTCTCAGATCCGACGCTATAGCGATTATGAAAATACTGGTCATCGGTTCCGGCGGGCGGGAACACGCCCTGGCCTGGCGCCTCAAGCAGGCCCCCCGGGTGCAGAAAGTGTTCGTGGCCCCCGGCAATGGCGGCACCGCCCGGGAGGAGGGCGTGGAAAACGTGGCCATCACGGCGGTGGCCGACTTGGTGGACTTCGCCCGCACTGAGGGAATCCAACTCACCGTGGTGGGTCCCGAGGCGCCCCTGGCGGCGGGCGTGGTGGATGCGTTCCGGGCCGCCGGCCTGAAGATCTTCGGCCCGGTGCAGGCCGCCGCCCAACTGGAAAGCTCCAAGGACTTCGCCAAGCAGTTCATGGCCCGGCACCAGATTCCCACGGCCGCCTTCGGCACCTTCACCGACGCCGCCGCGGCCCACGCCTACATCGACGCCCAGGGCGCCCCCATCGTGGTCAAGGCCGACGGCCTGGCCGCCGGCAAGGGCGTGGTGGTGGCCGCCACGGCCGAGGAAGCCCATGCCGCCGTGGACGCCATGTTGTCCGGCAACAGCATGGGCGAGGCGGGCCACCGGGTGGTCATCGAGGAATGCCTGGTGGGGGAAGAGGCCAGCTTCATCGTCATGGTGGACGGGGAGCACGTGCTGCCTCTGGCCACCAGCCAGGACCACAAGCGCCTCCTGGACAAGGACGAAGGCCCCAACACCGGCGGCATGGGGGCCTATTCCCCGGCCCCGGTGGTCACCCCGGAGATCCACGCCAAGGTCATGCGGGAAGTGATCCGTCCCGTGGTGGCCGGCATGAAGGCCGAGGGCACGCCCTATACCGGCTTCCTCTACGCGGGCCTGATGATCGGCCCCCGGGGCAAGCTGGGGGTGCTGGAATTCAACTGCCGCATGGGCGACCCCGAGACCCAGCCCATCATGATGCGCCTCAAGTCCGACCTCACCCTGCTGCTGGAAGCCGCCGTGGACGGCCGCCTGGACCAGGTGGAAGCCGAGTGGGACCGGCGCTGCGCCCTGGGCGTGGTCATGGCCGCCGCCGGCTATCCGGACAACCCGCGCAAGGGCGACGCCATCACCGGTCTGGGGCCCGGCGGCGAGGACTTCCACGTGTTCCACGCCGGCACCGCCATCCAGGACGACCAGGTGGTCACCGCCGGCGGCCGGGTGCTGTGCGTCACCGCCCTGGGCGACACGGTGAAGATCGCCCAGACCCGGGCCTACGAAGAGGCGGAAGGCATCGACTTCGCCGGCCGGCAGATGCGCCGGGACATCGGCTGGCGGGCCATCCAGCGCAAGAAGAAGTAGCCGGCCATGACCCCACTGCCCGACATCCGGCGCATCCGCGCCTTCCTGGGGCGGGGCGGGGTCATCGCCTATCCCACCGAATCCTGCTACGGGCTGGGCTGCGATCCGCGCAACGCCCGGGCGGTGGCCCGCATCCTGCGTCTCAAGGGCCGGCCCCGGGCCAAGGGGGTGTTGCTGGTGGGCTCGGACAAGTGCCAGTTCCGCTACTACCTGGCGCCCCTGGAAAAGAGCCTGCGGGAACGGCTCGGCCAATGGTGGCCCGGTCCCAACACCCTGCTGCTGCCCCGTTCCCGCCGCTGCCCCCGCTGGCTCACCGGGCGCCACCCCAAGCTGGCGGTGCGGGTCACCGCCCACCCCTATACGGCCCGCCTGTGCGGCCACCTGGGCCTGGCCCTGGTGTCCACCAGTGCCAACAAGAGCGGCCGACGGCCCATCCGCACGGCAGCCGAGTGCCGGCGCCAGTTTGGCGCCAAGGTGCTGGTCTTGCCCGGCCGGGTGGGCAACCGGCGCCGGCCCTCCACCATCCTGGACCCCCTGGACGGCGGCGTGCTGCGGCCCTGATGGCGCGCTCCGGTCCCAGTCCTTGGCCCCGGCCGGGGGGCGGTTTATGCTGGCGCGAAAATCCACCGGAGGCGCCCCATGTTCTCCCTCTACGGTCTGGCTGGACAGAATTTCCGCGGCACCCTTGAAGAACTGGGTTCACTGGCCGGCGTGAGCGGCGCCCGGCACAGCCGGGGCATCGCCCGGGAAGGCGAAGAGCCTCTGCCCACCTTCGTCGCCCGGGTGGAAGGGCGTCCGGCAGCAGGCCACGGCGGCTACGAGGCCGCTGCCCAGGCCTATCGGGAAATGCTGCAACTGGAGCAGGAGCGGGGTCCCATCTACCATGCCTACCAGCTCATGACCCGGGAAGTATTGGCCCTGGAAGTGGACCAGCCCGCCGCCGCCGCCTGGCGCACCTTGTTGGCCCGGGGAGTACGCCAGGCACCGGTGCTGGACGCCGGCCATCATCTGGTGGGCCTGGTGGTGGAAAGGGATCTGCTCACCACCTTCAACCTGGAACGGCGGGAAGCCCGCACCCCCCTGCGCCACCACGTGGCCGATGTGATGATCTCTCCGGTCATCTGCGCCGATCCGGTCACCGACATCCGCCGCATTGCCCGGGCCATGCTGGAATTCCACCTGCCCGGGGTGCCCGTGGTCAACGAGACCCGGGCCCTGGTGGGCTTCGTCAGCCGGGGCGACATCCTGCGCGCGGTGATTCTGGATCCCCCCTTGAGCCTGTGGGGTTAAGGGCCCTGGGCGGTCTGCCGCTGGTAGAATCCCGGCGTTTGCCCATCGCCACCAGTTCATGAACACAGAACGCGTCAAGGCCTTTCTCCAGGAACTCCAGGAATTCATCGTCGAACGCATGGAACAGGTGGACGGCAAGACCTTCCGCCGGGACGGCTGGCAGCGGCCGGAAGGGGGGGGCGGCCTGTCCTGCCTGGTGGAAGAGGGCAACGTGCTGGAGCGGGGCGGCGTCAACTTCTCCCACGTCATGGGCCAGAAACTGCCCCCGTCCGCCTCGGCCCACCGTCCGGAACTGGCCGGCCGCCGCTGGGAGGCCATGGGCGTTTCCCTGGTCATGCACCCACGCAACCCCTACGCCCCCACCAGCCACATGAACGTGCGCTTTTTCGTGGCCCATCCCCGGGAGGCTGGCGAGGAAGCGGTCTGGTGGTTCGGTGGCGGCATGGATCTCACCCCCTACTACGGGTTCGAGGAAGATGCGGTGCATTTTCACGCCACCTGCCGCAAGTCCCTGGATCCCTTCGGCGCGGACCTCTACCCCCGCTACAAGAAATGGTGCGACGAGTATTTCTTCCTCAAGCACCGCAACGAGCCCCGGGGCGTGGGCGGCATCTTCTTCGACGACCTGTCCGAGGGGGGCTTCGAGCGCTGCTTCAACCTCACCGAATCCGTGGGGGATCATTTCGTGGCCGCCTACCTGCCCGTCCTGGAGCGCCGGGCAGAGCTGCCCTATGGCGAGCGGGAACGGGACTTCCAGGCCTACCGGCGGGGCCGCTACGTGGAGTTCAACCTGGTGTTCGACCGGGGCACCCTGTTCGGCCTGCAATCCGGTGGGCGCACCGAATCCATCCTCATGTCCATGCCCCCCGTGGTGAAGTGGCGCTATGACTGGCATCCCGAACCCGGCACGGAAGAGGCCCGGCTCTACACGGACTTCCTGCGCCCCCGGGACTGGCTGGGGGAGTCCGGCCCGGCCTGAACCGAGCACGGCCCCGTTGCACCGACATAACAAACAATGACCGCTCAAGAACCCACGCCCAATCCGGCGCCCAAGCCCCACCACCTTCCCCCCCGCAAGCGCCGCGTCTGGCCCTGGTTTTTGCTGCTCTTCGCGGTGATCGTCGGTGCCCTCATCGCCGCCTACGAGCTCATCGCCTCACCCTTCCAGGCTTTTGTCCTGGCGGGCTACGGCAAGCGGCTGACCTTCCAGGTGGAGGAGGGCGAAAACCCGGAATTCCGCGTACCCGTGGCCGGCCCCTACGACATCCGCCTGGGCTATGTAGGCTTGCCCGAAACCCTCCGGCGCCTCAAGGAACAGGGCTTCGAGGTCACCCGCCAGGCCCGCTTGTCCCCCGACATGGCGCGCATGCACGACTTCGGCCTGTTCCTGCCCTACGCCGAGAAATCCGTAGCCGGCCTGGATCTGCTGGATTGCCGGGGTGACAGCATGTTCTCGGCCCGCCATCCCCAGCAGGCCTATCCGGACTTCGCCAGCGTGCCGGCGGTGGTGGCCAACACCCTGTTGTTCATCGAGAACCGGGAGTTGCTGGACCCCAACCATCCCCAGCGCAATCCGGCGGTGGAGTGGGACCGCCTGGGCCAGGCCGTGCTGGAGAAGATGCTCCAGGCCATCGACCCGTCGCGCAATGTGCCCGGCGGTTCCACCCTGGCCACCCAGATCGAGAAATACCGCCATTCCCCCGATGGCCTCACCATGACCGCCACGGACAAGCTGACCCAGATGGCCTCGGCCTCCATCCGGGCCTACCTGGACGGGCCCAAGACCCTGGATACCCGTAAGCGCATCGTCCTGGACTACCTGAACACCGTGCCCCTGGCGGCGGCCCCGGGCTTCGGTGAAGTCTACGGCGTGGGCGACGCGCTGCATGCCTGGTACGGACTGGAATTCGAGCGGGTCAATCAGTTGTTGCGGGCGCCCCAGCCCACCCCCGAGGCGGCCCGGGCCTACAAACACGTGCTGGGCCTGCTCATCTCCCAGCGCAAGCCTTCCTTCTACCTGTTGTCCGGCCGCCAGCAACTGGATGCCCATGCCGACGTGTACCTGCGCCTGCTGGCCGACGCCAAGGTCATCACCCCCCAGTTCCGCGATGCCGCACTGAAGGAGCGCATCGTCTTCCACACCAACGGCAAGGCCGGCAAGCTGGAATTTGCCGAAAACAAGGCGGCCAATGCCCTGCGGGTGGAACTGTCCGGCCGCCTGGGGGTGGAGCGCCTCTACGATCTGGACCGGCTGGACCTGAAGGCCAGCGCCACCCTCCACGCCCCCACCCAGCGGGCCGTCTCCGCCTTCCTGCGCCGCCTTTCCGATCCCCTGGTGGTGGAGGCCGCCGGCCTGTACGGGCCCTACCTGCTGGAACTGGACAACGACCTGTCCAAGCCCATCTACAGCTTCACCCTCTACGAAAACACCGAGGACGGCGCTCTGCTGCGGGTCCAGGCCGACAACCTGAACCAGCCCTTCGACATCAACAAGGGCGCCAAGCTGGACATGGGCTCCTCGGCCAAGCTGCGCACCCTCATCACCTACCTGCAACTGGTGGCGGAACTGCGCGAGCAATACAAGGACCTGCCCCGGGCCAAGCTGCTCCAGGTGAAGGTGGCCGACAAGGACCTGCTCCTGCGCTGGGTCGTCAACTACCTGGCCGGCAGCCAGGACAAGTCCCTCACCCCCATGCTGGAAGCGGCCATGTCGCGTAGCTACTCGGCCAGCCCGGAGGAGTCCTTCTTCACCGGCGGCGGCGTGCACAAGTTCGCCAACTTCCATCGGGAGGACGACCACAAGGTCATGGACATGTGGGAAGCCACCCGCAATTCGGTGAACCTGCCCTTCATCCGCCTCATGCGCGACATCGTCCGCCACTTCATGTACCGGGACCCCAAGGGGGCCGCGCAGATATTGTCCGATGCCGGCGACCCCCGCCGGGAGACCTATCTGAAGCGGTTCGCCGACAAGGAAGGCAAGGCCTACCTGGCCCGTTTCAACAAGAAATACAAGGGCCTCAAGGCTGATGAGGCCAGCGCCGCCCTGCTCAACCACCTGACCGCCAACCCCAAGCGCCTGGCCGCCGTGTTCCGCTATCTGGAACCCCGGGCCGACGTGGCCGCCTTCACGGCTTTCCTGAAGCAGCGGCTCAACAACCCGGCCAGCCTGGACGAGGGAGACTACCAATACCTCTACGAAACCTACGGTCCGGACAAGTTCAACCTTTCCGACCGGGGCTACATCGCCCAGATCCACCCCCTGGAACTCTGGCTGGTGGCCTATCTGCGCGCCCATCCCCAGGCCGGATGGAACGAGATCACCAAGGCCAGTGAAAAGGAACGGGTGGAGGTGTACGACTGGCTCATCAACACCAGCCACAAGAATGCCCAGGACATCCGCATCCTCTCTCTGCTGGAGATCGAAGCCTTCCAGGAGATCCACAAGCGCTGGCGCAAGCTGGGGTACCCCTTCGGCAGTCTGGTGCCTTCCTACGCCACCGCCATCGGCTCCTCCGCCGACCGCCCCGCCGCTCTGGCGGAACTGATGGGCGTGATCCTCAACGACGGCGTCAAGTTGCCGCCCATCACCCTTACCCGCCTGGAATTCGGCGAAGGCACCCCCTACCACACCCAACTCAAGCGGCAACGGCCCGAGGCCACCCGCATCTTCCAGAGCGAAGTCTCCGAAGTGGTGCGCAAGGCCCTGCTCAACGTGGTCCAGGAAGGCACGGCCCGCCGGCTGCGGGAAGCCTTCCCCCTGGGCGACGGCACCCACCTGCCCATCGGCGGCAAGACCGGTACCGGCGACCACCGCTTCGAAGTCTACTCAGCCAGCGGCCAGGTGCTGGAATCGAAGGTCATGAACCGTACCGCCACCTTCGCCTTCTACCTGGGCAGCCGCTTCTTCGGGGTCATGACCGTGTTCGTGCCGGGCGAGGCGGCGGGGGACTACCACTTCACCAGCGCCATCGCGGTGCAGATCGTCAAGGACATGGAGCCCGCCCTGCGGGGCCTGGTGCTCGGCAGCGAGCGTCCCGAGCCCAGTTGGGAGGAACTGTCCCGTTCCTTCGACGCCGAAGCCCTGATACCCGTGGGCGAACCCCCCAAGGTGGCTCCCCTGCCCCCGGGGGCCGCCGTCCCCCCCGTGCCCGAACAGGTTGTCCCGGGCAAACCCGCCCCCCCCGCTGCCCCGCCTCCCCCGGGGACGAAGCCGCCCTTGGCCAAGCCGCCGAGCGGCAAACCCGCCCCACCCCCCGTCAAACCCAAGCCCATTCCACCCAGCAAGCCCATGGCAGTGGAGGAGGAACCGCCCCCGGCCCCGCCGCCGCCCCCCGTGGACAAGCCCGATCCGCCTCCACCGCCACCCGCACCGCCGCCCCGGGCCCAGCCCCATTCCCAGAAGAAGGTGGGGCCCAGCAGTTCCCCCGTGGGCGAGGGCTGGGATTTCATGCGCTGAAAAGGACGAAGGCCGCGAAAGCGGCCTTCGTTCATCCTTGATGCCCCAGGTGGACCTGGAAACGGCGGTTTACCGGTCCCATCCCCCTGATCTGCCCCCTGGTGATCGACGATGTCGGCTCCGGGAACGGTCAACCAATGGGTGGCGTTGATCGGGGGCACGCCATGCAACGTCCTGGTGCCCGGCGAGAGCCATGGAACTCAAGCTTTGTTGCGCTGCGGACCCTTCCTCAGTGCATGGGCCGCTTCATGAAGTTCACCACTTGCGCGCCATCTCCGGCCGGGCCCTTGCGGCCGCTGGCACAACTGCCGCCGCCCTCGGTTTCCATGACGAAGCCCTCGGCTTCGTGAAGCAGATTGATCACGTCCACGAAGAAGCGCTCCTTGGCCATGGCCAGGGCCGTGCGGCCTCCGTCGTTGGCAGCCTTCACGTCGGCGCCGGCCTCCAGAAGCACCTCGCAGACCGCTGCCTCACCGGCCCCGGCGGCCAGCATGAGGGGGGTGAGGCCGTAGAAGATGCGGGCGTTCACGTCGGCCCCCGCGTCCACCAGGGCCTTGACCACCGGCGCGTAGCCGCAGTCCTGCTCGTGGTTGTAGGCAGCCTTGAACAGGGCGGTCCATTCGTCGGCGTTCCGGGCATCCACCCGGGCACCGGCGGCCAGCAGGGCCTGCACCACGGCCAGATGGCCCTGGCCGGCGGCGGCCATGAGGGGGGTGTCGCCGGATTCGGCGGTCCAGTTGGGGTCGGCACCGGCGGAAATCCGGCTGGTGACGCCGTCCAGATCGCCGCCCTGGGCGGCAGAGAAGAGGTCCTGGGACATGGTGGGCTCCTGGGTTAATTCCCGACCATTGTAATCAACTATTAAGTGGCCGGCCAAGCCCCGGCATCAACCGCCGGCCTGGGGAATGCCGGCCAGCCCCCCCTTCAGCACCCGGGCCTCGAAACCCCGCTGGGCCAGCAGGAACCCGGCGGTGCTGCTGCGGCTGCCGGTCTGGCAGAAAACGATGTGGATACGTTCCTTGGGCAGGGTGTTGGCCTTCAGGCGCAACAGATAGAGGGGGATGTTGATGGCCCCTTTCAGGCTGCCCTGCTTGAATTCATCCTCCAGGCGCACGTCGATGAGCTGGGCGCCCTTGTCGCGCACCATGCCGGCGGCCTCGGCCACGTCCACCTGGTTGACCAGGGGGCTTTGCAGCAGGGCACGGAAATCGTCGGCAGCCAGGCGCATGAGCAGGCCGTCGCTGGTCATGGTCACCGTAGCGTTGCGCGGTTCCCCGGAAATCAGGGCTTCCTCGCCAAAGCCCTGGCCGGCGTCCAGCTTGGCCAGAATCACGGATTTTCCCCCCCCCGCCTCCCGGGTGACCTGGGCCGCCCCTTCCCGGATCAGGTAGTAGTAGTCCCCCGCCTCGCCCTGGCGGATGAGGGCCTGTCCAGCGCTCACCTCCAGGGGCTCGAACTTGCCGAACAGGCCGTGCAGGTTGGCCGGGGGCACCCGGGAGAAGGCCGGGTTGCTGAGCAACTGGAACATCCAGGTGGGATCGTCCCCCTCGAATTCCTGGACCTCGTAGGAAGTGGCCTGATCCTGGGCGACCACGCCATCCAGATCATCGTCGGGAAAGCTGACCAACAGGCAATCCTTTTGGGCCACGCCGCTGTACAGCCGGGGTTTCAAGCGGGCCAGGGGGTGGCGGGCCGATTCGCTGCCGGAACGGATGACCAGGGGCGGCGAGCCATCCCCCGCCTCCAGGGCGAACTCTCCCTGAAGCAGGTAATAGCTCAGGTCGTCCTCGTCGCCCTTCTGGAACAGGGCCTGGCCCTTGGCCAGGCGGATTTCCCTGGACTGGCTCAGGGCCCGGCCCAGGGCCTCGTCGGACAGGCTGTTGAGGGGGACGAACTGGCGGTAGTCGGGGTCCATGATCTGTCTAATCCAATCCGAGGGCGGGCCACAAGGCATCCACCCGCTGCTTCACGTCTGCGTTCATGCGGATGGGGGTGCCCCATTCCCGCGTGGTCTCCCCGGGCCATTTGTTGGTGGCGTCGATACCCATCTTGGAACCCAGCCCCGAGACGGGACTGGCGAAATCCAGGTAGTCGATGGGCGTGTTCTCCACCAGCAGTGTATCCCGGGCCGGGTCCACCCGGGTGGTCAGGGCCCACATGACTTCCTTCCAGTCGCGCACGTCCACGTCCTCGTCGGTGACCAGGATGAACTTGGTGTACATGAACTGGCGCAGGAAGCTCCAGATGCCGAACATGACCCGCTTGGCGTGGCCCGGGTACTGCTTCTTCATGCTCACCACCGCCATGCGGTAGGAGCAGCCCTCCGGCGGCAGATAGAAATCCACGATCTCGGGGAACTGCTTCTGCAACAGGGGCACAAACACTTCGTTCAGCGCCACCCCCAGGATGGCCGGCTCGTCCGGCGGCTTGCCGGTGTAGGTGGAATGGTAGAGGGCGTCCCGGCGCAGGGTGATGCGCTCCACGGTGAACACCGGAAAGGTTTCCTGTTCGTTGTAGTAGCCCGTGTGGTCGCCGAAGGGGCCTTCCAGGGCCGTTTCCCCCGGATGGATCACCCCTTCCAGGACGATTTCCGCCGAGGCCGGCACCTGCAGGTCCGAACCGATGGCCTTGGCCACCTCGGTCTTGGCACCCCGCAGCAGGCCGGCGAACTGGTATTCGGAGAGACTGTCCGGCACCGGGGTCACGGCCCCCAGGATGGTGGCCGGGTCGGCGCCGATGGCCACGCACAACGGGAAGGGCTGGCCCGGATGGACGGCCTGGAATTCCCGGAAATCCAGGGCGCCGCCCCGGTGGGCCAGCCAGCGCATGATGAGCTTGTTGGGCCCGATCACCTGTTGCCGGTAGATGCCCAGGTTCTGCCGGGGCTTGTGGGGCCCTTTGGTGATGACCAGGCCCCAGGTGAGCAGGGGCGCCGCGTCACCGGGCCAGCAGGTCTGGATGGGCAGCCGCGACAGATCCACGTCCTGGCCCTCCCACACCATTTCCTGGCAGGCCGGGGAGCGGACTTCCTTGGGACTCATGTTGAGTACCTGCTTCAGCACCGGCCATTTGTCCCAGGCGTCCTTCAGGCCCCGGGGCGGTTCCGGTTCCTTCAGGTAGGCCAGCAGCTTGCCGATCTCCCGCAGTTTGCCCGGGTCTTCCTCGCCCATGCCCAGGGCTACCCGCTTCACCGTGCCAAACAGGTTGGCCAGCACCGGCATGCCACCCCCCTTGGGGTTCTCGAACAGCAGGGCCGGCCCGCCGGCACGCAGCACCCGGTCGCCGATTTCGGTCATTTCCAGGTTGGGATCCACCTGGGCGCGGATGCGCTTCAACTCGCCCCGAGCTTCCAGTTGGGCGATGAAATCCCGCAGATCGGCGTAGCGCATCGGCAGACTCAAACGCCTTCGGCCACGAAGCCGAACTTGCCGTCCTTCTCCTTGAAGACCCCCAGTTTCTGGCCCCGGTCAGGGGGTGCCTCTTCAAACTTCTGCACCCGGCAGGACTGGGTGCTCACGGCGAAATCCTTGCCGTCCACCTGGAGGATGAAAATGGGCTCGGCGTATTCGTCGGGCGCCTTGAACAAGGTGATGGCCGAATCCCGCTTCACCCCTTCCACCCGACCCCCTTCATGGCATTCCGGCAGGCGGATGGCCACCACTTCCAGGGACAGGGTGCTCTCCCAGGGCCAGGTCTGGTTGCGCACCAGGGTGATGGCGTGGTCCTTTTCGGGAAAGGTGTAGGAGGCCGTGTCCTGGAGGCAACCGGCCAGCAGGAAGGCGAGGGGGGCAAGCAACAGGCCGGAACGGATAGGGGTCATGGCGATGGGCAGGTCCGGGGAACCGGGCAAGTTTACCGCCGCCGGGCGGGGAAATGACAAAGGCTGGGTCAACCGGGTGGGTTGCGCGTCGCCGCTCGGGTTTATCGGGCGGCCGCCTTCACCATTCCCCCCAGGCCGGCGTCCAGCCCATTCCGCTGGATCAGCCAGGTAGGGTGGTTGTAGCTGAACCAGACCTAGCCCACGCCGCCCTGCCAGGCCAGGGCCTGCAAGGGCAGGTCCAGGGCGGCGGTGGGGGCAGCGTTCATGAGGGAGGTGCCGGCCTTGGGTGGCCCAGGATGAGCAGTTGCGTCGGGGACAGGTTCAATCCGGCCTTGGCCGCGCCATCGGCATGGTCGATGCGGGCGAAGATCTGGATGCCCTTGCCGGCGCCCCGGGCCACCGCCGGATCGGCGGATTCGGCCAGGGCCCCGCTGGCCAGGAGGCGCTTGTAGTCCCAACCGGACAGGCTGACCCGGTTGGCGGCGGTGCGGCGGTGCTCGTGCCAGCGCTGGAAGGCGTCGTCGGCCTCGGTGGCATGGGCCCGGTGGAAACGGATCTGGGGCTGGGGACAGAGGGGCGCTTCGCTCTGCTCATCGAAGATCAGCAGGGTGTGGAAGGCCGGGGCGTCATCCTGGGCGTCGGTGTGCTCGAAACGGACGGACAGGCCTTCCTCGGCCAGCAGACGCAGGACGAAGGTGAGGGCTTCCAGCACGTCCACGTCCTGGAACAGGTCGCAGTCGCTGGGCCTGGCCAGCAGGTGGCGACTGTCGGCCTGACGGCTGACCGGGCGTGGCCTTACAGCTTGGGCACCGATTGATCGGGAGACCACTGCCAGATCGTGATGCCGTAGTCGCCGCCCAGGCTGGGCATCACTTCGCCCTGTTTGAAATAGCGGCGGGAATCGGGCTTGGCGGGGGTGAACCAGCAGCCGGCGGTGGGACAGGGGGTGTTGGCAGGGACGTTTGGGGGGCGAGGCACCTCGTCTGCCCTAACCATCCCGGCCTGGGGATCCGGTTGCCAGAAGCGCGCATCGGGAGTCGGCCAGGAGCCGTCCGGATCGAACCAGGCCAGCCATGCACGGGAGTCGGTGGGCGTCATCACGTCCCGGTCGTCGTCATCCCATTGCCCCAGGGTCAGAAAGTCCAGATCCTCGGCCCGGGCCGGCTTGAGGGCCTGGGCGATGATGCTGTAGATGGGCGGAATGCCTTCTTCAACGGGAAGCAAGCTGGGATCATCTCCCGCCTCGATCCACAGGGCATGGGGTAATTCCACAACCTGTATGCGCGGGTGGTTCAGCTTGGTCAGGACGGTGGTTTTGCCCCCAGCCTTCTCCAGCCATCGAGTGCCGATCAGCGTACCCCAGGTGGGCGCGTTCATGCCAAAGGTCAGTGGGCGGCTTTCCGGGTGGGGACTGTCCATGTAGAAAGGCTTGTCGAAATGGTAGCCATAGAAGCGTTTGGCCAGCTGTTTCTCGTAGGGAAGGATGTCCCCGGCGGCTCCCACCCCGAGGGGATTGACGTAGCCAAAGCCCATGTAGCCCTGTTCGGCGTTCATTTCAGAGGCCGCCTTGAGGACGAAATTCCGTAGCGCTTCCCGGTTCTCTCGCCACCAGCGGTAGTTGAAGTCGAGGCGGAGCCAACTCAATTTGAAGGGGACTTCTTCCCAGTAGCTTTTTATCCAAGTCCGAAACGTAAAGTCGGGACTGGTTGCTTCGCTATTTGTGCTGGCCGATTCAATACAGAAGGCCATATCGTCAAGTGGCCACGATTTTGCAACCAATGCAAAGTCAGGGAGCCGTTTGCTGCCGATCCTATGGAGTCTTAGGCCCTTGGGGTGCCCAACATGGGTCAATTTCCCTCCGATCAATTCCTGATATTCCTGCCAGAGTCAAAGGGCCTCCATGCGTCTGTCGATCATCAGTTCCTTCGGGACGTGGAAATACAACGAAACGGACAGACCTACTGCCCATTCCCATTCCACACCACCGCCTTCCCAAACATAAGCACAATTTGGCCATTCCTTGAGGTCGTTCACCCAATTATCAAACTCTGCTCGGCTCATCTCCATGTGCTGGGTTCCTTATCTCCGCTTGCTGCCCCTGCCCTTGTTGGCGTCGGCATCATTTTTCTTTTCCAGGGATTCGCAGGGTGGACAATCCTCGGGCATTCGAACAATTGAGACTTTGGGTTTCGAAAATGTCTCGTCATATCGGTTGATTTGCTGGCCGTCGATCCGATCATTCTTGAACTTGAAATCCACGACCGCAAAAAGATTGTCCTTGGCCGGCGCGGCAAAGCGATTTTCGACGATGGCAATATCCGGCGACACCGATCCCCTGGGTTTGCGCCAATAGGTTTCCCCGATCCGCTTGGGAGTCAGGCCCCTCGGCCTGTCGGGGCGGCTCGCTCCCCTTGGGCTTGCGATCGGCTGGACGCCGACCGGAACGGGGTGGCCTTATAGCTTGGGCGCCGATTGATCGGGAGACCACTGCCAGAAGGTCTCGCCATAGTCGCCGCCCAGGCTGGGCATGGGATCACCCTGTTTGAAGTAGCGGCGGGAATCGGGCTTGGCGGGGGTGAACCACCAGCCGGCGGTGGGACAGGGGGCGTTGGCGGGGACGTTGGGAGGGGACTGCAATGCCCTGTTCGCCTCCCCTGACAATGTCCCGGCCACGTGCTCGCGGGCCCAATCCGCCAGGTCCTTCGGATAGACCATGTGATCGCGGAAACTGCTGTCGTCGATGCCCTTGAGAATGCAGACGGCCGCCGCATCGAAAGCCCAATAGCCTTCATAGGGCATGTATTCGTCAGTGGCTTTCAGGTGGCCGTTGTGCCAGGGAATGCCTTCGAATGCCTTGTACCAGTTGTCGAGATACTGTTTGACGAAGGCCTCGGCTTCCTGGGGCGTGTCGGCCGTGAAAATGGCATCGACCAGGGGGCCATAGGGTTCTTCGTGGAAGAACGTTTCTGTCTCGCTCGGATCGGAGACGAAACGCTCGATCAGAAATTCGAACAGCATGTCGGTATGGCGGTAACGCTCAAGCCATTTGGCCGCTTCGCGTACTTGGCTCGTTTCGCCAAGCAATACGCCGATACTGAAACAATCCAGCACCAGTTGGAAATCGCCCAAATATTCAAAACGGGTCGGTGTTCCGTCCTTGCGGAGTTCTTCTCCCGATTCCTCTGCAAGCCGGAGGACGTAAGCCCTGTAGGCTTCGTGCCACTCGCGAAACCAATGCATGGCTTCGTTGTATAGCGGCTTCAAGGTTTCGATGGGTTCGCCGGCGGTGTAGTGGAGGCGGAGGAGGTCGAACTTCTTCTTGAAAATCTGACCATGGCTTGTTGGATCTCTTGTGTCTTCGCTTTTCTCTCTGATTACAACGGCCTGAAAATTACCTATCGAACGCGCAATGTCGATATTGTTGAGCTTGAAATAGTGCTCAGTCAGAAACTTCTGCCGGCGTTTTGTGCGGAACTCAGCTTCGCTCATTGATGTTGCTTTCGCTTACTTCTTGCGGCTGCGGCCAGTTTGTGGATTTGTTTCAACGGGCTTGGGTTGCGCAGTGGTTTTTCCGGTTTCATGCGCTTTTATGCGTGCGTTCTCCACCGCATCGATGTCCTTAACAAGCCATTCCCGTGTCACGCCATGTTCGGTATGGTCGTGCACGTCATTTTCTGGCTTCAGCATGTGGATGTCAGCCAGTGCTTCTGCGTGGTCTAAAGCCCCGTTGGCTTCAAGTGTTACCAATGCCACTCGGCGCTCGTAATATTTTTGCTCAATTGCATCGCGGGCGGTTCGCGAGATGTCCTCTCGATTGGCGCGATCAACTGACCAAGTGTGACTCATCTGCATCGTCGGCCACTCCTTCCCTTGCTTGTCCGAAGAATCGCTGAGCAGGAAATGCAGCAATTCGAGACTCGGGTTGGTGGTCTTGCCGATGTCCGGAATCCAGCCCTGCTTGACCTTGTACTTGCCGAAGCCATAGGCAACGGCAATGCTCTCGCTGGCCTTGGCTTCGGTGACGGTGAATTGGCCGTTGTGTTCCCAGACCGCATCGATGCCCGGCTGGGTGACCTTGGGCAGGTCTGCCAGGGCGAGATTGATGGGGCGCTTGTCCACGTTGATCTTCTTCACCGAGTCCGGCGACCACTGGCCGCTGGGCTTGTCATGCAGCCAGTTGCCGCTGAGCCGCTGGGCTTCGTGATAGTCGACGACGTGTTCACCAATGAGACCTTTCTCCCGGGCCGCCATGTCCCGGAAGGTTTTGCGGGTAACCTGAACCACTGCATGGACGGGACCCGCGCCTTTTGTTGCTTGGGTTTCCGTCGCCGATGACACCTTCTTCTCGGCCTGTCGGGGCGGCTCGCTCCCCTTGGGCTTGGGATCGGCCGCATTATGACCGGAACGGGGGCGGGTGCCCGGCACAGCGCTAGAGGCAACCGCCCGATCCCCCATGGCCATGACCACCACCGCCGCCTGTTCGCCCAGAATGTCTTCCAGAAACGCCTTCAACTCGTCGCTGGCCCGCTGTACGGTAACGCCGACCCCGCTGCGCATCCCCTTCAGGGAGGGGAGCAGTTCCTTGGCCATGGCCTGGATCGGATCAGGAATCAGCCAATCCTTCCAGCCACTGGCGTTGGCGACGAAATCCATCAGGTCGATGCACGACGCCAGAGCCCCATCCACAAAGGTCACCGCCTGCTGGGAGCGGCTGGCCCATTTGCCCAGCAACTCCTGGCGAATCCAGGTGATGGCTCCGCCCTTCTTCATGCCGAGTAGCGCCTCGATGGCCTCGGTGCCGCCATGGACCAGACCCTTGGCTGCCTGACGCTCCTTCCACAGGGGCTTGAACACGGTCTTGAAGGCGCTGCCCACCTCAGGTATCGCGCCGAAGGCCGCAAAGCCCAGGTTGACCACCTGATCGGTGGTGGCCTTGTCGAAACCGCCCTGCTTGTTGATGCGGAACAGGGCGCCGCTGATATCGCGGATATCCATCACCTGGTCGAGGATTGGAATCAGGGAGATCAAGCCGCCGATGATTTGGGCGCTGGTGCTCTGATCCTCCTCGAAGTCGCCCAGGATCAAGGTCTTGAAAAAGCGATCAATGTCCGCGCGCTTCATGCAGTGTCCTCCGCAGGCAAGGGCGGCGGTTCACTGGCCAACATCGTCTCGATGGCCGTGCGCCCTTCGGACTGGACACTCGACTTCATGAATTCCGCGTCATCCGGTTCCAGGGGAGGCGCCGTCCAGGGCCGGGAATCCTCCCCGTATTCCACCGTATAGCTCTGATTGGGTACGCCGGTGAGCAAGGCATATCCGTTTGCATCCAGGGTTCCTTGGCGGCTGCTGCCATCGGTAAAGGTAACCTTGTAGGGCGCCAGGGGAACGGGGCTCAGATCGTCGTAATGGAAGTGCAATTCGATCTCGGCAACCGGTTCCGTGGCGAGCCCCACCGGCAACGCCACCACCTCCGCCGCCCCATTCCCCGGCCCCACGAACGCATTCCCGCTGCCCTTCACCGAGAAGGTCCCCGGGCAGACGAAACTCACGTCGCCCCCCTCCAAGGTCACGGCCGCCTCGCCGGCCTGGAGCACCACCTTGGCATCGGCCAGGATGCGCACCTCCGCCTGGGCACTGGTCACCGTCACCGCCTGATCGGCGTGGATGGCCAGGGTGTCGGCATGGGCCTGCACCGACACCGGCCCTGCCGCCGCCACCGCCTTCATCCCCCCGGCATGGCTGAACCAGCTCACCCCTTCCCCCACCGCCGCCGCCAGGGTCTGGCCGGCGGCCAGATGCCAATCGGCCTGGCTGGTGGCGTGGAGGAGGCCCCCCGCATAGAGCAGGGCCCCGGCCGGCGTCGACAGCCCCAGGTCTGCCGGCGTCTCCGACAGAATCACCGGCCTGGCGAAGCGGGCCACCGGCCCCTCCAAGTCCCGGCTCCCGGGCACCGCCATCAAGGCCGCCTGGCCCCCCACCTCCCCTTCAAAACGCCCCTGCTGTTCCACGTCCAGTCCATCCACGAAGGCGGTCACCGCCTCATTCCCCGCCAGGGGCCGGGCCGTCTGGGCCAGGGCGGCATCGGACAGGGCCCGGGCGGTTTCCCCGGCCCCGCGCAACTGGCCCACCGCCTCCTGCCCGTCCAACTGGGTGGACATCCCCTCCGGCCGGGCGGTGGCGGAAAGCAGTAGTCCCTCCCCCGCCCGGACCACCGCCCAGGCATCGCTGCGCAACTCGAACCCCGATCCCCGCCAGGCCCCCCGCCAGGACGTGGCCGGCGCCTGATGGATCAGGTGCCCCAGGGTCAACTGGCTCACTGCCGTGCTGCACGCCAGCCGGGTGCGCAACTGCCCCGGCGCATCGTCCACCAGCCACTGATTGAACCCGGCGCCCTGGTTATGACTCATCCACCCGGCGATGACCCCCGGATGATTGGCCGGCCCGTCCACCCCCGCCGCGAAGGGGGGCGCATCCTCCCCGTTGTGGACCTGGCCCACCAACACCGGCCGGTCCCCGTCTCCCCCCAGGAAATCCACCCAGGCCTCGACCCCCACCCGGGGCAGGAACTGGCTGCCCCAGCCCGGCCCGGCCAGCCACTCGGCGGCCCGCACCCAGGTCCCGGAGCGGTCATCCCCCGGCGCGTTGCCCCCCTTGCCCGGCAGGGCAGCGTCCCCGGCCAGGCCGCCGGCATTGGGGGCCTCCCCCCGCTGCCAATGGAACTGGAGCTTCACCCGGTGATCCCGTTCGGTGCTGAGGGGCTCCCCCGGCCGGCCCACCACCAAGGCCCCCTGGGGGGTGACCCGGGGCCGGCGGCGCAGATCGGGCAGGGCCGGACGCCAGGCCGGCTGGACCAGGGCGGTGTGGCGATAGGTGCCCGCCTCCTGGCGGGTCTGGCCCAGCAGGCCGGTGGCGTGGGCGGCGAGATTGTTGGCGCCCCGGTGGTCCACGGCGAGGGTCAGGAAGCGGGCCTCGTCACCGACCTGGTCCTCATGCTGGGTCAAGGTAAACACCTGGCCCGGGGCCAACTGGCGCACGCTGCCTTCGGCCTGGAAGCGGCGATAGACGTTCTCCTGGCGGGCCAGCAGGCGATCGGTGCGCCGGCCGGCTGCAGATGGTTGGCAGCAGACCGGAGGAACCTCACTTGTATGTTCTTCCGGTTGTTCGTCGAAAATCGTCGCCCCGGTGGTCTAAGGATACGCTATGGGTTCTCAGTGGATGGGTTGTTCCAGGCGCAAGCCTTCAAAGCCTTGCGTGCCTGGGCCACCGTTCGATAAGGATTGGGACTGCCCAGGCAGGTATCGTCCTGCTCGAAACGAATGCGGCCGTTCTCGTCCTTGACCAGATGGAACAGGTAGGTGCTGTAGTACCAACCTTTGCCGATATCTTCTGCGCGCTTGGCGGGCGGATGCTTGAGGGTGTAGTAGGACACGCTGTAGAGCACGCATCCTTCCCCGGCGCTCGACCCAGGGCGTAACTGCCGTTGCACCAGGGGCCACCGTCCGCGTCCGGCAGTTTGAGAGGCTGGCGGGCCAACAGGTTGAGCTGGCCGTCGTAGAGGAAGAGTTCGCAGATGCCGCCGTTGGGGATGGTGCGGGGGCCTTTCTCATCCTTGCGCCGGGGGCGGTCGTGGACCGTGCATTGGGCAGGAGAGGTATAAGTGACGCCGCTGACGTAATAGGTTTTGTTATCCCAGATGAGGCGGGCGTTGCGAACATCGCCCAGCATGCAGACACCTTCGGTTTTGAGGAGGGTTTCATGGCTGTCAGTCAGAGGCGTTTCTCCGGTCCTGATATCCCGCAGACTCTGTGCCTTGGGATTGACGCCTTTGGGATCAGGAACGTCCTTGAAATAAAGGTCTAAGGTGATCTCCGCGTGGGCGGCGGCGTTCAAGAACAACGGGGTAAGAGCAAGCAGGTTACGCATTTTTCAGGATGGCCTCATAGGCAGCTTGGATGCGGGTGTCGTAGTTGTGCTACTTGTAGCCGGCACCGTTGTAATACAAGGCGATGGCCTGCCAATCCTTGTCCTTGACGACTTGGTGCAATTTGCCGCCGGCCTTGTTCCTGATGAAGTTCCGGAACTGGATGAGTTGCGCCGCTTCGCTGGTGCACATGGATTTGATCCAGTCAGCGAAGTTACTTACCCCAGATGAACCTAAGTGCTCCTCCCCCATGATCTGGAACATGCCCCAGGAGCAGGATTTCAGGGCGGCATTGCTGTTGAGCCGGTAGGTATTGACGAGACGGAGGTGACTCTTCGAGTAACCGCCATACTGGTCGGAGACGTGGACTTTGCCGGCGGGCATATTGGCGTTGGTGGTGTCCAGGGTTTTCTTGTTGCGTTTCTCGATGAAGCCATTGGGGCAATCCGTATGATTCGGCTCGGTGAAGGGGCTTATTTGTCAACAATGAACCTGTAAACATTCTCCGGATCGACGAACCGTGACTGAATCGTTCTCCCTGTTGAGGTGAATTTGCTGTTGAGAATTTTGTATTCAGTCAATGTTGTTCCGACAGGAAGATCATTTTCGGTTTCGTATCTGTACTGAATGTGGAGAAATGTCGGGCGGCTGTCTTGGGTGCCAACGTTGTGACATGACGAGAACAAGCTCGGTAGCTTGTACAGTTTGGCTGAAGGTTTACTTGTGATGAGATACACCGACTTGTGTCGTATGGCAGATCCGCTGGCCGACAGTGGGGTCGCATGCAGACAGAAATTGCTGCCAGCATGAAACAATTCCGTGTCGATGCCTAGATCGTCTTCGTTAGTAATTTCGCCAGGAAACGATGTGGCATTTCGCAGTTTGAGCATTTTGTTGTTGATCGATATGACGCCATTTTCCAGTCTGATTCTTGTCTTCGTGGCCGTGCTTGTGGTTTGCCATTGGGTCGTGACGCTACAAGATTCGCACTTGCTGAAATGCATTGCTTCCAGTTTGCTGGATGGTAGGAACATCCGGCAGGATTGCTCTAGGAAAAACGAATCAAAGCTCGTGTAAGTTTGGCTGGCAAAGCAGACGGTCGGCACGAAAAAAAAGATGAGTAGTTTCATTTGTATGCTTTCCCTCCGGTCGCTCGAAGATAATCCGGGTCATGTGTCCAGAATATTGTGCTGCCGTGCGCTGCGGTGGAAACCCATACATAGTCATACTCCCCGCGGACCGATGTTTCTTCGATCTTTCCTGTCTTTTTGTTCTTGCGTTGCCAATATATCGTTACATGGTTTTTCTTTTCCTCGACTTGAAAGATGTTGTGTGAAGAGTCTCCAAACTTGAATCCATTTTTTGCTTTTGGATGGTTTTTGTGGTTGGTCTTAAAGTCAATCCCGTCCCACCAGTATGCTCCATTTGATGGGTCTAGTCCGGTATTGTTCAAGGCGTCAGAGGCTGCTTTCATCGCTAAGGACATGCCTTGGTCTTTCTTTATGTCATCCTCGGTTGAATGGAGCAATCGCTGAAATCTTTTGTTTCCATCTTTTACGGCGTATGTATAGTTTGGGTCGGCGTTCAGTAACTCGTCCAGTGTCTTTTCCTGCCATGCGCGAGCTCTGTTGGCAACGGCCCATGCGATGCCTTGTATTTCCAGCGGGTTGTCGGTCGTGGACGCTTCTCCATATGCGATGGCGGCCAATTTCTTTATGTCTTCCGGGGATGGTGTCACTGTTGAGGTATCCAGAAAGTGGCAGTGGAGGTTTGTGATATGGGAAGGCTGATGGTTTGGCCCGATGTGCCGATACTGGCCTCGTGGAGCCTTTGGTCATTTGTGTCCAGCCTGTAGATCAGTTCCGCTGGTGAATTGTCGTCATGCAAGGCAAGGAAGCAATATTCGTATTCGTCGGCGATGGATAGATCAATTGCTGATGCAATGAGTGTGCTTGGCAACGCCACCAATTCCACCCCCCCATTCCCCGGCCCCACGAACGCATTCCCGCTGCCCTTCACCGAGAAGGTCCCCGGGCAGACGAAACTCACGTCGCCCCCCTCCAAGGTCACGGCCGCCTCGCCGGCCTGGAGCACCACCTTGGCATCGGCCAGGATGCGCACCTCCGCCTGGGCACTGGTCACCGTCACCGCCTGATCGGCGTGGATGGCCAGGGTGTCGGCATGGGCCTGCACCGACACCGGCCCTGCCGCCGCCACCGCCTTCATCCCCCCGGCATGGCTGAACCAGCTCACCCCTTCCCCCACCGCCGCCGCCAGGGTCTGGCCGGCGGCCAGATGCCAATCGGCCTGGCTGGTGGCGTGGAGGAGGCCCCCCGCATAGAGCAGGGCCCCGGCCGGCGTCGACAGCCCCAGGTCTGCCGGCGTCTCCGACAGAATCACCGGCCTGGCGAAGCGGGCCACCGGCCCCTCCAAGTCCCGGCTCCCGGGCACCGCCATCAAGGCCGCCTGGCCCCCCACCTCCCCTTCAAAACGCCCCTGCTGTTCCACGTCCAGTCCATCCACGAAGGCGGTCACCGCCTCATTCCCCGCCAGGGGCCGGGCCGTCTGGGCCAGGGCGGCATCGGACAGGGCCCGGGCGGTTTCCCCGGCCCCGCGCAACTGGCCCACCGCCTCCTGCCCGTCCAACTGGGTGGACATCCCCTCCGGCCGGGCGGTGGCGGAAAGCAGTAGTCCCTCCCCCGCCCGGACCACCGCCCAGGCATCGCTGCGCAACTCGAACCCCGATCCCCGCCAGGCCCCCCGCCAGGACGTGGCCGGCGCCTGATGGATCAGGTGCCCCAGGGTCAACTGGCTCACTGCCGTGCTGCACGCCAGCCGGGTGCGCAACTGCCCCGGCGCATCGTCCACCAGCCACTGATTGAACCCGGCGCCCTGGTTATGACTCATCCACCCGGCGATGACCCCCGGATGATTGGCCGGCCCGTCCACCCCCGCCGCGAAGGGGGGCGCATCCTCCCCGTTGTGGACCTGGCCCACCAACACCGGCCGGTCCCCGTCTCCCCCCAGGAAATCCACCCAGGCCTCGACCCCCACCCGGGGCAGGAACTGGCTGCCCCAGCCCGGCCCGGCCAGCCACTCGGCGGCCCGCACCCAGGTCCCGGAGCGGTCATCCCCCGGCGCGTTGCCCCCCTTGCCCGGCAGGGCAGCGTCCCCGGCCAGGCCGCCGGCATTGGGGGCCTCCCCCCGCTGCCAATGGAACTGGAGCTTCACCCGGTGATCCCGTTCGGTGCTGAGGGGCTCCCCCGGCCGGCCCACCACCAAGGCCCCCTGGGGGGTGACCCGGGGCCGGCGGCGCAGATCGGGCAGGGCCGGACGCCAGGCCGGCTGGACCAGGGCGGTGTGGCGATAGGTGCCCGCCTCCTGGCGGGTCTGGCCCAGCAGGCCGGTGGCGTGGGCGGCGAGATTGTTGGCGCCCCGGTGGTCCACGGCGAGGGTCAGGAAGCGGGCCTCGTCACCGACCTGGTCCTCATGCTGGGTCAAGGTAAACACCTGGCCCGGGGCCAACTGGCGCACGCTGCCTTCGGCCTGGAAGCGGCGATAGACGTTCTCCTGGCGGGCCAGCAGGCGATCGGTGCGCTGGCCGGCGGCCTCATCGCTCTCGAACCGATAGGCGCGGCTGCCGTCGTAGATCTCCAGAGGGGGCAGATCGCCCCGGGCCACCACCGGATCGGCGGATTCGGCCAGGGCCCCGCTGGCCAGGAGGCGCTTGTAGTCCCAACCGGACAGGCTGACCCGGTTGGCGGCGGTGCGGCGGTGCTCGTGCCAGCGCTGGAAGGCGTCGTCGGCCTCGGTGGCATGGGCCCGGTGGAAACGGATCTGGGGCTGGGGACAGAGGGGTGCTTCGCTCTGGTCATCGAAGATCACCAGGGTGTGGAAGGCCGGGGCGTCATCCTGGGCGTCGGTGTGCTCGAATCGGAAGGACAGGCCTTCCTCGGCCAGCAGACGCAGGACGAAGGCCAGATCGGTCTCCCGGTACTGGGTGAGGCGGGAATGCTTGCGCAGGGGCTGGCTGACTTCGTGACGCCAGCGGGCCTGGGGGTGGTCGGCCAGATGGTCGGCAAACATCTGGGTGAGGGCTTCCAGCACGTCCACGTCCTGGAACAGGTAGCAGTCGCTGGGCCGGGCCAGCAGGTGGAGCCAGGATTCGATGACCAGACGGTAGCGGGCGTGGCCGCCGTCGCTGCCCAGGTGGTGGGCCTGGGTGATGAAGCCGTGCCAGGGGCGGTGGCCGCCGTCGGCCTGGAGCAGGCGCAGGGTGGCTTCTTCCCCCAGCAGGCTTTCCATATCCAGGCCGGCGTCGCTGGCGATGCAATCCACGGTGAAATGGAAGGATTCGGACAGGGCCTCGTGACCCTGGAAGCGTTCCACCAGCAGGGTGTCTTTGGGCAGGGGGGTGGTGATGTCCAGAAGCCGGGCGTGCTGGCTGAGGAACAGGGTGCCGAGGTCGTCGAACATGGGCGGGGGAGCCTGGGGCCGGGCCCTTCAGGGCAGGGTGATGTCCAGGAAGGGGGCCTGGGGCGCCAACTGGACGATGTCGTGGAAGGGGGCCAGGGCTTCCCGGGTAGAGCCCCGGGCATACCAGTCCAGGCCCAGGTAGGCCACGAGTCCCAGCAGGGCCAGCACCGAGGCCATGACCCACAGGGGAACTTCCTTCTTCAGGGCGTTCATGATCCGGTCCGGCGGGTCGCCCCGGGGCGCGAAGGCCGGAGGTTTGCCCTTGATGTGGGCGATTTGTTCGCCCAGTTGGGCGGTGAGGTATTTGAGCTTTTCCGGGCTTTCCAGCAGGTAGCGGCCCTTGAAGCCCAGCAGCAGGCACATGTGGAAGACTTCCAGGGCGTTGATGCGGCTGGCACCGCCGTTGCGGGCGGTCTCCAGCCGGTCGAAGAAGTGCTCGCCGGCCAGTTGGTCGCCGAACAGGGCCAGTTGCAGGGGACGGCGTTCCCAGGCGTCGCGGATGTCCATGCGCGAGGCCAGGACGGTTTCGTCCACGGCGGCACAGAAGGCGTACTTGGCGTCGTGGATGTCGTCGGCGTTGAAGTGGTGCTTGCGGGCCACGCCGTCGAACTCGTCGAGGAACTTGCGCACGCTGCCCATGAAGGCTTCGGCATCATTGGGCATCTTGCGGTTGTGCAGCAGGGTGAGCATGAAGAAACCGTCGTAGAGCAGGTCCACCAGGCTGCGGGTGTTGTGTTCGGCGGGCTGATCCGGTGCCGGGGGGGGCAGGTCGGCGAACAGGCTGGGGGGGCTGGCGGGGTGGGTCAGGGTGGTCATGGGGTGACAGCGAGCAGTTCGAGATGGAGGTCCTGATAGCTCTCCGGCGCGTAGATCATCACCGACTGGGCTTTCAGCATGCGTTCATGGAGGGGGCCCCGGGCGTCCAGGGCGAAATAGCAGGCGCCGGGGCGCACCGGGATGGCGCTGGGCACCTGGGCAGCGTGGCTGAGGCGGATGCCGGACATGGCCGAGAGCACCAGTTTCTCCACGTCGTCGGGGGCCCCCACCTTGAGACGCAGGGGAACGGATTCGATGATCTCGGATTGGGGGTGGGCGGCGGTCACCCCCAGATAGAAGGCGGTCTTCTCGTTGATCTTGTCGGAATCCAGCCGGCCGGCGTGGAAGGCGGGCTTGGCCTGGGCCAGGGCGATGGAGAAGCAGCGGGTGGAGATCACCGTGTCCAGCAGGTCCCGGATGATCATGTCCAGCCGGGTGAAGCAGGGCCCTGGAGCGCCATGGTCGTAGGCCGGCAGGTCCCCCAGGGTGTAACGCTTGGAAAAGGTGAGCAGGCCGCCGGCCAGGCGCAGCAATTCCTGGAACAGGCGCTCGGGGTGGATCTCCGCATTGCGGAACAGGTGGGTGATCGCAGCGCAGGCGGTGCTGGCGGTGTGCAGCAGCCAGAAGGAGGCGATGTCGCCGGAGCGGAATTCGATGATGTGCTGGGAGGGTTCCCGGTGGAAGCCGTAGAGGGCTTCCACCTTGGCGCGCAGGGCGTCGATCTGCCTACGCAGGAGCAGGTAGAGCAGGGGTGAAGCGCGCAAGGTGATGACCGGGGGCACGAAGGCGGCGTCGGTCTCGAAGCCGTTGCTGGCGGTGCGGCGGACGCGCACCAGGGGCAGGGTGGCGTACTGGTCCCGGGGCTCGCTTTCGGCTTTCACGTAGGCCAACTGGCTCAGCGTGGCGATGTCGGCGGAGGCGGCGTCGGTGAACAGGTCGCCGATTTCCCGGGAACGGATGAGATAGCGGGCGTGGCCGGCTTCTGCCGCGCTTTCTGCGCAGTTGCCACCGTGGGGGCGGAGTTGGTGGATGGCGAGAAAGAATGCCATCTGGCTGTCTTCGGCCACCAGGGCGTCCAGGGCCACCGGGGGCGGCAACTGGTCGATGTCGGGGGCCACGAAGCGGGTGCCGTCGGGAAACACCGCATCAATGCGGCTGAACACCAGCATGCCGCTCTTCAGGGAGGCCATGTCCAGTTCCAGATCCCGCACGCCCCAGCCGAAAGGCTGGGCGGTGAGCAGGGCATCCCGGCCCAGGGTCTCGATGTAGCGGTCCTGCTGCTGAAAGTGCTGGGGGCGCAGGAACAGGCCTTCGCCCCAGAGGATCTTGCCGTGTTGCATGGGTGTCTTATCCGTTGCACTGGACGCCGCTCAGGGTGCGGGCCAGATCGGTGGAAACGATGGGATCCAGGGCGCCCTTGCCGGCGGACAGGGCGCAGGCGTGGGCGCCCACGGTGATGCCGGAATCCTTGGATTCCTTGGCGGCGAAAGCGATCTTCCAGCGATTGCCGGCGGGGGCGCGGAACAGGCCCACCACCCCCAGGGTGGTGCCGTCGCCGGGCAGTTTCTGCTTGAGCTGGTAGGTTTCCCCGGGCACCACCAGCACTTCCTTGAAAGTGATCATGTCCTCGCCCAGCACCGACTTGCCGCCGTCCGGTGCGGCTGCCTGCTCATAGGTGAGGCTTTTGAACGACTGGGGATCGCGAAGCTGATAGATGCGCACTACCAAAGACAGGGCCTGGCCGTCACTGGTGGCGTTCAACTGCTCGCCGGCTGCCAGCAGCAGAGGGACTTCGTAAGCGGGGCCTTTGCCGTCGGGGCCGGTCTTCTGTTTCAGCCCGGCGGACTCCATGGCCGTGCTCACCACCGCACCCACGATCTGCACGGCGGTGCCCGAGGCGCAACCGGCCAGCAACAGGCCGGCCAGCATGGCGGCAAGCCAGACCCGTGAGGCACTGCGGATGTGTTCCATGGAGACCTCCTGGTTCGTTTTCCGAATCAGGGCCCAGCCACGGAACCGGCGGACTGAGGGGCGGGCAAACCGTGCCCGGTGCGTGCGTGACGAACCCTGGCCCGGCCATGTTGATACCTTGAATACCTGCCCTGTGCCGCACGGTTAACCCGTGACTGATCCCTGGATATTGCAGACTTGCATATCTTGTTGTGTGTTGTCTCGAACTGTACAATAATCGTCACAACGAAATCAAACGGCGCTGCCGGTCGAAGCAATCGATCGTGTGGATTCCGATAACAGGGTTGGTGATCCGTTCCCAGTGCAAGTGGCCGTGCCGTGCTGCATGGCCTGACCAGGGCGGACGCATCGATCCGGACAGGTGAGGTAACACAGAAATGGAACGTCGAAACGTGCGTGGCGCGTGGGCCGGGGCGTTGATTCTCTCCGTGCTCGCGGGGTGTGCCAGTTCGTCAAAGCCTCAGGCCGAATATGAGGCCCCGTCCGCTCTTGCCCGGTCGAGTCAGAAGGCCGATGAACTTGTGGGTTCGGGCAACGTGGAGCGGGCCATCGATCTGCTGGGCGAAGTGGCCGACGACCATCCGAGCAGCAAGGAGCCCTGGGTCAAGCTGGCCAAGATCCACTTCGACGCCCAGGATTACGGCAATGCCATCGTGGCGGCAGACGAGGCCCTGCAACGGGACAACGGCGACCAGGTGGCCAAGGGCATCCGGGTGGTTGCCGGATTGCGGGTGGCGGCCCAATCCCTGAACGACTTGCGCAACGATGCCGACCTGAAGGGCACGGCCCGGGCCGATGCGGTCACCCTGGCGAACCTGTTGCGCGAAGCCCTGGGGGAAGAGGTACTGGTGCCGTCAGCCAACCGGGTCGCCAAAAATACGGGAGAGGGCCTGGCGGGTCCGCGCAAGCAGCGGGCCCGGGTGGCCGGGGACTACCCGGTCAGGCGGGAACCGGTGTCCAGCGGCGATCCATTCAGCGTCTTGAAATAGCCCTGGGCCGGAAGCAACCGGGAAGCCAGGGCATGGGGGGCCGGGTCGTGAAGATCCTGTCTGCTTGCACGTGAACGAGCCAATCCACAGGGAGAAACATTGTGGCTAAACGCGAAAGTATTCAGAAACGCCTGCAGAAGGTGCGTCCTCCGAGGGTGCAACTGACCTACGAAGTGGAAAAGGGCGACGCCATCGAGCAGAAGGAGATTCCCTTCGTGGTGGGCGTGCTGGGCGACTACGCGGGCCAGAGCGCCCAGCCCCAGGGCAAGCTGCGGGACCGCAAGTTCGTCAACGTCGACATGGACAACTTCGACGACGTCATGGCCGGCCTGGCGCCGCGCACCGTGTTCCGGGCGAAGAACCGCATGACCGAGGCGGGCGGCGAGATCGCCGTGGACCTTACCTTCAACAGGTTCGAGGACTTCCGCCCGGAAAGCGTGGTGCAGCAGGTGGAGCCTCTGCGCAAGCTGCTGGAGGCCCGCTCCAAGCTGGCCGACCTGCGCAACAAGCTGGCCGGCAACGAGAAACTGGAAGACCTGCTCAACGACGTGCTGGGCAACACCGAACAACTGCGCGACCTGGGCGGCAAGCCCGGCGACGACAAGGAGACCGCCCAATGAACCTCATGCAGAACCCCGAGGCCCTGGCCGCCGAGTCTGTGGAGACCACCAGCCTCCTGGACCGGATCATCGAAGACAGCCGGGTGGCCCGTTCCGAGCAGGAAAAAGCCCGCGCCCGGGACATCATCAGCGAGTTCGCCAGCCAGGCATTGGAAGGCGAAGTGGTGGTGTCGGAAAACCTGGCCGCGTCCCTGGACGCCCGGGTGGCCGCCCTGGACGCCCTGATTTCCGAACAGTTGAGCGAGATCATGCACAACCCGGAGTTCCAGCGCCTGGAAAGTGCCTGGACCGGCCTGCACTACCTGTGCAAGCAGACCTCCACCGGCGTGCAGATGAAGATCCAGTTGATGAACGCCGGCAAGAAGGAACTGGTGAAGGACTTCAAGGCCGCCATCGACTTCGACCAGAGCGCCCTGTTCAAGAAGGTCTACGAGGAAGAGTTCGGCACCTTCGGTGGTGCGCCCTTCGGCGTCCTGCTGGGCCAGTTCGAGATCACCCGTCAGCCCGAGGACATGTACTTCATCGAGCAGATGTCCCATGTGGCCGCGGCGGCCCACGCCCCCTTCGTCACCGCCGCCTCGCCGGAGCTGTTCGGCCTGGACACCTTCACCGACCTGGGCAAGCCCCGGGACATGGCCAAGGTGTTCGACACCATCGAATACGCCAAGTGGAAATCCTTCCGGGATGCCGAGGATTCCCGCTACGTGGGCCTGACCCTGCCCCGCTTCCTGGGCCGCCTGCCTTACAACCCGGTGGACGGCGTGACCACCGAGGGCTTCAACTTCGTGGAAGAGGTGGATGGCACCGACCACGGCAAATATCTGTGGTGCAACGCCGCCTTCGCTTTTGGCGCCCGCCTGACCAGCGCCTTCGAGAACTACGGCTGGTGTGCCGCCATCCGCGGCGTGGAAGGGGGGGGGCTGGTGGAGGATCTGCCCACCCATACCTTCCGCACCGACGAAGGCGAGGTGGCCCTCAAGTGCCCCACCGAGGTGGCCATCACCGACCGGCGGGAAAAGGAGCTGAGCGACCTGGGCTTCATCCCCCTGGTCCACTGCAAGAACACGGACTACGCCGCCTTCTTCGGCGCCCAGTCCACCCAGAAGGCCAGAAAATACGATACCGACTCGGCCAACGCCAACGCATCCCTCTCCACCCAGCTGCAATACATTTTTGCCATCTCCCGCATCGCCCATTACATGAAATCCATGATGCGGGACAAGATCGGCAGCTTCGCCACGGCGGCCAACGTGGAGACCTATCTCCAGCGCTGGATCGACCAGTACGTCACCGCGGACGATTCCGCGTCCCAGGAGACCAAGGCCCAGTTCCCCCTGCGCGAGGCCTCCATCCAGGTGAGCGAAGTGCCGGGCCGGCCCGGCGTGTATCGGGCAGTCTCGTTCATCCGGCCGCATTTCCAGCTGGATGAACTTTCCGTGTCCTTGCGGCTGGTGGCCGAGCTTCCTCAAGCCAGCAAGGGTTGATGCTGTTCCACATTCATTTCAAATTTCAAAAGGGAAGTGAAACATGAAAGACATATACGTCGAATTCAAGGGCGGTGACATCAAGGGCGACAGCCGGGATGCCAAGCACAAGGACACCATCGAGGTGACCACCTGGGCCCATTCCATGCGCCAGCCCAAGTCGGCCACGGCCTCCAGTGCCGGCGGCCATACCGCCGAGCGGGTGGAACACGGCGAGATGATCTTCACCAAGGACATCGACGGTTCCAGTCCCAAGCTTTATCAGGCCTGCTCCTCCGGCCTGGTGACCAACGACGTGATCATCTATTTCTACCGGGCCTTCGGCGGCACCAACACCACCGGTGACCCGTCCAGCACCCAGAACCGCCACCAGTACATGAAGATCGAGCTGAAGAACGCCCTGATCGCTGCTGTGGCGCCTTCGGTGAACTCGGAAGGCATCCCCCAGGAAACCTTCGCCCTGACCTACTCGGCCATCAAGTGGACCTACGACGAGCTGAACATCGACGGTTCCAAGTCCGGCAAGGTCAACATCCAGGGCGCCTGGAACCTGGCCAAGAACACCCCCAGCCTGACCTGATCCGCTGGGCTCCTGGTTGAACGGCGGAATGGATTTCCGCCGTTTTTTTCAGGTGGTGCCAATGAAAGGCTTCGAGCCCTCCCTCTTCGACAAGCTGTTCGACGTGGCACCCCAGGGCGCCATCCGCCGACAGCATTCCCTGGATGCCCTCAAGGATTCCGTGGCCCGGGACCTGGAGGCCCTGCTCAACACCCGCACCGTCATCGACGAAGAACTGGTGGGACGTTTCCCCCTCGCCCTGGACTCCCTGGCCAGTTTTGGGCTCAATGATTTCGCCGCCCTGAGCCTGGCCAACGTGAACCACCGGCGGCAGATCTGCCAGTCCATCGAACGGGCCATCGCCCGCCACGAACCCCGTCTGCGGGACGTGCAGGTGACCCTGGAACTCAACCGACAGGCGGTCAACGCCCTGTTCTTTTCCATCCGCGCCCTGCTGGTGGTGCGTCCCGCCCGGGAACCGGTGAGTTTCGACGCCATGCTCCAGCCCACCACCCTGCGCTATGCCATCCGCCAGGCACGGCCCCGGGGCCTGGGGGGCTGAGTGGAAGACCTGCTGCCCTACTACGAGCGGGAACTGGCCTTTCTGCGCCGCCATTCCCGGGAGTTCGCCGAGCGCTATCCCAAGATCGCTGGCCAGTTGCTGCTGTCCGGTGAGGGCTGCGACGATCCCCACGTGGAGCGGATGATCGAGTCCTTCGCCCTGCTTACCGCCCGGGTGGCCAAGAAGATCGAGGACGGCTATCCCCAGTTCACCGAGGCGTTGCTCAACGTCCTCTACCCCCATTACCTGCGTCCGTTTCCCAGTTGTTCCATTGCCTTCTTCGACACCGAAGGCGCCGAGGCCCAACTGCGCGAAGCGGTGCGCCTGCCCCGCCATAGCGAACTCCATTCCCGGGCGGTGAAAGGCGCGGTCTGCCGTTTCCGCACCGCCTGGGACCTGGATCTCCTGCCCCTGCGGATCCAGGGCCTGGACTTCGATCCGGTGGCCAAGGCGCCGGGGGGCGTGCGCCTGCCCACGGGCTGCAATGCGATTCTCAGCCTGACCCTGGAATGGCAGGGCCAGGCATCCACCTGGCCCATCGATCGGGCACCCCGCTGCTACATCGACGCCGAGCCCTCGGTGGCCGCAGCCCTGCGCGATGCCCTGTTCTTGCGGGTCCAGAAGGCCTACGTGGAAAGCGCTGAAGGCCGCTGGGCGGCTCTGCCCGACGGGGTGGTGGGGGAGGTGGGTTTCGCCGATGACGAGGCCCTCATCGACCTGCCCGACACGGCCCACGGAGCCTATAGGCACCTGACCGAATACTTCGCCTTTCCCGAAAAATACAACTTCTTCGACATCCGCCTCGGCGGCTTGCCGGCCCAGGCTCGGAGCGCCCGGCGTCTGACCCTGCACTTCGCCCTGGCGGATCTGCGTGCGGATGGTGATGCCTCCCGGCTGTTGCAGACCCTCGGCGCCAGCAACCTGCGCCTGGGTTGCGTGCCCGTGGTGAACCTGTTTCCCCAGCGCGGCGACCCCATCCGCCTCACCCACCGCAGCAGCAGCTATCCGGTGGTGGCCGACGGGCGGCGGGCCTACGCCTACGAGGTGTATTCCATCGACTCCGTATTGCGGGTGCGCCAGACCCCCCAGGGGGAGAGCATCAGCGAATTCCGGCCCTTCTTTTCCCTGGCCCATGGCGCCAGCCCGGAAGCCCAGGGCCACTACTGGTTCGCCCGGCGCAATGAGCTGGTGGCGGACAAGAGCCCCGGCTACGAAACGGAACTGTCCCTGGTGGACGGGGACTTCGACCCCGTGGAACCCCGCACCGACATCCTCAGCCTGCGTCTCACCTGCACCAACCGGGAACTGCCCACCCTGATGGCCGTGGGCATGCCTTCCGGAGACCTGTTCCTGGAGGGCGGTTCCGTGGCCCGTTCCATCCGCCTGTTGCGCAAGCCCACCCAGCCCTGGCGCTTCGATGCCCGGCGGGGGGGGCAGTGGCGGCTCATCTCCCACCTGTCCCTCAACTACCTCTCCCTCACCGGCAGCGGTCTGGAGGCTTTCAAGGAGATGCTGACCCTCTACGACCAGCCCCGCAGCGCAGCCACCCGCCGGCAGATCGACGGCATCCTGGCGGTGGAACAGCGACCCGCCACCGTGTGGTTGCCGGGCAAGCCCTTCGCCAGTTTCGTGCGCGGGCTGGAAGTGCGCTTCACCGTGGAGGGTGCCAGTTTCGTGGGCAGCGGCCTGGATGTGTTCGCCCGCTGTCTCGATCGCTTCCTGGCCCTCTACGTCCACCTCAACAGTTTCGTCCAGTTGGTCCTGGTATCCGGGGCCACGGGCGAGGAATTGCTGCGATGTCCGCCCCGTACCGGCGAGTCGATCCTGGGCTGATCGAACAGCTGGGCGAGGCGCCCCAGCGTTTCGAGTTCTTCCAGGCCGTGCGGCTCCTGGAGGCCTGGTTCCGCCGGGAAGGCCGGACCGGCCCCGATGAGGGCGCCGGGGAGCAGATCCGCTTCCGCAACTCCCTGCATCTGCATTTCGCCCCCAGCCAGGTGGAAGCCCTGCACACCCAATGGCGAGAAGACGACGCGGGCCAGGCCACCGGCCAGGCGGAACGGGTGGAGATCACGCCCAGTTTCATGGGCATGCTGGGCCTCCAGGGGGGGCTGCCCATCCATTACACCGAGCGGGTGGCCAGCCAGGTGCGCCAGCAACGGGACGACTCCACCCGGGCCTTCTTCGACCTGTTCAGCAACCGGGCGGTGGCCCACTTCTACCGGGCCTGGAAGAAAAGCCAACTGGCCATCCAGTACGAACAGGACCGCAAGAACCGTTTCCTGCCCCTGGTCCTGGCCCTGGCGGGACTGGGCTTCGCGCCCCTGCGGGACCGGTTGCGGGAAGTGCCCGGGGCCATCGACGACGAGACCGTGGCCTATTTCGCCGGCCTGCTGCGCCAGCGACCCTTCTCGGCGGCGGCCCTGCAATCCCTGCTGTCCGGCTACCTGGGGGCCCCGATGCGGGTGGAATCCTTCGTGGGCCGTTGGTACGTGATTCCGCCAGCCCAGCGCACCACCCTGGGTCTGGGCAACGCAGCCCTGGGCCATACCGCCCTGGTGGGTGAGCGGGTCTGGCAGCGGGATCTGCGGGTGCGTATCCACATCGGGCCCCTGTCGGCGGCCCAGTACGCCCGCTTCCTGCCCCGGGGCGACTATGCCGCCGTCCTGGAGAAGCTCTTCGCTCTGGCCACCGGTTTTCAATACGAATACGAGATCCGGCCCATCCTGCGGGCCCCGGATGTCCAGCCGAGCCGCCTGGGCAGTGGGGTGCGCCTGGGCTTCGACAGTTTCATGGTGACCCGAGCCGTCGAGGCGGACCGCAACGACGCCCGCTACGAACTCCACCCCATCCACTGATCCCCCCCTCCTCCACGACTTCCCAGCCCCCCATGAGCACCAACCTCAAGACCCTCATCGGCAAACTCAACCCCACCTGCCGCCAGGCCGCCGAACGGGCCGCCAGTCTGTGCATGGCCCGGGGCCACTACGAAGTGGACCTGGAGCACCTGTTCCTGGCCCTGCTGGAGCAGCCGGACAACGACCTGGCCCGGGTGCTGCGTCGCTGCAACCTGAGCCCCACCGGACTGGAACGGGACCTGCACCGGGAACTGGACCGTTTCCGCACCGGCAACAGCCGCACTCCGGTGTTCTCGCCCCACCTGCCCCGGCTGTTCGAACACGCCTGGCTCATTGCCTCCCTGGATGCCCGCCTGCCGCGCATCCGTTCCGGCCACCTGCTCCTGGCCCTGCTCACGGAACCGGAACTCGCCCAGCTGGCCCAGCGCAGTTCGCCCCTGTTCGCCCAGATTCGCCTGGATGAACTGAAACACCAGTTCGACAAGCTCACCGAGGGCTCCGTGGAGGCCGTCCAGGCCGCCGGCATGGCCGGCAACGAGGCCGGACAGCCCGGGGAGACGGGGGAGCCGGCCCCCCTTCAGGGCACTACGGCCACCCCGGCCCTGGACCAGTTCACCACCAACCTCACCCAGCGGGCCCGGGAGGGCAAGCTGGATCCGGTCATCGGCCGGGACCCGGAAATCCGCCAGGCCATGGACATCCTCATGCGCCGTCGGCAGAACAACCCCATCCTCACCGGCGAAGCCGGGGTCGGCAAGACCGCCGTGGTGGAGGGCCTGGCCCTGCGTATCGCTGCCGGCGACGTGCCGCCGCCCCTGCAGGGCGTGGACCTGCGGGTGCTGGACATGGGCCTGTTGCAGGCTGGGGCCAGCGTGAAGGGCGAGTTCGAAAACCGCCTGAAGAACGTCATCGACGAAGTGAAGAAACACCCCACGCCCATCATCCTGTTCATCGACGAAGCCCACACCATGATCGGCGCCGGGGGCCAGTCGGGCCAGAACGACGCGGCCAACCTGCTCAAACCCGCCCTGGCCCGGGGCGAGCTGCGCACCGTGGCGGCCACCACCTGGGCCGAGTACAAGAAATATTTCGAGAAAGACGCGGCCCTGGCCCGGCGCTTTCAGGTGATCAAGGTGGAAGAGCCGGGAGAGGACCTGGCCGCTGCCATGCTGCGCGGCATGGTGCCCCTCATGGAGAAGCACTTCGCCATCCGCATTCTGGACGAGGCCGTCACCGAAGCCGTGCGTTTGTCCCATCGCTACATCAGCGGCCGGCAACTGCCGGACAAGGCCATCGGCCTGTTGGACACGGCCTGTGCCAAGGTGGCTCTGGGGCAGAGCGCCACCCCGGCCCTCATGGATGAGACGGCGAAGCGCCTGGGCCGGGAGCGGGCGGAACGGGCCGCCCTGGAACGGGAGCAGGCCGTGGGTCGGGGCCACGACGCCCGACTGGCCGAATTGACGGCGGCCATCCAGGCCGGTGAAGCCGAACTGGCAGCCTTGCAAACCCGTTACGCCGAAGAGAAGGCACTGGTGGGACGCATCCTGGAACTCCATGGGCAGTTGGAGGCCAAACCGGCCGCCGAGGGGTCTACCGTCTCCGCCCCCACGGGGAAGCGGGGGGCCAAGGGCCGCAAGGCCCGGGCCGAGTCGGCCGAGCCTTCCGAACTGGAAAGCCTGCGGGCCCGGCTGGCGGCCCTCCAGGGCGAGGCCCCCATGGTCCCCCTCCAGGTGGACGGCCTGGTGGTGGCCGAGATCGTCGCCGCTTGGACGGGTATCCCCCTGGGCAAGATGGTGAAGGATGAGATCAAGACCGTGCTCAATCTGAAGAGCCTGCTCCAGGAACGGGTCATCGGCCAGGACCACGCCCTGGAAGCGGTGGCCCAGCGGGTGCGCACCTCCCGGGCCAGCCTGGAGGACCCGGGCAAGCCCAAGGGGGTGTTCCTGTTCGTGGGCCCTTCCGGCGTGGGCAAGACGGAAACCGCCCTGGCCCTGGCCGACATCCTCTATGGCGGTGAGCGCAAGCTCATCACCATCAACATGAGCGAGTACCAGGAAGCCCACACCGTTTCCGGCCTGAAGGGCTCGCCCCCGGGCTACGTGGGCTATGGCGAAGGGGGCGTGCTCACCGAAGCGGTGCGGCGCAATCCCTACAGCGTGGTGCTGCTGGATGAAGTGGAAAAAGCCCATCCGGACGTGCTGGAACTGTTCTTCCAGGTGTTCGACAAAGGCGTGCTGGACGATGCCGAGGGCCGCCAGATCGACTTCCGCAACACTCTCATCATCCTCACCAGCAACGTGGGCTCCAGCCAGATCATGCAAAACTGCCTGAACCGGCCGGCGGAAGAACTGCCCGACGCGGAAAGTCTGGGGGAAAGCCTGCGCCCCATCCTCTACAAGGCCTTCAAGCCCGCCTTCCTGGGCCGCATGAAGGTGGTGCCTTTCTATCCCATCGCCGACGAGGTGCTGGCCCGCATCATTGAACTCAAGCTGGGCCGCATCCGTGATCGGGTGGCCAGCAACCACCAGGCGGAGTTCGTGTGGGACGAGTATCTGGTGGACGGCGTACTGGCCCGTTGCACCGAAGTGGACAGCGGCGCCCGCAACGTGGACCACATCCTCAACGGTACCCTGTTGCCGGAGATCGCCACGTCCGTGCTGGCCCGCATGGGGGAGGGGGAAACCATCCGGCGCATCAAGGTGGGGGCCGGCAGAAACGGCGGTTTCCGCTACACCATCCGCTGAGCCCGGGAAATCCTGGACAAAAAAAAAGGGCGCCTTGCGGCGCCCTTGAACTCACATGGTGGTGAGATGGATTCGTGGGGCGGATCAGAGGTTGTAGGCCCGTTCGCCGTGGGCGGTGGTGTCCAGACCTTCCCGCTCCTGCTCTTCGGGGACCCGCAGACCGATGGTCCAGTCGATGATCTTGAAGACCACCAGGGCCACCACGCCGGACCAGATGATGGCGGTGAGGACGGCCTGGGCCTGGATCCACACCTGGGCACTGATGCTGGTGTCGACGATGGTGTTGTTCACGTAGTCGATGATGCCGGTGCCGCCCAGGGCCCAGGTGTTGAACACGCCGGTCAGCAGGGCGCCCAGGATGCCGCCGATGCCGTGGATGCCGAACACGTCCAGGGCATCGTCCGCACCCAGCATCTTCTTCAGGCCGGTGACACCCCAGATGCAGACCACGCCAGCCAGGGCGCCGATCACCAGGGCACCGCCCACACCCACCCAGCCGCAGGCGGGGGTGATGGCGACCAGACCCGCCACGGCGCCGGAAGCGGCACCCAGCATGGAGGCCTTGCCCTTGAGCAGCCACTCGGTGAAGGTCCAGGCCACGGTGGCGGCCGCGGTGGCCACCAGGGTGTTGACGAAGGCCAGGGTGGCGGTGCCGCCGGCTTCCAGGGCGGAACCGGCGTTGAAGCCGAACCAGCCCACCCACAGCAGGGAAGCGCCGATCATGGTCATGGTCAGGCTATGGGGGGTGAAGGCTTCCCGGCCGTAACCGATGCGCTTGCCGATGACGATGGCGCCCACCAGGCCGGCGATACCGGCGTTGATGTGCACCACAGTGCCGCCGGCGAAGTCCAGGGCGCCCTTCTGGAACAACCAGCCGGACGCAGCCGTGGCGGCAGCGGCGGCATCGGCGTCGGTGTAGGCATCCGGGCCGGGCCAGAACCAGACCATGTGGGCGATGGGCAGGTAGGCGAAGGTGAACCACAGGGTGGCGAACAACAGCACGGCAGAGAACTTCATGCGCTCGGCGAAGGCACCCACGGTCAGGGCCACGGTGATGGCCGCGAAGGTGGCCTGGAAGGCGACGAAGGTGAACTCGGGAATCACCACGCCCTTGCTGAAGGTGGCCGCGTTGGCCACGGTGCCGGCCACCGGGTCGTAGATGCCCTTGAGGAACAGCCGGTCGAATCCGCCGATGAAGGCGTTGCCCTGGGTGAACGCCAGGGAGTAGCCGTAGATGGCCCACAGCACAGTGATGAGGGCAAAGATGGAGAACACCTGCATCAGCACCGACAGCATGTTCTTGCTGCGCACCAGGCCGCCGTAGAACAGGGCCAGGCCGGGGATGGACATCATGATGACCAGGATGGTGGCGGTCATGATCCAGGTGGTGTCACCCTTGTTGGGGGTGGGGGCAGGGGCGGCTTCCGCAGGGGCGGCTTCGGCGGCCACAGGCGCAGCGGCTTCCACCGCGGGGGCGGCCGCTTCAGCAGGCGCCGGAGCGGCTTCCGCCGTGGCGGCAGGCGCGGGCGCGGGGGCCGGTTCCTCGGACAGGGCGGCGCCGGTGAAGCCCAGCGAGCCCAGCAACATCAGTGTTGCGAAAAGGCGTTTCATGTTCGATTCTCCTTAGATCGCCGCTTCGCCGGTCTCGCCGGTGCGGATGCGGACCACCTGTTCCAGGTCCCAGACGAAAATCTTGCCGTCGCCGATCTTGCCGGTCTGGGCAGCCTTGGAGATGGCCTCAATGGCCTGGTCCAGCAATTCGGCCTTCACGGCGATCTCGATCTTCACCTTGGGCAGGAAGTCGACGACGTATTCCGCACCGCGATACAGCTCGGTGTGGCCCTTCTGCCGGCCGAAACCCTTGACCTCGGTCACGGTGATGCCGGACACCCCCAGGCCGGACAGGGCTTCACGCACCTCGTCCAGCTTGAAGGGTTTGATGATGGCGGTAACGAATTTCATGATGTCTCCCAATCCAGACAGGGGTTGGGCGGCGCGGCAGCGGCCGCGCGCGCCAGTCGGTTGCTTAGAGGGACTTGGAAATCCACACGATGAAGGTGTTGTCGCCCAGGTACTGGCCGTTGGCGTCGGTCCAGGCCGCCCGGTTGGCGTCGGTGTCGGTGTAGGCCACGCCCAGGGTCATGCCGGAGGTGACGCCGCTCAGTTTGCCCAGATCGTAGGTCACGCTGATCTTCCAGTCGTCGTAGTCCACGGCACCGTTGTTCTCGAAGGAGAAGGTGCCCCAGTGGGCGCCCAGGGTCAGGCCGGTGTCGCCGATGGGCAGGCTGGCAGAGACGTCCAGATAGTCGGAACCGTCGGCATTGCCGAAGCCGAACACGCCCTCGCTGATGTAGTAGGAATACTTGACGGTGAACCATTTCCAGCTGGCGGCACCATAGATCTCGGTGGTGTCGGCAGCCGTGGTGGCGGCGGGTTTGTCACCAGGGTACATGTAACGGATGGCGCCCAGGTCATAGTTGACTTCGCCCAGGCTGCCACGGTAGCCGCCGTACAGATCGATTTCCACGTTGCCGGAGTTGTAGCCCTGGTAGTCCTCGATCCAGCCCACGTTGGAGGCCCAGGTGCCCACGTAGATGCCGCTGGCGTGGGTGTAGTCCAGGCCGCCCTGGATGGCCATGTCGCCGCCGGTCTGGGAGATGCCGCGGAAGACATAGTCAGAAGTCAGGCTGACGTTGCCGGTCAGGGTATGGGGGGAATCACCGGCGATGGCAGGAACGCTGACGAGACCGGACAGGGCGAGCAGGTAAGACAGTTTTTTCATGACGATTCTCCACGGTAAAAAAGTGGTGCGAAGTGCACGCCCCGATACAGCATTTCCTGTGCCAGCAAATTAAACACAATAAAAACATATAGATAACACTTGTTGCGCGAATTTGGCGCAAATGTCTGCCCTAAATCGGTGCACTGTTTTTTTTCATTGCACCGACTTGGCACCCAGTCGGGGTTTACGCCTTTGCTAAACTCCAGGCCAGCCTTTTTGACCCCGAGTGCATGCCCATGAACAAGCCCAATATCGCTGCCGAGTTCTCCGCGAAAATCAACGAAGTGCTGGCCATGAGCCCGGCCCGGGACGTGGAGAAGAACCTCAAGGCCGGCCTGTCCGCCTGGTTGTCCCGGCTCGATCTGGTGTCCCGGGAGGAGTTCGACGTGCAGGCCCAGGTGCTGGCCCGTACCCGGGAGAAGCTCCAGGAACTGGAGGCCCGCCTGGCCCGGCTGGAAGGCGACGGCCAGCCATGAAGTTCCGACGCGGCGCCTGGGCGGCGCTGCTGATGGCGGTCTTGACCGCCTGCTCCACCAACCCCATGACCGGCCGCAGCCAGTTGTCCCTGATGCCTGAGGCGACGGTCATCAGCCAATCGCGCAGCGCCTACAAGGCGGAGTTGGCGCCCTACGCGAAGAAGAACCGGCTCAACGACGATCCGGACATGGCCGCCCGTGTCCGGGCCATCACCGACCGGCTCATCGCCCAGGCTGTGCGCTACCGGCCGGACACGGCGGCCTGGGCCTGGGAAGTGAACGTCATCGACGACCCGAAGACGTTGAACGCCTTCTGCCTGCCCGGGGGCAAGATGGCCGTCTATTCCGGGCTGATCCTGAAGCTGAAAGCCACTGACGACGAGATCGCCCAGGTCATGGGCCACGAGATCGGCCACGCCCTGGCCAACCACGGAGCCGAGAAAATGTCGGTGGGCATGCTCTCCGACATCCTGGTGGCCGCCCTGGCCGGCAACAATCGGGGACGCCAGCAGACCGGCGACATCGCCAGCCTGCTGCTTTGGCAGCTGCCCAACAGTCGGGGAGCGGAAACCGAGGCGGACCGCATCGGCATCGAATTGGCGGCCCGGGCCGGCTACCGGCCGGAAGCGGCGGCCGAACTGTGGCGGAAGATGATGCGGGAATCGGGCGAGAAGGGTCGCTTTGCCCTGCTTTCGACCCACCCGGCCTCGGCGGAGCGGGTGGAGGCCCTGGCCGGCCTGGTGCCCGCCATGCAGCCCCTTTACACCGAGGCGGCGGCCAATCCCCAGGCCTTGCCCACCCGTCTGGCCGCCAACGTGCGGGATGTGACTCCCGGCGCGGCGCCGCCGCCTGCCGCCTTGCAACCCCTGTCTCTGGTCAACCTGCCGCTGGCTGCCTTTCGCCGGGGCCAGGCCCGGCTCGGTTGCGATTCCTGCGGCATGGGTTTTTCCAGCCGGCTGGGGCGCCTGAAGGAACTGGCCGACCGCCAGGATTGGGAAAATCTGGCCGGGGAAGTGCTGGAGGCCGATTACAACCAGGACATCGCTTGGTATTACCTGGGCCTGGCCGCCGAAGGCCTGGGCCTGCCCGTGGCCTGGAGCTACTTCGAGCGGTCGGTCCTGCGTGGGGTGGAGGAGGGGGGGCATTGCAAGGGAGGCCTCATGGATCTGTGCAACGGCATCGACCTGCCCCAGAAGGCTAGGGAAGCCCTGGTGAGGCTGGGTCCATGAGCGAAGCCCGGGTCCACGTGGCGGCTGCCGTCATCGAAGCAGCCGATGGCCGGTTTCTCATGGCCAGCCGGCCGGCCGGCAAGGTGTATGCCGGGTGGTGGGAGTTTCCGGGGGGCAAGGTGGAGGCGGGTGAAACACCCCGCCAGGCCCTGGACCGGGAATTGCAGGAAGAACTGGGCATCCGGGTCACCGAGGCCTGGCCCTGGTTGCACCGTTCCTACGTCTATCCCCATGCCCACGTGCTGCTGCATTTCTTCCGGGTCACGGGCTGGGCAGGCGAACCCCATCCCCACGAGGGCCAGAGTCTGGCCTGGACCCGGGCAGGGCAGCCGGAGGTGGCGCCCATCCTGCCGGCCAACGGTCCCATCCTCAAGGGGCTGTCCCTGCCCCTGGAATATGCCATTTCGGATGTGGCCGGCCTGGGGGAGGCTGCTTTTCTCGAACGCCTGGTTGCTCGCCTGGACGCTGGACTGGGCATGGTGCAACTGCGCGAGAAGGAGCTCCCCGGGCGGGATTACGCCCGCCTGGCCGGACGGGTGGCCGAACTCTGCCGCTCCCGGGGGGCCAGGTTGTTGCTCAATGGCCATGCCGACCTGGCCCGGGACCTGGGGGTGGGGCTGCACCTGCCCTCGGCCGCACTGGCCCGGCTGAATGCCCGGCCCGACCTGGAGTGGGTGGGCGCTTCCTGCCATGACGCAGTGGAACTGGCCAGGGCCGGGGAACTGGAACTGGACTACGCCCTGCTCTCCCCGGTGCTGCCGACCGCCAGCCATCCAGGTGCAGGGGGGCTGGGCTGGGAGCGCTTCGCCGCCTTGCTGGCCGAATGTTCCCTGCCAGTCTATGGGCTGGGGGGACTGACCCGGGCGGATCTTCGCACCGCCCGCGCCCTGGGCGGACACGGCATCGCCCTGAAGAGCGCGGCATGGAGGACATCTTGAAAACGCAACAATGGGTGAGCCAGGGTCTGCCCCTGGTGTTGGTGGCCATGATCGGTCTGGTGCTCTGGTTGGGCAATGTCCAGCAGGAACATGCCGCCACGCGCATCGACTGTCCCGATCTGGTCAAGGGGTGCAGTGCCATGCTGGGCGAGCAGGCCATCGAAGTGGGCATCGACGTGCCCGTACGCCCCCTCAAGGCCTTCAACATCCGGTTGAAAGCGCCCGGTGCCCGCCGGGTTGAGGCCCGTTTCACCATGGAAGGCATGGACATGGGCTTCAACCTCTATACCCTGCATCCGGACGCCGCCGGGGTCTTCAGGGTGAATGCCACCCTGCCGGTGTGCGTCACCGGCCGCCGGGACTGGGTCATGACCCTGGAAGTGGACGGTCAGCGGCTGGCGGTGCCATTTGTCACCGAGCTGTAATATTCCCCTCCCCCGGCGTGCATATAATCCCGGTGTGGCGCGCCATCGTGGCGATTGAGGAGAAGGGATGCCCAGCGAACATATCTACAAGCAGTTCGATGCCGACATGGAGGCCGTGCGGGCTCGGGTGCTGGAAATGGGGGGGTTGGTCGAGGAACAGGTCAACCAGGCCATCGAGGCCCTGATCACCGGCGATACCAAGATCGCAGAAACCGTCATTGAACAGGATCACAAGGTCAATGCCCTGGAAGTGGCGGCCGACGAGGCCTGTACCCAGATCATTGCCCTGCGCCAGCCTACGGCGGGGGATCTGCGCATGATCCTGACCATCATCAAGACCATCACCGATCTGGAGCGGATCGGCGATGAGGCGGCCAAGATCGCCCGGTTCGCCATCAAGGTCTACGACAACGACCGGATCGTGGCGCCCCGTTACAATGAGATCAAGTACATGGCCGGCCTGGCCACCAAGATGTTGCGGGAGTCCCTGGACGCCTTTGCCCGCCTGGACGTATCCGGCGCCGCCGGCGTGGCCCGCCAGGACATGGAAGTGGATGAGGAATTCCACCTCATCACCCGGCACTTGATCACCTTCATGATGGAGGACCCGCGCACCATCTCCACCTTCATCGATCTGCTGTTCGTGGTGAAGGCCATCGAGCGCATCGGCGACCACGCCAAGAACATGTCGGAGTACGTGGTGTTCATGGTCAAGGGCAAGGACGTGCGGCACACCACCATCGAGGAACTGGAGCGGGAGATCCAGTAGGCGGTTTTCTCTACCCGGAAAAAAAACCGGCTCAGGCCGGTTTTTTTGTCAGGCCCGGGCTACATGCTCTTGCCGCGATAGGCGGTGGCTTCCACCTGGAGTTTGCTTTCCTTGCCGTCCTTGCCCTTGAGGCGCAGGGTCAGGGGCACCTTGTCGCCCGGCTTGATGGGCGCCTTGATGCCGATGAACATGAGGTGCAGGCCGCCGGGCTCCAGATTGACGGCCTGGCCCTTGGGCAGGGGGATTTCCTGCATCTCGCGCATTTCCATCACGCCGTTTTCCATTTTCATGAAGTGCAGTTCCACGTGTTGGGAGACCGGGCTCGCCCCCCCCATCAACGTCATGTCCGTGTCGGCAGTGAGGGTCATGAAGCCGCCAGCCACCTTCTGGCCCGGGGCGGTGGCGCGCACCCAGGGGTCGTCCACCTTCACGGTGTCGGCCAGGGCGGGGGTGGCCAGAAGCAGGGTGGCGATGAGCCAGGCGTTGCGGAAATTCATGGCGGTTTCCTTTACAGAGTCCATTCCAGTTGCATGAAGGCGAAGCGGCCAGCGCCCGGCAGGCGTTCGCCTACGGCCACGTCGCTACCCATTACCCGGTTGATGCCACCCAGGTGATCGTAATACAGCTTGTCCAACAGGTTGTCGACGCCGTAATGGAGCGTCATGTTCCTGGTGGCCTGCCAGCGGCCGTGCCAGTCGAGTACCGCATAACCCGGGGTGCGCGGTTCGTCGTTCAGGCCGACGGTGGCATAGGTCGTTACCTTGTTCTGCTGGTCTGCGGCGCGCAATTGCAGGGTATTGCGCAAGGTGCCCGTGTCATGGGTGATGCCTACCGTCAGGCGCAGTGGTGCGATGCGGTACAAGTCCGTGTCGCTGTCCAGGTTGCGGCCCTGGACGTAGCTCAGTACGGCCGTCAGGTTCCAGGGGCCGGCCTGGCGGTTCCAGGCCAGATCCAGGCCGGCGAGCCGGGCGTCGTGGTTTTCATAGCGCAGGTGAACCACACCCGTGGTGCTGCACACCCCGGCGGCACAGGGGGTGCCCACGATGTAGTCGTTGACCCGCTGGTAGAAGAGGGTGGCCTTCATCTCCTGGCCGGCCTCGTGGAAGCGCAGGCCGGCGCTGGCGGTGTGGGCCACTTCCGGTTTCAGGTCCAGGTTGCCCATGTAGCGGTTGTTGTCCGCCTGTCCGGCACTGGCGTTGAGGGGGGTCCATTCGTAACGTTCCAGCAGGCTGGGGGAGCGGGTCTTGCGGGTAAGCCCCAGTTCGTAGTCCATGCGTTCCGTGGCGGCATACTGGAACAGGGTGCTCCAATCCCAGTTGTGGTCGGTGCGCTGGTGACCGCGGGCGTTGAAGGCAGCCGCATCGGCAACGGTCAAGCCACTGCCGCTTACATCCCCGGTATCCATGCGCACCGTGTCGGAGCGCAGACCCAGGTTGGCCCGCCATCTGCCGGCCAGACTGCCCTCCCATTCACCGTAAAGTCCCAGCCGATCCCGGCTGGCGTTCTTGAGGATGTCGGCGTTGAAGATGTTCATGGTGTCGTTCCACTGGTAAGCGGAAAAATCATTGCCGCTCCAGTCCAGTCCGTAACGCAGGCGACCGCCCAGGGCGGCCTCCTCCAGTGCGGCAGAAAACCCTGTGTCGGTGCTGTCGGCGGGGGCGTACATCCGCATGGTGGCGGGCACGGTGACGGGCACGGGGCGCAGGCTGTAGTTGTCCATCAGGTGTTCGATGTCGTGCCAATAGGCGCGCATCTTGACGCTGAGGGTGCCCATCTTGCCGGCCCAGGCCAGGTTCACCCAGTCCGCATCGTCCTTCACCATGTCCATGGGCAGGGCCGGAGTGCCGGCATCCCGGGTGCGGTGCTGGCCCACCGTGGCATCCAGACGTCCCCCCGCCGTGGCATGGGACAGACTCAGCTTGTGGCGGGTTGTTTCGTAACCCGTATCGGCCACTTCGCCGTCGGCATAGCCCAGGTCGTCGGCAACGCTACGGCTGCCGGCGTAGGCCAACGCCCAGACCTGATTGGCGCCCTGGGCCGTGACGCCCAGGTCCCAACCGTCATGGGCGCCGCTGAAGCCGGCATTCACCCGGCCGCCGGCCTGCCAGGCTTCACCCTCGCCAAAAGCCGGTAGGTTGGAACGCAGGACCACGCTGGCACCCAGGCTGTCGCCGCCGCTGGAGACCGGACTGCCGCCGGCCACCAGGGTCAGGGCGGCGGTGTCGGCGGGCGCGGCGTAGTGCAGGGGGGGATCCATGTGATTGGGGCAGGCTGGAGTGATGTCCATGCCGTCCACCAGTACGTTCACCCGATCGCCGGTCAGGCCCCGCACCTGGACGATGCCGGTCAAGGGACCGTTGCGGACCACGGCGGCTCCAGGCAGGGTAGCCAGGGTGCTGCTCACGTCCTGGACGCCGGGCTGGACCTGGGTGGTTGCAGCGTCGATGGGCATCAGGCCGGACCGTTGCGCCGTGACCCGGATTTCATCGAGCAGGGGGATGTCCGCGCTCTGGGCGATGACGGGGGGCAGGGCGAGAAGAACGGCAAGGGGGGGGAGGCGCATGTTCGTTATGCTGGGTGGGTGGCTGGGGCGGCCGGAATATTAGTGTTCGGTGATCAGCCAGCCCATGCGACAAAACGTCGCACTGGCGCCGCCAACGGCGACCAGGAAAAAAATCGGCCCGCGCAGGGCGGGCCGGAAAATACGCAGGAAACGTATGGAAGCCCGTCCACTATAGAGGGCGGGCGGCAGGGTCGGAATGCGACATGGTGTCGCACTGATCAGGGTGCCGGGGCAAGTAGAATCCTTTCCCATGTCTTCGCCCATGAGTTCCTCGGCGCCGGTGTGGGAAGCCCTGCCGGCGGATACCCAGCGCCGGTTCATCGCGGTCCGGGGGGCCCTCGTCCTGGTGGAGGGGGTGGGGGTGGCCCTGCTGGCCACCGCGCTGGATGCCCGCCTGGCTTTGCTCTCCCTGGCGGGGATACTGTTGCTGCATCTGGCTCTCAACGGGGTGGCCTGGCTGCGCCTTCGTCAGGGCGGGCTGGGGGCCCTGGAACTGCTGGTCCATCTGCTGGTGGACGGCGCGGGCATCGCCGCCCTGGTCTACCTCACCGGTGGTTATGCCAATCCGTTCATCTCCCTGCTGCTGGTGCCCCTGATCCTGGCTGCGGTCACCCTGCCGCCCGCCCACGCCTGGGGGCTGGCCGCCTGGGTGGGAGTGCTCTACACCCTGCTGATGCGCTATTACCAGCCCCTGGCCCTACAGGTTTCGGCGGAAGCGGCAGTGGACCTGCACTTGCTCGGGATGTGGCTCAATTTTCTGCTCACGGCGGCCCTGGTGGCGGCATTTGCCGGCCGTCTGGCGGCCACCTTGCGACGGCGGGATGCACAACTGGCCGAAGCCCGGGAGCAGCGTCTGCGCGATGAGCAACTGTTCGCCCTGGGCCTCCAGGCCGCCGCCGCCGCCCACGATCTGGCCACGCCCATGGCTTCCACGCGCATCACCCTGGATGAACTGCGCCGCGACTATGCCGGTGACGACGAGTTGGAACGCCCGCTGCATCTCTTGTCCGCCCAGTTGGCCCGCATGGAATCGGTTCTGGAGCGCCTCGGGGATGTGGCGCGGGCACGTGGCCAGGGGGGCATCCAGGCGGAGCCCGTGGATGTCTGGCTGGCGCGGGTTCTGGAACATTGGGGTCTGATGTGGCCCGACGTGGGGGTGAGCCTGGAACTGGATTCCCGGCTCGGTCTGTTGCGGACCGACACAGCCCTGGACACGGTCTTGTCCACCCTGCTGAACAACGCCGCCCAGGCCTCACCCGACGATGTGGCCGTCCGGGCCCGCAGGCAGGGACGGCAGGTGGTGGTCCAGGTGGCTGACCGGGGGCCGGGGCTGGATTCGCAAAGCGGCAAGGCCCCCGGCTGGGGTGTGGGGTTGGAGCTGGCCAGAGGGGCCATGACCCGGCTTGGGGGGCGCCTGGAAGTGGATGAGCGGCCGGGCGGCGGAGTATTGGCCCAGGTGGTCATCCCCCTGGCCGATGCGGAACCGTCGGGAGAAGGACATGAATAAGGTTTGGCGGATACTGGTGCTGGACGACGATGCGGTGTTCGCCGAGACGTTGGGCCGGGCCCTGGCGCGGCGGGGCCACGAAACGGTGGTGGCCGGGACGGCGGAGGAAGCCCTGGCCCCCCGCCAGCGATGCTTCGATGCGGCCGTGCTGGATCTGCGTCTGGCCACGGATTCGGGATTGCGCCTCATCAAGCCCTTGCGCGAAATCCATCCGGATATCCGCATACTGCTCCTCACCGGCTACGCCAGCATTGCCACGGCCGTGGAGGCCATCAAGCTGGGGGCCGTGCACTACCTGCCCAAGCCGGCTGGGGTGGACGACATCCTTCAGGCTCTGGGGCGCACGGAGGGCAACCCGGAAGCGGACCCGCCGGAGGAGCCCATGTCGGTGGATCGCCTGGAGTGGGAGTACATCCAGAAAGTGTTGGCGGAGAATGAAGGCAATCTGTCGGCCACCGCCCGGGCCCTGAAGATGCATCGCCGTACCCTCCAGCGCAAGCTGGCCAAACGGCCGGTCAGGGAGTGAGCACTTCCAGGGTGAAGTTGCGGTTGGTATAGATGCACAGATCGGCGGCGATCCCCAGGGATTCCCGCACGATGGCCTCCGGCTCCAGGGCCGTGTGTTCCAGCAGGGCACGGGCGGCCGACTGGGCGTAGGCGCCGCCGCTGCCGATGGCGGCGATGCCGAATTCCGGTTCCAGCACGTCGCCGGCACCGGTGATGATCAGGGTGCTGTTGCAGTCTGCCACCGCCAGCATGGCTTCCAGGCGGCGCAGCATGCGGTCGGTGCGCCAGTCCTTGGCCAGTTCCACGGCGCTGCGCACCAGATGGCCCTGGTGCTTTTCCAGCTTGGCCTCGAAGCGCTCGAACAGGGTGAAGGCGTCGGCGGTGCCACCGGCAAAGCCTGCCAGGATGCGCTCCTGGTAGAGGCGGCGCACCTTGCGGGCGCCGGCCTTGATGACGATGTTGCCCAGGGTGACCTGGCCGTCGCCCCCCATGGCCACGGACTCGCCGCGCCGGACCGACAGGATGGTGGTGCCGTGGAACTGTTCCATCAAACCCGGGTACGGCCCAGGATCATGGCGAACTGGCCCGCGCCGACGATTTGCAGCAGGGTGTTGACCAGTTCGTTGCCTTCCTTGAAGAGGATTTTGCAACCGCTCTGGGTGACCTCGATGAGGGTTTCCAGCAGCAGGCCCACCACCGCGAAGTCGATGCGGGTCAATTGGGAAAGATCCACCTCCACCTGGGGTTTGCCTTTGGCGAAGGTCCGCAGGCCCTGGAGCTGGGCTTCGCTGCCCGGTGACAGGGTGCCGCTGAGGGCGTAGCTGAGCCCCGGCGCAACGGGGGCCTGGGCGGGGGCATCCACAGCGCGGCTGGGCAGGGGCTGGGGAGGCACGTAAGACGGGGGCGATACTTCGAAGGTCATGGCGTAATCCAGGGCCACCTTGTCGAAATCCTCTTCCTTGCCGAGCAGTTGCAACACCGCGAGCAGCAGGAACCAGCCGGATTCTGTCAGGCGGCCGCCCTGGCGGGCCGCGTCCAGGCGAACCGCGAAGCCGGGACCACCCTGGAGTTCCACAGGCTTCTTCATTTCGTTGAGGCGGACGATGTCGTCCAGCAGTGCCCGGGCCGTCTCCTCGTCCGGAGACTGGGTCTTGGAAAAATCAAGGCGGACGTAGGCTGCGTTGCGGGCATCCTGGAAGAACCGGGGTTGCTTCACCTTTTCCAGGCTGCCGTACTTTTCTCCATAGACCATGACCGGCGCAGCCTGGGTCTTGGCCTTGGGTTTGCCCCGGGGGGTCCAGGTGGGGGGGGAGCGCTCGAATTTCACGGCGAAATCCACAGCCGCGTCCTCGAAGGGAGCGGCCTGATCGCTGGCTTCATAGAGATCGAACAGCATGTACCAGGGCAGGGGATCCCGGTTGTCGGGCTGGTCCAGCAGATAGCGGTTGAGCAGGGCGGCGGTTTCCCCCACCTTGCCGTTGGCGTATAGAACGGCGGCTTCTTCCAACTCCGGCGGGAGTCCGCCGGCTGCTTCCATGACTTCGATCCCGCCGTCCAGGTTGGCCGCAGGCTGCTTGGTCTGGTTGTAGGTAGGACCGGGACCGAACTCCGGCAGGCTCTCCTTGAGGAAAGCCATCAGATCTTCAGGTTTGTCCTTGCGGAAGAAGGAAAACACGTCCTTGCCCTGATCTATTGAGGTCTCAACGATTCAGCATAACAGATGCAACGGCGACTTGGGGTGAGCTTCATCACGGAATCCGGCCTCCTCCTTCACGGTACCGGGTCATGGCCGCCGGGATGCCAGGGGTGGCACCGGCCGATGCGTCGCACAGCCAGCCAACTGCCCCGGATGGCGCCATGGCGTTCCACCGCCTCCCGGGCGTAATGGGAGCAGGTGGGCGTGAAGCGGCACTGGTTGCCCACGAAAGGGGACAGGACCAATTGGTAAACGCGGATCAGGGCAATGAGCAGGTGTTGGGCGGGGTTCATGGGTCCGAGGCAGGCTGGCGCCAGGCTACCTGCAATATCTATTTGCCACCCGTTCGGCCGTTTTCAAGTCCTCGGGCGTGTTGACGTTGAGGAAGGCGTAGGGGTCGTCGCCGAAATAGACCGTTTCCAGAGCATGCCTTTCCTGCCAGGAGCGTACCTGCTTGCCCCCTTCCCGGACATAGGCTTCCAGGTCGGGCAACAGGTCCCTGTGGACCAGCATGAGGGCGTAGTGGATGCCCGTTTCGTCGGCTGCCCGCACCAGGGGAACCTGGCTGGCCAAGGCAAACCCGTGCAGGCGGGGAAGCAGATCCATGGGAAGGAAAGGGGCATCACAGGGGACCGTGAGCAGCCACTCGCCCTGGGCGGTGCGGGCGCCTGCCAGCAGGCCGGCCAGGGGGCCGGGATGCTCCGGCAGATAGTCCGGAACCACCGTGTAGCCCAACCGGGCGTATTCGCTCAGGTTACGGTTGGCATTGATCAGCACTTCCCGGGCCCGCCCCGCCAGGCGTTCCGCCACCCAGGCGCACAAGGGGCGGCCATCCAGGGCGAGCAGCCCCTTGTCCTTGCCGGCGAAACGCCGCGCCAGGCCCCCGGCCAGGATGATGGCGCTGACCGGTAGGGGCTCAATCCTGTCCACGCTGCGCCAGACGATAGATCTGGTTCTTGTAACGGGGCCGAGTGCCTTGCCAGAGGGCTGCCGTTCCCTCCGACGGATCCCGTCGATTGGCCACGGTGAGGACGTAGGCGCAGCCAGTCCGTTGCTCGACCTTCAGGTGGTAATGCAGCATCGCCGCCATGGCGGGATCCACCCGCGCTTCCAGGCAGGCACCCATTGGCAGGTGTCGGGCCATGTCCCGGATAAGGGGGCGGTAGGCCCAGCCCGCTTCGATCCAGGGACGATACAGGGCGGCGATGAGTACCCAGGAGATGGCCATGCCCGTGGCCCACACCAACACGGGGCGCGTCTTGGCCCGGGGGAACATGGGGATGGCCACCAGCCAGACCAGGGTGGCACCGGCCGCCAGGAGGATGGCTGCCGTGTCCACGCTCCCGGGTTGGTAGGCCGGCGTCAGGCGGGCCACTCGGCTGGCCAGCTTGGCCGGCACGCCCCATTCGATGGCGGCGAAATAGACCCAGAAGGCCAGGACGAAGAAGAGAAAGCAGAGTACGCCGAACCAATAGAAGGCCTGCGCCGCCCCCCGGCGCAGGTGTTCCACGGCATAGGCGGCCAGCAGAGCCAGGGGCAGCAGCAGGGGGAGCAAGGCGCCATCCCGGGACCAGGCAGGAAACAGGGCAGCCAGGGCAAGCACCAGCAGGGCAATCAAGGGAGGATGCAGTTCCGCGCTCCGGGCCAGATGGCGATGGCTGTGCCAGATGGCCCAGCCGGCCAAGGGCCACAGGGGCCAGGCGAACCAGGGCAATTCCTGGAAGGCCTGGGCGGGCTCCAGGATGCCCATGAGCCGGGCCGGGCCGTGAGACGCCAGCCAGCCGGACAACAGATCCAGTTGCCAGAGGACGAAGAGGCCAAGAGCCAGCAGCCCCATGCCCAGCAGCAAGGCCTGCCGGACGGCGCGGCGGTAGGCCTTGTCCGGCCAGGAAGGCGAGAGCAGGGGCAGGAGCATCACCAGCAGGCCCGCCGCCAGATCCGGCAGGCCCCGCAGGCCCAGGCCCAGGCACGTCAGGGCCAGCCCCATGACCAGAGCGCCCCGCTTGGCATGTTGCCGGGCGGAGGCCACGCCATAGAGCAGCAGGGCCCAGGTGGCCAGCAGGGCGGTCTCGGGCAGCAGGGCGTGGGCCCGCAGCATGAGTCCCAGGCCACCCAGCAGGGCCAGCACGGCGGCGGCACCAAAACCGGCACCGAACAGGGCCCGGCCGGTCATGCCGATGAACAGCAGGGCCAGCACTGTGAACACGCCGCTGGCCAGGCGGATGCCGTCCTGGACGTCGCCCGGGTTCAGACTGGCCGTCAGGCCCGAAGCCAGGCTGTACAAGGGGGCCGGGGTGGCCCACAGGGAGCGTTCGCCTGCCAGCCACTCCAGGATGGGGGCCAGGGCCAGAGCCTCCTCCCCCTTCCAGGCATCCCGGCCCAGCAAACCATAGAAGGCCCAGAACAGGGCCAGCAGGACGAGCCAGACGTGATTGGCGCGGGAGGTGGGATTCATGGAGGCGCAGGTTAACCGCAGAAACGGAAACAAAAAAGGCAGCCCGAGGCTGCCTTTCGCTTCCACAACGGGAAGGCTTACTTCTTGGCGATGCCGTACTTCTGGCGGAACTTCTCAACCCGGCCGGCGGTGTCGACGATCTTCTGCTTGCCGGTGTAGAAGGGATGGCAGGCGGCGCAGACTTCCACGTGCAGGGCCTTGTTCATGGTGGAACGGGTGGTGAAGCTGTTGCCGCAGCTGCACGTCACGTTGATCTCGTTGTAATCGGGATGGATGCCGGATTTCATGATGGGTTGCCTGGTTGGAACCTGGAAAGCGCGTGATTATGCACAAAAAACCTCATCCAGGCAAACACATCCGCGCTGGAGGATCATCCCCGGGCCGCCAACAGGCCGTCGAGCATGGCTTGGGCCTGGCCGGCATAGCCGCCGCCGAACAGGTTGAAGTGGTTCAGTACGTGATAGAGGTTGTAAAGATCCCGACGCACGGCATAGCCCGGGTCCAGGGGCCATGTCTCCCGATAGGCCCCGTAGAAACGGCCGGAAAACCCGCCGAACAGTTCGGTCATGGCCAGATCCGCCTCCCGGTCGCCGTAGTACACGGCGGGGTCGTACAGCACGGGATCCCCATTCACGAAGCCCTGGTTGCCGCCCCACAAGTCACCATGCAGCAGGCTGGGACAGGGGCGATAACCCGGAAAGAAATCCCCCAGATTGTCGAGCAAGCGTTCCCCCTGCTCCAGCAAATGCCGGGGTGCGCCGTTTTGCCGGGCCATATCCAGTTGGAAGCCGAGCCGTTGGTCCCGGTAAAAAGCCAACCAGTCCGACGAAGGGAGATTGTTCTGGGGCGTACTGCCGATGGTGTTGCCCCGATGCCAGCCGAAACGGGGCTGGGTCACCCGGTGCAGGGCGGCCAGCCGGCGACCCAGTTCCGCTGGATCTCCCGATCCCCCCAGGGGGAGCCACTCCAGGACCAGGAAAGCCTGGCCCGCGGCCGTGCCGTGACAGATGGGTGCGGGAACCCGGATTGCCGCTGCCCGGGCCAGTTCTGCCAAGCCTTCGGCTTCGGCGGCGAACATGTCGGCCTGGCGGGGGGTATTGGTCTTGACGAAAAAGCGCCGACCGTCATCGCCGGCCAGGATCCGGCTTTCATTGATGCAACCCCCTCCGGCCGGCCGGCCGGAGCGGACGATGAACGTCCGGCCCGTTGCCGCAGAAATGGCCTGGCCGATGGCTCGGGGGAGGGCCTCGTCCGGGATCACACCAGGGCTTTGGGTTCCCGGGATTCCCCTGCCTCGTCCAGGCGGCGCAGGTAGGCCTGCCAGTAGAAATCCTGCTTGCGGCCCAGGTCGTACAGGTAATCCCAGGAATAGATGCCGGAATCGTGGCCGTCGGAGAACACCAGCACCACGGCATACTGGCCGACCGGCTCGATGGCCTTGATCTCCACGTTCTTCTTGCCTACCTGCAAGACTTCCTGGCCTGGGCCGTGGCCCCGAACCTCGGCGGAGGGGGAAAAGACCCGCAGGTATTCGCAGGGCATCTCGAAGCGGCTACCGTCGTTGAAGGCCACTTCCAGGATGCGGGACTGCTGATGCAGCTTGATCTCGGTGGGGATGGGGGTGTCTTGGGTCAGGCCGCCCATGGGAACTCCTTCATAAGCATTCGGTGATGGAGCCCTAGTGTGCCAGCCCCCCGGTCCCGGGACAACCCTGACAAAATCAATCGGGTATTCAGCCTGGCACGCCGGCCCCGTAGAGAAAGGCCATGGCCACCAGGCTACCGATGCTGGCCCCGGCTACCACGTCGGACAGCCAGTGGAGCCCCAGGATCATGCGGGATATCGCCACCAGGACGGCGAAGGGCGCCAGCAGCGGAGTGAGGGCAGGGTAATGGGCACAGGCCAGCAGCGTGAAGCACACCGCGTGCAGAGTATGGCCAGAGGGAAAACTGAACTGATCCAGGGGCAGGGTGGTCAGGCGGATGGCCGGCGTTCTCTGGCAAGGCCGGGGTCGGGAGGTCCGGGCCTTGAGCCACTTGTACAGCAAGGTGCAGGACAGCCCTGCACCCACCATCAGCAGCACCGGACCCAGGGCGGCGGGACCGTCGTAGAGCAGCAGCACGGCCATCAGCACATACCAGAACACCCCATCCCCCAAGCGGCTGACCAGCCCGAAGAGGCCCGACACAGTCCTGCGATGGTTGGCCTGATTCAGACGCAGGGCCAGACGCAACTCCCAGTCGCTGTAACGGGCCAGCAGGCCGGGAGCGGGGGCGAGGGGGAAGAACTGATCCGGCGGGTTCATGGGGCGGTCTCCAGGCCGAACAGGGCTTTCTCCTGGAGGGATTCGCTTTCCCCCACGATGTTCAGCAACACGTTCTCGAAACGGCTGAAGATGTCCTCCCAGGACAGGTTCAGGGCACTTTCCCGGGCCGCACGGCCCATGTCCCGGTCCCGCAGGCCCGGATCCCGGATCAGTTCCCGGGCCGCCTCGATAAATGCGGCATCGTCGCCAAACGTGGCCTTCAGTCCGTTGCTGCCGTGCTTGACGTGTTCCGCCGCCGCTGCATAGTCGAAGCAGACCAGGGGAAGGCCGCTGGCCATGGCTTCCAGCAGGACGTTGCCGAAGGTCTCCGTCAGACTGGGAAAGAGGAACATATCGGCGGAGGCGTAGTGGCTGGCCAAATCCTCGCCCCGGCGGGCACCGCGGAAAACGAACCGGGGATGGTTCTGGCGCAACAAGGGCAACTCCGGCCCGTCTCCCACCATCACGAGTCGGGCGTCGGGCCGTATCGCTTCGATGGCTTCGAAGGCGCGGATCAGCAGGGACAGATTCTTTTCCGGTGCCAGACGGCCCACATGCAGCACCGCCAGACCGCCGTCCTCCACACCCCACTCCCTGCGCAGATGCCGGTCGCGACGGGCAGGATCGAACAACTGGGTGTCCACCCCCCGGGCCACCACTTCCACGTTCCGGTATCCCGCCGCCTCCAGATCCCGGCGGATGCTCTGGGAAGGCACCAGGGTTACCCGGGACTGGTTGTGCAGGCGGCGCAGGTAGCTCATCACCGGTTTCTTCAGCCAACCGAAGCCGTAATGCCGGCTGTAACTGTGGAAATTGGTGTGAAAATCGCTGGCCACCGGAATGCGCAGCTTGTTGGCCACTGCCACCGCCGACCAGCCCAGGGGGCCCTCGGTGGCCACGTGCACCACGTCAGGCCGGCGCAGAGACCACAGGCGATGCAGGGCGGACTTGGCAGGCAACCCCATTTTCAAGCCGGCATAGCGGGGAATGGGGACCCCGGGGCGAAGAATCTGCTCCAGGTTTTCCTCCTGGGGAGGGAAGTCGGCGGCGTGCTGCCGGGGACGGATCAACTGGACCTGGTGCTCCCGAGCCTGGAGAGCTTTCACCATGAGCCCCAGGGTCATGGCCACCCCATTGATTTCCGGGGGATAGGTTTCGGTCACCACGGCAACCCGCAAACGACGCCGCGGCGAGGAGAATTGCTGGACTGCGATTTCCCTGGTCAACATGGCACCACTCTGCCGTCCGGGCAAGAATCCTTGATGAAGGAATTGCGACGGTTTCGTGACTTCGTCTTGTCTGACTGTTCGCTCCATACCTTGACGATGGCATGCCTTTCGCGCTTAAATGCGCGACTTCGCGCGGCCAGCTCACGGCTGGCGCGTCGGCCAGGTAGCTCAGTTGGTAGAGCAGCGGATTGAAAATCCGCGTGTCGACGGTTCGATTCCGCCCCTGGCCACCAGAATTCAAAAAAACCAACCTTTCCCGGTTGGTTTTTTTTCGCCTGTATCCGTCAGGCTACTGGTACAGGTGCGGGTTTCGGCATGGTCTCAGGTCTGTCATGCCCGACGCTTCCGTGCTCCCCAACCTTACCTACGTTGACCGCCGTTTGTTGCCGGTGTCCGGGTTTGTGCGTTCTGGCATGCGCCTCGGAGCCTGGCGATTCCTCGACACATCCGGCAGGCATCGAACGATCACCCTGTTATTCCAATGGACTCCTGGGCGGCAGGCAAGCCGATCCAGGTGGAGTCAACATGCCATGCCGCGTCCCGTTGCGCCTGCTTTCCCCGAAGGCGACGGGGTAGGTAGGCTGGTCTTTGACATGCCTGGTCGGCTGGTTTTCCGCGTGCCCAGGGTTGGCATCAAGGTTGCTCGGAATTGCTGGCAAATGCATTGGGGGGAATCCCCCCATCAGGCATCCACCACCCGGAGGAGTGTCGCCATGGCCAGCCTCGACCCGTCGTTCCAGGAGTGCCCGGTTTTACTCGATCTGCACGGCAACCAGTCCTGGGTCGGCATTCGTGTGGATCTGGGCGACGGCCAATGCGCCTTCATCGTTGCGGCGGGCTCAAGCCTGGGCTGCTTCCGCGAAACCGAGATTCCCGAATGGGTGTCCACGTCGGACGGCAAGGTTTACCGGTTCGACGGGGTGTGCGGCGACATCCAGGATGCGTCCTGCCGGGATGGGGTGCTGAAGCTTCCCCCGGGACTCTTCATGCGTTGACGGTCGGCGCCAGGAAAAAAGCCCGCGCATGCGGGCTTTGACGTCGGGGAGTAATCTGGAGGCGCGTACCGGAGTCGAACCGATCTAAACGGATTTGCAATCCGCTGCATAACCGCTTTGCTAACGCGCCGCGATGAAATCTTGGCCTGGAAACCAAAAGGGGAAAGCGGCGTGGCTTTCCCCGGAGAATCTGGAGCGGGAAACGAGGCTCGAACTCGCGACCTCAACCTTGGCAAGGTTGCGCTCTACCAACTGAGCTATTCCCGCGTCGAAGTGAACGCGCATTATAGGGAGTGAACTTTTTCTGTCAACTGGCCGGCTCGTTTTTCAGTGCTTTCCAGGCTGCGAACAGGTAATGGAACATGGACCACAGGGTGAGGAAGGCGGCCAGGTACAGGCACCAGCGGCCCACCACCTGGGTGTAGGGCCAGCCCAGGATGGAATCCTGGTAGAGCAGCATGAGGATGGCGATCATCTGGAAGGTGGTCTTGAGCTTGCCGATGAAAGAGACGGCCACGTTGCCCGAGCGCCCCAGCTTGGCCATCCATTCGCGCAGGGCGGTGATGGCGATTTCCCGGCCGATGATGATCAGGGCCACGTCCACGCTGGCCCGGTCCAGGTCCACCAGGACGATGAGGGCGGCGGCCACCATGAGCTTGTCGGCCACCGGGTCCAGGAAGGCGCCGAAGGCGGACATCTGGTTGAGGCGCCGGGCCAGCCAGCCGTCCAGCCAGTCGGTGACCGATGCCAGGGCAAAGATGAGGGTGGCGGTCAGGTTGAGGGCGTGGGGCGGTACCCAGCCGTCGGGCAGGTAGAACACGCCCACGAACAGGGGGATCAGGACGATGCGCAGCCAGGTGAGGGTGTTGGGCAGGTTGAAGGGCATCAAGGGGTTCCCCGGGCTGGGCGTGGGGTTGGAATTTCCGTGGATGACCCCCGCGAGGGGGCGACAGGGACCTAGTGTAATTCCCGGTAGATTCTTTCCGCCAGTTCGCGGCTGATGCCCTCCACCCGGGCCAGCTCCTCCACTCCCGCGTCCACCACGCCGCGCAGGCCGCCGAAGGTCTGCAACAACTTCTGCCGGCGCCTGGCGCCCACCCCGGGGATGTCCTCCAGGGTGGAGCGGGTGCGGGCCTTGCCGCGCCGGGCCCGGTGGCCGGTGATGGCGAAGCGGTGGGCCTCGTCGCGGACCTGCTGGATGAGGTGCAGGCCCGGGTGGTCGGGGGGCAGGCGCAGGGGCTCCACTTCCCCGGGCAGGAAGAGTTGTTCCTGGCCGGCCTTGCGCTCCACGCCCTTGGCCACGCCCAGCATGGGCAGGTCGGCCAGGCCCAGTTCGCCCAGCACGTCCACGGCCACGTGGAGCTGGCCCTTGCCGCCGTCGATGAGCAGCAGGTCGGGCAATTTCCCCTCGCCCCCGGCCAGCTTGCCGTAGCGGCGACCCAGGGCGTCCCGCAGGGCGGCATAGTCGTCGCCGGGGGTGGGGTTGGCCACGTTGAAGCGGCGGTATTCCGAGGACTGCATGGCGCCGTTGTCGAATACCACACAGGACACCACCGTGGCCTCCCCCATGGTGTGGCTCACGTCAAAGCACTCGATGCGGGCGATGCCCGACTCCCCCAGGGCTTCGTTGAGGGCGGCCAGGCGGTGGGACTGGTTCTCCCGCAGCCCCTCCCGGGTGGCCAGGGCCAGTTCCGCGTTCTTGCGCGCCATCTCCAGCCAGATCCGCCGTTCCTCCTGGGGATGGGCGATGACCTGGACCCGCCGGCCGGCCTGTTCCGAGAGGGTGTCGGCCAGGCCTTCCACCTCCCAGGACAGGACCAGGGCGGCGGGGATGGGGTGACCGGCGTAGTGCTGTTCGGCGAAGGCTTCCAGCAGGCTGGCCGGGTCGCTGTCCTCCGCCTGGCTGGGGAAGAAGGCCCGGCCCCCCAGGCTGCGGCCGCCCCGCACCATGGTCAGGTACACGCAGGCCAGGCCCCCCTTCTGCACGGCGGCGATCACGTCCACATCCTGGCTGGAGCGGCTTTCCACGAACTGCCGGGCCCGCACCTGGGAGAGGGCCTGGATCTGGTCCCGGTACACGGCGGCCTCCTCGAAGCGCAGGTTCGCCGCGGCGGTTTCCATGCGGCTGGTGAGGCCGGCCAGCATCTCGTTGTCCTTGCCGTCCAGGAACAGGGCGGCGTTTTCCGCATCCCGGGCATAGTCGGCGGGGCCGATGAGGCCCACGCAGGGGGCGCTGCAACGGCGGATCTGGTGCAGCAGGCAGGGCCGGGAGCGGTTGCTGAACACCGTGTCCTCGCAGGTGCGCAGGCGGAACACCTTCTGCAGGATCTGGATGCTCTCGCGCACCGCCAGGGAGTGGGGGAAGGGGCCGAAAACCCGGTGGCTCTTGTCCGGCGTGCCGCGGAAGAAGCCCAGGCGGGGGAAGTCGTGGCCGGACAGGAGCAGGTAGGGGTAGGACTTGTCGTCCCGGAAGAGGATGTTGTACTTGGGCGAGAGGCCCTTGATGAGGTTGTTCTCCAGCAGCAGGGCTTCGCTTTCCGTGCGCGTCACCGTGGTCTGGATGTCGCGGATGCGCGCCACCATGTGCTGGATGCGCGGCGACAGGTCGGTCTTCTGGAAGTAGCTGGACACCCGTTTCTTCAGGTCCCGGGCCTTGCCCACGTAGAGCACCGCGCCGGCGTCGCCGAGCATGCGGTAGACGCCGGGCAGGTTGGGCAGACCGGCTAGGAAGGGCTTGGGGTCGAAGGCGTCGCCCACGGACGGTCAGTCGTCCTCGTCCAGCAGCTGGCCGGCGATGGCCCAGTTCTCGTCGGGCAGTTCCTCGAAGGCGATGTAGGTGTAGCGCTTGGGCTTGAGGGCGTGGCGTTCCAGGGTGTCGGTGATTTCCTCGGCGATCTTCTTCTTCTGCTCCCGGGTCAGGCTGCCGGCGAGCTTGATGGTGACGACGGGCATGGTTAGGCACTCCTTGCGGTGGCGATTTGCTGGAACACGGCCCGGAACATCTCCGGGGTGAGGCGGCGGGTCTGGGTGTTGTAGCGGCTGCAGTGGTAGCTGTCGTGGAGGGTGCGGGCGGGGCCGCTCTCCGGGGGGAGTCGATGGACGGCGCCGTGGCTGAAGGGGTGGGCCTTGTCCTTCAGGCCCAGGGCCTGGAGCACGGCCTTGTGGGCGATCTGGCCCAGGGCCAGGAGGGCCGTGCCCTGGGGCAGGTCGGCCAGTTCCTGCTTCAGGTAGCCGTTGCAGCGGCGGATCTCGGCGGTTTCCGGTTTGTTGGCCGGGGGGACGCATTTCACCGCGTTGGTGATGCGGCAGCCGGTGAGGGTGAGCCCGTCGTCGGCGGACAGTGACTCGGGCCGGTCGGCGTAGCCGAAGGCGTGCAGGGTTTCGTACAGCAGCAGGCCGGCGTGGTCGCCGGTGAAGGGCCGGCCGCTGCGGTTGGCGCCGTGGAAGCCGGGGGCCAGGCCGACGATGAGCAGGCGGGGACGGGCATCGCCGAAAGCCGGCACGGGCCGGCAGAAGTAGCCCGGATGGCTGGTCCGGCCGGCCGCGAGGAAGTCCGCCAGCCGGGGACAGGCGGTGCAGGCGGCGAGGGCGTCCCCGGCCATCAGTGCAACTGGGCCGGGGTGCCCTGCATGTCCTCCGGCAGCTCGGCGTGGACGTTTTCCGCGTCCAGGTTGGGGAACAGGGGGGCGCCGCAGTCCTCGCAGTATTCCAGGGGCATGCGGGTGTCCAGGATGCGCACGTCGCCCACCCCGCAGCCCTTGAGCAGGGACTCGATCTCGGCCCCCAGGTCGGTGTTCTCGTCCTCGTGGCCCAGCAGGGGCCAGGTGACGCCGTGCACCACCTCGTCGGAGTAGGACAGGGTGAAGCCCACCCGCCATTCTTCCAGCCAATGCTCGTAGTAGGGGGCGATGATGGCCCGCAGGCGGTTGGCCGGTTCGTTGAACAGGGCCTTCAGGTATTCCACGGCGGCCTTCAGGGCGAAGGGCCGGGTCTCCCGGTCGGCCAGGCGCCAGGCGGCGAAGTAGGCGTCGGGCAGCAGCAGTTCGTAGGCGCAGCCGGTGAGCAGGCTCTGGAAGTTGGGTCCGCCCTGTTCCCGCCAGGCGGCCAGGGCGGCGGCACGGCCCCCGTCGCTCTCGTTCCAGCGGAACACCGGCTTGCCGGCGGGCACCTGCACGGCGGCCAGCAGGTAGCGCACGTCGGAGACGAACACCTGGCTTTCCGGCACCCGCTTGCCATCCACTTGCAGGTCCTGGCCGGCGGCGGCCGCCTGCCAGATGGCGTCGGCGAAGGCCCGGGTTTCCACGTAGCCCTGGGGCAACTGGTCCGGGCTGAACAGGTAGTCGGCGAACTGCACCCGGGTGTCGCCGGCCAGCACGTGGGCGGACAACTGGGCCCGCAGGGCGTCCAGGGTGGCCCGGGGCACGTTGCGGGTGGGGATGGCGTAGCGGGACCAGGCCAGCACCGGCAGGGCGACGAGCAGGCTGGCGCCGTCGGCGGAGCGGCTCACCTCGCAGCCGGCTTCGATGAGATCGGCCAGTTCGTCGTAGGCCCGGGCGTTGGTTTCGTGGAGCCGGTCCAGGGCCTGGTTCAGTGCGTCCTCCTCGCCGGCCCTCAGCAGGCGGTCGATGAGTCCGGTGATTTCGCTTTCCAGCCAGGCGTCTTCCAGGCGGCTGCCCGATTCGGCCAGGCCCTGGGCCAGCCAGGCCAGGCGTTCGGCGTCCCGGGAAAGGCGGTGGCGTCCGTAGAGGCGGCGGCGTTTCATGTTGGCGTCCTTGCAGAGGTCGGGGGGGCGGCTCAGGCGTTGTCCAGCCGGCCGCAGGTGTTGGTGGGGTCCAGCAGGGCCAGGTCGGCGTCGCCCTGGCCGATGCCGGCCAGGTGGCGCACGGCGCCCACGTAGCGGCTGCTCTCGTGGAGGGCGGTGCGGCTGGGGGCATGGGGGCGGCCGTGCATGCGGGCGAGGCGGATGAGGGACACGGGGGCCAGGTTCCATTTCAGGCGGGCCAGCAGTTCGTCCACCAGGTCGGGCTTGTTGCACACCAGCACCATGTCGCAGCCGGCGGACAGGGCGGCCACCGCCCGCTCGGTGATGCCGCCGGCGCCGCTGGCCCCTTCCATGGTCAGGTCGTCGCTGAACACCACGCCTTCGAAACCCATCTGGCCGCGCAGGATGTCGTTCAGCCACTTGCGGGAGAAGCCGGCGGGCTGGCGGTCCACCCGGGGATAGACCACGTGGGCGGGCATGATGCCGGCCAGGCCCAGGTCGATCATGTGGCGGAAGGGCAGCAGGTCGGCGAATTCGATGTCGGCCAGGCTGCGCTCGTCCACCGGGATGGCCAGGTGGGAGTCGGCGGCCACGTAGCCATGGCCGGGAAAGTGCTTGCCCACGGCGCTCATGCCGGCCTCCTGGAGGCCCAGCACCAGGGCATGGGCCAGGTCGGCCACGGCCTGGGGGCTGCGGTGGAAGGCCCGGTCGCCGATCACCCCGCTGCGGCCGTAGTCCAGATCCAGCACCGGAGCGAAGCTGAAATCCACCCCCACCGCGCGCAACTCGGCGCCGATGACGTAGCCCGCGTCCCGGGCCATGCGCCGGGCCCGCTGGGGGTGGTTGTCCCAGTCATCGCCGATGGCGCCCATGGGCGGGATGGGGGTGAAACCGTCGCGGAAACGCAGCACCCGGCCCCCTTCCTGGTCCACGCCGATGAGCAGGTGGGGGCTGCGCAGGCTGTGGATGTCCCGGCACAGGGCGGCGATCTGTTCCGGGTTCTCGTAATTGCGTTTGAACAGGATCACCCCGCCCACGAGGGGATGGGACAGGCGCACCCGTTCGGCCTCGCTGAGAACGGTGCCGGCCACGTCGGCCATGACGGGGCCCAGGGGCAGGTGGGGGATGGCGGAGTGGACGGGGCTCATGGACGCTCCACGACGACGAAGGCGACGGCGTAATCCTGCTCGTCGGACAGGGTGAGATGCAGGGCGCCGGCACCCCGCTCCCGCAGCCAGACGGCCAGGGCTTCCGTGGGGGCGAACTCCGGCCGGCCCAGGCCGTCGTGGACCACGGCCACGGCGGTCAGGGTCATGGGTACCCGGATGCCGGTGCCCAGTGCCTTGCCCAGGGCTTCCTTGGCGGCGAAGCGCTTGGCCAGGAAACGCACCTTGTCCGGGGCCCGGGCGAAGTCCTCCCGCTCGGCCTCGGCCAGCAGGTGGCTGGCCAGACGGTCGCCATGGCGGGCGTGGATGTCGGCCATGCGCCGGGTGGCCACGATGTCGGTGCCGATGCCGTAGATCACGGGTTGCGTATCCTGTTCAACTGATCCAGGCCATAGTGGGCGAAGGCCAGACCCATGTAAACCGGGGCCAGGAAGTTGAGCACCGGCACCAGATGCAGCAGACCCAGGAGCAGGGCCATACCGTACAAGGGCGCCCCGGCTTCCCGGCCCAGGCGCGCCAGTTCCTCGGCGTCGGCGTGGTCGGCCAGGGCGTCGTAGAGGAACAGTTTCTTGTTCAGCCAGGCATTGAGCACCAGGCCGATGGCCGCCCCCAGGGGCAGGAACAGCCAGAAGGGCAGGGTCAGCAGCCAGGCCAGCAGATACCCCGAGATGGCCACCAGGGCGTTACCCAGGCTGCCGGCGAAACTACCGCCCCGGCGTCGGGCCAGATGGGGGAAACGGGACTGGGCCACCTCGTTCACCAGCAGGGGCATGAAGACCAGGGCTGCCAGCAGCAGGGCGGTCACGTAGATGGCCGGCAGGAGCAGCAGGACCAGCAGGAAGAACACCCCGGACGCCAGCAGCCAGGCCGCCACGGCGGCCCCCAGCCAGTCGGGCAGGGGCACGCCGGCCACCCAGATGGCGAGGCCATCGATCCAGGCGTTGCCGAACAGCCAGAACAACAGGCCCCACAGGGCCAGGGCGGCCAGCATGGGCAGAAAGAGCACGGTCAGCACCCGGGGCCGGAACAGGTCCCCGAGGGCGCGGCTGAGATAGGTGAAAACCAGGTCCATGGCGTGTGGTGAGAGCAAGGCAGGGAATTATCGCGGAATCCGGCCGGGTCGGCGGGTCCGCAAACCCGGGGGATTTGGGTAGCATGGCCGAGTCATCCCATCCCTGCTCCCGCCATGTACGAAGTCCGCCCCGGCCAATCCGTCGAACTGCTCAAGGAACTGCACATCCTCACCCGGGACGGCAAGATGAACCAGGACAGCCGGCGCAAGCTGAAGCAGGTCTATCACCTGCACCAGTTCATCGAGCCCCTGCTCAAGGAGTGCCAGAGCCACCACCCGGATCTGAACCTGGTGGACCACGGTGCCGGCAAGTCCTACCTGGGCTTCATCCTCCACGACCTGTATTTCCGCGAACACGCCCCCCAGGGCAGCATCCACGGTATCGAAACCCGGGAGGATCTGGTGACCCGATCCCGGGCCCTGGCGGACCGGCTGGGCTTCGCCAACATGCATTTCCACCCCCTCACCGTGGCCGAATCCATGGACTCGCCGGCCCTGCCGGCCCGGGTGGACGTGGTGACCGCTCTGCATGCCTGTGACACCGCCACGGACGACGCCATCCGCTTCGCCCTGGCCCGGCGGGCCCGCTTCATCGTGGTGGTACCCTGCTGCCAGGCCGAAGTGGCGGCCAGCCTGCGGGCCGGCAAGGCCCGGGCTCTGGCCCGGGGCGCCCTGGCCGAACTGTGGCGCCACCCGATCCACACCCGGGAATTCGGCAGCCACGTGACCAACGTGCTGCGCTGCCTGCAGATGGAGGCCCACGGCTACCAGGTCAACGTGACCGAACTGGTGGGCTGGGAACACGCCATGAAGAACGAACTGATCATCGCCAGCCTGGCCGGCCCGCCCCGTAGGGCGTCGGCCGAGCGCCTGGGGGTACTGCTGGACCTGCTCGGACTGGACGATCTGCGGGGACGCTTCTTCCTGCCCGCCGCCACGCCTCAGTGATGGCCGGCGTGGCCGCCACCCCCTCCGCCACCCGCGCCACTGCCACCACCACCGCGCCGTTCGGCCAGCATCTCCAGCATGGTCTGCATCAGGTCGAGCCGCTTTTCCAGTTGCCGGACCCGTTCTGCCAGGGCCCCATCGCCGCCGTCGTCCTGGTCGCCGGTGGCACCCCCATGGTCATGGCCGCCGCCTTTGCCGCCTTTCTTGCATTTCTTGCACGATTTGCCGCCGGACTTCATGTCGTCCAGGGCGTCGGGAGCGTCTGCCCGGGGGGCGCCGGCAGCCTCCTGACCATGCTGATGGCCGGTGGATTCGGCCAGGGCGGGCTGGGTGAAAAGGCTGGCCAGGGCCAGCGCGAAGATGGGAAGGGTACGACCCATGATGATCTCCTCTGGTGATTGCACACGCCAAGAGCGTGACGGGTGCCAGTGTAATCAGACCAGGGGTAGAGGAGAATCGTTCTCGCCCGCAAAAAGTGACCAGGATCAACCCGTGCCGGTACTCCCGGCGTCGAGAAGGGTCGTGCGGGTGGCCCGGCCGTCCTGGCGATGGTGTTCCAGGCTGATGACCCGGTAACCCTGGGAGCGCAGACCTTCCAGGAACGGGTTGTCCTCCCCGTCCCAATGGGCCAGGCAATCCAGCAATACCACCGAGATGTAGCGGAACCGGTGCAGATGGCTGCGCAATTCCTGTTCCAGATCCCGCTCCGAGCTGGTGAGGCGGTAATCAATGCCCTGCCGCTCCAATTCCGTGAGGAACCCCCCCAGGAGGGTGGTGGCGGCCCGGGGAGGCTGGGTCAGCAGAATGTCCAGGCGATGGCCGCCCCGGCGGCAGTGCTGCAAGGCCAGGGGCAGGGCAAGCCGGTCCAGGCAGCGCCCGTCCAGGGCGAGCAGTACGGCTTTGCCCGGGCAGCCGGGCGCAGGTTGGGCCGGGGCCTGCCTGGCTTGGACGGCATTCACGAAAGCCACCGGATTTCCCCGGAGTCCTTGTCGCACCAGACCAGGCGCAGGCCCAGAGGCGAATTGTCCACCACCATGGCGGACAGGCGGCCGAGGCCGCCGGGGGGCAAGAGCCGCTGGATGTCATCCACCTCAAGCCGCGTCCCCACGGGGAAGGAAATTCCCCCGTGGTTCAGCAGCAAGCCGACCTCCCCGACCCGCTTGACCCGATACAGACCCACTTTGCGCCCGCTGTAGCGGACGGCTACGAGGGGCCGCGGGGCCCCGCCGTCCGGAACGGTCACGGACCGTTCCTGGCAATCCCGAATCTCAATCATGTCTCTCTCCATGCCTGTTGGCCTTCGCCCGGGTTGGCCGCTGCGGGGCGGCTCTGGATCCGGCGTGACGAGGCTGGGTAGGCCGGCCGGTGGGGCGAGTTGTCAGGATAGTATGAAAATACTCTGGAAATGAATGTCGAGATTATTTACCCGGGATTAACGAATCTTTAGAAGCCAGCCGGCCCCCGTCATTTCGACCCGTCTTCCGGGGGGGAAGCCTGAAACCAGCGTTTCAGCAGATCGGCCAGGTTGCGGGCGCCCACCTTGTGCATGATGTTGAAGCGATGCACGTCCACAGTGCGTTCCTTGATCTCCAGTTCGGCGGCGATGCTCTTGCTGCTGCCCCCTGCCGCCATGCGCTCCATGACCGCCCTTTCCCGGGGGGTGAGCAGTTCGAAGCCGGCCCGGGCCTGGTTCCGCAATTGTCGGGCACGGCGTACCTTGCGATCCTCATCCAGGCAAAGCCGCACCCGTTCCAGCAACAGTTGTTCGTTGCAGGGTTTCTCGATGAAATCCATGGCCCCGGCCTGGAGAGCCTTCACCGCCATGGGTACGTCACCATGGCCGGTGATGAAGATCACCGGCAGGGTCAGGTCCATCTCCCGCAGCCGCTTCTGGAGTTCCAACCCTCCCATGCCGGGCATGCGCACGTCGAGCAGCAGGCAGCCGGCCATGTCGGCGCTGGCCTGGTCCAGGAAGGCCTCGGCCGAGGCATGGGTGCGGCAGGGCAGGTCCACGGAGGCCAGCAGGGCCGCCAGGGCGTTGCGCACGGCCCCATCATCGTCCACCACGTGCACCAGGACGGGTGCTTCAGTCATGTTTCACCTCCTTGGTCAGTCCCACCCGGAAGGTCACGCCGCCCTCCGGATTGTTGTGATGGTCGAGGATACCGCCATGGGCCTCGACGATGGAACGGCTGATGGCCAGGCCCATGCCCAGACCGTTGGCCTTGTCGGTCATGAAGGGTTCGAAGATGTCCTGGCCCCGGGTGGGGTCCACGCCGGGGCCGTTGTCGGTCACCTCCACCCAGGCCCGTTCCGCGTCCTGGCGGGTGCGCAGCAGGATCAGGCGGGGCCCTTCCCGGCCGGTCAGGGCCTCCAGGGCATTGCGCAACAGGTTGAAGAGCACCTGTTCCACCAGGATGAGTTCGGCCGACAGGGGGGCCAGGGTGGCATCCATTTCCAGGGTGAGGGCCACGTCCAGCCGATCGGCCTCGAAGCGCATGAGCCCAACCACTTCCCGGGCCACCTGGTTCAGGTCCACCGGGCCGGGACGCAGCTCCCCCTTGCCCACGAAACGGCGCAGCCGCCGCACCACTTCGCTGGCCCGTTTGGCCTGGGCGTTGATGGATTCCAGCCAGTCGCGCAACTGCGCGTCTCCGGCCGGGGCGCGACGCAGGCTGGCGGAACTGAACATGGCGATGGCCGACAGGGGCTGGTTCACTTCGTGGGCGATCTCTCCGGCCATCTCTCCCAGGCTGGCCAGGCGGGACACATGGGCCAGCTCCAGCAGGTGCTGGCGCTCCCGCCGCTCGACTTCCTTGAGGTGGGTGATGTTGTTGACCATGACGAAGAAGCCCCGCAGCCGGCCGTCATCCTGCCGGTCGGGCAGGTAGGAAATCTGCACGTCCCGCCAGCCCTCCCGGCCATGTTCCAGGCTCAACTGGGCATGGGCCGGATGACCGGACAGGACCTGGTCCAGCAGGGGGCGGAGCCTTGCGAAGGTGTCCGCATCCAGCAGTTCGGCCATGGTTTTGCCGTAGAGCTGGCGCGGCGTGAGCCCGAAGAGGGTTTCGTAGGCACGGTTGTTGAAGCGATAGCGCAACTCGGTGTCCACATAGGCCACCAGCATGGGCAGGCCATCGATCACCCGTTCGGCGATGTGGGCCAGGGCGGATTGGCGCTGGCCCATGAAGGCCAGGGCGCCGGCCAGGGTGAAGCCGAACAGGGTCCACAGGGCATACAGGCCGGCCACCCGCCGGAGCAGGCCATCCGGTCCGTCGTTGCGCTGTTGGCCGGCCAGGGAGACGAGCAGCGTCCAGGGCCGGTCCGGCCCCGTGAAGACGGCGATGCCGGGGTGCTGGGCGGTGACGGCGGGGACCCGCAGAAAACCCATGGGAGGAGGGCCATCCAGATGGAAGCCCTGGTCCTGGGACTGTATGCGTTGCCACAGGGCGGGGTGGCGGATGGCCAGGGTATGCCCCGCCCCCTCGGTCCGGCTGCCGCCCCATTCGTTCCCCGGGTCGGGGCCCAGCAGCCAATGTCCCTGCTTGTCCACCAGCCACAAGACCCCTGGTCGTCCTCCCAGGGTGACCAGATGGTCCAGCAGGCGTTGCCCCAACAGGTTGAGGATCAGGATGCCGCGTACCCGTCCCTGGGTATCGGCCACCGGCATGGCCAGGCGGAGTACCGGTTTGTGGGGGAAATCCAGCCGGCCGCGTTCGACGTTGAGCTCAAAGGGGGACAGATGGGCCTGGCCGGATTGCAAAGCCAGGGTGGCGCGGAAGTATGGCCGGTCCCCCTTGAATTGCAGATCCGCCTCATCGACCACGGTGGCCAGGGCGCCGCCGTTGTTGACCCGCACCCGTTCCCAGCCCCGGGCGTCGATGAAGCGGACCTGGTCGTAGCGGGCCTTGTGTCGGGCCAGGGCCAGGAACTCCCGGGCCAGGGCCGCCCGCCGCTCGGGCGTGTCGGCTTCCAGGAATGCCCGGGTGGCCTCGGTGGCGGCCAGGAACAGCAGGTCGGACAGGGTGGTGTCCAGTTCCTGGCGCAGGGCTTCCGCCGCCAGGTGGAGGATGCGTTCCCCGTCCTGTTGTTGCCGGTCGCGGATGGACTGGCGCTCCGCCTGGTAATACAGCGAAAAGGGCAGGGCCAGCAGCAAGGCCAGCAGGCATCCCCAGAGCAGGGTGTGGATCAGCACCCGGCGCGGCTCGATCTGGATGATCCGGCGCAGGGTGCCGGCCCGGCTCAGCCAGGGCGGGGCGGCGAGGCGGGGCTTCACGGGCCTGGGTGGCCTGTTCAGTCAGGCCGGGCGAACAGGCGGCGCACTTTTTCCAGATCCTCCGGCGTGTCCACGCCGGGCGGGATGGCCTGGTCGGTGTTCACCACCACGATGCGGTGGCCATGCCACAGGGCGCGCAATTGTTCCAGGGATTCCAGGCTTTCCAGGGCCGGCCGGGAGAGGCCGGGATAGGCCTTGAGGAAGCCCACCCGGTAGGCATACAGGCCGATGTGGCGCAGCACCGGCATGCCGGGGGGCAGGCCTGCCCCGGCCGTGCCGCCTGCCCAGGCGTCCCGTGCCCAAGGGATGGGGGCCCGGGAGAAGTACAGGGCATAGCCCGCCTGGTCGGTGACCACCTTCACCACGTTGGGGTTGAACACCTCCGCCGGGTCGTGGATGGGATGGCTCACCGTGGCCATGCTGGCGGCCGGATGGTCGAACAGGGCCTGGGCGGTGGCGCGGATCAGGGCCGGATCGATGAGGGGCTCGTCGCCCTGCACGTTGACCACCACCGTGGCGTCGGACCAGCCTTGGCGGACCGCTACCTCGGCCAGCCGGTCGGTGCCGGAGGGGCAGTCGGGGCTGGTCAGCACCGCTCGGAATCCTGCCGCCTGCACGGCGGCCTCCACCTCCGGATGGTCGGTGGCCGCCCACACCCCGGCCGCCCCGCTGGCCGCCGCCCGTTCCAGCACCCGGACCACCATGGGTTTGCCGCCGATGTCCGCCAGGGGCTTGCCGGGCAGGCGGGTGGAGGCGTGGCGGGCGGGTACGACGGCCTGGAATATGGGGGGGGATGACATGGCAGTAGGCCTCGGCCTGGAATGCGGACAGGGATGCCGATTCTACGCGCCGCAGCCCCAGGGGACAGACGGTGGGAATTGCGGATCGTAAGGTCTTGCAAGCGGCCTTGATCCTGATTATCCTGTGCGCCGGATCGGAGACCCCATGAAAAAAGAAACAACAACAAGTTCCAGCCAGCTCGGCCGATATCTGGTCGTGGGTTTTCTATTGCTCATCGTCCTGATGGCCGGCCTGGTGGGCCACGCGATCTGGCAGTTCCGCGACCTGGCGTCCCGCATGGGCGACATCGTGGACCTGCGCAACCGCAAGATCCAACTGGCCACGGACCTGCTGGAAGCCTCCTACAACCGGCACAACACCCTGGTCTACCAGACCCTCACCCGGGATTCCTTCGAACGGGACGGCCACTTCCAGCTCTACATCAAATGGGGCTACCAGGTCGGCAAGGCACGCAACGACCTGAAGCTCCTGCCGCTGGACCGCTTCGAAATGGACAATCTGGCCCGCCAGGACAAACTGGTGGAACGCATCATCGTGCTGCACGAGGAGATCAGCGATCTGGCCGCCCGGGAGCGCCTGGAGGAAGCCCGGGACCGCCTGTCCATGGAACTGCGTCCCTTCAACGTGGGCTACACGGAAGTGGTGGAGGAGCTGCGCCGCTACGAGCGGGACGGCATCCGCGCCGCCCTGGAATCCACCCGCCAGGCCACCGACCAGGCCATCGCCCTGCACCTGGGACTGGGGGTGGCCCTGCTGTTGCTGGCCACCCTCATCGCCCTCAAGTCCAACCGCCTCCAGACCCGCCACGCCCGGACCATCGGCGACCAGATGAAGGCCCTGGAGATTGCCGGCGACCAGTTGGAACATGAGGCCACCCACGATCCCCTCACCGGCCTGGCCAACCGGGCCCTGTTCTACCGCCGCCTGCAGGAGGGCCTGGCCCATGCCAGCCAGGAGAACTTCCAGATGGGGGTGCTCTATGTGGATCTGGATGATTTCAAACTGGCCAACGACACCCACGGCCACGCCGCCGGGGACGCCATCCTCAAGGCGGTGGCCAGCCGACTCAAGGCCTGCACCCGGGTTTCCGACACGGTGGCCCGGCTGGGGGGCGACGAATTCGCCCTGATCCTCTCCGGCCTGGAGAGCGCGGAATTCTGCACCAGCTTCAAGCACAAACTGGAGGAGGAAGTGACCCAGCCCCTGGGCTTCCAGGGCATGACCCTGCTGCCCCATTGCAGCGTCGGCTATGCCCTCTATCCCCGGGATGCCAGTGACCTGGAGGGACTGCTCCACGCCGCCGACAGTGCCATGTACCGGATCAAGCGGGAACGCAAGGCGGCCCGCAATAACGCCTCAGAACAGACCTGAGGGACCGGGCCAGATCAGCAGCCAGGCCAACAGCAGGACACTTTCCCCCCATTCCACGCCGGCCCCCAGGGCGTCCCCGGTCATGCCACCCAGCCGTCGCAGCAGCCAGTACCGCCAGGCCGGAGTCCAGACGAAGCCCAGAGCCAGCATCGGCTGAAGGAAGCCCGCCAGGGCCAGGGCCAGGGCCCAGAAGACGATGGCAAGGTTGCCGGAGCGCCAGGCAAAGCGTTCTCCCAGCCCGGGTTTGAGGGGAGGAAGCCGGGACCAGAGCAGCACTCCCCAACGGCTCCAGGCCGGAGCCAGCAGCAGGGCAAGGTAAGCGCCCACTTGCACAGCCAGCATGATCAGCACGAGCTTGGCCAGGAGTTGCAGAACCAGGGCCACCCCCCCGAACACCCCCAGGTGGGGATCAGCCAGCACCTGGAGCAGCCGTTCCCGCCGGGCCGTGGGGTCGGCCAGGCGGTGGGCAGCCCCCAAGGCGTCGGCCAGATCTGCCAGGCCATCCAGGTGCAGGGCGCCGGTCAGGCCCACCCAGGCCACCAGGCCGAGCAGGGCCCCCAACCAGGGATCCTCCTGTGCCCCCAACCAGGCCGAGGCGGCCACCAGAGCTCCGATCAGAAGGCCCACCAGGGGAAACCACACCACACAGCCCGCCATGTGGGCTGGGGATACCACGGCCAATCGGGGCGTGGGCAGGCGGGTGAGGAACTGGAGCGCGAGAATCAGGCCGTGCATGGGTTGAGGCTCAACAGCACCGGCGGCCAACCGGCCAGCAGCGAGACGCGGAAATGGGCCGTTTCCGGCAGAGCCACGGCGAAGGGCCTGGCCGGATCCAGGGCGCCCAAATCCATGAGCAGGGCGCGCATGACGCCGCCGTGGGTGACCAGCAGGCGGTGGCCCCCGTCGGCTTGCACCAGCCACCGGGACCAGCCCGCTGCCACCCGGGCGCGGAAATCTGCCAGGGTCTCGCCGCCGGGCGCTCCGCCCCGGCCCTGGCGGAACGCGGCATGGGACGATGGATCCCGGGCTTGCGCCTGGGCGGGTGAGAGGCCTTCCCAGGCGCCGAAGTCCATCTCCGCCATGGCTTCCAGTACCGTCAGGGGCTGGCCCAGTTGGTCGGCCAGCCCAGCGGCGAAGTCCCGGCAGCGGCTGCGGGGCGAAGTGGCGATCTGGGTGAAGGGCGGCACAGCCAGACAGGGAAGCCGGGCGGTCATGGCCGCCCGGCCCGCCGGGCTCAGGGGCGCGTCAGTGCGGCCCCGATACACCTGGGCCGGTCCAAAGACCGCCCCGTGGCGCAACACCGTGACCAGGGTGGGCTCAGGCATCGATGCCAGCCGCAGCGAAGGTGGCCATGTCCCGGTGCAGGGCCCAGGCCATGGCCAGCAAGGGATAGGCTGCCGCGGCGCCGCTGCCTTCCCCCAGGCGCAGGTCCAGGTCCAGCAGGGGCTGGGCCGCCAGGGCCTCCAGCAGACGGCGGTGACCCGGCTCGGCGGAGCGGTGGGCGAACAGCAGCCAGGGCCGGGCGCCCGGGTTCAGGCGGCAGGCGGCCAGGGCCGAGGCGGTACTGATGAAACCGTCCACCAGCACCGGCACCCCGGCCTGGGCACAGGCGACGTAAGCACCCGCCAACCCGGCAAGCTCGAAACCACCGACGTGTTGCAGCACGAAGAGGGCGTGGGCGGAGGGGGATGGAACAAGCTGGCGGCCCTGCTCAGCCGACAAGCCATGCAGGGCCAGTGCCCCATCGATCACTCCTGCCTTCTTTTCCACCCCCGCCGCATTCAATCCCGTCCCGGGGCCGGCCAGGGCCTCCCCGGGCAGGCCCAGCAAGGCGCAGCCCAGGGCGGCTGCCACCGTGCTGTTGCCGATGCCCATCTCACCGCCGATGAACAGGCCTGCCCCGTAGGTGAGCGCCCGCTCCGCCGCCCGGCGGCCTGCCGCCAGGGCGTTTTCCAACTGGAAGGACGTCATGGCGGCCTGGCGGGCCAGGTTGGCGGTGCCGTCCCCGGCCCGGTCGGCGATCACCCCGGGCAGGGCTGCCCCGGCCAGGGTGCCCGCGTCCACCACTTCCAGCCGGGCGCCGATCTGCCGGGCCAGCACCGATACGGCTGCCCCCCCGGCCACGAAGTTGGCCAGCATCAGGCGGGTGACCGCCTGGGGATAGGCGGCCACCCCTTCCGCCACCACCCCGTGGTCGCCGGCGAAGACCGTGATCCAGGGCCGTTCCGGGCCCCGTCCCCCCAGGGCCGCCAGTTCCACGGCCAGGGCCTCCAGTCGGCCCAGGCTGCCCGGGGGCTTGGTGAGTTGGGCCTGACGGGCCAGGGCGGCGGTGCGTGCCTCACCGTCGGGGGTTTTGCAGGGGGCTTGCCACCAGGGGGTCATGACGTGTCCTTCAGGGTGAGGGGCAAGCCGGCAGCCACGAACACGACCCGTCCGGCCAGTCGGGCCAGGTCCTGGTTGAGGCGGCCGGCTTCGTCCACAAAGCGGCGGCTCAGTTCGCCCATGGGGATCACCCCCAGGCCCACTTCATTGGCCACCAGCAGGACCGGGCCCCCCAGCCTGGGAAGCGTTTCCAGCAGGGCCTGGCGTTGTTCGGCGAAAACGGCTTCTCCGGCTTCCAGCAGATTGAGCAGCCACAGGGTCAGGCAATCCACCAGCACCAGGCGATCCGGGGTGGACTGGCCGAGCAGGCTGTCGGCCAGGGCCAGGGGTTCTTCCAGGGTTTGCCAGTGGCTGGGCCGTTCTGCCTGGTGCCGGGCGATGCGTTCGGCCATCTCTCCATCGCCGGCCCGGGCCGTGGCCACCACGCTGACCGCCAGACCGGAGCGCCCGGCCAGATCCTGGGCAAGACGGCTCTTGCCGGAGCGGGCACCGCCCAGGATCAGGGTGACCATGTCGGGGAAACGATAGGGCCGCCGGGACGGCGGCCCGGCTCAGCTCAGGTGGCGTCGCCCAGGCGGGTGGGGCGGCTGCCCGTCAGATGCACGGCCAGGCCGTGGGCCAAAGCGGCCACCGCAAGATAGGACAGGGTGCTGGCCAGGAAGGCGGGGCCGTAGTCCACGAAGGTGTGGGCGAACTGGAGCCAGTTGGTGTCGGCCACCCGGCCGCCGAACCAGTAGAAGGCGCCATTGGAGACCAGGAAGGCGCCAATGATGGTGACTGCGGCCACGCTGGCCAGGGCCACCAGGCCGCTGCCTTCACCGTTCATCCGCCGGGACAGACGGCCGCCGGTCCACAGACCCAGATGGGCCAGTTGCAGGGCGGCGTAGGCCGGGGTCAGGCAGTAGGCGGAGACGCCCATGAGGCCCACGGCGGCGGCGTCGATGGCCACCGCTTCCGCCATGAGGCCCAGCAGCCAGGCCGGGCTCAGGTAGAAGCCGGCCAGGAAGAACAGGGCCCAGGAGGCATCGGGCAGGTGCAGGGTGTCGCCGAAATGGTGGAAACGGGTGGCGGCCATGACGGCGGCCAGGCTGAGGCCGATGAGGGCCTGGGTGCGGGGTTGGGCGAGGGACATGGCAATCGTCTCCTTGGAGCGCTTCAGCGGGGTTGGTAACGGAGGGTCACGAAGAGGCTTCTACCGAACGTGTTGTAATCGCCTGAAAAGCTGGATGCAAGCACGTAATGCCGGTCGAAGAGGTTTTCCAGCCGGGCCTGGACTTCCAGATCGCCGGGCAAGGGGTGTTTCCAGGCCAGGTTGACGATGCCGTAGCCGGCCAGACGGGTGGCGGCGTTGAGGTCGTTGCGGGCCGAGGCGGCAATCCATTCGGCCTGGATGTCGCCCTTGCCCAGGGGATGGCCCACGGTGACGGTGAGCTTGCGCTTGGGCCGCCGGTCCAGTTGTTCGCCGGTGCCCGTGTTCTCCGCGTCCAGAAAGGTGAGGGCGGCGGCCAGGCGCCACTGTTCCAGGCGGCCGCTGGCCCCCAGTTCCAGACCCTTGATGTCGGCCTTGCTGACGTTGGTCGGGGTGTAGGTGAATTCGTTCAGGCCGGTCGCGGTGCCCTGCCACTCGATGAGGTCCGTGACCCGGGTACGGTAGGCATTGGCGTTCAACACCAGGATGTCACCCAGCTTGTGGCGCAGGCCCAGTTCCAGGCTGTTGGAGGATTCCGGCTTGAGGTTGGGGTTGCCCACGGTGATGTAGGTGGTGCCCAGGAACAGATCGCTGCTGTAGGGCCAGAACAGGTCGTTGACCGTGGGGGCCTTGACGGCCGTGCCCCAGGCAGCGGTGAGCCGGGTGGCGGCGGTCAGATCCCGGCCCCAGGCCAGGCTGCCGGTGGTCTTGTCGCCGTAGTTCTCATGGTGGTCCCGGCGCAGGGCCGCGCTCCAGTCCGAGCCCAGTCCCCGCCATTGCTGCTGGGCGTACACGGCCCAGGTGTCCAGGCTGGCATGGATGTCGCCGCTGCCGTCCTTGTCGGCCTGGTCCCGCCAGGCATCCAGGCCCAGGGTGGTGAGTCCCGCCGGGGTCAGGTTCAGGTCGTGCTGCCAGGCCAGGCTGGTGCGGCGGGTGACGATGCTGGCGGGCAGGAACGGGCTGTGGGTGGTGTAGTCGTCCAGGGCGTGGCCCAGGGTCAGGCGCTGGGTCCAGGCGTCGGAGATGTCGTGGTTGAGGCGCAGGCTGGCCACCCGGTTGCGGAAGTCCTCGTTGCCCACCGCCGGGTCCTGTTCGCTGTGGCCCTGGGCCTGGCTGAAGTCGGCCTCCAGGCGCAGGCCAGGTGCCAGGGGGCCGCTCAGGCGGGCGGCCAGGTGGTTGTTCTGGTAGCCGTGATCGCTGTTCAGCACGGCAAAGGAGGGAATGCCTTCGCTGGTCAGTCGGCCCGCTTCCAGGCTGTAGCGCCAGGCGTCGCCACCGCCGATGCCGACACTGAGGGAGCGGGTGTCGTGGCCGCCCAGGCCGGCTTCGATGTAGGGGCCTTTGGCCTGCCGGGTGAAGATCTGAATGACGCCGCCCACGGCTTCCGAACCATACAGGGCGGCCCGGGGACCCCGGACGATCTCGATGCGCTCCACCTGTTCCGGTCGCAGGTGTTCGAAGGCGAAGGTGCCCAGGGTGGCCGAAGCGGCGCGCACCCCGTCCACCAGCACCAGCACGTGGCCGGCATTGGCGCCCCGCATGAACACGCTGGTGCTTTTGCCGTAGCCGCCGTTGCGGCTCAGGTCCAGGCCGGGCACGGTGGCCAGGGCTTCGTCCAGGCTGGTGGCCTGGTCCAGTTGGCGGCGGCCGACGACCGTCACGGAGGCCAGGGTTTCGTCGGCGGTCTGGGCGGTGCGGGTGGCGGTGACCACGATCTCGTCCAGGGTGGGAATGTCCTGGGCCAGGGCCGGCGTCAGGGGCAGGCTGGCCAGGGCGATGGCCAGGTAAGTGCGTTGCATGATGGTTGGACCTTATTCGTTCCCAGCGTCCCCGCAGGGAAAACCGCAATCGCGGCCGGGGTGCAACAAGGTCAGGGCGGAAGTGGCGACCCGCCGAGCCCGCCACCCGCGGTCCGCGTCCTCTCCAGGCCGGTCTCCGGGCTCGCGCATGAGGGGGTTCGCCTTCCCGTCCCGGGGGACAGTGGCTGGATGAACACCCGTTGGGCGCTTACCGTTGCGGGGGCAGCACAGGCTTGGGCGTGGACGCCGCACCTGTTTCCCGTTTCACCCACCGAGGTGGGCACCTGAAGCGGGAAGAATTTTATGACGGCGGCGTCTTCAATACCACCGGAAATTGGAGGTATTGCTTCCGGGGGATCAGCGGTTGTAAAGGCCGCCGGTCTTGAGGAAATGCTGGATCCGCTTCAGGTCGCCCTTGCCGTCCACGGTGCAGAAGTAGTGGTAGAACAGTTCCCGGTGGTAGCTGGTCTGCTGCCGGTCCTTGATGATGTCCCACTTGGCGTAGCGGTTGCGCGACCATTCGCCGCCGCCCTTGCCGTCGCTGCGGCCGAAGGCGTACAGCTTGCGCTCGCCGCTGTCGCAGCGCATGCCCTCGAAGCTCACCGTCTCTGCCCCGGCGGGGCTGCGCACCACCACGCTGTAGCGCACGGCACCGTCACTGCCGATGGTGACGGAGGGAAAATCGACGAAATGGCGGTTGCCGGTGGCGGCACTGACCTCGAAGGGCACCAGGTTTTCCGCCTTGGGATAGGGCGGCAACTGGGCCTGGATTTCCTGCCAGGGTTTGGCGTTCTCGTCGAAGTCCCGGTCCAGGTCTTTGCCCAGGCCGTAGCTGCTGCCCCAGACGGTGGCTTCGGAGGTGGTGGCGGGCAGGACGGGCTGGGACAGGGCCAGGCCCAGGGTCAGGAAGGCGAAGTGCAGGCGGCGCATGGGTCTCTCCGGAACAGGCGCCATGATAGCGCCTGGCGGGAGGAATCCGCTGTGCCTTCAGGCCAGGTCGGCCGCCAGGGCGTCGCGGATGGCCCGGGGCAGGGGCGCCAGGGTGGCCTGGTACTGGACGTGGGCGATGCCGGCGGAAATCTCCGCTCCGTTCTTCACGGCAGCCACCATGCCGGGGGTCAATTCGAAGCGCAGGAAGTGCACGGAGGCGGTCTTGTCCGGGGTGCTCCGCTCCAGGTCTTCGTTGGCCAGGGGGAACACCGGGTCGAAGCCCTCCACCCGCATCCACACGTCCTGCTCGATGCCCACCAGGCGGGCCAGGGCGGCCCGGCGGTCGTGTTCGTCGGCGTACTCCACCATGAAGGTGGCTTTCCAGTTGTGGCCGTCGGGGATCAGGGGGTTGTAGACGTCCAGTTCCTCCTGGATGCCGGCGGCCTCGAAGATCTTCTCGATGCGCAGCATTTCCTGGATCTGGTACTGCATGGTCAGGGCGTCTTCGAAGTAGAGGGCAGCGTGTTCCCCCAGGGGCACCCGGCGCTGTTTCTTGTGGGCGATGACCCGGGCGCGGAATTCGTTGCGGATCTCGGCGTATTTCTCCAGGGTGAACAGATCCTGGCGGGTCAGTTTGGCCATGGTGGCGTCCTCACGTGTACTCATAGTCCGTAGGCCTTGCGCAGCAGGGTGATGGGATGCTCGGGAAGGGTGCCGTCGCCCCGGGCGTGGGCGATGTGGTGGCCGGCCATGGCGCAGTCGCTGCCATAGTGGTCCGGCTTGGCCTGGTTCACCCGGGCCACCACGGGTTTGACGATCTTCATGGCGAATTCGTGGAACTCCCGCTTCACCGCATAGGTGCCGTCGTGGCCGGAGCAGCGTTCGATGAATTCGATCTCGGTGCCCGGCACCAGGGCCAGGGCTTCCCGGGTCTTGGGGCCCATGTTCTGCACCCGCTGGTGGCAGGCGGCGTGGTAGGCCACCTTGCCCAGGGGGTGGGGGAAGTCGGTCTTCAGTTGCCCTTCCCGGTGGCGCAGCATCAGGTATTCGAAGGGGTCGAAGAAGGCGGCCTTCACCTTCAGCACCTCCGGGTCGTCTGGGAACATGAGGGGCAGTTCCTGCTTGAACATGAGCACGCAGGAGGGGATCAGGGCGGTCAGGTCCCAGCCCTGATCCACCAGGGCGGCCAGGACCGGGATGTTGGCCTCCTTGGCGGCCCGCACCGCTTCCAGGTCCCCCAGTTCCAGCTTGGGCATGCCGCAGCAGCGTTCCTTTACCGCCAGGGTGACGGGGATGCCGTTGTGTTTGAACACCACCGTCAGGTCTTCGCCCGGGCCCGGTTCGTTGCGGTTCATGTAGCAGGTGGCGAACAGGGCCACCTTGCCCCGGGTGCGGCCCGCCGGCCGGCCCGGCGTGGCGGCCGGAAGCCGTTGCAGGCGGCTGCGCAGGGGCCGGCTGGTGAATTCCGGCAGCCAGGCGTCGGCATGGATGCCGGCCACGGCTTGCAGGGCCTGGCGGGCCGGGGCCAGCTTGTTCACGGCGTTGACCGTTTGGGCCACCACCGGAATGCCCGCCAGGCGGCCCACCGCATCGGTGCTGGTGAGCACCTTGTCGCGCAGCAGGGTGGTGCCCGTGCGGAAGTGCACGGCCTTGGCCCGCAGCATCAGGTGGGGGAAATCCAGATTCCACTCGTGGGGCGGCACGTAGGGGCACTTGGTCATGTAGCAAAGGTCGCACAGGTAGCAGTGCTCCACCACCTTCCAGTAATCGGCCTTCTTCACCCCGTCCACTTCCATGGACTCGGATTCGTCCACCAGGTCGAACAGGGTGGGAAAGGACTGGCACAGGCTGACGCAGCGGCGGCAGCCGTGGCAGATGTCGAAGACCCGTTCCATTTCCCGGAACAGGGAATCCTGGTTGTAGAAGTCGGGGTTCCGCCAATCCAGGGGATGGCGGGTGGGTGCTTCCAGGTTGCCTTCGCGGACGGGGGTGGTCATGGGAAATCCGGGGAACAGAAAGGGGGGTGCCCGGGGCGGGGCGAGCCGGCGATGAAGTCCTCCGTCATCCCCGCCCAGGCGGGGACCCGGAGGATGTCACCCCCGGCCCGCCGGCCCGGGTATGAACGGGCGCGGGCTGCTTCAGCTACCCAGCTCGTTCAGGGCCTTCTGGTAGCGGTTGGCGTGGGAACGCTCGGCCTTGGCCAGGGTCTCGAACCAGTCGGCGATCTCCTCGAAGCCCTCTTCCCGGGCCGTCTTGGCCATGCCCGGATACATGTCGGTGTATTCGTGGGTCTCGCCGGCCACGGCGGTCTTCAGGTTGTCGGCGGTGGCGCCGAAGGGCATGCCGGTGGCCGGGTCACCACAGGTTTCCAGATACTCCAGATGGCCGTGGGCGTGGCCGGTTTCTCCTTCCGCAGTGGAGCGGAACAGGGCGGCCACGTCGTTGTAGCCTTCCACGTCGGCCTTGGCGGCGAAGTAGAGGTAGCGGCGGTTGGCCTGGGATTCGCCGGCGAAGGCGGCTTTGAGGTTGCCCTCGGTCTTTGAGCCTTTGAGTTGCATGATTGTCTCCATGTCGATGTCCGGCAATTTCCCGTGCCGGGAATGCGGGTGTTTTTAGAACAACTCTAAATCATGGATAAAATGTAGAAATCCTGAGTGGTCTTGTCAACAATGTTGATGCACCATCCCGGGGTCATCTGACCTGAGCCTCTCCAGGGGCATGCCTTAATTGATTGAAATTGGCATCAAAAGCAATCATCTGCGGAACGTCTGCCCGCAGCCAGGCGGGTTACGTCGCTCACAGGAAATACTAGTCCATGCACCAGGATCTTTCCCTGATCACCACCCTGGCGGCAGGTTTCGGCCTGGCCTTGCTGTTGGGCTTTCTAGCCACCCGTCTGCGTCTGCCCACCCTGGTGGGCTATCTGATGGCGGGGGTGTTGATCGGGCCGGCTACGCCGGGTTTCGTGGCGGACATGGGCCTGGCCGCCCAACTCGCCGAGATCGGGGTGATGCTGCTCATGTTCGGCGTGGGTCTGCATTTCTCCCTGGACGATCTGCTGGCCGTGCGGCGCATCGCCGTGCCCGGGGCGGTGGTGCAGATGGGGCTGGCCACGGTGCTGGGCATGGTCCTGGCCCTGTCCTGGGATTGGCCCTGGGGTTCAGCCCTGGTGTTCGGCCTGACCCTGTCCTGCGCCAGTACCGTGGTGTTGCTCAAAGCCCTGGAAGCCAAGGGGCTGCTGGATTCCATGAACGGCCGCATCGCCGTGGGCTGGCTGGTGGTGGAGGATCTGGCCACGGTGCTGCTGCTGGTGCTCCTGCCGCCCCTGGCCGGGGTGCTGGGGGGCGGTCAGGCGGGGACTGCCGGGGGTTCCCTGGCCGGAACCTTGCTGCTGACCTTGCTGGAAGTGGGCGGCTTCGTGGCCCTCATGCTGGTGGTGGGGCGCAAGGCCCTGCCCTGGCTCCTCTGGCAGGTGGCCCGCACCGGTTCCCGGGAACTCTTCACCCTGGCCGTGGTGACGGCGGCCATCGGCATCGCCTTTGGCGCCGCCAGCCTGTTCGGGGTGTCCTTCGCCCTGGGGGCCTTCTTCGCCGGCATGGTGTTGCGGGAATCGGAATTCAGCCACCGGGCGGCCGAGGAATCCCTGCCCCTGCGGGATGCCTTTGCGGTGCTGTTCTTCGTGTCCGTGGGCATGCTGTTCGACCCCATGGTGCTGTTGGACAGCCCCCTCCGGGTGCTGGCGGTGGTGGCCATCATCATCCTCGGCAAGTCCCTGGCGGCGGCCCTGCTGGTGCTGATGTTCCGCTATCCCCTGAATACGGCCTTCACGGTGGCGGCCAGCCTGGCCCAGATCGGCGAGTTCTCCTTCATTCTGGTGGGGCTGGGCCTGTCCCTGGGGGTGCTCAGCCAGGAGGCCCAGAGCCTGGTGGTGGCCGGGGCGCTGATCTCCATCGCCCTCAACCCTTTGATCTTCGCCCTGGCGGAGCCGGCCCGGGCCTGGATCCTGGCCCGTTCCCCCCTGGCCCGGCGCCTGGAAACCCGGGAGGATCCCACGGCGGCCCTGCCCCTCAGCACGGACCGCAAGTTTCTGGCGGGCCAGGTGGTGTTGGTGGGCTACGGGCGGGTGGGGCAGCGTATCGCCATGGCGCTGCTCCAGCGGGGCATTCCCTTCGTGGTGGTGGAATTGAGCCGGGAGCAGGTGGAGCGCCTGCGAGGTGAGGGCATGGCCGCCGTTTCGGGGGACGCGGCGGATCCCCTGGTGCTGGTCCAGGCCCACGTGGCCCATGCCGCCATGCTGGTCATCGCCGTGCCCGATCCCCTGAGCGCCCGGCGCATGCTGGAGACGGCCAGAGCCCTGAACCCGGGTATCGAGGTGGTGCTGCGCACCCACAGCGAGGAGGAGGCGGACCTGCTGATGCAGGAGGGGGATTCCCGGGTGTTCTTCGGCGAGGCGGAATTGGCCCGGGGCATGACCGACCACATCCTGGGCCGTTTTCCGCCGCCCCCGGCGGCCCGCCCCGGGCCGTGAGACTCAGGCCTGGCCGGCGGCCGCAGCCCGACGGTGCTTCAGGAACTCGATGATCCCCGGCAGCACCGACAGGAAGATGATGAACAGGATCACCAGGGTCAGGTTGTTCTTGACGAAGGGCAGGTTGCCGAAGAAATAGCCGGCCGGCACCAGCAAGCCCACCCAGAGCAGGGCGCCGATCACCGAGAAGCCCAGGAAGCGGGGGTAGGTGAGGCGGCCGATGCCGCAGACGAAGGGCACGAAGGTGCGCACCACGGGCACGAAGCGGGCGATGATGATGGCCTTGGGGCCGTGCTTTTCCATGAAGGCGTGGGTGCGCTCCAGGTTTTCCTGTTTGAGGAAACGGCTGCCTTCGAACTGGAACACCCGGGGCCCCAGGAAGCGGCCGATCCAGTAGTTCACGTTGTCGCCGCACAGGGCGGCCACGATGAGGGTGCCGGACACCAGCCAGGGGTCCATGCCGCCCGCCGCCGCCACGGCGCCGGCCACGAAGAGCAGGGAGTCGCCGGGCAGGAAGGGGGTCACCACGAAGCCCGTTTCCATGAACACGATGGCGAACAGGATGGCGTACACCCAGACCCCGTAGTTCTCCACCAGAATGGCCAGGTGCTTGTCCAGGTGGAGAACGATGTCGATGAACTGGGTGAGGATTTCCATAAGGGTCTGGTGCCTGTTTTGTTACGGTCAGCGGCGCAGGGTCATACGGTAGACCTTGCCCTCCATCATGCCGGGTACCCAGAGCTTGCCCTGGTCGTCCAGAAAGATGTCGGCGGGGCCGGCCACGGGCAGTTTCTCGTTGGCCACGCTGACCTGGCCGGTGCGGGTGTCCAGCACCTGCAACAGCCCGGCGGGCTCGAACCTGACCCAGTTGGAGATCAGCCAGCGGTTGGCGCCCAGGTCCACCACGCCGTCGAAATAGCCGCCGGGGGTAGGGTTGTAGGTCTTGTCCAGGGTGGCCTGCATCCCCTTGAGCCGATAGGTGCGCACCGCGCCGTTGGGCTGGCCGTCGGTGCCCCAGTCCACCACGATGAGCTGGTCGCCCCGCTTCTTCATGCCGTTGGGGCCCTGGGGCGGGGTGTCGAAGCGCACTTCCTCATACTTCTTGCCCGCCAGGTCGATGGCGAACACCTTGTTCAGGTCGGTGGCGGAAAGCAGCAACTTGCGGTTGTCGTAGCGGGCGAAGCCGTTGAGGAACTTGGCGCCGGTGGCGGACATGTCCAGGTCGAAGACCGGCTTGCCGTCGCGGATGCGGAAGCCCACCACCCGGTCGATGTCGGCCACGTAAAGCACTCCGCCCACGGCGATCATGCCCTTGGGCCCGTTGAGCTTTTCCGCCCACTTGAGGTTCTTCACGTTGCCCTGGCGGTCCAGCCGGGCGATGAAGCCGTCGCCGTCCTTCTCCATGGGCTCCAGTTTCACCCCCAGGTTGGAGACGAACACGTCGGCCCCTTCCACCACCACGCTCTCCGGGGAGGAGAAGCCGGGGAGGGTCTTGTCCACCAGCACGGTGGCGGCCTGGGCGCTGCCGAAGGCCAGGGCGAGGAACAGGGGCAGGATGCGCATGGGGTTCTCCAGGGTTCGAGGGTTCAGACCACGGCGCCGGATTCGGTCTTCACCGGCTTGATGAAGTCTTCCCGGGACACGCCGAGCCACATGGTGATGGGGCTGGCCACCAGCACCGAGGAATAGGTGCCGACGACGATGCCGATGATGAGGCACAGGGCGAAGCCGTAGAGCACTTCGCCGCCCAGGAACAGCATGGCCAGTACCATCAAGGACGTGGTGCCGCTGGTGATGACGGTGCGCGCCAGGGTGGCGGTCTTGGCGTTGTCCATGATGGCCGCCACGTTGGTCAGGCGGGTCTTGCGGAAGTTTTCCCGGATCCGGTCGAACACCACCACCGTGTCGTTCACCGAGTAGCCCAGGATGGCCAGTACGGCGGCCAGCACGGTCAGGGAGAATTCCCACTGGAACAGGGACCACACGCCGAGCACGATGAAGATGTCGTGGGCCGTGGCGAAGATGGCGCCGGCCGCCATGCGCCACTCGAAACGGAGGGCCAGGTAGATGACGATGCCCATGGCCACCACCAGCAGGGCCAGGGAGCCGTCCTCCAGGAGTTCCTGGCCCACCTGGGGACCGACGAACTCCACCCGGCGCATTTCCACCGCCGGGTCGGCGGCCTTGAGGGCCAGCAGCACCTGCTCGGAAAGCTGGGCCGAGGTGACGCCCTGCTTCACCGGCAAGCGCACCAGCACGTCGCTGGCGGTGCCGAAGTTCTGCACCTGGGCGTCGCCGTAACCGGACTGGGTCAGTACTTGCCGGATGCCCGGAATGTCGGCGGCCTTGCCCGGGTAGCCGATCTCCATCACCGTGCCACCGGTGAAATCCACCCCCAGGTTCAGGCCTTTGCTGGCCAGGAGCCCGATGGCGGCGGCGATGAAGGCCACGGACACGAAAATCGTGCTGCGGGCCCAACGCATGAAGGGGATGTCCTGCTTGAGGTGGAACAGTTCGATCATGGCGCGCCCTTCAGATGGACAGCTTGGTCAGGCGTTTGGCCCGGCCGTAGGTCAAGTTGACCATGGCCCGGGAAACCAGCACGGCGCTGAACATGGAGGTGAGGATGCCCAGGCAGAGCACCACGGCGAAGCCCCGCACCGGGCCGGAGCCCAGCCAGAACAGGGCGATGCCGGCGATGAGGGTGGTGATGTTGGAATCCAGGATGGTGTCCCAGGCCCGTTCGTAACCCGCCGCCAGGGCCGCCTGGGGCGTCATGCCGTTGCGCAGTTCCTCGCGGATGCGCTCGGCGATGATCACGTTGGCGTCGATGGCCATGCCCAGGGTCAGGGCGATACCGGCGATGCCGGGCAGGGTCAGGGTGGCCTGCATCATGGACAGCAGGGCCACCAGCAGGAACATGTTGGTGGCCAGGGCCAGCACCGAGACGATGCCGAACAGTTGGTAGTAGATCACCATGAACACGGCGATGGCGGCAAAGCCGTAGAGGGTGGAGTTGAAGCCCTTCTCGATGTTGTCCTTGCCCAGGCTGGGGCCCACGGTGCGCTCTTCCACGATCTCCATGGGCGCAGCCAGGGCGCCGGCGCGCAGCAGCAGGGCCACGTCGTTGGCTTCCTGGGGGGAATCCATGCCGGTGATCTGCACCCGGCCGCCGCCGATTTCTTCCCGGATCACCGGGGCGGTGACCACTTCCGTCTTGCCCTTCTCGATGAGCAGGATGGCCATGCGCTTGCCCACGTTCTCCCGGGTCACGTTCTTGAAGATGCGTGCCCCCCGGCCGTCCAGGTTCACGTGGACGGCCGCCTGGTTGGACTGGTTGTCGAAGCCCGGCTGGGCGTCGGTGATGTAGTCGCCGGTGAGCACCACGGTCTTCTTCACCAGCACCGGCACGCCGTTGCGCTCGTAGTAGATTTCCGTGCCGAAGGGCACCTGGCCGGCCACGGCAGCCTGGACGGCGGCCGGATCCTGCATCTTCTCCTCGTCCACCATGCGGATTTCCAGGGTGGCGGTGCGGCCCAGGATCTCCTTGGCCTTGGCCGTGTCCTGGACACCCGGCAACTGGACCACCACCCGGTCGATGCCCTGCTGCTGGATGACCGGTTCGGCCACGCCCAGTTCGTTGACCCGGTTGCGCAGGGTGGTCAGGTTCTGTTTCAGGGCGTCTTCCTGGGTCTTCACCTGGGCCTGTTTCTTCAGGGTGGCGGCAAGAAGCATTTCCTCGCCGGACTGGCCGTCATCCAGTTGCAGCTCCGGATAGGCGCTCTCGATGGCCTTGCGGGCCTCGTCCCGCTGGGCGGCATCGCGGAAGCGGATGGCCACTTCCTGGCCTTCCCGGCCGATGCCGGTGTAGCGCACCTTCTTCTCCCGCAGCAGGGTGCGGATGTCGCCCTGGTAGCGCTCGGCCGCCTTTTCCAGGGCCTTGGGCATGTCCACCTGCATGAGGAAGTGCACCCCGCCGCGCAGATCCAGGCCCAGATACATGGGCAGGGCGCCGATGGAGGTGAGCCATTCCGGCGAAGCGGACAGCAGGTTGAGGGCTACGGTGTAGCCCTGGCCCAGGTTTTGCTGGAGGGCGTCCTTGGCCTTGATCTGGGTGTCCGGATCGGCGAAGCGGGCTTTCACCCCCCGGGCGTCCATGGCCACCCCCAGGGGCGTGATACCGCCGGCCTTGAGGACCGTCTCCACCCGTTGCATGAGGGCCCCATCCACCTTTTCCGTAGTGCGCACCGGGGTCACCTGGACCGCCGGCACCTCACCGTAGAAGTTGGGCAGGGTATAGACGAAGGCGATCACCAGGGCGACGGCGATGACCAGGTATTTCCAGAGGGGATATCGGTTCATGTGCGGGTAAGGGGTGAGGAGTAAGGAGTGAGGGGAAGGGTGAGGAGCGAGGATGTCTCCTCACTCCTCACCCCTTACTCCTCACAGATCTTTGATCGTTCCCTTGGGCAGGACGGTCTGCACGGCGCCGCGCTGGAACACGCTTTCGGTGCCGCCGCCGATGTCCAGGGTGATGTACTGGTCGGTGACCTTCACCACCTTGCCCAGTTGGCCGCCGGCGGTGATCACCTCGTCGCCCTTCTGGATGGCGTCCTGCATTTTCTTCTGGTCCTTGGCCCGCTTCATCTGGGGGCGGATGATCAAAAAGTAGAACAGGGCGAACAGGACGATCAGCGGCAGGAAGCTGACGATGGGGTCCGGTTGGGCGGGGTCGGCGGCGTAGGCGGGGGCAATCAGCATGATTTGAAGGGCTTGCGGGTGGGAAACCTGCGCATTCTAACAGCCCCCTGTGACAAGCTTCTGTTCCTGAAAGTTGCGCAGCCGTTCCCGGGTCTCCGGGTGGCTGGAGAACAGGGTGACGGCCCGCATTTCGCTGCCGTGGGCGACGTCCAGCCGGGCCAGCAGATCGCTGAAGCGGTGGGGCGGCAGGCAGGCCCGTTGCAGGAATTTCAGGGCGTGGGCGTCGGCTTCCCGCTCCATGTCCCGGGAATAGCCGCTTTGCAGGAGCAAGGTCGGCAGCCCCCCTGCCAGGTCCAGGATGCCGCTCACGTCCCCCAGCACCACCTGGCCCACCACCAGCACCCCGGTGCTGGCCAGCATCTGGCGCACCACGTGGCGGTGGGCCGCGTGGCCCAGTTCGTGGGCCGCCACGGCCACCAGTTCGTCATCGTGTTGCGCCAGGGCCACGATCTCGTCGGTGAACACCAGGATGCCCCCGGGCAGGGCCAGGGCGTTGGCGCCGATCTGCCCCCCGGCGCGGAACTCCATGCGCCAGGCCGGGCAGTCCCCCAGCCGCTGGCAGGCTCCGGCCAGCCGCTGGCGCAGGGCCGTCTGACGGGCCACCGGCAGGGTGCTGGGGTGGAACACCGCTTCGTCCATGGCTTCCAGCCCCAATTCCCCCAGACGGGTTTCCAGGGACGCCGGCACCAGGGGGACGACCGCCCCGGCCAGCACGGGCATGCCGTAGCGCAGGCCGGCCCAGCCCAGCACCAGGCTCACCAGCAGGGCCCCCAGGGCCAGGGAGTAACGGGATTCCCAACGGAAAACCCGGGCCATGAAGGCCCCCTGGCCCAGGGCCCGGGCCAGTGCCTCCACGGCGGCCTGGTCCCCGGCGTGGAGTTCCCCGGCTTCCCCCAGGTAGATGATCCGGCGGGCCTGGCCCAGCCGGTCGCCCACCCGGATCTGGGCGGCGGGGACGGTCAGGCCGCCGTCTTCGCCGGTCAGGCGCAGTTGCCGGGCGTCGTCGTACCAGCGGGCTTCCACCCGCCGGGGAATACTGGTGTGGCCGTCGAAATGTTCGGCGAAGAAGGGGGCGGACACCGGCTCAACCCAGGGCCAGATCCACGTCGAACAGGTCGGCCATCTCGGAGCCGGTGGCGGCCGTGTTCTGTCCGGCGGCGGCCACGAAGGCATCCAGGCCCCCTTCCGGCCCGTTGACGGACAGGTTGTCCAGCCAGTAGCGGGCGGTGCGGACCTGGGCCCAGGGCAGGTAGAAGCCCAGGGTGAGGAGGATCAGCAGCAGGTTGGAGACGTACAGCCAGACCAGTCGCCGGGCACCGTGTTGGCCCGCCAGGGTCAGGCCCTCCAGGCGGCTGCCGTTGAACATGAGGTCGGCGCTGCGGGCGTTCAGGTAGCCGGCGGCGAAGGGCAGGCTGGCGTAGAAGGCCAGGATGCCCAGCACCAGGGCGGCAATGACGGCCTTCTTGCTGCCGGCCATGAGTTCATAGGGATTGAGCGCGACACCCATAATACCGATCACGGCGGCCATTGCCGCAGCCAGGGCCAGGAGCATCAGCAGGAGGGCGATCAGGTAGATGCGGTAGAAGGGGCCCGGCCGTCCCTGGAAGTGGAACCCGCTGCCGCCGAAGCGATGGTTGCCGGCCACGAAACGGGTCTTCAGATAGGCCACGTAGGGCAGGGCCAGCCCCAGGGTGATGATCGACAGGAGACCCCCCCCCAGGAAAACCTTGTAGGCATCCTTCATGTCGCCGTCGAACTGGAAACGCAGGCCCCGGTGGCTGGTGTTGCGGGCGTTGAATTGCAGGGCCTTGACCACGATCCAGGGCATGGCGATGAAAAACAGGACCGCCAGGATGCCCGCCACCACGGGCAGGGTGCCTTCCGCCAGGGTATAGGCGGCGAACAGCCCGGCGGCGATGATCCGGCCCTTGAGGATGTCCACCGGGTTGGCCAGATAGTCGAAATGGTGTCCGTCCACCAGGGTGTGGGTGTTGAAGTAGCGCTTGCGCCGCACCTTGGCCCAGGCCGAGTAGATGCCCAGGGTGACCAGGGTGAGGGCCAGGTTGACGATCCAGATGCGGAAATACTCGCCACCGCTGCCGGTGAACCGGAAGGGATGGTTGCGGGTGGGCTGGGTCATGGCGTTCTCCCTGGGGTTTTAGGTTTGTGGCGCGATTTTGTGGCACCCCAGCCCAGGTCGGCAACCGATTCAGCCCGGGCCGGCCTTGCCCCTTTTCTCCATGAAGTCCCGGCACCACGCCTCGAAGCGGCCCTGCTCCAGGGCTTCCCGCAGGCGGGCGGTGAAGTCCTGGTAGAAGTGCAGGTTGTGGATGGAATTGAGGCGGGCTCCCAGCATTTCCCCGGAGCGTTGCAGGTGGTGCAGGTAGCCCCGGCTGTAATGGCGGCAGGTGTAGCAGTCGCAGTCCGGGTCGATGGGGCCCGTGTCGGCCTTGAAGCGGGCGTTCTTGATGCGCAGGTCCCCGGACCAGGTGAAGAGCAGGCCGTGGCGGGCGTTGCGGGTGGGCATGACGCAGTCGAACATGTCGATGCCCCGGGACACGGCGTACACGATGTCCTCCGGGGTGCCCACCCCCATCAGGTAGCGGGGCTTGTCGGCCGGCAGGCGGTGGCCCATGTGGGTCAGGATGCGTTCCATGTCCTCCTTGGGTTCCCCCACCGAGAGGCCCCCCAGGGCGTAGCCGTCGAAGCCGATGTCCACCAGCTTTTCCAGGGAACGTTCGCGCAGGTCCTCGTACATGCCCCCCTGGACGATGGCGAACAGGGCATTGGGGTTGCCGTCGTGGGCCGTCTTCGACCGCTCCGCCCAGCGCAGGGACAATTCCATGGAAATCTTGGCCGTCTCCCAGTCCGCCGGGTAGGGCGTGCATTCGTCGAAGATCATGACGATGTCCGAATCCAGCACCTTCTGGATCTGCATGCTCTTTTCCGGCGAGAGCATGAGGCGCTGGCCGTCCAGGGGTGAGGCGAACTTGACGCCCATCTCGCTGATCTTGCGCAGGTGGGTGAGGCTCCACACTTGAAAACCGCCGGAATCGGTGAGAATGGGCCCCGGCCAGTTCATGAAACCATGCAGGCCGCCGTGGGCTTCGATGACCTCCAGCCCGGGGCGCAGCCACAGGTGGAAGGTGTTGCCGAGAATGATCTGGGCGCCCAGGTCGGTGAGTTCGTGGGGGGTGATGCCCTTCACGGTGCCGACGGTGCCCACCGGCATGAAGACGGGCGTCTGGATGACGCCGTGGACGGTTTCCAGCGTGCCGCGCCGGGCGTGGCCGCTGGTATGGGAGATCTGGAAACGCATGGATTCGATCGGAAGATTGTCCGCAAGGGCCGCCAGTTTACTGCCGGCCTGTCTGCTTGCCCTGGTTTGCCGGGATGTGGGGGCCGCCTGTCCGACGGGTACGACGCCCTACGTCCAGGTGGGAGGGCAGCGTTTCCAGGTGGAGCAGGCCGTCACCGACAAGGAGCGGGAACGGGGCCTGTCGGGCCGGCCGGCCCTGGCCGCAGGTCGGGGCATGTGGTTCGAGATGCCCGGGCCGGGTTACCACGGCTTCTGGATGAAGGACATGGCCTTTCCCATCGATCTGGTCTGGGTGGCGCCGGACCTGACCGTCCTGGGGGCCCGGCGTCTGGAGCCCTGCACCGGCTACGGCTGCCCCATCGTCCAGCCCCCGGCGCCGGTGGCCTTCGTGCTGGAGGTGAACGCCGGGGCCTTCCAGGGCCGCCCCGGGGACCAGGCCCTGGGGTTCTGTCTGCCCTGAACGGCTGACCGGTTTACCAGTTCACCCGGCCCCGGGACTTGGGCTGGCTGGGCTTGCCTTCGTCGTTCCAGGTGCGGGCCGGCTTGGCAGCGGGCGCGGCGGCGCGGGGCGCGGAGCGCGGCTGGTCGTCGCGGCGCTGGTCCGGCTTGCCCCAGGATTGGCCGCTGCCTTCGCGCCGTTCCCAGGTCCGCTGTTCCGGTTTGGCCGGCTTGCCATCCCGCCAGGCGGGGCGGTTTTCCGGCTGGCCCTGCCAGCGGTTGCCCTGGCCTTCCCGGGCGGGACGCTCGCCCCAGGCGGGACGCTCGGTGCTGTTGCGCTCGCCCGTGGCCGGGGCATCGGCGCGCCGCTCACCCCAGGGCTTGCGGTCTTCCCAGGCCTTCTTCTCGCCGAAGGGCTTGTTTTCACCCCAGGGCTTTTTCTCACCCCAGGGCTTCTTGTCGCCCCAGGACTTGCCCTGGCCGCCGCCGTTCTGGCCGAAGCGGCGACCGCCGGACTTGCCGAAATCCCGCTCGGGCCGGGCCTTGGGCTCCAGGCCGGGGATCACGTCCACCTGCATGGCCTGGCCGGTGTAGCGCTCGATGTCGCGCACCAGGCCCCGTTCCCGGCCGTGGACGAAGGTGAAGGCGGTACCGCTGCGGCCGGCCCGGCCGGTGCGGCCGATGCGGTGCACGTAGTCTTCCGCCTGGCGGGGGGCGTCGAAGTTGATCACGTGGCTGATGCCCGCCACGTCGATGCCCCGGGCGGCCACGTCGGTGGCCACCAGCACCCGGGTCTGGCCGTCGCGCAGCCGTTGCAGGGTGCGGTTGCGCTTGTGCTGGGGCATGTCGCCGTGCAGGGCGGCGGCGGAAAAACCCTGTTCCAGCAGGGATTCGGACAGTTCCTCGGCGCTCTTCTTGGTGGAGGTGAACACCACCGCCTGGGTCAGGCCCGCATCGCGCAGCAGGTGGTCCAGCAGGCGCTGCTTGTGGCCCAGGTCATCGGTGTAGAGCAGACGCTGGTCGATGTTGGCCTTGTGCTCTTCCCTGGTGGCCACTTCGATGCGCAGGGCATCCCGGGTCATGGCGGCGGCGATGCGTCCCACCTGGCCGTCCAGGGTGGCGGAGAAGAGCAGGGTCTGGCGGCTGTCCGGGGTACGTTCAACGATGTGCTCGATGTCTTCCACGAAGCCCATGTCCAGCATGCGGTCGGCCTCGTCCAGCACCAGCACTTCGAGACGGGAGAAGTCGATGCGGCCCCGCTCCAGGTGGTCGATGAGGCGGCCGGGGGTGGCGATCATCACTTCCGGGTTGTTGCGCAGGGCCTGGAACTGGGGGCCGAAGGGGGCGCCGCCCACCAGGCACACGGTGCGCAGCTTGCGCAGGCCGGCACCGTAGATGCCGGCTTGCTTCTGCACTTGCAGGGCCAGCTCCCGGGTGGGGCAGAGGACCAGCAGACGGGGACCCTGGCCGGGCAGGGTGGAGGGCTCGGCCAGCCGGGTCAGGCTGGGCAGCAGGAAGGCGGCGGTCTTGCCGCTGCCGGTGTGGGAGGACACCAGGAGATCCCGGCCTTCCAGGGCGGCCGGCACGGCCTGGCGCTGGACTTCGGTGGGGTCGGTGTAGCCGGTGGTCTCCAGGCATTTCAGGACGAAGGGGTGGAGGCCGAGTTCGGTAAAGCTCATGTCATTCCTTTTGCGACAAAACGCCCGTCGGCCGGCCGCAAACGGCAGGCTGAATAGGCCAGCGCGCCCGTCGGGGGCGCAATCTCAAATCAGGAGCGAGGGGGCCCGAAGGCCGCGTCGATTCCCGCGAAACACCGGCGCCAACCGTGTGCCGCGATGCCGAATCGACGGAATGAATTCCGCGTTGGAATCAGGTGGGGTCGGGGACGATGGGGCTGTGAAAACAGTCCCGTGGGCTTGTTGATCCCGGGCTCAAGGCCGGGAAGCCGACTACTGCGTTGCACAACTGGCCGGCACTATACAGTAAGACGCGACTAAATGCTTGATTTTTTTGTACTGGTGCAATGCGAAAAGCGCAGGGCGGCGGCCTGTGTCGCGGCGCACTGTTCCGTCGGGGGCCGCCCGCCTAGAATCCGCCCATCCCTTGGAGGACCTTGCCATGACCCATCCCCTGCTCATCGCCAAGAACGACAGCGCCGAACTGTGCATCCTGCCGGCCATGGCCAACCGCCACGGCCTCATCACCGGCGCCACCGGCACCGGCAAGACCGTCACTCTGCAAGCCCTGGCCGAAGCCTTCTCGGACATCGGCGTGCCCTGCTTCATGTCCGACGTGAAAGGCGACCTGTCCGGGGTGGCCCTGGCGGGCGGCGACAACCCCAAGGTGGCGGAGCGGGTGGAAAAGCTGGGCCTGACGGATTTCCAGCCCGCCCCCCATCCGGTGACCTTCTGGGATGCGTTCGGTGAAACCGGCCATCCGGTGCGGGCCACCATCTCCGACATGGGGCCCTTGCTGCTGGCCCGCATGCTGGAACTCAACGACACCCAGGCCGGGGTCCTCAACCTGGTGTTCAAGGTGGCCGACGACGCGGGCCTGCTGCTCCTGGACCTGAAGGACCTGCGCGCCATGCTCCAGTTCGTGGGGGAGAACGCCAAGGACTTCACCACCGAGTACGGCAACATCTCCGCCGCCAGCGTGGGGGCCATCCAGCGGGGCCTGCTGGCCCTGGAAAGCCAGGGCGGCGAGGCCATCTTCGGCGAGCCCATGCTGAACATCGCCGACCTGATGCAGAGCGAGCGGGGCAAAGGGGTCATCAACATCCTCTCCGCCGACAAGCTCATGCTGGCCCCCAAGATGTACGCCACCCTGCTGCTCTGGCTCCTGTCCGAACTGTTCGAGAACCTGCCCGAGGCCGGGGACCTGGACAAGCCCAAGCTGGTGTTCTTCTTCGACGAGGCCCACCTGCTGTTCAACGACGCGCCCACGGCCCTGGTGGACAAGATCGAACAGGTGGTGCGGCTGATCCGCTCCAAGGGGGTGGGGGTCTACTTCGTCACCCAGAACCCCGCCGACGTGCCCGACAAGGTGCTGGGCCAACTGGGCAACCGGGTCCAGCACGCCCTGCGGGCCTTCTCGGTGCGGGACCAGAAGGCGGTGAAGGCCGCCGCCGAGACCATGCGCGACAACGACAAGCTGGACGAGGAGAAGGCCATCACCGAGCTGGGCGTCGGGGAGGCCCTGGTCTCCTTCCTGGACGAGAAGGGCCGGCCCGGGGTGGTGGAGCGGGCTTTCATCGTGCCGCCCCGGGGCCGCATCGGCCCCATCGAAGCGGGACAGCGCCGGCAGTTGATCCAGTCCTCCCTGGTGGCCGGCGTGTATGAAAAGACCGTGGACCGGGAATCGGCCTACGAGGTGTTGAAGAACCGGGCGGCCCAGGCCCAGGCCGAGCAGGCCCAGACCCGGGAAGTCCAGCAGCAGGAAGCGGCGGCGCGCAAGGCCGAGGCCCAGGCCCCGGCCGGCGGCGGCGGGCTGGGAGGGGGGCTGGGCGGCATGCTCGGCGACCTGCTGGGCGGTGCCGCCGGGGCCGGCGGCCGACGTCGGGAAGGGGTGGTGGAAGCCCTGGCCAAGAGCGCGGCCCGCTCCGTGGGCAGCCAGGTGGGCCGGGCCATCATCCGCGGTGTGCTGGGTTCCCTGCTGGGCGGCAAGCGATGAGTTCGACAGCCCCCCAGGACAAGGTGGTGCTGGACGCCACCCACTTCGACAGCAAGGCCCGCCAGTGGGACGAGAACCCGGTGTTCCGGGAACGGGCCGAGAAGATCGCCGCCGCCATCCGCGCCAGCGTGCCCCTGGCCTCCACCATGCGGGCCCTGGACTACGGCAGCGGCTCGGGCCTGCTGAGCTTTCCCCTGAAGGACGAACTGGGCCACATCACCCTCAAGGACACCTCCGCCGGCATGCTGGCCGTGGCGGAAGAGAAGATCGCCGCCCTGGGGGTGGGCAACATGGCCACCCGCTGCGTGGACCTGACCTCCGCGCCCCTGCCCGAGGAACGCTACGACCTCATCTATTCCTCCATGGCCCTGCACCACATCCCGGACACGGACGCCATCCTGGCCACCTTCCACGCCCTGCTGAACCCCGGCGGCTGGCTGTGCATCGCCGACCTGGACCAGGAGGACGGCAGCTTTCACGGGCCCGAGGTGGACGTGCACCACGGTTTCGACCGGGCGGCGCTGGCGGCCCGGGTCGGCCAGGCCGGATTCGCCGAACCCGCGTTCCGCACCGTGTTCGAGATCGTCAAGGAGCGGCCGGAAGGGAACCGGGCCTATCCGGTGTTCCTGATGGCCGCCCGGCGGGGCTGAAACCCTGCTGGTGGCTCAGACCTTGCGGATGGGGCCCGGGTAACAGGCCACCATGGCGTCGGCGGTCAGCAGGGTGATGCCTTCCACCGCTGCCTGGGCCACCAGGATCCGATCGAAGGGATCCTTGTGCAGGGGCGGCAGGCTGTCCACCGCGATGGCGTGGCGGCTGTCGATGGGGATTTCCTGGTAGCCGTTGTCCAGCAGACCACGACGCAACAGGGCCACGTCCACCTGGAAGTCGTCCCGGCCCAGGCCCCGTTTGATGGTTGTCTCCCACAGACTGGCGGCACTGAAACACAGGCTGTTCTCCGGGTCTTCGATCAATGCCCGGGCAGCGGGAGGCAGCCGGTCCGGCAGGCCGGCGGACCAGAGCAGCAGGTGGGTGTCCAGCAGGAGTTTCACGAAGGGTCGCCGAACAACGCGGCTATCTCCTGCTCACCCATGCGGTCGAAGTCCTCCGGCACCGCCATCTGGCCGGCCAGGAAACCCGTGCGCATTTGCCGGGCCGGTTCCGGGGCATCCAGGGCGATCACCTTGACCAGGGGGCGGCCTGCCTTGGCGATGATGAAAGGCTCCCCTGCCACGGCCTGATCCACCAGCCGGGAAAGGTGGGTCTTGGCCTCATGGATGTTGACGGTCTGCATGGTCGTTTCCCTGCTGTCGGGTGAACTAAGTTCAATTAGTCTAGTTGTCTTCGGGCGGGGCTGGCAATGTGGATTCGAATGGCTGCTGGCCGGGGACCGGGGTGTTGCCGGGTGCCCGTCAGAAGCTTGGGCCTGGAATATTAGGTTATTAATATTTTCAAAGCGGCTAATAACCTGGGCTTATAACTGAATTCAAAAAATTGACTGTCCTTGCCCCCCCGCCCTGATTACCCTTTAGGTCGCTCAAGTTCGTTCCCCCATTCATCCATCGGCCCGGCAGGGCTTTGTTTTTGCGAGGTTTTTCATGCGACTGATTCTTCTCGGCGGCCCCGGCGCGGGCAAGGGCACCCAGGCCAACTACATCAAGGAAAAGTACGGCATTCCCCAGATCTCCACCGGCGACATGCTGCGCGCCCACGTGAAGGCCGGCACCGAGCTGGGTGTGGCTGCCAAGAAGATCATGGATGCCGGCGGCTTGGTGTCCGACGACATCATCATCGGCATGGTGAAAGAGCGCCTGACCCAGGATGACTGCAAGGCCGGTTACCTGTTCGACGGCTTCCCCCGCACCATTCCCCAGGCCGAGGCCATGAAGGCTGCCGGCGTGCCCATCGACGCCGTGGTGGAAATCGACGTGCCCGATGCCGAGATCGTCAAGCGCATGTCCGGCCGCCGGGTGCACGTGGCTTCCGGCCGCACCTATCACGTGGTCTTCAATCCCCCCAAGGTGGAGATGAAGGACGACGTGACCGGCGAAGATCTGATCCAGCGGGACGACGACAAGGAAGAGACCGTGAAGAAGCGTCTGGACGTGTACCACGCCCAGACCGAGCCCCTGGTCCAGTTCTACGGCGACTGGGGCAAGTCCGGTGCCGCCGGCGCGCCCAAGTACATCAAGGTTTCCGGCGTGGGCTCCGTGGACAGCATCACCTCCGCCGTGTTCGCCGGCCTGGATTCCGTCAAGAAATAAGCATGACCATCCCGGAATTTTCCGCCTCCGACATCAAGCTGGTTCAGGCCACCCTGAAGGAGCGCTTCGGCGCCGCCGTGGCCGACATGGTGGAGATCAAGGAGGCGGAGACCGAAATCCGCCTGACGCCCGCCGATCGGGAACTGACCGTCTGTCCGGCCCTGTTCTGGATCGTGGGGGACTGCGCCTTCGTGCTGTCCCGCACCGGTCCGGCCGCCTATCGGGCCATGTTCTACTACTCCGTGAAGGATCGGTTCGGCACCGGCCAGGAGGAGTTCGACAACCTGGGGGATTGCCTCATCACCCTGCTCAAGGTGCAGGAAGAGGAGCAGTCCCGCCGGGAAGGGGAAGGCGGCATCCGGTAACACCCTCACGTTGAAGCGCGCCTTGTCCGGCGCGCTTTTTTGTTTTCAAGGAGATACGACATGGCCAAGAAAAAGAACGCGTTCTACGCCCAGTCCGGCGGCGTGACCGCCGTCATCAACGCCTCCGCCTGCGGCGTCATCGAAGCGGCCCGCAAGCATTCCGACGTCATCGGCAAGGTCTACGCCGGCCGCAACGGCATCATCGGCGCCCTCACCGAAGACCTCATCGACACCACCAAGGAAAGCGACGAAGCCATCGCCGCCCTGCGTTCCACCCCCTCCGGCGCCTTCGGCTCCTGCCGCTTCAAGCTGAAGAGCCTGGAAGCCAACAAGCGCGAATACGAGCGCCTGATCGAAGTCTTCAAGGCCCACAACATCGGCTACTTCTTCTACAACGGCGGCGGCGATTCCGCCGACACCTGCTACAAGGTGAGCCAGTTGTCCGAAGCCATGGGTTACCCCATCCAGGCCATCCACGTGCCCAAGACCGTGGACAACGACCTGCCCATCACCGACTGCTGCCCGGGCTTCGGCTCCGTGGCCAAGTACATCGCCGTGTCCACCCTGGAAGCCTCCTACGACGTGCGCTCCATGGCCAAGACCTCCACCAAGATCTTCGTCATCGAGGTCATGGGCCGCCACGCCGGCTGGATCGCCGCCGCCGGCGCCCTGGTGGCCGATCAGGGCATCCCCGTGGTGACCCTGTTCCCGGAAATCGAGTTCGACCAGAAGAAGTTCCTGGCCGTGGTGAAGGAAAAGGTCGAAGAACACGGCTATTGCACCGTGGTGGTCTCCGAAGGCTGCCACTACCCCGACGGCAAGTTCCTCGCCGAGCAGGGCACCCGGGACGCCTTCGGTCACGCCCAACTGGGTGGTGCCGCCCCCGTGGTGGCCAACATGATCAAGGAAGCCCACGGCTACAAGTTCCACTGGGCCGTGGCCGACTACCTGCAACGGGCCGCCCGCCACGTGGCTTCCAAGACCGACGTGAAGCAGGCCTACGAACTGGGCAGGAAGGCCGTGGAACTGGCGGTGAAGGGCCACAACTCGGTGATGCCCACCATCGACCGGATCTCCGACATCCCCTACAAGTACAAGCTGGGTTTTGCCGAGCTGAAGGACGTGGCCAACGTGGAGAAGTTCATGCCCCGGGACTTCATCAGCAAGGACGGCTACGGCATCACCGACAAGTGCCGCAAGTACCTCACCGGCCTGATCCAGGGCGAGGATTATCCGAAGTACGAAAACGGCCTGCCGGTCTACGTCACCCTGAAGAACAAGCCGGTGGCGAAGAAGCTTCCCGAGTTCAAGCTTTAACCGATATCAAGGGCGCCGCTGGCGCCCTTGTCTATTCTCCATACCCATGACCCTGGATCGTGCCCGGCAACTCCTGAAAGTGCAGGCCAGTTTCGGCGGCTTCTACAACGCCAACTCGGCCAAGCTCATCCTGTCGGAAGTCCAGAAGGAACACGGCCAGGGGGCGGTGGACGCCCTGATCCGGGAATTGGACCTGGAGAACATCTTCGGTTTCACGCCGGGCACCCGTTTCGAGGGGGGGCTGGCCGTGGGAAAGGAGATGTAGGAACGATTTGCAGAAACCGACCCGGTCCACGCCGGGCGAAAAAAATCCCGCAGTACGGGGGAAATCTGTGCGGTGCGACTCTTGAAAACTCGTGCATGTTCTAGGAGATGAAGCGATGAATGAAGGTTTGATGTTCGCCCTGGTGGCGGGGGCATTGGCTCTGGTGTACGGAGTCATGTCCATCAAATGGATCAACGGTCTGCCGACCGGCAACGACCGCATGCGAGAAATCGCCGCTGCCGTGGAGGAAGGCGCCAAGGCGTACCTCAACCGTCAATACACCACCATCGGCCTGGTGGGCGCGGCCTTGCTGGTGGCCATCTTCCTGGCCCTGGGCTGGCAGACTGCCGTGGGTTTCGCCCTGGGCGCCATCCTGTCCGGCGTGACCGGCTTCATCGGCATGAACGTGTCCGTCCGCGCCAACGTGCGTACGGCTGAGGCGGCCAAGGGGGGCATCAACGCCGCCCTCAACGTGGCCTTCCGGGGCGGCGCCATCACCGGCCTGCTGGTGGTGGGCCTGGGCCTCCTCGGCGTGGCAGGGTACTACGCGATCCTGATCAACATGGGCATGGAATCCAAGGACGCCACCCACGCCCTGGTGGGCCTGGCCTTCGGCTCCTCCCTGATCTCCATCTTCGCCCGTCTGGGCGGCGGCATCTTCACCAAGGGCGCCGACGTGGGCGCCGACCTGGTGGGCAAGGTGGAAGCCGGCATCCCCGAGGACGATCCGCGCAACCCCGCCGTCATCGCCGACAACGTGGGCGACAACGTGGGCGACTGCGCCGGCATGGCCGCCGACCTGTTCGAGACCTACGCGGTGACCATCATCGCCACCATGGTGCTGGGCGGCCTGATGATCGCCGGCTCCCCGGAAGCCGTGGTGTATCCCCTGGTGCTGGGCGGCGTGTCCATCATCGCCTCCATCGTCGGTACCTTCTTCGTCAAGACCCAGCCCGGCGCCAAGATCATGAACGCGCTGTACAAGGGCCTGATCGTCTCCGGCGTCATCGCCGTGGTGGCGTTCTACCCGGTGACCCAGTGGATCCTGGGTGAAGGGGTGATGATCGACGGGCAACTGGTGTCTTCCTGGAATCTCTACCTCGCTTCCCTGATCGGCCTGGCCCTGACGGCGGCCATGGTGTGGATTACCGAGTACTACACCGCCACCGAGTTCAGCCCCGTGCGGCACATCGCAGAAGCCTCCACCACCGGCCACGGCACCAACGTGATCGCCGGCCTGGGCGTGTCCATGAAAGCCACCGCCGCCCCCGTGCTGGCCGTGTGTGCCGCCATCTACGGCGCCTACGCCCTGGGCGGCCTGTACGGCATCGCCATCGCCGCCACCGCCATGCTCTCCATGGCCGGCATCATCGTCGCCCTGGACGCCTACGGCCCCATCACCGACAACGCCGGCGGCATTGCCGAAATGGCCGAGTTGCCCGATGAAATCCGCAACATCACCGACCCCCTGGATGCCGTGGGCAACACCACCAAGGCCGTGACCAAGGGCTACGCCATCGGCTCCGCCGGTCTGGCCGCCCTGGTGCTGTTCGCCGACTACACCCACGCCCTGGGCGGCGGCGTCAGCTTCGACCTGTCCAACCACATGGTCATCATCGGCCTGTTCATCGGCGGCATGGTGCCCTACCTGTTCGGCGCCATGGGCATGGAAGCCGTGGGTCGCGCCGCCGGCTCCATCGTCGTGGAAGTGCGTCGCCAGTTCCGCGAGATCAAGGGCATCATGGAAGGCACCGCCAAGCCCGAATACGGCACCTGCGTGGACATGCTGACCAAGGCCGCCATCAAGGAGATGATCATCCCCTCCCTGCTGCCCGTGGCCGTGCCCCTCATCGTCGGCCTGACCCTGGGTGCGCAAGCCCTGGGCGGCGTGCTCATCGGCACCATCATCACCGGCATCTTCGTGGCCATCTCCATGACCACCGGTGGCGGCGCCTGGGACAACGCCAAGAAGTACATCGAGGAAGGCAACCACGGCGGCAAGGGTTCCGAAGCCCACAAGGCGGCCGTGACCGGCGACACCGTGGGTGACCCCTACAAGGACACCGCCGGCCCCGCCGTGAACCCCCTGATCAAGATCATCAACATCGTGGCCCTGCTGATCGTGCCGCTGATCGTCTGACCCTGGTCTGCATCTGACGCAAACGGGCCGGACTTCCGGCCCGTTTTTTTCAGGCCTGGCGCCGGACTCCGGAGGATCCGTCGGTGTCCCGCAGCCCGTGGGGAAATCGTTAACCCCTAACCCGACCCGGCAGCGTTTATGCGGATGTCCTTTCACCCCAACCCGGGAGTCCGCCATGCTGCATCGCCTGCTGTTCCTCGCCTTCATCCTGTCCTCCGCCGCCCTGCCCGTCCAGGCCGGACGGTTGCTGGACCTGGAAATCGTCAACCGTGCCTCCGGGGAAGTCCTGGACGTGCACCGCCACCGGGGCAGGTTGTGGGTGGCGGGCAATCCCGGAGAGCGCTATGCCCTGCGTCTGGTGAATCGCACCGCCCAGCGGGTGCTGGTGGTGCTTGCCGTGGACGGTATCAACGTCATCAACGGCGCAACCGCCTCCCCTGACCAGACCGGCTACGTGCTGGGGCCCTGGGAACGGGCCGAGATCGCCGGTTGGCGGAAGAGCATGAGCGAAGTGGCCCGGTTCTACTTCACCGCCCTGCCCGATTCCTATGCGGCCCGCACGGATCGGCCGGACAACGTGGGCATCATCGGCGCAGCCGTGTTCCGGGAGAAAACGCCGCCCCCGCCGGTGGTGGTCTTGCCCCAGGCAGGGTTGCCCGCCGAATCCGCCCTGGAATCCCAGGCGCTGGGCAGCGCCAGCGCGGATGCGGCCCGCTCCCGGCCGGCACCTGCCGGCGCTGCCGTGGCCAAGTCCGCCCGCCAGGCTGAACGCCTGGGCACGGGGCACGGCGAACGGCAATACGCGCCCATCAGCTACACAGACTTCGAACGGGCCGGCAGCCGCCCTGACGAACTGATCAGCGTGGGTTACGACAGCCGGGAGAACCTGACCGCCAGGGGCATCCTGCCGGCACCGCGTCCGGCCTGGCCCGAACCCCAGCCCTTCCCGGGGACTTTCGTGCCTGATCCCAGGGGGTGATGGAGCCGGGGCCGTCGTCCCGGGCCAATGGGGCATTCAGGACCCAGTTGGCCCGGTCGCGGCTGCCCAGGTGGGCATGAGCGGACCCACGGGAAACCCGTACGTCAAATTGATTCCTCATCCAATCATGGACTTACCACATTTGTCAGGCTGGCCCGGGTCTTGCTGTAGGTGACCATCCGCGTGTCGGAAGCGCGTGGCCGGCGCCTTCGCGTCCCCCGCTTCCCGCGACGGCCTTAAACGGCTCCCCGTCCGGGCGCGGCGTGAACATGGAGGGATTTCGCATGGTACAAGTCAGTTACCCGGGGGTTTACGTCCAGGAGAAGGCCAGCGGGGTGCGCACCATCACCGGGGTGGCCACGTCCATCACCGCCTTCATCGGCCGGGCCCGGCGCGGGCCGGTGGATGAAGCGGTGCGCATCCAGAGCTTCGCCGATTTCACGCGCCGCTTCGGCGGCCTGTGGTCGGAGGCGCCCCTGGGCTATGCCCTGAGCCATTTCTTCCTGCACGGCGGCAGCGATGCCATCGTGGTGCGGGTGTTCAACGGCGACGTGGCCGGCGACAGCGCCACCCTCACCTTGCCCACCGCCACCGGCAACCTGGTGCTGGAGGCGGCCAGTCCCGGCCTCTGGGGAAACAACCTGCGGGCCACGGTGGACCACGTGACCCGGGATCCCGCCGATGCCCTGCTGTTCAACCTGACGGTCCAGGAACTGGATGCCCCCGGCGGCACCCGGGTACTGGCCACGGAGGTGTTCCGCAACGTGTCCGTGGCACCCGCTCACGCCCGGTTCGTCGATTCCGTGCTGGCCGAGCAATCGGGCCTGGTGCGGGTGCGCACCCCGGCGCCTGTGGATGAAAGCCCCGGCGATGGCAGCGTGGATGCCGACGGCAGCGGCGACGACGGCGCCGCCATCACCGACACCCAGATTTCCGGCGCCGGGCTGGAAGCGGGCCGCCAGGGGCTGTGGGCCCTGGAATCGGTGGACCTGTTCAACCTGCTGTGCATCCCGCCCCTGGAGCGGGAAACGGACGTGGGGGACGCCACCTGGACCGCCGCCGCCGCCTATTGCCGGGACCGGCGGGCCATGCTGGTGGTGGATTCCCCGGAAGGCTGGAGCACCAGCAGCGACCCCATCGGCGATGCGGAAACCGGTATCAGCACCCTGCGCGGCACCATCGGCAGCGACCCGGCCCACAATGCGGCGGTCTATTTCCCCCGCCTGCTCATGGCTGACCCCCTGGCGGAGAACCGCCCGGCCCTGTTCGCCCCCTGCGGCGCCGTGGCCGGCATCATGGCCCGCACCGACGCCCAGCGGGGCGTATGGAAGGCGCCGGCAGGCCTGGATGCCTCCCTCTCCGGGGTGAGCGCCATGGCCTACAAGATGACCGACGCGGAGAACGGCATCCTCAATCCCCTGGGGCTCAACTGCCTGCGCACCATGCCGGTCTCCGGCCATCTGGTGTGGGGGGCCCGTACCCTGGTGGGGGCCGACCTGCTGGCCTCGGAATGGAAATACATCCCCATCCGCCGCCTGGCCCTGTTCATCGAGGAATCCCTCTACCGGGGCACCCAGTGGGTGGTCTTCGAGCCCAACGACGAACCCCTGTGGGCCAAGATCCGCCTCAACCTGGGGGTGTTCATGAACGGCCTGTTCCGCCAGGGGGCCTTCCAGGGCAGCACGGCCAACGAGGCCTACTACGTGAAGTGCGACGCCGAGACCACCACCCAGGCGGACCGCAACCTGGGCATCGTCAACATCGAGGTGGGCTTCGCCCCGCTGAAGCCGGCGGAGTTCGTGGTCCTCACCATCCAGCAGATCGCCGGCGACCTGCAATAACCCATTTCCAGACACCGGGGGAAACCTGCCATGGCCAAAGGATTCGTCACCAACGCCCACCGCATCGATCCGTACAAGAACTTCAAGTTTCGCGTGGTTCTCGACGGCAAGGTGGTCATGGGCGTCAGCAAGGTGGGGGCGTTGAAGCGCACCACCGAAGTCGTCAAGCACCGGGACGGGGGCGACAACAGCACCGACCGCAAGTCCCCCGGGCGCACCACCTACGAGGGGGTGAGCATGGAGCGGGGCATCACCCACGACCTGGCCTTCGAGGCCTGGGCCAACCTGGTCCACCAGTACAGCGGCGACCCGGCCATGGACCTGGTGAACTACAAGAAGGACCTGACCCTGGAAGTGCTCAACGAGAAAGGCCACGTGGCCAAGCGCTACTTCCTCTACCGCTGCTGGGTGAGCGAATTCACCGCCATGCCGGACCTGGACGCCAACGCCAACGCCATCGCCATCGAGAGCATCAAGATCGAACTGGAAGGCTGGGCCCGGGATCCGGAGACCAAGGAACCCGACGAGAAGAGCCCGGTACCGGCGGCCGCCTGACCGGGTGACGGCGCGCCAGTCCCGCCACCATGCGTCCCGCAAGCGCAATCACCCCACCCATGACCTGGCGGGCCTTCGGCAGCCCGGGGGATCTGGACCTGGACTTCCACAGCGCGGACCGGCCTGTCCTGGTCAGCCGGGTGCTGGCCACCTGCCGGTCCGGGTGTGATCCCGCCGAAGCCCTGGAGCAGGCCTGGAGCCTGAGCCTGGGGGCACGCATCGGCGCCCTGGCGGAAATCCTGGCCAGGACCGGGGAAGAGGATGCCTTGGTGGTGCCCCTGACCTGCCCCCGCTGCGCCGAACCCTTCGAAGTGCGCCTGTCCCTGGCGGCCATCGGTGAACTGGGACGGGAAGCCCGGGGGCCCCGGGTGGAAGTGCGGCTGGCCGACGGCCCCCGCCTGGCCCTGCGCCGGCCCACCGGGGCCGACCAGCGCCGCTGGCTGGCCGATCCGGACCTCGATGAAGCAGACGTGCTCAATGACTTGCTGCTGGAGGGGGACATGCCCGCCCAGGCCCCCGGGCTGCTGGCCCGGGTGGCCGAGGCCATGGCCGAAGCGGACCTGTTGCCGGCTTTCGCCGTGCACAGCGCCTGCCCCCATTGCGGCCACGCCGACGACCTGCCCCTGGACCTGGAGGGCCTGCTTCTGGCCCGGCTGGCCGGCCAGGCCCGCCGCCTGATCCGGGCAGTGCACCGCCTGGCCAGCCGCTACGGCTGGCGGGAGGCCGACATCCTGGCCCTGCCCGGCCACCGGCGGGCCGCCTACCTGGACCTGCTCGACCAGGAAGGAACCTGGCCGTGAACCCCGTGCCCGGCTACTTTGCCCGACTGCTGCATCCGGCCATGGTGGTGCCTGCGGCCCTCCCCGTCGCGGTGGCCGGGCCGGCCCCATCCCTTCCCACTCCGGGAGGCGGGGACATTCTCGAAATCGAAGAGGAAGTGGTCCTCTCGCCACCAGGCGTTCCCCTGGCTTCCCGTCCCACGCCCGTACCGCCGGACCGGCCATCCGCCCGCCAGGCCGGGAGTGCCCCTGACGAATCCGCAGTGGCCGGTGCCGATGGGCCGGTCCCGGCCTCCCCCGGGGGGGGCTCCCCAGTCCCACGCCCGTCCCTGGAGCCGGTGGAATTTCCCGCCCGTTCCGGGCCGCCCGCCGGTCCGGAACGGGGACAGCCGGCCGCCGTTCCCTTCCTGTCCATCCCCTCCCCGGCCCCCAAAGCCCGGGAACCACTGTCCCAGACCCGGACGGATCCGTCGGGCGGCCGGCTTCCTGCCGCCCCGGACACCCACCCGGCACACCGGCTCCCGCCCGGGGACGCCATCCCCCCCGAAGAGGGGCAGCTTCTGCAACGGGCCCTGCGCTGGGTCGCCACGCCGCCGGACCGGGTCCCTGGTCCTGCCCCGAGTCCCCGGGCGTTGCCGCCGGCGCCAGCCGGCGACCTTCCGGTTGCCCACCATTCACCCTCCCCATCACCAGCCCCGCCGCCGGCCGGGGTCACCCCGCAGCCCCTCCCGCCCCGACCTGCACTCCGGTCCGTCCCCCCCTCGGGACCGAACACACCCGGCGCGGCAGGGGGCGGGGAGGGGATGCCCCAGACCGCCCACCCGGAAGAAGACCTGGTGCGCATCTCCATCGGTGAAGTCCAGGTGCGGGTGACGCCCCCCGCCTCTCCCCCCAACCGGCCTGCTCCTGCCCGGCCGGCCAGCCAGGGCCCGAGCCGTGGCGGCCTGGCCCGCCGCTGCATCCATCCATGAGGGGGGTCTGAACCATGGCACTGGCGGATTCCGGACGGGCCATCGGGGCGGTGACCCGGCTCCTGCAGACCCACCTCATCCGCCGTGCCTTCGGCGTGAGCATCGGCCCGCCCAATACGGCAGCCGGCGACAACAGTGCCTCCAACAAGCTCAACCTGTTCCTCTATCAGACCGACTTCGACGCCAGCCTGCGCAACGTGGGTCTTCTGGAAGACCAGCCGGCCCCCCTCTGGCTGTCCCTGCATTTCCTCATCACAGCGTTCGATGCCGACAACCTGTCGGACAGCGCCGCCGCCCACGAGCTCCTGGGCCGGGGCCTGGCCGCCCTCCACGAACTCAACTACCTGCGCCTGGACGCGGGCCTGGCCGCCGATGTGCGCGCTGCCCTGGAGAACAATCCGGAACCCCTCAAGATCACCTTCGAGGAGACGCCCGCCGACCTGCTATCCAAGCTCATGCAGGGCAGCGAGGAACACTATCGGCTGTCCGTGTCCTTCCAGGTCCGGCCCATCATGATCGCCCCCGACGTGCCCCCCACCGTCTCCCTGCTGGTGGGCGTGGACTACACCCAGGCGCCACCGGAGATCATTGGCCTGGAGGGGGTGGGCCTGGCGGTGCTGGCCGGCCTGGGGCCCAAGCTGGACAGCCTGGATCCGCTGGCCTTCGAACCGGCCGCCCCCTTCGTCCTCAACGGCGAAGATCTGCATGCCTCGGGCCTGGAATGCCTGTTGGGGAATGTGTCCCTGGACATCACCGGCCAGCGGCCGGACCGGCTGGAACTGCTGGCCGACGGGCCCTTCAGTCCCCCCGCCACGGAAGGTCCCATCGCCGCCGGCACCACCCTCTCGGCCGGCGAACATCCCCTGCTGGTGCGCCAGCTCATGCCCAACAACCGCTATCGCGGCAGCAACCTGCTCACCGCCCGCCTGCTGCCGGTGCTGGAAAGCGCCAACCTGGCGGCGGGCACCCTGACCCTCAGCGGCCTGTTGCTGGGCACGGTCGACGACGACATTCTGGTGGCCTTCTACAGGGACGGGGCCACCGTTCGGGTGTTCGACACCGCCGTGCCCGGCCCCGCACAGAAACAGCTCACCCTGGCCGGGGTGGTGGCCCAGGCCCCACCCGGCCCCTTCACGGCCGGCGATTACCAGGTGGTGCTGCTGGTCAACGGCCAGCAGGCCCGCATGAGCCCCACGGTGACGGTGGCCTGATGCGCATGCACGAGATTCCCCACCCCGCCGGGTTCCAGCCGGCTCTTACCGTGGCCGAGCCCCTGGCGGCCCACTGGCTGGCCCAGGCCACCCTGCGCCTGCGCCGGGAAATCTGCTGGCTGTGGCGGGAACGGGGCCTGCTGGCCGGCGCCGATCCGGCCAAGCAGGCGGGCCTGCTGCCGCCCCTGGGCGATCCCCTGCAATCGGCCCTGGATCTCACCCGCTGGGGCGCCGAGAAGGCGGAATTCCTGGCCCGGGACGAGACCGCCGCCTGGCTGGGGGAACAACTGCGCCGGCCGGAACCCGGCGGCCCCGGGGAGCCGGCCCCCCGCCGGGGCGGTTTCGCCTGGGTGGCCCGGGAACTGGAACTGGCCGGAGCGGAACGCTTCGTCCTGGCCCTGGCCCTGCTGGCTGCCGCCGACAGCGCCGCCGGCAGCGTCTTCGCCGCCTGCCTCAACGATGCCGGACGCACCCGCCCCAGCCTGGCCCTGGCCCAGCGCCTGTGGGACCGGCCGGAGGAGATCATGGCCCTGGCCGACCCGGGCCGCCGGCTGTTCCGTTTCGGTCTTCTCTCCGGCGGCACCGACTGGGACACGCCCCTGGCGGTGGCCCCTGCCGTGGCCGCCTGCCTGCTGGATCCGCCGGGTCCCCCTGCTACCCGGGAACAGGGCACGGAACCCGACCCCCACCTGGCCCTGGCTGCCGCCCGTCTCAAGGCCGCCCCCAGGGATCGGCTGCACCTGCAACCCCTGCTGGGCGGGCTGGATGCCCCCCTGGCCGAGACCGCCGCTGCCCTGGCCACCCAACTGGGCAGCCGGGTGGGGTGCCTGCCCCCGGGCCTGGGCCCCGAGCAATTGCCGGCCCGCTTCACCCTGGCCTGGCTCCAGGGTCTCATGCCCTGCCTGGACTTTGCCCTGCTGGAACGGGATGCCCACCAGGACGCGCCGGTGGCGATCCCCCTGCCGGGCCTGCCCCTCACCGTGTTCGTGTTCGTGGAAGACCGGACCCAGGCCCGCCGCCTGCCCGCCGCCCACACCCTGCCCCTGCTCACCCCCCCGGCCCTGGACTACGCCGGCCGCCTGGCCCATTGGCGGACCGGCCTGGCCGACCACCTGGGCCAACCCGGCCTGGACGGTGCCCTGGCGGAGGCCGCCCGGCGCTTCCTTTTCCCGCCGGCCGGCATCGAACGGGTCTGCGCCACCCTGCGTTGCCTGGGCCGTCCGCCCCAGGCCCAGGACGTGCTGGCCGCCTGCCGGGGCGACGTGCACCTGGGCGAACTGGCCCAGCCCGTGGACCCCCGCTTCACCCTGGACGACCTGTTGCTGCCGCCCCGCCAAGCCGGACAGATCCGGGAACTGGTGCGGGCCGCCGCCCAGGTCACCCGGGTCCACCACGAATGGGGCACCGCCCGGGCCTGGAACGAAGGGGGCCTGTCGGCCCTGTTCGCCGGCCCACCGGGCACCGGCAAGACCATGGCCGCCGAGGTCATCGCCCGGGCCGTGGGCATGCCCATGTACCGCATCGACCTGTCCCAGGTAGTGAACAAATACGTCGGAGAGACCGAGAAGAACCTGCGCCGGCTGTTCGACGCCGCCGATGCCGCCGACGTGATCCTGTTCTTCGACGAGGCCGACGCCCTGTTCGGCAAGCGCACCGAAGTGAAGGACGCCCACGACCGCTATGCCAACCAGGAAGTGGGCTACCTGCTGGAACGCATGGAGCGCTTCAGGGGCCTGGCCATCCTGGCCACCAACCGCAAGAAGGACCTGGACGAAGCCTTCCTGCGCCGGCTGCGCTTCCTGGTGGATTTCCCCCTGCCCGGACCCGAGGAGCGCCAGGCCATCTGGCGCCGGGCCATGCCCCCGGCGGTGGATGTCTCCGCCCTGGACTTCCCCTTCCTGGCCCGCCAGTTTGCCCTGGCTGGCGGCCACATCCGCTCCGTGGTGTTCCAGGCCTGCCTGCAGGGCGCGGCCCGGGAAGCGGGCCGGCGCCTGGACATGCCGGTGGTGCTGGGGGCCGTGCGGCGGGAACTGGACAAGCTGGGCCGCCCGGTCAGCCCCGACCTGTTTGGCCCCTGGGCCCCCCAGTTGGAGGACTGACCATGCCCCACCTGCACATTCCCCGGCTGGCCCTGGATCTGGATGGGGTGGACCCGGCCCTGGCCCGCCAGGTGGCGGCCTTGCTGCCCGGTGCCCTGGAACGGGCCCTGAACCCGGGCCGGGCCGGTTCCACGATCCCGCCCGCGCCCGGCTCTGCCCAGGCCCTGGCCGACCAGGCCGCCGGCCGGGTGGCGGCCCGGGTGCGGAGTCACCTGCCAGAACACGCGTCCCACCCAACCTCCATGGGGAAGTCCTGACATGAGCTACCTGCTGCGCGGCGCCCTCATCGAATACGGCACGGACCTCATCGGTCCCATCCCCAACATCGTCATCTTCCAGTTCAACCCGGAATCCCTGAACCGCACCCTGCAGATCCCCCCACGGCCCAGCGGCGCCAACACCCGGGAGACCAGCCAGGCCGGCGAGCCCACCCTGGAGAACATCAGCCTTACCGCCCATTTCAGTGCCGCCGACCTGCTCAACGACGACAAGGTGTTGGCCCGGGCCTTCGGCGTGGGGCCCCAACTGGCCGCCCTGGAAAAGATGGTCATCCCCGGCGGCAAGCTGGCCGGCCTCATCGGTGCCGCCCTGGATGCCATCGGCGACGCCCTGGGAGGCGGCGGCGAGGAGCCCCCCACCCAGCCGGTGCCCCGGGAAAAGTACCCCAAGATCATCTTCATCTGGGGCCTCACCCGGGTGCTGCCGGTGACCATCACCTCCCTGCGCATCAACGAAGTGGAATACGACTTCCTGCTCAACCCGGTGCGTGCCGAGGTGACCCTGGAACTCACGGTGAATGCCGTGGACGCCTGCTCCGACGACTGGCTGGCCAAGGGGGCCCTGGAATACAGCACCCTGGCCAAGGAAGTCCAGGCCATCGCCAACCTGGCCAATACCGCCGAGCAGATCGTCGAGCTGATCCCCATCTAAGGACGCCCCGCCATGTTCCTCGACACTTCCCGCTATGCCCAGGTGGCCCAGGACGACACCACGGACGCCCAGGGCCGCCCGGTGAAAGCCCTGCGACTGCGCCGGCTGCCCTACGTCATCGGCGATCCCCACGCCGTCACCGACCACGACCGGCTGGACGTGCTGGCCCAGGCCAGCCATGCCGACGGCACCCGTTTCTGGCACATCGCCGACGCCAACACCGCCCTGGATGCCCGGGAGCTGGTGGCCGTGCCGGGCGACACCCTGACCCTGCCGAGGACCTGATGGCCGACACCGGATTCCGCCTCTGGCTTGGCAGCGCGCCCGCCACCCTGGAAGAACTGGCCCGGGTGGAGGAGATCGTGGTGGAACAGGAGATGGACGTGTCCTGGGAGGCCCGGATCCGCCTCGCCCTGTGTCTGGACGAGGCCGGCCACTGGAAGCACGACAAGGACGAATTCAACGAACCCTTCACCCGCATCCGGGTGGAGATGGTGGTGGACGGCAGCGTGACCCCCCTCATCGACGGCAGCGTGGCCAGCGTGGACACCGCCATGGACGCCCGGCCCGGGCGCAGCAGCCTGACCCTGGTGGTCCAGGACGACCGTTTTCTCCTGGACCGGGTGGAAGCCGTGGACGTGCGGGAGCAGGCCAGCGAAGCCGCCCTGGCCGCCGAACTGTTCGACGAACTGCCCCAGGCCGAAACCCCCCACCGCATCCAGCCCCCGGACAACGACCCGCCCCGCAACCTGGTGCGCCGGGGCTCTCCCATGGCCTTCCTGTCGAGCCTGGCCCGGGCCCGCCACTGGCACGCCTACGTGCTGCCCGGCAGCACCCCCGGCAGCAGCATCGGCTGCTACCTGCCGGACCCGACCGAGCCCCCCCTCCTGCCGCCCCTCACCCTCATGGGCAGCGGGCGCAACCTGGACGAGGTGCAGGTCACCCGGGACGGGGCCGGTCCCCAATCCACCCAGGCCCACACCTTGCGGGACGGGGACGGCCAGGTGGAAAGCCAGGACACCGCCCAGCAGGAGGCCGCCCTGCTGCGAGACTTCCCCGCCGTGCCCCTGGACCGCCAGGCCACCCGCCTGCTGCCCCCCGAGGAAAACCACCCGGACACCGCCGCCGCCCACGCCGCCGGCCGCGCCGCCCGGTCCGCCGGCGCCTACCGCCTGAGCGGCAAGGTGGTGCCCGGCTGCTACAGCGCCGTCCTCAGCCCCTACCAGCGCATCACCCTGCGGGCCGGCGACAGTCCCCTGTCCGGCGACTGGCTGCTCACCAAGGTCACCCACCGCATCACCCCCTCCCTGTACACCCAGGACATCGAGGCACGCAGCGACTCCCAGGCGGATACCGCCACGCCGCCGGATCCCGCCGGTGGGGCAGGGGGGTTGTCCCTGGGCTTCTCGGCCAGCTTTTCGTTGGTGTGACGCCATGAATGCCCTGATTTCCATCGACCGGCTTTTCTCCCTCTGGGCATGGGGGAGCGGGGAACGATGCAGGGCAATGCCGTCCAGCGTGAATCCCCCCCAACCCCCCTTTATGAAAGGGGGGAGTCAGGGCGTGGGAGGCCCAGACATCCCCGCTAGCGCCGAAGTTCCCCCCCCTTTTGTAAAGGGGGGCCGGGGGGGATTCGATCCCGTCCGTCTTGCCACCTCACCCGAGCCCCGCCATGTCCGGTGAAAACGACGACCTCCTCTATCGCCTGGCGGAAGCCCAGCGGGATCGCCATTTCGGCAAGTACCGGGGCCTGGTGCGGGACGTGGCCGACCCGGACAAGCGGGGCCGCATCAAGGCCACGGTGCCGGCGGTCTATGGCGAGCAGGACTCCCCCTGGGCCCTGCCCGCGCTGCCCTTTGCCGGCGCCGGCCACGGCCTGGCCCTGCTCCCGGAAGTGGGGGACGGGGTGTGGATCGAATTCGAAGGCGGCGACATCAGCTACCCCATCTGGACCGGCTGCTGGTGGAGCGAAGGCCAGCGGCCCACCCCCGACGGCGAGAAGGCCCGCCTGCTGTGCACCTCCGCCGGCCACCAGGTACTCATCGACGAGGACGCCAACGAGATGAAGCTCATCCACCCCGGCGGCGCGGAAATCGTCATGGACGGCGACGGCATCACCCTGAAGATGGGCAGTTGCGAGCTGAAGATCAGCAGCACCGAGATCAATCTCAACAACGGCATGGTCAAGGTCACCACCGCCGGGGCCAGCCTGGTGAACGACGCCTTCAAGGTGGGGGGATGACCATGTCCGACTACATCCTCACCACCGCCAGCACCCTCATGTGCCCCCACGGCGGCCAGGTGCAACTGTCCACCAGCAACAGCCAGGCCAACATCCAGGGCAGCCCGGCCCTGCTGTTGTCCGACCGGCATTCGGTGAGCGGCTGTCCCTTCCAGATTCCCATCGGCACCGGCACCAAGCCCCAGCCCTGCACCACCGTCCAGTGGCTGGTGGGGGCCAGTCAGACCAAGGTGGGGGGCGTGCCGGTGTTGTTGCAATCCAGCGTGGGCCTGTGCCTGAGCGCCGAGCAGATCCCCCAGGGCCCGCCCAGCGTGGTGCAGGTCCAGCAGGTCGTGAAAGGAAGCTGACCATGGCCCTGTCCACCGGCCGCCACCTGGCCTTCCCCTTCCGGATCGGCGCCGATGGCCGCAGCGCCACCCCGCCGTCCGACGCCGAGCACGTGCGCGACGAACTGCTGCAACTGCTGCTCACCAGCCCCGGCGAACGGCTGTTCCTGCCGGAGTTCGGCGGCGGCGTGCGCAAACTGGTGTTTGAGCCCGCCTCCGATGTGCTGCGCGGCGTGGTCAAGGCGCGCATCACCCAGGCCCTGTCCCGCTGGCTGGGCCATCGCCTGACCCTGGAGGGTCTGGAAGTGGAATTCAGCGGCGCCCTCGTCGAAGTGACCGTGAAATACCGCCCCGCCGGCAGCCCGGATTCCCGGGTGGTGCGCTTCCAGCGGACCGGCAACTGAGGGGGGCAGGCCATGCAGATTCCCATCGTTCCCCCCTTGCAGAACCCCGACGCCCGGGACGAGCGGGCCAACGACCTGCTGGCCGCCGGCCGCAACGGTCTGCGCCTGGGCCTGGTGGAACTGTCCGGCAGCCAGGCCCTGCTGGAAGTGTTCTTCATCAACGCCCTGCACGTGGACGCCATCCTGCTCCAGGCCGGCGCCAGCGAGGCGGCGGCGGGCAGCACCTTCGTCGTCAAGGGCGGCCAGCGCCTGCGGGCCGGGCCGGGGGCGGGCCAGGTCAGGTGTACGGCGGTGGCCGCCGGCCAGAACGACGGCAACGGCGACCCCATCAGCCTGGTGCTGACGGTGGAACCCATCGGCGACTACTCCACCTACCGGGTGGAACTGGTCTTCGACCCGGCGTTCATCGACCCCTTCTTCGCCGAACTGCCCTTCAAGTTCCGCCCCGGCTGCTTCACCGGCCATTGCGCCCCGCCGGCCAACCCGGGCCGGCCGCGCCTGCCCGCCCCGGCCATCGACTACCTGGCCAAGGACTACGACAGTTTCCGCCACACCCTCATCAACGCCATGATGGAACGGGTGCCGGGCTGGCAGGTGAGCAGCGAGGCGGACCTGGACCAGACCCTCCTGGACCTGTTCGCCGCCGCCGCCGACGAACTGTCGGATTTCCAGGACCGGGTCATGAACGAAGCCTGGCTGGCCACCTGCCGGCAGCGGGTGTCCCTGGCCCGCCATGCCCGGCTGGTGGACTACCACCTGCACCAGGGCAACCAGTCCAGCACCTGGCTGGCCCTGGAACTGGACCCGGTGGCGCCGAGCTTCAGTCTGGACGAGGAACTGCTGGCCTGGGCCGGGGGCCGGGCCGAAGGAGCGGAACGGCTGTGGTTCGCCACCCGGGAAACCGACCTGGACCCGGCCCGACGGACCCTGCTGGACCCCCTGCTCAACAGCCTGCGGCTGCACACCTGGAGCGGCGCTCAACCGGGCCTGGCGGCCGGTGCCACCCAGGCCGACCTGGTGAGCGACCAGTTCGGCGCCGGCCAGGCGGAAGCGGAACAACTGCGTGACTGGGTCCGGGACGGCACCCTGGCCCGCCTGCTCATCGAGGAAAAGCTCAACCCCCTCACCGGCCAGTTGCCCGGCCGCAACCCGCGCAAACGGCAGTTGCTGCGGCTGGTGAGCGGCGACAGCCTGGCGGCCGGCGACCTGGCGGCCCGCACCCTCTTCGATCCCCTCGACAACACCTGGCTGGTCCGGGTGAACTGGCGGGCCGAGGACGCCCTGCGCCAGGACTACGCGTTTGAAACCGTCTGTCCCGTGCTGGGCAGCGTGGCCAATGTCTCCGCCTTCCACGGCAACCTGCTCCAGGTCCACCAGGGCTTGCCGGTGAGCACCCACTTCCACGAACCGGGCAGCCCGCTGCCCGCCGGCAGCGACACCGAACGCCACGCCTGGTTCCGGCGCTGGTCCCTCTACGGCGAGGAACGGGGCGTGTTGTGCGAGCTGCCCGACAGCCCCCTGGCCTACCTGCCCACCCCGGCGGGCGGCGAGGTGCCGCCCCGATCCACCCTGACGGTCAGCGTGGAGCCCCCGGGGGGCGCCGAGGAAAGCTGGGACGAGGTCATCAGCCTGGTGCACAGCGACGACACCGCCGAGAACGGCGACCACTTCGCCGTGGAAACCGACGAGCGAAGCCGCAGCCGGCTGCGCTTCGGCAACGGGGTCAACGGCCGGTCCATCCCCCCGGGCGCCATCGTCCACTGCCGCTACCAGGTGGGGGGCGGCGCCACGGGCAACGTGGGGGCCAATTCGGTGGTGGACTTCCTGCCCCTGTCCGGGCCCCTGGTGGACGCCGTCGTGGCCGTGTGGAACCCCTTCGACGTGAGCGACGGCCGGGACCCGGAGCCGGTGGAAAAGGTGGTGCGCCACGCCCCGGAAGCCTTCCGGGCCCGCCAGTTGCGCGCCGTCACCCTGGCCGACTACGAAAAGCGGGCCATGGAAGTCCCCGGCGTGGCCCGGGCCGTGGCCCGCTATGCCTGGACCGGCAGTTGGCGCACCGTGCGCATCGCCCTGGACCCGGCCGGCACCGATCTGCTGGACCCGGACCTGGCCCTGGCCGCCGCCGAACATCTGGAAGCCGTGCGCCTCATCGGCGAAGACCTGGAGATCCGCCCCCCCCGCTTCGTGCCCCTGGCCATCGAAGTGGACCTCTGCCTGCACCCGGATTTCTGGGTGGAAGACGTGCGCTGGGAACTGGAGCAGGCCTTCTCCGCCGGCTGGACCGGGGACGGCGGGATGGGCTTCTTCCACCCGGACGCCTGGACCTTCGGCCAGGCCCTGCACCGCAGCCAGATCGAAGGCCGCCTGGCCCAGGTGGCCGGCGTGGACCACGCCGTGGAAATCCGCATGCGCCGCTTCAACCTGCCGCCCCCCGCCGTGGCCGCCCCCGACATGCTGGAAGCCGCCTTCGACGAAATCTTCCTGGTGAAGAGCGACCCGGACCATCGGGAACAGGGCTACATCACCTTCAACCTGGGGGGAGGGCGGCAATGAAGCACGGGGCGCTGGGCCATGGAATGGTGTTCCCCTCTTTGCTAAAGGGGGGCAGGGGGGATTTAGCGGCGGTGATCATGACGGAGCGGGATCAAATCCCCCCCCACCCCCCTTTTTCAAAGGGGGGAGTTGGTTGGCGGGAAGCCCAGGTCTTCGGCATCGCGACGCTGTTCCCCCCTTTCGTAAAGGGGGGCAGGGGGGATTTAGCGACGGTAGCCCAGGCAGAGCGGGTTCCAATCCCCCGGCCCCCCCTCTCCAAAGGGGGAAGCCAAGCAGCGCGCCGTCCACTCCGCCCTCACCTTCCTGAGGCATGACCATGGCCGATGACTGCAACCCCTTCTACACCGACGGCTTCGTCTTCCCCCGCCGGCCCTTCAACCGGCCGGCCCTGCCCCACATCGGCTACCGCATCGGCGCCTATCCGGAGTTCCTGGAAGCCATGTTGCGGGACATCGACCGGGCCCCGGAACTGTCCGCCTTCACCCATCGCCATCCCGACGATCCGGCCATCGCCCTGGTCGAGGGGGCGGCCATCCTGGGGGACATCCTCAGCTTCTACCAGGAGCGCTACGCCAACGAGGCCTTCCTGCGCACCGCCGCCTGGCGGGAGAGCATCGCCGAACTGGTGCGCCTCACCGGCTACCGGCTGGCGCCGGGCATCGGCGGGCTGGCCACCTTTGCCTTCCAGGTGAAGGGCAAGGCCCCGGTCACCCTTCCCGCCGGTTTCCCGGTGAAGGCCGACCTGGAGGAACAGGACAAGCCGGCGGATTTCCTGACCCGGGACGAACTCACCGCCCACCCCCACCTGTCCCGCTTCAACCTCTACCGGGCCCGGGGCTATGCCGGCAGTCTCGCGGCGGGCGCCACGACCCTGGAGATTGCCACCGTGGCCGGCGTGACCGGCCCCGATGCGCTGGCGCCCCTGAAGCTCAAGGCCGGGGACCGGCTCATGCTCTTGCCCCCGGAGCCGGCCTGGACCCACACGGGCAGCGCCCTGTCCCCCGCCCAGAAGACCCCCCAGATCGTCAAGGTGAAGGCCGTCCGGCTGATCCTGGACCGCACCCTGGTGGACCTGGAGGCCCCCTTGCGGCAAAGCTGGGCCAAGCCCGCCACCGCCTACCGGCTGGGGCGCAGCTTCCGGCATTTCGGCCATAACGCGCCCTTGACCCAAACCACACCGGACACCGACGCGTCGGGCACCATCACCGGCAGTACCGTCGCGGACACCCGCTTCCGCCGGCACCTGGGCACCGACCATGTGTGTTCCATGACCGATTGCAGCCTGGATCTGTCCGGACGGACCCTGCCCCTGGACCAGCAGGTGAACGACCTGCCGGTCAATGCCGGGCTGTTGGTCCAGACCCGGGTGGACACGGGGGCGGGCACCACGGCCCGGGACCTGGTGGAATACAAGACCCTGGTGGGCCTGCGCACTACCAGCCTGGGCTTCGGCAGTCTCACCGGTTCATCCACCCTGCTCACCCTGGACACGGCCCTCATGGGCAACCCGGACCTGGACGATGCCCAGGCCGACGTGCGGGACTACCTGATCCACGAAGTGACCAGCCCGGCCCTGGGCCTGGTCCCCCAGGCCCACGATCCCGCCTACGGCGCCGCGTTCAGCGACGGCAACCAGGCCCTGCGCTTCTTCGGCACCCAGGGCGAAGTCCGCACCCTGGCCGGCCGGCGCCTCATCCTGGTGGACGAGCAAGGCCGCCGGGCGGAGCTGACCTGCACCAACTCGGCCACGGGCTTCGTCATGGCCGTGGGGGCCCATGAGCCGAGGATGTGGTCCCTGTCCTTCGACGCTCCGCCGGCCCCCTTCACCCGGGCGGATTTCGACGAGGCAGCGCCCACCGTCACCGTCTACGGCAACCTGGCCGACGCCACCCAGGGCAAGGCCGAAGCCGAGACCGTGCTGGGCAACGGCGACGCCCGCCTGCGTTTCCAGACCTTCAAGCTGCCCAAGGGGCCCCTGACCTGGCTCCTGTCCGCCGGGGCCACGCCGCCCCAGGCGCCGGAACTGGAGGTGCGGGTGGGCGGCCGCTTGTGGGACCGGGTGGACAGCTTCTTCGGCCAGTCCCCGGATGCCCGGGTCTACATCGTCCGGGAAGACCCGGAGGGCAACAGCTACGTGCAGTTCGGCGACGGGGAGACGGGGGCCCGCCTGCCCTCGGGCATCAAGAACGTGAGCGCCGCCTGGCGCACCGGCAGCGGCGCCTTCGGCCCCCTCAAGGCCGGGGCCAGCCCGTCGGCCGGCAGCAAGGTGGAGGGTCTGGACAAGGTGGCCCTGCCCGGGGTGGTGAGCGGCGGGGCCGAACCGGAAGTCCAGGACAAGGCCCGCCGGGCCGCTCCGGGCAAGGTCCAGGGCCTGGGTCGGCTGGTGAGCCTGGCCGATTACGAAAGCGAAACCCTGGCCATCCCCGGCGTGGTGACGGCCAGCGCTGCCTGGGCCATGAACGGCGGCGTGCCCGGCCTGAGCCTGCGGGTGCTCATGGCCGCCGGCCGGGAAACGGAGTTCGAGACGGTGCGGGCCACCCTCCAGGACTGGCAGCGCTGCCGGGGCCCCAATCGCTTCCCGGTCACCGTGGAGCAGGCCTTCCTGCGCTACCTGTGGCTGGACCTGGACTACGCCGGCAACCCGGCCCTGGCCACAGCCGATCTGGAAGCCGCCATCCGCGGCGCCCTGGGCCTGGCCGGTGACGAGGCCAGCCGGTACACGGGCCTGTTCGGCCTGGGCCGGCGCCGCCTGGGGCAGAAGGAATACGCCAGCCGCATCCAGGGCAGCGTCCAGGCGGTGCCGGGCGTCCTCTGGTGCCGGGCCACGGCCCTGGGCATGTTCGCGCCCAACGACGCCAACCTGCCGGAAGACGACGATCCCGCCAATCTGGCCCTGCCCGCCATGCCCCGCTCCCTGGCGGCAGTGCTGAGCCCGGCGTCCCAGGAAATGCTGCAACTGGCCCCGCCCCACCTGACCCTGGTGTCCGTGGCCACCCCCGCCGGAGCCTGTCCATGAGCCTGCCCCGCGTCCCCCTCTACGAACGCCTGCCGGAGATCCACCGCATCCGCGATACGGAACAGGTGCCGCCCTATCCCCTGCGGGCCTACCTGGCCAGCGTGGAAGGCAGCTTCAGCGCCCTCCACGAAAACATCGAGGCCCTCCACCACGACCTGTTCATCGACACCTGCGACGACTGGGTCATTCCCTACCTCGCCGACCTGCTGGGTACCAGCCACCTGCAGGGGGACCCCCGCACCCTGCGGGCCGACGTGGCGGACACCATCGCCCTGCGCCGGCGCAAGGGCACCCTGGGGGCCATCGAACGGCTGGCCGCCAACCTGACCGGCTGGCCCTGCCGGGCGGCGGAACTGTTCCCCGGGCTGGCCTGGAGCCAGCACCTCAACCACCAGCGGCCCGATGCCGCCGGGGCTCTGCCCTACGGCTCCACGGCCCTGACCCGCTTCACCGTACCCCGGGGCGGCACGGTGCCGGTGCGGGACCCGGCCATGCTCTCCCTGCTGGGGGGCGCCTTCGATCCCTTCGCCCATCACCCGGACGTGAAGCGGGCCGACGATGGCCAGGTCCACTGGAACCTGCCCAACCTGGCGGTGCGCCTGTGGCGTCTGGTGCCCTACCGCATCCCGATGGCCCGGCCCCTGCCCGGCCTGTACGGGGAAGTGGCCGGTGCCCCGGCGGGCCAGGCCGCCTGGCTGGTGGGCTTCGACCTGGACCGGCTGGGCCGGCCGGTGCGCCTGTTCAACACCTACCGGGCGCCGCCCCTGTCGGCCGCCGGCCAGACCCAGACCCTCACCCGGGCGGATGCCGTCCCTGGCCCCATTCCCTGGACCCGCCTGTGCAGCGGCTCCGAGGCCGGGCGGCCGGAGGAATACGTGGCCCTGGACCGCTACCAGGCGGGAGCCGTCCCCGCCGACCTGGACCTGGGGGACACGGGCCTCGCCTTCTACCTGCCCGACCTGCCGGAACTGGACGGGACCTGGACCTTCCGGGGGGCCAACCTGTGCGCCTGGGACGCCTGCCTGGACCATCCCGTGGGGGACCACGAAATCCTCATCGACCCGGACATCGGCCGGGTCATCTTCGGCCTGTCCAACGAAGCCCAGGCCCTGGCCCTGGTCCCCGGGGAGGGACTGGACGAGGTCAGCAACCTGCTGGTGGCCTATACCTACGCTGCCGTGGGGCCGGTGGGGGCCCATCCCCAGTCCCGGCCGGGGGCGCCCCCGGAATTCGCCGGCCAGCCCACGGAAATCCGCCCGGTGCCCAGCCCGGCCTGGCCCGATCTGGCCAGCGCCCTGGCGGATCTGGAGACCAGCCTGGTGCCCGTGGTGGTGGAAATCCTCGACAGCCTGGACCACGACCTGGATCTGGGCGCCCTGGCCACCGGCACCCTGACCGAAAACGGCCGCACCAGCCTGCTCCTCAACCGTTCCCTCATCCTCCGTGCCGCCGACGGCCAGCGGCCCCTGCTGCGCCTGGCCGTCCCCCTGGGCTTCCGTCCCGTGGACCCGGCCGCCGGCAGCGTGGCGGAGCTGGCCGTCCGCCTGGAGGGGCTGTTCCTCGCCCGGGGTCCGGGCCTGGGCCCGGACCAGCCCCTCATCGCCCGGGCCGCCCTGGCCCGCCTGGAAATCCAGGGCTGCACCCTGGACCCGGGGGGGCACGTGGCCACCTGCGGCGCTCGCACAGCCTCCATGCCCGCCCTGCAGCTGGCCAACGACTACGGCTTTGCCGACCCGGCCGAACTGGACGCCTTCGCCGCCACCCCGGACCTGATCCTGCAAGCCAGCGTGACCGGCGCGCTGTTCGTGGACGACGGCTACCGGCTCACCCTGGAGTCCTGCATCGTGGATGCCGGCAGGAACGTGGGGGATTCCCCGGAGGACGTCCACGCCCTCACCGCCTTCAGCGACCCCCTCAACGGCTGGGGGCCGCCCCTGGACCTGCGCGGCGCCACCCTGTTGGGCCGGGTGCGGGTGGCCCGGGCTTCGGGCTATGGCGGCCTGTTCTGCCAGCGCCTGTGGGTGTGGAACAACCAGCAGGGCTGCCTCAAGTACAGCGGTTTTTCCGGGGACGGGGACCGGCTGCCGCCCCACCACGCCTGCGTGGATTTCATCGACGCCCGGCTGGCCTTCACCGCCACCTGGCACGGCCAGCCCGGCTACGGGCAACTGGCGGCCGGCAGCGATTTCCGCATCCGCCAGCGGGGCCCGGAGGACGACGCCATGGGCGCCTTCGGTTTCCTGCTGGAGGCCCACAAATGGATCAACCTCACCATCCGGCTGCGCGAATTCATGCCCGTGGGCGCGCGGCCCCTGTTGATTGCCGAGACCTGAACGCCGGGTCCGGAACCGGGAGCACACCATGAAAGGCGATTTCTCCAACTGGCGCTTCAAGCCCCACCACAACGACCAGGCCGTGCTGTTCCAGCAGGGCCGGGTGACCCTGGACGCGGACCTCACCGAAGCCGGCCTCATCGAATTGAACTGGCGCACCCAGGCCGGCCGGGACGTGATCGGCGCCGGCGTCGCCGCCGTGCCGGCCGGCGAAGCGGACGGCTGGAAAGTCGTGGCCGCCCAGGTCAACGGCGACGCCGTGGAGGTCCGGCTCCACCCGGGCCGGGTCTGGGCCGACGGCCAGTTGCTCTACCTGCCCGGCAGCACCGACCTCACGCTGGACGCCCCCTATCTGCCGCCGCCCCACAACCCGGCCGGCACCGGCGTGGCCGGCATCGGCGCCGGGGTGCGGGACGCGGTGGTGCTGGAATTCACCCTGGAGGAGTTGAACGGCTTCCAGGTGCCCGACCGCCTGCTGGAGCCCGCCCTGGGCGGGCCCGACACCGCCGAGCGGCTCAACGTGCGGGCCGGCCTGGGCCTGCTCCGCCTGGGGGCCAACGAAACCTGCGCCAGCGTGGCCGGCCGTCTCGCCGAGCCCGCCGGCGGGCGCCTCTCCGCCAGCCTGGAACCCCCGGAGGAAAGCGACGAAGCCTGCCCGGTGACCAGCAACAACGGCTACACCGGCTTCGAACACAACCTCTACCGCATCGAGATCGCCCTGGCCGATGCCGGCGGGCCCTGGTTCAAGTGGTCCCGCTTCAACGGCGGCCTGGTGGGCCGGGGGGAATTCCAGATCAGCGGCGCCCAGCGGCGGGTGGTGCTGGGCGCCAACCGCACGGCCATCGTCAACAGCGGTTTCACCGGGTTCTATCTGGAGGCCCTGGTGTTCGACGCCAGCCTGGGCCACTGGCGGGTGAGCTACGGCGCCTTCGCCACCCTGAACGGCGACCAGGACCTGGAACTCACCCATCCCCAGGTCTATGGCAGCTTCCCCTCGGCCGCCCCCGGCGAGACCGTGTTCTTCCGCCTGTGGGACGGCCTGCTGGCCCTCGGCGATTTCGACGATCCGGTCACCCCGGTCCACCTCAACGACGGCATCCACCTGAGCTTCACCTCCCCCGCCGGCAGCTACCGGCCCGGGGACTACTGGACCTTCGCCGTGCGGGCCGGAGACATCGGCAACCCGGAAATCCTGGTGGACGACCGGGCCCCGGACGGCCCGGTGTATCGCCGGGTGCCCCTGGCCGAACTGCACTGGACCGCCGAAGGCGTGGCGGACCCCATCGACGACTGCCGGCGCCGCTTCAACCCCCTCACCCGGCAGAAGGTGTGCTGCACCCTGCTGGTGGGGGACGGCCTGTCCAGCTTCGGCGACTTCAACAGCCTGGAAGAGGCGGCCAGCCACCTGCCTGCCCTCGGCGGCAAGCTGTGCCTGTTGCCCGGCCTGCACTTCGCCAACCTGGCCCTCAGCGGGCGCAGCAACATCCGCATCGAAGGCTGCGCCCACCGCACCTGGATGCTGCCCCGCCAGGCCACCCCGGCCGAGCCCATCCTCAGTTTCAGCAACTGCAACGACATCCACGTCAGCGGCCTGGACATGATCAGCTTCGCCGGCCGGGCCGTCCTGGCCCTGGGGGACGCCAAGGCCGACGCCCACGAGTTCTCGGTGCGGGACTGCCGCATGCTGGCCCACACGGAATGCCTGCGGGTCCACGGCCTGCGCGACGTGCACCTGGCCGACAACCGGGCCTGGCTCATGGACACCGCCCATGGCCAGGCGGCTTTCTCCCTGCGGGTCCGCGACGCCCTGGTGGAGCGCAACCGGGTGGGGGTGTGGCCCTGGTCCGAACAGCCCCCCGGCGGGGACGACGACGGCGGCGACAATCCCAATCCCGACGACCCCTGCGCCGATACCGACCAGCTCTACGGCAACCTGCCCTGGGTGCTGGGCTATGTGAGCAACCTGTGGATCGCCGTCATCGGCGCGGCCCCGGCCCAGCCCTACCAGGCCTGGGGCGGCATCCATCTGCGCGGCGCCTGCGAGGAAACCCGCCTGCTGGAAAACCACGTGGACGGCGGCGCCGGCCACGGCATCACCCTCGGGGGTCTGCTGCCCGGTGAACTGACGGCCAGCCCGGGGGGGATCACCCCCACGGTGACCCTCACCGACCGGAACATGACGGGCTACGTCCAGGACGAAGGCGGCCAGGGCCTGGCCGGCATCGACGTCTATCTGTCCCAGAACGGCGCCGTGCAGCACTACGCCAGCAGCGGCGCGGAAGGGGCCTTCAGTTTCGTGGGCATCCCCGCCCTCGGCTACAGCGTCAGCGTGGAAGCCGGCTACGAGATCGTGGAACTGCGGGAGGCCAGCATCGACCTGGCGGCGGTCAGCCTCACCTATTACATCCTGGTGGTGCGTCTGGCCAGCGGCGCCGTGGCCGAGGACGAATCCCGCCTCTACCGCATCGCCATCGAAAGCAACGAAGTGGAGCGCATGGCCCTCTCGGGCATCGGCTTCCTGCCCTACGCCCCGAAGCCTGAAACCCCGCCCCTGCCCGACGGTTTCAGCAGCCTGGAAGACCAGGTCACCTGGCTGAGCTACCTGATGGCGCCCCGGGAACTGGTGGGTTCCTGCAACGTGGTGGTGGACCTGACCATCCGGGAGAACCGCCTGCACCACAACCTGCTGGCCGTGTTCGACGACTTCATGCGCCGGGCCGCCCGGGACGTGGGCCAGGGCGGCATCTCCCTGGCCCTGGTGGAATCGGCCCTCATCGCCGACAACCGCATCCACGACAACGGCACCAGCGCCGTGAACCCCACCTGCGGCGTGTTCGTCGGCTACGCCGAGGACCTGGAACTGCGCGGCAACCGCATCAGCGGCAACGGTCCCCTGGACCAGGAATACAGCGGCGGCCGCCTGGAAGGCATCCGGGGCGGCGTGTACGTGCGCCTGGCCGGCGCCTTTCTCCTGGGCGGCGAGGCCGACGCTTTCCAGAAACCCGCCCTGCGCCTGGCCGACAACATCATCGACCAGCCCGCCGGCCGGGCCCTCACCGCCTTCGCCTTCGGCCCGGTGGCCTGCGACAGCAACCGCTTCAACAGCGAGCGGGAAGGCTTCTTCGGCCTGCTGGACAGCCTGGTGGGTACGGTGCTGATCCTCAACCTGGGGGGCATCCACCGGCAGATGCAGTTCCCCGAATCCGACCAGAAGGACGACCCGGCGGCCAGTACCGTGGGGGACACCACGGGGGCCGGCGCCGGCGGCGCCGCTGCGGGCAACTACGCCATGCTGGCCAGCGACAGGCGCTTCACCAGCAACGCCTTCGCCAAGGTGCCGGTGGTGGAAACCCTGCTGCCCGGTGGCGAGATCCAGTTCAACAGCAACCAGAGCCGCATGGGCCCGGACAACCGGGCCTACCTGTCGCAACTCCTCTTCACCCTGGACGACCTGGGCTACGACGCCAACCAGAGTGCCGTCTTCCGCCAGGACGTGCTGTTCGGCAACACCGCCGCCTTCGGTCTCACCGTGCGGGCCACCGACAGCCGGTTCCGGGAACGCACCCTGTTCTGCGGCCTGTCCCTGTGGAGCCATGCCCTGGGCCTGTCCGCCCTGGCCAAGCTGATGACCATGAACACCACCGCCCACAACCAGGGGGACCACTGCATCATCGCCCTGTCCAACGGCAGTTCCACGGGGGGGCTGCCGGTGGTCAGCGACAACAACCTGGTGCTGGTCTCCAACCGCTGCCCCAAGGAAGGCGCCGACAATGCCACGGACTACCTGCTCGCGGCCTTCCTGATCAGCTACCTGGCCGAAAACGCCCCGGCCTACGGCCAGGCCGACGGGGCCGCCACCGGCAAGCTGGCCCTGAACCAGTCCCTGAACAGCGTGCAGGGTTTCCAATACGCCGCCCGCCAGGACAGCAAGAAGCAGGCGGCCTACATCGTCCAGACCCGGGGGGCGGACAGCGCCCAGGCCAGGACCATGGAAACCCGTCTGGCGCGCAACGCCGAGAGCCTGAAGCAATTCCGGGTGCAGACCCAGTTGGCGGCTATCCAAGAAGCGGAGGCCGCCGCCGACGGTGCGGTGCTGGACGGCCGGGTGGCCGATGCCGCCGGGCGGGGCCGGGAGGGCCTGGAGGTCGCCCTGGTGCGGGCCGACGGCTCCGCCCTGGGGGTGACCGGCAAGACCGACGCCGCCGGCCATTACGTCCTGGAACTGGACGCCGCCACCACCAAGCGTCTGGCCGAAGAGCAGGGTGTCCAGGTGCGGGTGACCGGCAGCGACGGCCAGGTCCTGGCCCAGGGCAAGACGACCATTGCAACGGGCTCCACCACCCGTCTGGCCCAGACCCTGGCCGACCCGGTGGTGCCCCTGTCGGCCCGCACCCTGGGCAGCGTCATCTACACGGCCCCGGTGGGTGGCCAGGAGGGGAGCGTGAAATCCACCCCCCTGGAAAACGTCAAGGGCATCGGGCCCAAGACCGCCGGGAAATACCGGGCCGCCGGCATCGCCGACATGGAAACCCTGACCCGGGCCCCGGCCTCCAAACTGGCCGAGGTGGTCGGGCTGGACAAGCGGGTGGTGGAGGCGGAGACGGAGAAGGCTCCCCAGCCTGAGGCCCGGACCAGGTCCGGACCCGCCAAGGGCAAGGCGCCCGCCAGGTCCACCGGCCGGACGGCGAAGAAGACCACGCCGGACAAGCCGGGCGGCGGCAAGGGAAGCGGCGGCAAGGCCAAGTAAGATTGATGGCGGGCCAGACCCGCCGGAGGGACGGCAAATGCGTGCGTGTGCCGATGAGGCCAGAAGGAAGAAAGAGACCGGGCCCGGTCCCCGCAGTGGCGGCCGGGCCTGGCGGACGGCGGGTCCGGCCCCGCTCCTGTCCGGGGGGGTTGGCCGGCGGCCCCGTTGTGCCTGCGGAGGCACCTGCCCCAAGTGCCAACGGGAGGCGGAACTGGCGGCACGCAAGACCCGGGACGGCCCAGGCGACGCCCTGGATGCCCCGGCCGACGCGGGCAACGCGGAAGCCCTCCAGGCCGAGGCCACGTCCGCCTATCGGGATTGCAGCGCCGGCATCACCGGCATCGCCGACGCCAACGAGCGCCTGGAGACCGCCCGGCAGCGGGCCCGGGAATACGTGGGCGCCGCCCGGCGGGCCCTGGGGGCCGCGCCGGCGGCGGGCAGCACCTACGACACGGCCCTGGGCCGGCACTTCATCGCCCCCACCGACGCCCAGCGCACCACCCTCTCCAACACCTACGAGCAGATCAACAACACCCTGGTGGTGGGCAACTACATCTGCAACAGCAACAACATCTGCGAAGGGGAGCAGGCCTTCTGGATCCCCGACGACGACCTGGTCCACGTCTGCCGGCCCTTCTGGCCCCTCTCGCCCACCTGCCGGGCCATCATCCTCATCCACGAGGGTGCCCACGACGTGGGCATCGGCGTGGCCGGGGCCCATCCCCCCAACCGGGGCAGCGCCGGCTATCCGGCCGGCGATGTGGCCCCGCCCGCCGGGCAGACCACGGCGGGGCGGATGGACAACCCGGACGCCTACGCCTTCTTCGCCGCCCACCTCTGGCGGGATGGGGATACGTCCCGGACCTGTTTCTGATGGGGGCCGGGATGGGCAGGCCGGCTTTGGCCGGGTGCACCGGAGCCCACCAGGGGGCCGCCGCGCCGGCCCGGATGCGGACATGGCCCTGCCGGCGTTGAGCGAAGCCCGCCCGGCGCGGGCCAGACCGCTCCCCAGCCTGCCCAGGCCCCGGGTGCCGGGCCATCGGCCGCCCGCTGGCTCCCCATCGGCTGGACCGGTTGCCTGCGCCTGCGGCGGCACCTGTCCCCGCTGCCGGCCCCGGACCCCGCTGCCGGTGAGCCGGCCCGGGGAGGCCCGGGAACGTGAAGCGGACGCGGTGGCGGACCGGATCGTGGCCGGCGGCACCCCGGGGAGCCTGTTGCCTGCCCCCCGGCCGGCCATGGACCGCAAGGCCGCTGCCCGGGCTTCCCCCGCCGCCGCCCCCCTGCCGGTGGCGGCATCGACCGGCCAGCCCCTGGACCCCGCCACCCGGGCCTGGCTGGAACCGCGCTACCAGCGGGACCTGGGCCACGTGCGGGTGCATACCGACGGGGCGGCCCAGCGCAGCGCCCGGCAACTCTCCGCCCGGGCCTACACCCTGGGCAGCCACATCGTCTTCGGCCCTGGGGAGTATGCGCCCCACGCACCGGGGGGCCGCTGGCTGCTGGCCCACGAACTGGCCCACGTGGTCCAGCAGGCCCGGGCCGGCGCCCCGCGCATCGACCGGGTGCCCACCCGGGGCGGGGTGGAGGACGGCCGCTACAGCTATTCCAACAACTGCGGCTGGATCGACTGGTCCCACGCCGACCCCGGCCTGTCCCTGGACATCATCGCCCGGGTGCGGGCCGCCTCCGATGCCCTGCGCGCTGCGGCAGGGGGCGGGGCCGCCGCCAGCGGCGAACTGACCACCCAATCCATGACCTCCCGGGTGCCCCACCTGGGCACGGTGCTGTCCAGTGCCCGGGTCAGCGTGCGGCTGTTGCGCCCCCTCTCCGACGACGAGATCCTGGCCGTGGCCCTGAGCCTGTTCAAGCGCATCTCCATGGCCTTCGAGACCCAGCAGGAATGGACCGACCTGGTGGGGGAATCCTCCTTCTCCCAGGAAGATCTGCCCTCCAACCTCATCGCCTTCTACATGGCCGCCCTGAACTACAGCCGGGACGACATCGGCCGGTTCTGCGACCAGGTGGGCGTGGACGAAGCCCTGGTGGAATACGACCTGGACCACGACTTCGAGCGCAACCGGCGCTTCACCCCCATGGGCGCCACCGGGGCCTGGCCGCCGGACCTGGACCTCATCGACGACAGCCAGGCCCCGGCCCTCTACGACCTGCAGACCATCGCCGTGAGCCAGGGGAGCAGCGGCTACCGTTTCTGCCCCCTGTACCGCATCGAGGGCAGCCTCGGCGAAACCGATCTGTTCATCATCAGCGTGGGCGGCACCCGCTTCACCCGGGCCGACAACGTGCGGGTGGTGCCCACCTACCGGTTCTACGCCGGCACCCACGGCGCCTACGGCCATACCACCTTCGTCCAGGTGGAACCCAACGGCCAGGGGGATTTCCACGCCTTCCGCAGCCGGGGCCTGAACTGGCCGATGTACGTGCCGGCGAACATCCTGGTCTGCCTGGGCAGCCAGGGGAACCCGTCCCCCTAGCCCCATGGAGAAGCGCCCCGCCCAGCCGGAACGGGTCAAGCGCACAAGCGGCCCGGGCCAGGCCACGGCCAGCCCGATGGCCGGTGGCGCCGGCCAAGAGGGGGGCAGGGATACGGGCCGGGCGCTGCCCCTGCCTGCCTGTGCCTGCGGCGGCGGCTGCCCGCGGTGCGTCGGCCGGGCCCTGCCGATGGCCCTGCGCGGCGAGTTTGAAGGCTTGTTCGGGGAATCCCTGGGGCATGTGCGCCTGCACACCGACAGCCGGGCCGACAGCACGGCCCGGTCGCTGGGGGCCCGGGCCATGAGCCTGGGCTCCCACATCGCCTTCGGTGCCGGCCAGTTCCGCCCCGAAGACCCGGCCGGGCGTGCCCTGCTGGCCCACGAATTGGCCCACGTCCTGCAAAGCCGTGGCCAGGCGGCCGGCGTGCTGTCCGGTGTGGCCACCCGGACCAGTCCGGCGGAACGGGAGGCACGGGATATTGCCCGGGCCTACCGGGCCGGTGCGCCGCAGTTGCGCCCCCGGGAGAAACCCCCGGCCGGCCGCTTGCACCTGGAAGAGGGCCAGGACGAGGAGGTTGACGAGGGAGAAAGCCTGCCCCTGGACTATGCCCGGGTGCGCAGCAAGAACCGCTATTGGTGGGCCCGCCTGGGCCTGGGGCCCATCCGCCCCTTCGCCTCCCTCACGCCGGATGACTTGCCCAACGCCTTCGCCAACGAGACCTACCGCCTGCAACGCTATGCCCATGCCAGCGGGGCGGATGCCGCCATCCTCGGCCTGGCCCAGGACCCGGACGGGGTGTTCGGACCGCGAACCTACGTGATGCTGCTGCGCCTGGCCGAAGAGGCCAGGGACAAGCCGGCCGTGGCCGAAGCCATCAGCAAGTCGGACATCGGCCATCTGCTGCCGAGCATCCTGGCGGCCGATCGGAAGGCCGTGGACGTGGCCTGGAACCGGGCCCTGGCCGACATCGAGAAGCCGGACTTCAAGGTGCGCTGGAACGTCTCGGTGGCCTGCGCAGCCCTGTGGGATTTCTGGGCGTCCTCCTTCGAGCTGGGCGACGAGATGCGCAGCAGGGTGGACAGTCTGTTGTTCTCCGGCAAACCCCCCGAGGGGACCCGGGATGAAGATCGCTTCGCCATCCTCAAGGGCCTCTATGGCCAGGATCCGGCCCCAGGGGTGGCGGCCCTGTTCGAGGCGAACCGGGATTTCATCCATCACTTCGACCTGGACCGCCTGGCGGACACCGCCAAGCTGCCGCCCGGTTCGAGCTGGCACGCCTTTCTGGGCCTGGCGGGGGCCGGCGTGGTGGATGCCGCCCTGGACAAACTGGCCCTGGAGCCGCCACCGGGGGCCGACAGCGAGCGCCTGCTGGCGGAAATCCACGCCGGGGAGACGGTCTCCCCCGGCGCCAGCCCGGCGGAGGGGAAAGCCCGGAAAAAGCACATTGCCGCCCTGGGACTGGTCTATTTCCTGCCCAAGCGCTCCCCTGGGCAGATTGGCGAAGCGGTGCGGGCCCACTTCTACGAACGGCAACTGGGGGAAGCCGCCACGGACCAGGCGGCGGCGGAATGGCTGGCGAACTTCTCCGCCTCGGTGGAAAAGCGCCTGGGTGGCCAGCCGGACATCGAGGATTACGACACCCTGCTGGAACTGCTCGCCGGCCCGGCGGGTGCCCCCATGCGCGATCCGGCCCGGGTGGCGGCCCTGGCGGACCGGGCCGAGGAGACCCTGGGCCTGGTGGTCAGGCTGGGTGACGAAGCCAGCCCCACCTTCCTGCCCTGGCCCAACATCCGCCAGTTGCGCCGGAAGGCCATGGACAACGCCGGAAACGTGCTGCGTTTCGGTCTTTTCAAGCCGCCGCCGGACTCCCCGCTCAATCTGGACAAGGAAGGATTCACCGCCCGGCGGCGGGACGATGCCAATGTGGAATTGGCCCGCACGGTGTCGAAACTGACCTGGGACTCGGCGCGGGGTGAAGGCCACGGCAACGTCTGGGCGGACTGGAAGCACTTCGACAAGGAGGTCTTCGGCAATCTGGAGCCGGTGCGCCTGCGCCTGGGGGAATTGGATCCCCACACCACCTTCTGGGTGAAGCGCTACCGGGACGTGATCGGCGAAAACGAATGGATCGTCCAGGAAATGTGGGTGCTGGGCGGTAACCTGCCCGACATCTCCGAACAGCTTTGGGACAAGGTGAACGCCGATGCCGTGGTGGGCCTCATCGATGCGGCCCTGTCCCTGCTGGCGGCGGCCTCCCTGGTGGCCGGCCCCCTCATCGCCCTGGAAGCGGGTGCCGCTTCGGCCGCCACCGCCATGACCACGGGCCAGATTGCCCTGACCCTGACCCGCTCCTTCGTGCAACGGGCCTTCTGGTTCGTGGTCAGCGAAGCCCTGGCCCAGCGCTTCCTGGATCTGGACCATGCCATCAGCACTGACAAGGTCGGCTACACCGACAATGACCGGGAGCACTGGCGCTACTTCAAGGTCGGCCTGCTGGTGCTGGCCGGCAGCCTGCTCTTGCGCCAGGCCTGGCGTGGCCTGAAGGGGGGCGCCTCGGCCGGGCTCAAGACCAGTCTGGCCGAGATCGAAAAGGAAATCGCCAAGGCGGAACTCAAGACGGAGGGCGGCGTGGCCGGCGCTGCGGGCAAGGGCCTGGTCCAGGCCGAGAGCGCCGTGGGCAAGCGGGCGACGGAACTGGTGGAGGCGGCCGGCGCGACGGAGGTAAAGGCGGGCACCGCCACCGGGGAAGCCCTGGCGGGGGCGGAAATCCGGACTGCCGGCTTCACCGACAAGGTGCTCGCCAGCGGCCCGGTGGTCGCCGAACGGAGCAGCGCCGTGGCCGCCGATGCCGCCGGGACACCCTATCTGCAATATGCCGGCCAGCCCGTGCGCGGCTACATCGGCCTGTTGCGCGAGCAACTGGAGCGCCTGGCTCCCGCCAGCCGGGGCACCACCGGTGCGGAACTGGATCTGCTCGACGCCCAGGTGCGGGAACTGGAAGCCGGCCTGGCCAAGGGCAGCCGGGTGGCCACGTCCGAGGTCTTCCAGGCCGAGATGAGCCGCCTCCTCACCCGCCTGGAGGGCATCGCCGGCAAACAGGGCCTGGAGAACCTGGACCAGCTCACGGTCCGCTCCATGATGAAGTTCATGTTCGGCCAGAAGACCGTCCCGGTGCAGGCCGAACTGGATGCCCTGGTGGATGCGGCCTGGAAGCAGCTCAAGGGCAAGAACCGGCCCACGGCGATCATCGACCCCAAAATGTCCAGCAAAACCGATGGCTGGTTCAGGTCCTGGGTGGGCAAGTTCGGCGAGATCGCCGTCAATGCCCAGGCCCAGACCAAGGGGCAACTGGCCGACACGGCGTACCACGAGGCCATGCATGCCAGACTGCGCGAACTCTTTCCCTTCCTGAAGGAAAGCGGCTCCAAACATCCCTACATGCGCCTGGCATTCCGCCATCTGGACGAGATCATCGCCTATGCCTACGGCGGCGTCGGACGCATCCGACACGGTGGCGTGGCCGACAAACTGTTCGGCCTGGCGGAAATCAGCGCCAGCCCGTGGTTGGCCTACGGTTCCGCCAACAATTTGCTCGAAGCCACCCCGGGCATCATCCGGGACGCGATCGGCATCACCCTCTACGTTTATGCCCTGGTGCGTCTCTTCGAATCCGCCGGCCCCCAGGAGCCGGCACCCAAGGTCGCGCCGGGTACGGGGAGCGGGCCGTGACGGGCCGCCGGGAATCGGATGCCTGCCCCGGTCTGGCTGTCCAAGCCCTGGGCTGGCTCCAGGACTGCGCCGCCCGGGCCGGGCCGGAGGACGATCCGGCCACCCTGGCCCGCATCCTGGCAAGGACCCCGCTGGGGCCCGTCCCCTCGCGCTGGACGTGCCTGGCCCGACTGCCACGGCATCGGTTGGCCGAAACCCGGGCCGGCCCCGCCTGGCGCTTGTCAGGCAGATTCGAATTCTGCAGCGAGCCCGTGCCCGTGCAGATCATCTGGCTCGGCCGGGGCGCCTGGGCGGCCACCCTCCACGCCAGCGCCTGGCCGGCTCTGGCCGGCGCATTCGCCAGGCATGCCCTGGCCGGCATCTGCCGGGCCCGGGGTTGGCGTTTTCCGCAAGACTTTGCGACGCCTGAGCGGGCCCGGCTGCTCTGGGAACTGCCCTGGGCCGGGGAGCCGCCCCTGGAACTGGACCCGGCCTCCCAGGCAAGACTCGGCTTCGGCAGTGGCCAGGGCAGTCTGTCCCTGGCGGGGCGCTGGCATGTCAATGCAAGACGGGGCCGGCTCCGGCTGCTATGGTCGGATGAGACCCTGCTGATCCTGGAGGCCGAAATGGACGATCCAACCGGGATGATCCCGGCATGCTCCGGCAAGGCGCCGTACCCCCCGGCATGAAGTCGAACCATGGCGATCGACGCTGACCACCAGCTTGTACGCCGGCCTGACCGGCCGGCACTCAAGCCCACAACCTCCAGGCAGGCGGTCCCGGCGCCGCGGTCTGCCCCGGCGGCCTGCGCCTGCGGCGGCGCCTGTCCCCGCTGTCGCGCTGCCCTACCCGCCGCCCGGGTGACGGGTGGCGATGAAGCCGGCAACGGCGGACAGACGGCTACCCCAGGCGAAAGGCTCCGTGCCCTCCGCTTCCAGGGCGACCCGATCCTGGAACAAGTCATGGCCAATCTCGTCCACCTGAAGAAGGGCTCCCGGGGCCCCCGGACCAACGCAGCCGTGCAAAAGCTCCAGCGGGCCCTCATCGACGCCGGTTTTCCCCTGCCCGAATACGGGCCGGACGGCCTGTTCGGCAGCGAAACGGAAGGGGCGGTGCAGGACTTCCAGGCGGCCCGGGGGTTGCCCCCGGAGGAACAGGACGGCATCGTGGGCCCCGTCACCCTGGGCCTCATGGACGACCATTTCGCCGCCGGCACGGCCCCCTCCACGCCGCCGCCGCCCGACCCCGCCCTGGCCGGCATCCGGTTCAGCCTGGCGGCGGACTCGGGACTGGCCCGGTATTCCAATCCGGATTCCGTGGCCGAAGAGCGGGGCGATGCCGTGTATCTGGAGGGCCCCACCTACAGTTTCCTGGCCAAGGTCCAGGCCAGCGGCGGCAGCCCCCGGGAGGTGGCCCGCTGGGACGTGGGCCACATCCAGGACCTGACCGGCTACCAGCCCGTGGGCACCTATGCCGACGGCCACCGGCTGGCCTTCGCAGCCAACTTCCCCATCCGCGACTCGGCCCGGGGCGAACAGCGCTACCCCTTCTACGCCGCCCGCAACATCCAGCCCGCCGTCGCCGAGGCCAGCGTCACCTCCACCATGATGGATTCCCCCAGCGTGCAGTTTCCCGCCCGCCACAAGGACAGCAGCCTGTTGCGTATCCACATGGATTTCAGCGCCGTCAACTGGGCCGTGGCCCGGCAACGGCACAGCGGGGAACTGCGCTTCGTCCACCACGCCACCTGGGGCTTCACCCGCAGCCTGGAACTGGGCGCCGGTTGGGCACCGGGAAGCGTCCTGCCGGAGCCTTCCGGCGAGAACGCCGAGATCGTCCAGGCGTCCGGCATGGGGGATGGGGCGCCCTCCATGACCGAGGCGGTGTACAACGACAGTGCGAAACTGGTGGAGTCGGCGGAGTAGGGGCAGGGGAAGCGGGGTCATGGGCCTGACGTTGCGGGTCCGGGCATCCCGCCAAGGTTCAGGTGGCCCATGCGGCTAATGCAAACGGTTGCCCGCCCGGTTGATGTACAGCACCAATCCGTTGGAAGACTCGAAGCGCACCAGTTGGCCCAACTGGACCAGGGTGGCCAGGGCTTGTTCCAGGGCCTGCGGGTCGGGGGCGGGGAAGCGGTCCCGGGGGAGCCACCAGTCGCGGATGCCTTCAAAGGTGTCGGCGGCCTGGATGTGGGCGCGCAGGTAGGCCGTCAAGGCAACCAGGATCAGTTGGTGTTCTTCGTGTTCACTGCTACAGCCCATGACTTGCCGCCTTGCCCTGAATGTTGTGTTGAGGGGCTTAAAGCAAGGCCTGTGCCATATATATATGGCATTGATTATAAAGAATAATTACATGTATTTTCGGCCATTCCCCGGGCTGGGCTGATGAAATCCCCAACCAAGTGACCGAGGGCCGGCGGGATTCAGGGCTTGAGCAGGGCCCCGGCGATGACCGCCAGCAGGATGGCGATGATGGCCAGCCAGCGGTTGCGCCCCTGCTGCCGGGCCAGCAGTAATTCCATGCCCGTTTCCAGCTTGGCCAGGCGCTCGGCGCGCAGGGCCTGGTTGGCCAGGCGGGGCAGTTGCGGCAGCAGGGTGCCGATGAAGGGGGCTTCTTCCTTGAAGGTGCGGATCCAGCCCCGCCAGCCCATCTGTTCGCTCATCCAGCGCTCCAGGAAGGGCTTGGCGGTGGCCCACAGGTCCAGGTCCGGGTCCAGGTCCCGGCCCAGGCCTTCGATGTTGATGAGGGTCTTTTGCAGCATGACCAACTGGGGCTGGATCTCCATGCCGAAGCGGCGGGAGATCTGGAACAGGCGCAGCAGCACCTTGCCGATGGCGATGTCCTTGATGGGCCGGTCGAAGACCGGTTCGCAGACGGCGCGGATGGCCGCCTCGAAGTCCTGGGGCGGAGTGTCCGCCGGCACCCAGCCGGATTCGATGTGGGCCAGGGCGGCCTTCTGGTAATCCCGGTTGAAGAAGGCGAGGAAGTTGCGCGCCAGGTAGTTCTTGTCCGACTCGTTGAGGGTGCCCATGATGCCGAAGTCCAGGGCCACGTATTTGCCGTCGTCCTGGACCAGGATGTTGCCCGGGTGCATGTCGGCGTGGAAATAGCCGTCCCGGAACACCTGGGTGAAGAAAATCTCAACGCCGGCCTTGGCCAGTTTCTTGATGTCCACGCCCCGGCGGCGCAGTTCGTCCACCTGGGAGATGGGGATGCCGTCCATCCAGGTCATGACCATGACCTGGGGCGTGCAGTAGTCCCAGTGGACCTCCGGCACGGCCAGCAGGTCGGAATCGCGGAAATTGCGCCGCAGTTGGGAGCAGTTGGAGGCTTCCCGGATCAGGTCCAGTTCGTCGTCCAGGTGCTTGGCGAATTCGCTCACCACTTCCCGGGGCTTGAGGCGCTTGCCGTCGTGCCACAGGCTTTCGATGAGGCCGGCGATGGCCCGCAGGATCTGCAGGTCGTGGCCGATGACCTTCTGGATGTTGGGGCGCAACACCTTCACCGCCACCTTCTCGCCGGTCTTCAGGCGGGCCCGGTGGACCTGGGCCACGGATGCGGAGGCCACCGGCACCGGGTCGAACTCGGCGAACATCGCCTCCACGTCCCGGCCGTAGTCTTCCCGGATGACCGCCAGGGCCTGCCGGCTGGGGAAGGGGGGCACCCGATCCTGGAGCCGGGCCAGTTCGTCGGCAATGTCGGTGGGAATCATGTCCCGCCGGGTGGAGAGCATCTGGCCGAACTTGACGAAGATGGGGCCCAGGCTTTCCAGGGCCAGGCGCAGGCGTACCCCCCGGGGTTGCTTCAGGCTGCGCCAGAAGAACAGGAGGTGGAAGAGGGGCTGGATGAAGCGGATCCGCTCGTGGCCCAGGAAGAATTCGTCCAGGCCGAAGCGGATGGCGGTGAAGAAGATGCGCAGCAGGCGGAGGAGATACATCAGATTGGCCGCCGGCCTTCCAGGAGTTTAAGGCGGGCTTCCAGCCGGTCGGCGGCTTCCCGCAGGGCGTCCACTTCGGCGACGAAGCCCCGGATGGCCAGAGGGTCGGCCAGGAGGGCCTGTTCGTGGACGGCGTATTCGGCCAGGTTGCGCCCGGCCGACTCGGCGGCTCCCCGGCCCCATCGGCTGAATTCACGGAAGAACTGGTCCACCCGGGCGGCGGCCAGGTCGCCCAGCCAGGGCCGCAGGGCCAGCACCCAGTCGAAGCCCGCCAGGGCGGCGGCCAGGTCGCTGCCCAGGGTGCCGTCGCCCTGGATGCGGAACAGGTCGTTGAGGCTGCCGCCGGACAAGCAGCGGGGCAGGGCAGCCGGGTCCGGGGTCAGGGTCAGGTCCGGGGCGGCTTCGGCCGGGGCGGCCCTGAAGGCGCCTCCTTCATCCAGGGTGAGGTCCACGGCGGCACCCGGCAGGGCCAGGCGGATCACCCGGCCGGCGTGGGCGGCCAGCCGGGCCCGGGCGTCGGGCTGGGTGGCCAGCAGGGTGTTCAGGGCGGACAGCAGGGGGGACAGAAGGGATGGCGCAGGCATGGCCGGATTGTATTGCAAGCCCGACAATCCTTGATTCCTCAGTTGACCGCTGTATTGGTCTCGTTAAGCCGCAAGGATGTGGGAATTCGCGCCTTCGGACGTGTTCAACTGAGGAATCAAGGATAATCCAGCCCGTTCCAGGCTGAAAAGCCGAAACCACATCAGCCAGTCCAGCCCGAGGTCACCCATGCTCGTCCAAGGCACGCCCACCCGCACCATCTGGCCGGTTCTCGACCAGGGGCCGCGCCGGGTGGCCATCATCGACCAGACCCGCCTGCCCCACGAATTCGTGACCCGGGAACTGGCCGATCTGGCCGACGCGGCGGAGGCCATCGCCGTCATGCGGGTGCGCGGCGCGCCCCTCATCGGCGCCACGGCGGCCTATGGCCTGGCCCTGGCGGCGGACCGGGACGCCAGCGACAGCGCTCTGGCAGGGGCGGCCAACCGGCTCATTGCCACCCGGCCCACTGCCGTGAACCTGCGCTGGGCGGTGGAGCGGTTGCTGGCCCGTCTGGACGATCTGCCCGAAGGACGGCGCCCCGAGGCTGCCTGGGCCGAGGCGGCGGCCTTGTGCGCCGAGGACGTGGCCCAGAACCGGGCCATCGGTGCCCACGGCCTGGCCCTCATCCGGGCCGCTGGAGGGGGGCGGGCCGAGCCGGTGAACATCCTCACCCATTGCAATGCGGGCTGGCTGGCCACGGTGGATTGGGGGACCGCTCTGGCCCCCATCTTCGCCGCCCGTGAAGCCGGGGTGGCGGTCCACGTCTGGGTGGACGAGACCCGGCCGCGCAACCAGGGGGCCAGCCTCACCGCCTGGGAACTGAACCAGGCGGGCATCCCCCACACGGTCATCGCCGACAACGCCGGCGGCCACCTCATGCGCCAGGGCCGGGTGGACCTGTGCATCGTCGGCACCGACCGGACGGCGGCCAACGGCGACGTGGCCAACAAGATCGGCACCTACCTCAAGGCCCTGGCCGCCCGGGACAACGGCGTCCCCTTCTACGTGGCGGCCCCCGGGCCCAGCATCGATTTCACCCTGGCCGACGGGACGGCCATTCCCATCGAGGAGCGGGATGCCGATGAGGTGGCCTACATCGCCGGTCTGGCCGACGACGGCCGGCTGTTGAGCGTGCGTCTGCCGCCCCTGGGCAGCCCCTGTGCCAACCCGGCCTTCGACGTGACCCCGGCCCGCCTGGTGAGCGGCCTCATCACCGAGCGGGGCGTGTGCGCCGCCAACCGGGAGGCCCTGGCCCATCTTTATCCGGAGCGGACATGAACCCATCCGAACTGCCCGGCCTGGTGGCCGAATACGCCCGGCGCAGCGTGGCCCAGGGGCTCAACCAGGGGGCCTCGGGCAACATCAGCGCCCGCCTGGGCGATGCATTCTTCATCACGCCCTCCGCCCGGGAAATGTCCGGCCTGACCGCCCGGGACATCGTCCCCTTGCCCGTGCGGGTCGCCCCCCACGGGGAAACCAACGATCCTTTCCTCCCCACGCCCGCCCCGGTAGACGCTCTCAAGCCCTCCAGCGAATGGCGTTTCCACCGGGACATCTACGCCGCCTTTCCCGAGGCCCGGGCCATCGTCCACGCCCATTCCCCCTTTGCCGTGGCCCTGGCCTGCCTGCGCCGGGACATTCCCCCCTTCCACTACATGGTGGCCATGGCCGGGGGGACGGACATCCGCTGCGCCCGCTACGCCACCTTCGGCACCCAGGCCCTGTCCGTTGCGGTGCTGGAGGCCCTGCAAGGGCGCCGGGCCTGCCTCATGGCCAACCACGGCCTGCTGGCCTGGGGTTCGGACCTGGCAGGGGCCCTGCATCTGGCCCTGGAGGTGGAGGCCCTGGCCGGGCAATACCTGCGCTGTCTGCAAGTGGGCCAGCCCGTCCTGCTGGAGGACCGGGAAATGGCCGAGGTACTGGAAAAATTCAAGGACTACGGGAGAAAACGCTGATGCGCGGGTTGTTCGCTTTCGTCATCCTGCCCCTGGCCCTGCTGGCGGGGATGTTCTTCTGGGCCACCGATCCGGGGCCCAGCCTGGAGCGGCCGGCCATGATCGACCTGGCCGACATGGAGAAGGGCAAGGCCATCATCGATTCCCTGCAACTGCGCCGCATGAAGGAAGGCGAGTCGCGCAATCTGGTGGTCTCCGAAAGCGATCTGGACAAGGGGGTCAACTACCTGGCGGCGCGACTGGCCAAGGGCAGTGCCAGCGCCAGCATCGCGCTGGATCAGTTGGTGGTGCGGGCCAGTCTGCCCCTGCCCCTGGTCAGCCGCTGGCTGAACCTGGAACTGGGCCTGGTGCCCCAGGGGGACATGCTGGTGCCGGCGGACATGCGCCTGGGGGGCATGCCCATTCCCGCCGCCGTGTCCGGGGATCTGCTGGCCTTCGCCCTGGCCCTGTCGCCCTATTCCGAAGGTTTGGCGGCGGGCCGGGAGCTGTTGGACAGCGCCCGCCTGGTGGGCGGGGGGCTGGCCCTGGGTTTCACCTGGCGGGGTGCGGCGGTGGAAAAGGCCATGGCCGGGGCCGCCGGGGCGGGGAGCGGGGATTCCGCCGTGGCGGTCTATCGGGAGCGCCTGGCCCAGGTGAAGACCAAGGATTTCCCGGTCTTGTTGGGGGAGGCGTTCAGCCTGGCCAGGGACCGATCCGGGGCGGGGGATCCGGTGGCGGAAAACCGGGCGGCCCTGTCGGCCCTGGCGGAGGCCGTGGTGGGCGGCAAGCTTCTGTCCCGGCGCGGCATGGCCAATCCGGACCGGCACCGGGGGGTGCGCCTGGCCGGGCGGGTGGATTTTTCCCAGCATTTCGCCCTGTCGGCCTTCCTGTCGGCCACCGGTGGGGCCGGGTTCTCCGATCTGGCCGGCCTTTACAAGGAATTGAAGGACAGTCGCCAGGGCAGCGGGTTCTCCTTCACCGACCTGGCGGCGGATCGGGCGGGCACCCGCTTCGGTGAAGCGGCCACCGGTTCCCCGGCCCGGGCCCGGCAGATCCAGAACCGCCTGGCGGGCAGCCAGGATGGGGCCGAATATTTTCCGGCCGTGGCCGACCTGCCCGAGTTCATGGGCGAGGCGGAGTTCCAGGCCCGTTTCGGCGGGGTGGGCCAGCCGGCCTATACGGAGATGGTCAAGCGCATCGAAGGGCGCATTGCCGCCCTGGCCCTTTACCGGGAGTAGCCTGCCGCCAGGGCCGCGCCCTTGAGGCCGATGTCCGGGTCCAGGACCACGGCCACGGGGACTTGCTCCATCCAGGCGGCGAAGCGGCCCTTGGCGCGGAAGCCGGCCAGGAAGCGGCCATCGCCCAACAGGTCCAGCAGGCGCGGGGCAATGCCGCCGGCCAGGAACACGCCCCCATCCGCCCGGGCGGCCAGGGCCAGATCCCCGGCGGTCTGGCCGTAGATGGCGGTGAACAGGCCCAGGGCCCGGACCGCCTGGGCGTCCGCGCCGGTCAGGCCCCGCTGACTTACCTGGGCGGCAGCCAGGCCGGGGTCTTCCGCCAGACCGGCCTCCAGCCGGCAGAAGCGGTACAGGTCTTCCATCCCGGGGCCGGACAGGATGCGTTCCAGGGAGACCCGTCCGTAGCGTTGGCGCAGATAGGCCAGCAAGCGGTCCTGTTCCGGGGTGGTGGGAGCGAACCCCAGGTGGCCGCCTTCGGATGCCATGGGCTGGTAATGATCCCCCCGCCAGGGACAGAGGCTCACCCCCAGGCCCGTGCCGGCCCCCAGGGCCACCCGGGGGGCGCCCCCCCGGGGCTGTCCGGCCTGGAGCACTGCCAGATCGGGCTCCGCCAGGCCGTTGAGGCCCCAGCCCACGGCGCTGAAGTCGTTGACCAGGGAACAGTGGGGAAAGCCGAAGCGGGCCGCCAGTTGTTGCGCGTCCAACTGCCAGTCCAGATTGGTGAAGCTCACCCGGCGCCCGTCCGTGGGGCCGGCTACCGCCAGGCAGCAGGCGTCGAAGGAGGCTTCTCCGGCCAGGAAGGCAGCCAGTACGGCAGGGAAGTCAGGGAAGTCGGCGTTGCGCCGCTTGTCCACCCGGGTCAGGATGGCCCGGCCATCGGCCAGGGATGCCACGGCCAGACGGCTGTGGGTGCCGCCGATGTCGCCGCAGAGAATCCTCATGTCCAGAGGCGCCGTTCGGCCTTCAGATAGCGGTCCCGCAGCCAGTGGTCCAGGCTCAGCCGGCCCGGACCGGTGAAGATGAGGGGCAGGAACATGACCAGGTAGATGAGGGGCAGCTTCCAGCCCCCTTCGCTGATGGTGTAGCCATGGCCGGCGTGGACGCTGGCGATGGCCACCAGGGTGAGGATGGACAGGGAGACGCTGAAGAAGCGGGTGCCCAGCCCCAGCACCAGGGCCACCGGTCCGATGAGTTCGAACCAGGTGGCCATCTGCCAGCTCAGTTCCGGCGGCAGCAGGCTGAAGGGGAAGGGAAATTGGTCCTGGATGTCCACGAACCAGTTCGTCCCGTTGAACTTTTCCACCCCCGAATCCCAGAACTCCTTGGCCAGCAGCAGGCGCAGGGCCAGTTGCGGCAGCCAGTTGCCCGTCCGGTCCAGGGTGTCCAGGAGCAGGGCGAGACGCAGCTTGAGTTGATCCATGGGCTTCCCTTCAGGTGTCTTTGCCGTGTACCACAATACCGTTGCGGCCACTGTTCTTCGCCTTGTAGCACGCGGCATCGGCGGCGGCCAGGCATTCGTCCAGGGTCATCCAGTTGCTGGCCAGGTGCACCACGCCGATGCTGGCCCCCACGGGATAACTCCGGCCTTCCCATTCGAATTGCAGGTTGGAGACGCTCTCTCGCAGTAACCCGGCGATCTTCTCCGCCATATCGGCGGGGCAGGAGAAGAGCATGACGCCGAATTCGTCGCCTCCCAGGCGCGCCACCATGTCCCCTTCCCGGACCCGGGTCTGCATGAGCCGGGCCAGCAGACGCAGCAGTTCGTCGCCTGCGGCATGGCCGGCCCCATCGTTGACCTGCTTGAAATGGTCCAGGTCGATGAACATCAGGGACAGGGGGTAATCCCCCGAGCGCTTGCTGGTCAGGGTGCGGGACACCCGTTCCTCGAAGGCCCGGCGATTCACCAGCCCGGTCAGGCCGTCGTGGTCCGCCTGCCACATGAGTTTGCGCTGCATCTCCCGGGCTTCGGTCACGTCGCGCAGGATCAGCACCCCGCCCTCGATGCCACCTTCGGGGGAATGGATGGGTGAACAGGTGCCTTCCACCTCCACCTCCATGCCATGGGCGGACAGGAGGCAGGCCGTGGGAGGCAGGTCGGCATGGTGGCCGCCCAGGACTTCCTCGGTCAGAGGGGGCAACAGGGAGGTCCGTTCCTCCTGGCGGGCAAACAGGTCCAGGGCGTCCGTCAGGGGCCGGTTGCGGACTTCCCGCAGGCTGAGGCCCACCATGAACTCGGCCGCCCGGTTGAGGAAGCTCACGCGCAGTTCCGTATCGAAGCGGACCACGCCGTCGGCGATGGATTGCAGGGTGACCTGGGCCTGCTCCTTTTCTTCGAACAGATCCTTTTCGAGCTTGCGGCTGCGCCGCACCACGAACACCGTGACGATGCAGCCCACCACCAGGGCGGAAGCGGACAGGCCCACGGACAGGCGGCTGGCCCGGGCATTGATGGCTTCGGCTTCCTGCAGGGCGAGCTGGTTCTTGGAGCGTTGCATGGCCAGCAGGCGGCTCCAGCCCTCCGTCATGACCTGCTGATGTCCGGCCAGATCCCGCTGGATCTGCTGGCGGGCCTCGCGCAGGGATTCCTTGCGGATCAGTTCCAGGATGCCCGCGTTCTTGGCTTCGATCTGCCGGACTTCCTCCCGCAGGGTGTTCCACAGGTTGAATTCCTCCTCGTCCAGGGGCAGGGCCAGGAAACGGTCCCGGGCCTGGATGAAATCCAGGGCCAGCCGGGAGTAGCGCATGACCTCTTCGTCCCGCTCGAAGGGGTCGTCCAGGCTGGCGGCCAACATGAGGGCCCGGTAGCGGGCTTCGTGGAGGCCGTGCATGGTGGCGGCGATTTCCGCCTTCTGGTTGCGCTCCGATACGATGGCCGTGAGTTCGCCGCTGATCTTCCGGATGTGGGTGACGCCCACCGCAGCCACGGCCACCAGCAGCAGCAGGACGATGCCGAAGCCGGCCACCACCGGCACCAGGGAGGAAGGTGCCTTGCCGCCGTTGCTCAAAGGCGTTCCCCGGGGACACGCGGGGAGCGCGCACCGCTGGCTCGGGTACGACCAATGGGCACTGGCTGGGCGGCCATGTGGATTCCTGTCGGAATTTTTATCAGTGGCCAATGCTCCATCGTGGAGACGGCGCCGTCAATCCAACAATTCCAGGTCCAGAAGGGCGTCGTTCAGGCTCAGCCGGTCGTCGCTGAGAATCCGCACCACCCGGGTGTCTGCGGCGTATTCCCCGGGGCGGCCGTGCTGGTCCGCCTGCACGCTGGCCGGCCCCTGGGTCTCCAGTACCAGAGCCGGGGGGGTTTCCAACACCTCCACCACTACGCAGATATCCCCCAGATGGCGCACCCGCAGGCCGATGAGGGTGCGCAGATGGGGCAGGCTGATGGGGGCGTCGCTCACCCGGCGGCCCCGGCCAGCCAGCGGCTGTAGAGCCCCTCGGCGGCGGCATGGAGACCGGGCAGCCGGCCGGCGGTTATGGCCAGCATGGCTTCCGGGCGCTGCACGCCGGGACTGGCGGCGGATTCGTCGATTTCCCCGGCACCCACCGCGCACCATTCGCGGATCATGGGCTCGGTCATTTCCACGTGACATTGCAGGCCCAGATGCTTGCCCAGAACGAAGGCCTGGTTGGCGCAGTGGGCGCTGGCCAGCACCGGGACGGCCCCGGGGGGCGGGGTGAAGGTTTCACCATGCCAGTGAAAGGCGTCGAAACCGGCCAGATCGCCGAACCAGGATCGGGCCGCGTCGTTATCGGCCACCATGACCGGGCCCCAGCCGATCTCCTTCACCGGATTGCGGCCCACCGACCCGCCCAGGGCCTTGGCCATGAGCTGGCCCCCCAGGCAATGGCCCAGCACGGGGATGTCCGCCGCCACGGCGGACCGGATCAGGGCCAGCACTGGCGGGATCCAGGGCAGGTCGTCGTTCACACTCATGGGGCCGCCCATGAATACCAGGCCGGCAAAGGCTTCCGGCGAAGCCGGGACGGGCTCTCCGGCGTCGATGGCGATGAGTTGCCAGGGCCGCCTCCGGGCGTCGAGAAAGCTGGCAAAATAACCCGGACCTTCAGTGGAGGCGTGGCGGAAAATGGCGATGGGTTTCATGGCTGCACCAAGTCTGCGGCAAGTCCGGGCATTATGCCTCCTCAGCGTCCTCGTCTGGACGGTGCCCGCCCTGGCCGGCGTCACCCTCAGCGGTCTGCTCGGTGAGAAAGCTCTGATCTCCGTGGACGGGGGCCCGCCCAAAGTCCTTTCCGTAGGGCAGACCCATCAAGGCGTCACCCTGCTGGCCGTGCACGGGCAGGAGGTGGAGATCGAGGAAAATGGTCGCCGCCGCAGCGTGGGCCTGGGCTTCTCCTCCTCCGGCGGCCAGTCGGCCGGCGGGGGACGTACCGTGCTCGTGGCGGATGCCCGGGGCCAATTCCTGGCCAATGGCGAAGTGAACGGCAGCAGCACCCTGTTCCTGGTGGACACCGGCGCCAGTCTGGTGGCCCTGCCACGCAGCCTGGCCGAGCGGGCCGGCGTACGCCTGGACGGCGCAGCCCAGGTGGGGGTCAGCACCGCCAACGGCGTCACCCGGGCCCACAAGGTTCTGCTCAACACCCTACGGGTAGGGGAAATCCGTGCCAACCTGGTGGAAGCGCTGGTGCTGGAGGATCGGCAGTTGCGGGTGCCCCTGTTGGGCATGAGCTTCCTCAACCGGGTGAACATGAACCGGGAAGGGGAACAGCTCATCCTCAGCCAGCGCTATTGAAGGAAGCGTCGCGGTACGGATTCCGGCGGCCACGGCATTGCGTGGCCCCCCGGTCTGGTGCGGTTCGCTTGGCTCAACGCACCCTTGCTGCCGAGGGGCGGCGCAGAGTGCGGCTGTCAACGTAGGATGTGGTGAGCGCAGCGAAGCGCATCGGTTTGCCGTGAGCGGCAGCCGACTCTGCGGCGAAGGTGCGGTGCGGTAACCCTCAGGCCTGACGGGTCTTGTCGCTTTCGATCAGTGCGTAGGCCGAATGGTTGTGGATCGACTCGAAGTTCTCCGCTTCCACCACGTAGGCGTCGATGCGGCCATCCTTGTTCAGGGCCGCCGCCACGTCGCGCACCAGGTCTTCCACGAACTTGGGATTTTCGTAGGCCTTCTCGGTGACGAATTTCTCGTCAGGCCGCTTCAACAGGCCGTAAAGCTGGCTGGAGGCGTTCTCTTCGGCCACCTGGATCACGTCCTCGATCCACACGAAGCTGTTGGTGCGCACGGTGATGGTCACGTGGGAACGCTGGTTGTGGGCACCGTATTCGGAGATCTTCTTGGAGCAGGGGCACAGGCTGGTGCAGGGCACCAGCACCTTCATGGTCTGGATGTATTGGCCGTTCTTGATTTCGCCGATGAAGGTCACGTCGTAGTCCATGAGGCTCTGCACCCCGGACACCGGCGCCTTCTTGTTGACGAAGTAGGGGAAGTTCATCTCGATGTGGCCGGACTCGGCTTCCAGCTTCTTCACCATGAGGCGCAGCACGTCCTCGAAGGATTCCACCGAGAACTCCCGCTCGTTGCCGTTGAGGATCTCGATGAAGCGCGACATGTGGGTGCCCTTGAAATGATGGGGCAGATACACGTACATGCCGAAGTTAGCGATGGTGTGCTGGGCGCCACCGGTCTTGTCCAGCACCCGGACTGGGTGGCGGATGGCCTTGATGCCCACCTTGTCGATGGCGATCTTGCGGGAATCGGGATAGTTCTGCACGTCCGGGATGGGCTGGGCGCCCCCGGAGGGAGGGCAGGAGGAAGGGGTCTCGCAGACCGTGTCGCAGGTGCTCATGGCATTGTCCTGATTGGCGTTGGACAGAGTATAAACTTTCGCCAATGTTGAGTAAATCAGTCAACTAAAGACCGGGCCTGGAAGGCGCGGATGGCCCGTTCCAGACCGGCGGCGTCCAAACCGCAACGGGCCAGCAGCACGGCGGGGTCCCCGTGTTCCACGAAGCGGTCGGGCAGGCCCAGGTGCAGCAGGGGCCTGGCCAGCCCCAGGTCGGCCAGGGCTTCAGCCACGGCGGCGCCGGCTCCCCCCATGACCACGTTCTCTTCCACGGTGACCAGTCGTTCATGGCTTTCCGCCAGGTGGCGAACCAGATCCCGGTCCAGGGGTTTGACGAAACGCATGTCGGCCACCGTGGCGTCCAGGGTTTCCGCTGCGGCCAGGGCCGGAGCGGTGAGGCTGCCGAAGGCCAGAATGGCGATGCCCCGGCCCTCCCGGCGCAGGATGCCCCGGCCCACGGGCAGGGTTTCCAGCCCCGGGCTCAGGGGCGCGCCGGTGCCGATGCCCCGGGGATAGCGTACGGCGCTGGGGCCGTCGTGGTGGTAGGCGGTGGACAACAGGCGGCGGCATTCGTCCTCGTCGGAGGGGGTGGCCAGCAGCATGTTGGGCACGCAGCGCAGGAAGGACAGGTCGAAGGCCCCGGCATGGGTGGGCCCGTCGGCGCCCACCAGGCCGGCCCGGTCGATGGCCAGCATCACCGGCAGCTTTTGCAGGGCCACGTCGTGGATGAGCTGGTCGTAGGCCCGTTGCAGGAAGGTGGAGTAGATGGCCACCACCGGCTTTCTGCCCTCGCAGGCCAGGCCGGCGGCAAAGGTGAGGGCGTGCTGCTCGGCGATGCCCACGTCGAAGTAGCGCCTGGGGAAACGTTCGGCGAAGGCGTTGAGGCCCGAGCCTTCGCACATGGCCGGGGTGATGCCCACCAACCGCTCGTCGGCTTCCCCCATGTCGGCCAGCCACTGGCTGAAGACTTCGGTGTAAGTGGGCTTGTTGCCGGTCTTGGCCTCCACGCCCACTTCGATCTTGAATTTGCCCACCCCGTGGTACAGGCAGGGGTTGGCCTCGGCCGGGTTGTAGCCCCGGCCCTTCTGGGTGATCACGTGCAGGAACTGGGGACCCCGGAGCTGGCGGATGTTGGCCAGGGTGGGGATGAGGGCATCCAGGTCGTGGCCGTCGATGGGGCCCAGGTAGTTGAAGCCGAATTCCTCGAACAGGGTACTGGGGGTGACCATGCCCTTGATGTGCTCTTCCGCCCGCCGGGCCAGCTCGTGGATGGGGGGCAGGGTGGAGAGCAGGCGCTCGCCCTTGCTGCGCAGGTTGTTGTAGAGGCGTCCCGACATCAGCCTGGTGAGGTAGGCATTCAGCGCTCCCACGTTGTTGCTGATGGACATGTCGTTGTCGTTGAGGATCACCAGCAGGTTGGCGTCCATGGCCCCGGCGTTGTTGAGGGCCTCGAAGGCCATGCCGGCAGACATGGCGCCGTCGCCGATCACTGCCACCACCCGCCGTTCCTCACCCTTCAGTTTGGCCGCCACGGCCATGCCCAGGGCGGCGGAGATGGAGGTGCTGGAATGGCCGGCCACGAAGGCGTCGTATTCGCTTTCCTCCCGCTTGGGAAAGCCGGACAGGCCGTCGGTCTGGCGCAGGGTGGCCATGCGTTCCCGCCGGCCGGTGAGGATCTTGTGCACGTAGGTCTGATGGCCCACGTCCCAGACGATGCGGTCCTCCGGGGTGTCGAAGACATGGTGCAGGGCCACGGTCAGCTCAACGACCCCCAGATTGGAAGCCAGGTGGCCGCCGGTCTTGGAGACGCTGTCGATGACGAAGTCCCGCAGTTCACCTGCCAGGGTTTTCAGGTCGGTCCGGTTGAGGGGCTTCAGATCGGCGGGGAAGTTGATGGTTTCCAGCAGGCTCATGGCGGGATCAGTAGCGGCGCGCCACGATGAAGCGGGCGATTTCGGCCAGACGGCGGCCGGCGGCGGCGAAGGGGGCCAGGGCGCTTTCCGCCTCGGCCACCAGGTCGTTGGCATAGTCCCGGGCCTCCCGGGCGGACATGAGGGTCAGGTAGGTGGCCTTGCCCTGGGCCGCATCCTTGCCGGCAGTCTTGCCCAGGGTGGCGGTGTCGGTTTCGGCGTCCAGCACGTCGTCCATGACCTGGAAGGCCAGGCCCACGCAGCGGGCATAACGTTCCAGTCCGGTCCGCACGGCTGGGTCCAAGGGGCCGCCGGCCATGGCGCCCAGCAACACGGAGGCCTGGATCAGGGCGCCGGTCTTGTGGATGTGCATGAACTCCAGTTCGGCCAATTCCAGGCTGCGCCCGGTGCTGTACAGGTCCACCGCCTGGCCGCCGCACATGCCCCGGGAACCCGAGGACCGGGCCAGCAGGGCCAGCATGTCCACCTGGGTGGCGGCGTTGCCGCCGGGCCGGGCCAGCACTTCGAAAGCCTGGCTTTGCAGGGCGTCCCCCACCAGCAGGGCGGTGGCCTCATCGAACTGCACGTGGCAGGTGGGCTTGCCGCGGCGCAGGTCGTCATCGTCCATGCAGGGCAGGTCGTCGTGGGTCAGGGAAAAGACATGGATCAGTTCCACCGCGCAGGCGGCGGCTTCCACCGCGTCGGCCGGAGCCTCCACCGCCTCGCCGGCCGCAAAGGCCAGCATGGGGCGAACCCGTTTGCCCCCGCCCAGGGCCACGTAGCGCATGGCGGCGTGGAGCCGCTCCGGCGCCAGGCTTGCCGCGGGCAGGATCCGATCGAGAGCGGTTTCCATGCGGGCCTGGACGGCCCGGGACCAGGCAGCGAAATCAGACATTGCGGCCGTCCGCCTTGTAGTCCTTCAGCACCCCGTTCTCCAGGAGCTTCACCTGCATGTCCGCTGCATCCAGGGTCTTCTGGCAGTAGGCGGTGAGGGCCACCCCCCGCTTGTAGGCGGCCAGGGAAGCCTCCAGGGTGAGTTGGCCCCCCTCCATCTCGGCCACGATCTTCTCCAGTTCGGCCATGGCGCTCTCGAAGTCCCGGGGTTCTTCCTGCTCGGGGAACAACGCCTGGTTGGCGTCGGCGGGTTGGGCGGTCTTGGACATGGTGGCTTCGTTGTTTGTTGGTGGGCCCGCAGGGACTTGAACCCTGGACCAAAGGATTATGAGTCCTCTGCTCTGACCAACTGAGCTACAGGCCCGGTGGGGCGGGCTTGCGTCCTCCCCATGGAACGGTCAATCCAGGAAGCTGCGCAGGCGTTCGGAACGGGACGGGTGGCGCAGCTTGCGCAGGGCCTTGGCCTCGATCTGGCGGATGCGTTCCCGGGTCACGTCGAACTGTTTGCCCACTTCTTCCAGGGTGTGGTCCGTGTTCATCTCGATGCCGAAGCGCATGCGCAGGACCTTGGCTTCCCTGGGCGTCAGGCTGTCGAGGATTTCCTGGGTGACCAGTTGCAGGCTGGAGTAGAGGGCGGATTCGGCCGGGGACAGGGTGGACTGGTCTTCGATGAAGTCGCCCAGGTGGGAGTCCTCGTCGTCGCCGATGGGGGTCTCCATGGAGATGGGCTCCTTGGAGATCTTCATGATCTTGCGGATCTTGTCCTCGGGCATCTCCATCTTTTCCGCCAGGGTGGCCGGATCGGGCTCGGAGCCGGTCTCCTGGAGGATTTGCCGGCTGATCCGGTTCATCTTGTTGATGGTCTCGATCATGTGCACCGGGATGCGGATGGTGCGGGCCTGGTCGGCGATGGAACGGGTGATGGCCTGGCGGATCCACCAGGTGGCGTAGGTGGAGAACTTGTAGCCGCGCCGGTATTCGAACTTGTCCACGGCCTTCATCAGGCCGATGTTGCCTTCCTGGATCAGGTCCAGGAACTGCAGGCCCCGGTTGGTGTATTTCTTGGCGATGGAGATCACCAGGCGCAGGTTGGCCTCGATCATCTCCCGCTTGGCCCGGCGGGCCTTGGCTTCGCCGGTGGACATCTTCTTGTTGATGTCCTTGAGTTCCTTCACCGGGATGCCGGCCTTGTCCTGAAGGGCCTTGAGCTTGTCCTGGCGCTCCATGATGGTGTACTGGTGCTTGGCCAGGGGATCGGCGTAGGCGGCTTTGGCGGCCAGCTCCGTGGCCAGCCATTCCGGGTTGCCTTCCAGGCCGGGGAAAGTCTTGATGAAGTGGGCCCGGGGCATGCCGGATTTGTTCACGGACAGGTCCATGATGGCCCGCTCGTGGTTGCGCACTTCCTCGACGATGTTGCGCACGGTGTCGCACAGGCTGTCCACCTGGCGGGCGGTGAAGCGGATGCCCAGCAACATGCCGGAGATGTCTTCCAGGAGTTTCTGGTACTGCTTGCTGGCAAAACCGTACTTGTTCAGCGCCGATTGCATCTTGGCGTGGGTCTTGCGGATGGCGGCGAAGCGTTCCAGGGCGTCGGCCCGCAACTGGGCCAGGTTGGCGGCGCTGATGGCGGCGCTGGCGTCCTCGTCCTCGGCCTCTTCCTCTTCGCTGGCTTCCACTTCCTCACCGGCGGTCTCCATGACGATGTCCTCGCCGGAGCTGTCCATGAGGCCGTCCACCAGATCGTCGATCTTGATCTCGTCCTTCTCGACCTTGTCCACCAATTCCAGGATCTGGGCGATGGTCAGGGGGCAGGCGGAGATGGCCTGCACCATGTGCTTGAGGCCTTCCTCGATGCGCTTGGCGATCTCGATTTCGCCTTCCCGGGTGAGCAGGTCCTTGGTGCCCATCTCGCGCATGTACATGCGCACCGGGTCGGTGGTGCGGCCGAACTCGGCGTCCACGCTGGACAGGGCGGCCTCGGCCTCCTCGGCGGCGTCCTCGTCGGCCACCGGGGCGGGGGTCTCGGACATGAGCAGATCTTCGGCGGCGGGAGCCTGGTCGAAGACCTGGATGCCCATGTCGTTGATCATGCTGATGACGCTCTCGATCTGCTCGGCATCGAGCATCTCGTCGGGCAGGTGGTCGTTCACCTCGGCATAGGTCAGGTAGCCCCGTTCCTTGCCCAGCATGATGAGATTCTTCAGGCGGGTGCGACGGGCCTCCACGTCGGCCTTGCTGTCCTGGGGGCTGACGGTCTGGGCGAGCAGGGCCGCCTTGCTGGCTGCTTCTTTCTTCTTGCCGGCGGGCCGACCCGGAGATTTGGGCATCTCTTTTTCTGTGGGGGCGCTCTGCTTGGGAGTCTTGGTCGCCATTGCTGGAGTATCTCCGTGCGATAACTGCGGAAAAACGCAATATTATACATGAACTTGGGCGATTTGCCCGGGGGTTTTCCCCAATGCCTTGGACAGCCGCGTCCTAGCTTGGTTTCCGGCCCTTGAGGCTGTCCAGCAGCCGGGCTTTTTCTTCCGGGGTCATTTCACTGGGACGCCGGCTGGAGAGGGTCTTGACCTGGGCTCGGCCGGCCTGGGCCCGAATCCTCTCCAGGGCACCCTGGAAGTCTGCTTCCACGTCGAAGCCGCTGCCCCGGTTCTGGTCCGCCAGGGCCAGGGCTTCGGCCAGGACGGGCTTCTCCGGCCGGCCCTGATAGTGTTCCACGATGTCCCGGCCCTGCATTTCCGGGTGCTCCCGGATCAGGCTGACCAGCCCTTGCAACAACTGGACTTCCGGATTGGGCAGTTCGGGCAGGTCGGATAATTGGCCGGCCCGGACCGGGTCGTCCAGGATTCCCTGCAACAGGGTTTTCCAGGCGGTGGGCTGCACGGCGTTGCGCCCCCGGACTGGGCGGGAAGCGCTACGGTCGTCGCCCGGTCCCCGGCGGGGGTTGGCGGGGTGGCTCGTCGGCCGGTCCCGGGGGCCGTCCAGGCCGGTGAGTTCCGCCAGGCGCTTGTGCAGGGCCCGGGACAGCAGCGGCGCCTCCTGGAGTTTTGCCAGATAGGGTTTGGCCAGGGTGGCCAGGCGCACCTTGCCCTCCTGGGAGGACAGGTCGGTCTGGTTCGACAGTTCGCCGAACAGGAAGTCCGACAGGGGCATGGCCCGGTCGCACAGTTTACGAAAGGCATCGGCTCCCTGGGCGCGCACGAAGCTGTCCGGGTCCTCCCCCTCGGGCAGGAACAGGAAGCCCAAAAGCTTGCCGTCCCGGGCCTGGGGCAGGCTGTTCTCCAGGGCCCGCCAGGCCGCCTTGCGGCCGGCGTTGTCGCCGTCGAAGGCGAAGATCACCGTGTCGGCCAGTCGCAGCAGGCGGCTGGCCTGGTCGGCGGTGATGGCGGTGCCCAGGGTGGCCACGGCGTTCTGCACCCCGTGCTGGTCCAGCATCACCACGTCCATGTAACCCTCCACCACCACCACCCGGTTTTCCCCCTGGATGGCCCGGCGGTGCTCGTGGAGGCCGTAGAGTTCCCGGCCCTTGTGGAACAGGGGGGTCTCCGGCGAATTGAGGTACTTGGGTTCCCCGGCGCCCATGACCCGGCCGCCGAAGGCGATGACCTTGCCCCGCTCGTTGCGGATGGGAAACATGACCCGGTCGCGGAACCGGTCGTAGCGCTTGCCTTCGTTGACCACCACCAGACCGGCTTCGGCCAGCAAGGGATCCTGGTAGTCGGCGAAGGCTTCGGCCAGGGGTTGCCAGCCGTCGGCGGCGTAGCCCAGGCCGAAACGGACGGCGGTTTCACCGTTCACCCCCCGACCCTTCAGATAGTCGATGGCCTTGGCGGCGCCCTTGAGGGCCTGGCGGAAGTGGCTGGCGGCCACTTCCATGCGTTCGAACAGTTTGTCCCGCTGGCTGTCCTCTTCGCTGGCGCGGTGTTGGCCGTCGTCCGGCACGGTGAGTCCCGCCTGGCCCGCCAGTTCCTTCACCGCGTCGATGAAGCTGTAGCCGGCATGTTCCATCAGGAAACTGATGGCGGTGCCGTGGGCGCCGCAGCCGAAGCAGTGGTAGAACTGCTTGGTGGGGCTCACCGAAAAGGACGGCGACTTCTCGTTGTGGAAGGGGCAGCGGGCCTGGTAGTTGGCGCCCGCCTTCTTGAGGGGGACGTAGCGCTCGACCACCGCGACGATGTCGGTGCGGTCGAGGAGTTGCTGGATGAAGTCTTCCGGAATCCGGGACATTTCAGGAGGCGGTAGTCGGTAGTTGGTAGTCAGTAGCCTTTAGTTTCCGCGCCTTTGGCGCGCATTAACAGCTACCGACTACCCTCTACCGACTACGAACTACCCACTAAGCGCTGCCTTCACCAGCCCGGAAACGCTGGTCATGTCGGCCCGGCCGGCCAGTTTCGGCTTCAGCCAGGCCATGACCTTGCCCATGTCCTTGGCGCCGGCGGCGCCGGTTTCCGCCACGGCCTGCCGCACCAGACCCGCCACTTCCTCGGCGGAAAGCTGCTGGGGCATGTAGGCGGACAGCACGCCGATCTCGAATTTCTCCTGGTCGGCCAGATCCATGCGCTTGGCCGCTTCGTACTGGGTGGCGGAGTCCTTGCGCTGCTTGAGGAGCTTCTCGATGACGGCGGTGACGGCAGCGTCGTCCAGGGTCACCCGTTCGTCCACTTCCTTCTGCTTCACGGCGGCCAGCAACAGACGGATGGCGGCCAGACGGGCCGTTTCCTTGGCGCGCATGGCGGCTTTCATGTCTTCGTTGATGCGTTCCTTGAGGGTCATGGGGATTCCTGGCTCGGGGGTGTTGATGACAATGACGGGCGGCTCAAATGCAAACGGGCCTGTCTGGCAGGCCCGCAGCAGGTCCGGCTGGAGCCGGATCAGTACATCTTGGGGGGCAGGGTCTGGCTGCGCAGGCGCTTGTGATGACGCTTCACGGCGGCGGCCAGCTTGCGCTTGCGCTCCTGGGTCGGCTTCTCGTAGAACTCGCGGGCGCGCAGTTCGGTCAGCAGACCGGTTTTCTCGATGGTGCGCTTGAAGCGACGCATGGCGACTTCAAACGGCTCGTTTTCCTTGACTCGAACGCTAGGCATCTGTCGTTCCTGAAACCTGTGAATGGGGGAGGGGACTAAAAAAGGTGCCGGATTCTATAACGGCTCACCGGCCATTTCAATACAATTTCCCCTTTTTCCCGGAATGCTGTGGCCATGAAGATACTGGGCGTGGAGTCTTCCTGCGACGAGACGGGCCTGGCCGTGTATGACACGGAAGCGGGCCTGCTGGCCCAGGCGGTGCACACCCAGGTGGCCATGCACGCCGAATATGGGGGTGTGGTGCCGGAACTGGCCTCCCGGGACCACATCCGCCGGGTGGTGCCCCTGACCCGCCAGGTGCTGGCCGAGGCGGGCCTGGCCCTGGACGACCTGGACGCGGTGGCCTACACCCAGGGCCCGGGGCTGGCCGGCGCTCTGCTGGTGGGGGCCGGCTTCGCCAATGCCCTGGCGGCGGCCCGGGGCGTCCCGGCCATCGCTGTGCACCATCTGGAGGGCCATCTGCTCTCCCCCCTGCTGGCCGAGCCCCGGCCGGACTTCCCCTTCGTGGCCCTGCTGGTTTCGGGGGGGCACACCCAGCTCATGCGGGTGGGGGGCGTGGGGGGCTACGAACTCCTGGGCGAGACGGTGGACGACGCGGCCGGCGAAGCCTTCGACAAGACCGCCCAGCTCCTGGGTCTGGGCTATCCGGGCGGGCCGGCCCTGGCGCGCCTGGCGGAGGACGGGGAGGCCTACCACTTCAAGCTGCCCCGGCCCATGCTTCATTCCGGCGACCTGGATTTCAGCTTTTCCGGCCTGAAGACTGCCGTGCTGACCCTGGTGAAGAAGGAAGGCATCGCCCAGGCCGCCCACATTGCCGCCGCCTTCCAGGCCGCCGTGGTGGACGTGCTGGCCGGCAAGTGCCTGGCGGCCCTGAAGCAGACCGGCCTGCACCGTCTGGTGGTGGCCGGCGGCGTGGGCGCCAACCGGGCTTTGCGGGCGCGGCTGGATGCGGAGGCCGTGCAGCATCGGCATCGGGTGTTCTACCCGCCCCTGCACCTGTGCACCGACAACGGGGCCATGATCGCTTTCGCCGGCGGCTTGCGTCTTGAAGCCGGCCTGGGGCCGGCCGACGGGCGCTTCGCCGTGCGCCCCCGCTGGGGCCTGGCGGAACTCAGCCCCCCGGCTTGAGGATGGGCTGGCCGATGAGGCGCAGGGCTTCCTGGGGGAACATGAGCACCAGGGAGAGCAGGGCCAGGATGGCCAGGATCAGCAGGGTGGAGAAGATGCTGGCGGGACGCAGCCAGCCCCAGTAGCGGGCGGCCAGGAACACCAGGTCCTTCTTGTGTTCGGTCATGCGCAACCAGCCGCGCAGCAGGGAGAGCACTAGCCAGACCCCGTAGCCGCCGGCCAGGGAGGCCAGCACCACCCGGAACACGGTGAGCAGGTCCCATTCCCGGATGCCCTTGTAGAACAGGGAGACGGCGCCTACCGCCAGGGCGGTGCCGCTGGCCAGCAGAATGTTGATGATCAGCCGGCGCCGTTCCCGGGCCAGGTCCTGCTGGCGCTTGATGAAGAAGGCGTCGATCTCGGCCTTGAAGTATTCGGTCTTCTCTTCCACCAGGCCGGTGATTTCCTGACGCATGACGGCGATGCGTTGGTCCAGCACCACAGACAGCCGGTCGGCGGCGTAATCCACCATTTCCCGCACGTCGTCCTTGGTCATGCTGCGCTGGCTGTGCAGCTCCTGGGAGATCTTGTCCAGCTTCTCGTCGATGGCCTGGCTGGCGTTGTCCACCACCTGGCCCAGCCGGTCGCCGGCCCGGTCCACCGCCGCTTCGGATGCGGCGATGAGGCTTTCGCGGGCGTAATCGATGGTTTTTTCGAACATGGTCGGGTGCCTCCTCAGCGTTTCCTGAAGGCCTTTTCCTCGCCGGAGATGAGCTTGCGGATGTTGCTGTGGTGGCGGGCCAGCACCAGGAGGGAAAGCAGGGCCAGGATGCCGGCCAGGAACTTGGTTTCCTCGCCGGTGCCCAGCAGGTAGTAACCGTACACCGGCGCCAGGGTGGCGGCCACCAGGGCGGAGAGGGAGGAAACCCGGGTGATGGCGAACACCACCCCCCAGGTGAGCATGGCCAGGCCCCCCAGACGCAGGTCCAGGGCGATCAGCACGCCCAGGGCCGTGGCCACGCCCTTGCCGCCCTTGAAGCCGAAGAAGACCGGGTAGAGGTGGCCCAGAAAGGCGGCCAGGGCAGCCAGGTAGGGGGTGTAGACCGGCAGGCCGTAGGCCTGGGTGGCCCACTGGGCCAGCCACACCGCCACGCAGCCCTTGAGGGCGTCGCCCAGCAGGGTGAGGGCGGCGGCGGGCCTGTGGCCGGTACGCAGCATGTTGGTGGCGCCCGGGTTGCCGGAGCCGTGGCTGCGCGGGTCGGGCAGGCCGAAGGCCCGGGCCACCAGGATGGCGAAGGAGACTGAGCCCAGCAGGTAGGCGACGATCAGGATGAGGGTGATTTCGAGCATGGACTGGGTTCGTTTGCGTACAATTCCGCACCTTTCCCGGAAATGACGCAGGTTTTACGGACTGAAGCGATGGACATACTGTTTCTGCGGGATTTCCGCCTGGAGATGATTATCGGGCTCTATGAATGGGAGCGCAAAGCGCCCCAGCCGGTGATGATCGATCTGGAGATCGGGCTCTATGACCACAAGGCCGGCCACACGGACCAGATCGGCGACACCATCCACTATGGCGAGGTGGCGGAACGCATCCGCGAAGTGGTGGCCGCCCGGGAGATCCGTCTGGTGGAAACCCTGGGAGAGATCATCGCCGACATCGTGCGCACCGAATTCGGCGCCCCCTGGGTGCGGGTGGCGGTGCGCAAGCTGGCCATCCTGCGCGGGGTGAAGGAACTGGGCATCATCGTGGAGCGAGGCTCCCGGCTGTAAGCCGGTTGCGAACCCTCAGACCGGCCGGTCGGCCACCACCCGGTTGCGACCGCCTTCCTTGGCGGCATAAAGGGCCCGGTCGGCCCGGGCCAGCAGGGCGTCCATGTCCGGGTCGGCCGCCTCCCGGGTGGCCAGGCCCACGCTCAGGGTCACCGGGAAGGTCAGGCCCTCCCGGCCGAAGCGGCTCTCCCCCACGCCCTTGACGATGCGCTCGGCCAGCAAGCTGGCGTCGCGCAGGGTGGTGTTGGGGCCGACGATGCAGAATTCCTCGCCGCCGTAGCGGAACACCACGTCGTCCTTGCGGCAATTGCCCTCCAGCACCCTGGCCATCTGGGTGAGCACCAGGTCGCCCACTTCGTGGCCGTGCCGGTCGTTGATGCGTTTGAAGTGGTCGATGTCCAGCATGAGGCAGGACAGGGCCGTGCTGCTGTGCACTGAAAAGGACCATTCCTGGGCGAAGCGGTCCATGCCGTAACGGCGGTTGTAGAGGCGGGTAAGGGGGTCGGTATGGGCTTCCTGGAGCAGGCGGCGGTTGCTGCGGGCCCATTCCCCTGAGGAGCGGATCACCGACTCCCGTTCGGCCCGCACCGCCCCCTGGAGCGCCACCACCCGCTGGGCGGCGTTGATCCGGGCCAGCAGGGCCGCTTCGCTGTAATTGCTGAGCAGGTAATCGGAGGCCCCGGCCAGCATCAGGGTGGCCACGCTGGCTTCCGACTCGGGGGGGATGAGCACGATGCAGTAGGCCAGCTTCCCCCCTTCCCGGGAGCGCAGATCGCGCAACAATTCCACGCTGTCCTCGCCTCCGTCGGGCAGTTCCACCATGAGCACGTCGCAAGGGTCCCGCTCCAAAATGCGCAAAGCGCCTTCACGGTTGCCGGCCAGATCCACCAGAAGCCCCATGGCATCCAGCGCTTCCGCCAGACCGCGCAGCAAATCCGCGTCCTTGATGAGCAGCGTCACCCGTAGCGGCAACATGGACAGGCTCGACAGGCCCGCTTCCCGGGCGGGCTCGGGCGGCGAGGAAAGGAGGTCGTGGATGTCGCTGAAATCCCGGGTGGGCAGACGCAGTTCCCGGCCCCAGTCCTGCCACAGGGCGATGACGGTTTCCACCAGGGGCGGCACCTGGGTGTCCTCCAGGCCCAGTTGGGCGGCCGCCTGGTAGAGGGAGGGCACCCGCTCCCAGCGTTGGGCCGGGTCCAGGACCAGCAATTGGCCCACCCGGGTGGCGTAATGCAGGGCGGCGGTCAGGGCCTGGGCCCGGGAACCGGCGGGGAAGGGGGCGGCCGAGGGGGTTTCATGGTGGCGCACGGCCTGGTGGAAAATTTCCGGCAGACCCCATTCCTCCAGCAATTCCCCGGACAGATCGGCATGGTCCAGGCCGAACTGGCCGGCTTCGGCATCCCGCAGGGCGGCATCATCCAGGCCCAGGGCCAGCAGTTCGCCGTATTCGGCTGGGAAGACCGTGGCCAGGGCCAGACGGCCGATGCCGGAGAGAAGACCGCAGGTGAAACTCTCATCCGGGGGGCACTGGGCCTGGGCGGCCACCTGCTGGGCGGCGATGCCGGCGGCCAGGGAGGCGGTCCAATAGCCCAGGTAATCGAAATTGGCGCAGGCGCCGCTGCGATAGTTGTCGATGAGGGAGAAACCCAGGGCGATCTGGCGTACCCGGAACAGGCCCAGGAAGACGATGGCGTGGGCCAGGGAGGCGATGTGCCGCAGACTGCCGCCATGGGCGGCGTTGGCGTAGCGCAGGATGCGCCCGGCCATGGCCGGGTCGGTCTGCACCAGATGGGTGAGGGTGGCCAGGCTGACGTCGTTCTTCTGGGTCAGCTCAAGTACGGCCAGGGCCACACCCTTGGGGGAGGGCAGCATGCCCCCCGCCTTCAGGGTGGCAAAGCGCATCTTGGCGTCCTGGATCATCGCAATTCCCCCTCTTCCCGCCCGGGGCGGGTTTTATATTTGCCATTGCGATTATGCTCCCCCCCGGGGAGGACGTCAGGGCTTTGCGGTCTGGCCCGCCATCCGTTCGTAGAGCTGGCCCAGGCTCAGTTGGGCTTTGGCGTAGCCCTGGTCGGCGGACTTCTGGAACCAGGCCAGGGCCTCGCCTTCATTCTTCTCCACGCCCTGGCCGTCCCGGTACAGGACGCCCAGGTTGTGCTGGGCCACCTTGTCGCCGGCCTCGGCGGCTTTCCGATACCACCCGGCGGCGGTGGCCAGGTCCTTGGCCACGCCCTTGCCCTGTTCGTAGAGGACCCCCAGGTTGTTCTGGGCAGTGGCGTCTCCGGCCTGGGCGGCCTGGGTGAGCCAGGCCAGAGCGTCTCCGGCCTGGTCGCCCTTGGACAGCAGCCAGCCCAGGCGCCCCTGGGCGGCAGCCAGATTCTGCTCGGCGGCCTTGCGGTACCAGGCCAGGGCTTCTGCTTCGTTCTTATCCATGCCCTGGCCCTGTTCGGCCATGAGGCCCAGGTTGTACCAGGCCAGGGGTTCGTTGCGGCCGGCGGCTTTCTGGAACCACTCCCGGGCCTTGGCGAAGTCCTGGGTCACGCCCTGGCCTTCCCGGTAGAGTCGGCCCAGGTTGTTCTCGGCGGCGGGGTCGCCCGCCTGGGCGGCTTTCTCGTACCAGGCCCGGGCGCCGGCCAGATCCGCCTGGCCCAGGGCGCCGGTTTCCAAGAGCCAGCCCAGGTGGGTGGCCGAGGCCGGATCGCCGGCCTCGGCAGCCAGGCGGAACCAGCGGGCGGCTTCCGTCATGTTCTTTGGCACGCCCTGGCCCTTTTCGAACAGCCAGCCCAGCCGGTTCATGGAGGCTACGTGGCCCTGGTTGCCGGCCAGGGCCATCCAGTTGGCGGCGGCCAGGTAATCCTGGGGTACGCCCCCCATGCCGTCCCGGTAGATGAGGCCCAGGTTGGCCTGGGCCTCGGCGTTGCCGGCTTCGGCGGCCCGGGTGAACCAGACCACGGCTTCCTTGATGTCCAGGGGAACGCCGTTGCCGGTGGCGTACTTGATGGCCAGGTTGTTCTGGGCCGGGATGTCCCCCAGCTCGGCGGCACGGCGCAGCCAGTGGGCGGCCATGGCCGGATCCCGGGGCACGCCGATGCCGTTGTCGTGGAGCATGGCCAGTTGCGACTGGGCGGCCGCCACGTTGAGTTCGGCGGCGCCGCTCATGAGCTTCACCGCCTGGTCCATGTCCTGGGTCACGCCCTGGCCGCGCATGAACATCAGGCCCAGGTTGTACAGGCCGATGGGCTCGTTCTGCTGGGCCGCCCGGTTGTACCACTCGGCGGCCTTGGCCATGTCCTTGGCCACCCCGAGGCCGTTCTCGAAGATCCAGCCCATCTTGGTCTGGGCCTCCGGATCCCCGGCCTGGGCGGCCATCTGGTAGTAGCGCAGGGCCATCTGCATGGCCTGCACCGGGTCGGGCACCGGCAGGGCCATCTGGGCCTGGCTGGCCGGGGCCAGGCAGGCCAGGGCGAGGAGGAGGGCGGGGGCGCGTCGTGTCATGAAGGTTCCTTTCAAAGTGGAGTTTCCCTGATTTCTATTTCTTGTTGTTGTCCTGCAGGCGGTAAACCACCGGCACGTCGATCCAGGCGACGACCGGCTGGCCTTCGCGGCGGGCGGGGGTGAAGCGCCACAGGGTGAGTTGGGCCAGGGCATCCCGGTCCAGGATGCCGCTGCCACTGGATTGCTTGAGCCACATGCGGCCGGGCTTGCCGTCGGGCTGGACTTCCACCCGCACGGTGACCTTGCCCTGGATGTTGCCCAGCAGGGCTTGTACCGGGAAGGTGAAGCTGGGGTTGTCCTGGGCGTAGCCGGGCTGGCTGCTGTTGCCGTCCGGCCGGGGCGGGCGGTTGTCGGGGAAGCTGTGGCCCGGCAGGGGCAGGGGGCAGAAGGTGGAGGGGGCCAGCACGTCCAGGGGCCTGGCCTGGCTGTCGGGACGGGCCAACTGTTTTTCCGGGACGGCCAGGGCCTGCAGGCGGCCCGGGTCGGGGCTCCTTTCCCTGCCGGCCGTGCCGGCCTGGGCCGCCAGGGCGGCGCTCAGATCGCCATGGCCGTCCCGCAGGGTCTTGCCGCCCAGGGGGGACAAGCTGTTTCCGTCACTGCCCGCCAGGGCCAGCCGGGTGGGCGCCGCGCCGCTGCCGCCGGATGATCCGCCGGCCTGGACCAGGGTGGCGCCGGGATAGCCCGGGCTGCCGCTGCCGCCCGGTGTGCGCCGGGCGGCCGGGCCGCTGCCCGTCCTGCCGCCGCCCCGTCCCCCGGGAACCGCCACCAGGGTTTGCAGGGTGACGGCCAGATTGGGGGAACTGCCGGGTTCGCCGGGAGCCAGGGCCAGGGAGGCGTTGGCCTGGGAATGGCCGGCGCCGCCGCTGCCCGACTTGCCGGCCAGCCGCTGGCTGGCCTGGCCCGTCTTGCCCAGGGTGCCGGTGCTGGCGGCCAGACTGGCATTGCCACTGGACCCGTCGCCGCCCCCCGGGGCGGCAGCGCTGTCCTTGCCGGCCCCTTTGCCGCCCGTGGGTTTGCGCGGCGGTGCCTTGCCCGGGCTGCCGCTGGCGGCCAGGCGGGACGGGGCGTCTCCTCCGCTCCCCGCCTTGGCCATGGCCGGCACATCCAGGTTGCCGCCCGGACCTTTGCCGGTCTGCTGGGCGGGGCTGCCGGGCGGGCCGCCGGCCCGGGCGCTGCTCAGAGCGTTGCCTGGACCCTGGGCCTGGTTGGGCGCGGAGCGGCCGGTCTCGGGAGCCACCGGTCCGGCGGACAGAGCGCCCGCACCGGCCGGCAGATCGGCGCGCTCGCTGAGGCTGCCGCTGGCACTGAGGCGGATCCCCTGGGGCTCGCCGCCAGCCAGGGGTGGGGCCTCCCTGCTGGAGGCGGATTGGGCGCCGCCGCCCTGGGCCAGGTTGAGGCCGCCGCCGCCGCCGGCTGCCGCCAGGCTGGCGGGACCCTGCCCGCCCCCTTCGCTGCCGCCGCCGGCCCGGGCGGCGCCCGCCTGGCTCCCCTGGGCGCCGGCCACCGGGTGACTGGAGGCCAGGGCGGTAGCCAGGCTGGTGCTGGCCGCCAGGGCCAGGCCCGGGTCTCCGGCGGGTCCCGGGGTGCTGCCCGGGTGGCCGCCCTGGGCGGACGGTTCGGCCAACTGGCTGGATTCGGCCGCGGCCGGTGAGGTGTTGGCGCCGGGCAGGGGCGTGTTCGTTGCGGGCAGGGCTGGCCCGGGGGCTTCGGCCGTGGCCACCTGGAGGGCCGGCTGCTGTACGGGGACGCCGAGCAGCGGTTTGGCCGCTGCCGGACTGTCTGCCTGGGGGGCGTCTGCGCTGGCGGTGGACCGGGGTTCGGGCAGGTCGAGCCTGGGCAGGTCCTTGGCGGGGCGCTTTTCCGGCTGCCAGCGGGCTTCCAGGGTGTCCGGCTCCCGGGGGGAAGCCTTTTTCTTCTTTTTCTTGGCCAGGGCCTGGCGAGGCTTGGTGTCCTTGAGGCGCAGCTTGGCCTGGCTGCGGGCCTGGGGTTCGGGCTTGGGGGCTTCCAGGGCGATCTCGAAGCTCACCGGCTGGATGTCCGGCGGCGGGCCCTGTTCCAGGCCCAGCAGCACGGCCAGGTGGAGCAGCACGCTGCCCCCCAGGCCGGCCCAGTGGTGGCGTTCCATGCGCCCGAACAGGGCGGCGGCCAGGGCGCTGGGCTTCACTGCTTGCCCGGCTTGCCGGCCGGGGCGTGGGCGGTGATGAAGGTGAGCTTGGCCACTCCGGCCCGGCTGACCGAGGCCATCACCTGGGTGACCCGGCCGTAGGGCACGCCGGCATCGGCGCGCAACTGCACGGTGAGTTCCGGGGATTTTTCCAGTTCCGCCTTGAGGCGGGCTTCCAGGGCCGGCAGTTCGATGGCTTCCTTGCCCAGGAAGGCCCGGCCGTCGGGCTGGACGCTGACCACCATGGCCTGGGCCGGCTTGAGGGCGGCCACCGGCGAGGTTTCCGGCAGCTTGACCTTCACCGACTGGAGCAGGAAGGGGGCGGTGATCATGAAGATGGTGAGGAGGACCAGCATCACGTCCACCAAAGGCGTGACGTTGATCTCGCTCATGGTCTGGAAATCGCTGTCCCCGGAGGCCAGGGGGGAGGGGCCGCGCAGGGCCATGTCAGGCCTTCCCGGCGTCGTTGCCGGCCTGGCAGGCCAGGTTCATGAAGTCGTGGGCGAAGCGCTCCATCTCCGCCACCGCCAGGCGGGTGGCACGCACCCCGTAGTTGTAGGCCAGCACGGCCGGCACGGCGGCCGCGATGCCGATGGCCGTGGCCAGCAGAGCCTCGCCCACCGGGCCGGCCACCACTTCCAGGCCGGAGGAGCCGTTGCGGGCGATGTTCTCCATGGCGTTCATGATGCCCCATACGGTGCCGAACAGGCCCACGAAGGGGGCGGTGCTGCCGATGCTGGCCAGGAGCATGAGGCCGGATTCCAGTTTGTGCTGTTCCTGGCGGACCTGCTGGGAAAGACTGCGTTCCATGACCGCCTGGCGGTCCCCGGCGCCGGCCAGGGTCTTCTTCTCGCCCATCTGCTTGAGGGTGTCGAAGCCCCGCTTGGCCAGGCGGGCCAGGGCGCCGGGGTCCTGGCCAGCGATGCGCTCGGCGCTGGCCAGGTCGGCGGCCTGCCAGAAGCGCTGGGTGAAGGCGGTGTTTTCCTGGCGTATCCGCCATTGCCGCCAGCCCTTGGCGAAGATCATGGTCCAGGTGACCAGGGAGAACAGCATGAGCAGGGTCAGGGCCAGATTGACGGCGGTGGAGGCGGAGTAATGGATCATGGCGATTCCAGGTCTAAGGGAGCTGGGGCATTATAAGTGCACGCTTATGGAGTGGGCGGAATGTACCCCCCGCCTGGATCATCCATTTTGCTGATGTGGCAAATGGTTTTCTTCCCTGTGATGCCCTCCTAGAATGGCGGAGATCCGATCGAGTTCCCGGTCGGGAAAAAATCGCAGGGCGCGGGCAGGTCACTCATCTGGATCGGAAAGCAGGTCATGGGCATCACCACCTATATGTATGACAGTTGCGGCGCCACCCATAAGGGCATGCGCCGGGAGTACAACGAGGACTGCTATCTGGCGGACCCCGCCCTGGGCATTTATCTGGTGGCCGACGGCATGGGGGGGCACCAGGCCGGTGACGTGGCCAGCCGCCTGGCGGTGGACGCCATCCAGAAACGGCTTGGGGAGACCCTGCCCAACGTGAAGAACCATCCGGACAGCCTGGGCAACGCGGTGCTGGACGCCCTCAACCAGGCCAACCACGCCATCCGCCGCAACCCCATCAGCGACCTGGAACGCAACCAGGGCAAGATGGGCACCACGGCAGCCCTGGTGGTGACCCGGGGGGACGCGGCCATCGTGGCCCACGTGGGCGACTCCCGGGTTTACCGGCTGCGGCGCGGCAAGCTGCAGATGCTCACCCGGGACCACTCCTTCCTCCAGGCCCAGGTGGGGGCCGGCTTCGTAAGCAACGACGAGGCCCGGCAGTCCCACAACCGCAACCTCATCACCCGGGCCCTGGGCATGGAGGCCACGGTGTCCGCCGACATCGGCCAGAGCAAGGTGGCGGCGGGGGACGTGTTCCTCATCTGCTCCGACGGCCTGACCACCATGGTGACCGATGAGGACATCGAGACCATCGTGGAAGAACTCAAGGAAAACCTGGAGCTGGCCTGTCAGGTCCTGGTCCAGGCAGCCAACGACAACGGTGGCCACGACAACATCAGCGTGGTCCTGCTGCGCGCCGACGCGCCCGGCCAGGCCCCGGCACCGGCGCCCGGTTTCTGGGGGCGCCTGTTCGCCCGCCTGTTCGGAAAATAGGAGAGGGTCATGGCACAACTACTCATCAGCAAGCCCGGCACCATGCCCACCTATCGTCCCCTGGGGGGGGAGCGGCTGGTCATCGGCCGCGATGGAGACTGCCACGTCCGCCTGGACGACCCGGCGGTGAGCAAGCAGCATCTGGCCATCTTTTCCCTGGGCAACGACGACATCCTGGAAGACCTGGGCAGCACCAACGGCACCATGGTCAACGGCGAGGTGGTCAACCGCCACATCCTCCAGGACCACGACGTGGTGCAACTGGGCGCCTACCGGTTGGAGTACCTGAACCAGCGGGCCCAGAAGGACATGGACGTGGACCGCACCATGATCGCCGGCCAGGACATGCTCTCCGCAGCCCTGGTGGGCAGCTATGCCAGCCGGAATGACGCGCCCCGGGTCAACACCACCCGGGAAACGGGCCTGACCTGCCAACCCGCCGCCCTGCTCGGGGTGGCGGGCAGCCAAGCGGGCTGGCACATCGACCTGGACAAGATCGTGGTGCCCCTGGCCCGGGCTGAGGGGGTGACCCCGGCCGCCGTCCTGCGCCGGCCCCAGGGCTACATGGTCATGCGGGTGTCCCGCCAGGCGGTGGTGCGGGTGAACGGCGAGAACATCGGCGAGGCCTGGAAGCTCCTGGAAAGCGACGACGTCATCGAAGTGGGCAAGGATCGCTACAGCTTCTATTTGAAGTAGCTCATGGGCCGGGCCGCCGGCAGGGTGGCCCACCCCACCCCACGGGGGTGAGGTGGTGGTCTGCGGGCGGCTTGCCGGTGATGGGGCGCAGGACCGGCCCGCCCCGAACCGGGTGTCGGAATCTTTTACACGGTTTGGAGGGGCCAAAACCCAGCGATTGGGGCTTGGTCTATGCCTTTGGATATGTGATTCAAATCATAATCTGAACTTATCTGCCAATCAGGCGAATAAATCATCAGTATTACCATGGTCTCTATTGAAGTCGATAAACAGGTCTTTTGATTATTTTAATTTATTTAGAATATCAGCGATTGCTTATTCGTTGGGCCGGGATTGTCGGAATTGCTTACTGATTCAATGCAGAGGCGATGTAGGGATAATCCTAACAGCCTGAAATGAAATAAAAATAATAGATGGCATGAACCTTGCAGTTCTGCGGCGGTTCGCACTGTGAGGGAAAAAATGATGACTCGATCCGGCTGGAAACGTTCAACCCTGGCAATTGTCCTGGGTTCTTTTTTCACCCTGAATGCCGTTTCCTATGAAAACCAGGACAATCCCCTGGCTTTCGTGAATTTCGAAACGCCCCAGGTTTCGCCCATTGCCATGACTCCGGATGGCACCCGCCTGCTGGTGCTGAATACTTCCGACAATCGCCTGGAAGTCTTTGATCTCACGGTTTCACCCATGCGCAAGCTGGGTTCCGTGCCCGTGGGCCTGGATCCGGTCAGCGTGCGGGCCCGCAGCAATAGCGAAGTGTGGGTGGTCAATCACATTTCCGATTCCATCAGCGTGGTCAACCTGAGCACCCTGAACGTCACCCGTACCTTGCAAACCGGGGACGAACCCACCGACGTGATCTTTGCCGGCGCACCCCAGCGGGCTTTCGTGACCATTTCCCAGGAAAACAAGATCAGCGTCTTTGATACCGCCGACCTTTCCGCCCCGCCGGTGCACATCGAGATCGAAGGCGAGGATCCCCGTCAGTTGGCCGTGAGCCCGGATGGCACCAAGGTCTATGCCGCCGTTTATGAGTCCAATAACGCTACCACCATCCTGGGCGTCCACCAGGGGTCCAGCCCGGTGAGCAGCCAATCCGGCCCCTATGCCGGGCAGAACCCGCCGCCCAACGACGGCATCGAATTCAATCCCCCCATCAATCCCGCCCTGCCCGTGGAGCCGCCCAAGATGGGCCTCATCGTGCGCAAGAACGCCGAGGGCCGCTGGATGGACGGCAACAATGCCGACTGGACCGACTGGATCACCGGCTCCCGGGCCAACAATACCGACCGCATCACCGGCTGGGACGTGGTGGACAACGACGTGGCGGTCATCGATGCCAACACCCTGGGGGTGTCCTACCTGACCGGCATGATGAACATCTGCATGGCCCTGGACGTGAAACCCAGCGGCGAGGTCACCGTGGTGGGCACGGATGCCACCAACGAAATCCGCTTCGAGCCCGTGCTCAAGGGCCGTTTCGTGCGGGTGAAGATGGCCACGGGCAGCACGGCCGCTCCTGCCGCACCCACCGTGCTGGACATCAATCCCCATCTGGACTACTCCGACACCCAGATTGCCCAGCAGGCCAGTCCGGCCACCTTCAGCCAGGGCCTGGCGGACCAGTCCATCGGCGATCCCCGGGCCATCAAGTGGAATGCCCAGGGGACCCGGGGCTACCTGGCCGGCATGGGTTCCAACAATGTGGTGGTCATCGACGGTTCCGGCAACCGGGTGGGGAGCCCCATCAAGGTCGGCGAAGGCCCCACCGGTCTGAGCCTGGACGCCGCCCGGGGCAAGGCCTACGTGCTGAACCGCTTCAGTTCCACGGTGAGCGTCATCAACACCCGCAACAATCGGGTGCAGAGCACGGTGAGCCTGTTCGATCCCACGCCGGCCTACATCAAGGACGGGCGCAAGTTCCTCTACAACACCACTTCCACCTCCGGCCTGGGGCAGGCATCCTGTGGTTCCTGCCACGTGGACGGGCGCATGGACCGCCTGGGCTGGGATCTGGGCAACCCGGCCGGCGACATGGTCGGGGTGGCCGACCGCAACTGCGGCATGGGCGTCGAAGGCGAGCGGGAATGCCACGACTACCATCCCATGAAGGGGCCCATGACCACCCAGACCCTCCAGGACATCATCGGCCACGAACCCCACCACTGGCGGGGCGACAAGAAGGGCGTGGAGGAGTTCAACGGAGCCTTCACCGGTCTGCAGGGACGGCCCAGCCTGATCACCGACGCCGAGATGCAGCAGTTCGAGGATTTCCTGTCCAGCATCCATCTGCCCCCCAACCCCTACCGCAACCTGGACAATACCCTGCCCACCAGCCTGGACCTGAAATGGCAGGAGTCCTTCGGGCGCTTTGCCCTGGGCGGGGGCGGCGGCATCACGGCCGGATCCCCCATGCTGCCCGGCAACGCGGTCAACGGACTCAACCTGTTCCGCACCCGGCCCTCCCACATGGCCGGACCGGGGGGCAGCCAGCGCCGCGACAATCCCTGCGCCATGTGCCACACCCTGCCCACCGGCATGGGGGCCAACGTGACCTTCGTGGGGGACGTGAACACCTTCCCCCAGGCGGGCTCCGGTACGTACGTGGACAACCTGCCCGGTCCCAAGAACGAAACCAACCTGATGATCACCGGCCTGCTGTTCGGCAGCGACAACCAGGTGAACACCTTCAAGGTGCCGCAACTGCGCAACCTGTACGACAAGCGCGGCTTCACCTTGAAGAACGCCCGCAGCCTCTCGGGTTTCGGCTTCTTCCATGATGGTTCGGACACCCTGGACAAGTTCATCGGCCGCTTCGTGGGCATCGAGAACGACCAGGAGACCTCGGACATCGTCGCCTTCCTGATGAGCTTCTCCGGCTCCGATCTGCCCATGGGTACCCACGACAGCCTGGAGGAGCCCCCGGGCACCCTGAGCAAGGATGCCCACGCCGCGGTGGGCCGGCAGATCACCTTCGATGGCAGCAACAATCTGGATGCTGGTCTGACCGCCACCCTGGGCCAGTTCACCGCCATGGCCGATGCCGGCAGGGTGGGCCTGGTGGCCCACGGCATCTGGAACGGCCGGAAACGGGGCTTTGCCTACCAGAGCGGCGGGGTGCTGCAAAGCGATCGGAGCAGTGAGACCACCACGGTGGACACTTTGCGGCTGGCTGCCCTGGCGGGTGCCGAGATCACCTTCACGGTGGTGCCCAAGGGCAGCGAAACCCGCATCGGCATCGACCGGGATCTGGACGGCATCCTGGATTACAGCGACAGCCGCATTCAATAACGGGAATGGGATGGGGGCGATCCGCCCCCACCCGTAAGAAAACAGTCGGTGCATGACCCGGCACCGTGAAGGGGAAAAAATGCAAATCCAATCAATGCATCGCTATACCGCCCTGGCCCTGGCCTGTGGCTGCCAGGTGGGACAGGCCCAGGCCCTGCCCGAGGCCCAGGCTCTGCGCGTGCCGGTGAGCTTCGAGCGGAATGTCGGCCAGGAGACGCCGGAAGTGGATTTCCTGGTGCGCAGCCAGAGCGGCGCCCTGTTTCTCAAGGCGAACCAGGCCGTCTGGGTGGCGGCGGGTGGGAAAGCCCAGTTGGCCATGAATCTGCTCGGGGCGAGCCGTGGGACCGGATTCACTGCCGAACAGCCCCTGCCCACCCGCAGCCACTATCTGGTGGGCAATCGGGAGGCGGACTGGAAACGGGACGTGCCCCATTTCGCCCAGGTGCGCCAGTCCGGGGTCTATCCCGGCATCGACCTGGTCTATCACCCGGCCCAGGATGCCCGTCTGGAGTATGACTTCGTGGTGGCCCCGGGGGCCGATCCCGGCGCCATCCGCCTGGGCTTCCAGGGCATGTCCGGCATGCGCCTCAACGACCGGGGGGATCTGATCCTCTCCCTGGCTGACGGAGAGGTGGTGCAACGTGCGCCGCTGGCCTTCCAGGACGGACCCGCAGGGCCCGTGGCGGTGCCTGCCGCCTTCCGCTTCAACGACGATGGTTCCGTGGGCTTCCAGGTGGCGGCCCATGATGCCGGCAAGCCCCTGGTCATCGACCCGGTGCTGACCTTTTCCTCTTATCTTGGCGATGCGCTCACCAGCATCAAGGACGTGAAGGTGGCGGACAACGGCGCCGCCTATCTCTACGGCCACACTGCCTACACGGGGCTGCCCACCGCATCCGGAGTGCTCCAGCCATTGCCCGCCGGGGGCACCGATGCCTTCATCGCCAAACTGGCCCCCGATGCCAGCTATTACGAGTTCGTCACCTACCTGGGGGGCACCGGCGAAGAAACCAACGGTGGTTCCATCGGCGCGGGCATCCACGTGGACAGCGGGGGGGCCATGTATGTGACCGGGCGTACCACCTCCGTGGACTTCCCCCTGAAAAACCCCCTTCAGCCCAATTTGGTCGGGCAGTCCGATTTTTACGTGGCCAAGCTGGACCCCGCCGGCTCCCGATTGGTCTATTCCACCTATCTGGGGGGACCCGACCTGGAGACGCCCACCGGCTCAGTGCCCAGCGAATCCGGGCCCACCATTGCCGTCGACCGCTCCGGCAACGCCTACATCCTGGGCTATACCGAGGCCCCCGGCTTCCCGGTGGCCAACGCCTACATGGATCATCCGATGGGGGGGCTGGACGGCCTCCTTTCCAAACTGGATGCACGTGGGGCAAACCTCCTCTTTTCCACCTATTTCGGTGGTACCGGCGATGACAAGCCCCGGGCCATGAAACTCGACGGCGCTGGCAATGTGTTCATCACCGGCCGGGCGGATTCGCCCGATTTCCCCTTGCTCAATCCCCTGCAGAACACCTACCGGGGCCGGGGCGACGTGTTCGTCAGCAAGTTCGACGGCAGCGGCCAACTGGCCTTTTCCACCCTATGGGGAGGCGCCAGCACCGAGAAGGGCCGGGCCATCGACCTGGATGCCCGGGGCAACATTTTCGTCACCGGCAACACCCAGTCCACCAATTTTCCCGCCGTGAGCGCCCTGCAAAGCCAGTTGGCCGGAGGTGGGGACATGTTCCTGCTGCGCATCAACAGCACCCTGGACCGGGTGGTGTATTCCACCTACATCGGCGGGTCGGATGACGACGAAGGTTCCGCCATGGTGGTGGATGCCCAGGGCAACGTATTCGTCAGCGGCTATACCCACTCCACGGACTTTCCCCTGGTGAAGCCCGTCCAGACCAGCCTGTCCGGGGTCAAGGACGCGGTGGTGCTGAAGATCAACAACCGGGGTACCCGGCTGCTCTATTCGACCTATCTCGGCGGCACCGGGGACGAGGAGTCCATCGCCATGGGCATCAATACCAGCGGCGTGGCCACGATCGTGGGCAGCACCACTTCCGCCGACTTTCCCCTGCTCAACCCTTTGCAAGGCGATGCCGGTGGGGCCTTCGTCTCGCGCATCGCACCCTGAGCGGGCGGCCGGCAGTCAATGCCGCTGCGGACGGGTGGGAGGGACTGGGGGCCGGGTGGAAGGTTTGGATGCCAAGGAGAAGAGGATGGGCCAGACAGCCAGCGCAGTGAACCCGGCCACTGTCCATGCCGGGCGTGGGCCTGCTACCCTGAAGTCCTGGGGGAGCCGCGGCCAAGCCCGCGCACCCATGGCCATTTGCAAGCCTTTCTCCACAGCCCCTGAGGAGTCTTCGTGATGACGCTCTTCGCACGACGCCATGTCTGCCCCCTGGCGGCATCACTCGTCCTGCTCTGGCCCATGCCGGCCATGGCGGACGCTTATACCCTGGTGGCTCTGGGCATACTCGGTGCCACCCCCCAGGGATTGAGCGAAAGCGGCGCCAACGCCTTGAACTCCCAGGGCCAGGTGGTGGGCTACAGCACCACATCCGGCGGCACCCTGGCTTTTCTCTGGGACCCCGCCGGCGGCTTGCGCGCCCTGGGGGATCTGCCGGGGGGGAAGGCGGAGAGCCGGGCCCTGGACATCAACGACCGGGGGACGGTCGTGGGTTTCGGCAATGCGCCCGCCGGCATGGAGGCCTTCCGCTGGACCGAGACGGAGGGCATGCAGGGCCTGGGGGATCTGCCCGGTGGCCGCTTCCAGAGCGTGGCCAACGCGGTCAACGTGCGCGACGAGGTCGTGGGCTACAGCCTGTCCGCCCTGGGCAGCGAAGCCTTCATCTGGGATGGGGTCAACGGCATGCGTGCCCTGCCGGATCTGGCAGGCGGCCGGGTCACGGGACAGGCCCTGGATATCGGCAATGGCGGACAGGTGGTGGGTTACGGTTCGCCGGCCCGGGGCACCGAAGCGACCCTGTGGAACGGCGCCGGGTGTCTGCAAAGCCTGGGCGATCTGGCCGGGGGGACGGTGGGCGCGGCGGCCCAGGCCCTCAGCGACACCGGGGTGGTGGTGGGATATGGCCGGACCGCCACGGGCACCCAGGCCATGCGCTGGGATGCGGTTGCCGGCATGGTGTCCCTGGGAGACCTGGCGGGGGGCCGGGTCAACGGCCAGGCGCTGGCGGTCAACGCCCCCGGCCAGGTGGTGGGATGGAGCGAGGACGCCGCGGGCAGCAAGGCCTTCATCTGGGATGCTGCGGGCGGCATGCGGACTTTGCAGGATTCCGTCAGCGACGGCTCCGCCACCGGCTGGACCCTGCTGACGGCCACCGACATCAATCAACGGGGCTGGATCGTGGGGCAGGGCTTGAACGCGGCGGGCCAGAAGGAAGCCTACCTGCTGGTGCCCGTTGCCGATGTTCTAAGGGGTCTGCCATGAGGAATGAACCGCACATGCCTTGCAGCACTTCGATGAATCGCCCCCTTTCCCGCTTTCGCCCTGGCGGCAAGTGGGCCGCCGCCCTGCTGGCGCTGGTGCTGCCCGTGCAGGGTGCAGTGGCGGATTACACCCTGGTCCCCCTGGGCTTGCTCGGCCAGGGGCTGGCCAGCGAGGCCTATGCCCTGAACGACTTGGGGGAGGTGACGGGCCAGTCCACCCATACCCTGGGCACCGAGGCCTTCGTCTGGACACCGGCCGGTGGCCTGGCCGGACTGGGGCTCATGCCCGGCTCCTCGCTCCAGGACACCCGGGGACGGGACATCAACGACCTGGGCCAGGTCACCGGTTACGGCGTGTCGCGCAATGGCCAGGAAGCCTTCATCTGGGACGCCGTCAACGGCATCGTCGGCCTGGGGGATCTGGCGGGGGGCGGATTCGAGGGTGCCGGGCTGGCCATCAACAACCTGGGCCAGGTGGTGGGCTGGAGCGACACGGATGCGGGCATCGAAGCCTTCATCTGGGACGCCCACAACGGCATGCTCGGCATGGGGGATCTTCCCGGCGGCATATTCGAGAGCCGGGCCCGGGACATCAACAACGCCGGCCATGTGGTGGGCCTGTCCGTCGAGCCCGGCAGTTTCGGCAACGGTTTCTACTGGACTTCCGGCAGCGGCATGGCGGGCATCGGATTCCTGCCCGACCCGCCCTTGAAAACCAGCATCGCCCTGGGCATCAACAACGTGGGCCAGGTGGTGGGGGGGAGCCGTTCCCCGTCCCTGGAAGGCTTCGAAGCCTTTCTCTGGGATGCCAGCAACGGCATGATCGGCCTGGGGGATCTGCCGGGCGGCCGGGGCGAAAGCTATGCCACGGGCATCAACGACCGAGCCGAGGTGGTGGGCTGGAGCGAAACGGATCTGGGCTCCGAGGCCTTCCTCTGGACGGCCGCACTGGGCATGGTGCGCCTGCTGGACCGGATCACCGATGGTTCAGCCACGGGCTGGCTGCTGACCACCGCCAACGACATCAACAGCCGGGGCCAGATCGTGGGCGCAGGCATCAATCCCCAGGGCAGGGTGGAGGCCGTATTGCTCAATCCGGTGCTCCCGGCTTGCCCATGATCCACCGGGGAGACTCTCAGCCATCCTGTCACGCTGGACGGTAAGAAGCAGGTCAACAACCCCACAACATCAAGAGGCAAACCGTGAGCGGAACGACGTGTTCCCGGCCCTTGCGCCGGCCTGGCCCCGGGCTGGTGTGTCCGCTGTTGGCCGCTCTGGCCTGCCTGATGGGGGGCCCGGCCCTGGCAGCGGATCGGGCGTTGGGAACCGTCAGTTTCGTCGGCATCGACGGTACCTGTTTGCGCCGGGGCGACGACTGCTGGTTGCTGGAGGTGCAGTGTCCCGACCTGGACGACATGCGGGCCAGCCTGCGCATCAACTATCCCGATTGGAAAGTGCCGGTCCTGGGCGTGGTGTTGCTGACCGAAGGCGGCTCGGGCAACACCTTCTGGGGCAGCAAGACCAATGCGGCCTACAACGCCATGGCAGGCATGATCCAGGGGGGCTACATCACCGTGGAACTGGCCTGGAAGAAACCCTGGTGGGCCGATTCCCGCGCCTCCCTGGATGGCAGCTTCGCCGGCTATCCCCAGACCGCCTGCCGCCCGGCCAGCGTGGCCCGTTACGTGCGCGATCTGTTCGTCGCCTGGGATCCGGCCCGGGCCTATTGCGCCACCGGCACCAGCGGCGGGGCCACCCAACTGGCCCTGGCCTTGAGCCATTACGGACTGGACGGGGATTTCGACTTCGTCATGCCGGTGAGCGGACCGCCCGTGGCGGAAATCGGCATCGGCTGCTACCAGACACCGGGGTATGAAGCGATGTGGTTTTCCCAGGGGACGGCCAATACCATCGACCAGATGTTCGGTGTGGAGCGGCAGGGCCCGTGCGTGGTCAAGGACGAATACTACCGGCCCCTCTACACCGCCGCCTCGGCCGGCGTGGGGGGGGATTACCTGTTTCCCGGCCTGCCCGTGCACTTCGTGTTCGGCGGGGAGGATGCCACCAGCGCCGTGGGGCAGGGCGGGTTCTACGCCCAACAGTTGAGCGATGCCGGCAACGCCCTCGTCAGCAGCGAAACCGTGCTGGACGCACCCCACAACGTGCATTCCGTCACCTCCGGAGCCAACGTCCTGCGCGACCGTATCCTGGACCAATGCCGGTTGCGCTGAGCGGCGTGGGCCCGCCGGCGCCCGGTGCCTGCGGTGTTCAGCCGGGCGCCAGACCGGCCAGTTCGGCCCGCGCGGCGCCCGCCTCCAGGGGGCTGCCCGCCGCCTCATATTCCCGGGCGGCCTGATCGAGTAAACGGCGGGCCGTCTCCCCGTGTCCCCGGTCACGCGCCAGCCAGGCCGTCAGTTGCAGGCCCACGCCCATCCAGAAACGATCGTCGGCCTTTGTCACCAGGGCGCTGCCTTCGGCCAGCAGCCCCTCGGCTTCGGCGTGGCGTCCCTGGACCCGGCGCAGATTGCCCAGGTTCATCAGATGCTTGCCCAGATGGTGGAAATGGCCGTGCCGGCGGTTCAGATCGATGGCGGCCTGGATGTGCCGTTCCGCCAGCCCGGGATTGCCCCGTTCCAGTTCGATGAGCCCCATGTTGTTCAGGGATGCGGACTGCTCGGCCAGGTCAGGATTGATGCCCAGGGATTCCCGGTAGGCCGCCAGGGCGCCTTCCGCCCGGCCTCCGTCATTGAGCAGACCGGCCTGGTTGTGCAGGGCGGTGGCCAGACCTCCCCGGTCGCCGGCCCCCCGGGCCCCCGCCAGGGCGGCCTCGATGTGCCGCCAGGCCTCCGGCCGGCGGTCCAGCCGGCGCAGGGTGACGCCGAACCAGTTGTGGGCCAGGGTCTGGTCCGGGCCCGTCATGGCCAGTCCGCGGGTGCGCTCCAGGCTGTCGAGGGCGGCACGGAAGCGGCCCGTCTCGTACTGGCTCCTGGCCAGGCAGATCCAGGCAGCGGCCAGGCCAGGGTCCTGGTGCAGGCGGCTTTCCGCGATGTGCCTGGCAGCCGGATAATCGAATCGGTCCAGGGCCGCCCGGCAGTCATCCGCCCGGACAGGGGCGGCGGCATCCAGGATGAGGGAAACAAACAGGGCGGGGATCACGCGCAACATGGGGTGTACTTCCTGGCGGTTCTGGCCCAGGCCGTTCCGGCCGGGGCGGGCGCTGGGCTAAAATGTTTCCTTTTGCAAAACCCGGAGTTTCCATCATGTCCATGGCCGACCGCGACGGTCTTATCTGGTACGACGGCAAAATGGTTCCCTGGCGGGAGGCCACCACCCACGTCCTTACCCATACCCTGCACTACGGCATGGGGGTGTTCGAGGGGGTGCGGGCCTATGAAACCCCCAAGGGTCCCGCCATCTTCCGCCTCCAGGACCACACCGACCGGCTGTTCCGTTCCGCCCACATCCTGGGCATGAAAATGCCCTGGGACAAGGCCACCCTGAATGAAGCCCAGAAGGCGGTGGTGCGGGAGAACGGCCTGAAATCCGGTTACCTGCGCCCCATGGCCTTCTATGGCGCCGAAGCCATGGGCATCTCGGCCAAGACCCTGTCCACCCACGTCATCGTCGCCGCCTGGCCCTGGGGGGCCTACCTGGGCAAGGAAGCCCTGGAGCAGGGCATCCGGGTCAAGACCTCGTCGTTCTCCCGCCATCACGTCAACATCACCATGTGCAAGGCCAAGGCCAACGGCAACTACATGAACTCCATCCTGGCCCACCGGGAGGCGGAGATGGATGGTTACCAGGAGGCCCTGCTCCTGGACGTGGACGGCTTCGTGGCCGAAGGCTCCGGAGAGAACGTGTTCATCGTGCGCAAGGGCAAGCTCTACACCCCGGATCTGACTTCCGCCCTGGAGGGCATCACCCGGGACACCATCGTGCAACTGGCCGGCGAACTGGGCATCCCCGTGATCGAGAAGCGCATCACCCGGGATGAGGTGTACACCGCCGACGAGGCCTTCTTCACCGGCACCGCCGCCGAGGTGACCCCCATCCGGGAACTGGACAACCGGGCCATCGGCGAAGGCACCCGGGGCCCCGTCACCGCGCGCCTGCAAGCCCTCTATTTCGATTGCGTGCAGGGCCGCTCCGAAGCCCATGCCGGTTGGCTGGCCCACCTCTGAGGCCCGTCATGAGCACACCTGCGCGCATCGTTGAAGTGGGGCCCGCCGACCTGCCCCTGCATTGCCCCCGGCCCGGGGAACAGGCCTGGTGTTCCCACCCCCGGGTGTTCCTGGACGTGGCGCAAAAGGGACAGGCGCTTTGCCCCTATTGCGGCACCCTGTACAAGTACACCGGCCCCGCCGACGCCCGGCACGGCCATTGAGGAAGAACGACATGCGCATTCTCTGGTTGCCCGCCCTGATGCTTACCCTGAGCCTGACTGCCCAGGCCCAGTCCCCGGCTGCTCCAACGGGTCCGGCGGCCCCGCCCAGCGCCGAGCAGATGCGCCAGATGCAGGAGGCCATGGCCCGCCAGATGCAGATGATGTCGGTCATGTTCGACCTGCGGAAGTCCCGCCTGGGCTTCGAGGAGACGGTCACCGCCATCCGCACCACGGCCCAGAAGCGGGGCTGGAAACTGGGTGACACCCAGGATATGCAGAAGGCCATGGGCGAGGCCGGCGCCAAGGACGCCAAGCGCATGAAGGTCATCAGCCTGTGCCCGGCCGGCGCCAACGAGAAGGTGGCCAAGGCCGGGGCCGGCAAGGCCCCGCCGCTGCCCTGCCGGGCCACGGTGTTCGACGGCCGGGACGGGAAGATCTACGTCATGCGCATGAACCTGGGCAACATGTCCAAGGCCATGCAGGGCGACCTGGCCAAGGCCCTGGCGGAAGTCGCGGCGGAAGAGGATGCCCTCTACAAGGACATTCTCGAATAACCACCGCCCCCCCTGCTGAAAGCGCCGGATCGTCCGGCGCTTTTCGTTTACGCAGTGCGCGAATAGCGGGGCTGGTCGCCGTTGCCCTGCTTGAGATAACTGTCGAACCCCATGGCGATGTTGCGCAGGAACAGGCGGCCCAGATCCGTGATCTGGACGCGACCCGGTTCCAGCAGGATCAGGCCATCCCCGGCCAGAGGGGGGAGTTGGGTCAGGGCATCGGCGAAATAGGACGGGAAATCGATGCCGAATTCACGGCCAAAGGCGCTGAAATCCAGTTCCAGATCGCACATCACCCGGGTGATGGCCTCCCGGCGTATCTGGTCGTCCCGGGTCACCCGCAGGCCCCGTTCCACCGGCAGATGGCCACTCTCCACCAGTTCCTGGTAGCGCTTCAGGTTCTTCTCGTTCTGCATGTACACGTCCGGCGTCTGGCTGATGCTGGAGGCGCCGAAGGCATAGATGTCGCATTCCTTGTGGGTGGTGTAGCCCTGGAAGTTGCGCCACAGGGTTTTGTTGCGCTGGGCCTTCACCAGCTCGTCATCGGGTTTGGCGTAGTGGTCCATGCCGATGTTCAGGTAACCGGCAGCGGCCAGGCGCTCATGGATGAGCTGCTGCAAATCCAGGCGGGTGGCGAAGGCGGGCAGGTCGCTTTCCTGGATGAGTTTCTGGTGCTTCTTCATCCAGGGCACGTGGGCGTAGGCGAAGATGGCGAAACGGTCGGGCCCCCATTCCAGGGTCCGGTCCAGGGTGTGGGCGAAGCTGGACACGTTCTGGTGGGGCAGGCCGACGATGAGATCCATGTTGATGCTGGCGAAGCCCAGTTCCCGGGCCCAGCCATAGACCTGGGCGATCATGGCCTCCGGTTGCACCCGGTTGACCGCCTTCTGCACCGTATCGTCCAGATCCTGGACCCCCAGTGACAGGCGGTTGAAGCCCGCTTCCCGCAGGGCCGCCAGATGCTCCCGGGTCAGTTCCCGGGGGTCGGCCTCGCAGCCCATCTCGGCGTCCGGGGCGATCTGGAAGCGGGCCCGGATCATGGCCATCAGGCGGCGGATGTCCTCGGGCTTCAGATAAGTGGGGGTACCGCCCCCCCAGTGCAGTTGGCGGACCTGTCGGCGCGGGTCGGTGAGGGCCGCCACCCGATCCATTTCCTGTTCCAGGAAACCCAGGTAGCGGGTGGCCTTGTCGTACTCGCCGGTGGCCACCATGTTGCAGCCGCAGTAGTAGCACAGGGTGTCGCAGAAGGGGATGTGCACGTACAGGGACAGACCCCGTTCCGGACGCTGGGATGTCTGAAGTTCCTGGCGCCAGTCGGCCTCGCTGAAACCGGTATGGAAATAGGGCGCAGTGGGGTAGGAGGTATAGCGGGGGCCTGGCTTGCTGTACTTCTCCAGGAGGGTGGTGAACTGGGACATGGTGTGACTCGCGGGACGATTGCCCATTGTAGGGGGGGGCGGAAAAGCCGGGCAAGGCGGCTGACTGACCGGGATCAAGGATGGGACAGGTGCCCTGGGGGAGAATTCCCTTGCCTGGGGGCTGTGGCTTGGCCACCACAGCTTCCGTAGGGGACTTGAATGGATCGCTTGGAAGTCATCAAAAAAAGATGAAATTTCGGCAAAGCTGGTATATCTTTAGTCATATGGATTGATTGAGCCCGCGCCAGTCCTTGGATTGCAAGGATTTTGTTTGTGGCATGCGGTTTGCTTCATATCAGTCAGGTCGAGGCCAGTCCTCCCACCCCAACCTCCCTGACCGCCGCAATGGCGGTTTTTCAAGCGGCATCGGATTCCGATGCCGCTTTTTTTTTGCCCCACCCATGGGGGCGACAGCCCGACAGGCCCATGGCCATTTTTGGGTTAACCTGCCCGGGTTCCCATGGATCGGAGTGGTGGGCCGTGCTCTCCCCGGAAATATTCAAGGCCTATGACGTTCGCGGCGTGGTCGGGCGGGATCTGGATGACGACGCCGTCCTGCTGCTTGGGCGGGCCATCGGCAGTGAGGCCCGTTGCCGGGGCCATGACCGGATCGTCGTGGGCCGGGATGGGCGCTTGTCCAGTCCGTTGCTGGTTCCCCATCTGATCGAGGGATTGCGCGCCGCTGGCATGGGGGTGATCGACATCGGCAGGGTCACCACGCCGATGGCCTATTTCGCGGCCCACCACCTGGAAACCGCCTGCGCGGTCATGTTGACGGGGTCCCACAACCCGCCCGAATACAACGGGTTGAAGATCGTCATGGGCAACGAAGCCCTGGCCGGAGCATCCATCCAAGCCCTGGGGGAACGGGTGCGCAGCGCACATTTCACGACTGGCTGCGGTGGTTATGAAAACCGGGACGTCTTTGCCGGCTATCTGGCCAGGATCGTCCGGGACGTGACCCTGGCCAGGCCCATGAGGGTGGTGCTGGATGCCGGCAACGGGGTGGCGGGGGCCTATGGGCCGGACCTGTTCCAAGCCCTGGGCTGCGCGGTCGAGCCCCTCCATTGCCAGGTGGACGGCCGTTTCCCCGGCCATCACCCGGATCCGTCCGTCCCTGCAAACCTGGCCCAGTTGTGCGGCCGGGTCCTGGCGGGGGGCGGTGAAATCGGTCTGGCCTTCGATGGCGATGGCGACCGCCTGGGCGTGGTGGATGGCACCGGGCACATCATCTTTCCGGACCGATTGCTCATGTTGTTCGCCCGGGACGTGTTGTCCCGGCATCCGGGTGCCACGGTCATCTATGACGTGAAATCCACCCGCAACCTGGATGGCTGGGTGGAGGAGCTGGGGGGTCGGCCTCTGCTCTGGAAGACCGGCCATTCAGTGATCAAGGCCAAGATGCGGGACAGTGGCGCCCTCCTGGCCGGGGAGTTGAGCGGACACATTTTCTTCAAGGATCGCTGGTATGGCTTCGACGATGGCTTGTATGCCGGGGCCAGGCTGTTGGAAATCCTGTCCCGGGCCGAGGACCCCCAAACCCTGTTCGCCACTTTGCCGGACAGCCTGTCCACGCCCGAGTTGCGCATCGATCTGGCACCGGGAGAGGCCCACGCCCTGCTCACCGCCATGGGGCGTCATGCCCGTTTCGAGGGCGCCACGCGGGTTTGGCACATCGATGGTTTGCGGGTGGAATATCCCGAGGGTTTTGGCCTGGTGCGAGCCTCCAACACGACGCCTTCCCTCTCCTTCCGTTTTGAGGCCGATGATCGTAATGCCTTGATCCGCCTGGCTGAAGTGACCACGGCCTGGCTCAGGAGCCAGCGCCCGGACTTGCCGTGGGGGACCCTGTTCGAGGCTTTGTGAACGCCCCGGCGGGTGTCGAAAATATTTACATATTTGTGACACCCAGGAGGCGCTTGACCCCAAAACAATCACTTATTGGCATGGCACGATTCATGCTTTTTATGACTCGGCTTTACCGTGTTTTTACCAATCGTTCAGGAGGTTCATTCCAATGAAGCTGAAACATATGCTTTGCGCCCTGGCTTGTATCGGCGCCACCACCGTATCCGTGCAGAGCTCTGCTGCCTCTTACGGTTTCACCAACGTGGGTGACATCACCGGCGCTCTGACCACCGGCGACATGGAGTTCTACGCCGCCGGCCTGCAAGCCGTCATTCCGGGTTCCTTCATCCAGGACTTCTTCTTCCAGTCCGGCATCACCTATTACGGCGTGGGTGTCGTGGCGGATCTGCCTTCCGCAGGTTCCAGCTACAACATCAACGGCTTGAGCGTGTCCCTGTTCTCCGACGGCGGCATGGTCGGCGTGGCCGATGCCGGCGACGCCGAACTGATCAACTTCGGTACCGGCGACAACGTGTTCGGCGATGCCGTCGTGGGCGCCGGCTCCTACTACTTCCGCATCAGCGGCGACGCCGTGGGCACCAAGGGTGGCATCTTCTCCTACTCCGCCTCCGCCGCCCCCGTGCCGGAAGCCGAGACCTGGGCCATGATGGCCATGGGCCTGGGCCTGGTGGGTCTGCAACTGCGTCGGCGCAAGGCCGGCGAACGCATCGCCTGATCGGTTCGATCTGCTCTGAAGGACGCCGGCTTCGGGCCGGCGTCCTTTTTTTGCACACCGGGGGCCCGTATCATGCGGGCCTTCGTCTTTTATCGCGCACATCATGAGCACCCCCCTGGTCGGCCTGATCATGGGCAGCGTGAGCGACTGGGAAACCATGCGCCACGCCGCCGAACTCCTGGAACAACTGGGCATCCCCTTCGAGAAGCGGGTGGTGTCCGCCCACCGCACGCCGGATCTGCTGTTCGACTACGCCGGCAGTGGGGCGTCGCGGGGCCTGCGCTGCATCATTGCCGGTGCCGGGGGAGCCGCCCACCTGCCGGGCATGGTGGCGGCCAAGACCCACCTGCCGGTACTGGGGGTGCCGGTGATGTCGAAATTTCTTACAGGCCTGGACTCCCTGCTGTCCATCGCCCAGATGCCCAAGGGCATTCCGGTGGCCACCTTCGCCGTGGGGCCCGCCGGGGCCGCCAACGCCGCCCTGTTTGCGGCCGCCCTGCTGGCCAACGAGTCTCCGGCCATCCGCGCGGCGTTGCTGGACTTCCGCCGTCAGCAGACGGAAACCGTGCTGGCCATGAGCCTGCCCGATGGCCATGAGTGAACCCTCTGCCAGCGGGGAGATCCTGCTGCCCGGCGCCACTTTGGGCGTGCTGGGGGGCGGGCAGTTGGGACGCATGTTTACCCTGGCTGCCCGGGTCATGGGCTACCAGGTGGTGGTGCTGGACCCGGATCCGGCGAGTCCGGCCGGGCAATTGGCCGACGTGCACCTGAAAGCCGACTATCGGGACGCCGTGGCCTTGCTGCGCATGGGGGCCATGTGCCAGGCGGTCACCACCGAATTCGAGAACGTGCCGGCCGAGAGCCTGGCCATGCTGGCCAAGCATTGCCGGGTGGCACCCCGGGCCGAGGCCCTGGCGGTGGCCCAGGACCGGCTGGCGGAAAAGACCCGGGCCCGGGAGTTCGGCTGCGCCACCGCCCCCTTCGCCAACATCGAGGGCGAGGCCGACCTGGATGCCGCCTGGGCCGCCGTGGGCAGTCCCGCTCTGCTCAAGACCCGGCGCCTGGGCTACGACGGCAAGGGCCAGGTCCGGGTGGGCAGCCGGGAGGCCCTGGCGGCGGCCTTTGCTTCCCTGGACGGCGTGCCTTGTCTCCTGGAGGGCTTCCTGCCCCTGGAGCGGGAGGTGTCCGTGGTGCTGGCCCGCAACCCTGCGGATGAGATCGCCTTCTTTCCCCTGGCAGAGAACCGGCACCGCAACGGCATCCTGGACGTGAGCCTGGTGCCCGCCCGGGTCAGCGAGGCCGTCGCCGGCCAGGCCCGGGACATGGCCGCCCGGCTGGCCCGGGGTCTGGATTACGTGGGCGTGCTGGCCGTGGAGTTCTTCGTCCTGGCCGACGGCCGGGTGGTGTTCAACGAGATGGCACCCCGGCCCCACAACAGCGGGCACTACACCCTGGACGCCTGCGCCACCGACCAGTTCCAGCAGCAGGTGCGGGCCCTGTGCGGCCTGCCCCTGGGGGATCCCCGCCTGCTTTCCCCGGTGGCCATGGTCAACCTGCTGGGGGACGTCTGGCGGCCCGAGCCCGACTGGGCGGCCCTGCTCCGCCACCCGGGGGTTCAGCTCCACCTCTACGGCAAGGCCGAAGCCCGCCCGGGACGCAAGATGGGCCACTACAACTGTCTGGCCCCCACCCCGGAGGCGGCCCTGGAGCTGGCCATGGCCACCCGGGCCGCCCTGGGCATCGACTGACGCTTACTCGATCCTCTCCAGTTCCAGCACCAGGGTCGTGCCCTTCTGATCCTGGGTGCGGATGCGGACCGGCAGCCAGTGGTGGCTGGGGGCCAGCCACACGTCCAGGGTGCCTTCCCCGTCCCGGTAGCCCTGCACGTGCAGGGTGTCCAGGGGCGGCTCGTTCCCGAACAGGGTTTCCCGGCCCAGCCTGCGGAAGGCGTATTCCCGCAGCTTCTTGCCATTGGTCACCGGCAGGCGCCATTCCCCTTCCTCCTCTCCCACGGTCATGGCCAGGTGGAAGGGGAAGCTCAACAGATCCTGGGTCAGGGGCAACAGGGGCACGCTGCCGGCCGGCAGGATCAGGCTCCCCTGGTTCCAGTCCAGGCGCACCGGGGGCCGGCGCTTGTCGCCCTTGGCCATCCAGAACTGCTCCGGCCGCAGCCCCGTGTGGGTGACCTGACCCTCGCTGGTCTGCACGATGCGTCCACTGACGAACAGGGCGGTGATGCCCGTGGCCTCGGTGACGCTGGCCAGGCTGTAACGCTGGTCGCGCAACAGCCAGGTGTAGGTGGAGCGGCCCATGCTGAAGCCTTCCCCGCCGGTCTTCACCCCGTAAACCAGGGTCATGCGCTCAGGCAGGGCGCGCAGGGGAGTCTGGGGGGCCCGGGGCAGCGGTCCGACGGGGGCTTCCGGGATCAGGACCGGAGCGGGCTCGGCCTGGGGGGCTGGCGCCGCTTGGGTCGGATGGATGTCTGCCGGCACCGGCCCGGCCATCTCCTGGGGAGGCGCTTCAGGTGGGGGGGGGGCGGGTGGCGCCGGGGTGGTTTCGCCCAGTGGCGGGGCGGGGGGTTCGGGGATGGGCGCCGAGCTGCTCTGGAGGGGGGCAGGCGTCGGAGTGGGCGCCTGCAGATGAGCTTCGATGGGGAAGGGGATGGCTGGGGCAGTACCAGTCCACCACTGGGGCAGGCGGCCGGCGAGGAGCAGGTGCAAGGCCAGGGAAACGGCCAGGGCCAGGGCGAAAATGCGCTGCCCGGGTTGCATGGGGGATCAGTCCCCTGGCGCCAGCAGGGCCTCGCCATCCAGGGCGGCGGTGCCGGCCACCGCCACGGTGCCGTCCTCCCGCAGATTCACCCGGCCGGCGGCCAGCCAGGCCACGGCCCGGGGAAACAGCCGGTGTTCCTGGCGCAGAACCCGGGCCGCCAGGCGTTCCGGCGTGTCGTCGTCCAGCACCGGCACGGCCGCCTGGGCGATGATGGGCCCAGCGTCCACCTCCGGGGTGACGTAATGGACCGTGCAGCCGTGCAGTTTCACCCCGGCGGCCAGGGCCCGGGCGTGGGTGTCCAGGCCCGGGAAGGCGGGCAGCAGGGCCGGGTGGATGTTGATGAGCCGTCCTTCGTAATGGCGCACGAAGCCGTCGGTGAGCAGGCGCATGAAGCCGGCCAGCACCACCAGGTCGGGCCGGTGGCGGTCGATCTCCCCGGCCAGGGCGGCGTCGAAGGCGGCCCGGTCGGGGAACCGGCGGTGGTCCACCACGGCGGTGGGCACGCCGTGGCCGGCGGCGATGGCCAGGCCCTGGGCTTCCGGCCGGTTGCTGATCACGGCGGCGAACTCCACCGGCAGTTGCGCTTCCAGCAGGGCCTGCATGTTGCTGCCCCGGCCGGAGATGAGGATGACGACCCGCATGGCCGTCAGACGATGATGGCCTGGTCCTGTCCCGCTTCCCGGGCCTGGATCTCGCCCAGCCGGTAGACGGTCTCGCCTCGGGCGGACAGGAACTGCATGGCGGCGTCGGCGTCGCCTTTGTCCACCACCAGCACCATGCCGATGCCGCAGTTGAAGGTCCGGTGCATTTCCGCCAGGGCCACGTTGCCCTGGGCCTGCAACCACTGGAACACCGCCGGCCAGGTCCAGGCGTCGGCCCGGATCACGGCCCGGGTGTGCTCCGGCAGCACCCGGGGCACGTTGCCGGTGATGCCGCCGCCGGTGATGTGGGCCATGCCCTTCACCCGGGTCTCGGCCATGAGGGCCAGCAGCGACTTCACGTAGATGCGGGTGGGTTCCAGCAGGGTTTCGCCCAGGCTGCGGCCGTGGAACTCGGCCGCCAGGTCGGCGCCGGCCACCTCGACGATCTTGCGCACCAGGGAATAGCCGTTGGAATGGGGACCGCTGGAGGCCAGGCCCAGCACCGCGTCGCCGGGCTGGATGTCCCGTCCGGTGATGAGTCGGGACTTTTCCGCCACGCCCACGGCGAAGCCGGCCAGATCGTATTCCCCGGCCGGGTACATGCCCGGCATTTCCGCCGTCTCGCCACCGATCAGGGCGCAGCCGGACAGCTCGCAACCCTTGGCAATGCCGGCCACCACCTGTTCCGCCGCGTCCACGTCCAGGTGGCCGCAGGCGAAATAGTCCAGGAAGAAAAGGGGCTCGGCGCCCTGGACCAGGATGTCGTTGACGCTCATGGCCACCAGATCCTGGCCGATGGTGTCGTGCTTGTTCATCTGGAAGGCCAGCTTGAGCTTGGTGCCCACCCCGTCGGTGCCGGAGATGAGCACCGGTTCCTTGTACTTCTTGGGCAGTTCCATGAGGGCGCCGAAGCCGCCGATGCCGGCCAGCACTTCCGGGCGCAGGGTGCGCCGGGCATGGGGTTTGATGCGTTCCACCAGGGAATCGCCGGCATCGATGTCGACGCCGGCGTCGCGGTAGGACAGGGAGGTGGGGGCGGAGGAGGAGGCAGTCACGGGAGGGCCGTCGGGAGGTTCGGTAAAGGGTGCTATTCTAGCCCACATGCCCGCAGAACCCTCCCTTGCCCGCTGGTTGCCCCACCTCGCCGTGGGGGGCGGCCTGGCCTGGCTCCTCTACCTGCTCTCCCCCATCCTGTCGCCCTTCCTCCTGGCGGCGGCCCTGGCCTACCTGTGCGATCCCCTGGTGGACCGGCTGGAGGCCCGCGGCGTCAAGCGCACTCTGGGCACCGTGCTGGTGCTGCTGGGCCTGGTGCTGGCCCTGGTGCTGCTGCTGCTCATCCTGACGCCCCTGGTCCAGGCCCAGGTGCGCCTGCTCATGGAACAGGTGCCCCGGGTGGTGGAATGGGGCACCCAGACCCTGCTGCCCTGGCTCACCGCCACCTTCGGCGTGGACCTGGCCCGGGACCAGGAAGCCCTGATCGCCTGGCTCAAGGCCCATGTCAGCGAACTGTCCCAGGTCACCCAATACCTGCCCCGCATCGCCGACAGCGGCCTGGCCCTGGTGGGTTTCCTCGGCAACCTGCTGCTGGTGCCGGTGGTGCTGTTCTACCTGCTGCGCGACTGGGACCGGGTCATGGCCCACCTGGCCGACTGGATCCCCGATTCCCTGCACGGCCGGACCGTGTCCCTGGCCCGGGAGATCGACGGGGTGCTGTCGGAATTCGTGCGCGGCCAGGTGCTGGTGATCCTGGTCATGTGCCTGTTCTACAGCATCGCCCTGGCCATCGCCGGCCTGGACTATGCCCTGGCGGTGGGGATCATCTCCGGCATCCTGGTGTTCGTGCCCTACCTGGGCGTGGTGGTTGGGGTGCTGCTGGGTACCCTGGCCGGCTGGGCCCAGTACGGCGACCTGGCCGCCCTGCTGCCGGTCTGGGGGGTGTTCCTGGCCGGCCAGATGCTGGAAGGCATGGCCGTCACCCCCTGGCTGGTGGGGGAGCGGGTGGGCCTGCACCCGGTGGCGGTCATCTTCGCCCTCATGGCCTTCGGCCAGTTGTTCGGCTTCGTCGGCCTGCTGGTGGCCATTCCCGCCGCCGCTGCCACCCTGGTGGCCCTGCGCCACCTGAAGACCAAGCTGGATTAATCCTCCCGGCGGAATTCGCCTTCGATGGCGTCGTCCGGGCCCCGGCCCGGGGGCCGGCGTCCGGCGGGCGGCGCGGGGGGGCTGGGCCAGAGCAGGAGGACGAGGGCGATGAGGTCGCTCAAGGCGCCGGGCAGGATGAGCAGCACCCCGGCCAGGAAGCGCCGGCCGGTGGCCCAGAGCATGGCGAAGGGAGGATGGCCCTGGCCCAGGCCGTGCATGAGTCCCGGCAGGAAGGCCGCCCCCGCATGGCGGATCACCCAGATGCCCAGGACCACGTCCAGAATCAGCCAGAGGGCCGTTTCCAGGCCGCCGATGCGTTGGCCGATCAGGTACATCCCCACCATTTCCAGGGCCAGAAAAGCCACGGCTATAATGCCCAACCCACCCACGCGCATGCCCATCCTCCGTGCCATCCATCCGACTTGTCCTCACCACCCTGCCCAACGCCGAGATCGCCGGCGAACTGGCCAGGAATCTGGTGGATGAGGGGCTGGCGGCCTGCGTGAACATCCTGTCGCCATGCCGCTCAGTGTACCGCTGGCAGGGCGCCGTCCAGGAAGATGGGGAGGTTCCCCTGTTCATCAAGACCACGGCGGAACTTTATCCCGCCCTGGAAACCTATCTGCGCAAGCGGCACCCCTACGCACTGCCGGAAATCCTGGCCCTGGCGCCGTCCGGCGGCCTGCCGGACTACCTGGCCTGGGTTGCCTCATCCACAACGATACCCGCCGCCCCTGACCCGGCGGCGACCCACGACTGAGCGGAGTCCACCATGCGTCTCGTCCTCGCCCTGCTGCTGTTCCTCTCCTTTTTTGCCCATGCGGATGAGGAACTCCTGGAGCCGGAGCAGGCTTTCCGCTACTCCGCCCGGTTGCTGGACCCGGGTACGGTGGAGGCCCGCTTCCAGATCGCCAAGGGCTATTACCTGTACCGGGCCAAGATCAAGTTCGGCGCCGACGGCGACGTGAAGCTGGGCACCCCCCAACTGCCGCCGGGCAAGATCAAGGACGACGAAAACTTCGGGAAGGTGGAAACCTACCGGGGCGAAGTGAAGGTGCGCATACCCGTCACCTATCCGCCTGGCGGGCCCCGGGCCTTCAACCTGAAGGCGGAATTCCAGGGCTGCGCCGACCTGGGCGTGTGCTACCAGCCCCAGGAAGGGGTGGCGGCCATCAAACCGGCCGCTGCCGCCGCCAGCGCCGCTGCGCCGCCGGCGGCGGCCCCCGTCCCGCCCCCCCAGCAAAGCCCGGAAGTGCTGGCCCGGCTCAAGTCCCTGGCCGGCAGCTTCTCCGGCGGCCAGGCGGAGCCCGAATTCCTGCCCCCCGAGGAGGCTTTCAGGCTGGAGGTGGTGCCGGGACAGGAGGGCACCCTGCTGGCCCGCTTCACCATCGTCCCCGGGTATTACCTGTATCGGGACAAGATCCGCATCAACATCGTCGAGCCCGCCGAAGTGGGCGTGGCCGGGGTGGACCTGCCCCCCGCCGACGAGAAGGAGGACCCCAACTTCGGCAAGATGTTCGTCTACCACAAGGATTTCACGGCGGTCGTCCGCCTGTCCGGCCTGGCCCCGGGCACCCCGGTGGTGAAACTGGACGTGAGCCACCAGGGATGCAGCGAGAAGGGCATCTGCTATCCGCCCCAGGACCAGAGCTTCACCGTGGACATGACCGCCACGCCGGCGCCGGTGCCGGCCCAGGCCGTGGCCCCCGCGCCCGTGCCCGCTGCCGGCGCCGCCGCCTCCGAGTCCGACAAGGTGGCGGCCATCCTGCAAGGGGGCAACTACTGGCTGGTGGTGGCCAGTTTCTTCGGCTTCGGCCTGCTGCTTTCCCTGACCCCCTGCGTGTTCCCCATGATCCCCATCCTGTCCGGCATCATCGTCGGCCAGGGGCATGCCATCACCAAGCGCAAGGGCTTCATGCTCTCCCTGGCCTACGTGCTGGGCATGGCCCTCACCTACGCCCTGGCCGGGGTGGCGGCGGGCCTGTCCGGCACACTCATCTCCAACGCCCTGCAGAACCCCTGGGCCCTGGGCACCGGAGCAGCCATCTTCGTGGCCCTGGCCATGTCCATGTTCGGCTTCTACGAATTGCAGATGCCCAGCTTCCTGCAAAGCCGCTTCACCGAGGCCAGCAACCGCATCCAGGGCGGCCGTTTCGCCAGCGTGTTCGTCATGGGCGCCATCTCCGCCCTCATCGTCGGCCCCTGCGTGGCCGCCCCCCTGGCCGGGGCTCTGCTCTACATCAGCCAGACCGGCGACGTGGTGCTGGGCGGCGTGTCCCTGTTCTCCCTGGCCATCGGCATGGGCGTGCCCCTGCTGCTGGTGGGTCTCTCCGCCGGCGCCCTGCTGCCCCGGGCCGGCGGCTGGATGGACGCCGTCAAGCGCTTCTTCGGCGTGGCCCTGCTGGCCGTGGCCATCTGGCTGGTCTCCCCCCTGCTGTCGGAAATCGCCCAGATGTTCATGTGGGCCGCCCTGCTCATCATCTCCGCCATGTACCTCCACGCCCTGGAGCCCCTGGCCGTGAACGCCCGGGGCTTCGCCCGCTTCTGGAAGGGGGTGGGCATCATCTCCCTGGTGTCCGGCGTGGCCCTGCTGCTGGGCGCCCTGGGAGGCAGCCGGGATCTGCTGCAACCCCTGTCCGTCTTCCAGGGCGGTCCGGCCGGGGCGGCGGAAACCCAGGCCCACCTGCAATTCAAGCGGGTCAAGAACCTGGCCGAACTGGATGCCGCCGTGGCCGCCGCCGCCGGCAAGGAGGTGATGCTGGACTTCTATGCCGACTGGTGCGTGTCCTGCAAGGAGATGGAGCGCTTCACCTTCAGCGATCCCCGAGTCCTGGACCGGCTCAAGGACGCCGTGCTGCTCCAGGCCGACGTGACCGCCAACAGTGCCGACGACAAGGCCCTGCTGGCCCGCTTCAAGCTGTTCGGCCCCCCGGGCATCATCTTCTACGACAAGAGCGGCCAGGAGTCGTCCTTCCGCGTGGTGGGCTATGAACCACCGGAGAAATTCCTGGACAGCATCGCCAAGGCCCTGCCCTGAACCGGTGGCCAAGGTGCTGAAATCCCGCCAGGCCACCCTCCTGCTGGTGGCCCTGGGCTTCGGTCTGGCCGGGGTGCTGGCCCAGCGCTTCGCCAATCCGCCGGAGCCCCTGATGGGGGCGCCGGGCGAAGTACGGGTGGCGGAAGTGTGGGACGCCCGCCTGCCGGACCTGGCGGGCCGCATCCAGGCCCTGGGTCAATGGCAGGGCAAGGTGCTGGTGCTCAACTTCTGGGCTCCCTGGTGCCCGCCCTGCCGCAAGGAGATCCCGGATTTCATCCGCCTCCAGGAACGCCTGGGCGGCGCCGGCCTGCAATTCGTCGGGGTGGCCCTGGACGATCCGGACAAGGTGGCCGCCTTCGTGGACGAGACGGGCATCAACTATCCCATCCTGCTGGGGGCGGAGGAGGCTTCCGGCCTGTCGCTGGCCGCCGGCAACCGGCTGGGAGGCCTGCCCTACACGGTGGTCTTCGACAAACGGGGCGCCCCGGTGGCCACCCTCACCGGGGGCGTGACCGAGGCCCGCCTGGACGCCCTGGTCAAGCCCTTGCTGGAGTGATGGCCGCCTCGCCCGCCACCCCGCCCCGTTCCCTGCTGAGCGCCGCCGGCCGGGCCATCGGCGACTACGCCATGATCCGCGCCGGGGACCGCATCCTGCTGGGCCTGTCCGGGGGCAAGGACAGCTTGTCCCTGCTGCACGTGCTGCTGCATCTGCAGAAGCGGGCGCCGGTGAAGTTCCATCTGGCCGCCTGCACGGTGGATCCCCAGTCCCCGGAATACGATCCCAGTCCCCTGAAGTCCTACATGGCCGAACTGGGCGTGCCCTACTTCTACGAATCCCAGCCCATCGTGGCCTCCGCCGAGCAGCATATGAAGGGGGATTCCTTCTGTGCCTACTGCTCCCGCCTGCGCCGGGGCATCCTTTACCGGGTGGCCCGGGAGCAGGGCTGCAACGTGCTGGCCCTGGCCCAGCACCTGGACGACCTGGCGGAGACCTTCCTCATGAGCGCCTTCTTCGGCGGCAAACTGCGTACCATGCAGGCCCACTATCGCATCGACGCCGGTGACCTGCGGGTGATCCGCCCCCTGGTCCACGCCCGGGAAAGGCAGACCCGGGATTTCGCCCTCCGGGCCGGCCTGCCGGTCATCCATGAGAACTGCCCGGCCTGTTTCTCCATGCCCATGCAGCGCTTCCAGATGAAGTCCCTGCTGGCGGAACAGGAAAAGCTGCACCCCAAGCTGTTTGCCAGCCTGCTCACCGCCATGAAGCCCCTGATGGCCCTCCAGACCGATGCCATGCCCCTGCCGGGCGAGGAAGGCGAGCCATGAGCACCTACGTGATCGGCGACATCCAGGGCTGCCATGGGGCCTTCCTGGAACTACTGGAAGATCTGTCCTTCAACCCGGCCAGGGACAAAGTGTGGATCACCGGCGACCTGGTGAACCGGGGCGAGGATTCCCTGGCAGTGCTGCGCTGGTGCCGGGCCCACGACCACTGCACGGTGGCCGTGCTGGGCAACCACGACCTGCACCTGCTGGCGGTGGCCGAGGGCTTTGTGCCGCCCCACCGCAAGGACACCCTGGACATGATCCTGGCGGCGCCGGACCGGGACGACCTGCTGGCCTGGCTGCGCCAGCGGCCCATGATCCATCGCCAGGGCCCCTGGCTCATGGTCCACGCCGGCTTGTCGCCGGCCTGGACCGCGGACCAGGCGGTGCTCCACGCCGCCGAACTGGAACATGCCCTGCGGGGGCACAAGTGGCGCCAATTCCTCAAGCACATGTACGGCAACGAACCGCGCCGCTGGGATCCCAACCTGACGGGCCAGGAGCGGCTGCGCTGCATCGCCAACGTCCTGACCCGATCCCGCTACCTGCATGGCGACGGCAGCCTGGAACTGCAACACAAGCTGGGACCCGGGACCACCCCGGCGGGCCTGATCCCCTGGTTCGACTTTCCCGGCCGGCGGGCCACCGACGTGCGCATCCTGTTCGGCCACTGGTCCACCCTGGGCCTGTTGCTGCGGGAAGACGTGATCGCCCTGGATACGGGCTGCCTGTGGGGCGGCGCCCTGACCGCCTTCAGGCTGGACGACGAGCAGTGCTTCCAGGTGCGCTGTCAGGCACGTCATCAGCCCCACGGATAGCCGCCTCGGCGGCCCGGGCCAGGTCCCGCCGGGCCAGCCCCTTGCCGTCGATGGGCGGCAGGAAATGCACCTCCGCCACCAGGCCCCCCATGCGCACCACCTGCATGAAGGACTGGCCCAGGCTCATCCCGCCGTGATAGGCGGCCTCCGGGCAGGGGTTGCCGGTGGGCGTCAGGTAGCGGATGCGCACCGGCCAGACCTGGGCCCCGGCGTCCACCGCCGGCTGGAACAGGGAGGGATAGAAGGGCAGCACCCGGCTGCCGTCGCTGGTGGTGCCCTCGGGAAACAGGGCCAGACAGTCACCCAGGCGCAGATGTTCGGCCATCACGTCGTTGACCCGCTTGGCGTCCGACTTCTTCTCCCGCACCAGGAACACCGTGCCCGCCGCCTCGGCCAGCCAGCCGATGAGGGGCCAGCCGCGCACCTCCGCCTTGGACACGAAGCGGGCCGGCAACAGGCTGTGCAAGAGGTGGATGTCCAGCCAGGACACGTGGTTGGCCGCCAGCAGGGCTCCGCCGGCCCGCACCAGGGGCGGGCGGCCCATCACCCGCACCGACACCCCCAGCAGGGCCAGCAGGCCCGTCGCCCAGCGAGTCACCCGGCGGGCCCGCTCGTCCCGGTCCAGATGGGGGAAGAGCAGCAGCACGGTCAGGGCCCCGGACAGGAGATGCAGGCCGGTGCGGAAGATCTTCAGGCTGGGGGAACGCATGGGGGCATTGTAGTCCCCCCGGCCCCGGCGGCCGGCCGGGGGCGGTTGTATCGCCGGCATCAGACTTGGTTCCTCAGTTCAACCAGCGGGCTGACCCAGCGGGAGGATCCCCGGGGTAAGCGTCCGCATTCCTGGGCGCTCGCGCAGGCAACGGAGCAGCCCACGGGGAATCAGGGTCAACCCTGCTGCTTGAGGAAATGCCGGGCGTAGGCCGGATTCAGGTTCTTGATGGGCAGCAGGATGGGCAGGTCAGCGGTGTTGAAGTCCGGATCCCAGGCGGGTTCGCCGCACACGTAGGAACCGGCCCGCAGGTAGCCCTTCACCAGGGGCGGCAGTACCGGCGCGGCGGTGGATTCCAGGGCCTCCAGGGGCAGGGGGCAGCGGGGGAACACCCGCCACTCGATGGGCGCCATGTGCTTGTCCTTGGTGGCGTGCCAGATGCCCGCCGCGTTGTGGCCGCCATCGGCCATGCCGATGCTGGCGCAGCCGATCAGGTATTCGTGGCCCCCCTTCAGCATGTACTCGGCCAGGCCGGCCCACAGCAGGGTGATGACGCCGCCGCTGCGGTAGTCGGCATGGACGCAGGAGCGGCCCAGTTCCACCATGCGGCCGCGGATGTGCTGCAGGCGGGTCAGGTCGAATTCCCCTTCCGAGTAGTAGCTGCCCAGGCGCTTGGCGGCGATGGGGCTCAGGATGCGGTAGGTGCCCACCACCTCCCCGTTGTCCTCGTCCCGCACCAGCAGGTGTTCGCAATGCTCGTCGTACAGGTCGATGTCCAGCCCGGCCTGGGGAGAGACCAGGCGGGCGCCCATTTCCTCGGCGAACACCTTCCAGCGCAGGCGCTGGGCCTCCCGGACTTCATCAAGGTGCCGGGCCATGGTGATCTGAAAATTCTTGCGGGCCCGGTTTTCCTGCCCGACACGCTCCTGGAGCATGGGATTTCCTTTCCTTTGCGTTGTTGTGGCAAAGGTAAGGAAGGGGGGTTACCGGGCGGTGACGAGGGGATGAAGAAATGGTTAAGGAAGGGGCGGGGAGTCTGTAGTCGGTAGTCGGTAGCTTTTATATCCGCGCCAACGGCGCGCAAGCACAGCTACCCGCTACCGACTACCGACTACCGACTACCGACTACCGACTAACCGCCACCGACTCCTGCTAGTGCGTCACCCTGGCCTGGCCGCCCGATTCCAACACCCGGACCCGTTCGCCCGGGGCGAATTTTTCGCCGGTGTCTTCCTGGACCACGGCGATGAGGCGCCCGCCGTCCAGGCGCAGGGTGATTTCGATGCCGGGCTTGCGGGTCAGACCTTCCTCTGCGGCTGCGCCGGCCAGCCCGCCGGCCACGGCGCCGACGACGGCGCCCACCACGCTGCCCTTGCCTCCGCCCATTTCACTGCCGGCCACTCCCCCCACCACGCCACCGGCTGCGGCACCGATGCCGGTTTCCGTGCCTTCCAGGCGCACGGGGAGGGTGCTCTCCACCACGCCCATCTTCACCTCATAGACCTTGCGGGCCTCGCTGCGTTCATAGTCCGAACTGCCCAGGCCGCTGGCACAGCCGGCCAGCAGGCTGGTGAGAAGAAGGGCAAACGGCAGATGCAAGGTGTTCATGGTGGCTCCCGTGATTTCATTCCAGTGAATAACCGAATTCTTCCTTGAAGCGCACCCCAATCTCGTCCCAGGTAAAGCGGTGGTTCTGGCCGCCCCGGTGGCCGATCTTGATGGCCCCCACCAGGCTGGCCAGCCGGCCGCAGGTGGGCCAGTCCAGGCCCTTCTGCATGCCGGTCATCAGACCCGCCCGGTAGGCATCACCGCACCCGGTGGGATCCATGACCGCCTTGGGTTTGGCCGTGGGAATCTCGTGGACCGTGCCATCGGCGTGGATCCGCGAACCCTTGGCTCCCAGGGTGACGATGAGGGCCTTCACTTCCCGGGCCAGCATGTCCAGGGTGCGGCCGGTGCGTTCCTGGAGCAGTTGCGCTTCATAGTCATTGACCGCCACGTAGTCGGCCAGTTCAACGAACTGCTGCAATTCCACGCCGCTGAACATGGGCAGGCCCTGGCCCGGGTCGAAGATGAAGGGGACGCCGGCTTCCCGGCATTGGGTGGCATGGTCCAGCATGCCCTGGCGGCCGTCCGGGGCAACGATGGCCAGGCTGATATCCCGGGCTTCGCCGATCCGGTTCAAGTGGGCGTGGTTCATGGCCCCGGGATGGAAGGCGGTGATCTGGTTGTCGGCCAGATCGGTGGTGATGAAGGCCTGGGCGGTATAGGTATTGGGGACGGTGCGCACGTGGCTCTGGTCCAGCCCCAGTTGGTTGAGGCGTTCCCGGTAGGCCGGGAAGTCCTCGCCCACGGTGGCCATGATCACCGGTGAACCGCCCAGCAGGCGCATGGTGTAGGCGATGTTGCCGGCGCAGCCGCCGAATTCCCGGCGCATGTCGGGCACCAGGAAGGCGACGTTCAGGATGTGGATCTGGTCCGGAAGGATGTGGTTCTTGAAATGGTCGTGGAACACCATGATGGTGTCGTAGGCCATGGAGCCGCAGATGAGGGTACGCATGAAGGAAACGCTTCCTGGGATGTTGGCGGAACGATTGAGTGCCTGACCCCAGAGGGGTCAGGCAGTTCCGAGTCTATCTGAAGTTACGCCCCGCGCTCAGGTCCGCAAGGCCTTTCGCCAGCCTTGCCTTCACACCCCTCCGTGCCACTCGGGTTCGTGGACGCTGTCAGTCAAACGGCGCAATTGGCGGGTGGCCAACAGACCGCAGAGCAGCGCCACGGCAGCAAAGGCCAGGACCATGGGGTAATGGCCCGGCTCGGCCCAGCCGGCGGCGAACACCGCAGCCAGCACGCCGGCCATGCCGCACAGGGTGACGCTGGCCAGCCCCCCCGCAGGTCGCCCCTGGGGGAGATACAGGGCGGTGCCGAGCAGGGCCATGACCTGGAAGGACAACAGCAGGCCTTCCACCAGGGGCGGGAGGATGGAGTCTGCCTCGGGGCCATAGAGGCCCGCCTGTCGGTTGAAGGCCAGGGTCAGGAAGGCGATGAGATTGGCCAGCGCCAGAGAGGCGCCCACGATGAAGAGGTTGTGTTGCCTGGAACTGCAGATTGCCATGTTGCCACCCTGTCATTTCTTTTGGAGAGACCGATCTGGTGCGGACTCTCTCTTGTTTCCGGCCGGGACGCCCAGTGGGTTCGGCCGCTAAATCACATGCTGGCGTGATTATGGCCCACCCGCCGGATTGAAGTCACGGGGGCGGGCAATAAAATCGGCGAGCCCCCGTGACGATACCCACCCCCTGCCTGGCTAGGTGCCTGTCTGACTTGAAGGGAAATCGGCTGCAAATAGGCGAATTTTGCCTTGCGCCGAAACGCGCAAGCTCGTTTTCGCTTCGATTCTTCAAGTTCGACAGGCACCTAGGGTTTGACCCTGCGCTGCCGGGTGGCCAGACCCACCAGGCCCAGGCCCGCCAGCAGCAGGGCGTAGGTCCCCGGTTCCGGAACGGCCACCACCTGGTGGGCGCCGATGGCGTCCAGGTCGAAGCCGGAATTGCCGCCCGCGGCACCGCTGCCATCCCCGTCGATCTTGATGTAACGGATCTGATCCAGACTGCCCAGGTCATAGGAACGGCCAAAGTTGTTGCTGCTGTGGACTTCGTCCCCGGCGATGCGCACCAGACTGGTTTCGCTGGCCGAGACATTGATGAAGTCGATGCCGTTGGCGCTGACATACACCTCCATCAGGCCGAATTCCGCGCTGCCGTAGTCCACTTCGTAAATATTGAAGTCCACGGCTCCCGGGCGATTGACGACCATGTACGGGCCGAAATCATAGGTCACCGTCTGCCCACCGAGCCCGATGTGGTAGTCGTCGGGCGCGCCGGTGTAGGTGCTGTCGGCAAAACCCGTGGTGTTCAGGGAGAGGGTGCCGGGAAACATGGAGTCGGCCTGGGTGCCGCCTGCGGCGGTCAGACAGAGGAGCAAGGTGAACAGTCCTGATGGGGTCCGGGCGGGTCGGGTCATGATGGCTCCATGGTGTGGTTGCAGGGGGGGTGGTTGAGCGTGGCGCCGCCATGGCGCTCCGTTGATGAGGGGCGGGAGGGCCGGTCCGGCCGGACCGGCGTCCTGCCGGATTAAGCGGACTTCCGTCGCGTCAACAGGGAAAGCACGCCGAGGCCGGCCAGCAGGCTGACCCAGGTGGCAGGTTCGGGAACCACGGCGATCAGGTCCGGGGTCGAGGTGGTGGCACCGCTGGCGATATCGATGACCCGTCCGCCGAACATCTGGGCAGGACCCATGCCGCTGGCGTAGTCAAAACCCACGGAGCCGAGCCAGTTGCTCGCCATCCCCTCGACAGCGCCCGATGAGCCATCGCCGATGAAGCCACTGCCAAGGTCATAGACGAGGCCGTAGAGATCCGGAAGGCCATGGGTGAAATCCGCGACCAGGGCATCCCCGGAGAAGGACAGGGAAAAGCTCGATACCTCCCCGTAGAAAGAGGATATCTGGCCATTCCCGTCCAGGTCGACGGCATCGAAGCTGCCCATGATGACCCCGCCACCGGAAAATCCGGCCTGGTGGAACTGATAGGTGGCAGCCTGGGCCGGCACGATCAGAAAACCCAGGAGGGTGGTTGCCAGGAGAGGTCGGATTGGCTGGAGGCTCATGACATGACTCCTTTTACAGAGACGGCAAGGAAGATCGGTAGGCGGTGATGCCGTAGTTCCGCTGTATCAAAGGACAGACGCCCGGCCCGGGTCATCGTCCGGAAACCCGGGATCGGGTGGGCCGGCGCGGGCAATTCAGGTCGGGATGAACTAAGGCAACACCCTAGGTGATATCAAGCAAAATGCAGACCAGGCAGGCAAGTGATTGAAATATCAGCCTATAGGATGTGGATATCGAGAATGATGTAAAAAAAACTGACATGCCGTCCGTGGCCCTCGCGGCGGAATGGCCAGCCTGGCGTGGCATCCCGCTGTACGTGGGTGCCGTCGCCAGCCGAAAATGAAAAGGCCCGCAGGATGCGGGCCCGTGGGCTTCAGGTGAAGTCCCGGCTCAGGGTTTGACCCGGTCGATGACCAGTTTCACGTCCTTGGCCCCCACCTTCACGTTTTGCACCGTGCCTTCCAGGTCGCCGCTGGCACCCATGGGGTCGCCCGATTTGGAGACCCGCACGGTGAGGTTCACTTCCTTGAAGTTGGACAGTTTGTTGTCCGGGTTCATGGCCATGGCGTCGGACAACTCGAAGGCGATGGGGAACTGGCTGCCGCTGGCCCGCACGGCGGCCACGGGGGCGCCGGCGCCGGCTGCACGGGCAAACAGGAAGATGGCGTCCTGGGCGCCCACCTTGGCCTTGAGGGCCGGGGCGATGTCCACCGTGCCCTGGACCGTGGCGCCGGGGGCGGCGGCCTGGCCGGCCTTGGGATCGGACAGGTTGTCCAGTGCTTCCGCGCCACCGCCCCGGGCCATGCGGGTGGCTTCCTTCTGGGCCTCCTGGATGTCCTGGGCGTAGGGGGATTCGGGGGGCAGCAGTTTGTGCAGGTGCTTGAAGTAGAAGGCCGCCTGGGCGTAGTTCTTTTCCTGGAAGTTGTAGATGCCGGCCAGTTCCAGGCCCTTCATGTCATTGGGATCCTTTTCCAGGGCCTGGAGGATGAGTCCGATGGGCTTGCCCTTGAGCACCCGGTTGTTGGCGATGGCCAGGGCCTCGGCATAACCGGTCATGATGGCGGGCAGATCGGGTTTCAGCTTGTAGGCCTTCTCGTAGGCGGACAAGGCCTCCGGCCAGTGGCCCACCACGGCGTAGGTCTTGGCCAGCATGGTCCAGGCTTCCACGTCTTCTGGGTGGCTCTTGGTGCGTTCCTCCACCTGCTGGATCATCTTCATGATGTCATGCTCGCCCTGGGCGGCGCCGGCCTGGGTCGGGTTGGCCTGGGCTTCGGCGATGGCGGTGAGTGACAGCGGGTTGCCGAGCACGAAATAGAGGCCGAAGGCTGCGGCCGGCAGTACGCCGGCCAGGGTGAAGCCCAGGCGCCGGCTGGCCTTGGGAGTCATGGCGGCGTCGGCCTGGGCCAGGGCATCCTCCGCCAGCCGGGCCTCCAGTTCCAATTTGGCGGTCTGGAACTGGTCGTCGGACAGCAGGCCGTTGGCCCGGTCGGCTTCCATCTCCTTCATCTGGTCACGATAGACGGCGATGTTGATGTCCCGGCGGGCCGCCTTGGCGGCGGCGTCCCGGCGCCGCAGCAGCGGGGGCAGGACGAAGGCGAGGGCTACGGCCACGCAGGCCACGGCGGCGATCCAGAAAGCGGTGACGGACCAGAAGGGATTCATTTGTTCTCATCCAGGAGTTGGGCGGCGGCGGCGAGCTGCTTCTCGTCCACCGGGGGCGTTGGCGCCATGGCGCGGCGTTTCTTCAGAGTGACGTACCAGATGGCCCCACCCAGGCCCAGGAACAGCAGGGGGCCCAGCCAGAGCAGATAGGTGACGGGTTTGAAGGGGGGGCGGTAGAGGACGAAGTCGCCGTAGCGTTCCGTCAGGTAGTCCACCACTTCCTTGTCGTTCTTGCCCGCCTTCATCTGGGTGCGGATCTCCCGGCGCAGGTCTTCGGCCAGTTCGGCGTGGGAACCGGCCAGGGATTCGTTCTGGCAGACCAGGCAGCGCAGATCCTCAGCCAGCTTGACCATGCGCTGTTCGATGACGGGGTCCTCCCCCACCGGCACGGCTTCGGCGGCCCACAGGGGCGGGGCCAGCAGCAGGCCCAGGCTCAACAGCAGGGATTTCATGCGCCCAGCTCCTTCAGTTTGGGTTCGATCTTGTCCTTCCACACTTCCGGGCTGATGGGGCCCACGTGCTTCAGACGGACGATGCCGTCCCGGTCGATGAGATAGGTCTCCGGGGTGCCGGTGACGCCGTAGTCGATGCCCACCTTGCCGGACAGGTCGTCGGGCACGGCGACGTAGGGGCTGCCCTGCTGGGCCAGCAACTGGGCGGCTTCCCGGTCCTTGTCCTTCCAGTTGAGGCCGACGATGGGCACCGGCTGGCTTTGCGCCAGTTCCATGAGCACCGGGTGTTCCTGGCGGCAGGACACGCACCAGGGGGCCCAGACGTTGAGCAGCCAGACCTTGCCCTTCATCTCGGCGGGGCTGAAGGTTCGGCCGCCGGCATCGCCCACCACGGGCAGGGTGAAGGCGGGGGCCGGCTTGCCGATGAAGGGTGATGGCACTTCCCGGGGGTTGAGGAACAGGCCCTTGGCGAAAAAGCCCACCAGGACCAGGAAGATGACGAGGGGCAACCAGCGTTTCATGGTCAGGCTCCCTGGGCGGCCGCGCCGGCCGGCACGGTGGCCTTCACGGCGATGCGGTAGCGGCGATCCGAGGCGGCCAGGAAGCCGCCGATGACCATCAATACCGCGCCCAGCCACAGCCAGTTGATGAAGGGCTTGTGGAACACCCGCACGGCCCAGGTGTTGAGGCTGTCATCCAGGGGCTCGCCCAGGGCCACGTAGACGTCGCGGAAGAAATCCGGGTCGATGGCGGCTTCGGTCATGGGCATGCCGGAGGCGTTGTAGATGCGCTTCTCGGGGTGGAGGGTGAACAGCTTCCTGCCGTCCTTGCTGACCTCGACCGTGCCCCGGGCGGCCCGGTAGTTGGGGCCGGGTTGCTCGGTGGTGCCCTGGAAGGTGAAGGTGTAGCCGGCCAGGGTGGTGTGGTCGCCCACGTTCATGCGCACGTCCCGCTCCTCCTGGTAGTTGGCCACCAGGGTGATGCCGGCGATGCCCCAGGCCAGGCCGAAGTGGGCCAGTTGCATGCCCCAGAAGGCCCGGGGCAGGGCGGACAGGCGGCCGCCGTGCTTGAGCCGTTCACGGAAGCCGATGGCGATGGTGAGGATGATCCATACCGAGAGGAAAAAGCCCAGGCTGGCCCAGGGATTGAAGCCGTCCAGGGTCATGGGCAGGGCGAAGCCGGTGGCGACGGCCACCGCCAGGGCCCATTTGAGGCGGCCCATCAGGTCGGGCAGGCCGGCCTCCTTCCAGCGGGCCAGGGGGCCGATGCCCATGAGGAACAGGGCCGGGGCCATGAGGGGCACGAACACCGCGTTGAAGTAGGGTGGCCCGACGGAGATCTTGCCCATGCCCAGGGCATCCATGAGCAGGGGGTAGAGGGTGCCCAGCAGCACGGAGCCCATGGCCGCCAGCAGGATCACGTTGTTGGCCAGCAACATGGCCTCCCGGGAGACCCAGGTGAAGGCGCCGCCGGTGAGCATGCGCGGCGCCCGCCAGGCGAACAGGGTGAGGGAACCGCCGATGACCACCGCCAGGAAGCCCAGGATGAACGCGCCCCGGGCCGGGTCGGTGGCGAAGGCGTGGACCGAGGAGAGCACCCCGGAGCGGACCAGGAAGGTGCCCAGCAGGGAGAGGGAGAAGGCGGTGAGGGCCAGCAGCACGGTCCAGGCCTTGAAGGCGCCCCGTTTTTCGGTGACCGCCAGGGAATGGATCAGGGCGGTGCCGGCCAGCCAGGGCATGAAGGAGGCGTTTTCCGTGGGATCCCAGAACCACCAGCCGCCCCAGCCCAGTTCCCGGTAGGCCCACCAGGCCCCCAGGACGATGCCGGCGGTGAGGAAGGCCCAGGCCACCGTGGTCCAGGGCCGGGACCAGCGGGCCCAGGCGGCGTCCAGGCGGCCGGAGATGAGGGCGGCGATGGCGAAGGCGAAGGCCACGGCGAAGCCCACGTAGCCCATGTAGAGCATGGGTGGGTGGATGATCATGCCCCAGTCCTGGAGCAGGGGGTTCATGTCGCGGCCATCCGGGGCCCCGGGGATCAGCCGGTCGAAGGGATTCGAGGTGGTGAGCAGGAAGGCGATGAAGCCGATGGAGATGAGGCCCATGACGCCGATGACCCGGGCCACCATGTCGTCGGGCAGGTGGCGGGAGAACACCGACACCGCCGTGGACCAGAAGGCCAGCATGAGCACCCACAGCAGCATGGAGCCCTCGTGGGAGCCCCAGGTGGCGGTGAAGCGATAGACCTCGGGCAGTTGGGAGAAGGAATTGCGCGCCACGTTTTCCACGGTGAAGTCGTTCACCAGGAAGGACCAGGCCAGGCAGCCGAAGGCCAGAACCAGGAAGAGGAATTGCCCCTGGGCGGCGGGACGGGCCACCGCCATGAGGGTCAGGTTGCCGCGCTGGGCCCCCAGCAGGGGCAGGATGGCCTGGGTGATGGCCAGCAGCAGGGCGATGATGAGGGCGAAATGGCCGAGTTCGGGGATCATGGGTGCTCCATCCTTTCAAGCCGCCGGGCCTGGCCCGGCGGAATCATTATTTCGCCAGGGTCTGCTGGGCCTTGGCCGCCTGTTCCAGGGCATGGGCGGCTTCCGGCGGCATGTAGTTCTCGTCGTGCTTGGCCAGGACCTGGCTGGCCGTGAACTGACCGTCGGCCGCCAGCCTGCCCTCGGCCACCACCCCCTTGCCCTCCTTGAACAGGTCGGGAAGGATGCCCTTGTAGGTGACGGGAATGGTCTTGGCCGTGTCGGTGACCACGAAACGGACCGTGAGGCCGTCCGGATCCCGTTGCACGCTGCCGCTTTCCACCAGGCCGCCGATGCGGAAGGCCCGGTCGGTGGGGGCTTCCCCCTGGGCCACCTGGCTGGGGGAGAAGAAGAACACCAGGTTGCTCTGGAAGGCGTTGAGGATCAGGGCGGCGGCAATGCCGATGCCGGCCAGGCCCAGGACGATGACCAGCAGTTTCTTGTGGCGCGATTTCATTGGTTTTCCCATTGCTGCATGCGGCGCAGGCGGCGGCGAGTATCCGCGTCGCCGCGCCGGAGCAAAATGATTTCGATCAACAGGGCGGCGGCGGTGGCGCCGAAGGAACCCCACACGTAGAAGCCATAGCCGCCCATGGCCCAGAAGTCAGACCAGCTTGCCCATTCCATGTTCAGTCCCGCTCCAGAATCGCCTTGACCCACTCGGCTTGCCGTTCCCGTTCCAGGATCAGGCCGCGCACCCGGTAAAGGGCCACGGCGATGGTGTAGAACCAGGAGGCGAAAGCCATGATCAGCATGCCCTGCAGCATGGCGTCATCCATGCTGGTACCGCTGGGCTTGATGGACGCGCCCTGGTGCAGGGTGTTCCACCATTTCACCGAGAAATAGATGATGGGCACGTTGATGGCGCCGATCAGGGTGAGCAGGGCCCCGGCCCGGTCGCCCCGGCGCACGTCGTCGATGGCCGCCCACAGGGCGATGATGCCCACGTAGAGGAAGAGCAGGATCAGTTCCGAGGTGAGCCGGGCGTCCCACACCCACCAGGCGCCCCACATGGGCTTGCCCCACCAGGCGCCGGTCCACAGGGCGATGAAGGTGAACAGGGCGCCGGTGGGGGCCAGGGCCCGGGCCATCATGAAGGACATGCGGGTGTTGAAGGCCAGGCCGATGGCCCCCCAGAACGCCATGATCAGATAGATGAACATGGACATCCAGGCCGCCGGCACGTGGATGAAGATGATCCGGTAGGCCTCCCCCTGCTGGAAGTCGGTGGGGGCCACGAAGAAGCTGATGTACAGGCCCGCCAGGGTGCACAGGCCGGCACTCCAGGCGAACCAGGGGATCAGCTTGCCGGCCAGGTGGTAGAAGGTGACGGGGGATGCGTAGTGGTAGAGGTTCATTCCAGGGAGACTCGTAGCGACGCCGCGGCGATCCAGGGCGCGATCATAAGGGACAGGATGAGGAACGCGCCCAGCAATGACAGGTGAGCCTGGGCGCCGGTTCCCGCAATCACCCCATCGACCGCACCGGCGCCGAAAATCAGGGCGGGAACGTACAGGGGCAGGATGAGCAGCGTCAACAGCACGCCGCCGCCGCGCAGGCCCAGGGTCAGTGCGGCGCCCACCGCGCCGAGCAGGGACAGGATGGGGGTGCCCAGCAGCAGGGAGAACTCCAGCACCATGATGGCCTCCCAGCTTAAATTGAACTGAAGGCCCAGCACCGGGGCGATGGCCAGCAGCGGGATGCCGTAGATCAGCCAGTGGGCCAGGGACTTGCCCAGCACCAGCAACACCGTGGGTTCCGGGGACAGGACCATGTGCTCCAGGCTGCCGTCCTGGTGGTCGTCGGAGAACAGCCGGGCCAGGGACAGCAGGGAGGCCAGGGTGGCCGCCACCCACAGCACGCCGGGACCGATGCGGGCCAGCATCTGGGGCTCGGGCCCCACCCCCAGGGGGAACAGGCTGGCCACCATGACGAAGAAGAACTGGGCGATGAGCCAGTCCCCCCGGCGGCGGGCCGCCAGGGTGAGATCCCGGCGCAGGACGGCGAGCAGGAAGCGGGTCATGGAAGAGGACCCCCATGGCCTGCCCATCGCCGTGCTCCCCCCTTTTGCAAAGGGGGGCTGGGGGGGATTACGAGCCTCATCCTTTCCGCCAGCGTCGGAGAAATCCCCCCACCCCCCCTTTTGCAAAGGGGGGAAAGGCTCACGCGTTGCCTGGAAGCCATCACGCCAGCTCCGGAATGGCCACGTTGCCCACCAGCAGACGCTGCACCTTCACCCCTTCCAGGTTGAGGGCCTGGTGGGTGGTGGCCACGGCCAGGCCGCCGCCGTTCAGATGGTCGCGGATCAGGCCTTCCATGAGGGCCACGGCGTGGACGTCCAGGCCGGTGAGAGGCTCGTCCAGGATCCACAGCCGGGCGTCGGCCAGGAGCAGGGCGGACAGGGCCACCCGCCGCCGCTGGCCGAAGGACAGCACCCGGCAGGGCAGGTCCAGGCAGCGCTCCAGGCCCAGGCGGGTGAGCAGGCCCACCGCCCGTTCCTCTTCGAAGGCCCGCCCTTGCAGGCCCTCGGCGAAGCGCAGGTTCTCCACCGGGTTCAGGTCGTCCTTCACGCCGTTGGCGTGGCCCAGGTAGAGCATTTCGGCGTGGTAGGCCTCCCGGGTCTTGTGGATGGGGGCGCCGCGCCAGCGGATCTCGCCGGCCTCGGGCCGGGCCAGGCCGGTGAGTAGGCGCAAGAGGCTGGTCTTGCCCTGGCCGTTGCCGCCCTGGACCAGCAGCAGTTCGCCCGGGCCGAGGCTGAACTCCATGCCCTTGAACAGCAGGCGATCGCCGCGGGCGCAGGCAAGGTCGTGGACGCTGAGTTGGGGGCTGGGTTCGCTCATGGGGGGTGGGGAAAAAGCTTCGGGAGAATAGCCGGGATACCTGCTGAAACCAAGTGGTGAACGTTGATTTTTCGAGGAAATTCCGTGCTGTCCGGGAAGTGTTCCCCCAATAAAAAAGGGCCGACCCGAAGGCCGGCCCTGGTGCAGGGTCAGAGGCTTACTTGGCGGCGCTGGCCGTCTTCATCTTCGCCAGTTCCTCCTTCAGCATCTTGATGCCGGCCTGGGAGGCGTCGATGGAGCGGGTCAGGGATTCGCGGGCCGCATCCGGGTTGTGGAAGCCGTCGGAGTTCTCGGCGGTCCACCATTCCCAGTACAGGTTGGCGTCGTACTGCATGTCGTAGGCCTTTTCCAGGGTCTCCTTGGCCACGCCGGCTTCCTTGGCCTTGTTGATCCAGTCGATGAACTCGGCGATCCAGAATTCAGCCTTGGTCATCTTGCCGCGGATGTAGTTCTGCACGGACTCCATGTGGTACTTGGCCTCTTCCTCGTTCCACTCCTTGTGGCAGGTCAGGCAGGCACCCTTGACGTTGTAGCGCGGGGAGATCTGCAGGTGGCTGGTGGTGACCTTGCCGTTGGGGGCGCGCTTCTTGGTCATGTGGCAGTCCTTGCACTCCACGCCGGCCTTCTCGTGCTTGGAACCCCAGTAGGTTTCCATTTCCGGGTGCTGGATCTTGGGCAGCAGGGCACCGGTGGAGGCATGCTTGAAGTCCTTGAACTTGTACTGGCCCACCATCTTGTCCTTGTAGCCGAACACGTTGGTCCAGGTGAACAGGTTGGTGCGGGGGTCAGCCATGGACAGATACTTCTGGTCGGGCATGGGGCTCATCAGCACCTTGCCGTCCGGGCCGGCGCAGTCGAAGCCGGGGCCGCAGTTGTATTCCACGTGGCACTGGGCGCACATCAGGTTGGAGTCGGACTTGGACAACAGGCCGATGGCACGGAAGTCCTTGCCGTCCCGCTGGAAGGTGACCTTGGTCATGGTGGACTGCTTGCTCTTCACCGGGTCCAGGGGGTAGGTGCCTTCACCGCGATCCACCACGGCCTGGATGAGGGCGTCACGCACCACGCGAGGCGCGGCGGAGTGGGGGTCATGACACATGTAGCAGTTCAGGGGATGGTTCACGCCCCGGGCGAACTCCACCGGCTTGGAGGTGCGGTCCCATTTGGCGCGGGGGTCCTTGTCGCCCATGAACTTCCAATCCAGGATGTGGTCCTGGGTCTTGCAGTTCATGCACACCGGGTTCACGGCGGTGGCCACCTGGCGCATAAAGGGCTTCTGGTCGTTGGACGAGGGCTCCTTGTCGACGATCACGTTCCAGGCGCCGTTGGCGGCCAGTTCGGCCTTGTTGATGTAGGTCCAGTCCTTGAACTGCATGCGGCCGCCGAAGGCCCGGTCCACCACCCATTGGTCAACCAGCATGAAGGCGTGGGAGCGGGGCTCGTTGTGCTCCTTGGTGAAGCCGTAGCCTTCCATCAATTTGTCGAACAGGGGCGAACGGGATTTGAAGCTGGCCTTCTCCACCCGGGCCTTGGAGTCCGTGTTGGACTGCACGAAGGAGTTGTACTGCTCCACGTGGCATGTGGCACAGGCGCGGTGGTCCTTGTTGGTGTTGGGCCGCGTGCCCATGTCCTTGTTCTTGGCGGTGGCCAGGTGGTCCTTGGCGTTGTCGTGGCACTGCACGCAGTTCACGGCGGCATGCCGGCCCTTGGTGTGGAAGTCCTCGATGTCCTCGTGGCAGGAATAACACTTCTTGGCTTCCACCGGCGGCACGATGGCGGCCTTGGGTGTGGCGTCCGCCGGCGGAATCTGGGGCCGGGGGATGTCCACCGTCGCCTGGGCAGCGAAGGCGAACAGCGCGGCGGCCAGGCCCGACGCCATTCGGCTCAACATGCTCGATTTACTCATGGTCGATCTCCTTAAGGGTTTCTTGATCTGGCGGCCCATGTCTTGCGAACGACACGCGGGCCCACCGGGTCTGTCAAACGTCGGTACAGTCGCGCGCGTCGTTCATAAGCCTCCTTTACCGCCAAGTTAAGTCAGCTTCCTGCAAATCAGGCGAAGGCATCCGCCATGATGTTCTTGAACCAGCCGATGCAGTATTCGGATTCCAGCTTGCGTTGCAGCTTGAGCTGGGTGTCGTCGGCCATGGTCACCGGGCTGATGCCGCCGGCCTTCTGGTCGTAGACCAGCTTGCCGTCCTTGGCCCGGTAGATGTGCACCACCGAGAAGCCCCAGTCCTTTTCCGCGATGCTGTAGCAGGTGTTGACGAAGAAGGGTTCGGGGGAGGGGGTGCCGTTGATCTTGGCCAGGATGTTGCCCACCGCCACCTTGGCCTGGGTGTTGGCCATGTGGGCGGACTTGGGGGCGCCATAGACCGGCAGATCGCCGTGCACCGTGGAGTCGCCCACCACGAAGATGTCCTTGTGGACGGTGGATTCCATGGTCAGCATGTCCACCGTGCACCAGCCCTTGTCGTTGGTCAGCCCGGTGTTCTTGGCGATGTGGCCGGCGTGGTGGGGCGGGATGATGTTGACCACGTCGCCCTTGAAGTCGTTGAAGTCGCTGGAGGCGGTGTTGGTCTTGGCGTCGAACTTCACCACCTTGCCGCCGGCGGCGCCGGCCACCCACTCGATCATGCCCGGGTAGTGCATCTTCCAGGCCTGCTCGAAGAGCCCCTTCTTGGAGAAGGAGTCGTTGCTGTCGGCGATGAGGATCTTGCACTTGCCCTTGCCGTGGTGCTTGAAGTAGCTGGCGATCTGAGAGGCCCGCTCGTAGGGGCCGGGGGGGCAGCGGAAGGGGCCGGGGGGCACGCTGAGGACGAACACCTGGCCGTCCTGCATGCTTTCCACCTGCTTCTTCAGGGCCAGGGTCTGGGGGCCGGCCTTGTAGGCGTGGGGATGGGTGGTGTTGGCCAGTTCCTCGCTGTAGCCGGCCACGCCGCCGTAGTTGAAGTCGATGCCGGGGGACAGCACCAGGAAATCGTACTTCAGGGTCTTGCCGCTCTTCAGCTTGACCGCCTTGCCGGCCGGATCCACGGCGGTGGCGTCGTCGAACACCACGTTGACGCCCCGCTTCATCAGACCGTCGTAGCCGGCCTGCAGGTCCTCGAACTTGCCGTGGCCGCTGATGACTTCGTTGGACAGGGGGCAGGAGACGAAGGTCTTGTTGCGCTCCACCAGGGTCACGTCCAGGCTGCCGTCCATCATCTTCAGGTACTTGGCGGCAGTGGCGCCGCCGAACCCGCCACCCACCACCACGACACGGGCCTTGCCGCCCTTGCCGCCGCCAGGTGCCGCGCAGGCGTAGAGGGGGACGACCACCGTGGTGCTGGTCAGGGTCTTCAAGAATTCACGACGATTGAAACTCATGATCTCTCCTTACTTGGGCTGGGCGGCGTAGAACTGGGCAGAGGCGGGCACATCCTCGTCGGCCAGTTTCTTCGCGTTGCCGCGCATCTTCTTGTGGGGCATCTTCACCGACTCGGTGCGGTACTTCATGAGCTCCATTTCCATGTACTTCGCCCACTGGCCGTTGAGCCGCGGCGTCTCGTCGTCGTCCGGCTGGCCGCCGGTGGCACCGTGGCAGGTCTCGCAACGCTCGGTGGCGCCCTTGCCCTGGGCCACGACCTTGTCGTCCGCCTTCTGCACCACGGGCACCCAGGGCATCTTGGCGTAGTAGGTCGCCAAGGCGCTCAGTTCCGCTTCGGTGTAGCCCTTGAAGTGGCGGCCCATGGTGGCGGAGTAGCGCTCATCGGTCTTCCACTGGAGCATCACGTTCTTCAGGTGGGCCTCGGGCAGGCCGCCGATGCTGGGCATGGACGGGCCCACGGACACCCCGTTGACGCCGTGGCAGGCGTTGCAGGTGCGGGCCAGATCTTCGGTGGGACCGGCCAGGGCCGGCTGGGCAAGGCACCCCAGGGCTGCCAGGGCGAAAAGCAGTTTGCTGCGCATGTTCTCCTCCTTCTTGATGCCACGGCCACGGAATATCCATGGTCGCCATCAGGGTGCCAGATGGTAGGAATGGGCCAGGGGGGGCTTCCTTGATGGGTGTCAAATTTTTTGGATATGCCGGTCCGAAGTGGGGCTCCGTCGGGGAACCGGCAAGTGAAATGGGGCACAAAGGCCAGCCGTTCGGAAAATCATCAGGCGGGCAGTGGGCTACCTCTACCAGAAGGAAACCCGTTCCACCCACGGGATAGAGCAGGAGGAACCCACCCCCGCCCCGGTTCGTCGCCTCCCTGACGGGTGGCCCGGGCGCACTGCTGCTGAAGACGGACGGGGCCCATGCCCTGGTGCGCGCGGCCCTGGCCGCCTTCGGCTTCGTGTTCGTCCCCCCGTTCGAGGATGGCCAAGCTGCTGCACCGGAACCGCGGGGGGCTTACGAAAGCCAAGCGGGAACTGTTCAGGGAAGGGACGTTCCAGGGACCGGCCCGCCTCGAAGCGGCGTTTGCGGAGGGTTTTTGCGGTGAGGAAGGCCGATAGGTCTCAGCGTCTTCGATCGCGGAAATCGGCCGTGGGCCAACGGCCGGGAATCATCCGCACGCCCCCACCGCCCCGCAGGCCGTACAGAAATCGCAGCCGTCCTTGCGGATCACCGTGTCGTTGCCGCATTCCTTGCAGCGCTTGCCCTTGAAGGCGGGCAGGGGGGCGGCCTGGCCGGTAGGGGCGGCGGCGGGTTCCTGGAGCATGCCCATCTGCACGATGGGTTGGCCGTCCTCGGTGAGCAGGCCCAGCATGGCAAAGCGGTGGAGGATGAGGCGGGCCACGTAGGCCACGGTGGAGGGCCAGGTCTGGCTCTTTTCCGAGCCGGGGACCTTGGCCATGAAGTCCCCCAGGGGTTCCGGGTAGTCCACCAGCTTGCGCAGCTTCATGCCGATCCAGGCCGGGTCCAGCACCCGCATGTCCAGGGAGAGCATCTTGCACAGGCCGTCCAGGGCCCGGGGATATTCGCCGGACAGCCACACCGAGTAGGGGCGGGTGACGCCGTCGGGCAGGGTGATTTCCTTCAGGCCCAGGACGAAGTCGTCGCCGGAAGCCGGGTTGAGCACGTCCACGGTCCAGGACAGGGTGCCGTCGGTGCCGGTCTTGGGCTCCTTATGGCTGAATAGAGCGTCCATGAGGGGGCTGGGCGCATCCACGTCCAGGGCGTGCAACTGTTCCAGGCGCCACAGGACGATCTGGGCCATGGCCGCCACCATGCTGGGCATCTGGCGGGGTTCGCCGTCGGGAGGGAAGGGGATGGCGCAGGCGTCGTCGCCCCGGGTGCGGGCCAGGGATTCCAGCTTGAGCTTGAGCCAGGCCCGGTCGTTGGCGCGCATGTCCATGGACAGGCTCTTGGCCAGGGCGCCGATGCCCCGGGGCTGCTCGGCGCCGTTCACCCAGACCTCGAAGGGGAAGGCCCGGCCCTCGTTCTCGATGTGGCCCACGAACAGGGCGAAACTGCCCTGAGGGTATTCGATCATGTAGCTCCAGGCCGGGTTGCCGCCGGGCAGGCGGGGGCGGCCGGGCCACTTGAGGCTTTCCAGCACGGGGGCGGGCAGGGTCTTGATCTCGATGCGCCGGTTCACGTCGCCGGTGGCGAAGTCCTGGGGGGCGGCCTTTTCCGGTTCCACGGACAACACGCTGCCCAGCACGTTGTTGGGCCGGTAGGTGGTGATGCCCTTGAGGCCGGCTTTCCAGGCGGCGGTGTAGAGCTCCTGGAAGTCGCCGAAGGGGTAGGTCTCCGGCACGTTCACCGTCTTGGAGATGGCCGAGTCCACGAAGGGGGCCACCACGGCCACCATGTTCATGTGGGCCAGGGCGGAGATTTCCAATGCGGTGACGAAGGACGGCGGCAGCGGGGCCTCTTCGCCCATCTGCTCGCGGAACAGCCGGTAGGCGTGGTCCTCCACCTGGTAGTCCTTGGTGCCCCCGTCGGCCATGCGCTTCTTGCGCGTGTAGTACCAGGAGAAGGGCGGCTCGATGCCGTTGCTGGCGTTGTCGGCGAAGGCCAGGGAGATGGTGCCCGTGGGGGCGATGGACAGCAGGTGGGAATTGCGGATGCCGTGTTCCCGGATGTCGGCCTTCAGGTCGGCGGGCAGGCGGGAGGCGAAGTTGTTGCCGGACAGGTACAGGTCGGCGTTGAACAGGGGGAAGGCGTCCCGTTCCTTGGCCAGATCCACGGAGGCCTTGTAGGCCTCGTCGCGCATGAACTCGGCGGCCTTGCCGGCGAAATCCCGGGCTTCCTGGCTGTCATAGGGCAGGCCGAGCATGACCAGGGCATCCCCCAGGCCGGTGAAGCCCAGGCCCACCCGGCGCTTGGACTGGGCTTCCTTGTGCTGCTTCTCCAGGGGCCAGGCGGTGAGATCCAGCACGTTGTCCAGGGCCCGCACCGCCACCGCCACCACCTTGGCGAAGCCGGTGAAGTCGAACTCGGCGCCGGCCTCGAAGGGGGAACGCACGAAGCGGGTCAGGTTGACCGAGCCCAGGCAGCAGCAGCCGTAGGGCGGCAAGGGCTGTTCGCCGCACTGCCCGGTGACCAGGCCGTTGAAGATGACGGTGTTGTGGTCCGGCTGGGTGGTATCGAACACGGCTTCCCGGCCGGCGGGGACGATTTCGGCCACCCGGGTGGTGAAGCGCTGGTGCTTGCGCAAGACCTTGTCTGCGGCCCAGGCCTGGTACTTGGCGTTCTTGTGTTCCAGCAGAAAGCCCACTTCCTGCATGAACTGTTCCCGGGACTCGCCGTCGATGATCAGCTCATGCTGGGCCAGATGGGCGTACTCGCCGCTGCCGCCTTTGCCGTCCGGCATCCTGCGGACCCCGGCGGCCCGGCGCTGGCGGATGCGGCAGAACACGCCCAGGTTGGCCAGGAGAACCTGCACGTCCTTGAGCAGGTCCGGGTGGCTGGAACTCAGGCGCACCGAGCAGCTCTGGCTGGCGCTGGAGATGTTGACGGTGCCATCCGTCTGGAACAGGGCGCGCAGGTAGCCTTTGACGCAGGCTTCGCTGCCCCGCCAGACCACTTCCGGCACCCGCAGCTTGGTGGCCCGGGTGAAGTTGAGCATGGCCAGGGAACGGGCCAGCAGCACGGAGCGGATGAAGACCAGATTGCGCTCGGGTACGGCCACCGGGGCGACCTGGTAATCCCGGGGGGCGGCGGACAGGCCGGCGATCATGGCGTTGACCGTGGCGGCCACCTGGTCCGCCAACCCCCGGTCCTGCTGCCAGAGGTTGATGCTGACCGCTTCCTGGCCTTGGCCACGGTGGGTGAAATGACCGTCGCCGGTGATGAGGCCCAGCAGCACCCCCAGGGCTTCGTTGCCTTGGCTGCCGAACTGGCCCTTGCCGGATTGCACCAGCAGTTCGTCGCCCGGGCGCAGTTCGGACAGCTTGATCTTGCCCCGGGCGGTGTAGAAGTCGTGCCAGGCGGTGGCCTTGATCTCATAGCCATCCACACTGACCACCCGGAACACTTCGGCCATCCGGGCGGTCATGAAGGCGGGCTTGGCCGGGCGGATGGCGGTGGCGCGGCCTTCCTGGCCCAGGGCCCGGTTATCCACGGTCACCTCCAGGGGCAGGCCGCTCCCGTAAAGCTCGCCGATGGGCACCAGGCCGTGCTGGGTGGCCAGTCGGGTATCGGCAGTCACACAGGGGTTGGTGGCCTCGATGGTCTCGCAGTAGGACAGGTTGTTGTCCCGGTTGATGCGGTCCAGGAACAGCACGCCGGGTTCGGCGTGGTCGTAGGTGGACTGCATGATCTGGTCCCACAGGGCCCGGGCCTTGAGCTTGCGGTAGACCCAGATGCCGTCGCCCCGCTGGTAGGCGCCGTCGGCCATCTGTTCGGCCCCGGGGGCGGCCTTGTGGATGAGTTCCACGTCCCCGTCAGCTTCCACGGCCTGCATGAAACTGTCGCTGACGCCCACGGAGATGTTGAAGTTCTTCAGGTCGCCGCTGTCCTTGGCGTGGATGAAGGCCTCGATGTCCGGATGGTCGCAGCGCAGCACCCCCATCTGGGCCCCCCGCCGGGAGCCGGCGGATTCCACGGTTTCGCAGGAGCGGTCGAACACCCGCATATACGAGACGGGGCCGCTGGCCCGGGACTGGGTGCCTTTCACCAGGGCGCCCTTGGGGCGGATGGTGGAGAAGTCGTAGCCCACGCCACCGCCCCGGCGCATGGTTTCGGCGGCTTCCTCCAGGGCCACGTAGATGCCCGGCTTGCCGTCGCTTTCCCCGGAGATGGCATCCCCCACGGGCTGCACGAAGCAGTTGATGAGGGTGGCCTGCAATTCGGTGCCGGCGGCGGAGTTGATGCGCCCGGCGGGGATGAAACCTTCTTCCATGGCCTGGAAGAACAGGCGCTCCCAGTGGGCCCGTTCGTTTTTCCGCTCGGCCATGGCCAGGGCCCGGGCCACCCGCAGGCGTACGTCGGTGACGTTGCGCTCCTCGCCCTTGGCGTATTTCTCCAGCAGCACTTCCGTGGAGATGGCTTGCTCGGCGAGTTCCTGGAATAGGGCTTCCTGCATGGTGTTCAGTCTCCTGTCGCGTTTTTGGCCGGGGCTGTCCGGTTCGAGGGCCGGATGGGCGTGACTCGGGGATTCTATCCCTGTATCTAGTGTCGATGTAACTCACTGGACACTAAATATAGTTAGCACATCCTGATTCAGTCGCCAGGGGAAAATGCTTCTGCCGGTGTTGCCGGTTCGTCAGTATCTCCAGGGTTTCGACAGGAAAACCTGCCGACCATGGCCCAATGCTCGGTTGAGCATCCATGTAAATCAGCGGCTTAGATCAAAGCATGGGGCTTGGCACATAACCTGCAAAGCCTTGGGGGAATACAACCACCAGGAAACCCAGCATGTTCAACAAAGCCCTCGTCGCCGCAGCCGCCCTGACCCTCTCCGGGGCGGCTTCCGCCAACTTCGGCAACATGGCCATCGTGTCCGGGACCCTCACCGCCGACAACCACTACGGTGTCTACCTGGGCGATGCCGACGGCAGCAATCTGAGCTTCATCGGCCGCAACGAATACGGCGACGCCGGCAGCCCGGGCCAGTACAACTGGTCCCTGGCGGAAACCTGGGAATTCCTGGCGGCTCCCGGCCAGTATCTGTACGTGATGGCCTGGGACGATGGTGGTCCCCAGGGCTGGATCGGCAGCTTCTCCTGGCACAGCGGCGAACTGGATTCCAACACCAGCGACTGGGTGTCGGCCGTGGCTCCCGCCGGTAATCCCGGCAAAAACGGCGACCTGCCCACCACCGGCGTGTTGTCCGGCTACATCGCCGGCGCCACCTGGACCGCCCCTGCCGCCAGCGCCGCCAACGGCAGCAGCCCCTGGGGCAGCATCGCCGGGGTGGGCGATGCCCAGTGGATCTGGCATGACACCCTGGCCGATAACAGCCTGAGCAATGCCAACTTCGCCATGTTCCGTTCCGCCAACCCCCTGGTGGCTGCGGTGCCTGAGCCGTCCACCTACGCCATGATGGGCCTGGGGCTGGGCATGGTGCTCCTGGTGGTCCGGCGCAAGCGCCAGACCGGCAACGATCGCGTGTTCGCCTGACTCCCTCCCGTCAAATCGGGCGAACGCTCCGGGGCGTTCCGGTCTCCGGAACGCCCCTTACTTTTTACTGTCCATGGCTTCATCCCTTGTGCACCCGGCCAGTCGATCCATGGACCACCCGGCCGGTGGCCCATGGGGGTAGGGCCCCGGTTACAATGTTTCCAAACCGGTGGCAGCCGTGTCGGGGCTTGCTTAGGAGAGGGCGTTGAACAAGTTGAGCATGCATGTGTTGGCCTGGGTCCTGCTGATCATGGCGGGACGGGCAGGGGCAAACGAAATTCTGCCCTGGGTGCCGACGGACGAGGAATTCAGCATGCTTCCCCGCTATTGCTGGGTGAAGATGAAGGAATCGGACAAGTCACCCGAAAAGCTACAGTTTTACAACACCCTGGGTAAGGATTACGTCCACGTGCACCACTTCTGCGCGGGGATGAATTTTGCTTCCCGCTCCCTGCGTCTGCCCAACGAGAAAGACCGTATCTATTACCGCAAGAAAGCCTTCACCAACTTCCAGTACATGATCGATCACGCGGACCAGTCCTTCTCCCTGATGCCGGATGTGTACATGAGCCGGGGCCGCCTCTACATGAACGGCCCCGATGCAGCCATGGCCCTGGCGGACTTCCAGAAGGCCGCCGAACTGCGGCCGGACCTGGCGGCTGCCTACATGGCCCAGGCCGACTGGCTCGTGAAATTCAAGACCAAGGCGGAAGCGCTGGCCGCTGTGACCGAGGGCCTGCGCCAGGCGCCTGACAGCAAAGGGCTGCAAAAGCGCTACGTGGATCTGGGTGGCCAGTTGCCTTACCCCGAACCGGCGAAAAAGCCCGAGCCGGAACAAACGGCCAAGAGCCAGCCCCAGAGCCAGCCCGACACCCAGCCGGTCCCGCAGCAAATCGACACCCAGGCTGCCCAGTCCGCCCGTCCAGCGGAATCTTCCGCACCCCCCCAACCCCAGGGCGCCGGCGATGCCGCCAGTCCGGGTAAAGGGACGGAATCCGTGGGACCCGCCTCCGCGCCGTCCGGGGGAAAGATCGGCAATGCCACCAACCCCTGGTGCCGCTTCTGCCCCGATATTCCAAAATCCGATGCACGCCCCTGAACAACCGACAACGCCAGGCCTACCCTCCATGACGAGCAAATCCGCGCCCTCCGGGTTCAAGTCCACGGATCGCGACGTGCGCGACCTCCGTTTTCGGCTGGAAATGGCGCTATGGCGGGCCGGTAAGCGGCTGCGCAAGCGGCTCGCACCCGCCGTCGGGCGGTCTTGCCTGTTCGTCACGGGGGCCCAGCGCTCCGGCACCAACATGTTGATGGAGTGCCTGGATTGGAGCAGCCAGACCGATGCCTTCCACGAATCCGACCCCCGGGCGTTCCATGAATACCAGATGCTGCCTCGGACGGTGATCCATGGCCTGGTGGACGCCTCGCGGTTTCCTTGTGTGGCCATCAAGGCCCTCTGCGAAGCCGAACAGACCCGGTTGCTGCTGGATGAATTCCAGCCTGCCCAGGCCATCTGGGTGGTGCGGGATTTTCGCGACACGGTGAATTCGGCCATCCGGAACTTCCCGGACTTCACAGTGCGCATCCGGGAGATGGCCGAGGACCCCCAATCCGTGCCCGGCTGGTTTGCCCGGGGCATGTCGGAGGAAACCCTGGCGTTGCTGCGCCGCCTGAACGTGCCGGACATGACGTCCGCGACGGCGTCGGCCCTGCGTTGGTACATCCGCAACGTGCTCTACTTCGAGCAGGGCCTGGACCAGGACGATCGGGTCATGGTCGTGCATTACAGCGATCTGGTGACCAACCCCATCGACACCCTGGAAAGGGTGTTCGCGTTTGCGCGTCTGCCGGATTTTTCCCCCTTCATTACCCGGAAGGTCCATGCCAAGTCCCTGCGCAAGAACCCGGAGCCGGACATCCATCCCGAGGTCCGGGAAGTGTGTTTCCAGCTCCAGGCCCGTTTCCCCAAGCGATAGAGCAGGCTCCTAGAAAGGCAGGGAATAACCCAGCCTGCCCATGGCCTGGCCACAGATCTCGGCGAAGATTTCCCGCTGCTGGGGCGTCCAGCTTTCGTGGACGGGGGCGCGTTGCGACATCTGTGTGCGCACGTCCACGTTTGCCTGGTTCTCCACGGATGCCAGGGGGTGGATCTGGTTTGTGCTGGTGAAGTTGGCCGGGGCCGGGTCATAGTCCAGGCCAAGGAAGGTCTGTATCCGGCGGAACACCGTTTCGGGGTCATCAACCAGATCCGCGTGGCGCACGGCAATGCCCTGTTCGAACTCGGCCAGGTAAGCGAAGTCGGCGACGCTCTGGGTCCAGTCCTCGCATTGCTTGCGGAAATCCAGTTCCTTGAAGGCATGGAACTTGGAGCGGGAGTTCACGACGTCGATGCCACTGCGGTGAATCATCACGAAGCGGGCCAGGGGATACAGTTTGAGCAGGCCATCGGCCACGATCCGCACAGGAAAGGTCTTTACGCACCAATGGGTTTTCGTGAACAGGTTGAATCCCCCCTTCACGGTGTCGCGCAGCATGCTGCGCAGGCCGTAGTGGTAGCCGAAAGCGCTTTCATAGGCCAGTTTGCGCAGGTTCCTGGCGATATAGGCCTGGGGAACCTGTAGCGAACTCAGGTAGTAGTCCAGTTCCCTTTGGTCGGCGTATTCCAGGTTGTACATCATGCCGCCAATGTCGGTGATGAAGGGATCCTCACCATTGAAGCTGTAAATCCGGCGGTGCTTGCCCAGGGCGTGGAGCAACACGCTCGTACCGGAACGGCTGCCGCCCACGACGAATATGGGGCGGTCTTCCACTTTTCTGGCCAGGAGGCGGCCTGTCCCATCAAGTATGCACACGTTTTTTCCTTCTTCGGCTTTGCCTGCCTAGCGGCCCAACACCTGCCCGTATACGGCGCAGACGTGCTTGACGTGTTCCTGGACATCGAACGTCGCCAGCGCGTGGCCCCGCGCCGTATGGCCCAGACGTTCGCGCAGGGCTGGGTCACGGTACAGGCGTTCGATGGCGCTCGCCAGACTGTCGGGGTCATTGGCCTGGAACAACAGGCCGGTCACGCCATCCTGCACCAACTCCATGGCGCCGCCGTGATTGGGGGCGACGACGGGGCGGGCCATGGTCATGGATTCACTGACCACGATGCCCAATGGCTCGGGGGAGGTGGAAGCGGAAACCACGATGTCCAGGGCGTTGTAGAGGGGGGGCATGTCCCGGACATGGCCGGTGAAGATGAAACGGTTTTCCAGTTCCGGCGCCAGGACGGCCCCGCGCAATTCCTGCTCATAGGCCTGGCATTCGTCGGGTGTGCCCCCCACGAAGGCAAACACGGCGTCAGGCATGCGCGGGATCAGTTTGCGTGCGGCTTCGAGGAACAGGCGCTGCCCCTTCCAGGGGATCAGCATGCCCACCAGGCCGACCACGAACGCCGTTTCCGGTATGCCATGCTGCTGCCGGAAAGCCCGGCCTTCGGCGTTCACGTCCAGCTTGTTCAATTCCAGGCCGTCATAGATGGTGGTGCTTTTCTCCGCCGGGACGCCCAGCCTGGCGATGCTGTCGGCGATCCAGCGGGAGACGGGAATGAAATGCCCGGGCAGTCGATAGAACCAGGCCATGGACCTGGAGCCGGTCTGGTCACCGCGCACGTGGGCGATGGCCGGGATGCCCAGCACCCGTGCCACCAGCAGGGCCGCCCGGTTGCAGGAGGGCTCGTTGTTGGCATGGATCAGATCGGCCTTGAAGCGCCACGCCGTCCAGAGCAATTCCAGGAAATACGGGATGAAGTTGCCCAGGTCATCCAGCCGCGCCACGAACTGTCCGGCCAGCCAGCGCAGGCCTGGCAGGGAGTCCGGCCAGGCGGCCTTGGCCAGCTTGCGCTTCATGCCCACCGTGTCGAAGCGGCGGTCCGGAACGTGTCGCCATCCGGCTTCCTTGGCAAAGGCCTGGTAGAGCGGGGTGCCGATGCCGGTGACCACCAGGGCGTCGTATTCCTCCCGGTCCAGGTTGCGCACGAGATGCAGCAGACAGATGACGGCGCCGCCGTAGCCAATGCCGTTTTCCACGTAGAGGATGCGTTTTCTTGCCAAGGGCTGGGCCAATTCTCAACCTGTCATCCGTTGTTTGAGACCGCGAAGTGCCGTGATGGACACACCCGGCAGCAGACTGAGGACCGCGTACTTCAAGGCGCGGACGCTGGCTTTCTCGCGCAGGCTGGCCCACATGGGTCCCCGGGCGCGTCCCGGATGCTCCGACTGGAAGTACCAGTAGCCCAACTCCCACCAGGCGTTGGCCACCAGGGCATCGGCGTCCAGCCCTTGCGACGCCAGGGCGGGCCTGCCCCAGTCGCGGATTCTCTGCATGACCTTCACCACGTCCTTGAACAACTGTTCGGTCTGCAAAGTGGCATTGCTGTCATGGAGCCGGTAGCGCACCAGCACCTGGGGCAGGCAGACCACCCCGTACCGGGCGGCGATGCGGGCCCACAGATCCAGATCCTCGCCAAAGCGTATGGAGGTCTCGAACACCCCCACTTCAGCGAGGGCGGCCTTGCGCACCATGACGCTGCTGGTGGGCAGGAAGTTGGTCCTGACCAGCCTGCCCAGGGCTTGGGGCAGGGGGGCGCCGTCCAGATCCAGGAACAGCTTGGCCAGATTCTGCCGGCGGAACAGGGAATCCAGCAGGATCCGCCCCTGGTCGTCCACGTCGCAGCGGTCGCTGGCCACCAGGGCCACATCCGGGTGGCGGCGGAACACCGCCACCTGCCGCTCCACCTTCTCCGGCATCCAGAAGTCGTCCGCGTCGAGAAACCCCACCAGCTCACCCGTCGCCCGGGCGATGCCCCGGTTGCGGGCCGCCGACACCCCGGCATTCTCCTGGTGGACATAGACGATGTCCGCCCCCAGGCCGGCCACCACCTGGCGGGTGTCATCCCGGGACCCGTCATCGACGACGATGATCTCATCCACCGCCCGGCTTTGGGCCCGCAGGCTGGCCACTGCCGAGGGGAGGAAGCGCGCGGCGTTGTAGGCGGGGATGACGACGCTGACGCGCAGGGCTTGGGAGGACTCGGTCATGGCCTGCATTCTACCGCCGCCGTTCCGGCGCGCAGGTCGGGGTCCGCCGCGACCATGGCCTCCAGGCGCCCGCGCATTTCCCCCAGAACTTCAGCGTGCCCAGCGGCCACGTCATGCCAGCACTCCGGGTCGTTGCGCAGATCGAACAGCTTGTATTCCACGCCGTGGCGCATGGGTTGGCGCACCAGTTTCCAGCGGTCGGTGCACAGCATGCGATCCTTCGCGGCCACGACGAGCCCCTTGCAATGGGGTTTGAGGGTGATGTCGCCTTTACCCTTGTCCGGTATCTCCAGCAGGTCGGGCAGGTCGGGGTAGGTGACGTGCTCCGCTTCCAGGCTGGGCACCCGGGTGAACCAGACCCCGGTTTCGGAATAGGCGGACAGCGACGGTGCGGCCTGGGGGTCCGCCATGGCAGTACGCAGGGACACCCCTTGCATGGCCGGCGGAATGGGCAGGCCGGCCAGATCCAGCAGGGTGGGGGCGATGTCGATGCTGCGCGTGACGGCATCGATGCACTGGCCGCCCGGGACCCGCGGGTCATGGAGGACGAAGGGGATGCGTGCGCCTTCGTCAACGATGACGCTGTTGCCCTGGCCCCAGGTCTCCCGCTCGAAGAACTCCATGCCGTGGTCGCTGTAGAGGACCACGATGGTGTTGTCCGCCAGGCCGCAGGCCGCCAGGTGGTCCAGGATGCGCTGCAACTCGTCATCGAAGGACTGCACGCAGCCGTCATAGAGTTTGAGGATCTGCTCGTAATCGAAGAAGGCCTTGCCCTGGCCCTGGCGTTGCACGACCTCGAAGGGTTCGGTCAGACCGCCCATGACGAACTTGCACGCGCCCTGGTATGCCCCATCGGCAAATCGGACGTAATAGGGATGCTCGGAGCCGAAGGGGGCGTGGGTGGAGGAAAAGAAGGTGTTGATGAAGAAAGGCTGCCCTCCCTTCCGCGCCATGCCGCTGATGGCCCGGCGGGTGGCCAGGCCCAACTGGCGGGTCATGGGAATGCCCGCCAGGAAGTGGATTTCCGGCAGAAAGACGCGACCGAAGTCGTTGTGGGTGAACAGGGACAGGAAAAGCCGCAGATCCTTCGGCCCCTGACGCAACAGATAACGGATGTTCCACTGGTCCTCGGGCAGGTCCACGGTGTTGAAGCCGAAGGGGAATTTACCCAGGTCCGATCCGCACCAATCGCTTATGGCGACGGTGTCGTAGCCCTGCTGTGCGAGATGGGCCGGCAGCGGCAAACCGTCCAGCTTGGCCTCATCCGGAGTGGCGAAGTTGTCGCGGATGCCGTGATCCTGGGGCCAGTTGCTGCACAGCAATGAGGCCAGGCTGGGGGCGGTGCGGGCACAGGGCACGTAGCAGCGGGTGAAATGGAAGCCCTTGGCGGCCAGGGCGTCGGCATGGGGGGTCAGGCCCCGGCCGCTGTTCACCCGGTCATGGCGCAGGGAATCGACGCCCATGAGCAGGATGTTGGGCCGCTGCATGCCGCTGGGGGCCCTGGCCGGAGCGGGTTCCCCGTCGCGCCGCCAGAACAGGAAGTGCGAGAGGACGGCCAGGTGGAGCAGGGCCAGCCCCGCGCCGCTGCCATGCTGTCCGGCCAGCAACAGGCTTGCCGTGCCGGCCAGCGCCACCCCGGCATAGAGCAACAAGAGAGCCCACCCCGCCCGGTGCAGGCGGGCCGGGGTGAGCAGGGACCAGAGCCGGTAGAAGCGGCTCATGCGGTAGTTGGACGAGGCTTCGATGCTGGCGGGGATGTGCAGCAACTGCCGGCAGAACTGGAAGGCGGAGAGGGCCAGGATGCCCAGGAAGGCGAACCCCAGGCCCAGGGCCGGCGTGACCCGCCAGTCCAGGGCAAAGGCCAGGGCGCGCAGGAAACTGATGCCGACCAGGGCCATGGCCGCAGAAATGAGCCAGGCCCAGGCCGCGAGGCGGAGCAGGGCATAGATGGAATACAGCAGGTTGTGGGCGAGGATCTCTTCCTGCAACTGGGGGCCGGAGCGGGAGAAATGCCGCAGGGATTGCACGATCAGCAGCAGCACCCAGAGGGTCGGCGCAATGAGCAAGGGGCCGGGCAGCAGCAGCGTCCACCCGGCCAGGCCCGCCCCGGCGCCGGCCAGGGCCAGGGGCCCCAGGAGGCCGGCGACAGTGCGTCTGCGAATGTGGGTCAGGTGGTTCATCGGCAGCGCAGGGGAGCGGGTCCCGCAGCCTGGGACCAGGAGACGCGACAGGATGCCGGAAGGGGGTAAGCGCTGGCTCTCACGGTTTCAGGTAGGCATCGAGCCGTTCCTTGAACTCGGGATTCGTCAGGTATTCGCGGTGGCCGCGAACGTAGCCCAGATGGATAGACAGGTTGCGCGTCATGACGATGATCGGTGTGTAGAACAGCCGGGCCAAGGGCGAGCTGTTGCGCAGTTCCGGCTTGTTCAGATCGGGCAGGATGAGGGTGCCGATGAACAGGTAGAGCATGTAGGCCGAAACCAGCCAGAACCAGGGGGTGATGAACCCGGCCAGCAGGCTGAGCAGGAGCAGCGCGTGGTTTCTCAGCCAGTAGAGGGCGGTCTTCAGATCGCCGTTCTGGATCCGGCCATTGCCCTTGCCGTACAGGTAGAACATCTTCGCCATCTTGCGCAGGGTGGGCCGGGGTCGCCATTCGATCAGCGAGCGGGGCGCGTAGACGACCTTGTAACCCAGCCGCCCGGCCTTGATGGCAAACAGGGTGTCCTCCCCGGTGTAGAGCCATTCCGGATAACCGCCGGCCCGTTGCCAGAGTTCCCGCAGGAAGGCTGACGAGCGGCCGTAGAACTTGCCGGCGTGGGACAGATCCGTCTGGTCCGGGATGGACAGGTTGCCGCAAAAATACTCGAAGGTGTTGAGATAGACGGGAACGAACCGGCCGCTGACGGCCCCGATCGCCGGATCCGCCGCGAAGGGTTGCAGGAGTTCCTTCAGCCAATCCTTGTCCGGCTGGCAGCCCCCATCGGTGACGGCGATGATGTCCCCCGTGGAACGGGTGATGGCGATGTTGCGGCCCAGGGAGATGTTGACGCCGGGTTCGACGAAAAAGCGGACCCGGGATGACTTGCGCGCATAGTCCTCCAGGATGCCCTGGGTGCCGTCCCTGGAACCGCCATCCACCAGGACGATCTCGTCGGCCGGGTGGCTCTGGGCCAGGAGGGCGTCAAGCAGTTCCCGCAACGCCGCGCCTTCGTTCAGCACCGTGAGGATGATGCTTACTTTTTGATTGTTGAACATGGGTCTGGAGTCCGCTGTGAAGAGGTGTCTGTCTGGATGGCCCGGTCATGCCGGGTCGGGCTGGATTGTGTACCGCTCTGGGTGAAGGAGGGCGTGGCGCATCACTGTACCGTCAGGCGGTTGCGCAGCGGGCGCAAGAGCTTGCGCAACCTGTAACGCCAGGCATGGCGGTGCCAGGTCCAGGCCTCGCACAAGGTGGGGCCGGGACGGTTGCCCAGGTAGGGGCACAGCAGCTTCACGGTGGAGGCCAGGGACTGTTCCATGTTGCTCTGGAACACCATGAAGGCATGGCTGGCGTTTCCGGCGAAGAGATCGTCCAGCACGGCCTGGCTCAGCGTGCTCAGTTCATCCTTGCTCCAGACGGAATGCCGGGCATAGGGGGTGTTGGGCGAGGTGGAGTAATACTGTCCGGTCAGGCCTTGCATCAGCAGATACGTCCAGTACAGGGAGTATTCGGTCCAGACCTCCTTCTTCCGGTCCAGGAGCATGCGTGCCCAATCCCCTTCCGGGTGCTTGCCGCTCAGGAAGGCCGTGAGGGCCATCACGCTGGGCCCGTGCAGCAGGGCGGGGGTGACGCCGAACATGGGCGTGCCGTCTTCCAGGTCCAGGCCGCAGCCCAACACCTGCTGGCTGGTGGTCCACCATTTCCAGTGCAGGTCCGCCCTTTCCCGTTGCCAGATGGCCTTGCCGTCGGGAAAGAGAAACGCCTCATCCACCCGGCGGGTGCAGAGCACGTCGGCATCCAGGGTGATGTACCAGGTCGTTGCCACCTGGCTGGCGACGGCGAGTTTCAGAATCTGCTGCTTGTGCCAGCCCCGGTCCTGGGCGATGCCCGGCTGGATCCGGGCTTCCTCGATGACGCGGATGGGAAACCGGCTGGCTCCGGCCAGGGCCCGTTGGCATGCCGCCACGTCCTCCTCCGGACTGATGACCAGCAGTTCGCGCACGAATCCCTCCGCCATGCACCTGTCCAGGGAAGGCAGGCCCAGAGCGACAAACCGATCCAGGTCGGAGACGGGCCGGTCCGGATCAATGCGCAGGGGGATGACCAGGGTTACCTGCATGGAGAAGACCGGCGCAGGATGGGGGAAGCGCGTCGCAAGGGGGAGGGCGGCGCAGGCGTCCTCAGCCAGACAGCCGCCGAGGGCAGTCCTGCCGGAGCGGCGTGGGCGGGGGGGCAGGCGGCGGGCATCCCGTCCCCTCAGCGTCGGCGCAGATGACCGACCAGGACGCCCACCGCGTGGATGGCGGTCATGTACTGGCGCAGGGTGCCCCGCCGCCTGGTGAAGAAATGCACGGTGGCCTGCCAGGTCTTGCGGGCGATGTTGGCGACCAGGAAGGGCGGCACGCCCAGCAGCCCCCTGCCGTAGGCCGTATCGCCGTACTGGCCGTCGCGCAGGCCGTTGCTGTAGTGCAGCTTGAGGAAATGCAGCCGCTTCAGCCGCCAGGGTTCGACGAAATGGCTGACCACCATGTCCGGCCGATAGCGCGTCTTCATGCCCTGGGCCAGCAGGGCGCGGAACATGTTCACGTCCTCCCCGCCGCCGATGTTCTGCCCTTCCCGGTTGAAGCGCCGGTCGAAACGCAGCTCGGGATGCGCGCGGAAGATGCGCATGTCGTAGGCCACGTTGGCGGTCCAGACGGGGGTGCTTTCGTCCTGGATCCAGAACGGCTTGGGGCCGTGGTCCACCTCCGCCAGGAACCCCAGCAGCTCGTCCCCGAGCCACTTCGGCCGCACGTGGGGGGTGAAGTCCACCTGGACCCGTCCCCCGGCGCATTGGGCGCCCTCGTTGAGGATGGCGTCGCAGGCCGCTTCCAGAACGCCGGGCTGGGGGAGTTCGTCGTCGTCGATGAATACCAGGATGTCGCTGTCCAGGGATTCCTCCAGGGCCCGGTTGCGGGCCGGGACGATGCCCTGGGCGGTTTCTGTCACGAAGCGCAGGGGCGCGCCCCCTTCCCCGGCCAGCCGTTCCAGCACCGCCAGGGTGTCGTCCGGGCTGTTGTTGTTGACCGCCAGGATGTCGAAGGGGATCGGACAGCGCTGGGCACGCATGGCGGCCACCAACCTGGGCAGGTTGCCGGACCGCTTGTAGGAGCAGAAGGCATAGGTGAGCTTCATCGGGGCGGCGGCGGGTTGGCGGCGGGTTTACGTTCCAGCAACTGGATGAGTGTCCGGTGCCAGGCCAGAGGCAGGAGGGAAGGTAGCATGTATTTCCAGTCATTGGCCCGGCCGTAGCCGTCACGCATGACCTGGCGGAAGATGGCCCGGGCGGCGGGCAGATCCCGGTCCCAATAGGCGATGTAGCCCCGCTTGAGGAGTTCGCCGCTGGTCATGGCGCGGATCCTGTCCGCACCGAACAGCTCGACGAAACGGGGGTTCTCCGCCAGGAAGGTCTTCTGCACCCCATAGTGGCTCAGGGCGATGCGGCCCCGGTTGCTGGTCATCTGGTTGCCGTGGAAGCGATAGAAGGCCAGCACCTCCGGGACCAGGACCAGGCGGTTGCGGGTGGCGGCGCGGATCCACAGGGCAAAGTCCTCGCAGCTCTTCAACTGGGGATTGAACAGCCCGGCAGCGAACAGGACCTCCCGCCGGGTGAGGGCGGCGTGGACGGGCCAGCCCACCCCCTCCACCAGTTTCTCCAGCTTGTCCGGCATCGCTTCGTAATCCGGCGGCACGTAGGGACGGTCCCGGGGGCTGGGCAGGCCCACGTTGCGCCAGCCGCAGTAGGCGATGCCGGCGGCGGAGCCCTCCAGGGCGTCCACCATGCGTTGCAGGAATTGCGGGTCCCACCAGTCGTCCGCGTCCAGGAAGGCGAAAGCCTCACCGGAGGCCACCCGGATGCCCGCATTGCGCGCCGCCGGCAGGCCCGCATTGGCCTGGCGCACCACGCGGATGCGCTCCCCATAGCCGTCCATGATGCCGGGGGAGTCATCGGTGGACCCATCGTCCACCACGATGACCTCCTTGTCCGGGTAGGTCTGGGCCAGGGCCGAGTCGATGGACTCGGCCAGGAATCGGCTGCCGTTGTAGCAGGGGATGATGACGGAGACGCGGGTCATGGGGCGTTCATCTGTGCAGGAAGCGGGCGGCGCGTTCGCCCAGGAGATGGGACCAGGCCACGTCGTTGGCCGCGTAGGCCAGCTTGCGCGCCAGGGTGGCGGCGGTGTCGGCGTTGTACACGGTGAGCCGCCGCACCAGGAAGGGATCCTTGTCGAGCAGGGCCCAGCCGCTCTGGGTCGTGCTGGCGTGCCGGTACCCGGCATCCCGGGCGGCGGTGCGGCAACGCTCGTCGTACAGGCCATAGGGATAGGCCAGTCCGGTCACCGGGGCACCCAGCAGATCCTCCAGCGCCGCCCGGGAGTCGGTGAGTTCCCTGGCGAGGGCCGCGTCGTCCAGGGTGGGCAGACGGGCGTGGCTGACGGTATGGGAGCCGATCTCCATGCCCGCCGCATGCATGTCCCGGAGCTGGCCGGCGTCCAGGATGCGCAGTCGGGGCTGGTCCGGATCCTGCCAGCGGGGCGGCTGGCCCACGGAACCGGACACGACGAACCAGGACGCCTTCATGTCGCGTCGGAGCAGATCGTCGCAGGCGCCATGGTTGTCCGCATAACCGTCGTCGAAGGTGATGGCCACGGTCCGTTCGCCGTGGGACGGGCCACCTGTTGCCAACTCTGCCTGGGTGCAGGTCAGCCAACCCGCGTCCCGGAGAAAGTCCAGTTGCTCCCGGAAGCGTTGCCGGGACACCGCCCAGGGCCATTCCGGGCGGAGCGGGCCGGCATCGGCCACGGAGTGGTACATGAGGACCAGGGGGCCCTTGATGTGGGCCCGCCGGTGGATCAGCCGGGACAGGGTGGCATCGAGCATGGCTAACCGCGTTGCCCGGCTAGTGCCGCAAGGCGGAAGGGCGGCCGGGGAAGAGGGAGCGTTTCCGGAGCTCCTTGTGCCCCCCCGGCGGTACGGGTTCCTGGGGTGGCGCCGTACCTTCCTGGAGCTCGATCTGGCTGATCTTCCAGGCGATGATTGCAGTGGCCACCAGGTCGTAGATGTAGTCGAAGTAGGCCAGCCCAAGGAATGCACCGGCGGTACAGTAGCCGATCATGCTGACCTGCAGCATCAGCCCCAGGTCGGACGCCCACTTCAAGTTGGGGTGTTTTTTGCCCAGCTTGGCCAGTCTGGCACAGCGAATCCAGGCCAGCAGGAGCAGGGTGAGAAACATGGCCAGGCCGATCCAGCCCTGCTCGCCCAGCATTTCGAAATAGATGCTGTGGACGTCGTGCACGTCTTCCGGATTGGGGGCGAACATATCGAAGGCCTGCCATGTGAACATGTTGGCGCCGCCACCGGTGACGCTGTAGTTGGCCATGCGGAAGGCCACCCACCAGGCATTGATGCGGCCCATGGCGGAAGCGTCCTGCTCGTAGGTTTCGATGGTATTCATGCGATCCCACCAGCTTTGCGGCATGAACATCAGGATGACGCCGGCGATGACCCCCACCATGACGCTGGCCCCCAGTTTGTAGGGGCTTTTCCACCAGAAGAACAGGCCGATCATCATGATGCCCAGGAAGGCCCCCCGGGACTGGGTGCCCAGCACGGCCACCGACGTCAGCAGCATGGCGCCGATCAGACCCAGGCGGAGAATCTTGTTGCTGGTCTGCAACTGCAGGTAGCGCATCAGGGGAATGGTCATGAGCAGGGCCAGGGCCACTTCATTGTTGCCGCCGATGAAACTGCCGGGGGGGCCCCATACCCGGGCGCTGCCGCCGGTGGCGATGGTGAAGATGCCGCCCTTCACGCCATAGAAGCCCAGGGACAGGGCATAGATCCAGACCAGCCAGTTGAGTTTCTGGCGATCCGAGATGAGGGTCAGGGTGATGAAGATGAAGAGGATGGTCTTGGCGAACCGGTCCAGTTCCCGAAAGGCGCCATCGGGGTTGAGGGCGAAGAAGGTGGTGATGCCGACCCAGATCAGCAGGATGAGCATGAGCACCGACTCCGGCGCCCAGACGTTGAGCTTGCGCTGCTTGCCCAGGAACAGGCCGAGCAGGGTGATGCCGGCGATGATCTGGGCGAAGGGCAGGGAGTAAGCGAAGCCGAAGGTCAGGCGATGGGGATTCATCAGGCTGAGCCAGGTCCACAGGTACACCCCCACGTAGGGGCGGGAGATCACCTGGGTCAGGCCCAGGAAGATGATGGCGGTCAGGAGGATGTCACGCATGGCTAGGGCTTGCCGGCCGGCGGGCGATCGGTGGTCTGGCCGCCACCCGGCTGGGTCATGGGGAGATCGGTATTGGGCAGAACGGTATTGCCCATGTCGCGTATCGGCCCGTCCATCCTGGCGCAGCCGATGAACTGGTTGTTGCGCACCTGGGCCGCTTCGACCCCGGGGCGGACGAAGAGGAGCCGGCATCCGTTGGCGCGGTCGTTGCGGAAGACGTTGCCCTCCACCAACAGGCGGTTTTCCGGATAGGGCAGCTTCTCCGCAGCGTAGGCCAGCATGGTGCCGTTTTCCGCCCGGGGCCCCTGGTGCAGCCTGTTGTTGCGCAGGACCCCGATGCCGCCGCTGGGCAGGTCCACCAGGTAGCTGGAGCGGCCGGATGCCTCGTCGGCAATGTCATTGTTGAGGATGTAGTTCTCCCTGGCCCGGCTTTTCACCTGATGGCCCACCAGGGCAAGGCGGCTGATGCTGTCGCGCAGGGTGAAGCGGGCCACGGCGCCGATGTAGATGTTGTGGGAATAACCGTCGCCATGGCCGTTGCCGGTGAACTCGCTGTTTTCCACCAGGATTTCGCTTTGCGCCCCGCCTCCGGTCAGGATGCCGTTTTCATTGCCCTGGAAAAGGCAGTGGCGCACCGTCAGGTTGCTGCCCTCGAAACGGATGCCGGCGCCATTCCGGTCGGGCACCCGGGCATCGTGGAAGGCGATGTGCTCCACGGTCGTGTTCCGGCCGCGAATGACCCAGATGCCCTTGCCCTGGGCGGCCGCTCCGGCGGCGAACAGCCGGGCCATTCCCCCCACGCCGCGCAGGACCAGGCCGTCCGCCCGCCACACGGCCACGTCGCCATGGTAGTCACCGGCCTCGATCTCGACGATGTCGTCGTTTCCCGCCAGTCGCGCCGCCTGGCTGGGCAGCTTCAGATCCTGCCCCGGCCCCACCCGCAGGATTTGGGCCAAGGCCGGGCCGCTGCCCAGGAGCAGGCAGGCCAGCACCAGGAAGAAAGCTTGCCGGGCGCTCATGGGGCACCCCGTGACAGTCTGCGGAACGCCTCGCACAGGATGGGAATGCGCCGGTCCCAGGAGTTTTCCACTGCATGGGCGCGGATGGCCGCCCGATCCCACGCTGTGGCCAGGGACTGGTCCAGGGCGTCGTGCAGGGCTTGCCGGTCCCCGAAGGGTACGATGCGGCCCAGTTCCGGCTTGCAGACCACTTCGGGATTGCCGTCCACGTCGGTGGTCACCACCGGCAGGCCGCAGGCCATGGCTTCCAGGAAGACGTTGGCCCAGCCCTCCCGGCGGGTGGCCAGGGTGAACACGTCGGCGGCCGACAGGGGCCATTTCAGTTCGTCCGGCTTCACCGGGCCGAGAAAGCGCACGTGGGCCCCCAGGCCCAGGTCGGCCACCTGCTGGCGCAGCGTCTCCTCCATGCTGTCGGCGCCGGTGGCGCCGCCGACGATGAGGTAGACGAGGTCCGGGTGGCGGCGCAGCAGGTCCGGCAGGCATTCGATGACCCGGTGGAAGCCCTTGCGTTCGATGAGCCAGCCCACCGACACCAGGACGGGCGCCGTTTCCGGCAGCCCCAGGCGGCGCCGCGCTTCCCCCCGGTCCACGGGCTGGAAGCGCTGGCTGTCCACCGCGTTGCCCACCGCCAGGGTCTTCGACTCCTGCGCCCCCAAGGCCACCGCCAGCCGGCGCAGGGAATCGGACACGCCGAACACCTGGCCGGCCCGGGCCAGGCCGGCGACGATGCGGCGGCGGAAGGCCGGGGTCTCGGCATAGGTCCGCTCCGAACCGCGCAGGGTGATGGCCAGGGGCACCCGGAACCAGCGGGCCAGCAGGCTGGCCGCATGGCCGTCCGGATAGCCGAAATGGGCGTCGATCAGATCGAAGGCGAAGTCCTTCTTCAGGCGCCGCAGGGTGAAGTAACTGCCCAGGGCCATGGACAGGCTGTCCAATGGCTTGAACAGGCCCGGCACCGACAGGAAGCGGGGCGCGTGGACCTCCACGCCCTGCTGCATCTCCAAGCGCGGTGCCACCGGGCGGAAGCGGGGCCGGAACAGGCGGATCAGCCCCTCGCCTGGAAACCAGGGCTTGGGCGACACCACCACGATGGGCAGGTGCTGTCCCACCCGGAACATGCGCTCGCGGATGAACACCCCGGCATTGGGATCGGCGGGGTTGGGGAACAGGCTGGAAAACACCAGGATGCGGGGCGTCTGGGTCATCGCCGGCGGCGGGCCTGGATCAGTTCGTCGGCCATCTCCGTCACCCGGCGGGCGTTCTCCAGCCAGGTCAGGCGCCGGGTCTCGATGCTGCGCCGGGCTCCCTCGCCCAGGCGCTGGCGCAGTTCGGGATGGGTGAGCAGCTCGTCCAGGGCCGCCTCGAAGGCCCCGGGGGTGCCCGAATCGAAGAGCAGGGCGTTGTCCCCGTCCGCCAGGACTTCCATGAGATTGGGCTCCCGGGGGGCGATCACCGCCTTGCCCAGGGCCAGGTACTCGAACAGCTTGAGGGGGGAGGCGTAGTGGGTCACCGCCGGTTGCAGGGCGATGTCGAAGGCCGCCACCATCTCCGGCACCCGGTCCCGGTGGACGAGGCCGGTGAAGGTGACCTGCCCGGCGATGCCCAGGCGGGCGGCCTGGGCTTCCAGGTCGGCGCGCACCGGCCCGTCGCCCACCACCAGGAGATGGGTCCGGGCGTCCTTGCGGTGCCGGGCCATCCAGTCGATGACCCGGTCGATGCCGTGCCAATCCCGCACGAAGCCGGTGAAGCCCAGGATGATGCGGTCCTCCAGGCCCAGGCGGGCCTTGGCCGTGGCGTTGTCGGGGGCGGCATCGAAATGGGCCTGGTTGATGCCGTTGGGGATCACCTGGATATGGGATTCCGGCACCCCCGCCCGGGTCAGGTAGCCGGCCAGCACCCGGGTGACCGGCAGCACCCGGTCGGCACCCCGCCAGGTCCAGCCCTCGATGCGATGGGCCAGGCGGGACAGGGCCAGCCCGCCGTAGCGGTCCCGTTCCTCGGCCAGGGGGGAATTGACCTCCAGCAGCAGGGGCAGGCCCAGGCGCCGGTGCAGCCAGACCCCGGCCAGCAGGAAGAGGTTGTAGCGCTCGTAGATCACGTCGGGCCGGTGCTGCCTGGCCAGGGCCGCCAGGCGGCGATAGGCGGCCAGGGAATAGGCCAGTTCCAGCAACTCGTAGACGGCCTTGGGCAGATGGGCGCGGATGCGGTCCACCAGGCCGTTGGAGGCGCCGAACTCCTGGGAATCGGCTCCCGAAGGCGCCGCCAGGATGACTTCATGACCCAGTTCGCGCAGGGCCTGGATCATTTCCTCGATATGGACGGCCTGGCCGTCCTTGGAGGCGGTGCGGTGGTGATAAAGGATCTTCATGGCTACCGGAGCCTCGCGGAGGGGGTGGGCGTCCTGTTTGTCTCAATCGTCTCCAACTGTGCCTGCCTTCCACTCGCCGGGATATCACGTCCGGGCGAGAGTGTAACCCCCACTGGGGGACACCAGGGCAGAGCGGAGACAGGCCGATTCGGCATCCGGCGAAAGGGGGCGGGGGACACCCTCATCGACGCACCCGCTTCAGCCACCGCGTGGCCTCTTCCTTGATTTCCGGGGTGGAGGAGGTCAGGGTCAGAACCGCGTAGGCCACCCCTGTCAGGGGCAGGAAGGCGGCCAGATAGAAGAACGGGGATGGGCCCTTGAGTCCGGCGAGGAGCAGGTCGAAACCTGCGGCCAGCAGGATGAGGCCGGCGTTGATGGCCAGAACCGGTGCCAGGGTCCGGCGCAGGGTGGGCCAGTCCAATTGCAGGGTGGCCATGGCCAGGCCCAGCATGCGCAAGGTGTTGTAAGCGGCCAGGGCGGTCAGGCCCAGGGCCAGGTTGTTGATGCTGGGTGCATACAGCAGCAGGGCGAAGAGCAGGGCCAACTGGATGATCCACACCTCGGTCTGGAGCCGGAGTTCCTGGGGCAGCCGGTTGCAGGCTTCCAGCACGGCGCCGCACTGGTTGCTCAGCAGCAGCAGGGGGCCGGAGAGGGCGAACAGGGAGAGGGCGGGGCCGGCGGCCTGCCAGTGTTTGCCATAGACGAAATCGATGAAGGGCGATGCCGCAAAGAACAGGGCCGTGTAGATCGGGAACAGATACAGCCAGCCGAGGAACAGGGCGCGCAGGAACAGCCTGCGCGCCTCGGGCAGGTCATCCTGGACCTTGGCCAGGGCGCGGAAGGAAACCTGGTAGATGGAACCGCTGATCATCTGATTGGGCAGGGTGCGCAGGCTGTCCGCCTTGTTGAACAGGCCCAGGAACACCGGGGCCTGGTGGAGGGAGATGAGGAAGTTGGTGGTCTGGGAACGGGCGTAGAAGAACAGGTTGTTGAGGGTCACCATCCCGCCGTACTGGGCCAGGGACCTGGCCTGGGAGAGGTGGAGATTGATGCCGGGCAGCCAGCGGGCGTGGTAGGCGCTGAGGGTGGCGTTCATGAGGGCGCCGCAGATGCCGCCCCACACCAGGCTGTAGACCCCCAGGTCCAGCAGGGCCATGCTGATGCTCGCCGTGCTGGAGGTGAGCAGGACGACCATGCCGATCAAGGCCTTTGCCTTGAAGCGCATCTCCCGTTGCAACAGGGCCCCGGGGGTGTTGGCGAAGGGACGGATGATGAAGGTCAGGGCGGAGAGGCGCAGCAGTTCCCCGTAGATGGGCGCGCCGTAGAGATCGGCGAAGAAAGGGGCGATGAAGAACAGAAACAGGAAGAAGGCCAGGCCCACCCCGAACTGGATGGTGAAGATCACGTTGGTGTCCGAACGGGTGATGCTCTCGGCCCGGACCAGGGCCTGGCCCATGCCGCCGGTGGCGATCAGTCCGGCGATGCCGGTGAACACCTGCACCGTCAGCAGCAGACCGAAATCGGCGGGCATGAGCAGGCGGGCCAGCACCACCCCGGTGGCGAAGGTGAGGACCTGGTTGCCGATGCTGCCGGCAAACAGCCAGGCCACGGAGCCGCGCAGGCTCTGCTTGCTCATGGTCGTTCCCCTGGACTGCCCGGTGAGGAGCAAGGCCCCGGACGGCCGAGGCTGTTGATGGGTACGTTCAAGCTGGATTCCTCAGTTGCCCAAGCCCGTCACCCGGCTCATGGCGCAATGGGTTGATGGCCTTCACCACATGCCCATGCTGGCCCTCTCTGGCGGAAACTCGTTGATGGCAGGGGATCGTCATGAATGGCGTGTTAAAGGTTGTTGCCGGCTGACGTCGGCTTTGTCGAGAGTTGATCGGCTACCCAATCCGTCAAGGTGTTCGCGCCGTAATAGTTGAGGTGATCGCCATTCAGCCAGAGCGCTTCCGATCGGAGAGTGGTGCGCGGGTCGAGCAACTCTCCCGCGACGCCCAGGTGGCCATAGGCCCTGGGGGGGCTCGTGGCACCGAACACGGGCAAATAGAGAAACTTCACTTCAGCGCCATGCTGGTGGGCAAGGTTGACGATCTTGTCCAGATAGATTTCGTTGTATCGATAAAGCAGGTTATGGCCGAGGGGCAGGGCATCGAAATGCCGCGCAAGATTTTCCTTCTCCTGCTGCTCTGCGCGCAGCTGGCTCACCTGCCGGGAAAATACGGCAGGGTCCGGGTGGGAGGTTCTTGGTTTTGGAATGCCGTGCAGTTGGTAGGTATCGTTCCAGTGATGGCCTTCATAATGATCTTGCAGAAAGGCGGATTGCAGACCTGCGTTGGCGGGAAAGAGGCTGGCATAGGCCAGTTGCAGCTCTCGCAAAGGAAGATGCGAAAGCGTGGTGAACAGGTCTGTGTTGATCAAAAGGGGGGCGGACAGGATGTCGGTCACGCTCCCCAAACGTTGAAATCCGGGATGGGGCGCCCTGGACTCGGTCTCCTGGAGTTCAATGATCAAGGTCTTGACGGGCCGATTCTCAAGCAGTTCGCGGGCGACCAGAAATTCAATGTCCCGCCCCAGGTGGGGAATGGCAAAGTTGACCACATGGGCCGTGGACCCATTCAGGGCCAGTCTGGATTCCAGACGCGCCCCATCGATGCCGCTCTGTGTGTGGGATGTGCCGATAAATGCGATGTCGATGGGCTCACGATCGAAATGGATGCGCTCAAAGATCCATTTGATACGCAGATAGTGAACGCTTTCCGCCGCGATCTGTTGGAACCTGATGTATCTGTCGTGGGGCAGGGCGAGCAGCACAAGCACCACAGCGAGACACGTGGCCATCGCGGCGATCAGGAACGCGGATGGGGTGGTTTTTTCGAGTTCCATGGACACGTCAGAAATTGAAGTACAGGAACTGGGTCGGCCTGGAGATGTGAATGAGCGCCACGGCCGTGAGCACGCCGAGGGCGAGGGCGGCCCCGATGTGGGGATTGCGCCAGGCGCGCGCATCGGACGGATGATCGATGAGCTTGAAGTGGGACTCCTCCACGAGATGCCGCGACACGATCTCCTGGGAGTTCGGACGGGTGGCGACAATCCACAACAGCAGGGCGCTGACGCCCAGCACGGGCAGGTAGTCCCGGGCGCTGCCGCCGGGTGACACAAGCATCGTGGTGCCCAGACCATTCAGGCCGGCCATGCCCTGCAAAACAGCCAATGCGTCACTGAAGTTGGTGGCGCGAAAGAATACCCAGGCAAGGACTACGGCGAGGAAGGTCAACGACCAGCCCAGGAACCGTTCCAATGGGCCGGCGGGGGCTGCAAGACCGTTCCGGAAATGGCGCCAGGCATGGTTGATCATCAGGTAGCTGCCGTGCAGTCCACCCCAGACGATGAAGGACCAGCCTGCTCCATGCCACATTCCCCCAATCAACATGGTGATCAGCAGGTTCGAATAACGCCTGAATCCACCGAGGCGATTCCCACCCAGGGGGATGTACAGATAGTCGCGAAGAAACGTTGACAGGGAAATGTGCCACCGCTTCCAGAAATCGATGATCGACTGGGCTTTATAAGGGGAGTTGAAGTTGAAGGGGAGCCGGACATTCAGCGCCAGGGATAGACCGATCGCCATGTCGGAATAGCCGGAAAAATCGAAGTAGAGTTGAAAGGTGTATGCCAATGCACCACCCCAGGCCACCAGCATGGATGGGGGGACCCCGGTGGCGGCCCCGTCAAAGACCGGGCCAACATAAGGGGCCAGGCCATCTGCGATGACCACCTTCTTGAATAGGCCAATCATGAAGATGGACAGCCCCGCAGCGACATTGACCGTACACCAGCGTGCGGTGTTGGGTTTGTCGAACTGGGGCATCACGTCCTTGTGATGAATGATGGGGCCGGCGATCAAGTGCGGAAAATACGTGACGAACAACAGGTAGCGTGAAAATTTGGATTCACTGACCTTGCCTTGGTAGGTGTCCACCAGATAGGCGAGTTGTGTGAAGGTGAAAAAGGAAATGCCCAAGGGCAGGATGATGTCCGGAACCTGCCAACTCCCATTCACGGCATCGTTCAGGGTCGTGACAAAGAACCCGGCGTACTTGTAATAAGCGAGGGCCAGCAGATTCAGGGCGACTGCCCCGGCGAGGACGCGCTTGCGCGCCGGAGAGCCGATCGGCCCGGCCTTCAGAATCAGGCGGCCAGCCAGGTAGTTCAGGCTGATCGAGATCAGCAGAATCACCGTGTGCGCGGGAATCCACCAGGCGTAGAAGGCGATTGAAGCCAGGGCCAGCCAGAGTAGGGCCAGATTGTTGCTACGCAGTCCCAGCAGAAAGAAAAGCCCAAAAGCCAATGGGGCAAAAACCAGTAAAAAGGACAGGGAATTGAACAGCACTTGGTTTGCCCAGCGTTAATGTCCGTTCTGCTCAAGAAAGGCCTCGAACATCAGCAGTGACCAAAGGGCCGGATTGTGGTCGCGCATGCCGGAGACGTGCTCGTCGGCCATCCTCTTCAATTCCTTCACGTCGAACAGGCCGGTGTCGGCCAGGCGCTGGGATTCCAGGGATTCCATGAGGCGGGCCTTGAGGGGGCCCCGGAACCACTCGGCCAGGGGAATGGAGAAGCCCATCTTGCGCCGGTACATGATGTCGTGGGGCAGGTAGGGTTCCATGGCCTTCTTCAGCATGTACTTGCCCTCCGCCCCCTTGATCTTCAGGGAAGAAGGAAGCCCGGAGATCCATTCCACCAGCTTGTGGTCCAGGAAGGGCACCCGCACCTCCAGGGCGTGGGCCATGCTGGCCCGGTCCACCTTGGTGAGAATGTCGCCCACCAGATAGGTCTTCATGTCCAGGTACTGGACCTGGCCGTAGACATCCCGGCTGGGGTTGTTGCGGTCGTGGCGGCGCAGCACTTCCACGGCCGAATAGCCGTTCAGCCGCTTGCTGAAGGCATGGCTGTACATGCGTTGGCGCAGGCTGTCGCTGCACACCGAGACGCCATGGAAATAGCCGGCCACGCTGTCCCGCCCCAGGGCTTCGAAGGTAGTCTTGGCGCGCAGCACCTTGGGGGCCCAGTCGGCCTTGGGATAGAGGCGGCCCAGGGCGCCGAACAGGGGCATGCGCAGGGCATCGGGCACGACCCGGCGCATCTTCTCCTCGATGCCGTGCCAGCGGTAGCGCCGGTAGCCGATGAAGTTCTCGTCGCCGCCGTCGCCGGACAGGGCCACGGTCACGTCCTTGCGGGCCAGTTCGCAGACCCGGTAGGTGGGCATGGCGGAGGAGTCGGCATAGGGTTCGTCGTAGAGGCGGGCCAGCTCGTTGACCAGGCCGATGTCGTCGGATTCCACGGTGTGCACGTGGTGGTCGGTACGGTAGCGCTCGGCCACCTGGCGGGCGTAGTCCGCCTCGTTGTAGCGGGGGTCGCTGAAGGCGATGGCGCAGGTCTTCACCGGCTGGCCGCTGAGGCCGGCCATCATGGCCACCACGGCGGAGGAATCCACACCGCCGGACAGGAAGGCGCCCAGGGGCACCTCGGCCACCATGCGGATGCGCACCGCTTCCCGGAAGCGCTCGACGAACTCCGCGTTGGCGTCCTCCAGGGACATGGCGGGCAGGGGAGCGAAGGGCACGTCCCAGTACTGCTCCGGCTGGGGCACCGGTTTGCCCCGGCGCAGGAGCAGGCGGTGGCCGGGGGGCAGCTTGAGGGCCGATTTGTAGATGGTGCGGGGTTCCGGCACGTAGCCGTAGCCGAAGTAGTCCTCCACCGCCTCATCGTCGATGTCGCGGCGGAAACCGGGCCAGGCGGTGAGGGTTTTCAATTCCGAGCCGAACACCAGGAAACCCTCGGCGGTGATGGCGTAGTGCAGCGGCTTGATGCCCAGCCGGTCCCGGGCCAGGAAGAAGACCTGCTGGCGGCGATCCCACAGGGCGAAGGCGAACATGCCCCGGAAATGGTTCACGCAGTCCACGCCCCACTGCTCCCAGGCGTGGACGATGGTCTCGGTGTCGGAACGGGTCTTGAAGGTGTGGCCCAGGGCGGTGAGTTCGGGGATCAGGTCCACGAAGTTGTAGATCTCGCCGTTGAACACCACGGCCACGGAGCCGTCCTCGTTGAACATGGGCTGCTGGCCGGCGGCGATGTCGATGATGGACAGGCGCCGGTGGCCGAAGCCCAGGCCCGGCTCCAGGTACAGGCCGGATTCGTCCGGACCCCGGTGCCATTGCATGTCGTTGATGCGCTGCATGACGTCCCGGTCGATGGGGCGCTGTTCACGCAGGTCGAAGATGCCGGTGATTCCACACATGGTTGTCCAGGCCTCAGGGCCTGCCTCGTTCTAGTAATCGTTCATAGACCGCCTGGTAGGCGGCCGCGGCCACGGGCCAGGTGAACTGCCGGTCCACCCGCTGCCGGGAGCGGGCCCCCTGTTCGCGCAGACGTTCGGGGCGGGCGGCGTAGTCCAGGATCAGGCGGCCCAGGGCGTCCACGTCCCCCACGGAAAACAGGCTGCCATTCTGCCCGTCTTCCACCAGTTCCGGCGTGCCGCCCACCCGGGTGGCGACGATGGGCAGCCCCGTGGACATGGCTTCCAGGATGGTGTTGGAAATGCCTTCCCCCAGGGAGGGCAGGACGAAGAGGTCAAAGCTGCGCAGCCAGTCGGCGGCGTCGTTCCGGTCCCCGGGGAACAGGGCCTGGCCCGTCAGGCCCGCCGCGTCGATGAGGGCCTGGCATTCGGTCCGGGTGGGCCCGTCGCCCACCACCACCAGACGCAGCCCGGCATCCGGGGCGGCCTGGCAGGCCCGGATGAAGGCCCGGGTCAGGGTAGGGTAGTCCTTCACCTTGGCCATGCGGCCGATGCTGCCCACCACGCAGCGGGCGTCCCGGAAGAATGCCGGCAGCCCCAGGTCGGGCCGCTCCCCCTGCCGGGGGTGGAACTTCAGGCTGTCCACCCCGTTGTAGATCTGGGTCAGGCGGTCCCGGGGCACGCCGATGGTGTTCAGGAACCACTGTTCCAGATCCCGGCTCACCGCGAGGTAATGCTGGGTGGTGAGGCGGGTGAGGCGGCGCATCAGGTTGTATTTCCAGTTCGTGCCGTCCAGGTCGTACATGTCCCGGCCATGCTCGCCGTGGACCCGTCCGGGCACCCGGCGGGCCGCCCCCACGAACTGGGCTTCCATGGCGTTGAGATTGCGGGTGTGCAGGATGGCGGGCTTCAGTTCGCCGAGCAGGGCGTACAGCCGGGCCATCCAGCGATAGTCGTGGCCCGGCTTCTTGCCCAGGTCGAAGAATTCCACCGGCTGGGCGGTGATGCGCTTGCGGAAGTCGCTGTAGCCGGTCTGGGCGATGACCACGTGGCGGAAACGCTCGGGAGGCAGATGGTTGAACAGATTGACCATGCCGTTTTCCATGCCGCCGGTGCCGAAGTGGTACACCACGTGGGCGATGAGGGGGGGCGGAGGGCTCATGGGCTCGCCGAATCCAGCGCCCGTTCCAGGCCCGGCAGCATGTCGGCCATGAAGCGGGCCAGGATGGCCTCGGCTTCTTCAGGCTTGTCGCCATAGGGGGCGGCGATGATGATGCTCGCCCCGCTGTCGTCCTGGCCGAACAGCTTGTCCCGGGCCAGTTCAAGCTTGGCCGCCAGGGGGTTGATGCTGTCGTGGCCGTTCAGGCGGTTCCATTGCAAGGCCACCAGGTTTTGTCCCGAAGTCTTGGACTTCAACAGGGCGTAACGCACCTGCCGGGAAGCGTCGCCCGCCGGGAAGGGCTGGCTGCGTTCGATGGGCTTCTTCCACTCGGGATGTTTCTCCTTCACGAACTGGTTCAGGTCGTTCACCAGTTCGGAACCCTGCCGTTGGTTGCCGTACCAGCCCAGGTACAGCAGCACCCGGTCGTCGCCCTTGCCGTAGTGGCGCAGCAGCGCCTCATCCGTCCCTTGCCAGAGGGGGGTCCAGGAGGTGAAGGACTCCCCCGTCTGCCAGCCGCCCACCGTCTGCAAGCGGGCAAAGGGCGCCGGGGTGGGGGTGCGGTTGCGCAGGTGCTGGTCATAGAGATGGATGGCCGCCACCGTGGCCACCAGACAGGCCGCCGCCACCAGGGTCAGGCGGGGGGCCGAAGCGGCGCCGGCAAAGCCGGTTGCCGGAGGCGGGGCGGGAACCTCCTCCTCCCGCCAGAAGCTGCCCACCCAGAACATCAACAGCATGACGATGCCGAACCACACCCAGCCGTAGATGAAGTGGTCCACGCCCAGCGCCAGCTTCATGTCCGAATAGTGGGCGATCAACACGATCATGGTGGCCCGGAAGCCGTTGGCCACGATGGGCACGATGAAGGCGGCCGCAGTGAAGGCCAGGCGTTTCCACCAGGTGCGGTAGTTGAGATAGGAAAAGAGCAGGCCCAACACCACCGAGGACAGGAAATAACGGATGCCGGAACAGCCCGTGACCACGTTCCAGTCGCCGCTGGGCAGGGAGAAGAACACCCCCTCCCGATAGAGGGGAATGCCGATGGCGCGCAGCACGAACACCGTGAAATCCGCCGTGAAGTTGATCATGGGCATGATCATGAATTCCCCCACCGGCACCATCATCAACAGGAAGGCCAGGGGGAACAGCAACAACCAGACGATGCGCCAGCCCAGCAGGGCCCAGACGGTGGTGATGAGCAGGCCCACCAGGGCGTATTGCTCGATGACCTGGGCGCTGGCCGCCCGGCCGAACAGCCAGCCGGCGCAGAGCAGCGCCGCCACGGCCAGGGCCCGCATGTCCGGCACCGGGGTGTGCAGCGCCAGCTCCCGGCGCTTGCGCCAGATGAGCCAGAGGGAGATGGGCAGCACCACGTAACCGTGGGCATAGGTGTCGGAACTGCTGTCCCAGATGCCGATCATGCCCAGCAGAGTGGAAGACAGCAGGGCCAGGATGGCCAGGCTGCTGCCCAACACCAGCAAAAGGGTCATGGGCCAGCGTCCGGCCGGCGGGGTCTTGTCCGTGCTGGTCGCGGTCATGTCAGTGGCCAGCCATACGAGCGGGTTGGAGGAGGCGTTCAGCTTGGGGGGCCATGGACGCTACATCGGCAGAAACGGCAAAAACCATAACGGCAGTTGTGGCGGCCGGTGTTCCGTCCTGGGTTCGGGTCTCCGGTCCATGCATGGAGTAGGGGTGTGCTGTGGTTATAAATTGAGCTTATCACAGCCGGCTGTCCCCCATGGCGCGTGGGGGGCGCCCCTTGCCCGGCCCCTTCAGCCCAGTTCGGCCAGCACCGGCGCGTGGTCGGAGGGGCGTTCCAGCTTGCGGGGGCCCTTGTCGATTTCGCAGCCCACGCAAGTTTCCGCCAGGGGGCCGGAGAGCAGAATGTGGTCGATGCGCAGACCCAGGTTGCGGCGGAATCCGCCCTGCCGGTAATCCCACCAGCTATAGCTTTTCTCAGGCTGGGCAAAGAGGCGGAAGGCATCCCGCAGACCCAGGGCCTCCAGGGCCCGGAAGCGGGACCGCTCCGCCTCGGACACCAGCACGTTGCCGGCCCAGGCCGCCGGGTCGTGAACGTCTGCATCCGCCGGCGCGATGTTGTAGTCCCCCAGCAGGACCAGCCCGGGGTGGCGGCCCCTCTCCTCGCCGATCCAGGCGATCAGGGCGTCCAGCCAGCGCAGCTTGTACTGGTACTTGTCGGAATCCAGGGACTGGCCGTTGGGGATATAGACACACACCACCCGGACCCCCCCCACGCTGGCGGCCAACACCCGTTTCTGCTCATCGGCAAAACCGGGAATGCCCGCCTGCACCTCCTCGATCGGTTGGCGGGCCAGGATGGCCACACCGTTGTAAGTCTTCTGCCCTGAATGGACCACCTGGTAACCGGCAGCCTCGATCTCCTGACGGGGAAACTTGTCATCCTCCAGCTTGGTTTCCTGGAGGCACACCACGTCCGGTTGCCGGGCGGCCAACCAATCCAGCAGATGGGGCAGGCGGACCTTGAGGGAGTTCACGTTCCAGGTGGCGATCTTCATGGGCGGCAATGGGCGGCAGGAGGCTCGGGACCCTATTTTCCACCCGGACGAGCTGGTTACCACAATGGCGGTGGCGGGAATCACGCCGTCCAGCTTCCCGCCGGCCGCCTGCTCCTGGATCCTGGGCCCCGCAACGCCGGCAGGTGCCCGGAAAAACTCCCGCCGCATCCGGGCAATCTTCCGGGCGCCCCCCTCTCCACCCCCCGGCCGCCAGCAAGCCCTCAGTTGGCGCTACCCACCCTTCCATACCAACCTTGCCAGCCCTGGTAGGCAGCCGTCAGCAGCACATCCGTCAGACGCAACGTATTGCCCCGCCACACCCGGTCACAAAGCTCCAGCCAGGCAGCCGGACTGGTCGCCCCGGGCCGGCGCACTTCCTCCAACAGGGCAATGAAGCGCGGCATGGCGTCACCGGGGGCATCGCGACGGGCCTGCTGCCACAGGGCCAGCGCGCGTTCATCGGAAATACCCGCCCGGCCAGCCAGCCAGGGCAACAGCTTGGGCGATGGGCATGGCGTCGGGGGCATTCCCGCTTCCTGATTCCAATTGTGGGTATCGACTTTCATGGGGGTTCCTTTACTGGGAGCTTCACCGTGGTGAGACAGGCCATCAGTGATTTTGTTGCACTGCGGCATTCTTTTTATACCCGGGACCGGCCCGAGCATAGAAACATCCCAACCCGGGCCAGAAAATCCCCCGGGGTCTGTGGACTTCTCGCGTCGCCGGGCAAGGTTGAAGAACTCAATCCAACGGGCTGCGCACCCCACGACCGCCCTTGTTCAGCACATGGGTGTAGATCATGGTGGTGGACACGTCGGAATGGCCCAGCAGTTCCTGAACGGTGCGGATGTCGTAGCCGCCTTCCAGCAAGTGCGTCGCGAAGGAATGTCGCAGGGTATGGGGGGTGACGGGCTTGGCTATGGCCGCCTTCGCAACGGCCTTCTTTACCGCCCGCTGCACCTGCTTGTCCTCAACATGGTGCCGTCGTACCGCATCCGACCGAGGGTCCACCGAAAGGCCGGCGGCGGGAAAGACGTACTGCCATCCCCATTGTCTGGAGGCATGGGGATACTTCACCGCCAAGGCATGGGGTAGCCACACTTCGCCCTTGCCCCGGGCCAGATCGTCGTCGTGAAGAGCCTTCACCACCTTCAAATGGGACTTCAAGCGCTCGGCAAGGCTGACTGGCAGCATGGTCACCCGATCCTTGTTTCCCTTGCCTTCGCGCACCAGAATTTCCAGCCGAACGAAGTCAACATCCTTGACCCGTAAGCGCAAGCATTCGAGCAGACGCATACCTGTGCCGTAGAGCAACCGAATGATGAGATCCATCCGGGGATCATCTACGCTCTTCAACAGCGCCTGCACCTCATGCCGATTCAGCACCGTGGGAAGCCGAGACGGCTTCTTGGCCCGTGTAATTTCCGACAACCAGGGCAATTCCAGCAGTAACACTTCCCGATAAAGAAAAAGCAAAGCTGACAGCGCCTGGGTCTGGGTGGACGCAGTGACGTTCCGCTCCACGGCCAGAGAAGTCAGAAAAGCCTCCACTTCCGCCTTGCCCATCTCGGCAGGGTGGCGCTTCCCGTGGAAGAGGATGTATCGTTTAACCCACTGCAAATAAGCTTGTTCCGTCCGCAGGCTATAGTGCTTCAAGCGGATACGGTCACGAAGCTGATCCAGTAGTTTGGGGGACGAACCCGTCGCTTGGTCCTGCGGTGACATCTTGTAGTACCTCCCAGCTTATTGGACATTACGTACTTTATAAAACAGGAGGTTAGCATATGATCCCAGCTTACTGGACATGTCCAATAAGACTTTTACGCCGACAAGTGTCGGCGACTACACGTTGGGCGCCATAGATAACATGACCATTTCGATGTTGAGCATATTTCGCCGCAATATTGCCAGTGCTTTCCTTGGGGCGGTATTGCTTGCGCTCATCTATTACGTTTCAATTCTATTAATTACGTCGAAGATGCAACCTGAATCATTGTGGTCCGTGTGGGCACATATTGCGTTTGTGTGGGTGCCTATTCTTATGTCTGGCGCATTCTTTCACGGGGCCTGTAATAGGCTCGGATATTCACGTATCCGCAGTGTGCTACAGGACATTGTCGCCGCCGTTGTTGCGCCTGTAATTTCAATGCTCTTGGCCGGCCTCATTGTGTTTAACAATCTCCCAAACATAAAGTGAGTCAGGTGAACATAATCACGCCCAACAGGCGCTTCGAGAGGGACGCTCCAACAGCCGGCTCCGCCGCCTGTTTCCGCGCCCCTCAAGCTAAACGTTAGAGCTGAGCCGAATCCACCT